>NZ_FZNL01000044.1 GCF_900187965.1 Flavobacterium sp. ov086 | reverse complement strand
GCTGGCAATACCAAATGAATCATTACCAACTTTTATTAAAACAAAAAGGAATCAAACAAAGCATGTCAAGAAAAGGAAACTGCCTAGATAATGCAATTATTGAAAACTTCTTTGGAATATTAAAATCTGAAATGTTTTATACCCAAAAATTTAAATCAATAGAACAATTAAAAAAAGAAATTAATAAGTATATAATATATTACAATAACGAAAGAATTAAATCAAATTTAAACAAAATGAGCCCGATAAAATATCGAGCTCATTATTATCAAACTTAATTATAAATTTGTCTAAACTTTTGGGTGCAGTCTATGATTTCAAATCGGCTCTAATTATAATTTTAAAAGCTATTATTTTTTGAAAGCTTTTACGAAATCATCAAATTTAGTTTGTAAATTCTCAAATCCTTCAGAGAAATAAGTAGCCACAGAAACTTCAGTATTATCATTGAATTTTAAATAGTATACTTCGTCAAGATAAGATAATGAAAACGATTCTCCGGTACCATTATTTGACCAATAACCACCTTCAGCATTCCAAACAGGTAATTGAGAAACATAATCATCACTTTCTTTTTCTGAATGTTGGACGATATCTGCTATTTTAGTTCCGTCCTTTTTAGAAACTAAAATTAACTTCATGTTTTTATTGAAATTAGCTGCGATACCTTCAGATTGTTTTTTCTCATAAGCACTCAAAGCAGTGTAATATGCTTTGAAATTAGTATTAGCGTCGTAGTAATTTGGATAATCAGGACGAACTAAGCTTTTGTCTAAAGCTGCATCATCTGCTGCTGCAGTTGCCAAATCCATATCAGCAACAATGATAAAGTTGTCCATTAATTGGATTAAACCATTTGCTTTTCCTCTGTATTGAATAAGTTCGTCATTATCAATTAAAGCATCGATACTTGCAGTACTTCCTGAGTTAAAGTTTAATAAAGTTTTACCATTATAAGTAAAAGTAGCTTTTGACGTGTTTTCAGTTGCTTTTTTACCGTTCATTTCCCAAGTATAACCATCGTTTAATGTCATTTTATAAGCAAAATCATCCGGTACCTCTTTTTTGTTAGAATACTTAGCAGTTTGTGTGAAAGTAGCAACCTGAGCATTGTCAATTGTTAAAGCCGCATCTGTTGATGTTGGTAAAAAGATGTAGTCATTTGTTGTAACACCAGTTTGCCAAACATAACTATCTTCAATTTTTACTTTTATGTCAGACGAAACACTTTTTGTAGAAAATACTGCATTGTTTGTAGTAAGAGATTTTTTAGCAGGAAAAACGAATTTTAATTCCGTAGTCGAAGCTGTTTTGTCCCATTTTGTGTCAGCATTGTTCCAGGTATAAATACCATAAACACCAGAAACGTTTAAGATATCCTCAACTTCATTATCATTTTTTCCATTAAAAATATCAACAGAACTAAGATCTAATAATCTGTTTAAGTTTTCCATTGCTTCAATAGCGCTTGAACTTTTTGATTTGTCCAATTGAACCAACATGTCATTAGCTTCGACTTCTAATTTAACTTTTTGATCTTTAGGGCTTAATTTAGAATAAGGTTGCTTAACAATGTTTGCAATTTGTTCTGCCAATGTTTGTTCTGCAGTTGGTTGTTCCGGTTTGTTTTCCGGACTGTCTTCGCTAGAACATGAAATTGTCAGTTGAGAAACAACTAATGCCAATAAAAGGAATTTTTTAATCATGGTTTGGTATTTAATTAATGAATTAAATCAAGTTTTTGCCTCGATTTTTAAGCACGCAAGATACTTTGCTAAATTTTAATATGCATACGGGAAACCGTAAAACGTGAAAGTTTTTGTATAAAAAATAATATTAAAAACAATTATGTAGGATTTGTTCTTTTATAGAATGACAGATTAGTTTTTTACCTTTGTATTATATTTTCAAAAATCAAAACGTAGATGTTATACTCAAAAATAGAAGGCGAAGGAAAACCATTTATTATCATGCACGGATTTCTGGGTATGTCGGATAATTGGAAAACACTTGCAGGACAATATGTTGAAGCCGGATTTCAGGTGCATATTTTAGATTTACGCAATCACGGTCGCAGTTTTCATTCAGACGAATGGAGTTATGAAGCAATGGTACAAGACGTTTTCGAATATTGTCAGGCAAATCAATTAACTCAAATAGATATTCTGGGACATTCGATGGGAGGAAAAGTAGCAATGCTTTTTGCAACCACACATCCTGAAATTGTAGACAAATTAATTGTGGCAGATATTGGACCAAAAGCCTACAGGCAACATCATCAGGATATTTTGGCAGGTTTAAACGCAGTTGATTTTTCTGTAAAACCAAGCCGAAATGATGTTGAAGCAATCGTTGCGCAATATGTTCCTGATTTTGGAACACGTCAGTTTTTGTTGAAAAACCTATATTGGGCAGCACCAGGACAATTGGCTTTTAGATTTAATCTCGAAGTTTTTAATAATAATCTAGATGCCATTGGGAAAGCTTTGCCAGACGGATTAGTTTTTGAAAAAGAAACATTGTTTATTCGTGGCGGAGCATCAGGATATATTGCCGATGAAGATTTTGATGCAATACGTCAGCATTTCCCAAATGTTAAGTTCGAAACCATTCCAAATGCAGGACATTGGCTTCATGCCGAAAATCCTAAAATGTTTTTCGAATTAACAACAGAGTTTCTAAAAGAGTAATCGATTAAGAAAGATAAGTGATTTTGTTAGGATATAAAACTGCAGCAAATGAAAACTTTAGTTGTTTTGGGGTCTCCAAATTCAGAAGATGGTAGTTTGGGTTATACCGCTTTAGACAGATTAGATTATTGTAAGGCTATTTTTGAGCCAAAGAATAATTATATTATTTGCACAGGTGGTTTTGGAGCGCACTTTAATACAACTAGCAAGGCACATGCAAATTATGCAATGAAATATCTGATGGATAAAAGAGTAGAAAGCCAAAGTTTTTTAGAGCCAGCTTTGTCGGGTAACACAGTTGAAGATGCCGTTATGACAAAAAAAAAATATTAAGTCATAATCTGGATTCGCTTGTTGTTATTACTTCTGATTTTCATTTGGAAAGAGCAAAACTAATTTTTGATGAAATATTAGAATCTGTTGCAATAGAATATAGAGGAGTTGGGCATGATATATCCCGCATTGAAAAAGAAAAATTGTTGGCGCACGAAAAAAAAGCGGTCAATGGAATCTTAAATAAAGGATTGTATTATTAAAATTTTGTATTTTTACTTTTATACGAAAAAATTAAACTGAAACTTTATGAAATTATTACTTAGACTCCTTGTTACTGCGGGCTTAGTTTTGCTAATTGCTAACTTCTTGCCGGGCGTACATGTTGCCAGTTTTACAACTGCAATAATTGTTGCAATTGTCTTAGGATTATTAAACCTATTTATCAAACCAATATTGGTAATCCTTACTTTGCCGGTAACAGTTATAACTTTAGGATTGTTTTTGCTGGTAATTAATGCAATTATAATTTTACTGTGCACAAATATAGTTGGAGGTTTTGCGGTAGATACTTTCTGGACAGCATTGTTCTTTAGTATTATATTGTCTATTCTTCAATCTATTACTTACAAAATAGTAGGAGACGATGAATAAATCTAAAATATAAATGACGTTTAAAACGTCTTCAAATACAATAGATTAAAAACTTGGTTGGGTTGCAAAAATTTTATAATTTTGCAACCCAATTTTATTATGTAAATTAAAGAAGAAGATGGATATTAAAAGAGTAGCAATAAACGCTGTGAATGAAACAATTGTAATGACAGTTGTTCACATGGATTATAAAGGTCAGGTAGCAAAAAGAATAAACGAAAAAATGCCTTTGGCTACCGTTAAAGGTTTTAGAAAAGGACAAGTACCAAAAGACCTTGTTGAAAAACAATACGGAAAAGCTATTAAGCAAGAAGAAGTTAAAAAAGTAGTTGATTTGGCTTTAGAGCGTTTCGTTCAATCTGAAAGATTAAATCTTTTAGGAACTCCTCTTGCTAAAGAAAACGAAAACTTTGATTGGGATGCAGAAGAACTAACTTTCGAATACGAAATTGGTTTAGTTCCAAACTTCGAAATTGATTTAGAAGCAAAAAATAATATCGTAAAATATATCGTTACTGCTGATGATAAATTAATCGACGGACAAGTAGAGCGTATCCAAAAACAATTCGGAAAAGCAATTCCACAAGAAGTTGTGTCTGCTGATTCTGATTTGACAGGAACTTTCTCAAACGAAGAAAAAGGTATCAACAATACTACTACAATTTCATTATCTACTTTCAACAAAGCTGCTGCTGATAAATTCATCGGTAAAAAAGTTGGAGACGTAGTTGCTGTAAGCACAAAAGGTTTATTCGAAGATGATCACCAATTAATGGATTACTTAAAAGTATCTCATGATGATGTTCACGGTTTAGATGTTGAAGTAAACTTTACTATCGAAGCTATCAACGGAGCTGAATTGGCAGAATTAAACCAAGATTTATTTGATAAACTTTTTGGTGAAGGAAAAGTAGCTTCTTTAGAAGATTTGAAATCTAAAATTAAAGAAGATGCAGAAGCTCAATTCGCACAACAAGCAGATCAAAAATTATTGTTAGACGTTCAGGATTTCCTAATCGAAAACACAAAATTTGATTTACCAGCTGAATTCCTTAAAAAATGGTTGCAAACTGTTGGAGAGAAAAAACTTTCTGCAGAAGAAGCTGAAGTTGAATACGCAAGATCTGAAAAAGGATTACGTTTTCAATTAATCGAAGGAAAAGCTATGGCTCAAAGCAATATCCAAATTACATTTGAAGATTTGAAAGCTTTTACAACAAACGCTATCAAACAACAAATGGCTCAATTTGGTCAAACAAACCCAACTGACGAAGAAGTTCAGGGAATTGTTGCCAGAGTTTTATCTAACCAAGAAGAAGTAAAAAGACTTTCTGAGCAAGTAGTTGCAGAGAAATTGTTAGAAGTGTTCAAAGAAAAAGCAAATCCAACAACTAAAGAAGTAACTTACGAAGAATTTATTGCTGCTTCATACGGAGAATAATTTCTAAAAAATTAAGTATATTTGAGCGTCAGGAACTTTTTCCTGACGCTCTTTTGTTTTAATTTATTTTTGATTAATTTTCAGAAGCTATTCCAGCTATTCGTTACAAGTTTTTTCTTCCGTTTAAGTTTTTTAAATTCTTGCAAGAGCTTCTTTCAGTCGCTTTCCAAGAATAAAAAAACTAAAAAACGCAATTCAAAAAGCTTTTCACTACTATCTGGGCTAGAAATAAGACAAATTGGCATCCTTTATAAAAAGGTACGACCTTTGTAGAAAATAAACTACATACCAATTAACGTAAAACTTAGAACACTTAAAATATGAACTACGGTAAAGAATTCAAAAAATTTGCTACAAAGCACCAAGGAGTAAACGCAATGTACTATGACAAAATCATAGCTGCAATGAACCCAACAAATATGACTCCATATATTATTGAAGAACGTCAGTTGAATATTTCTCAATTAGACGTATTTTCAAGATTAATGATGGACAGAATCATCTTTCTGGGAACAGGTATCGACGATCAGATCGCAAATATCGTTCAGGCACAGTTATTATTTTTAGAAAGTGCTGATGCATCAAAAGATATTCAAATTTATCTAAATTCTCCTGGAGGAAGCGTTTATGCAGGATTAGGAATTTATGACACAATGCAATACATCAAACCAGACGTAGCGACAATTTGTACAGGAATGGCAGCTTCAATGGGAGCAGTTTTATTATGTGCAGGAGCAGCAGGAAAACGTTCGGCTTTGCCACATTCAAGAGTAATGATTCACCAGCCATCTGGAGGAGCACAAGGAGTTGCAACAGATATGGAAATCAACTTACGTGAAATGTTGAAATTGAAAGATGAATTATACAACATCATTTCTCAACATTCAGGACAAACTTTTGACAAAGTGCACAAAGACAGCGAGCGCGATTACTGGATGATCGCTGACGAAGCTAAAGAATACGGAATGATTGACGAAGTATTAAGAAGAAGCTAAAAATCAGTTTATATGTTTCAAGTTTCAGGTTTCAAGTTAAATATAGCAACTTTAAAACCTGAAACTTGAAACCTTTTTAAGACTTGAAACAAAAATATAAGTTAATAAGCTACTAAGTTTCTGAGGTTTTAGTGAAAAATCTCAGAAACTTAGTAACTTTGCAGCTTAGTAACTAAAGAAGAATGGCTAAAGTAGTATTAGAATGTTCGTTTTGTGGAAGAAAAAAGCCAGAAACCAATTTATTGATTGCAGGTATTAATGCACATATCTGTGATAAGTGTATTGAACAAGCACACGGAATTGTATTAGAAGAATTAAAATCAAGCGGAAGCGCAAAACTTGTTGGGGATTTAATTTTAAAGAAACCAAAAGAAATCAGAGCTTTCCTGGATCAATATGTAATTGGTCAGGATCAGACAAAGAAAGTAATGTCTGTGGCAGTTTACAATCACTACAAACGTTTAATGCAACAGCAATTAGACGACGAAGTAGAGATTGAAAAAAGTAACATCATTATGGTTGGTCAAACCGGAACCGGAAAAACATTAGTAGCAAAAACTATTGCAAAAATGTTAGATGTTCCTTTGGCAATCGTTGATGCAACTGTACTTACAGAAGCAGGTTATGTAGGAGAAGATGTCGAAAGTATTTTGACACGTTTACTGCAAGCTGCAGATTATGATGTAACCAAAGCCGAAAGAGGAATCGTATTTATTGATGAAATAGATAAAATTGCCCGTAAGAGCGATAATCCATCGATAACACGTGACGTTTCTGGTGAAGGAGTTCAACAAGCTTTATTGAAACTATTAGAAGGAACAGTTGTAAACGTACCACCAAAAGGAGGACGTAAACATCCGGACCAGAAATTTGTTGAGGTAAACACTCAAAACATCCTGTTTATTGCAGGAGGAGCTTTTGATGGAGTAGAACGTATTATTTCGAAACGATTAAACCGTCAGGCAGTTGGATATTCAACATCTAAAAATGTAGATAATATCGACAAAGACAATTTACTGCAATATATTATTCCAAAAGACATCAAAGATTTTGGTTTGATTCCGGAGATAATTGGTCGTTTGCCAGTTTTAACGCATATGGATCCTCTTGACAGAGAAACATTACGTGCGATTTTGACACAGCCTAAAAATGCGTTAATCAAGCAATATCAAAAATTATTCTTAATGGATGATGTTGAATTTAATATTACTGACGAAGCATTAGATTTTATTGTTGACAAAGCATTAGAATACAAATTAGGAGCTCGTGGATTACGTTCGCTATGCGAAGCTATCTTAACAGATGCAATGTACGAACTACCAAGTTCAGATGATAAAGTTTTGACGATTGATGAAGATTATGCAAGACATACTTTGAGTAAAAATTTATTGAAGCGTATGGAAATTGCTTCGTAAATCTTGATATTACTTTGTTAAAGTTCAAAACTTTGACAAAGTTTACTTAAAACCTGTTCATTTATTTGAACAGGTTTTTTTATGCTTTTTTAGTATTATTTCTATTTCCATTTTATGTAAATTGTGTGGATTATAAAATCTGACAGTAATTTGCTGTAACTTTTATTTTGTTCAGTTTCGTATCTTTATATTACAACTATTAAAACTCTGCGTTATGAATGAAGCTATTGAGGATTCTCAGGGACATATACTTCTTTGGCAAATCATAAATATCATTGGCTTGATAATCATTGTTTATGTATTGTATTTGCTAATTAAGTTTTTACGAAATAAATATAAAAAGTAAGAACGATAAAAAAATAAATAAAAAGTCCCGATTTTAATCGGGACTTTTTTATTGCACCCTAAACTTCTCGCGATATTCAATTGGTTTCATGCCTACCATTTTATAAAATACCTTTCTAAAAGCTTTTGGATCATTATAGCCTGTTTTTTCTATAATTTCAGAAATCGAAAGCTGGGTTTGTTCCAGATATTTCTTAGAACTTTCAACTCTTATATTCTGTAAATATTCAATTGGCGGAATTCCTGTGACTTGCTTAAATCTGCGTGTCATGTTACGCGCGCTTGTTGGAATATCTTTAGTGATCTCTTCCAGTTTTTCAATGGAATGATATTGACTTTCTATTTTTTGCTGTAGCATCGCAACCAAAGTGTCATTATGTAAATGGTTCGGCCTGAAAGTGCTGAAATAACTCTGTTTGTATCTATTCAAATCAATAGAAAAGATTTTAGCAATTTGAACGGCAATTTCATTTCCGCAATATTTCTGGACTAATAAAATTAATAAATGAAATGTTGAGGTAGAGCCGCCACTAGTATATAAACTTCCATCGGCGGTTAATGTTTCTTCGGGTTTTAGTTTTACTAACGGAAAAGCTTTTGTAAACGCACTGCACGCATCAACATGAGTCGTTGCCAGTTTTTCGTTTAATAAACCTGACGCGGCAAACAAAAAAGCCCCGGTACAAAAACTAGCTAATTCGGCTCCGGACTTATGTTGTTTTTTTAACCACGGAATAAAGTTCTTATTCTTTGCAATCATTTCGCTCATATTGTCGGTGGTAAATGCCGGAATCAAAATTAAATCCAGAAACTGATTAGATTCTTCAATAGTATTTACCTCATATCCAAATAAACGTTTGTCGTTGACTTGATCAAGCGATTGAAAAACCATAATATCAAAAGGTTTTTCGGTTTCTGGACTCAGTTTATTAGCCGTTTCAAAAACTTCTAAAATTGCAGCTATACTCAATAATTTATAGTCATGCGGGACGATTAAACCTATTTTGTTACTCATGGTTTTTCTTTTTTGGAAAAATTAGCAGACTTACAAAAATAAACATTTTGTCTTAAATGACCCTAAAGTTGACTTTTAAAGCATCTTAAGCTTAACGTTAATAATCTAACTTTGTCTTAATAATTTGTAATTTTATATAAACATGGAAACAAAAATTTTCTTAAATCTTCCTGTAAAAGATTTAAATAGGTCAATATCATTTTTTACCCAGTTAGGTTTTTCATTCAATCAACAATTTACAAATGACAAAGGAACTTGTTTGATTATTGGTAAAAACATTAATGCAATGCTGTTAGTTGAAGAGTTTTATAAAACATTCACGAATAAAGAAATTTGCAATGCAGAAACAACTAATGAAGTGATTCTTTCGGTACAGGTTGAAAGTCGCGAAAAAGTAAATCAAATAATAGAGAATGCTGTAAAAAATGGAGCAACTGAATATGACGAGGCCAAAGATTATGGATGGATGTATTATCGTTCTTTTTTTGATTTAGACGGGCATCATTGGGAATTCTCGGTTATAAACGAGGATCAAATTCCAGATAAAATGTAACTGTTTAAAAGGAATAAAATGATAAAGGTTCAAAATATAATCAAGGCTCCAATTGAGAAAGTCTGGGAATTATGGACATTGCCTGAACATATTATGAATTGGAACATTCCATTTGCAGACTGGCATACGCCATATGCAGAAAATGATTTGAAAGTGGGAGGTAAATTCAAATTCACAATGGCTTCAAAAGATGGAAGTGAAGGATTCGATTTTGAAGGAGTTTATACTAGAATAGAAAAATGTTCATTAATAGAATATCGACTTTTAGATAACCGTATAGCAAGTGTTCGTTTTGAAAATCTGAATACGGAAACAAAACTGACAGAAACTTTTGAACCCGAAGCTAATCTTTCTGAGGATATGCAAGAGCAATTTTGTCGGGCAGTTATTTGGAAGTTTAAAGAATACGTTGAAAATTTCAAGCAATAAAACCAATAAAAATAAATAGTAAACAATAAATATTAGATATATAATGATAACAGTAAAAAGCACAATTAATAGTTCAATAGACAAAATTTGGAATCTATGGACATTACCGGAACACATTACAAAATGGAGTTTTGCTTCACCAGACTGGCATACGCCTTATGCGGAAAATGATTTAAGAGAAGGCGGAACATTCAAATCAACCATGGCCGCAAAAGATGGCAGCATGAGTTTTGATTTTGGAGGCGAATATACATTGGTAGAGAATCACAAAGCAATCGAATATGTTTTGGGCGATGGCAGAAAAGTTGAGATTAGTTTCAATGAAACTCCAAACGGAGTAGAGGTAATCGAAAGTTTTGACCCTGAAACACAAAATCCGGAAGAAATGCAGCGCGGAGGCTGGCAGGCAATCCTGGATAATTTTAAAAGTTACGTTGAGCAGAATTAATTAATTCTTAAGTTCAAAGGAGAAAAGCAACAAAGGCTCAAAGATTTGAAAAATAGCTTGTGTCTTCGTGGCAAAAAAAGCAAGCATAACTTAAATGTTCTTATATCACTAATATGGTTTAATACATTAATACATATAAAGATGACAAAACAAATTTGGCTGAATTTGCCTGTAAAAGAGGTGGCAAAATCAAAAGCTTTTTTTTCGAAAATAGGATTCTCTTTTAATGAAGAACACGATACACCAAGTTCGACTTGTATGATCGTTGGTGAAGGAAAATTTGTCGTAATGCTTTTTGAAGAATCACTATTTGCTAGTTTTTCTCAAAACAAATTGACAGATACAAAACAAAGTTCAGAAGTTTTGATTTCAATTGATGCAGAAAGTGCTGCAGAAGTTGATGAACTGGCGAAGAAGGTTACTGAAGCAGGCGGAAATGTTTTTGCATCTCCGGCAGAAAGTCAGGGTTGGATGTACGGCTGCGGTTTTGCCGATTTAGACGGTCATCGTTGGAATGTGCTTTTTATGGATTTCAGTAAATTATCGTAACATGGAAACGCTGGAATTTAAAATTAGAATCAAAGCATCGGCAGAAAAAGTCTGGTCGGTTTTGTGGGAAGATGAAACCTATAAAAAATGGACAAGTGCTTTTTGCGAAGGTTCGCACACGATAAGTGATTGGAACGAAGGTGATAAAATACATTTCATGTCGCCTAACGGAGAAGGAATGTATAGTATTATTGAAACTAAAACTCCAAATGTATATATGGCTTTTAAGCATTTGGGCGAAATAAAAGATTTTAAAGAATTGCCCATCGATGAAGAAACCAAAAAGTGGAGTGGAGCAATGGAAACCTATCGATTAACCCCCGATGACGAATTTATAGATTTAGTTGCTCAGGTTGATACGGTCGAAAAGTATCTGGATTATTTTAAAGAAGTATTCCCAAAAGGACTAGAAATAGTAAAAGAACTGTCGGAAATCAATAATTAGCATTCAATAAAAACAATTACAAACAAAAAAACAAAATATCATGGCAACATCAGTAAACCCTTATTTATTATTTAATGGAAATTGCGAAGATGCATTTTTATTTTACAAATCAGTTTTTGGAGGAGAATTTTCGTTTATCGGAAAATTTAAAGATATGCCCGCAGGCGAACCTGGGAGCTGTCCCGAAGTATCAGAGAAAGATGCAAACAGAATAATGCACGTTTCACTACCAATTGGTGATACCATTTTAATGGGAAGCGACAGCAACGAACAATCTGGTGACGTAGCTTTTGGAGGAAACTTTTCAGTATCAATCAATGTTGAAAGTGCTGGCGAAGGTGATAGAATCTTTAATGGACTTTCGGCTGGAGGAACCATTTACATGCCAATGGGGAAAACCTTTTGGGGAGCTTATTTCGGAATGTTCAAAGATAAATTCGGTGTAAGCTGGATGGTAAACTTTGATGAAAATCAACCAAAATAATAGTAAAAAGTTAGTTTATTTTAATACAAGAAGATAATTGTTAAATTAATTGAAAAAGCACATTCATATGTGCTTTTTCTTTGCAAAAAAAACAAACAATATCCTTTTTTATAAACAATAGATTGCCGATTTTTGTCGCTTCATAAAATCAACAAAGATATAATGGCAGAAGATAAAGAGATTATTTTATTAAAAGTTTCAGGACATGATAAACCAGGAGTAACAGCTGGTTTGACAGCTGTATTAGCTGCTTATGATGCTAATATTTTAGATATTGGTCAAGCCGATATTCATGATACACTATCTTTAGGAATTTTATTCGAAGTCGAAGCGGGTTCTAGTTCTGGGCCAGTTTTAAAAGACCTATTGTTCAAAGCTTATGAATTAGAAGTAAAAGTTAAATTCATTCCAATCTCAGTCGAAGATTATGAAAAGTGGGTTAAAACACAATCAAAGCAACGTTATATCATCAATATTTTAGGAGAAAAACTAGCCGCTTCACAATTGGCGGCAGTAGCAAAGTTACTATCCGATCAAAATTTGAATATCGTTTCTATTATAAGATTAACAGGCAGAACATCTGTAGTCGAAAAAGAAGAATATCCACGTTCTTGTATACAACTATCACTAACAGGAGATATTGTAGACAAAATTGCTATGACGGCAAGTTTCATGGAAATTTCAAGAACTCTAAACGTTGATATTTCATTTCAGGAAGATAATATTTACCGAAGAAACAGACGCTTAGTTTGCTTCGATATGGATTCAACTTTAATCCAAACCGAAGTAATTGACGAATTGGCGGAGTTAAACGGAGTAGGAGAGCAAGTTCGCGCCATCACCGAATCTGCTATGAATGGTGAAATAGATTTCAATGAAAGTTTCAAACAACGTATGGCATTGTTAGAAGGTTTGAGCGAAGATGTTTTGCAAAATGTTGCTGTAAATTTACCAATAACAAAAGGAGCACATCGTTTGATGAAAGCCTTAAAATATTACGGATATAAAACCGCAATTTTATCCGGAGGTTTCACTTATTTTGGAGATTATCTTCAAAAAGAATTGGGTATCGATTACGTTCATGCCAACCGATTGGAGATTAAAGATGGTAAATTAACCGGTAAATATTTGGGTGATATCGTAGACGGTCAAAAGAAAGCCGAATACCTAAAAGCAATTGCCGAAAAAGAAGGAATCCACATCAATCAAACCATTGCCGTAGGTGACGGGGCCAACGATTTACCAATGCTGAATTTGGCTGGTTTAGGAATCGCTTTCCACGCAAAACCAAAAGTAAAAGAAAACGCCTCAACTTCAATTTCAAGTCTTGGTCTTGACGGGGTTTTATATCTATTAGGCTATCACGATCGATATATTGATATGATGTGATATTTTTAAATAACACAAAGTTTGTCATTCTGAGGAACGAAGAATCTCCGCAAGTAACTCGACAATAAAAGTAATAAAAACACAAAACCTTAGTTTTTCAATAAAAGCTAAGGTTTTTTTATGGGCATGTCCCTCCGGGTCGGGCTATCCGTTTCAATCTTTTGTGCCGAACCCCGGCACAAAAGGATTTCCACTTCTATCCCTCATGCGATTTAGTGTAATCATGGGTTTTTTAAGTTCCAACCTTTTTCAATCAAATAGGTTTTGCATTTTATGCAAAAGTCTTTTTCTTCATTTAAATGATTTTTTCCTTCCGCATCTCGCATCAAACATGTTTTGACGGGACAATGCGCTAAGCCTTCAGTATGACCCAATTCATGTAGAACTACTTTATAAAACTGTTCGTTTTTATTTTGTATACTCATTCTAAAATCAGAAACGACACATGCTTTTCCGGGATGATAGCCTAATCCCATAACTCCCCAATCTTCGATTTTTCCTTTGGTTACACTAATATCTTTATTTGATAATCCGACGATGACAGAATCCTTGCCAATATTATTTTTAATGGTTTTAATAATGGTGTCTGCACGATATCTGTTTCGGAGTTCGTAGTAAGAATTTTTTGGAAAAGGAATATTCTTTCTTAAAACAACATTTGGATTAATTGTTTGGATTTTGTTCAATACATTTTTTGCCTGTTCAATATTGAAATCCCCTAAAGGTTGAATAACAATTATTTTTTGATGGACTTTCGTCTCATTTGTACAAGAAATTAAAGAAAGAATTAAAATCAGAATGTATTTTTTCATTATTAATTTTCTTCCTTGATTATTGATTTTTGTACAACTGGACAGGATAATCTTTTATAAAACTCCAATCAGAATTATTTTGGCAATCTAGTTTTATTTTTTTGTCTGGATATTTACTTTTTAACTCATTAAAAAGTTTAGAAATCGCTTTCGAATCTTCTCCGTAAAACCAATAATTTCTTTCTCCTCCGTAAGTTTCAACTAGAAAAATAATACCAGAGTTTTCACCTTGAAATATGTTCACTACGTCGAAATCAAAATCCATAAGGGATTTATTATAGCCTGATGTTGGTAATCCATTATCTTTAGTGCTCTCAAATTCATGAGTTATAGAAATTAATTCAGGATATCTTGATTTATACTCCCAAATGTTTTTATAGTTGGGAATTCTTAAATATAATGGAAGTCCTTCATATTCAGTTTGGGTTGTTAGCCATTCCATTTTTTCTATTGTTTTATTTTGAGAAAATGAAGCTGTTGTTATGGTAATAAAGAATAAAATATATATTCTTCTGATTTTACTTTTCATTTAAATCGTGAAAATTCGTGGCTAACTCTTAACAGCACACATCTCCTTCAACTGTTCTAAATAATCTCTCTGATTAGAAAGTCTCGGAATCTTGTGTTGTCCGCCTAATTTATCTCTTTCTTTTAGCCAATCATAAAATAAGTTTTCGCGTGCTACATTAATAACTAAAGGATTTAGAGTCATATTGTTGTGGCGTTTGGCTTCGTAATCAGAGTTTAAAGTCTGTAATGTTTCGTCGAGAACTTTTTGGAAAAGCCCAACATCAGTAGGTTTCTTCTTGAATTCAATCATCCATTCATGCGCACCTTTCTCTTTGTCTTGCATAAAAATAGGAGCCACAGTATAGTCAATAACTTCCGTGTGGGTAATCTGGCAAGCTTTGGCAATAGCCTGATCTGTGTTTTCGACCATTAATTCTTCGCCAAAAACATTAATATGATGCTTAGTTCTTCCTGTAACACGAATTCTGTAAGGATTTAAAGAAGTAAAACGAACTGTATCACCAATTAAATAACGCCATAAACCAGAATTGGTTGTAATAACAATGGCATAGTTTTTATTCAATTCAACATCAGCCAGACGAACTACTTTTTGATTTGGAGTTCCAAAAGTATCCATCGAAATAAATTCGTAGAAAATTCCATAATCCAACATCAATAATAAGTCGCTTGAATTATTCAAATCCTGAATTGCAAAAAAGCCTTCGGAGGCATTGTATATCTCGTAATATTTGAAATCTTTACTAGGCAAAATTTTCTTGTATTGATCTTTATAAGGAGAAAAACTCACGCCGCCATGAAAGTAAACTTCAAGATTTGGCCAGATTTCTAATAAGCTTTCTTTTCCTGTATTTTCTAAAACTTTATTCATTAAAACCAACATCCAGGACGGAACTCCGGCAAAACTGGTAACGTTTTCATTTTTGGTTTCATTTATAATTGCGGCAATTTTAGATTCCCACTCACTCATTAATGAGGTTTTGTTGCTTGGTGTGCTGCTAAATTCAGCCCAGATAGGCATGTTTTCGATTAAAATAGCCGATAAATCTCCAAAGAAAGTATTGTTGTTTTCATAAATCTGAGAACTTCCACCCAAGCGAAGACTTTTCCCCAGAAACAATTCAGAATCTTCATTGTTATTTAAATACAGACAAAGTAAATCTTTACTTCCTTTATAGTGACAATCTTCCAGCGCTTCATTACTTACCGGAATAAATTTACTTTTTGCATTTGTAGTTCCGCTAGATTTGGCAAACCATTTAATAGGTGTTTCCCAAAAAACACCTTGTTCGCCCTGACGTGTGCGTTCTATCAAAGGTTGTAATTCTTCATACGTCGCGATCGGAACTCTTTCGACAAAAGTCTGATAAGAGTTTATCGATGAAAAATCATATTTTTTTCCAAGAATCGTATTCTCTGAAGCCATCAATAAATTATGCAATAGTTCTTCCTGAACTTCATTCGGATATTTTAAAAAAAGTTCTATTTGATGTATCCTTTGTTTCAGGACCCAAGAAGCAAACGAATTGATTATTGATAAGGGCATGGAGAGAATTTAGGTTTTTAGATTGTTGGCTTTAGATTTTAAATTTCAGATGTACAATTAGTGTAAAATCAAGAACTTTAAAATTTGAATATCGATGTACAAATATTAACTTTGTCGTTGTATCAAAAATAGTGTTTTTTTGTAAAAAAAGACATTCTAATTACACGAAAAATTCTAAATACACAAGAATTTTAGAACCTTGGCAAACAATCTGAAATTTATAATCACCAATCTAAAATATAATGACATATAAAGGAGTACTTACAAAAATGCAAACCGAACTGGGAACCCCAATTCAATATTATTTGGTTTTCGAGGATAGCTTTCTAAATATGAATCAACTATTGAATAAAGAGATTGAGATCAATTTTGCAGGTTATGAATGCCTAAATTGTCATAAAAAGAAAAAAATATACAGACAAGGTTTCTGTTATGAGTGTTTCTATTCAAGTCCTGCTGTTGGGGACTGGATTATGAGGCCGGAATTAAGTACAGCTCATTTAGGAATCGCCGATCGTGATTTAGATTATGAGCAAAAAGTGCAATTGCAGCCCCATATTGTTTATTTGGCTTTGGCAAGTGAAATAAAAGTGGGAGTAACGCGCAAAACACAGGTTCCAACCCGTTGGATTGATCAGGGTGCAACAAAGGCAATTGCAATTGTTGAGGTTCCTAATAGATATTTGGCTGGAATTACAGAGGTTGCATTGAAAGATCATTATACGGATAAAACCAATTGGAGAAAAATGCTTCAAAGCACAGGTGAAAGTTTTGACCTGATTGCCGAAAAAATAAAAGTCGAAAGTTTGATTCCATCCGAAGTTCAGGAATACTTTTATGCTCAAAAAAATGATTTATACGAACTACATTATCCGGTTCTAAATTATCCTGCAAAAGTAGCCAGTTTGAATTTAGATAAAACACCATCCTTTCAAGGAAAATTAACAGGAATCAAAGGTCAGTATCTTATTTTTGAAAACGGAACTGTTTTTAATATTCGCGGATCTGAAGGTTATGTTGTTGAAATAAACGTCTAGTGTAAGTAGCTAAACGTCGATTACTATTGGCTAACTGTCTAGTAATTTGTTATTTATAAAACAGTTTGTGTAGTTTTAAATCTCTTTTAAGAAGCTGTAAGTGTGAATGTTGATACATTTGGTTACAATTTTGTAATAATAGCTTATTGAAAGAATTTAATTTTAAAAATAAAAAGAGGCTAGCTTTGAGTTAGTTCATTCTTTACGTTTTTTCTAAAATTGAATAGAGATTTTTTATAATTACTAAATTATTTATAGATGAGTGTTTTAAGCAAAATAAATCATTACAGGCGTGGTGTAATGCGCAATCTGACTAAGAACATTGGAAAACCAAAAAGTGATCAGGGGATTATTTTGGTTGATAAATCTGAGATTAAACGGGTTTTGATCTGCAGACCAAATGGACGGTTAGGAAACCTGTTATTGATTACGCCTTTGGTTCAGGAAGTCACAGAAATATTTCCAAATTGTAAAGTCGATTTGTTTGTTAAGGGAAGATTAGCTCCAATAATTTTTGAGAATTACGAAAGCATTAATAAAATAATCGATTTACCCAAAAAGCCCTTCAAAAGTTTATTGAAATATCTGAATGTCTGGATTTCAATAAAAAAGCAAAAATACGATGTTGCGATCAATGTAGATCAAAACTCTTCTTCAGGACGTCTAGCAGTCCAGTTTTCTAATGCTAAGTATAAATTTTACGGAGATCTAATTGAAGAATCTCAACCTGTAAAAAACGATTACGCTCATATTGCAAAATACCCCGTCTATAACTTCCGACATTACTTAACAAAACTCGGACTTGCAAAAATCAATAAAATAGTTGCTCCAATCGACTTAAAATTATCTTCTTCTGAAATTACGCAAGGCAAAAACATTTTGAATGATTTAGTTCATAATTCTAAAAGAACAATTTGCATATTTACTTATGCAACCGGAGCAAAATGCCTCTCAGAGGATTGGTGGGAAAACTTTTACTCACAACTTACAGAGGTATATAAAGATTATAATATTATTGAAATTCTGCCTGTAGAAAATGTTTCACAAATAGCATTTAAAGCGCCTACATTTTATAGTAAAGACATTCGGGAAATTGGATCTGTAATTGCAAATGCCGATTTGTTTATTGGGGCCGATAGCGGAATAATGCACTTGGCAAGCGCAGTTCAGACACCAACAATTGGTTTGTTTTCTATCTCAAACATGAAAAAATATCAGCCTTATGATAATTGCAGTATAGGAGTAGATGTCAATTTATACACTAGAAAAGAGTATATAAAAACGATAAACTCAATTTTGAATAATGGGAAACTAAATACGTATTCAGACGCAATTTAATTGTAATTTAAAGTATAAAAAAGAGGCATTCACCAAAGTGAATGCCTCTTTTTTTAAGGAATATTTGTCTCGTCCTGAAATAGCGATACACAAAAAGCCATCGTTATGGAAGATCAAATAAATTATGTAAAGCGTAGTCAACGAGATTACAGTATGTCACTAAAACTTCAAATTGTTAGTGAGATTGAAAAAGGAAATATTTCTATTACTCAAACAAGAAAACAATATGGTATTCAGAGTCATGGAACAGTTTTAAATTGGTTAAGAAAATTTGGTAACTTTGATTGGGAGAACCAAACCCCAACCCAAATGGCAAAAACACCTGAACAGAAGATAATGGAACTCGAAGCCCAAGTGAAATTATTGGAAAAGCAAAAAGCATTATTGGAAAGACAG
>NZ_FZNL01000043.1:11144-21394 GCF_900187965.1 Flavobacterium sp. ov086 | reverse complement strand
AAAACTATGGAAATATCGGGAATATTAAATCTTATACCAGCCTGCATCAAGCTAAGGGATTCCTTTTCTATGATATTGAGCACTTTTAGCTTAAATTCGGCTGAATAGCTTTGATTCATTCGTGGCAATAAACCAATTTTACCATATGCCTTATAAAAACTGACCCACTTACGAATATTCCATCTTGGAGTCTGTTTTAATTTTGAAACATATCCATCTGAATAATGCTTCTTTAAAACCAATTCTACACATTCTAACTTAAATGCATAGTCATACTTTACTTTTCTTTCCATAAAAAATGCCCCAAATAGTGTCTAACTTTTTGGGGCATGTTCACTACTGTGAATGGCTTTTTTTATGCCTTAATATTAATGGAAAGAATTTAAATGTTTGTCAAAGTATAATGTCAGAAAATTAACAAAAAACATGTAAAACATATAAAAACAACACATTTTTTCTGATATTAATAAAATATATTTGTAAGTATATTAACATTTAAATAATTTATTTATGAAAAAAGTTTTTTTTGGAATGCTAGTAATGGCATTAGGTTTTGGGACTATGTCGCTAACTACGATAAACGATCAGAAAGTTGTAAATGTTGTATTTGGCCCAACTTACACAGCACTTTGGCTGGGAAGTTGTTGTGAGTCACCGCTTACAGCTATAGAGCGTGATATTGTTAAACGCGGGTATCCACCTACTACACAGTACTTAATTATTAGTACTACAAGTAATTCAGTAACTTATAGTATTTATCCATAACTTATAGTATTTATTAAACATTGATAAAGTGTTTGTTTAATGAATACATATTGAAAGTCATTCGCCGCGGTGAATGGCTTTTCTGTTTTTTAGTTTGTTAGTGTTTTTAGTACTAGGAAAATATTCCCCAAAAACCACTTGAAATATAGGCGTTTATTGTAAATCCTGAAACAATTCCCCAGCAAATGATTCCAAAGGCGCTTACTCCAAAGGCTTTGGCAAATTGAAGTTTAGAGGTTTTATTTAAAAACCTGTAATAGAAAACAGTAAAATAAGCTAGTTGAAAAAGGAGAAAAAATAGAGTATTGTAATTTGGTGAGAGGTGGAATAAAAGAGAGATTGGAAGAATTACTAACGTATTGATTAGAATACAAAAGCCCAGCATATACATGCCTGCCACTAGATGCTCTGTATAGTTATAGTTCTCTTTTTTATAAAAGAGCCAGAAAAAAAATGCAATAAGAGGTAAAGCCATCATTGCCATTAGATTAGAATATTTCCTTATGAAATGATTTACTTTTTCTTTTCGTTCATAAAGATGTATCATTTTTTCTTTCTGAGCGGTGTTGGTAATACTATTCAGTTCTGTGTTTTCTTTCTGTTTATCTAGTGGAACTTCTTCTTTTGGAATATTGGATATAAAAACAAATATTGCCGCAATCAACAGGAAAAAATTAAGTGGCGAAAAATATTTTTTTCTTTTCCCATTGATGTATTCTTTGGCTACAATTCCGCTTTTTAATGCCAATTCCTTAATCAGTTGAAAAATGCCTTTGTCAGCATGTGTGAAATAATGAACGATTTCGTGAAAAATTTCATGTGCATTTATACGATGCAAATTGACTTTCTGACTACAGTTGGTGCAATAATTAAAATCGGGGTAATTAAGTGTTTCGCAGTTTTTATAAGTGATCTTCATTTTTTCTTTTTCTTTTTAATAAAATATATGAATTATTGGTAGTTAGTTTGTAGGATTAAAATTAAAAAAAAATAATTAACAATTTTAAAGATTCGAATTATAAGCCGCAGCGATATCAAGCTCCCTGTTTGTTTAGTTTGACTTCAATTTCATAACTTTGCTTTTATGAAATTACCAGAAAACCTAATTCAAAAGCTCGAAAATAGGAAGCAGAATAATTCGTTAAGACAATTGCCAAGTTTTAATAATCTTGTCGATTTTTCTTCAAACGATTATATAGGATTTTCAAAATCGGAAGCTGTTTTCAAACAAGCGCATCATTATTTAATCGAAAATGATATTATTCAAAATGGAGCAACAGGTTCAAGATTAATTTCAGGAAACCATTCCTTGTACCAAATTGCAGAAGCTTTTATTGCGCAATTTCATGACGCTGAATCAGCTTTGATCTTTAATTCGGGTTACGATGCCAATGTTGGTTTTTTTAGCGCTTTACCGCAGCGAAATGATGTTATTTTGTACGATGAATTGAGTCACGCTTCAATTAGGGACGGAATCATAATGTCGAACGCAAAATCGTATAAATTTAACCACAATGATTTTGAAGATTTAGAACGACTTATTATAAAATTTCCAAACACAAACATTTACATTGTTACCGAAACTGTCTTTTCTATGGATGGTGATTCTCCAAATCTGGAAGAACTGGTTGAATTATCTGAAAAATATAATTGTTACTTAGTAGTTGACGAAGCACATACTTTGGGTGTTTTTGGAGAAAAAGGCGAAGGTTTGACGCAATACTTACAATTGCATAATCGAATATTTGCCAGAATCATGACGTTCGGAAAAGGTTTAGGTTGTCATGGTGCAGCCGTTTTGGGAAGTTTAGAACTAAAGCAGTATTTAGTAAACTTTGCCCGAAGTTTTATTTATACCACAGGATTATCTCCACACTCCGTTTCTACAATTTTAACCGCCTATCATCAACTAGAACTAGAAAAGGAAACAATCGAAAAGCTGCGTCAAAACATTGTACTTTTTAATCAGCAGAAAAACTTATTAGGCTTAAAGCCAATGTTTGTCCGAAGCAAATCGGCAATACAATCTGCTATTATCCCGGGTAACGAAAATGTAAAACATTTAGCTCAACAATTACAAGATAAAGGCTTTGATGTAAAGGCAATACTTTCGCCGACAGTTCCGGAAGGACAAGAACGCTTGCGTTTTTGTATTCACAGCTACAACTCAGAAGAAGAAATTAATAAGATCTTAGAATTATTAAGAGACTTTGTGTTTTAAATTATGGAAGAAAATTTTAAATTACTTAGAAGGTTCCAATATTCATCGGAAGCACAAATTTTTAGTGGAAAACTTGAATCTGAAGGGATTAAGATTTACTTGCGTGATAATAATATAGTGGACTCAAATCCTATTTGGAGTAATGCTGTTGGAGGAGTTAAACTTTTTGTTAAAAGCGAGGACTTCGAAAGGGCAAATTTAATTTTATCTGACATCAGTCAGTTTTCTTTTGATGAAAATAATAAACTAATTAAATGTCCTAATTGTGGAGCAGAGGAGATAGAAATGGTTACTTCAATAAAAGATTTAAAGACATTTTTTGCTTTTATCTTTTCATTACTTTTTATTTTGATACCTTTTTATTCAAAACATAGGTATAAATGCAATAAATGCAAATTTGAATTTAACTAGTTTTTGAAATACTTAAATTTTGTCAGGCTTAGTGATCCCGAAGCTTCGGGATCGCTCAGGGTGACATTTCGGTTTATTGACATCTCTCTTAAAAAAAAATACAGCTGTTAAGCCCTTTATTTTCTCACTTCTTTAAAAAAGTTTAAATTTTTTTGTAACGTTTTGATTCTTTGATTACTTACGAGTCGTAATCAAATAAACCAAAATAATTATGAAAACAGAATCAACTTCAAAAAGCGAAAGTATTGTATTTATATTTTGCACTTCTTTAGGATTAGGCTATGCTTTAGTTAACCACTTTATTTTAGATAAGCCAAAAACTGAATTACTCCTGGAAATGATTTGTTTATTTATGCTTTCGATCGCTTCGTGGCAACGAAAAAAAAATATCAAATAGTAACAGCGGGTTTCAGTCATCAAATCAATAAATAACATTAATCAATCAACAAAATCAAATAATTATGAAATCAATCTCAACTTCAGTTATCGAAAAAATATTCAATTTTGTATTTGTCACTCTTGCTTCTGCGGGACTTGGATATTCTTTAGTGAATCAATTTATTTTAAATCATCCTAATAAAGATTTACTTCTGGTTATGACCTGTTTGTTTTTTGCTTCATTAGCTTCCTGGGAGAGAAAAAAACACACTAAAAATAATCCATAATCAATCATCAATCAAGTTATCACAATCAATCAAATAGTAATAAAAGAGTCAATCAAATTATCATCAATCAATTAATCAATCAACAAAATGAAAAAAATATTTACATTAGCAATAGTCGCAATTACATTAGTTTTTAGCGGAAGAACGCAAGCTCAGACAAAATCTCCAAAACTTGAAAATTCGCTTCTTTGGGAAGTGTCAGGAAACGGATTATCGAAACCTTCTTATTTGTACGGAACAATCCATATGATTTGTGGGGGAGATTATTTTCTTTCGGAAAAAACAAAAAAAGCATTTGGCGCCTCTGATAAATTAGTTTTGGAAATTAATTTTAATGATCCGAAAGAAATGACAGATATGCAGCAAATGGCAATGGGAAAAGAACCTTTGAGCAAAAGATTAACTCCGGAGCAATTGTCTAAATTAGATGCAATATTAAAAAAATCAGCAGGAATGACTATTCAACAAGTAGATGCTTTTAGTTTAATGACCGTGATGAGTTTGATTTCGATGAAAACCTTTGGTTGTAATGATTTGAAGTTTTATGAAATGGATTTTATCGAAAGCGCAAAGAAACGTAACGAACAAGTTGGAGGATTAGAAACTGTAAAATCACAATTCAAATCGTTAGAAGATGCTTATTCTGATAGTGAAATGATCGAAATGCTGGAGGAATCTGATGCAGAGCAAACAAAGGAATTGGTGACAGATTATAAACAAGAAAATCTGGAAGGGTTATATAAAAAGATAACAGCTGAAAATGTTATGAACGCCAAAGCAAGAAAATATATGCTTGACGAAAGAAATATAAATTGGGCAAAAGCTTTGCCTGAAATGATGAGCAAAGAAAGCTTATTTGTAGCGGTTGGATCTGCACATTTGGCGGGTGATTTAGGAGTAATTAATTTATTGAAAAAAGCAGGATATACAGTAAAACCAGTAATGAACTAATATTGTTTTGAAAGAAAAAGAGCAAGAATTTTTAAATCGGATCGAAAAGCACAAAGGAATTTTGTACAAAGTTTCTAAGATGTATATGGATAATCATGATGATCAGCAAGATCTGTTTCAGGAGATTGTTTGTCAGCTTTGGAAATCATATGATTCTTTTAGAAATGAAAGTCAGTTTTCGACCTGGATGTATCGCGTTGCTGTAAATACTGCCATTGTTTTCCTGAGAAAAGAAAAACGAAAGGTCGATAAATACGAAATCGCTTCAGAAAACATTAAGGATGATGAAGGTGACTCGCATATAAAAGAAAGTCAGATTGACCACTTTTATAAAGCTGTTCAAAAACTGGAAAAAATAGATAAAGCGATTATTTTTTATCAGCTGGAAGGTTTCTCACACAAAGAAATAGGAGAAAATCTTGGGATTTCTGAAGGAAACGCCAGAGTGAAATTGAATAGAGCAAAAGAAAAATTAAAAGAAATTATTAAAAATCAAGGATATGGATTTTAACGATATACAAAACGCATGGAATAACGAGGAGACTAAGAATGTCGTTCTTCCAAGCAGTTTAGAAAAAATACAACAGGCTAATACTCCACTAGATAAAATTAGAAAAAATCTTAAAAATGAATTTATTTATCAAATCATTTCAATTATTTTTATAGGGTTTATACCGGTGTTGTGTAAGTTTCCTTCAAAAATGACGACTTTATATTATTTGCTTTTCAGTCTTTTTGTGGCAGTTTGTGTTTATTATTTGGCTAAACTTTATTTTTTTTACAAAAGATTGAGTTCCATAACTTTAAAAACAAAGGATAATTTATACGAAACGTATTTTGATATAAGGCTTAATATGGAGTTATATAAAACGTTTGGATTTGCTTTGGTGCCTTTTCTAATTCTTTATTTAATGGGTTTTATGTATTTGGAGTTTTCGAAAATTCCGGGTTTTCTGTCAAAAGATTTTACAAATTTTCAATTAGGGGCAATATTTTCGATTGTGGTTTTTAGCGTACTCTTTATGGGAATTACACTAGAATGGTGGGTTCATAAATTTTATGGGAAGTACGCCAGGGAAATAAAGAAAGTTATAGACGAATTAAAAGAAGAATAATAAAAAACAATAAACCCATCGTAATGATGGGTTTTGTTTTTATTGGTATTTTTGCGGAGAATATTACACGGAGATGCACGGAGTAGACGCAGAGATTCACAAAATAATTTATTCTTTGTGTTGCTTTGTGTTATTTCTTTGCGAATCTCTGTGAAACAACAATCTATGAAAATATTTATAACAGGAATTTCTACCGATGTTGGTAAAACAATTACTTCTGCAATTGTTGTCGAAGCTTTAGAAGCTGATTACTGGAAACCTATTCAGGCAGGAGATTTAGACAATTCAGACAGTCATAAAATCAAATCAAAAATTTTTAATCAAAAATCAAAAATTTTTGAAAACGCTTACAAGCTAAATACACCTGCAAGTCCACACTTGGCCGCAGAAATTGATGGAGTTACAATTGATTTAAAACAAATTACTGAGCCTAAAACTGATAATCATTTGGTAATTGAAGGCGCTGGAGGAATTTTTGTTCCATTAAACGAAAATGATACTATTATAGATTTGATTCAGCCTGATTATAAAGTAATTGTTGTTTCAAGACATTATTTAGGAAGTATCAATCATACTTTATTAACTATTGAAGTAATAAGAAATCGTGGTTTTGAAGTTGCCGGAATTATCTTTAGCGGAAGCGAGAATAAATCTACAGAAAGTTTGATTCTGAATAAAACAGGTATAAGATGCATTGGAAGAATTGACGAAGAACCGTATTTCGATCAAAATGTAATTAAAGAATACGCCGATTTATTTCGAGACAATCTTCTAAATTTATAGAACAAAGAATATAGAATAAAGAAAATAGACTTTCCTATCTTTGTCGAAATTATAGAAGTCTAGTCTTTTTTCTATACTCTCTACTCTATTTTCTAAATACCATGACATTAACAGAAAAAGACAGCCAATATCTTTGGCATCCTTATACACAACACAAAACATCACAAACTCCAATTGCAATTTCAAGAGGTGAGGGCGCTTTGCTTTGGGACGAAAACAACAAAGAATATATTGATGCGATTGCATCTTGGTGGGTAAATCCGTTTGGGCACAGTAATAAAATTATTGCCGATGCGATTTATAAACAATTGACGACTTTAGAGCATGTTTTGTTTGGAGGTTTTACGCATGAACCTGCTATAAATGTGGCTGAAAAATTAATTGAAATTCTACCTAAAAACCAGCAGAAGATATTCTTTTCAGACAATGGTTCTACAGCTGTCGAAGTGGCGATAAAAGTTGCCTTACAGTATTTTTTCAATAAAAATGAAAAGAGAACTACTATAATTGCTTTCGAAAATGCGTTTCATGGAGATACTTTTGCGGCAATGGCCGCAAGCGGAATTTCATTTTATACACAAGCATTTCAAGGAATGTTTATAGATGTGGTTAGAATTCCGGTTCCGGTAAAAGGGCAGGAGCAAGAGAGTTTTGAAGCGTTGAAAAATGTGATTCAAAATTATAACTGTGCCGGATTTATTTTTGAACCTTTGGTACAAGGAGCAGCCGGAATGGTAATGTATGCACCAGAAGCTTTGGCAAAACTGATTCAGATTTGTAAAGAAAATAACGTCTTGACGATTGCTGATGAAGTGATGACAGGTTTTGGTAAAACAGGAAAAACCTTTGCAATGGATTATGTTTCTGAAAATCCGGATATGATTTGTTTGTCGAAGGCTTTAACGGGAGGAACAATCCCAATGGCGATTACGACTTTTACGCAAGAAGTTTTCGATGCTTTTTATGATGATGATATTAATAAAGCATTATTTCACGGACATACTTTTACCGCAAATCCTACTGGTTGTGCAGCGGCACTGGCAAGTATCGATTTGTTGCAAACGCCGGAAATGCAAGCCAACATTGAAAGAATAAATAAGAGCCATTTAAGTTTTCAGAAGAAAATTGAAAACCACTCAAAAGTAATTACCGCCAGAACATTGGGAGTTATTTTTGCTGTCGAAATTAAATCAGATTTAGAGGAAAGCTATTACGGATCAATGCGAACAAAACTTTATAATTTCTTTATTGAAAAGGGAGTTGTTTTAAGACCAGTTGGAAATATCGTTTATATTCTTCCGCCGTATATCATGACAGACGAGCAGCTTCAAAAAGTGTACAAAACGATTGAAGAAGCTATAGAAATGGTTTAATTTTGCTTTGCCCACAGATGAAACGGATTAAACGGATTTACACGGATTTTAATAATTATCAGCAAAAATTCGCTTAATCCGTGTCATCCGTGGTCTATTTTTTTACTAAATAAAATATTTTGAATACACAAAAAATCTCGATTACGGCTTTTTCTTCTATTTCTCCTTTAGGGAATACTAAAGAAGAAGTTTGGGAAAAATATCTCGACAATAAACATTGTTTTTCTAAGCAATTTTTAGATCAACAAGAAACTTCGGTTGCGGCACTTGATGCTGAGTCGAAGCAAATTGTTGCTGAAATAAGGGAATCAGATCCTAAATATAAATTCTTAGATGATTCGGTTTTGTTTGCTTTGGCGGCTTCTCGAAAAGCGATCGAACAGGCAGGTTGGAACTCAGAGGATATTTTCGGAATAAATATTGGTTCGTCTCGAGGAGCTACAGATTTATTCGAGAAACATTACAAAGAATACATCGATACAGGAAAAGCACAGACTTTAGCATCGCCAACGACGACTTTAGGGAATATTTCGTCCTGGATTGCGCACGATTTACAAAGTGTTGGACCTGAGATTTCGCATTCTATTACGTGTTCAACGGCATTACATGCTTTATTAAATGGATTTGCGTGGTTGAAATCCGGAATGGCGGATAAGTTTTTGGTAGGTGGAAGTGAAGCTCCATTAACAGATTTTACGATTGCACAAATGCGTGCTTTGAAAATATATTCGCGTATTAATCAAACCGAAGAAGCCTGGCCAAATCTTGCTTTCGACTTTGAGAAAACTCAAAATACAATGATTTTGGGCGAAGGTGCCGCAGTTTGTTGCTTAGAAGCCGGAGAGGCAGCAAATGCAATCGCTTACGTTACCGGAGTTGGATATGCAACGGAAATCTTAGAACATAATATTTCGATATCAGCAGAAGCAGATTGTTTTCAGAAATCGATGAAAATGGCTTTGAAAGATGAAAATTTAGAAGATATTGACGCTATCGTTATGCATGCGCCCGGAACGATAAAAGGCGATTTGACAGAATTGCGTGCTATCGAAAAAGTCTTTGGTTCTAATGTACCTCTGTTAACCACTAACAAATGGAAAATTGGACACACTTTTGGCGCTTCAGGAATATTAAGCCTGGAACTTGCCCTTTTGATGATGCAAAACGACACTTTTATTGGAGTACCATTTGGAGAAAAGCAAAGTCAATCTAAACCAATTAAGAAAGTGCTAATAAATGCGGTTGGTTTTGGTGGTAATGCCGTGAGTATTTTGATCGAAAAAGCATAACCTATTTCGTGTTTAATAGATAATAAAAAATCCATTCTGTATAAAACGGAATGGATTTTTTGTTTGTGAAGATCATAATATATCTATTGAAATATGATTTTTTTGGTTGTTAGAGAGTCATTATCTAAAGTAACTTTTACCAACAAAACCTGATTGCTTGATTGTAGGTTTGGTATTTGTAATTCGGCAACTCCAATTTTCTTTTTATTGTAAAGAAGTTGTCCGTTAATATCATAAATAGTTACTTCCTTAATAGTTTCTTTAGTAGAAGTTACTTTGATTGTTTTTTCTTTTATTGAAACAAAAACACCATTTTGAGCATCTTCAAAATCTCCTGTTCCAAGAGTTTTCTTAACATACGCAATTGTAAAACGGTCAATAAAAGTTCCTATTGCAGTTGTAAATGTATAATTACCAGCTTGTAGATTTGTAACTATACCAGTTGTTTTATCTTCTAAATATACAGCCTGATTATTAAATAAACCGTCAGCATGATCAATTGCGATAGTAAAATCACCTGCAACGGTAGTTTTGTATCCTAACGGAATTTGGTCAGTATCCTGAAATGGCAATGCACGTCCTTGAATAGCTAGTTTTTTTGATTCATTAATACTGTAAAAATCTATAAAACTATTTCCATTCATTGTCGTAGCATCATAATTAATGTCCCAGGAATT
>NZ_FZNL01000043.1:0-11119 GCF_900187965.1 Flavobacterium sp. ov086 | reverse complement strand
TTTATAAAACTGATCATTGTTTCCGCTTATTCGCATATCATTGGTAAACTTTACTATTCCTGATCCCGAAGCTCTCATAAAGAAAGATTGACATGCAGCAATTTCGCCAGTTGGTGGAGGTCCAAAACTTCCGTTAGGTAATTTTGCACCACCTGTTCCTATTGATCCTGATAAATTAAAGGCAGCATAATCATTACTGGTGTAATCATAAGTACCACCTGCCGATGGCGTACCGCTTGGAGGAGTATTATGTGTCCAGAAATATAATGTTCCTACATCTACTGATGGCGAAGCATTGTGATTAATGTTAATAAATTTTACTGCATCTATTGCCGATGGATATGGATTTCCTATCAAACTCCAATTTGTGTTGTAAATCTGAACCGAATAATCTCCGTTATTTGGTACACCCGTAAAAGTTGCCGAATAAATTGCCGTATTAGTAATCGAAAATGTTTGTGGTGCTCTAACCGTATATCCTACACCAGGAATCATTTCTTTTGTTCCGTTTAAGTTTATATCCCATGCATTTATTGAAGAATCATAACTACTGTACTTGTCTAATAAGGTTGTCGGAGACAAGTCATGTAATGTGTATTTCGGTATTCTTGTTATCGGTGTTGACCAATAAGTAAAATCATAACGACGAACTGGTTGTGTATCTCTATGATAAATGATGTTTCCGGTATTTATATTATTAGCGGGATTAGTTTGTACTAAACTAGAATTGTTCTGAAATGTTAGTGATGCTCCAGATACAACGGTAACCGCATTTTGAATGTTTAAAGTACGTCCGGTTGGTACAACAATGTTAACCCCCGAATTAATTGTACAAGAACAGGCCTCTATATCTGCAGTTATTGTAAATGGTCCGGCAAATATTGCACTTTTGGTAGCATTTGGAGCACCAGTAGACCATGTGGTTCCGTCCCAAGTTGTTGAAGATTGATTTGCAATAGTAACTTCAGCGCTTGAAGGTGACATAAAGCAGGAGTTATAAACTTTATAAGTATATTTTCCAACCGGAATTCCTGTAAGCGTAATTGATGTTCCTGTACTGACAGTTTTAACTGATCCCGGACTTCTTTCAACTGTCCAGCTTCCGCTAGCCGGAAGATCACTTAATGTGATAGTTCCTAAAGTAGTACATGTGGTATTTGTGAAGCTAACCACTGTTGGTGGTGTTAACAAAAATATAGTTGAAGGTGTATTATTAAACTCAACGGTGTTTAGCGAAGGATCAGTTCCGGTAACTTTCCCTGTATTTATGATTTTACCTGCAGCAACATCTGCTGCTGTAATAGTATAGATCCCTGTTAAAGTTGTTTTTGTACCAACAGCCAAAGAGGCAATGGGATTTCCTGATATTGTTATTCCAGATAAGGCATCGGTAACTCTGATATCAGTTATAGGAACTTCTCCGGTATTGGTAACCTCAAAAGTGTAGTTTATTTTGTCGCCTGCTTTTCCACAAGATGTTAAGGTACCTTTTGTAATCAAAGTTAGCTCGGGTATTTTTAGCGAGTTTGTATTAAAAGCTATAAATGCACAATCAGAACTTCCGGAAAAAGTAACAACAAAACGATCTACACTTGCGGCGTTTGCTGCTGTGATACCAAATTCGCTAGTTTCAATTGCCAGCATTCTAATGTCTCTGGTTGAGGCAGGCGTAAATGCTCTGGCTGCATTATCGGCTCTAAATAAATCCAGACTATAAGTACCTATCGCTGACATTGAACCAAAATTTGTGAATAAGGCATGACCAACAATATTATTGTCTTTATCTACAAATTTGAAAGTATCTGCAGCGCCTCCAGGATCAGCAACCTGAGTTACAATTAAATCGGGAATATTATCGCCAAGGCCATTTAGATTTAAATTATTTGTACCCACTTTAAATTCAGCTGTGCCTGCTTTTATGTTCGCTATACCTGTTCCTAAAGTTAATCCGTTAATACCGTCTGTGAGTCGTGAAGCAAGTTCTGCACCTGTTGATGTTGCACCTGCTAATGGTGGAATTAATTTCGTAATAACATCATCTCCGTCTATTTTTGAGCCTTGTAAAAAATACATATTAGCCGGGTCCAGCCCTAAGGTTTGAATTTTTAATGCTCTAAATTTTTGTGGATTATAAGCAACGAGTTTTGTGTTAAGAATATTGTCATTTACACCAGTTGAATACGTTTTAGAATTCCATTCAAAAGCTAATAAATTATTTTCAGTATCAGGTCTGTTTCCTGAACCAGTTATGGCATTCGATTTCCAATAGCCGTTCCAGTCCGTATATATTGTAGTGATTTTGGTTTGGCTTGACATTTTAAAAGAAATCAGTAAAAAGAAGAATACTACTTTCGTTAGATAACGGTAGTAATGAGATAATAATGATTTGTGAGGCATGGGGAAGGCGGTTTTTTTTGGGTTGAAAATAGATTTGGAGATCTTTTTAGTTTTTTAGGTTGTGCATTACACATAAAAATCCGGCAGCTTTCACTGTCGGATTTTACATTTAATTATGGTAGGTTTAATTGAAAATTATTTTTTTGGTAGTCAGATAGTCATTATCTAAAGTAACTTTTACCAATAAAACCTGATTGCTTGATTGTAGGTTTGGTATTTGTAATTCGGCTGTTCCAATTTTCTTTTTGTTGTAAAGAAGTTGTCCGTTAATATCATAAATACTTACTTCCTTAATCGTTTCTTTGGTTGCTGTTACTTTTACTACTTTATCTTTTATCGAAACTAAAACACTATTTTCAAGATTTTCAAAATCATCGGTTCCAAGAGTTTTCTTGATGTAACTAATAGTAAAGCGATCAATAAAAGTTCCTATTGCAGTTGTAAATGTATAATTACCAGCTTGTAGATTTGTAACTGTACCAGTTGTTTTATCTTCTAAATATACTGCTTGGTTATTAAACACACCATCAGTATGATCAATTGCAATGGTGAAATCTCCTGCAACGGTAGTTTTATATCCTAACGGAACTTGGTCAGTATCCTGAAAGGGTAATGCACGTCCCTGAATAGCTAGTTTTTTTGATTCATTAATACTGTAAAAATCTATAAAACTATTTCCATTCATTGTCGTAGCATCATAATTAATGTCCCAGGAATTTGAAGCTCCTTCTATATATCCTATTAAAGCTTGTTTGAAAGCTCCTTTTACATTTGTAAGATTTAGCCATACACGATTTTTCTCTAAAGTACTCGGTTTAGCTGTTTTATAAAACTGATCATTGTTTCCGCTTATTCGCATATCATTGGTAAACTTTACTATTCCTGATCCCGAAGCTCTCATAAAGAAAGATTGACATGAAGCAATTTCGCCAGTTGGTGGAGGTCCAAAATTTCCGTTAGGTAATTTTGCACCACCTGTTCCTATTGATCCTGATAAATTAAAAACAGCATAATCATTACTGGTGTAATCATAAGTACCACCTGCCGAAGGTTTATCACTTGGAGGAGTATTGTGTGTCCAAAAGTATAATGCCCCTACATCTACAGATGGTGAAGCTTTATGATTGATATCAATGAATTTTTCGGCATCGATTGCTGATGGATACGGATTTCCTATTAAACTCCAATTTGTATTATAAAGCGGAATGGAGTAATCTCCGTTATTTGGGATACCGGTAAAAGTTGCTAAATAAATTGCCCCATTTGTTATCGAGAAATGCTGTGGTGCTCTAACAGTATAACCTACACCAGGAATCATTTCTTTTGTTCCGTTCAGGTTTATATCCCATGCATTTATTGAAGAATCATAACTGCTGTACTTGTCTAACAATGTTTCTGGCGACAATTCATGCAATGTATATGCAGGTGTTCTGGTTATTGGTGTTGACCAATACGTAAAATCATAACGACGAACTAATTCGGTATTTCTTTGCACTTGAAACGAATATGCATCACCTTGATAAGCATTTGACTCTGTACTGTTTTGTAATAATGAGGCTCCATCTTCAAGCAAAAGCTTTCCACCTGCTCCTACATTTATAGTTTCGTTAACCGTTAATGTTTTGTTAGAAGCTACGGTAAGAATTATATCTTTATCGATAGTACAAGAACAAACCTGGATGTCGTTATTTAAAGTTGTATTTTCTTTTATTCTGATAGAAGTTGTATTTGGAGAAATAGTTCCAGTGCCATTGTACTCTGTTGGAGTGTCTATAAAATTTAGGGCAATGTTAGCATCCCCGCCATCTTCCCTTAAACGTACTTCTACCGTAGAGTTTTCGTTTAAGAAATAGGTAGTTTGTCCATTTACCTCCACATTAGCATTACTATAACCATTTTGAGTAAAAATATCAACTCCATCGATGAAAATTTTTGCAACATCATCACAATTAGCCAATACCAGTTGGTAGCGTCCACATGGGAATCCTCTGCGTTTATAAGTAATCGTAAAATTATCTACCGGCATAGGGGCTCCTTGCCAATTAGAACTATAAGAAGGAGATTTTGTTTTATCCCAAAAAGCCTGAGTGTCAAAGCTTAAATTTGGATCAACATAAGTTCCTGCAAAACTTGCAGTTTGTAGATTGATATCTGGTAAATTGAAACCATAAACGTTCCATTTGTTAATTCCAAACGGAAGAGATGCATTAGGAGCTATTACAGGACCGTGTGAAAAAGATACTCGTGCAATTCCTCCTTTTTCATAATATTCCAGAATAAAATTATGTGTTCCCGCAGTTAGGGGAACCTGAGCAACATACGTTATATAACCATGGTCTGTCCATGAATCCGTTGGAGTAAGGTTAACTAAGTTTCCGTCAATGTATAATCTAACACCATCGTCTCCACCCACAGTAAAATTATAAGTGTCTGCCGTTGTCGTCGTTTGCATTAAATAGCGAACCAGGAAATTTTCGGCTGGTACAGGTCCACAAAAATTATCTGCCGCAACAGTTGCATCACCGGTTATTGTTCCGTATTGTACATCTCGTTCAAAATTAGCTTTTTCAGTAATAGTACCAACATATGTAGTTGGCGCTGGTGTTCCCGTATAAGTGTAAACGTAGCCATTCCAGTAATTAATTCCCGGTGTTAAAGCAGCCACGCAAGGAGGATCAGTAACTGTAACGTAAACAATTGCTGATGAAGTCGAGCTTCCGTTAGAAATGGTATAAACAAATGATGTTAAACCAGTAAAACCATTTGAAGGATTGAATATTATATTTTCACCGTTTACAGTCGCAGTACCATTTAAAGATTGAGTTGATATTGTTATGGGCTGTAAAGGAATTGATCCGCGTAAATCGTTTGCCAAAACCGGAATTGTCACTGCTTGGTTTCTTACTGTTGTAGCGTTGTCATAGATTGCGGTTAAAGTGTCAATGCTTGAAACTACTCCCATTATGGTTGGACCAAGTTCCCCTCCGTTATCATGTACCAGATAATAGTCTGAATAATATTGATTATTTTCATAAACATAAATTCGGATATAAACTGTCTGATTTGGGAGTGCAACAACACCCGGAGGAAAATTAACACTTACTGTTGTTTGAGTGTTTAATACTGCAGTAGTCTCTGCTATAAGAGTATTTCCATTTGCAGGGAATGTTGGATCAGTAGAATAGTGAACCTGATATTTTTTAGGTCCCGCATCCTGATCAGATGGGGATTTATAAGTGAATTTAAATTGTGTTAGGTCTAATTTATAACCTGCTTTTGGAGTAACACTTACCTGAATGTATTTGGTATAATCTAAAGCGGTAGGTATTGAGTTTATTCTAAAATTACTGTCAACGGAACTAAAAGTCATTCCGTTTGCATTGATATTTGTTGCGGTAATATTAGGATCAGAAACTGCTGCAACTGGCTGTTGTGAAGCTCCATTCCAAATTACCAAACTTGGAGTAGCGTCTTCAACTTTTACAAACACTGTACCCGTTGCTGATTGCGTTGAATTGGTTATAGTGTACTTAAAAGAAGTGTCTCCGGTAAAATCAGTTCCCGGCGTAAAAGTTATAGTTTTATCTGGATTTACTGTAGCTGTACCTTGCCCAAGGCTTGGTTGACTTGCAATTGTAATGCTCGATATGGGACTTGCGCCCGTAGTATCGTTATTTAACGTGTTGATTTTTATGGCTGTATTCTTTCTTGTAGTCACATTATCATCATTTGCATTTATGTCTGCAGGATCATAAAGTAAAACTGTACCTGTAATTGTAGGAACCGTATTTCCAGCTTGAATTGTATTGGAATTTGCTAAGAAAATAGGAGAGTTTAAATCACCGTATACATATACTTTGTATCCATAGATTCGTATGCTAAGCGTTTCGCCTGCTACCAAAGTTAGATTTGCTAAACTTAAGGATTTATTGACTTTTCCGGTTGTAGTGGCTTCATCTAGTAATAAATAACTAGTGTTAAAACCGTCTTTTGAATATCGTACCTGATATCTCTTAACATCTACATTGCCTGCCCCATTATAAGTAAAGTCAAAAGAATTCAGATTAACTTTATATCCTGTTTTTGCATTAACGGTTAGCTCAACATATTTGTTTTCGTCTTTGGCAAAGTTAGTTGGCCAACCAGCTGTTTTAAAACCTTCATTTGTTAATACTGTTAATATCGAAGCTGGTGTAGAAGTGATGTTTCCTGCGCTTATCGCTGCTGGTGCTGTAACTGTTGCAATAGCATCTGATGGTCCGTTCCATCTAACTAGAGGGTCGACTGTTGGTGCCGTTACATTTACGTTTACTGTTGCTGTAGAAGTATTTGTACCATCACCAATAGTATATGTAAAAGATGTTGCTCCGGTAAATCCCGGTGTAGGAGTAAATTTTATTGTTTTGTCAGTTGCGTTAACAACTGCTGTTCCGCCTGAATTTGTGGGTTGGGTAGCTACAGTTAGAGATGAAATAGGGTTAGTAGCTTGTGAGTCATTTGCTAAAACATTTACAAAAGTAAAATTGTTTTTTATGCTGGTTGCGGTATCGTCAAAGGCTTTAAGTGTAGGGTTGTATGCTGACACAGAGCCGTTGATTGTAGGTACAAAGTAAGAACCGTCATTTACTTGGGTATTTGAATTTAATAATCCCCATCTGGCACCAGCCCAACCTGTATTTCCTCTATCATAGGCATAGAAACGAATGTACATAGTTTCTTCCGGAAGTATATATACTCCTGTTGGGAAAGGAAGATCTACATTTGTTTTTGCAGAAATTGAAGGGTTTTGATTGTCTAATAGTAATGTTCCATTTGATGGGAAAGAGCTGTCTTTAGAATAGCGTACTTGATATTTTCTACAGCCTTGATTTCCATCATACGGATTGTAGGCAAATTTTAGGCTTGATAAATCAATTTTATAGCCAGTTTCTGCTTTTATAGAAATTTGAATGTAAGTTGCAGGATCGATTACATTTCCTGCAGGCCAGTTTGTGCCTGTAAAACCTACGTAATTTAATATTGAAAGATTAGCTCCTGACATGTCTGATGAACTAACTTGCGTTGCTGAAACTAAAACATGTGAAGCAAGCGAATTAGCGTCATCCCATTTAACAAGATCAGTTTGGGAAATCGCAAAAAAAGGTAACAATAAAAATAAAAGTAGAGTTTTCTTCATGTTAAATGTTTTCTATCAGATTGTTAGGTTGGCGGAGGATTTTTTTGCCAACGCAAAGATAGATACATCTGCGTGTTTGAAATTGAGAGGGTTTTTGGAAGGGGCAAATAATCGATGAAATGTTAAAATAGTCGATGAAATACACTTTTAAATTGGCCAAGTTGTGTTATTTCTTATAAATCAAGGGTTTAAAATATAAGAAAAATCGCAAAATAAGCTTTAAAATGAGTTTTTTTTCGAGCATTTAATTAAAAAAAAGCGAATTATGGTGCAGAATGTGCAAAAAACATGAAGATTTGTGATGGTGATTTTTCTGATAAAAAGCTAATTTTAATTTATAAGAAAAAAGAATTTTATTGGAGTCTATTGTTTTGTATTTCAGAAAGTTAATTTATTGCATTTTGGATTTTAGAAGTGGTTCTAATCAAAATTGTTAAAATGTAAAATTGAGCTACGAATTTTGCTCTAGTTCTTTTACTTTATCGTAAACTAAAAAGCTTTCATAACCACGTCTTAACATATAATCGCAGAATTTTTTTCTTTTCTTAAGAGTATCTTTTTCTCTTAAATTTTCCCAACATCTCTCAGACAATTGCTCAAAAGTTGTTTTATACTCTTCAGGAGAGATTTCTTTTAAAGCTATAGTGATATTGGTCGAAGAAATTTGTCTTGCTTTTAGCTCATTGGTTATTCTGATGGTTCCCCATTGTTTGATTCTGTGTTTTCCTCTGGCAAAACTACAGGCAAAACGGGTTTCATTTAAAAAGTTACTTTCAATTAGCTGAACAACAATTTGTTCCGTTTCATCGCTGGTCATTTTTAAGCTGTACAATTTAGAAACTACCTCGGCATGGCAGCGCTCCTGATAGGCACAAAAATGCTCCAGTTTAAGTAAGGCTTCTTTGGGAGTACAAGTTGTATTCATGAGTTTTTTCTTTCTTTTTAACTATTTGAGCTAAAAATAGTCATTTTGTTGTTAAAATTGGATATGTTTTTTTCGTTTTTCTTAAAAATTAAATCTACTAAAATGTTGTGTATGTGCAGAATTATAATATTTTTGTGCCAGAATTTGAAGAGTTATAATCTTCCTTAAAACAGGATTTTAGCTTTAATTTTTCAGTTTAAAAGCCAAATTTAAAGTATTGTATTTAAAAAACACAGTGCTATTTTGTTTCTTTTAATGCCAAAAACAAATCTAATACCACGCCTATATGATTCGAAAATTACTTACGAATAAAAAATTATTACTAAGTCTTCTTTTATTTTTTACTTTTTTACTTAATTATGGACAGTCAGCTAGTAGCTACTGTTTTTCTGAAAGAATTGGAACCTATGCACCTTTAACCGGGGCTACTTCTGTAAGTGGCTTAGGAGCTTCAGATGATGATAATATTTCTAATTCAATAGCGATTCCTTTTAATTTCTTATTTGGAGGATCAGGGTATAATCAAATTAGAGTCTCGAGTAATGGCTGGCTTAGTTTTGGAAACCCTTCAAATAATGCTACGCAAAACAATACAAATAGTGCGACTAACGCAAGTCAATCAAAACCTATTTTATTTCCTTTATGGGATGACTTGCAGAACAGAACAATTCCAAGATATGTGGTAACTGGATCTGCTCCAAATAGAATTTTTAAACTTGAATGGTTTCAACAGGAGTGGGATTACAATGCAAATAGTGATGTTATTTCTTTTCAGGTATGGCTTTATGAAACTACTAATAAAATTGAGTATTATTACAACAGTGGGGTAGGAAATGTAAATAATGGGACTTTAGGTGCTTCTATAGGGATTTATGATTCGAATGGTAGTTATTTGACGTTAAATAATATAGCAACTACACCAATTGCACAATCGTCAATTTTTACTACAAATATTAATGTTAAACCAGCAAGTGGTCAGGTTTATAGCTTTAGTCCGCCAGCACCTGTTTCACAAGCAGGAGCAGATCAATATAAAAATACTCCATTTACGTTAGCGGCCAATGCTCCGGGAAGTGGTAATACAGGAACATGGTCAATAGTGAGTGGTCCAAATCTTGCTACAAGTCAGTTTGCTAGTGGTGATACTTCAAATCCAACTTCTACATTTACACCTTCGGGATCAGGAACATGGGTGTTAAGATGGACAATAAGTAATGGTAGTGGTTGTAATACTACTGATGATGTTGTTATTTCGAATTGTTCGGGGAATTTAATTACTAATGGTGATTTTAGTAATAGTGCAACAGGGAATGATCAAGCAGTAAATTGGTCAAAAGCTACAACATTTGGGAATTATGTCGAAACTTACCCTGAGAGTTCTTACTTTGCTACTGGTAATAGTATTGGTTTTACAGCAGAATTAGACTCACAGTCATCGCTTAGACAAACGGTAACGGTTGTCCCTAATGTCTCTTATACAGTGAGTTTTATTTATGCCCGACGATCGGATCCAACAGCCCCTGCAACTGTTGCTGTTGATTTTGTTGTAATTGGGGGATCATCTCCTGCTACATTTACGAGGTTAACTACAAACAGTGCAGCTCCGCAAGTAGGTAGTTTTACCTTTACGCCTACAAGTTCTTCAATAGCCATTGAATTTTATAACTCTTTAAATGGAGGAAAAACTTATGGAACTATTATAGATAATATAGTTTTAATACCAACTTCACAAGTGGCTCCGATAGCCGGAACTTCTGGAGGTTCTTTTAATACCTCTACTTTTTGTGCGGGAGTGCCTGTTCAATTGAATGTAAGGAATGTTCCTAGTTCAGGGGTGTTTACTTATTCGTGGTCTGGATCTCCAGGAGCATCGTTTTCTTCATTGACTAGCCCTAGTCCTATTGTGACATTTAGCGGTTCTGGGATTCAGGAAGCAACTGTAGTTGTAACCACAGCAGGAGGCTGTACAAGTGCCCCTTCTACGACATATGTTAATGTAACTGCTGCTCCAACGATAACAACCGCTGCTACACCCGCAGTAGTTACGGCAGTTTGCCCGGGCGTATCAACTACCACAATGACCTATACAGGGACAACTAATAGTCCTACAAGTTATAGTATTGATTGGGCAACGCTAACGGATCAAGTATCGACTACATTTAATTTTTTAGCTGGAGGTGGCACTTTAACTGGAATTTCGATTCCAGCAGGTACAGCACCGGGGAATTATTCCGGAACAATGACATTAAAAAATGCTAATGGATGTGAAGTTACGCAGGCGATAACGATGACAATAAATCCAAATTTACCTGCGAGTGTTAGTATTGCAGCTTCACCTTTGGGAGCAATTTGTGCGGGAACTCCGGTAACTTTTACAGCTACTCCTACAAATGGAGGAACTACTCCAACCTACCAATGGTTTAAAGGATTGACTGCAGTAGGAACAGGTTCGACTTACAGTAGCAGTACTTTGGTTAATGGTGATGCTATTAAAGTTGTAATGACTTCGAATGCTAGTCCCTGTTTGACAGGAAGTCCAGCTACTTCGAATACAATAACAATGACTGTAAATCCAAATTTATCAGCAGTTGGAATCACACCAAATGCTGCTCAGGCAATAT
>NZ_FZNL01000035.1 GCF_900187965.1 Flavobacterium sp. ov086 | reverse complement strand
CAAGGATGGCAGTATCAAATGAAACAATATCAATATTTATTAAGACAAAAAGGAATCAGACAAAGTATGTCAAGAAAAGGAAATTGTCTTGACAACGCTGTAATAGAAAATTTCTTCGGAATAATAAAATCAGAACTTTTTTATCTTAAGAAATACAGTTCAGTTAGTGAATTAAAACAAGAAATAATTGAATATATAAATTACTATAATAACGATAGAATAAAACTAAATCTAAAAGGAATGAGCCCGATACAATATCGAGCTCATTATTATCAAACTTAATTATAAATTCGTCTAAACTTTTGGGTGCAGTCTATTCTAATATGCGTTTTTTTATTATTTTTAATTCAACTAACATCAAGCTATTAATTATGAACGGAACTTTACTTTTGAGAATTGCAGTTGCCATTATCCTTTTAACTCATTCTATTTTTGGAATTTTTGATAACGGAATTAATGATTTTGGAAATTTATATCTCAACCAGATTGGTTTTGCTCCTTTTGGTGTTGTTATTGCCTGGAGTATAAAATTATCTCATATTATTGCAGCTGTGCTTTTAATCTGGAATAAATACATCAAATTAGCGGGATTTGTAACAATTTTTGTTTTGATTATGGGAATTATTCTTGTGCATTTTCAAGAAGGCTGGTTTGTTGTTGGCGGCGGACGCAATGGTGTTGAGTACAACTTTTTGCTAATTATTGTATTGTTAGCGATTATGTATCCTAACGGATTTAAAAAGAATACTATTGAAAATTAAACTTTATTGTTTTGGCCTTCAGATGTCATGAAAAACCAGAAAAGAAATTCTTATCATTGCAGAACTTGATTCTGAAAAATACCACAAAATGGAAATAATTTGTAAAAACTGTAGACATGTTTTTCAGGGCAACTATTGCAATAAATGCGGACAAACTGCTGAAACACACAAAATAAATGCACACTTTTTGTGGCACGATATTCAACACGGTTTATTTCATTTTGACGCTGGAATTCCTTATTCTATAAAACAATTATTTACCAGACCAGGACATTCTATAAGAGAGTTTATTGAAGGAAAACGTGTTAAGCATTTTAAACCTTTGTCATTAGTTGTTGTATTGGCAACGTTGTATGGTGTTTTATACCATTATTTTCACATTAATTTATTTTCAAATTCTGAAGAAACAGAGTTTGATATGAACGCATTTAACGAATGGATTGCGACGCATTTTTCGTGGACAACAATTGCAGCGATACCTTTTTATACTATTGGGACTTATATTGCCTTTAGAAAACAAGGTTATAATTTTGTGGAGTATTTTGTACTAAATACTTTTAAGGCTTCACAAAGGATTTTTGCACAGATTGTGATGTTTCCTATTCTCGTGTATTCCAATAGTACAGCGCATCTTCAGATGTTTTCGAATCTAACTTATGTTGTGGGAATGCTTTTAATATTTTGGACTAATATTCAATTCTTTAATAAGATCTCAAAAACGAAGGTATTCTTTCTTACGGTTTTAAGTCATATTATATTTTTGATCTGCTTCTTTTTAATTTTCTTTATAATTCTGGCTATAAAAGCGTTATTGTAAATTATTAAAAGTTTATTTCAGGTTTTCTTTGTTTCAGTTTTTTTGTTTCAGGTTTCAAGTTTCAGGTTTCAAGTTTTAGTATGTTGTTTGTTATGAAACTTCTTGTAGAAAACCATGCCTTAGCCCTGATGGGAACGGCATCCTTTTTCTTGCTTCTTTAGCAAGGAAAAGATATAGTGGACAGCAGGAAACAGCTCCTGATTATTATCCTAAGTTTATACAAATATCTATTTACTTCATAAAAAAAGGTTCAACTTATCGTTGAACCTTTTTTGTGAATTAATAATTACTTCTAATTATCGATTATTTGATCTTTTTAACCTTTTTGGTTTTATAATATTTGTGGTATTTAGGGTATGTTAATGCTCCAATTACCGAAATTGTTCCTAATGAATAATAAACCCAGCTTAATGAATGTGCTTCTCCGCTTGCGTAAGAATGCAGTCCAACTAAGTGGAAGTTTACTCCGTAATATGTAAACAAAATGGATACAAAGGCATACATAGTCATTAAATTGAAGAACCATTTTCCTCTTAATGACGGAACAAAACGAGCGTGAATTACAAACGCATAAATCATAATCGAGATTAGAGCCCAAGTTTCTTTTGGATCCCATCCCCAGTAACGACCCCAGCTTTCGTTGGCCCATTGTCCTCCTAAGAAGTTACCAATAGTTAACATGATTAAACCAATTGTGATTGACATTTCGTTGATATAAGTGATCTCTTTAATGTTTAGCTCCATTTTGGTCTTGTTTTTCTCATTGGTAAAGAAAATCAATACCAGCGACACAAAACCTAAAATCATTCCAAGCGCAGTAGGCCCGTAACTTGCCACAATAACCGCAACGTGAATCATTAACCAATACGAATTCAAAACGGGTTGTAAATTTGCAATTTCAGGATCTATCCAGTTGGCGTTTGATGCCATGAAAATCATCGCTGTCACAAATGCTGCAGATGCTACTGTAAGTTTTGATTTGCGATCAAAAGCCAATCCAAAGAACATTGTTGACCACGCTACATATACAATTGCTTCGTAAGCGTTACTCCAAGGTGCGTGACCTGAAATGTACCAACGTCCAATTAATGCTAGGGTATGAAGTGCAAATATTAAGCCTATCAATATATGGAAACCATTTACAGTGATTCGTAACCATTTTTTATCAAAAAAGATACTGAAAAGTGTAAAAATCAACATAAAGATTCCTGAAAGAGAATACCAGTAAAACATTTTTGGTAAAATATTATAGGTATTATAGGCAATCTCAAGATCAATTTTTTGCTCACTTGGACGTACTTTACTTCCAAATTTCTTCTGGAAACCGTTGATACTTTCTACTAATTGATCTGCAGTTTTAAAATCTTTAGAAATAGCACCATTGTTTAAAGCGCTAAAATATAAAGGCAGAATTTGTTTTACATAAGTAGAATCCATTCCTTTTAATCCTGCGTTATCTAACTCTAGATAAGAAATCCATTTGTTGTTTGGATCATTTGGGATTGGGAATATTCTCAAAATGCTTCCGCTTAATGCAGATTCCATTAAGTTTACTTTTTTATCTGCTTCGATAAAATCTTTCTCAAAACTATTTGGATTTCCAGCTTTGTAAGCAGCATCTAGGTAAGGTGCAAGTTTATAATTTCCGTTTTCATCAAAGAACTTTACAAAAGGTGCTAATTTCATTCCCTTTTCAATCCCAATAATTTTACGAATACTATCATCTTTTGTGTTAAGGTAAATAATTGGAACCTGTATCCAAACCTGAGCATATTGTGTCATAGACAAAAATACCTGATCAGAATTCATTCCGTTATAAGTATCACTCTGACTTACTTTGCGAAGCAATTCAGACGAAAAAGTATTAATTGGCTTCATTCTACCTCCTGCATCCTGAATAATCAAACGTCCAAATTTGGCAGCGTGTGCTTCCGGAGCTTTATAAATAGACAATAACGAGTCTAATTGTTTCTTGCTTGGAGGAGCAGTTACGTGATTGGCGTGATCTTTAGGATCTGCTGTATGATTGTGATCGTGACCTGGTGTATGAACGTGTGGCGCCTGAGCAAATCCGCTCAAACCAATCATTAAAACCAAAATGGTAATTAATTTTTCTTTCTTCTTTTTCACAACTTCCAGTTTGCGTTTTAAATCTGCAAAACGAGAATGTTTTGTAAACATGATTGCCATTAATCCAAAAAACAACATAAAATAACCTAAATAAGTAATTGATGTCCCCCACCAATCGTGATTTACAGATAATACTGTTCCTTTTTCGTCCGGATCAAATGATGATTGAAAAAATCTGTATCCTTTGTAGTCTAATACGTGGTTCATGTAAATACGGGCATCAAAAGTCTCTGTAGAATCCTGAACGGTTACTTGACTTTCAAAAGACGAATAACTTTTTTCTGTTCCTGGATATTTACTTGCAATAAAATCATTCAATTTAATTTTGAAAGGTGTGATATAGGCTTTACTTCCGTAGAATAAACTATATTCTATTTTACCAATTTTAACGGTCTGAGGCTCGCCTACGCTTCCTTTAGATCCTAAAAGTCTAACTTCTTTTTCTTGTCCTTCAGCTTTAACTTTTACAATTAAGGCATCGTGATGAGATTTTGCTTTATAATCGTTATTTGATTCATAATCAACAATTCCTCTTACTGCCGGATCTGGAAATACAATTCTGATATCGCCAATACTGTATAATGAACGCATCATAAGTGGCTGCACGTTATCTTTAGTTACACTTCCTTTTAGTTTATCTGCCATTCGCATAAACTCTCCTTCAAAAGGAGTTTGAATCGTATATTTATCGCCTGTTGTGTTGATGTTAATCGCACCGGCTGTTTGTTTATTCAAAGCAAATAAAACATTATGAATGTTTTGAACTTCACCTTCTTTCAGGAAATGTTCTTCACGTCCTCCCGCCCCTGCTTCAACTAATTTTAAGTATAAAGCTCCTTTTGGATCTGGTTTAATCGTCTCTTTTGCTCCCATTATATAATTAACGTAAGTCACTTCAAAAGGAGTTTCGTCAAATTTGCCTGAAAGCGTAAAATCGTTATTGGTTACTGGCGAAAACAATAAGTTTTTCTCAAAAACTCTACGTTTCATTTCACCTTTGTATTCTCCGTCTGCAAAAACAGTTAAGAATGTTTTGTCTGAAAAAATTTGATTTTCGGTAGCACCTTCACGAATTGGCATCATGCCTTCGTAGCTGATATAACGTGTAATGAAAGCTCCTAAAAGAATAAAAATAAAAGCAATATGAAGCAATAAAGTTGCCCATTTTTCTTTTTTAAGTAATTGATAGCGTTTAATATTTCCGAAGAAATTTATCATAAAAAAGACCATAATCGCCTCAAACCACCAAGTATTGTAAATTAAAATTCGGGCTGTATCTGTGTTGTATTTACTTTCGATAAAAGTTCCAACACCCATTGCGATTGCAAATGTTAAAAAAAGAACGGCCATTAATCGTGTAGAAAACAAAAAAGAGAATATTTTTTTATCCATTTTTAGGGAATTACATTGTATAAAAGTGCCACAAAAGTACTTAAAAATGTTGAGTTCCAATATTTGTCATTTGTTAATAAAAACTAAAAAGCGAATGGTTTCGTGGCTTAAATTCTTGTAATGACAAGAATATATTTACAAATAAAATTGAATTGCGTGATCTTTTTGTTTTTCAATATAATTTTATATGTTTGTGTAATCGATTACAATATCAATTTGCGGTGTTTACAGCTTTGTTATTGAATTGTTAATACAAATTAAAGCTATAATTTAGGCAAAAGACATAATTAACAAAACCAAAGAACTAAAATAATGAGTGTAAAAAACAATTTGCTAAACCTATTAAACATTGTTCTGACAGCTTTAATAATAAACTGTTCAGGTGTTTTAATAGCTCAAAATTCTAAAGATAATTATCAGGGTATTGAGTTTAAAATGGCGAAAGTAAAAGAACCGGTTATTCCCAAAAATGTAGTAAATCTAAAAGATTTTGGTGCTGTAAATGGTGGTTATGTCCTAAATACAAAGGCTTTCGCCGATGCTATAGATGCGCTTACCAAAAAAGGCGGTGGAAAAGTAATTATCCCTCCGGGAATCTGGCTTACAGGTCCAATTATCTTAAAAAGCAACATCGAATTGCATGCTGAAACCGGCGCTTTAATTAAATTTTCTACAGATAAAATTTTATATCCTATTATCGAAACCAGTTTCGAAGGCTTGAATACATGGAGATGCATCTCTCCTATTTATGGTAAAAATCTGGAAAACATTGCTTTTACCGGAAATGGTGTTTGGGACGGTTCCGGTGAAGCCTGGAGGCAAGTTAAAAAAAGCAAATTGACAGAGGAACAATGGAAAAAGTTTGTGGCTTCTGGCGGAGTTCTTAATGAGAAAAAAGATTCTTGGTACCCATCAGAGCAATATTTAAAAGGTTCAAAAGGCGCAGATCAGAATATTCGATTGGATCTAAAAACCAAGGAAGATTTTGAAGCTATTCATGACTTTCTACGTCCAGTATTGGTAAGTATTCAAAATAGTAAAAGAGTCTTATTTGACGGTCCGGTATTTCAAAATTCGCCTGCATGGAATATTCACCCTTTGATGGTTGAAGATTTAATTGTTCGAAACGTAACCGTTAGAAATCCTTGGTATTCTCAAAACGGCGATGGTCTGGATGTAGAATCCTGCAAAAATGTAATTATCGAAAACTCCAGTTTTGATGTAGGTGACGATGCTATTTGCATTAAATCAGGTAAAGATAAAGATGGCCGTGATCGTGCCGTTCCCTGCGAAAATATCATTGTGCGAAATAATATTGTTTATCATGGACATGGTGGCGTAACGGTTGGAAGTGAAATGTCAGGTGGCGTAAAAAACCTTCACGTTTCTAATTGTACTTTTATGGGAACTGATGTTGGTTTACGCTTTAAAAGCACTCGTGGACGTGGCGGAATTGTAGAAAACATCTACATCTCGGATATATTCATGACTGATATTCCATCGCAGGCAATTTCTTTTGATCTTTATTATGGTGGAAAATCCATTGCTGAAGCTTTAGCCGAAGGAGGAAATAAAATTAATACTCAAATACTTCCTGTAAACGAAGAAACGCCACAGTTCAGGAATATTTTGATAAAAAACATTACTATTAAAGGAGCGTATCAGGCTGTTTTTCTACAAGGCTTGCCTGAAATGAATCTTAAAAACATCGAAATCTCCAATTTAATTGCAAAAACAGAAAATGGTTTTTCTATTATCGATGCTGACGGAATCAAAATCAGTAATGTAAAACTGGACATCGAAAAACCAACTGTTTTTGAGATCTATAACGGAAAAAATATGTCGTTTAAAAACATAGAATTTACTTCCACTTCTGATAAAGCGATTTCTGTTAACGGAGAGTTTTCTAAAAATATTCAATTTACATCGTCTCCAAAATTAGATTTTTCTAAAATTACTACGATCAATGAAATTGTACCAAAAGATGCTGTGAAATTCTAAAGGAATAAAAAGAAACCCGCTATAAGTGATATGGCGGATTTCTTTTTTGATTTTATTTAGAAACTAAAGTCTTTTTAAGATCTTTTATTTCTTCATTTTGCTTTTTATTTTCTTCTTTTAAAAATTCAATGCTCTTATTCTGATTGATCATATAAAGCGTCAACTCTTCAATTTTCTGTAAAAGCTTAGCGTTCATTTCACCTAAATTAATCCCGTTTTTCAGAACTTCTTCTTCACTTGGAATGTTTTCTAAATGTCCTTTTTCATTAATATGTTTTTCTACCTCTGCGAGTGTTGGTAAATAATATTCTTTTTTAAAGACAAAATCTGACCAGCCAAGCATATCAACTTTTACTTCTTGTGAATGAATTGTGCCGTTTACGTCTAGTTTATTTTTAGGATTTAATGTCCCAATACCTACATTCCCATTCATAATAAGTCTAATATAAGCATCATTACTTGCAGCACCTGGAACTTTTAAATCCGTAAAATCTCCTGATTGTGAATTCCAGCTTGTTTGAATAATTGATTTATTAGCCCAAGTTGAATTGCCAATAGACAATAAAATTCCATGATTAGAACCAATCGAAAGTTTAGAAGTAAGGTCTGAAGTTCCAATACCAACATTTCCATTTATAACTTGATTTCCTGTAAAAGTATTTATACCTCGCGTAGCTAATTCAACCCATGCCGTATTTACTGCTGATAAATCTCCTCCAACTATCTTTCTAAAAAACAGTCGATCATTTACGGCAAATGATGAAGCTATTTGTAATTGGTAATTATTACTTGTTTGTTTGTGTCTCATAGTAAATAAATGCTGCCATGGATTGCCTACATCTGGAGTTATACCAGCAGTAGGTCCTATAAAACCAGTAAAACTGCCATTATAACCATTGTAAATACCTGATTTAAGTGGCACTGAAAAGTCATTTATGACATCTGATGGAAATCCTTCTCCTATCTGTTGTGAAAAGGATGTTATGGAAAAAAGCAATATTGGAAGTACCAGAAATTTATTTTTCATTTTTTTTATTAATTAGATTATTTTGTTGGGCAAAAATAGGTCAAAACAACACATTTCTTAATATTTATTTACAAGTATTTATCTTACTTATTTATAGTAATTAAAACAAACAATTTTAAAATTCATCAGTCATCATTTAAAAGCATTATTCTTTAAAAAAAATAATGCTAATTTTGCGCTATGACTCGAATAACGATAATTGGTTCCGGAAATGTTGCGCAACATTTGATAAAAGCTTTCACCAAAAGTGAACTTATTGAAATTGTACAGGTTTTTTCGAGAAAAAAAGAGGCTTTAACTTCCCTAATCAGTTTTGATAAAATTGTAAATGATTTTAACGAATTAATTGAAGTCGATTTATACATTATCGCCGTTTCTGACAAAGCAATTTCGGAAGTTTCTAAGCAATTGCCTTTTCAAAACCGAATTGTGGTACATACTTCGGGAGCTGCATCACTTGATGTTTTAGACCCCAAAAACAGAAAAGGTGTTTTTTATCCACTTCAAACATTTTCTAAAAAGAAAGAAATTGATTTTTCAACCGTTCCGATGTGTTTGGAAGCGGAGAATACTTTTGATTTCAGGATTTTAGAATCTGTTGCCAAAAGTATTTCGAATGCAGTTTTTCCAATTAATTCAGTTCAAAGGAAAGCCTTACATGTTTCGGCTGTTTTTGTGAACAATTTCACGAATCATTTATACCAAATTGGTCAGGAAATTTGTGATGAACATCAGGTTCCATTTGAAGTTTTGAAGCCTTTAATTCAGGAAACTGCCGAAAAAATAAAAACTCTTGATCCAATTGATGCACAAACCGGACCTGCTAAACGCAATGATACCGTCACAATTGAGTCACATTTGGAGTATTTAAACAATGAAAATCAAAAGAATATATATAAACTACTAACTCAATCTATACAAGATAATGGCAAAAAGTTATAAAGAAATAATGAATGATATTACAACATTTGTTTTTGATGTTGATGGCGTACTAACAGACAGTTCGGTTTTTGTAACCAATGAAGGGGAAATTCTTCGTACGATGAATATTCGTGATGGTTACGCAATGAAAGCAGCTGTAGAAAGCGGCTATAATGTTTGCATTATTTCTGGCGGAAGCAACGAAGGCGTTCGCATAAGACTTCATAATTTAGGAATTAAGGATATTCATTTAGGAACTCCTGATAAAGTTAAAACTTTTAAAGAATACACTGATCTTTATAATATAAATCCCGAGGAAGTGTTATATATGGGTGACGATATTCCTGATTTTCATGTTATGAAATTAGTAGGATTACCAACTTGTCCTCAAGATTCAAGCCCTGAAATTAAAAATATTTGTCGTTACATTTCGCACGTAAAAGGCGGAAAAGGTGCTGCACGCGATGTTATCGAGCAAGTAATGAAGGTGCAAGGAAAATGGATGGAACATTTTAGTGGAAAACACGATTAGATAATTGTGAATTGTTAATTATTAATTGTTAATGATTTGTCGTTACACTTAAAATGATTGTAAACTTTTGATTGTAAACTTTAGTCTATAGACTTTTGACTACTTTGCGACTAACTTTGTCAAAGATTTACAAAAACAAGAAAAAAACCTTTGAACCTTTGCCCCTAAGAACCTCAGAACCTTAAAAAATGATATTCCTCAAACTTATTCGTTATAAAAATTTACTGATGCTTGCTTTTATGCAGGTTTTGTTTCGTTATGCCTTTTTAAAACAGCAAAATATTCCTTTGGCACTATCTGATCTTCAATATGGATTATTAGTTTTAAGTACTGTTTTATTGGCTGCGGCGGGTTATGTGATAAATAATATATACGATGTTGCAACGGATACAATCAATAAACCAAACGACGTTGTAATTGGAAAAGGAATTTCCGAAACTTTAGCATACAACATTTATATTGGACTTAATATTACAGGTGTTGCCATTGGTTTTTATTTATCTAATGTTATTTTAAGACCGGGTTTTGCAACTATTTTCATTCTGATAGCATCGATGCTTTATTTTTATTCTACAACATTAAAACAAATTATGATTGTGGGTAATATTGTTGTGGCCTTAACATTAGCTCTAAGTGTTATTATTATTGGAGTTTTTGATATATTTCCGGCTACAAATTCTGAAAACCAAGCACAAATGGCAAGCTTATTTTCGATCTTAATGGATTATGCTTTGTTTGCTTTTATGATTAATTTTATTCGCGAAATTGTTAAAGATATCGAAGATGTAAATGGTGATTATAATCAAGGAATGAATACTTTACCAATTGCAATTGGTGTAAGCCGTACTGCAAAAATAGCTTTAGGATTTGCTATTATTCCGTTTATCTTATGCTTGCTTTATATCAATACTTACTTTCTTAAAAATAACCTTATTTTTGTTACGCTATATGCTTTTGCCTTTGTTCTGGCTCCGTTATTGTACTTTATTGTTAAGATATTTGATGCAAAAACACCAAAGGAATTTCATCATTTGAGTACTGTTTTAAAAATGATTTTATTTTTCGGAATTCTATCAATTCTGGTTATCACCTTAAATATTCGTTATAATGCTTAAAGAAAGACTAAAAAAATACACCATAATTCTGGCGTCAGGATCACCAAGAAGACAACAATTCTTTAAGGACTTAAATCTGGATTTTGAAATTAGATTAAAAGATGTAGAAGAAATATATCCACCTGAATTAAAAGCAGTAGAAATTACAGATTATCTGGCTGAATTAAAAGCAAGTGCGTTTGAAGGGGAATTAAAAGAAAACGAAATTCTGGTTACCAGCGATACGATTGTCTGGCATGAGGATAAAGCATTAGGAAAACCAAAAAATGCCGAAGAAGCTTATGAAATGATCAAATCAATGTCGAATAAAACGCATGATGTGATTACTTCGGTTTGCTTTAAAACGAGCTCCTCTTCTACTCTTTTGCATGATATTACCAAAGTTACTTTCAATGATTTATCAGACGAAGCAATTTTATATTATATCGAAAACTACAAACCTTATGATAAAGCTGGTGCTTATGGAATTCAGGAATGGTTTGGTTTCATGGCAGTTGCAAAAGTTGAAGGTTCTTATACCAATGTTATGGGACTACCAACCGCTAAAGTTTACGAATATTTGAGTACTTTAGTGTAAAAATTTTATTATGTTTTCTTTTAAAGAATATAGCGAGGAAATTTTAAGCACCATAATTCTCCTACTTGCATTAGTAGCATTGAGGGTTATTATTGCTAAGTTAATCCGTCGCTACGCCAGTACAAGTCAGTTATTAGAACATCGAACTAATCTCGTCATAAAGTACATTCATATCTTAATGAATATCTTAGTTACAATTAGTCTGATCGTGATTTGGGGCGTTGAAACGAAAGATATTTTCATAACTGTTTCTTCGATTGCAACTGTAATTGGTGTTGCAATGTTTGCACAATGGTCTATTCTGAGCAATATTACTTCAGGAATGATTTTGTTTTTCTCCTTTCCGTTTAGAATTGGAGATACCATCAAAATACATGATAAAGACTTCCCTATTGAAGCTGAAATTGAGGATATTAGTGCATTTCATGTCAACTTGAAAACGAAGGAAGGCGAACGAATTATTTTTCCAAACAATTTGTTACTGCAAAAAGGCATTTCGATTATGCCGGCACAATATGAAGACAAGGAGTTTTATGACTAAAATTTGAATGGGAATTTTATAAACTATAGAAAAAAAGCTAAAACGTTATTACTGAAATAAAGTGTAATATTTGTTTAACCAATTTTAGTTTTATCAAAAAACTCTATAAAAATGATTCAGCCAATTAAATTGCCATTCTATGCAAAAATTTCCTGCATACTAATAAGTTTGATTTCTGTTGCCTATATATTTTGTATTGCAAAAGATATCATTACACCTGTATTAATGGCTTTTTTGTTTGCTGTTTTATTGCTTCCGATATTTACATTTCTGAAAACAAAATTCAAGTTTACAAGACATCTTGCAGCAATAACTTGTGTTTTGATTTTTGCCACTTTTATCGCGGGAATATTAATTTTTATTTCCTACGAAGTCACAGATATGGCGAATGACTTTGAGACTATCAAGAAAAACACAAATGTTTTTATTACTGATATTCACAAGTTTATTAAAGATAACTTTCATGTAAGTATTGGTGAACAAAAAAAATATCTGGATAATGTGACCAAAGATTCTGTCCAGAACGGAAAAGTAACCTTAGGTTCAGCAATTGTATCTATTACAGATTTGCTTTTAGATTGTACGATTATACCAATTTATACTTTTTTGTTTTTATTGTATAAAGATCATTTTGTTCTTTTTCTCGCAAAACTTATTGACAAAGAAAATCATGGTATTCTTAAAGACATTTTATCTCAGATAAAAGTATCTATAAACAACTACATCGTTAGTTTGATAATTGAAATGATTGTAGTATCTGTGCTCACAAGTTTGGGACTTTGGATTATTGGCGTAAAATATTTTATCCTGTTAGGTTTGATAACCGGAATTTTAAATATCATTCCTTACATCGGAATCCTGATTGCTGGTATTATAACTGTTTTGGCTTCTTTAACCGGTTCTGCCGAAACATCAATTATTCTGGGAATTCTTATAGTAAATATCATAGTACAATTAATTGATAATAATCTAATTGTACCATTAATCATCAATTCTAAAGTAGAAATTAATGCTTTTGTATCCATCATCGGAATTATAATTGGAGGAGCTTCTGCAGGAATTTCGGGAATGTTTTTAGCAATTCCGCTTTTAGCAATTTTAAAAATTATTTTCGACCGAATTGAATTATTAGAAGCCTGGGGTTATGTTATGGGCAATCATATGCCAAAAACATTTACCTGGAGAATTAGAAAAGTTAAAGCAGAAAACTAAAAATAAGGCAATTTATTAAATTTAAGAATTTAATTTTCTTACCTTGATCTGAGAATCATATGTAAGCCAGCCAAAAATCATCTAATGTTTGTAAACAAAAAAATAATTATTTTTATTCTATTATGCTTTTGCTTGCAAAGTACGTATGCCCAAGTTACTACTAAAAAGAAAGACAGTACGGATATTTATAATAAAATTAGAAACTATTCTAAAAAGAATAAATTCACGCAAAATCTTCACAAACTGTTTTTTAAGACAAACAGACCTAAGAAAAAAGAGGAACTTCTTGCTGCTGATACCACAAATTATGATGGAAAAATCATTCGAAAGATAAGTATTGTAACACTGGATCCATTTGGTCATTCGGTTACGGATACTACTCAAATGCCTAAAAACTGGGGAGAAAGAACGGGTAACAGATTGCATTTAAAGACAAAAAAAATAGCCATTTATAATCTCTTACTGTTTAAGAAAAATACACCTTACAACGCTTATAAAGTACAGGAATCTGAGCGTTTGATTCGTGCTCAAAGGTATGTTACCGCAGTTCGTATTTCAAACCAATTAACAAGTGTAGCCTCTGATTCTGTAGATGTTACTATTCGGGTTTTGGATTCTTGGAGTACAATCCCTAAATTCTCCATATCCAGCAATCAGGTTTCTGTGGGATTTAAAGAGAAAGATTTTTTTGGTTCTGGACAACAGCTTGAATATCGGTTTACCAATAGATTTGATGATGCGCGAAATGCCAACGCAGCCACTTATACGATACCAAATATCAAGAATACTTATATAAGTACAACCTTGAACTATAAGATGGATCTTGATAACAATTATACCAAAAGTGTTGATATAGAACGCGCTTTTTATTCTCCTTTAACCAAATGGGCCGGTGGAGCTTATGTGGGACAAAACTTTAGAAAAGATACATTACAGGGGCCGGATTTAACGTATGCCTCTCAGCCATTTAAATATAATTTTCAGGATTTTTGGGCGGGAAAAGCATCAAAGGTATTTGAAGATGAAACTAACGGAATTACAAATTTAATTGTTTCCGGACGCTTTTTAAATATAAATTATAGTGAGTCTCCTTCTGAACTTTATGATCCTACTCATTTTTATTCTGATGAAAAATTAATTTTAAGTGGAGTTGGAATCAATACTCGTAAATTTATAAAGGACAGCTATATTTTTAGAAATGGACAAACAGAAGACGTTCCCGTAGGAAGGATTTACGGAATTACGTTTGGTTATCAATATAAAAACACAATGTGGCGGCCTTATATAGGCGCTCAGTTTTCATTTGGGAATTATTATAAATGGGGATTCTTAAGTACTAATTTTGAAGCAGGAACCTTCTTTCATGATTCAAAAACCTATCAGACAGCTTTTTTATTTGAATCTAATTATTTTACCAAACTCTTTAGTTTAGGTAAGTGGAAATTAAGACAATTCGTTAATCCTAAAATGGTTATAGGTATAAATCGCGAGGATATCATTGGAGATCAGCTTAATATAAACGAACAAAATGGTTTAGCGGGTTTTAATAGTGCAATTTACGGAACTAATAAAATGGTTTTATCTTTGCAAACCCAAACCTATTCACCTTATTCTGTTTTAGGATTTCGCATGAATCCATTTTTTAATTATTCAATAGCGGTATTGGGGAGTCCAAATGATGCTATGGGACGAAACAAAGGATATTCAAAGATTACTTTAGGGTTACTATTTAGTAATGACTACCTAGTATTTAGTTCGTTTCAGCTTTCATTGTCATACTACCCGACAATTCCATATCAGGGAGATAACGCATTTAAAACCAATACATTTGAAACTACTGATTTTGGTTTGCAAAGTTTTGAGCTGGCAAAGCCTAGAATTGTTGAATATAAATAAGATAAAAAAACTTTCTTTTTTTAATTTTTACAAAGTTCTCAAAACAATTTAAAAATCAAATATTTACGCAGGTATTACGCAAATATTACTCGATAAAAAGCATAATTTATCCGACGAAATGCACATCGTTTTTATTTTTGGCACAGTATATGAATATCACTATACAGAACAAATATTAAAACTAACAAAAATGAAAACAATAAGATTAGCAATCGCCGGATTATTCCTTTTGGTTGCAAGTGCCACACAAGCCCAAGTATCAATAAACGTTAATATAGGAACTCCTCCATCATGGGGACCTGCGGGATATTCAGAAATGGAATATTATTATTTACCGGATATCGAAGCATATTATGATGTAAGAGCTTCTCAGTTTATTTATTTTGGAGGAGGAAGATGGGTTAGAACAACTTATTTACCAAGACAATATAGAAACTATGATTTGTATGGAGGTTACAAAGTTGTTTTGAATGATTATCACGGTAGAACTCCTTATACTTATTTTGATCGCCACAGAGCAAAATATTATAGAGGATATCACGGTGCACCACAAACATGTTATAGACCAAGACCTGTAGCATACGGTTATAACGATCGTCGTGATTACGGCAGAGATTACAAACGTTATGATAAACATGACAGACACGATAAACATGATAGACACGACGATAGACACGACGATGACCATGATGATCACCGTGGGCATGGAAGAAGATAATAAGAGAATTGCTAAATAACTAATTTTCAACACAAAAGAGTATCAATAATTTGGTACTCTTTTTTTATGCACGCATACTACTTAGGTCATGTGTTAATATATTAGTAATTCATTAAATATATAGCAATAAATTAACAATTAGTTAAAGTATTCATAACTATTAACCTATTTTGATATAAATATGTCCTATCTTTGCAAAAAAAATATAAGCCACGATAGATTATGAAAAAGGAAGTTTATTTATTTTCGCTAGCAGCAATGTCGCTTTTTACATTTTGTACTAACAATGACGAATCAAATTCAGGTACACAAGCCAAAGACAGCAATGTTCAAATTAATAATGATGTTACATCTTTAAATAAAAGATTGGATTACACCAATTCGGGAGTAATTTCGATTGGAAATTCATCAGCCTCTACTGCAAGATTATTAAGCAGTCAGGCAGCAACTAATGCTTTACCATTAGTTCAAATTGCCGAAATAAATCCACCAAAAGACAGCAACGGAAGAACTTTACAAGCAAATCATGTAGCTGTAAATGGTAACTTCGCCTATGTAGCTTATACGATGATGGGAGAAGTCTATTCTGGAGCAATCGATGTTATTGATGTTTCGGATCCTTATAAACCAAAATTAATTACATCGGCATTAATTGCAAATACTGATATTACATCACTTACCTATTCAAACGGAAGCTTGATTATTGCGGGGGCAACTGATATTGATAAAAAACCGGAATTAGCAAATCCTTCAATTGTAATTAATATGCAATTGAGTTCTGGTTTACTTACAGATAAATATACAATTACAGATCTTGAAGGTAAAGTAACTACTGATGTTGCTGCAAATTCAAGCTCTTATTTTGCCGTAACGGGAGATCAGGGAAGTTTATTCAAAATTAACAGCTCATCTAAAGCAATTTCTACAAAAGTAACAGTAAACGATTTACGTTCAGTTGCTATTAGCGGAGATAAAATTGTTACCTTAAGTGGTACTAAAGGCGTAAATATATATAATGAATCTACTCTTTCATTGCAAAAAAGCTTTACAACATCTACAGATGTTAGCGCTGCAAAAAGAACAATGGATTTTGATGGTGCAAAATTATTAGTATCTGAAGGATATAATGGTTTAGGAGTTTATGACATTAATAGTGGTTCTAAATTGCAAAGTATTCCATTAGCTGCTGCCGGAGAAGATAATGTTACTAATGCTGTTTCTGTAAATGACGGATATGCATTTGTTGCTAACGGTGCAGCAGGTTTAAATGTTTATAAAACCGGTACTCAACTTAGTTTATTAGGGACAGTTGGCATCGAAGGTTCGTCGAACTATGTAAAATCAAGCGGTGATTTTATTTATGTTGCAAGCGGAAAAGGCGGTTTAAAAATCATCAAAATGGAAAAACCAAACACCACTTTTGGAAGCTGTACAGGATATGGAACTTACAATCAGGGACAAAATCTGATTTTAAATTCAAACGAAATTAAATCTTATAATGGTTCTACAGCGATTAGTTCGGCTATGATAAATTCAGGAGCCATATTAACACATTGTGGTTCAATAACAATTCAAAATGGTTTAACCTTAAATAGCGGAGGAACTTTTAATATGAAAGGAACTTTCTCTCAAGGGAAATACCAACAACAAAATCCAACAGAATTAATAATAAATAGTAATGCCTTATTGCAAATTGAAGGTACTGTAGTAATTTGGGGAGATTTGAGGTTAAATAGTGGTGCAAAAATCAATTTTATTGGTAACGATTCATCAATCACTATTTACGGAAAAGTAACCAAAAACAGCGATGTAACTATTACAGGAAACTATAAAGACACAGAGAACAAATTGAAATAATTTTCTGTAATCCTAAGAAATACCACTTGATTTAATATTTTAAATCAATTCTTCTAAAAGCTGTCAGATTTTGTCTGGCAGTTTTTTTTTGAGTCGTTTTTCTTAAAAAAGCAAATCAATAACCAAACATTAACATTTCATTTAAATACTGTACAAAGATATAATTAGTATTTTTGAGCCTCTATCAAAAAACACTTAACCACATTATGCGAAAAATTCAAGTACAAATTCTTCTTATTTTTCTAACAGGAATTTCAATTTCTTTTGCACAACAACCACAAAAACCGAGTTCAGTCGAAATTTACAATCAAATCAAAAAATTGAACTTCTTAGGTTCTGTTTTGTATTTAGCAGCGCATCCGGATGACGAAAATACCCGCTTGATCTCTTATATGGCAAACGAAATGAATGCAAGAACCGGTTATTTATCCCTAACCCGAGGTGATGGAGGTCAAAATTTAATTGGTCCGCAATTGCGTGAATTATTAGGTGTTATAAGAACTCAGGAATTAATTGAAGCCAGAAAAATAGATGGCGGAGAACAGTTTTTTTCGCGAGCGAATGATTTTGGTTATTCAAAAAACCCGGATGAAACCTTAGTAATCTGGGATAAAGATAAAGTCCTTGCCGATGTTGTCTGGACAATTAGAAAATTTCAGCCCGATGTAATTATAAATCGTTTTGATCATCGTTCGCCAGGAACAACGCACGGACATCATACATCATCTGCAATGTTGAGCGTTGAAAGTTTTAACCTTACAAACGATGCTAAAATATATCCTGAACAATTAAAATATGTAAAACCCTGGCAGGTAAAACGCTTATTTTTCAATCCGTCATGGTGGTTTTATGGAAGTCAGGAAAGATTTGATGCTGCCGATAAATCGAAATTTACCAAACTTGAAACTGGCGTTTATTATACGGGAATCGGAAAATCTAATCAGGAAATTGCAGCTTTAAGCCGAAGCCGTCATCAATCACAAGGATTTGGAAGTACGGGAGCTCGTGGTTTAGAAACTGAATACCTTGAATTAATTAAAGGCGAAAGCCCTATAGATCGCGATAATTTATTTGACGGAATTGATACTTCATGGAATCGCGTAAAAAACGGAAAACCTATCGGAGACTTAATCACCAATATTATCGCAAAATATGATTTTAGCAATCCATCGGCAAGTATTCCGGATTTGGTAAGAGCTTATACTATGATCGAAACTCTGGAGGATGATCACTGGAAAACGGTAAAATCTACAGCTATAAAAAATATAATTGCATCATGCTCCGGATTATATTTAGAAGCTGTTGCCTCAGAACAGGAAGCAACTCCCGGAAGTACAATAAAACTTAGTCTTGAAGCAATTAACAGATCTTCGGTTGAAATGCAATTAGCTAGCGTAACTTCATTACCGGATAATAAAAGTACAGTTCAAAATATTCAATTAAAGAATAACAACGATCAAAAAACAAACCTGCAAATTAAGCTTCCTGACAATATTGAATATACACAACCGTATTGGCTGAGAGAAAAAGCTAGTGTTGGAATGTACACTGTTTCGAATCAGGAAAATATTGGAATTCCGGATATTATCAGACAAGTAAAAGTTATTTTTAATGTAAAAATAAGTGGCGTTGAGATTCCGTTTGAGCGTACCGTTGTATATAAATACAATGATGGCGTAAAAGGAGAAATGTATAATTTCCTGGATATAGTTCCAGAAGTTACAACATCAGTTCTTGAAAAAGTTTTAATTTTTGGAAGTACAAAAAGTAAAATGGTTCCTGTAAAAGTTCGCGCAGGAAAAGACGGAATTAAAGGGAATCTGCAACTCGAATTACCTAAAAGCTGGGATGTTTCTCCAAAAGAAATTCCGTTTACGTTAGAGAAAAAAGGAAACGAACAAATCTTCTATTTTGAAGTTACACCACCCGTAAATCCTGAAGAAGTAGTTGCAAAGAGCATTGCTATTGTAGACAATAAACGTTTTGATAAAGACGAAACAATTATTGATTACCCGCATATTACCAAACAAATGGTATTAAAACCTGCTGAATCAAAATGCATCAGAATTGATCTAAAAACAAATGGCGATTCTATTGCTTATATCATGGGAGCGGGCGACGAAGTTCCTGAAAGTTTAGCGCAAATGGGTTACAAAGTTTCGATAATAAAACCGGAAGAAATCACACCTGAAAAACTTGATTCTTTTAATGTTGTCATTACGGGAATACGTGCTTATAATACCGTTAACGCTTTGGCTAATAAGCAAAATATCCTTTTTAATTTTGTTAAAAGTGGTAAAAACATGATTGTACAATACAACACTTATGGCAAAACCGTAACCGATCAAATTGCGCCTTATCCATTAAAAATCTCAAATGATCGTGTAACCGAAGAAAATGCTAAAGTTACTTTTCTGGCGCCAACACATCCAATTTTGAATACGCCAAATAAAATAAGTGCTAAAGATTTTGAAGGCTGGAAACAAGAACAAGGTTTGTATTATCCGGACCAATACGATCCTGCCTTCACTCCTATTCTATCTTCGCACGACAAAGGTGAATCTGCCAAAAATGGTGCGTTATTGGTAGCGCCTTACGGAAAAGGATACTATATTTACACCGGTTTAAGCTTTTTTAGAGAACTACCAGAAGGTGTTGCAGGTGCATATCGATTGTTATCGAATATGATTTCGTTAAAACAGCCAATAGAAGCTCCAAAACAAGAATTAAAGAAATAAAACATTCATAAAATGGACGCTAAAAAAACAAAAAAATGGAAAAAAAGCTACACCTACGTTTTGGTGGCGAATGCTATTTACATTCTGATTTTTTTCTTAATCATGCAATTATACTCATAACCTATGCAACTATTTGATTGGATCGTACTTATTGTTACACTTTTATTTATTGTTGGGTACGGCTCTTGGAAAACCAAAGGAAGTAAAAACGTCGAAGATTTTATCTTAGGTAACAACGAGACGCCTTGGTATACTGTTGGACTTTCGGTTATGGCGACACAAGCCAGCGCCATTACTTTTTTATCTACTCCGGGACAAGCTTATCATGACGGAATGGGTTTTGTGCAGTTCTATTTTGGATTGCCAATTGCAATGATTGTGATTTGTGTGACTTTTATCCCCTTATATCATAAAAACAAAGTATTTACGGCTTACGAATTTCTTGAAAAACGATTCGATCTAAAAACACGTTCATTAGCAGCGATTCTGTTTCTGGTTCAGAGAGGTTTAGGAACCGGATTGACCATTTATGCTCCGGCTATTATTTTATCAGCTCTTTTGGGTTGGAATTTAACTTTAATGAACATCATGATTGGTGTTCTAGTAATTATATACACCTTTTCAGGCGGAACAAAAGCAGTAAATGTTACGCAGAAACAACAAATGTTTGTGATCATGTCTGGAATGTTTATTACATTTTTCCTGATTTTACACTATTTGCCAAACGATATGACCTTTACAAGTGCATTACATATTGCAGGTGCAAATGATAAAATGAATATTGTAGATTTCTCTTTTAATCCCGAAGAAAAATACACTTTCTGGAGCGGAATTACTGGAGGTTTCTTCCTTGCCCTCGCCTATTTTGGAACAGATCAATCTCAGGTTGGTCGTTATTTATCCGGAAAATCAGTTCGCGAAAGCCAAATGGGATTGATTATGAACGGACTTTTAAAAGTACCAATGCAGTTTTTTATTCTATTAACGGGAGTTATGGTTTTTGTATTTTTTCAATTCAATCCAGTTCCGTTAAATTTTAATCCGAATAATAAAATTGTTATTGAAAAATCAGCGTATAAAGAAGAATATCACGTTTTAGAAAAGAAACTAAGCAACCTTTCAGAAGACAAAAAAGTAATCAATTTATTGTATATAGATCAGTTGAATCAGGACTTTGACAATCCAATTCTGCGAAAAGAACTGGTTACGTTATCCAATAAAGAAAAAGATCTACGTGATCGCGCCAAAGAAATCATCACAAAAGCCGATCCAACGAGTGAAACGAATGATAAAGATTATGTGTTTTTCCATTTTATCCTGCATTATTTACCAAAAGGATTGATTGGTTTACTATTGGCGGTAATACTTTCGGCAGCAATGTCATCGACAGCTTCGGGATTAAATGCTTTGGCTTCTACAACTGCAATTGATATTTATAAACGAAACCTGAAAACCGTAAAATCAGAGAAACATTATCTAAATGCAACTAAATTCTTCACCTTATTTTGGGGAATTGTAGCGATTCTTTTTGCCTGCGTGGGAACTTTATTCGAGAATTTAATTCAATTGGTAAATATCATTGGGTCTATTTTCTACGGAACCGTTTTAGGAATCTTCTTAGTTGGATTTTATCTTCGTCGCGTAAAAGCAAAAGCGATGTTCTACAGCGCTATTATTAGCCAGACAACCATTTTTGTGATCTATTATTTCATGATTTATAAAGAAGAAAAACTGGGTTATTTATGGCTGAATTTTATTGGAGCGATGTTGACTATTATACTTGCGTTACTTATGCAGGTTGCGTTTTTTAAAAATCAACCGGATTCCGAAGAAGTTGTTTTGGAGTAAATTTGAATATATTTAGTTTCTTTACTAATATATAAAATAGTTTAAAAAAGAATATATGAATTTTGAATTAACAAATACGGAACGCGAATATTTTGGACTTGAAAAAGTAAAGCCAAATTGGGAAAAGATTGTCCTAAACGGTGATACTTATCGTGAACCTAGCATTTTATATTTTGAAAAAACTACTATCAAAAAACATATAACATCGACAGAAAATCGATATACAGAACGTCAATATAATGAAGAAACAATAAATCGAGAATTTATACGTCCGAAAACCGCTAAAGGGAAAGAAAAAAAGCTAACTGCTGCTGTTTTGGAAACAAAAACACCAATTGGTGTTTATTTATATCTAGATAGACATGGTGATCTTATTATTGGAAATCATACTACAAAAACCTCCTTTTTTAATAGTCGTTGGGAGAATAAAAAACAAAAAACTGAAAAAGAATTTAAATCCTGGATTGATGATTTTATAAAAGATTCAGATGAAAATCATCTTCAAGAAATAGATAATTTTAAAAATGCAAAAAAGAAAAATGTAAAATTTAAATCAGGTGATTTCTTTGCGTTTAAAATTGATAGAAAAAATTACGGCTTTGGAAGGGTATTGCTTGAAATTAATAAGTTTAGAAAAGCTAATGTACTAGAAAAGGATCATGGCTTAAGTTATCTAATGGGAACTCCAGTCTTAATAAAAATGTATCCATTTATTTCAGAAAATAAACATATTAATATAAACTTACTTAAAGATCTTGATGCTTTACCTTCAGACTATATTATGGATAATCATCTTTATTATGGTGAATATGAAATTATTGGACACAAAACATTAGAAGAAAATGAATTTGAGTACCCTATTTCTTATGGAAAAAGTATTAAATCTGGTAGTGGTAATGTTTTTTTTCAATGGGGGTTTATTCATAAAGAAATACCTATCTCAAAATTTAATAAATATATAAACGGAGAGAATCCATTTCTTCCTGAAAATCACTATTCTCGTCATATGCGAAATCCTTATGGGTATTATTCATGTGGATTTAGCACCAATTATGACAAAATTGACATTATTGAAACTATTAGTAATAATAATATTTTTGATTTTAATAAAGACCCGTATTTCCAAACAGAGTTTGATTTAAGAAATCCCAAAAATGAAACTTTAAGAAACGAAATAATGAAAGAATTTGGAATCGCCCCAAACTTGAGTTATGAGGACAATTGCAGATTATCAGGAACTGAATCGACAATTAATTTTTTAAGTAGGATTTAAATTTAGCTTGAATTTTATTGGTGACAATTTTGACTATTATTTTTATTTATTAATTTACTTTTTTTAATCAGTCGGATTCTGATGAAGTTGTTTTGGAGTAAATTAAATCCTTTATGAAAAACGTTTTATGTATTCTGTTTTTACTAAACCTGAGTTTTTGCTATTCGCAATTTGCAATTGTTAATGATTCTGATGGTTATGTTAATGTTCGAAGTTCAGGAGAAATAGGCAATAATATTTCGGACAAACTCGACAATGGACTTATAGTTTATTATTTTGAACCAAAAGGAAATTGGGCAAATATTGATTATAAAAGAAACGGAAAACAATTAAACGGATATATTTATAAAAGCAAAATTAAATTTATAAGTGATTTTGCAAATATCCCTTTAAAATTAAATCAAGTCAAACAAGTTTTATTTGATAGTGCAAATGTAAAAGTTAAAATAACCGAAAGTGCTTTCGTTAAAGAGAAGCACAAATTACAATTTCTAAAAGGAAATTCGGGTTTCCTTAAAAAAATTGATGATTTGGAATTTTTAGGAACGGATGGAGAAATCCCTAAAAGACAATATAAAAGTATAGAAGTTCAAATAAATAATATAAAAGTCCAAATACCAAATGAGGCTTTAAGAAATCTATACGAACCCAGTTTATCCGACTCTAAAATAAATTATGATAAGATAAATGATATCTTATACATCCAATCTTCAAATGGTGATGGTGCCGGAGGTTATGAAATTATCTGGGTTATTGAAAAAAAGAAATATAAAACGCGAATTGAAATGTCAGTATTTTAAAATTTTGTATGACCAATATAAATAAGTAGATATTTCTATTTTTCTTCTGTAAATCAAGAAGGATAGAATATAAAGTTTATTGCTTAATGATATCTTAATATAATATTTTGCTCAAGATCTATTTCATAATGTAAATTTAAACATTGAAAAGATTCTGAATATCTCTAAGTTTTATACAGCTTTCTTGAGAATCTTATTATTAGTAAAAATCTATATTATTAAAAATTAATCAAAAACTATAATGACAAAATATCTTTATTTAATAATTGTACTCTCTTGTTTTAAAATCTATTCTCAGGAAATATTAACTAAAAATGATATTTATGCGAAAGACAGTTTAGTGTATAAATTGCAAGACAATAAACTTTTTACGGGTAAAGTTCAAAATTTTAAGCATAAAACTCATTTAGTTTCAGAAATAGAATTTATTGATGGAATTTTGCAAAAAAGTACTGTTTATGCTAATGGTGAAGAAGTAGTAATTTTGGATGAAGATTATTACTATGAAAAAAGCCCTCAAATTAAAAAGAAAATCAGATATTCATTTGACCACAAAATAACTTCCACTACTTATTATGAAAAAAACGGGAATAAAAAGCTCGAAGAGGAATTCAAAGATGGAGTTTTAATCTACAGTTGTCCTTATAGCAATAATAAAAAAAACGGAACGCTTTTTTCAATAAATAAAAACGGAGAAAAAAACGAATGTCTTTTTGAAAATGGAAAATTAATTAAACACATTTAAAAAAATCTTCTTAATTCATCTATTAAGTATTTGTAATAAAAAAGTACTATTTTAGTATTCGCCAAAACAAAACTATATAGATGAAATATTCAGAGGAAATACAAAAACTACTTCCGCTTGGTTACATTTACCTTGTAATATTAGGAATCCTTAAGGAAAGCATTTTTTACTACCAATTAGGAATTAATATCCTGAAATACTCTACCATTATGGACATTTTAATTAGTCCAATTGCTGAGTTTACTTCAAATCCAATAACACTGGCTTTTATAGTTTCGCTTTGTGCATTTCATTTTTATTTGCCAAGAATATTTCTAAAATACAAAGACAATAAAAGATTTCAAAAAAGCTTTGACTTAAAATCTACTGAAGGATTATCTGAAGAAGAAACTAAAAATTATTACATTTATGCCTCTTTCAAAATTTTTGCAGTCATTTTATTGTCATTTTTCATTGGAACTGGACTTGCTGGCGGCTATACCACTATGGACCGCATCAAGAACAATAAAGTAGATTATAATTATACTTTAAATTATAATAGTGGCGAATCTGAACAAATTTACCTTATTAACTCCAACAGTATTTATTATTTTTATGTTCAAAAAGGACATAAAACTATAAAAATTGTACCAATTGGAGCGATAAAAAGTGTTGAGAAAAGTCTAAAAGTTGGAATACTCTCAAAATAGATTCAGATAATCTCTTGATTAATATGCTCATTTGAGAACTTGCTTTATAAACCAATTTAAAACGCATCAACATGAAAGATTTAAAAAAATACAGCAATAAAACTAAAGCTGCTTATATTTTGCTGATTGTGATGCTGATCATTTTATTAGGCAATTTTAATACGCTTCAAAATTCAAAAAACGTAAACGAAAATATCAATGCTATTTTTAATGATCGTTTAGTTGTGGCGCATTATATCTTTCAATATTCTAAAGAACTTCATTATATAAAAGCCGAAGCTGAAAAGCTGGATTTAAGTGATAATACCAAAAAAGACGAGATCATTCACACTTTAAATATCATTCATAATATTGATGATTTGTATGCAAAAACGGTTTTAACCAACAAAGAGAAACAATATTTTGATGTTTTTTTAATCTCCTGCAAAGAAATAAACAATCATGTTGCCAGTAAAAACTGGGGCAAAATTGTAGCTTTGAGTCAGCAAGCCTTAACAACATTAGAATCCTTATCTCAAATTCAGATTCAGGAAGGAAAAGCGAAATTGGCAAGCGCAAATGCAATGTATAACAAAAACAATAGTCTTGGACAATTGCAAATTGCGCTACTTATCATTTTAGGCGGAATCACTTTTTATCTTTTAATTGTAAAGAAAATCAAGAGAATTATCAAAATTCCGGAACCCCCAAGTCTGAACTAATTATTTAAACTTTCTGTCTTCTTCTTTTATTGGAAGATCGTTTATACTTGCAAATCTTTTTTGCATTAAACCGTTAGCATCAAATTCCCAATTTTCATTTCCGTACGCTCTAAACCAGTTTCCTTCAAGGTTTTGATATTCGTATTCAAATCTTACAGCGATTCTGTTTTCAGTATGCGCCCAATATTCTTTTTTTAATTTATAATTCTTTTCTTTCTCCCATTTTTGGGTTAAAAAAAGAATAATCTCTTCTCTTCCATTTACAAATTGATCTCTATTTCTCCATTCGCTGTCCACAGTATAAGCTTTCGAAACTTTCTCAGGATCCTGACTGTTCCAGGCATTTTCTGCTAACTGAATTTTTTCTAATGCCGTTTCATAGGTAAAAGGCGGCAATGGTAATTTCTGTTCCATTTTTATAAAATTAAAGATTGAATGATTTTTTTAGATTGTTCGATCAGATCATTTGATTTAAACAATTGACTTTCTACAATAGAACTTTCAAAAAGTAAATAAACATGAGCCGCGAGAATCTCGTCGTTGAGAATATTTTTAAAATATTTTCGTAGATCGAATTTATGGCTTTGAATTACGCTAAGTACTTTTACATTATCTGAAGCAATTTCCGAAAGGATATTCAAAAAACTGCAACCTCTAAAATTCTCTTTCTGATTCATAAATATCAAAAAGTCAAAAGAAGCCAGAATTTTTAATTTTGAATCTTTTTCGTTCACAGTAAATTTTTCCAATTCATTAAACCAGTAATCATGACGTTGATTTAAAAAAGCCACACATAAATCTTCTTTTGATTTAAAGTGCTGGTAAAAACTTGCTTTCGCCACTTTTGCTTCTTCAATTATCTGATTTATGCCAGTGGCGTTATATCCTTGCTTATGGAATAACACTGAAACAGTATCTAAAATTCTTTCTTTAGGTAACATTTGTATGATGAATTAGAAATACAAATGTATAAAATTTTTAATACAAACAGACAAGTCTGTCTATTTAATTTTAAATGCTATATCGTCATTTCGACGCAAGGAGAAATCACACAAGTAATTCCGTACCCAAAAGCACCAATCTTTGCCGGATTTCTAGTGTGATTTCTCCTCACGTCGAAATGACAAAACGGAACTTAAACCCATAAAAAAAATCCAAATTCTAAAACTTCTAAAAGCTTTGGAATTTGGATTTTTATCCCGAGTATAGGAATTGGAATTTAATAATTCAAAGAATTATTATCTGCTCCATTCAGCAATACTATCTTTATTTAATTTTACGTAATCTTGATTGTTAGCAGCTTCTGCGGCAGCAAGAGATGCTTTTGCTGTTTCTACAGCTCCTTTTTTATCACCTTGTTTTGCTTGGATTTGTGCTTTTAATCTTAAGATAAAGTATGGTTTCTCAGTACTCATATCTAGTGATTTATCTACGTAACTTCTTGCAGTTTCAATATTTCCGTTTGATTGAAACAAATATTGAGCAGCAGAAAAATAATCGTTTGAAGTTGGTCCGCCTAAAACTTTCTCGATACTTGCCGTAGCATTTTTTGCAGTTGGAACTTCAAATTTTAAAGCAACATGAGAGTTTTCCCAAGACATTTCTAAAAATCCAAAATTAGGATCTAAACTATTAATACCAATTGTAAAAGTCTCAACCGGAGTTGGTAAAGCATCTTCTTTTACAGTAGTTCTTAAAGCAACATAAGCATCACTCCAGTTTTCAGGCAATCCCCAATTGTCTGTAGAAAGATAAAAAATTACTTCCCAGCTTTCGATTTTCGGAATAGTATAAATTGCATATTTTCCTTTTTTCAAAGTTTTTCCATCAATCACAACATCATCACTAAAATTAATGATTGTGTTTTCATTTGCACCGGTTCTCCATAATTTACCAAACGGAACTAAATTTCCGAATACTGCTCTACCTCTCGCACCTGGTCTTGAATACGTAACTTCAACATCAGTCAAACCAACTGTTTGCTTAATATATCCTTTCGGACTTGCTTGTGGTGTTTTTATTTGTGCTTCTGTAGCTAAAGGAGCCAAAATAATGGCTAATGCGATAAGTATTTTTTTCATGTGTGAGTTTATTTTGTTTGTTCAAATTTACAAATTCAATTAGGGAACAAATGTTAAATTTAATATAATTCAGGCGCCTAATTGTGATATTTTTTCAGCGTCTAATTCGTTAAAATGATTGATAATCAAATCCGCATCAGACAGATCTTGCAATTTAGAATGCAAACTGTTATAGCCTACACAATAAATCCCTGCTGCTTTTGCTGCTTTTACACCATTTGTACTGTCTTCTATAATAATACAATTTTCTTTTGGTGCTTTTGACAACGATGCTGCATGAATAAAAATTGCCGGATTTGGTTTTGACTGTGGAAAATCTTCTCCGCTCACAATATCCGTGAAATATTGATGTAAATTGAATCTTGTAAAAACACGTTCAATCGTTACTTTTGAAGCCGATGAAGCTAAAATTAACTGTATACTGTTAGCATACAAATCTTTAATCAGATCTTCTACACCTTCCAATAAATACAAATCTTCTTTAGTATCAAAAGCATCATTAAAAATGGTTCTTTTTCTCTGAATTAAATCTTCTACTTCGTGCTCAATTGTCGGGAAAAACCCCTTCAAGGTCTGAAATGTATTGCGAGTAGAAAATCCGGTAAACGAAGTATACATCTCCTCGCCCACTGTAATGTTCAATTCTGAAAATTGTTTGTAATAAGCATAACGGTGAACTGGTTCAGTGTCTACAATTACACCATCCATGTCAAAAATTACTGTTTTAATCATTTTTTTTAAGGTACTTTTTAAGGGTTCAAAGGTTCTGAGGGATAAAGGTTCAAAGGTTTTTGTTTCTTTTGTTTCAGGTTTCAAGTTCTCTGTTTGCGGTAACTTTGTCAAAGTTTTAAACTTTGGCAAAGTTCGTGCGTATCCAAAACTTGAAACCTGAAACAAAGAAAACCTGAAACAAACTTTTCTAATCTTTTTTAATAAGCAAATGACGGATCACAGTTTCAGCAACATGAAGACCAAATAATCCTGGCATGTAACTGTTGGTTCCGTAGAATGACTTTTTGAAGTTTTTTCCGTCGGTTAATTTCAAGCTTTTTTCATCCTGAATTTCTGATGAGAAAACAACTTTCAGTTTATTGATTTTTTCGATTTTTAAACGCTTTCTGATCGTTTTAGAAAAATAGCAATTTATTGTTTTAGAAATATCGGTTACTTTTACTTTTGAAGCCAGCATTTTTCCACCAGCTCCCATGCTGCTTATAATCTTAACTCTTTTTCGTTTTGCAGCAATAATCAAATTTATCTTTGGAGTAATACTATCAATACAATCCAAGACATAATCAAATTCTGGCGAAACGATCTCAAAAGCTCTCTCAGGAGATAAAAATTCCTGAACACGAGTTAATTTTAATTCCGGATTAATATCCAATAAACGATCTCCTACAATTGTAATTTTTGGTTGGCCAACCGTTGAATGTAAAGCTGGCAATTGTCTGTTAATATTTGTAATATCTACTACATCACCATCTACAATTGTCATGCTTCCTACTCCGGCTCTTGCCAAAAACTCTGCTGCAAATGATCCAACTCCTCCTAAACCTACCACCAAAACATTTGAGTTTTGCAAGTTTTCTAATCCTTGTTTAGTAAATAAAAGTTCGGCTCTTTCTGTCCACTCTGCCATATCTAAATTTTTGTTTTTTTAGTTTAAATTGTTTCATGTTTCAAGTTATTGTCCTGAAACACCTTATTGAAATTACTTGAGATAATCTCTTGTAATTCTTTGATTGTTATATTTTTATATTCTGATGCTAAATCATAAACCTGCTGAATATTTTCTTCAATTGTATCTGTTTCCAGAAAAAAACGATTGCTTGGAATTTCTTTAAAAACCGTTTTCAATTCAGGATTTCTCAGTAAATATTTTCCAAACGAAATATAAAATCCAGCTTTGATTAATTGTTCTGCAATTTGACTGTTTTTCGAAAATCCGTGAATAATCATTGGCACAGAAATCTTCATTTTTTTTCTGATTGCAATCACTTCCTGAAAAGCCGCAACACAATGAATTACGACCGGTTTTTGGTACTTTTCGGCTAAAGTCAATTGCTTTTCAAAAACTATGATTTGCTGTTCCAGCGGAATTTCGATTCGTTTATCTAAACCACATTCGCCAAGGGCAAGACAATTTTTAGTTTGCAATTTGTCTTCAATAATTTTCAAATCGGCATCAACTTGGTCTTCCTTAATATACCAAGGATGAATCCCTATCGAATAATACGGAATCGAAGTATCAAATTCTTGCGGATATTGATTGACCAATTCCAATATATTGGACTGATTTGTAAATTGATGCGTATGAAAATTAAAAAAATCCATTAATGAAAAGTTTTTACTCCCGCTTTAATTTCTACTTTCAAATCGTTTTCTAAAGGAACAAGCGGACAAGAATATTTATGATTGTAAGCGCAATATGGATTGTATGCCTGATTAAAATCTACTGCAATTGTATTCCCTTTTGGAATTTTCAAATCAATATATCTTCCACCAATATAACTTTCTTTACCACTTGTAAGATCTGAGAAAGGTAAAAACAAATGATCTTTATATTCCTTTGTTTTCGAAAGTTCAATGTTTCTGTATACATTCAATTTCAAATCAACACCGTCTATTGTGAAATATAATGTTCCGTATTTAATATATTTTGGAGTTCTTGTTCCTGTTGTTTTCATTTCAAAAACTTTCTCATCTTGTGCTTTTTCAAATTTTGCCACAACAAAATATTTACCTGATGTTGGGAAAAAATCCAAAGTTTTAAATCCTTTTAGGTCTTCAGCCATCAACGGACTTGTCTTTGCATCAGCATATTCCGAATTTATTTTACTCTGGAATTTTTTGACCTCATTCTGATCAAATTTCTTTTGGCTAAAGCCGAAATTAAAAACCAATATTAAAACAAGTATAATAGAATTTTTCATCTTGGAAATTTTCAGCAAAAATAGTTTAAAAGTAACAATGAGACAACCACTCTACGTGACAAAGTTTCCTAACTTTGTTGCAAATAACTTATTTTACAATGCTCAAAACTGCTTTTAACCACTACATCAACAATTTTAAAGGATTTTCAAGAGAAATTTGGATACTTACAATAGTTACTTTTATCAATCGTGCCGGAACGATGGTGCTTCCCTTTTTATCAAAATACTTAAAAGAAGACCTTCATTTTACTTATAATCAAGTAGGTTGGATTATGGTTGCATTTGGTCTGGGATCGATGTTAGGTTCGTGGCTGGGCGGAAAATTATCAGATAAAATCGGGTTTTACAAAATCATGATTTTTAGTTTATTTACCAGTGGAGTCTCACTTTTCTTTGTACAATATATTACGACATTTTGGGCGCTTTGCGTTGCGATGTTTATTTTAATGACCATTGCAGATATGTTTAGACCGGCGATGTTTGTTTCGTTAGGTGCCTATGCAAAACCCGAAAATAGGACGCGAGCCTTGACTCTGGTACGTCTAGCAGTAAATCTTGGTTTTGCCGCAGGACCAGCTTTAGGAGGTTTGATTATTATGGGAATTGGTTATTCTGGTTTATTCTGGGTTGATGGTGCGTCGTGTATTATCTCTATTTCCATATTTGCGTTATTAGTTAAAGAGAAGAAAAAAGTGGTCCATGAGGATAAAATGGAGAGTGCTTCAGAAATAAAATCGGTATTTCACGATAAAATCTTTTGGGTCTTTTTGTTTGTGAGCTTCGTTACGGCAATGATTTTCTTTCAGCTTTTTACAACTTTACCACTATATCATAATGAGAAATTTGGTTTATCAGAGTTCCAAACGGGATTATTAATGACTCTAAACGGACTTTTAATCTTTGCCTTAGAAATGCCAACGGTTGGTTTTATGGAAAGAAAAGGTTTCCCGAAAATAAAAATCATTATTCTGGGATCATTTATTATGGCGCTAAGTTTCTTTCTGTTACTTATTAATGTTTGGGCCGGAATCTTAGTTATTAGTATGATTTGCATATCAATTGGAGAGATTTTGACTTTTCCTTTTTCGAATGCTTTTGCTTTAAGTCGAGCTCCAAAAGGTCAGGAAGGTCGTTATATGGCACTCTATACAATGAGTTTTAGTTTAGCTCATATTATAAGCTCTAAAGTTGGCTTCGAAATTATTTCCCGCTTAGGTTATCAAATGAACTGGTTGTTTATGGCTTGTATTGGAGTATTTGCTACACTTTGCTGCTTTTGGATTAAAAAAGCTCTACTCCATGAGAAAATTCGTTAAGTGCTATTCAATATAAACTGGTGAAATTTTACCGCGAAGTTCGCTAAGTTTTTTTATTTATTGCTACTTATTACAAACACAAAGTTCGCAAAGCTATATCCTCACAGCTTTGCGAACTCTGCGTTTATGTGCATATTAATGCATAAAACACATTGCGGGCTTTGCGGTTAAAATAAACGCATTGTAAGCAAATTTTCTATGCTTCAAAATCAATCAAACGTATTTTTTAGTTAAATAACTACTTTTATAGTTGTGTAACTAGAAAAATAGTTGTAGATTTGAATTAAAATTAGAAAACATGCAAAAGTTAACCAACAAAGAAGAAGAAATCATGCACATTTTATGGAGGCTAAAAAAAGCTTTTGTAAAAGAGATTCAGGCTGAAATAACTGAGGATCAACCGCATTACAATACTCTTTCGACTATTGTGCGTAATCTTGAAGAAAAAGGTTTTGTGGGACATAATGCTTTTGGAAACACACATCAATATTATCCTGCCGTTACGCTCGAAGCTTATAGTAAAAAGTTTATGAATACCGCTATTGATAATTTCTTTAATAGTTCTTATAAAAATATGGTATCCTTTTTTGCTAAAGAAGAAAAGATTTCTGCTGCCGAATTACGCGAAATCCTTGCTATGATTGAAACTCCAAAAGAAGATAAATAATTGTTTATGGAAGCACTTTTTATATTCATAGCAAAATCAAGCGGATTGATAATTTTGTTCTTTTTAGCGTATCATTTTTTATTACGTAAAGAAACTTTTTTCAATAGTAACAGATGGTTTTTATTGGCTGGTTTAATAACTTCTGTTGTAATGCCTTTTTTGGTTTACACCAAAGTAGTCTGGATTAACCCTACTCCTGCTTCAAATATGAATTATACGGCGCTTTATCCTTTAAACACAGAAAATAATGCTTTTGAAGTAAATTGGAATCTTGTCATTATTGCTGTTTATAGTATTGGTTTCCTTGGTTTCTTAATCAAATTTGGGATCGATTTCTACAGTTTAAATTCTATTATAAAAGGAAAAAAAATACAACAACAAGCCGATTTTAAATTTATAGATGTAAAAGAAAACATTGCTCCTTTCTCCTATTTTGATTATATCGTTTACAACTCATCAATGTACACGGCATCAGAATTAGAGAGTATTCTGGAACATGAAAAAGTTCACAGCGATCAAAATCATACTGTAGACGTTCTTGTTTCGAGAGTATTCTGTATGTTGTTTTGGTTCAATCCAATCATATGGTTTTACAAAAAAGCAATTGTTCAAAATCTTGAATTCATTGCTGATAGTGAAGCTGCCAAGAAAATAGCCGACAAAAAAGCGTATCAATACACACTTTTAAAAATAACAACACACCAATCATGTGTTGCAATCACCAATCATTTTTATCAATCATTAATCAAAAAACGAATCGTTATGTTAAACAAAAATCAATCAAAAAAGAGTAATTCATGGAAGTATTATGTTGTAATTCCAGCTCTTGCGGCGTTTGTGCTTTTATTTCAGGTGGAAGTAATTGCAAAGGAGAAAAAAGGAACTGTTGTTGAAGTTTCTAAAAAAGAAATTAAATCTGTTGATATTTTCACAATCAATAAAACTACTACAGATCAGGAATTAAAAGTTATTGCCGAAAAACTAAAACTAAATCACAATGTCGATTTTACAATTGCAGAATTAAAACGAAATTCTCAAAACGAACTAGTTGCAATAAAAGTACATGCAAAAATTGGTGAAGGGCAAGAGCAGGAATATGAGGTTCTTGGTGATAAAGGCATTAAAGATTGCGGATTTATGATTGTAACTCAGGATGATGGTTCTAAAAAAATCAGCTTAGTTGCAAATAACCAAATTGGTGATTCTAGAGCCAATGATAAAACAAAAAAAATTGAAATAGTAAAAGTTCAAAACTCTAAAACTAACACTAATGTTGACACTAATTCTAATACTAGCACAAAAACTGATTGCAATGTTAGTACCACTACTTCTACTGTTGTAAGTACTAATGGAAACGTAAATACAAATGTTACTGTAACTAATAAAAACGGACAGCAAACTATTAAAATTAACTCTGATCCATTATATATTATCGACGGAGTTGTAATTGGTCATATAAGTGCTGAAGAATCAAATTCTATAAACCCTGGCAGTATCAAAGCAATAAATGTTTTAAAAAGTCCTGAAGCTATTGCTAAATATGGCGATGAAGGTTCAAATGGAGCCGTTATTATCGAAATGAAAAATTAATTTGAATTGCATTTAAAAACTAAAATTATGCAAAAGCTAACCAACAAAGAAGAAGAAATCATGCATATTTTATGGAAGCTTAAAAAAGCTTTTGTAAAAGAGATTCAAACAGAAATTACCGAAGATCAACCGCATTACAATACCCTTTCGACTATTGTTCGTAATCTTGAAGAAAAAGGTTATGTAGGACATCAGGCTTTTGGAAATACACATCAATATCATCCAGTTGTAAGTATTGAAGAATACAGTAAAGGTTTTATGAGTACGGCAATTGATAATTACTTCAATAGTTCTTATAAAAGTATGGTTTCATTTTTTGCCAAAGAAGAAAAAATTTCGGCAGCAGAATTACGCGAAATACTGGCAATGATTGAAATTCCTCAAGAAGTAAAATAATCGTTATGGAAGCACTTTTTATTTTTATCGCAAAATCAAGTGGGTTACTATTATTGTTTTACTGTGCTTATTATTTTTTACTGCGCAAAGAAACTTTTTTTAACAGCAGCAGATGGTTCTTGTTGGCCGGATTAATAACCTCTATTGTATTGCCTTTTTTGGTTTATACTAAAGTAGTTTGGATTGACCCGGTTACAATGCCTGTTTCTGATATGAATTATTCTCGAGCTTATATTCCGCAGCATGCAATCATACAGGAATCTTTTGAGATTAACTGGAATTATGTTTTTCTTGCTATTTATTGCATCGGTTTTCTTGCTTTAATTATAAAGTTTGCACTTGATTTTTATAGTTTAAATTCCGTTTTAAAAGGTAAAAAAATACACCAACAAGCTGATTTCAAGTTTATAGATATTCATGAGAACATTGCTCCTTTTTCTTATTTTGATTATATCGTATACAACTCATCAATGTATACAGCCTCAGAATTAGAAAATATTATTGAGCATGAAAAAGTGCATAGCGATCAAAATCATACTATAGATGTTTTGATTTCAAGAGTTTTTTGCGTCCTTTTTTGGTTCAATCCAATTATCTGGTTGTACAAAAAGGCGATACTTCAAAATCTTGAATTCATTGCAGACAGTGAAGCTGCCAAAAAAATATCAGACAAAAAAGCGTATCAATACACGCTTTTAAAAATCACAACACACGAATCATGTGTTGCAATTACCAATCATTTTTATCAATCATTAATCAAAAAACGAATTGTCATGTTAAACAAAAATCAATCAAAAAAAAGGAATTATTGGAAGTACTACGCTATACTTCCGGCACTTGTTGCCTTTGTACTGTTGTTTCAAATTAAAACTATCGCACAAGAGAAAAATCAGCCTAAGGAAATTTCTAAAACTAATGACTCAGATGATATTTATAACATTACCAAAAATACAACTGATCAGGAATTAAAAGTAATGGCCGAGAAGCTAAAAAAGAATCATGGTGCAGATGTTGCTGTTTCTAATATAAAGAGAAACTCTAAAAACGAATTAATCCGAATTAAAGTCAACATTAAGCAAGGAACAAAAGAAGTTCAAACCATTGAAATTGATGGTGACGAAGCTATAGAAAGCTTTGGAATCTCTGTTTCAACTGAGAAGAATGGCATTAAAAAAATTGGTGTTGTTACAGATACAGAGAATAATAAGTCAACTAATTATGAAGATCGTGTAGCGGAAATCGAAAGCTACAACGACTCGGATAGATTGACCCCTCCGGTTCCTCCTACGCCTCCAGCAACACCAGAATTACAGCCGGCACCAGTTGCTCCGGTAATGCCAGTATTGCCACAGGACTTAGAGCTTCCGGCTCCGCCAAATATGTCAAATATGCCAAAACCTCCTGTTCTGCCAAAAAACATTAAGGACAAAGTGGCTATGAAAGATTTCGACAAAAAGATGGCAGAATTTCAGAAAAAAATGGACGCATTTCAACCAAAATTGGATGCTTATCAAGATCAGGTAGAAGACATTATGTCAAAACGTGAACCTGTTTATGATAAAGAAATGAAAAAGTATGAAATTGCTATGGAGAAATTTGGTGCAGAAATGGATAAATATGGTGCATATATTGAGCAGCAACTTGGAGGAGATTTCGAAAAGAAAATGGAGCAATTTGAAAAAGATATGAAGGTTTATGAGCAAAATATGAAAGCTCATGAAAAAAATATGAGAAAAGTGGAGAGAGACATTAAAAAATCTTAAATCCCAATAAATCATATTTAGAAACTTCATTTAGAGATAAAACCAGTGTATATAACACTGGTTTTTTAATTTATTATAAAACGAAAAGCATTAACATTAATACCCTGCCAAAATGAAAAAATCAATCTTACTATTTTTAATTGGAATTACCTTTTCTTGCGCAGCGCAACAAACTACTTCTTTTTCTGAAAAGCAAATACTGCTACTAATGGATAAAAGTGCCGGAGTTTTAATGGAAAACTCAAAGGCAAATTCTGTCTCAATTGGCATTGTAAAAGACGGTAAAACCTATACGAAGCATTATGGAGAAATTGACAAAGACAAAAACAATCAGGCAAACAATAATACGGTTTTTGAAGTCGCTTCGATCACTAAATTGTTTACCGGATTATTGATGGCACAAGCAGTTTTTGAACATAAAATAAATCTTAATGATGACATTAGAAAATACATAACAGGTTCTTATCCTAATTTAGAATATGAGGGAAAACCTATCAGAATTAAAGATTTGGTTTCATTTAGAACCGGCTTCAACAAAGATTTACCCGATACCTCAGAATTAAGAAAAAATCCGAACGACAGTAGTTATATTGGCTTTAAAAAACTAGATGATTCTTATTCACGAGAAAAATTCTTTCAGGATCTAAAAACAATAAAATTAGATACTTTACCGGGAACGAAATTTAAATATAGCAACGGAAGTGTTCAATTGGCAGCGCATATACTCGAAAATATTTATCATAAGAATTATGAGACATTATTAAAAGAAAATATCCTGTCTAAATTAAATATGACATCAACAGTTTTAAATCCTGATAAAAATACAGTTATTGCCAACGGTTATAATGGCAAAAAATTAATGCCAAATATCTCAGACAATCTCTGGGGAGCAGCCGGATATTTAAAATCTACTTTAGATGATCTGACTAAATTCATTGCTTTTGAATTAAATACCCAAAATAAAATAGTTTTGGAATCTCAAAGGAATCTTCTGGATTCTGATAGTGATTGGAACGGTTATTTCTGGGATGGGATTCAAGTGGATAATAATGGCCGAAACTGCTGGAAACATGGCGGCGCTTTTGGGACACAAAACATGTTTTTGGTTTATCCGGAGCGAAATTTAGGAATTTCAATAATCGTAAATATCAGTAATGAAAAGACTTCAAATGCATTGGGAAATGCCATAGTAAATTTGTCTAATGAATTACTGGCTAAAGCCGATGACAAAAACGAAACTTACGGCTATTCAGCTACTTCTGACGCTATAGTATTTAGATATGTTCATGATAAATCACTTGATGCAAATTTGGTAAAAAGTGTTTCAATCGCTGGTTCTTTTGACAATTGGAATCCAAAGGATAAAAACTATAAAATGATTCGAAGAAACAAAAACACATTTGAGCTATCGGTTCCTAAAAGTCAATTTGAAAAAGATAAGATCAATATCTTCAAATTTGTAATTAATGAAACTGGTTGGATTCAGGCTCCAAAAAATGCCTCAAACGTAGAGAATGGACCTGACAAGAATTTGATTCTAAAAACGGAATAAACATTTAATATTCAATAGTAAACCACCCAAAAAGACTTTGCACAACCGCAAGGTCTTTTTTCATATCTTTGCCAAAAATTAACCTGCGATGTACAAAATTTTAGCTAAAATCAATAAAATTCTTTTACCGAGTTTTACCAAACAAGGTTTGGATATTTCGAAAGCAAAAAAATGGCAAATGGCAATTATAGGTTACCGGGCTTTTGTTACAAAACGGGCTTTACAATAATATAAAATATCTTTTTAGTAGTTGAACTTAGTTTCAGCACACTTTCTTCTTAAGAGATAAAAGATGTTTCATTCCCGATGCATTTTATTATCTCATTTTACAGTTCTCATGAAAAATAAAGAATTCAATATACCTCCTATTTACGCAGTACTTTTAGCAATTATTAGTGTACAATGTGGTGCCGCAATTGCAAAAACCTTATTTCCTGCAATTGGAGCCGCAGGAACAGCATCGATCCGAATTGGAGTTTCGGCTATAATTTTACTCCTTGCCTACAGACCAAATTTAAGGGAAATTACTCCTGACCAATGGAAAATTGTTGTTCCATACGGTTTAACTTTAGGAGCAATGAATTTGATTTTTTATATGGCGATCGAAAGAATCCCAATTGGACTCGCAGTAACTTTAGAATTTATAGGTCCGTTATTGGTAGCTATAATTGGTTCAAAACGTTTAATCGATTATTGTTGGGTTCTCCTTGCAGCAGTTGGAATTGTACTTATAGCGCCTTGGTCAAGTAATAATATCGATTCATTAGGGGTTTTATATGCACTTTTAGCAGGTGCGCTTTGGGCAACGTATATCGTTCTGGGCGGAAAAGTTTCTAAAATAATGCATGGCGGTCAGGCAGTTGCAACCGGAATGTTGTTTGGAGCGATTCTTATTCTTCCGTTTGGTTTTTACGAAAACGGATTGTCAAATCTCACTCCAAAACTTCTTGGAATGGGTGTTGCTTTAGCGCTTTTATCAAGTGCGATTCCGTTTACACTAGAGATGAAAGCTCTAGGTCAGCTTCCTCCCCGTACTTTCAGTATTTTAATGAGCTTAGAACCTGCAGCTGCAGCAATTTGCGCTTTTATATTCTTGCAGGAAAATTTAAGTTTTTATGAAATTTTGGCTGTGGCTTGTGTTGTTGTTGCTTCTGCAGGATCAACTTTGACTGCCAAAAGATAAGTTTTTTTTTTTAGAAATTCTAATTATTAATCCTGAAGCCTCAGGTAATGTCATTAAGTTAAGCTTTTAGAGAATAAAATCCGTTTTTATCCGTGTTTTTACGAAGTAAATCTGTTTTATCCGCGTCAAAATTAGACGCTGATTTTACTGATTTGCTAAAGCGAAAACGCTGATAAAAACGGATTTTTCTAATTATTATCTTGATTAAACTGTTAAGTCATTTTATAGATTCCTCCTTAACTTAATAACATTACTGAAAGCCTCGGGACCAAGTTTCAACTTTTATTTTTTTGAAACTCTAATAAAATTCCAATCTATAAAAATGAGGATTTGGAATTTTATTTTTTTTTGGAATTTTCCAAACAGTATTACATTTTTGGCAACAATACAGTATCAACTACATGAATTACACCATTCGATTGGTTTACGTCAGCAATTGTAACTTTAGCTTTGTTTCCGCTTTCGTCGCTAATGTAAAGATCTTTTCCTTGCATCCACGCTGTTATCGTACCACCACTCACCGTTTTAATACTTGCTTTACCTTTACCTGCTTTAATTGCTTTGGCAATATCAGATGCATTCCATTTTCCTGCTACAACATGATAGGTTAAGATCGTTTGCAATGTTTTAATGTTTTCAGGTTTTAATAATGTATCGACAGTTCCTGCAGGTAATTTTGCAAAAGCTTCGTTTGTTGGAGCAAAAACAGTAAAAGGACCTTTGCCTTGCAATGTCTCTACTAAACCTGCAGCTTTTACAGCAGCAACCAATGTTGTATGATCTTTTGAGTTTACGGCATTTTCAATAATATTTTTGTTTGGATACATTGCGGCTCCACCAACCATTACAGTTTTTTGTGCGAATGATGTAAAACCAAATCCAAGTGCTAAAATTGCTGCGGCTAAAAATTTTCTAGTTTTCATAATAAATGTTTTAAGTTATAAGCTCATTTACGCCATAACAATCGTTTTGGTTTTAGCAAAAAAAATAAAAAGAGGATTTTTTATTGAATATCCTTAAAAACACATTGTGAAACAAGGCTTTAATACTGAAATTTATTTTTAATTATTTTTAAAATCCAGTATATTATTTTGTTAATTTTATTGTTAACTTTATTGAAAAATGGATTAATTATATGAAAAGTTTACAAGAGAAAGAAAAGAATAAAAATAAATCTCTAAAGATTATCGGAATTGCGATTGCAACTATTTCTCTTTTGTTTATAGTTTTTTTTATAGCTCTATCAAAATTGACTGAACCAAAAGCTATGACTATAAGTTTGACTGAAACTAATGAGCAACTAAACCAAACGAAATTTGATAAAAGCAATACTGAATTAATTACGATCTTATTGGGTGAAAACAATAGAATAATTTATTATATGGGAGCATTAGGGTCTCCTGTGATTTCCCCAAAAGAAACAAAGTATGGGAAAAACGGAATCCATAGAGAATTAACCCTGCAAAATAAAAACTTACTTAAAAATTCATCTAAACTTACCGAGCCTAAAAAACTATTTGTAATTATCAAACCTGGTACAAAATCAACTAATAAAAATTTAATTGACATTTTAGATGAAATGATAATTACCAATACTCATAATTATGCCATCGTAAAAGATTTTACACCAGAAGAGGAAAAATTATTAGCTTCTAAATAAAAACATTTGAAACATGGAAAACCTGCCTAAAAAAGTAAGAAGTAAAAAGCTAAGTACAAGAGTTGATTTGACTGCAATGGTTAGTGTTTCTTTCTTGTTGATTATATTTTTTATGGTTACGATTGAGTTGGCGAAACCAAAAGCTGTAAGCTTAAGTTTACCGGACAATGGTGAAGGAACCATCATTTGCGGAACACATGAAGGTGAAAACAGATCAATAACTATAATTTTAGGTGAAAACAATAAATTGATATATTATATGGGGCTTTTAGAATCTCCAATGATTGCTCCAAAAGAAATTAAATATGGCAGAGAGGGAATCCGAAAAGAATTATTGAAAAGAAAAAATAGTTTACTTAAATACGCTTCAAAAGGTCTGAAACCTGAAAGTATAGTTATAATTATAAAGCCTACTAAAAAGTCTAATTTTAAAAATTTAATTGACATTTTAGATGAAATGACTATTGCGAATATTGGAACTTACGCCGTTGTAAACGACTTTAGTCCTGAAGAGACAAAATTATTAGCTTCTAATTAAAACATTTCAAACATGGAAAATCTACCTAAAAAAGTAAGAAGTAAAAAATTAAGTACAAAAGTCGATTTGACTGCAATGGTTAGCGTTTCTTTTTTGTTGATTATATTTTTTATGGTTACGATTGAATTGGCGAAGCCTAAAATTGTTGACTTAAATTTGCCTCAAAGATATTGCGATGAGGACTGGAATGGTGTTATCACTTGCGGTGTTGGCATGAGTAATCGCATCGTAACGCTCTTACTAGACGACAACAATAAAATAATTACCTATTCAGGTTTGCTGTCTTCCCCATTGGACGGCCCAAAAGAAATTAATTTTGACGAAAACGGTATTCGCAAAGAAGTATTTCTTAAAAAGAAACAAATACAAGAATACATGACAGCTATAGGAAAACCTAAAAGTGGCGTTATTGTAATTATCAAGCCAAGTAAAAAATGTAACTATAAAAATTTAGTTGATATTCTTGACGAAATGGCAATTGCAAAAATTGATACTTATGTTATTGTAAATGAATTCACTTCAGAAGAAACAAAATTATTAGCCTCTAATTAAGCCTTTCAAACATGGAAAATTTACCAAAAAAAGTTAGAAGTAAAAAGCTCAGTACAAGAGTTGATTTGACCGCAATGGTTAGCGTTTCATTCTTGTTGATTATATTTTTTATGGTGACAATTGAGTTAGCGAAGCCAAAAGCAATGGAGTTAGATTTCCCGGATCATGGATGTTGTGACTGTATACCCCGTTATGCTGAGGAAAATAGATCGGTTACAATTTTACTGGATAAAAATGATAAAATAACCTACTTTATTGGTCTTTTAGAAAACCCTGTAAAGAAGCCTGAAAAAATTGCATATGGCAAGGAAGGAATACATAAAGAGTTATTAAAATATAACAATGCTGTTTTAGATTATTCTAAAAAGCATGGTATAAAAAATGAAAGAGGCATAACCGTAATTATTAAACCAAGTAAAAAATCTAATTATAGTAACTTGGTTGAGATTCTTGACGAAATGAAAATAACCGGAATAAAATCTTACGCAATTGTTGATTATTATACTCCTGAAGAAGAAAAGTTATTGGCTATAAAATGACCAATCTTGGCATTCCGATTTCTAGATAAAAGCTAATTTCTATTCGTTTCAATGGATTAATCCCGAAGCCTCGGAACGTTGTTACAATATAAATTAAATCATTTCTTCGGAATTTTTTGAGAAGTGCCGAAAGAACAAAATATGTGGTTTACTTCGTCTGTTTGCTATCGTGCAGGTCTCCCTTCGATCTGAAATAACAAGATCGCAACGGCAAAATGAAACCTGACAAACAAAAAACTAAAATAAAAAAAAGTCCCGCATGAACTGCCCCCAAAAAGTTAGACACTATTTGGGGGCATTTTTATGGAAAGAAAAGTAAAATATAATTATGAGTTTAAACTTCGTTGTGTTCAGGAAGTTCTAAAAAATAATTATTCAATTCGCTCAGTTGCAAAAGAGAATAATTTTACTGAGAGTAATCTCAGAAAGTGGATTAACCTTTATAAGCATTATGGTAACGAAGGTCTTTTGCCTAAAATGAATCAATATTACAGCATTGATTTTAAACTTAAAGTATTAAAAAAAATTCAGAAGAAGTCTTTATCTTTGATTGAAGCCTGTTTTGTTTTTAATATACCAAGTG
>NZ_FZNL01000020.1 GCF_900187965.1 Flavobacterium sp. ov086 | reverse complement strand
TTAACTTTTGAAGTTTTCTACCCTTTGTGGGAATTTGGATGTTTTCCGGGGTTTTATGTGGTTTTGCCGCCAAGGCGCTAAGGTTGCTCTTTCTTTTTTTATCAGAGTTATTGGGGTTTGAAAAGTCTCTGAGCTCGTTTCTTTGCTGGTTTTTATCTCGCACAAAGACGCAAAGGCGCTAAGTTTTCTCTTTTGACGGGTTTGTTTCTTATGAAAACTACTGCCCTAGCCCCGATAGTAACGGAAATCCTTTTGCTTTTTAAAGGAAAAAGCAAAAGATTGTAGTGCATAGCGGGAAATAGCTCCTAATCTTTATTAAATTCCAAAATGCTTCTCCCGAAGCCTCGGGACGCTTACCAAATAACTCCTTCTTATATATAGGGACAAAAATAAACCCGACAGGTTTTGAAAAACTGTCGGGTTGGGAAATGAAATTGTTCCTTATATATAAGGAGTGATTATTTTTTGGGTTGCGTTTTTGCTTTTTCTTCCCAGAAATTCATCAGATCGTTGTAATCTACAGGATTGGCGGGTTTCTGATTAATTAATCGGCCGGAGTCAAATGCGCGCTGAAGTATGGTTTCTATTAAATAGTCTTCGTTTACTTCATATGGCTTGTATTCTTTCTTTAAACTTATATCAAACAAATTGGCGGTTGTATTAGAAACAAAGGCTTTGAATTCGCTTTTTAGGGTTCGAATTAATTCATACGTTGTAATTCCGGTTTGTCTGTTGATTAATTTTACCAAAATCTGACCTTGTCTTCGTGACAGTTTCTTTAATCTGTCTTCGAATTCATTATTAAGGTAGTCTTCAACGATTTTAAAATACTTTTTCTTTTCGCGATTGGTTTTTAAACGTGCCATTCCCTGATTTAGCGCAGTCAAACGATCTGCTGCCAGTTTAGCATAAGGATATACTTTATAAACCCGATTTTGAAGGATCAAAAATTGCTTTTGTGCTTCGGGATCTAGCTTTTCTTTAGAAATGATAATCTCGGGCAATTCAATCGTATCGTTTAAAATAGAATCATTCTCGGTTAAAACATAGCCCATTTCCTTATTTGGTTTGGGAGTAACCTGAGCTTGGCTTGCATACGAAATCAGTACAAAGAATAAAATAATGTAGGTAAATCTCATTGAGTCATAATTTAAATGTAAAATTATATATTTATACACAACTCTAATACCAAATTTATAAATTAGCAAAAAAATATTTTTATGAGTACTAAATCTATCTTAAAAGATACCTCCCTTGCTTTCCTGGAAAGCTACCTAAATAACGCCTCACCGACTGGTTATGAGAGTGAAGGTCAAAAACTTTGGATGAATTATTTAAAGCCTTACGTTGATACTTTTATTACTGATACTTACGGAACAGCGGTTGGAGTTATTAATCCTGATGCACCTTTTAAGGTTGTAATTGAAGGTCATGCCGACGAAATTTCCTGGTATGTAAACTATATTACGGATGACGGTTTATTGTATGTTATTAGAAATGGTGGTTCTGATCACCAGATTGCACCTTCTAAAAGGGTTCATATTCATACTAAAAAAGGAATTGTGAAGGGTGTTTTTGGATGGCCGGCAATTCATACAAGATTACGTGATAAGGAGGAAGCTCCAAAAATCAGTAATATCTTTATTGATTTAGGCTGTGAAACCAAAGAGCAAGTTGAGGCAATGGGTGTTCACGTGGGTTGTGTAATTACATATCCTGATGAGTTTATGATTTTGAACGAGAATAAATTTGTTTGTCGCGCAATTGACAATAGAATGGGCGGTTTTATGATTGCCGAAGTTGCTCGTTTATTAAAAGAGAACAAAAAAACACTTCCATTTGGTTTATACATTGTAAATTCGGTTCAGGAAGAAATAGGTTTACGTGGTGCTGAGATGATTGCTCAAACAATTAAACCAAACGTTGCTATTGTGACTGACGTTTGCCACGATACCACTACTCCAATGATTGATAAAAAAGTAGAAGGCGATCTTAAAATGGGGAAAGGTCCTGTTATTGCTTATGCACCTGCGGTTCAAAACAGACTGCGTGATTTGATCATTGACACTGCTGTAGAAAACAAAATTCCGTTTCAGCGTCATGCTACTTCAAGAGCGACGGGAACTGATACTGATGCTTTTGCTTATAGCAATGGCGGCGTGGCATCGGCATTGATTTCTTTGCCTTTGCGTTATATGCATACAACAGTAGAAATGGTTCATAGAGAAGATGTCGAAAATGTGATTCAATTGATTTATGAGTCATTATTGAAGATTGAAAACAATGAAACTTTTTCTTATTTTAAATAAAAACAAGATCCAAAACATCAATTCGGTTATTTCGATAGCCGAATTGATTTCAAAAAAAATATGAAAATACTATTACTCGAAGACGATTTTACTTTATCCAAAGAAATCTCGGCATTCTTTACTTCAAAAGAATTCGAGTGTGTCCCTTATTATGATGGTTCTTTATTACTAAAGAAATATTTTCCTTATGAATATGATTTAGTCATTCTGGATATAAATGTTCCTGGGATAAATGGAATTGACGTTTGCAAAGGAATCAGGGAGGTCGATAAAAAGACGCCAATAATTATGCTCACTGCTTTTAGCGAAATTGAAGATAAACTTGCTTCTTTTAATAATGGTGCAGATGATTATTTAGTAAAACCTTTTCATTTTGAAGAATTATACGCTAGAATTTCCTCTTTATTAAGACGAAAAGAAATTCCGCAGCAAAGTGAGAAAAAAATATTGATTCAGGATTTAGAGATTCTAGAAGATGATATGAAGGTTTATCGCTCTGGCGAAGAAATAAAACTTACTCCAAAGGAATTTAAACTGATTTTGATTTTGGCTCAAGCCAAAGGAAAAGTATTGTCTAAGCAATTTATTGCCGATAAACTTTGGGATTATCATATTGAAACTAATCAGAATACTATTGAGGTTTATATTAACTTTCTAAGAAAAAAAATCGATAAAGACCACGAAATAAAACTGATTCGGACCAAAATTGGTTACGGATATTATTTAAGCGATCAGGAATGACATTAAAAAACAGAATATCATTATTAGTTAGTCTATTGTTTACAATCCTTTTTGGATTGGCTTCTACTTTGATATTTGTTTTATATTCTAATTTTAGAAAAGAAGAATTTCGTGATCGACTGGAAATAAAGGCACTTTCGAACATTAAACTTTTGGTGAATGTAAAAGAAGTCGATGATCAGCTTTTGAAAATAATCGATCAAAATTCGATCAATAAATTGTATAATGAGAAAACATTGGTATTCGATTCTCATTACAAACTTATTTACAGTAGTATTGATGATGCCAGAATCAATTGGTCTATTGATGATTTAAAATACCTTAAAAAACACAAGACTTTCTTTAAACAACAAGGAAACTACGAGGTTTATGGTGTTTTTTATGATACTAAAGACCGGGATTTTTATGCTTTAATATCGGCAACTGATGATTATGGAAAGCGAAAACTCTTATTCTTAAGATATACTTTGGTTATCTCTTATATCTTTTTTACTTGTATTTGCTGGGTTTTAACTTCTTTTATGGTTAAAAAGGCTATGAATCCGTTGAGCGCTTTTCATCAGAAAATAAAAAACATAAACGAAAATAATCTCGATACCCGTATTGAATCAAAAAGTAATAAAAACGAAATTGACCTGATTGCAAATGAGTTTAACTTTATGATGGACAGGATTGAAGTTTCGTATCAAAAGCAAAAAGAATTTACAGCACACGCTTCTCATGAGCTTAGAACTCCTCTGTCGAGAATTACTTCACAGATAGAAAATGTTGTAGCTGATCCCAATACTTCTGTAGAAAGGAAATCGTTTTTAAAAACAATTTTATCTGATGTGAATCAATTAACAGAACTAATCAATTCATTGCTTGTTCTGTCTAAAATTGATAACAAAAACTACGAAAACAATGAAGTTCATCGCATTGATGAAATTATTTTTTCGGCAATCGAAACTTTGAATAAAAGCTTTCCGGATTTTGTTATTTTATTTGAAATCGAAGAAAATGACAATTTAGATACCGCATTAGAAATCAAAGGAAACAAAAATTTATTAGAGATTGCTTTAAGTAATGTTTTAAAAAATGCTTGTGTCTACTCTGACAATAAACAAGCAAAAGTTAAAATAAGTACTGATAATGAACATCTTATTATATCAGTCTTAAATACTGGAAAAACTTTAAGTGAAACGGAACAAAAAAATCTCTTTCAACCCTTTATGCGTGGCGAAAACTCTAAAGGAACTTCAGGTTTTGGGCTTGGTTTGCGTATTGTTCAACGTATTTTAAATCTTCATAGCGCCACCATAACCTACACGGTTTCAGATATTAACACGAATTTATTTCAGTTATTTTTTCATTTATAATTTATTTTAAGGTATTTTTAAGGTAGAATTTAAGGTGTCTTAAAGTCTGCTGATAGCATATTTGTATAAAATAAATTTGATACAATGAGAAAACTATGTGCATTACTATTGCTTGTATTGTTCAATCAAGCAATTACAGCTCAAAAAACAGTCACACTTCAGGATTGTGAGAGCCAGTTTCTTAAAAAGAATCTTTTTTTGTTAGCATCTCAGTATAATATTGATGCTTCGAAAGCACTAACCATTCAAGCCCGAATTTGGGACAACCCCACAATTAGCGCAGAATTAAACGCCTACAATCCCGAAAGGAATCAATATTTCGATATTGGAAAGGAAGGTCAAAAAGCATTTGGTATCGAACAGCTAATCTATTTAGGCGGAAAAAAACGTAATGAAGTAAAACTCGCTCAAACCAATGAACAATTGGCTGAATTGCAATTCAATGATTTATTGAGAACTTTAAAACTGCAATTACGAAAAAGTTTTTATACTGTTTATTACAACACCAAGAATCTTGAAACTACAGACAAGCAAATCGCACATATTGAAGATTTGATTAACTCCTACTCTGTTCAGGTTCAAAAAGGGAATATTCCTCTGCGAGATTTAGTTCGTTTGCAGTCTTTGTATCTCAATTTTAAAAATGAGCGTATGGAAGTTGTGAATGATAATATCGAAGAACAAGCTAATTTGAAATTATTACTGAACGAAACAGAAACGGTAGTTCCAAATGTTTCTGATACGGAGTTCAATAAATACTTAAAAGCACTTCCTTTTGATTTAAAGTCTTTTGAAAGTGATGCAATAGCAAGTCGTCCTGATTATTTAGCCAAACAAAAAGAGATTGATGCAAACACTTTAAACGTAAAATGGCAAAAATCGCTTTCTATTCCGGACATTACTGTTGGTGCAAACTATGATCAACGAAGTGGTGCTTTTAATAAAGAAGCCAATCTGACACTTGGAATTCCGTTGCCGCTATGGAATAAAAACAAAGGAAACATCAAATACGCTCAGACAATTCTGGAACAATCTAAAGTCGACAAGCAAAACTTTGACTTGCAATTGCAAACTGATATTACTTCGGCTTGGAATAAATGGGATGAATCCCGCAAAAACTATGTGGTTATAAAACCAACTGTTAATTCGGATTTTGAAGCTGTTTACAATGGAATGCTAAATAACTTTCAAAAACGAAACGTCAGTTTATTAGAATTTACAGATTTCATGGAAAGTTACAATCAGGCTTCGATTCAGGTAAATGAATTAAAGAAAAAAGTAGTCCTTTCAGGCGAAGAATTAAACAGTACAATCAACAAAGACTTATTTTAAAACTAAAAAGATGAAACATAAACTAATCATAGGAATTGCAATCGTAAGTCTGTCTTTTGCAAGCTGCAAAAAAGAAGTTGAAAATCCAGATACAAATGCCTCGTTTGCACTAAGTGATGCAATGCTAAAAACGACTACAATGGCTGAGGCAAAAAATCAGCCAGTAAAAAATCAATTGAGTTTTTACGGAAAAATCACGGCTGACAATAATAAAGCCATAGATGTTTATCCGCTTGTTGGTGGAAGTGTTATAAAAGTAAATGTAGAACTTGGAGATTATGTAAACAAAGGACAAGTTCTGGCAACTATAAGAAGTACTGATATTGCTGATTTTGAAAAACAATCGATTGATGCTAAAAGTGATTTATTGGTTGCAAAAAACAGTTTAAAAGTCGCTCAGGAATTATTTGACGGCAAGCTAAACTCTGAAAGCGATGTTCTTCAGGCAAAATCAGAAGTAAACAAAGCACAATCTCAGTTAAATAAAATTCAGGAAACATATAAAATCTACAATATTAAAGCGGGATCGATTTACGAAGTAACGGCGCCAATTAGTGGTTTTATTATTCAAAAAAGTATTAATCAGGATATGCTTTTGAGAAGCGACCGATCTGAAAACATTTTTGATATTGCAGAGATCAGTGAAGTTTGGGCAATGGCAAATATTAATGAAATGGATATTAATAAAGTGAAACTAGGAATCGATGCCGATGTTACTACTTTAAGTTATCCTGATAAAGTTTTTAAAGGAAAAGTAGATAAAATATTCAACGTGATTGATCCGGAAACTAAAGCTATGCAGGCACGTATCAAATTACAGAATCCGGGATATATGTTGAAACCTGATATGAATGCAAGCATCAAATTGTCTTTTAATGAAGATAAATCACTGATTGCAATTCCTAGTAAAGCAATTGTTTTTGATAAAAGTAAAAACTTTGTAATGGTTTTTAAAGATCGTCATAATATCGAAACCAGACAGGTTGATGTTTACCGGGTTGTTGGAGATACAACCTACATTTCGAACGGTTTAAAGGAGAATGAAAAAGTTATTACCAACAATCAGTTATTTATTTATCGCGCTTTAAACGACTAGCAAGATGGAAAAATCTGTAAATATTTTGAGTTTTGCAACGTTGTTTTTTTCAGCGCTATCATTTTCACAAGAAACAGATTCGATACGAAAATATAGTCTGAAATTTCAAATGACTTCTATTTATCAATATCATCCTGCTTTTCATGCCGATTATTCCGGAACAAATAGTATGCATCCTGAAGAGGAAAGTGCATTATCATTAACGTCAACTTTATATCTTGATGTTCCACTTTGGAAAGGTGCTACGGCAACTTTTAATCCCGAAATGTCAGGAGGAGAAGGTTTATCGCAAGCCAGAGGATTAGGAGGTTTTCCTAACGGAGAAACTTTTAGAATTGGAGATACCAAGCCTGTTGTTTATGTAGCGAGAATGCTTCTGGAACAGAAATTTCAGTTAAAAAATAATAAATCGTTGCAATTGGTTTTTGGGAAGTTTGGTCTATCCGATTATTTTGATAATAATACGTACTCACATGATCCCAGAACACAATTCCTGAACTGGTCATTGATGACGCATGGAGCCTGGGATTATGCTGCAAATACTCGAGGATATACAGATGGATTATATGCTAATTATCAATTTGATACCTGGCAAATAAGAGGTTCTTTAACTGCTTTGCCGACTACTGCAAATGGTCCAAATGTCGAATTTAGTTTTAAGAATTCGAATGCTGTAAATGTAGAAATTGAAAAACAAATAGTTTTCAGCAATAACGATACCAGCAACATTAAATTATTAGGTTTTAGAAATGTTGCCGGTATGGGAAATTATGACGAGGCAAATTCAAATTTCACTACAATTCCGGATATTAAAAGTACAAGGCAAAATGGTCGTACAAAATATGGTGTTGGTTTAAATATGGATTATACACATGGCGATTCCTGGGGGCTTTTTGGGAGAATAAGCTATAATGATGGAAAAAATGAAACCTGGGCATTTACAGAAATTGACAGATCAGCACAATTAGGCATTAATCTGAAAGGAAAAATGTGGAACCGGAAAGATGATTTTGCAGGAATTGCAGTAGTTGCCAACGGATTATCAAATCCGCATAAGGAATACCAAAAGCTGGGCGGAAATGGATTTATGATTGGTGACGGAACTTTAAATTATGGAATAGAGCAAATCGTAGAAGTTTTTTATTCCTTTTTAATCCCTAATACTCATTTTGGCTTTCACCGGATTATCAATTTGCCATGAATCCGGCTTATAATAAAGACAGGGGTCCGGTTCAATTTCTGGCATTACGTTTTCATACCGAGTTCTGATAAGACATACCAATAAGAATATTTAGAACGAGAATATTCAATTAAAAAATAAAATTCATCATTAAAAAGACTTTTTAAAATGAACAAATTCATAAGAAACATTATTGCTTTTTCGCTTAAGAATAAAGCATTCACCTTTTTCTGGGTAGGAATATTGGCCGTTGCGGGATTTATTTCTTTTAAAAACATGCCTATTGACGCTTTTCCTGATGTAACCAATACTCAGATTATCATTATCACACAATGGAATGGTAAAAGTGCCGAGGAAGTAGAGCGTTTTGTAACCTCTCCTATTGAGATTTCAATGAATTCCGTACAGAAAAAGACGAGCGTTCGTAGTATTACCATGTTTGGTTTATCTGTAATCAAAATTATTTTTGATGACGGCGTTGATGATACTTTTGCACGCCAACAGGTAAATAATTTATTAAAAAATGTTTCACTTCCAGATGATGTTGAACCAGATGTTCAGCCGCCTTACGGACCAACTGGAGAAATTTTCAGATATATTGTAAAAAGTGACAGTAGGGATAGTAGAGAATTATTGACGTATCAAAACTGGATAATTGACAAACAATTACGTTCTGTTCCTGGTGTTGCCGATTTAAATGTATTTGGAGGTCAGGTAAAAACTTATGAAGTTGGAGTTGATCCAATCAAACTTGCCAAATATAATATTACGCCGCTACAGGTTTATAATGCTGTAAATGCCGGAAACTTAAATGTTGGCGGAGATGTAATCGAGAAAAACGGACAAGCTTTTGTGGTTCGTGGTGTTGGTCTTTTAAAATCAATTCCGGATATCGAAAATATTATAGTTGATGATGCACACGGAAATCCAATTTTGGTAAAAAATGTTGCTTCTGTGTACGAAAGTTCGATGCCTAGAGTTGGTCAAACCGGAATTGGCAAAAATGATGATGCTGTCGAAGGGATTGTTGTAATGCGTAAAGGCGAAAACGCTCAGGAAACACTGGCATTAATCAAAGCTAAAATCCAGGACTTAAACGATAATGTGCTTCCAAAGGATATAAAAATTGAGACATTTTACGATCGTGATAACTTGATGAATTTCACGACCGAAACTGTAATGCACAATTTATTCGAAGGAATTATTCTGGTTACTTGTGTCGTATTTCTTTTCATGGCAGACTGGAGAACAACTTTCACCGTTTCGATTGTTATTCCGTTATCGTTGTTATTTGCCTTTTTATGCCTTAAAATGATGGGAATGAGTGCGAACCTACTGAGTTTAGGTGCAGTCGATTTTGGTATTATTATAGATGGTGCCGTCGTTATGGTCGAAGGATTATTTGTGGTACTCGATCGTCGAGCGCATCAACTTGGAATGACTGCTTACAATAAAATTGCAAAAGGTAGTTTGATCAAAAAGACCGGAACTGAAATGGGTAAAGCCATCTTCTTTTCTAAATTAATCATCATCACTGCTTTATTACCTATATTTTCATTTCAGAAAGTTGAAGGAAAAATGTTCTCTCCCCTAGCCTATACTTTAGGATTTGCCTTAATGGGAGCTTTACTTTTTACTTTGACATTGGTTCCTGTTTTGTCTCATATTCTTTTAAATAAAAATGTAAAAGAAAAACATAATCCGTTTGTGAATTTCTGGGACAGAATCGTTGGTAAAGGTTTTGCGTGGACATTTAAACATAAAGTAAAAACGCTAATTGCTTCGATTGCATTATTGGTGGCGGTTTTCTTCTCGGCAACTTTTCTGGGAACTGAATTTTTACCTCAATTAAATGAAGGTGCTTTATGGGTTACTGCCGAATTGCCAATGAGTACTTCATTACCGGAAAGTGTAAAAACAGCTTCGATGATTCGAAAAGATCTGGAAAGTTTTCCCGAAGTAAAAAATGTACTATCTCAAACTGGTAGAAGTAACGACGGAACCGACCCAAATGGTTTTGGATTTATCCAGCTTCAGGTAGATTTAAAACCTAAATCTGATTGGAGACGAAAAATCAATATGGACGAACTGATCAATGAAATGGATCAGAAGCTAAAAGTTCACCAAGGAATTACTTATAATTATTCACAACCTGTTATTGATAACGTAGCCGAATCTGTGGCTGGTTTTAAAGCTTCGAATGCTGTAAAAATATATGGAGACGATCTGGATAAACTAGATGAATTGTCTAATGAAGTTCTGGCAAAAATTAAGAATATTCCTGGGATAAAAGACGTCGGAATTCTTAGAAACGTTGGTCAGCCAGAAATTAGTGTGATTTTAGATCGAGAAAAAATGGCTGCTTACGGAGTTACTTTAAGTGATGCACAAGCCGTTTTGGAATTAGCTTTTGGAGGAAAAACAGCTACTCAGAAATATGAAGATGAGAAAAAATTTGATGTAAGGGTTCGTTTCTTAAAAGAATATCGAAAAGACGAAGTCGATCTTGCCGAACTTAAAGTGCCAACAATAAGCGGCGTAAAAATTCCATTAAAAGAAATTTGCGATATTAAAACCGTTACAGGACCTGCATTTATTTACAGAGATAATACAAAACGTTTTATTGGAGTAAAATTCTCTGTTCGTGATCGTGATTTAGGAAGTACAATTGCCGAAGCTCAGAAAAAAGTAGCCGAACTAAAAATGCCTACAGGTTACACAACAGGCTGGACAGGAGAATTTGAAAATCAAATTCGCGCCAGTGCACGTTTGGCTCAAGTAGTTCCAATAAGTTTAATTGGGATCTTTGTTCTGTTGTTTATTTTGTTCGGAAACATCAAAGATTCATTATTGGTTTTAGCCAATGTTCCATTTGCCGTAATTGGAGGAATCATTGCTTTGCATCTTACAGGAATGAATTTTGGAATCTCGGCAGGAGTTGGTTTTATTGCTTTACTCGGAATTTGTATTCAGAACGGGGTTATTCTAATTTCAGAATTTCATCATAATCTCAAGGCAAAATTTACGCTCGAAGAATCCATTTTCATGGGAGTAAAAGCAAGAACAAGAGCCGTAGTTATGACCGCATTAATGGCATCGATAGGTTTAATGCCGGCAGCAATTTCAACAGGAATTGGTTCTGAATCACAAAAACCTTTAGCAATTGTTATTATTGGAGGTTTGGTTACAGCAACGATTCTAACCTTATTGGTTTTCCCAATCTTATTTTGGGTATTCAACCGCAAAAAAAATGTAAAAATTGAATAAAATATTTAAGATAGATTAATTTGTTAAATTAATTTGATTCGGTTAAAGAAAAAGCATCATTATTTTTAATGGTGCTTTTTTGATTTCATTCCCCTAAGTTTGATATCTTGCATAGCATCAAAGTAAAACCTTATTTATGAAATACATCTATTCCTTAATCTCCATTTTTCTACTTTCTTTGTTGCTGTCTATTATAAATCCAAAAGAAGGATTTACTTGTTTTCTGGAAATAATTCCGGCAATTATAGGCTTTTTAGTTTTAGCTTTTACTTTTAAAAAATTCCGATTTACAAATTTCACCTATACGCTAATATTGCTACATTGCATCATACTTTTCATTGGCGGACATTATACGTATGCCGAAGTTCCGCTTTTTGACTATATCAAAGAGCTATTTCATCAAAGCCGAAACAATTATGATAAAGTGGGTCATTTTGCACAAGGATTAGTTCCTGCAATGATTATCAGAGAACTTTTTATACGCAAAGAAGTAATTAACAATAAAAGCTTTTTCAACTTTATTATTGTTTGTATATGTTTAGCAATTAGTGCTACATATGAATTTATTGAATGGTTTGTTTCTCTTGCAACCGGCGACGGTGGAGACGCCTTTTTAGGAACTCAGGGATATGTTTGGGACACACAATCTGATATGTTGTTTGCAACGATTGGGGCAATTACAGGATTAATTGTATTCTCCAAAATTCAGGACAATCAAATTAAAAAAATAAATTTTTAATCTTTTGTAATTCACTATTTACTGAATTATACAAGAAGAAAAGTAGAATAATATACGTTTCTGGTAACTACTAAAAATAAAAACGACCTTCTGCTCAAGGAAGGTCGTTTCAATTACTAACTCAAAACTCTTTTAAACTTTTAGCTCAAAAACGTTTTTATTTTAAATCTTTTAATATTGCAATTGCATCTGTTGCATTAGATAATTGTGCATATTTTAAGGCAGTGTATCCTTTGTCATTTTTATCGCTTGGACGTGCGCCGCTAGCTAATAATACTTTTAAAATTTCTACTTTGTTGTAACGTGCCGCAGTCATTAAAGGTGACATGTCTTCAGATATCTGATTTACATCAGCTCCATACTCAATAAATTTTTTCACGATTTCAAGATCTCCTTTGCTAACTGCAACGTTTAATGGAGATACAAAAGATCTTGTAAATTCAACTCCGTTTTTCACAACTAATTTGTGATTTGATGCCATTGAAACATTTGCAAATGCTACTAAAGCTACTCCTAAGATAATTACTGATTTTTTCATGTTGATTGATTATTTAATTGATTGATAATGATGATTTTTAATTTCTATGTAAATGTACTTCTATTTTTGTATTATGCAATGCAAGGTACCATGTTTTAACTAATTCTTAACATTCAGTTAATAAAAGGGTTACATTTTAAAACTTTACGTTTCCAAAATCTTAACTTGCTTTTATAATAGACGCAGCAAACTTTAAAATGTTACAGTAAAATCGAAAAAAATATAAAAAAATTCATCAAAAAATTTTAAACCCAACAAATTCAATGCTTTAGTTTTTTAACTTTACTGTAAAATGAAAGCAAAAAAGAAGTTCAACTAAATCATTAACCCAATTTTTAACCCTAAAACTTTAGAAAATGATAATCATCAAAAGAATTCTAGTCGTGCTTATCCTAATTGTGGCAATAGTATTGATTGCAGCGTACTTTATGCCAAAAGATTATGCGATACAAAGAGAGATTACAATAAACAAACCTGCTGATAGTGTTTTTAATTATGTAAAATATTTAAAGAACCAAAATCAATTTAGTGTTTGGGCTAACATCGATCCAAAAATGAAATCTACTTACAAAGGAACTGATGGAACTGTAGGTTCAATATCGGCTTGGGAAAGTAATATAAAGGAAGTTGGTGTTGGCGAACAAGAGATTACAAAGATAACCGAAGGAAAACGTATTGATTTTGCCTTACGTTTTAAAAAACCAATGGAGGATACTGCAGTAGGTTTTATGTCTACAGAAGCAATTACAGCGAATCAAACCAAAGTAAAATGGGGAATTAATGGTGTTTTCCCTTATCCTATGAATATCATGATGCCAATGATGAATATGGATACTATGATTGGGAAAGATTTGGATAAAGGTCTCGAAAACTTAAAAGCACAAATGGAGAAGTGATTAATCAACTACATCTAATAAAAAAGCATCATTAATTGTAATGATGCTTTTTTGATACACTCTATTTTAATTTTTTCAAAATAGCAATAGATTCATGTGCTTTTGCGTACTCTGCGTAATCTAATGCTATTAAACCTTTTTCATTCTCTAGTGAAGGTTTGGCTCCATTTGCAAGCAAAATTCCAATGATTTCAAATTTATTAAACCGTGCTGCCAACATTAAAGGCGACATGTCTCTGGACAACTTATTTACATCGGCTCCGTATTTAATGATTTTTTTAACATTTTCAATGTCTCCCTCACATATTGCATAATGCAATAGTGATGTTTCATAAGTACTAAAATTAATTTGATTTTTTACAGATAACTTCCGATTAAAAGCTTCTGATACATTTGTAGATATGACCAGAGCCATACCCAAAATAATTACTGATTTTTTCATGTTGATTGATGATTAAGTGATTGATGATTGATATTAAAATTAAATTAATGCATTTTGTTGTTTTTAAAATTCTTGACTACCTATCTATAGTAGACGGCTAAATAATCAAAAACGTTACACTTAAAAGTAAAAGATTATAATAAAAAAGTGCAAAACATTAAAAACCAACACATTAAACTTTTTTTTTAGTTTAAATATTCTTTAAATCATTTTCAAACAAAATATAAGAATCATTGTAAAATTTAATAATATAGATTTGAAAAAGAAAATGCCTTGCTATTATAGATACAAATAGCAAGGCATTTTTTATGTTTTTATAATGTTCATGGTTTAAAATAGCTTTTTTAAACCTGAAAATTACTATTTAGAAGTAAGATACTCCACTACATTTTTCTCGATACGCTGATCAATATTAGCAATATCAGCTTTTACGAATTTTTCTCCTAAAATATTTTCAAATAACTCGATATATCTCTCAGAAACTGATTCGATATAAGCTTCTGTCATATCAGGAATTTGTTGTCCTTCCTGTCCTTGAAAACCATTTTCGATCAACCAACGACGTACAAATTCTTTTGATAATTGTTTTTGCTCCTCCCCTTTTTCTTGTCTTTCCTGATATCCGTCGGCATAGAAATAACGAGATGAATCCGGTGTATGAATTTCGTCAATTAAAACAATAACACCATCTTTAGTTTTCCCGAATTCATATTTAGTATCTACCAAAATTAATCCGCGGCTTGCGGCAATTTCAGTTCCTCTTTGAAACAAAGCATGGGTATATTTTTCTAAAACAAGATAATCTTCTTCAGAAACGATTCCTTTAGATAAAATATCCTCACGAGAAATATCTTCATCATGAGAACCATTGTCTGCTTTTGTAGTAGGCGTAATAATTGGTTCCGGAAATTTATCGTTTTCTTTTAAACCTTCTGCCATAGTAACTCCGCAAATTTGTCTTCTTCCGGCAGCATACTCACGTGCAGCATGACCTGAAACATAACCACGAATAACCATTTCTACTTTAAAAGGCTCACATAAATGTCCAACAGCTACATTTGGATCCGGAGTTGCAATCAACCAATTTGGAACAATATCCTGAGTTAACTCCATGAATTTTGTTGCAATTTGGTTTAAGATTTGCCCTTTATAAGGAATTCCTTTTGGTAAAACCACATCAAAAGCCGAAAGTCTATCCGTTGCTACCATTACTAAAAGTTCGTCATTAATGTTGTAAACTTCTCTAACTTTTCCGCGGTAAACTGATTTCTGATTTGGGAAATTGAAATTTGTAGTTGTAATTGTATTACTCATTATCCTAGTGTTGTGTTGTTTTTAATGGATGCAAATTTAAAACTAATTAAAATAAAAAAGAATCTATTCAGATTCTTTTTTAGTCGCAGTATCAGATTTCAGTTTTCAGTCTCAGTCTTTGCGTGAGCTTTGTCAAAATTTAAAACTTTGACAAAGCTTTACTGGTGTTTTCAAAATACTCTATGAACTGTTTTGCACTGTGACTGAGACTATAAACCTATTTCTTAAGAAGTGTAGAATTAAACAAATTTAAAATTCTGCTATATTCGTCAATCCAGGAATATGTTTCTTTAAATCCATGTGATTCTACAGGAAACGAAGCAAGAGTCCAATTCTTTTTCTGCAATTCTATAAAACGTTGCGACAGACGTACGATATCTTTATATTCAACATTATCATCCACCATTCCGTGTAGCATAACCAAATTTCCTTTTAAATTATCGGCAAAATAAATTGGTGAGCTTTTCTTATAAGCCTCAGGATCAGTCTCAGGAAAGTTTAAAATATTTCCGGTATATCCATGATTATAATGTGCCCAATCTGTAACGGAACGTAAAGCAGCACCCGAAGTAAACTCTCCAGGAGTCGTTAACATTCCCATTAAGGTAATAAAACCACCGTATGAACCACCGTAAATCCCTACTCTATTAGCGTCGATTCCGTATTTCTCCACCAAGTATTTTTTCCCGTCAAGCTGATCAGACAAATCTTTTCCTCCCATAAAACGGTAGATTCCAGTTCTAAAATCACGTCCATAACCGTCGCTTCCTCTGTAATCAATATCCAGAACTGTATATCCTAAATCTGTCAACAAATTATGGAACATATATTCTCTGTAATAATTGCTCCAAAAATTATGTGCGTTTTGTAAATAACCTGCACCATGAACAAAAATAATGGCTGCTTTATTAGTATTCTCCGCTTTTGGCACATACAATCTTGCGTTTACAGGAGTTCCGTCTTGTGCTTTAAAAGTAATTACTTCCGGTTCTCTCCATTTATATTGTTTGAAACTTTCAGAAGTCGAAGAAGAAATTTGCTGTAAAGCTGTATTCTTTTTATTGTCGGCGATGTAGAAATCCCACGGAATATTTTTATAAGAATAACGTACTAAAAGTGATTTTTCATCTGGAGAAACTACTACTTCATGTGCGCCGTCTTTAGTTAAAATGGGTTCTAAAGCACCTCCAATAGACGATAGTTTATAGAAATTTCTATTTCCCGGATGCGTTGTATTTGTAGTTAAATAAAAATTCTTTTTATCATTTGATAACGTTACATCACGAACTTCCCAGTTTCCATTTGTCAATTGTGTTTTCTTATTCGATTTTACATTGTAAGTATACAAATGTGAATATCCCGTAGCTTCAGACTGGAAATAAATCGTTTCATTATCTGCTAAAAAACCAAGAACCCCTGACTCAAACGAATACGATGGAATTCCCGGACCTGCAATCCATGCATCATCGTGTTGATGTTCGATTTCTTTAAAAGTTCCATTTTCAAGATTTAAACTCACCAACCATCTGTCTTTATTATCCTGACTTCTAATGTCAACAATTGTCAAAGATCCATCTTCGTTATAAATTGGTGCCTCAGTCGTAATTAACCTGTCTTCTTTGGTTTTATTTTTTAAATTATCATAAGATTCATAATACTTTGGTGTATCCTGAATATGGCTTAAAGCCGAAAAATTAACGTAATAAACGGTATCTTTTGCTACAGAATAAATTCCGAATTTTGTTTTTAGCAGATTTGCTGTAGAAACTTTTTCTTTGGTATCAGGAGTTTGATTATAACCATCATCTGTTATAAAAACTTCCATTTTCTCTTTTTTGACATCCGATTCTTCAATCAAACTAAAAGTGACAAAATTTCCATTTGGATTTGCTTTTTGATTGTAGAAACTGTCTTTACCATAAAAATATTCTTTGGCAAAATCAGATTTAACAGCTTTGCTTTTCGCAAGATTCCACTGTTTTTTTGCTTCCTTATCTTTAATGAATTGAAATAATTCTTTTTGTTGCGCAACCAAAAACGAATCTTTATCTGAAGTTTTCTCTTTTTTAGTTCCTTTACTGAAGTTTGTTATTTGTACAACTGTTCCCTCTTTGGCGTTATATTTAAAGATATTCTCGTTCTGTTCAAAAAATACCACTCCTGCCGTTGTACCTAATTCAATATTTGAAATTGGCGTACTTTGCTGAAAGATTTTTTTAACTGTTTTTGTAGAAATTGAATAAGAATACAAACCTCCGTTATCGATATAATAAACTACATCTGAAGTTGGTTTTCTTTTAAAATCAAGTTTAGAAAAAGCGGCTTCTTTTGGCTCGACCAAAACTGGTTTTGCTGCTCCTTTCTGCCAGGAATAAGTGCTCGTGCCTAAATCATTGGTTGGATTCCACTCAAAATAAACTTTTTTACCATCCAGAGACCAGCGTCCGTCTGTTGGTTGATTTCCAATAAAGGAATCGCCTTTCATTATTTCTTCTAACTTTAATGTTTGGCTATTGCCCGATATCGAAAGAATAAAAAAGGCAAGAATAAAAATGTTTTTTGTCATGGTATCGTTTTTTGAGAAAACAAAAATACACTTTGAAAATTATTAAAAAAATGTATTGGCAATTTGCTTTAAAAATCCTTTAACAAATTGTTTGTTTTAACCCAAAAAGAGGTTCTATTTAAAATCTGAAGCTTCGTGTCTCATCGGTTTTATAGCATCGTTTAAATTGCTTAAAGTTGTGCTTTCAATTCTTTTTATGTAATCAGTTGTACTAATATAAATTTGTCCGCTTGCTTTTTCAGGAGCCATTGGTGCAAAAACGGGGAAAAGCAATACAATTCCTGAAACTAATTTTCTTGATTTTATCAAGAATCTCTTTTATCGATTTTAGATTAATAAAAAACTGCTAATCATTGTATATACAATCAATTAGCAGTTTATATAATTATAATTTTCTTATCAATAATCAAGAAAAACTAACCCTGTTTTACTTAGGATTAACTTGTTGCAAATTCTTTATTTAATATTCTTGATGATATATATTTTGCAACACCGTCTTCGGCGTTTGTATTAATAACTTCTAACTTCGGTAAAGTCTCTTTAAGTAATGCAGGAGCATTTCCCATGATTAATCCTTTACCTGTTAAGGATAACATTTGAACATCATTAAAACCATCACCAAACGAAATTGCTTCTTCCAGAGAAAATCCTTCTTTTTCAAGAACACGCTCAATCGCAACTGCTTTATCTATAGATTTGTCCATAAATTCCAGACAAGTTGGCAAACTAAAAGCATGATGCAGGTTTTCTGAAGAATTAGCTAAAATTGCATCTTTCAGCACTACTAATTTTTCGTGGTCATCGTGTGCAAAAAATATTTTTATTGCGCCAAAATCTTCCAGTGTTTTATAATCCACTAATTCTGGACGATATTTTAATTCCTCTTGAAAAGCATTTAGTTTCTCACTTATTCTATTGGTTTGCCAAACATTCTCTTTGAATAAAACAACCGTAATTTCAGGGTCGATTTCTACATTTAAAGCTGCTTTTACAACTTCACTTTCTAGGTTAAAAGCGAAAAGTTCTTCTTTATTTGGCGAATGAATTCTCGCTCCATTTGAACTTACCAAATAAACCGGAACTTCCAGTTTTTCGATAATTGCCATTGCGTCAAGATGATGACGTCCTGTAGCTACAACGATAAGATAATTTTGATTGTGAAGTTCCTGAAAAACAGATTTAGTATAATCAGATATTTTGTGCTGTGGGTTGAGTAAAGTTCCGTCTAAGTCACTTACAACAACCTTTATATTCTTAAGTTTCGAAGTCATATTAAAAATCAAGTATTTATGATTGGCAAATTTACGGCTTTACCCTTACAAGAACAAAGATTGAAAGCCTTAAACGCCTAAATTACTTGAAGTTTATTATTTATTTAACTATTACGTTAAATATTATATTAAAGCCATTTTAAACCGCTACAATTCCTAATTTATATAAATTTATCGCTTTCTGAATAATCATTTCTATTTGCTTTAAAGGCAAATCCTCATTACTATTCAGCATCATGACTTTCATTCTCGAGCGATTTTCCTGAATCAGAAAAGGCTCTTCAAAATGTTTTCCTTCAACAATTCCGATGTAAGGTTGTTTGAGCTTTTTATGAATCCACAAATAGCAAAACATTTTTCCTTTGTAGCAAAAAAATGGCATTCCGTATTTTAAAACATTTGAAATGTCTTCGTCTTGTTTTAGAATAATTTCTTTTAATGCAAGAAACATCCCTTTTACAGGTTCTTCTTGTTTTAAATAGAAATCATCCAGTTGTTTCATTTTTTAGTTTTTGGAGTTTTAGCAAAACTTATTTTTAACTTATCAAGACATTTAGAACTAGTTTTGCTTTTATAAATCAAAGAATCATTTTTGATGTAAAACTTCTCTTTAGTAATAATAACATACGAAACATCAATCTCAGGTATACAGCCGGGTATCGTGGTTGTTATTTTATTCTTCTCATTAGAAACATCGCAATCAGAAAAAGTAGAAACATTGTAGCATTCTTCCATTTTTGAACTGCTTAATTCTATGGTATCTCCAATTATTTTCCAAGTTCCGTTAGAGAAGCCTGTCCAATTGCTGTTTCCGCGATTGTATAAAAATGTATTATTATCGAGTATTTTTATAATTGTTTTATTCTCGGCTTTAAATCCGGTATCATACCAGGTTCCAACAAAATTTTTCGGGCTACTTTCTGTTTTCTTGCAAGAAATAGAAAAAATAAGAACTAATAAACTCAGTGTTTTTATTGTCATCAATTAAAATTTTAATTTTCAAATTTATCAAAAAAAATATTCGTTTTCTACATAATCTAATAAGATATGTAGAAAACGAATATTAATAAATGTCAAATCACATTTCACGATTTACATTTGACATTTTATAAAATTAATCGTGATTTTCTATTTGTTTATAGGCATCAATTACCTTTTTAACTAATCTGTGACGTACGATATCTTTATCATCAAGATAAATAATTCCGATTCCGTCAACGTCTTTCAAGACCAAAATAGCTTCTTTAAGACCAGAAATAGTTCTGCGTGGTAAATCGACCTGTCCCGGATCACCCGTAATCATGAATTTCGCATTTTTTCCCATACGGGTCAAAAACATTTTCATTTGCGAGTGTGTGGTATTCTGCGCTTCATCCAGAATTACAAAGGCATTATCAAGCGTACGTCCACGCATAAATGCCAATGGCGCAATTTGAATAATTCCTTTTAAAATGTAATCTTCGAGCTTTTCGTTAGGCAGCATATCGCGCAAAGCATCATAAAGCGGTTGCATATAAGGATCTAGTTTTTCTTTCATGTCACCCGGTAAAAAACCAAGATTTTCTCCTGCTTCTACCGCTGGTCGCGTTAGTATAATCCTTTTTACTTCCTTGTCTTTAAGCGCTTTTACCGCCATTGCAACTCCGGTATAAGTTTTTCCAGTTCCAGCAGGACCTACAGCAAATACCATATCATTTTTTTTGATTGTATCTACCAATAATTGCTGGTTAGGCGTCATGGCTTTAATTATTTTACCGCCAACACCATGAACTAGTATTTTGTCATGATCGTAAGATTTTCTTTCATCCTGACCATCACTCATAATTACACGTTCAATTACATTATCATCAATGTTATTGTATCTGGTAAAATGAAGCATAAGCCTCTGAAATCTTTTTTCGAATTCATCTAAAACTTCTTTTTCGCCAAATGCTTTCAAAGTCGTCCCTCTTGCTACTATTTTAAGCTTTGGGTAGTACTTTTTGATTATTTCAAGATGAGTGTCTTGAGCGCCCCAAAAGTCTTTTGGAGCGATGTCTATGAGCTCGATAATTCTTTCGTTCAAATGAGATAGTTTTAAATTAAAAATAAATCAGTTTTTATAAATTAGTGGTTGTCGGGTCTTTTTTAGTTTATAGTTTTAGTCGCAGTTTTCAATTACTGTGGCTGATACTAATCCCGATAGCTATCGGGAGAGACATTTTAATAAATTGTCTTTTCTTTCTTTCATTTTTGCAATTACTATTATTAGCTTTGCATTTCTCAAATTTAATGAAAATTAGATTTAAATACTACCAATAGTTATAAACAAAATTATGTCAATAATTACCCTTACTACCGATTACGGCTTAAAAGACCACTTTGTTGGTTCACTAAAGGGTAAAATATTATCAGAGTATCCAGAAGTTACCATTGTTGACATTTCGCATGACATTGACCCATTTAACACAGCCGAAGCGAGTTACATTATTGGAGCCTCATATTTGAGTTTCCCAAAAGGAACTGTTCACTTAATAGGTGTCGATATCGAACGCAATAAAGAGAATCAACATATTGCAATGCAATGGAATGATCATTACTTTATTTGTGCCGATAATGGGATTCTAAGCATGCTTACGCAGAAAATTGTTCCGCAAAAAATTGTTTCTATTAATATACACGATCGTTTTCCGAGCGAATTCAGTGATTTGGATATTTTTATAAAAGTAGCCAGCCATATTTCTAAAGGCGGTTTGCTGAACGTTATTGGAAAAGAAATTACAGAGATCAAACAAATTACAGAACTACAACCTGTGATTTCAAACGACGGAACCTCAATAAAAGGTTATGTGATTTACATTGATCATTTTGGAAACGTAGTAACTAATATCTCTAAAAAGCAGTTTACAGAAATAGCAAAAGGTCGTCCGTATGAAATTGTTATGAAACCAAAAAGCATCAAAACAATTCTGCCAAATTATTCCTCAATTGCAACTTCAGACAAATACCCGATTAAAACCTATGAAGGCGAAAAACTGGCTATTTTTAACGAAGCCGGTTTCCTTGAAATTGCCATTTTTAGGAGTAATCCTTCAAAAGTTGGTTCTGCAAATAGCCTTTTAGGATTGAATTATCGAGATGTAATTACTATAAAATTTTTGAGTTAAATATTCCATCAAAATAAAATACATTTGCACCCAATTTGAATCAAAAAAATAACATGTTTGTTAGAATAGTAAAGATGAGTTTTCACGAAGAAAAAATTCCGGATTTTCTGGAGAATTTCGAAAGCATTAAACACAAAATACGAAATGCACCCGGAAATCGTTTTTTAGAATTGTATCAGGATAAAAATGATAAATGCATATTTTTCACCTACAGTTATTGGGAAACTGAAGAAGATTTAGAAAACTATAGACAATCTGAGCTTTTTGATTCAGTTTGGAGTTTTACAAAAAAACTATTCAATGCAAAACCGGAAGCTTGGAGCGTGGACAAATTGGTTAGTTTAAATTAGTTTCAGGTTTCAGGTTTCAAGTTATATACTGGATCTGAAAATTTGGAATGACTTAACCGCAAAGGGCACAAAGATTATATTACAAGGTTTTAAAAAACACAAAGTTCGCAAAGCAGAGCAACCTGAAACTTGAAATCTGAAACAAAAAATAAACAAAAAATAAATGAAATCAATCATTTTACGAGAAATAAAATCCTTTTTTGGCTCTCCTATTGGCTATTTGGTCATTGCTATTTTCTTAATTAGCAACGGACTATTTTTATGGGTATTCGAAGGAGATTACAATATATTAAATAGCAGTTATGCCGATTTGACTCCGTTTTTTACTTTGGCTCCGTGGATTCTTATTTTCCTGATTCCGGCGGTTACAATGAGAAGTTTCTCTGACGAAAAAAAACAAGGAACATTAGAATTGCTTCTAACAAAACCATTGTCTATTTGGGAAATCGTAAACGGAAAATTTTTAGGTTCCCTCCTATTGATTGTTTTGGCAATTATTCCAACATTTATATATGTAAAAGTGATTTCAGGTTTAGGTTCTCCTGAAGGAAACATCGATATGGGAAGCACCATTGGTTCCTATTTTGGATTATTATTTCTGATTGCTGCTTATTCTGCAATCGGGATTTTCACTTCTACTCTATCCGAGAATCAAATCGTAGCTTTTATAATTGCCGTTTTTCTATGTTTTATCTTTTATTTTGGATTTGAAGGATTAGCTTCATTGATTCCGGGATCTTCAATTGTTTCGGCATTTGGTATGCAGGATCACTTTAAAAGTATGAGTCGAGGCGTTATTGATACACGCGATGTTATTTATTTTTTGAGCATCACTGTATTATTTCTGTCTTTTACTGTTTATCAATTAAAATCTTTTAAAGCATAATGAAAGCATCTACTCAACAAAATATCAAAACGTTAGGTATTACGGTTTTTGTTTTAATCGTTTTAAATGTATTGGGAAGTTTATTTTTCCACCGATTTGATTTAACCAAAGACAAACGATATACGTTATCTGAAACCTCTTTACAAATTGTAAAACAGGTTAAAAATCCGTTATCGATTAAGATTTACATGCAAGGTGATTTGCCCGCAGATTTCAAACGTTTGCAACAAGAAACCAAACAATTACTGGAAGAATTTCAGGCTTATAACAGCAATATTGTTTTCGAATTTGTGAATCCATTAGAAAACGGGGACGATAACATGGATGTTGTAAAATCTTTGTACCAAAAAGGTCTTACGCCAATAAACATAACGGTTGATGACAAAGGAAAACAATCTCAGGCAATGGTATTTCCTTGGGCAGTTGCGGTTTATAACAATAAGGAAGTTAATATTCCTTTGTTGAAAAACATAATGGGCGCTTCTACCACACAAAAAGTAATTGGATCGATTCAGCATTTAGAATATTCGATTGCTGACGCCATTAATAAAATCTCTAAAGACAGACAAAAGAAAGTTGCGATTATAAAAGGAAATGGAGAATTAAACGAAGTTCACATTGCCAAAATGCTGCAACAAATTCGCGAAAGCTATTACATCGGACCTTTTACATTAGATTCTGTAGCTCAAAATCCAACAGGAACTTTAGACGCTTTAAAAAAATATGACTTGGCAATTATTTCAAAACCAACTCAAACTTTCTCTGATGAAGAAAAACAGGTTTTAGATCAGTTTATCATGAATGGAGGAAAAACATTATGGTTAATCGATCAGGTCGCGGCTGATATGGACAGTTTGTACAATCAATCTGGTGCAACTCTAGCTTATCCGAGAGATTTGAATTTGAACGATATGTTCTTTAAATACGGTTTCAGAATTAATCCTGATTTGGTAAAAGACGAACAAGGAAGTCCAATAAAATTAGCTACCGGAGAACAAGGAAGCGCTACTCAATACCAGGATTTCATCTGGAAATTTGCCCCTGTTGTTATACCAACAAGCAATAATCCGATAGTGAAAAATTTAGGTCAAATTAAATTTGATTTTGCCAGCCCAATTGATACTTTGAAAAACGGAATCAAGAAAACCGTGTTATTGCAATCGTCTCAATATTCTAAAGTAATTGGAACTCCGGCAGAAATCAATTTGAATATTGTAACCGAGAAATCTTCTCCGCAAGATTATTTAAACAAAGGTAACATTCCACTTTCTGTTTTATTAGAAGGTTCTTTCCATTCGGCTTTTGAAAATCGCGTTTTACCTTTTAAAGAAAATTCATTTTTGGCAAAAGGAAAACCAAATAAAATGATTGTGATTGCCGATGGTGATTTAGCCAGAAATCAATTAGACAAAAATATGATGCCGGTAGAATTAGGTTACGATCAACGTACCGGAAATCTATACGACAACAAAGATTTCATGATGAATTGTATTAATTATTTGTTGGATGACACGGGACTTATTAACATTAGAAGTAAAGATGTAAGCTTACCATTATTGGACAAAGAGAAAGTTTACGAAAATTATACCATGACGCAATTCATAACTATCGGACTTCCAATTCTAATTTTATTGGTTTTTGGAATAGCATTTACTTACCTGCGAAAAAGAAAATACAGCAAATAGATGTTAATAAAAAAATTGCGAAACTAAGATTGTTTACGATATATTTGTAAAACCTATCTTAGTTGAAGAAATACTAAGGAAAAGTACAAAAAAATAAAACAAAAGAGATGAAATTTATAGTATCGAGTTCGTACTTATTAAAACAATTACAAGTTTTAGGTAGTGTAATCAACAGTAATAATACGTTGCCTATTTTAGATAACTTTTTATTTGAATTAGACAATGATGCGTTGACAGTTTCGGCTTCAGATCTTGAAACTACTATGTCGGCTACATTATCAATCGATTCTAAAAGTAAAGGAAGCGTTGCTGTACCAGCTAAACTTTTGCTTGAAATTTTGAAAACGTTTCCAGAACAGCCTTTAACTTTTACAGTTGAAGATAACAATACAGTTGAAATTAGTTCAAACTCAGGAAAATATGCATTAGCATACGCTGCGGGAGAAGAATTCCCAAAAGCGGTTAGCCTTGAGGATCCGTCAGTAACACTTGTTCCTGCAGATGTTTTGGCAACTGCTGTAAGCAAAACTATTTTCGCTGCCGGAAACGACGACTTACGTCCGGTAATGTCAGGAGTTTTCTTCCAGTTCTCACCAGAAGGATTAACTTTTGTGGCAACAGATGCTCATAAATTAGTAAAATATGCCCGTACAGATGTAAAAGCGTCTCAGGTTGCAGATTTTATTATGCCTAAAAAACCTTTGAATATTTTAAAAAGTATCTTAGGATCTTCTGATGCTGAAGTAAAAATTGAATACAACGATTCGAATGCGACTTTCTCATTCGATAATTATATTTTAATGTGTCGTTTAATTGATGGAAAATACCCAAATTATGAAGCGGTAATTCCAAAAGAGAATCCAAACAAATTAATGATTGACCGTTCTTTATTTTTAAGTTCAGTTAAACGTGTTGCGATTTTCTCTAACAAAACCACACACCAAATTCGTCTAAAAATCGCCGGAGCAGAATTAAATGTTTCTGCAGAAGATATTGACTACTCAAACAAAGCCGAAGAAAGATTGACTTGTGATTATCAAGGAGATGATCTTCAAATTGGTTTCAACTCACGTTTTTTAACTGAAATGTTGACCAACTTACAATCAGATATGATTATGTTAGAGATGTCACTGCCTAACAGAGCAGGGATTCTTACGCCAGTAGATGGTTTAGAAGAAGGAGAAACAGTAACAATGTTGGTAATGCCTGTAATGTTAAATAGTTAACATCAAAAGTTATTTTTGTTACAGGGATTTTTTTTAGTTTCAAATTAAAGACATATCATTGTAAAAAAAAAAATATCGCTATTAACCAACCATTTTTTATACCTAGAAACCGCAACTCCGATAAAGAGTTGCGGTTTTTTATTTTAAGGTGATTTTTTTGTTTCAGGTTTCAGGTTTCAAGTTTCAAGTTGAAATGAGATTATGGTTTGTGTAGATTTAACCGCAAAGTTCGCAGAGGTTTTTCGCAAAGTTCACAAAGCTTTGTATTATTAAGCTTTGTGGACTTTGTGTTTTAAAAAAGCTTTGTATGATAGAAAATTCTTTGCGTGCTTTGAGTTAGACTTTTTTTTACTTTAATTTACGATAAGCAAATCAATACTTTATTCTTAAATAAATCAAGATGATTGATAAAGATATTTTTCTAAAATTTATAAATGAGAACTTTAGCGATGATCAATTATATATCTATAAGTTCAAACCTGAATTATGGCTTGTAGAAATTGATTGTTTTCCTGATAAGACCTACAAACTTACTATCGAAATTTCTGATGAGGATATTCGGTTTGCTACTGTAGACAAAAAGCCTGCTATTGATTTTTCTTTATATGATTTTATATTCGAAGAAAACAAAGAAGCGGAACTCTTTATAGAAAAGATTATTCAGAAAAAAAGTTATCCTTTTGATTTCAAGCAATAACCTTCTATAATTTTTTCTATTTCACTTTTTGAAATATTTGCTTTCCTCCACAATTAAAAACATAAGAATCAGAGAGCAAATCTATATTCTTAATATTTTTAATCAGTTTGTTTTTATTATCTAAAAAGACACAGGTATTCACGTAGATTAAAATTATCTGATTTTTGCCAGGTACCGTACTAATGATTAATCCTCTACTTATAAACTCTAAATATTTTTTATAATCACTTTGATTATCATCCTTAAAAACATGATATCCTTGTTTGTTTAAAAAGTTTAACTGAGCAATTATTTCTAAATAATCTTTTTTAGCGAAATTTAAAATTAAACAACTCCCAACTTCTTTATCTATTACATTCGCATCTGTAGATTTTGACGAATTGTACACAATGATAGAATCGCTTACTTTTGAAATTAAATTTTTCTGAGAAAAATCATTACCGTATAAAGCATTATTAGTCTGCTTACTTTCTACATAATTTTTGGTAAGCAATAATTTATCAATCGGTAATTCCTGAGATTGTAAAAAAGCTGGAAAAAAGAAAATCAATAATTTTAAAAGTATTCTCATTTTAATTAAATCGGTTTAGATAACTATTGCCTTGATACGTCTATAAATATAAAACTCTTTTAGAAATTTAGCTCCTTATACAATTTCAAAGTTAACAAAATAGCACACTGTAAATCTTCTATTTACTAAATAAAGAATCACTACGCCAAAACTCTTAAAAAAGCTAAAACAAACCTGAAACCTGAAACAAATAAAAATTTGAAACATTTTCTTTAACTTTGTACTATGAAAATAGAAATTTGGTCGGACATCATGTGTCCGTTTTGTTATATCGGAAAAAGACAACTGGAAATCGCTTTAGCTGAGTTTCCAAATGGAGAATTTGAAATTGAGTGGAAAAGTTTTCAACTTGATCCAACTATTACGCCACAATCAGGTAAAGACGTTTATACATTCTTAGCTGAACGAAAAGGGATTTCGATTGATCAGTCAATAGAAATGCATAAAGGTGTCGTAGAACACGCAAAAAGCGTTGGTTTGGATTATCATTTTGACAAAGCAATTATCTCGAATTCTTTGACAGCACATCGTATTATACATTTGGCTAAGTCCAAAAAATTAGGTGACGAAATGGAAGAGATTTTCTTCAAAGCTTATTTTACGGATGGAAAAGATCTTAATGATGCCCAAACTTTAATAGAATTAGGCGTTCAGGCAGGTTTAGATTCAAAAGAAATACAAGAAGTTGTAGAAAATGAAAATCTTTATTTAAACGACGTTCATGGTGACATACACGAAGCAAATCAAATAGGAGTTCAAGGAGTTCCATTTTTTGTTTTTGATCGAAAATATGCCGTTTCCGGAGCACAGCCAGTTGAGGCTTTTGTGAATACGATTAAGGAAATGCAGAAGTAGTTTAAGAAGCAAGACTGGATGAGACAAGAAGCAAGATTTTAGACATTAGATTTTGATCCACATTGTCGCTCTGAGCGAAGTTTAAGAGCAAACGTTGTTTTCGATTTAGTGTGGTAGTATTTAGTTTATCATTGCAAATAATCATAAAATTTAAACAAGTAACCATAAAAAAAAAACGTAATATCTTGCTTCTAAAATCTTTCTTTATCAAGTCTTTCTTCTAATATCTTGCATCTTGCTTCTTACCCCTTCAATCTAAAATCTAAAATCTAAAATTAAATAACTCCCATTTTCTGCATTAGGAAGGTTGCGCTTTTATTTTGGCAGATTCCGGTTCTAAGTTTATAATCAAAATGAAGTTCGTTGTCTTTAATTTCGACTTCAAAGCATTGATTCGTTAAGACATCCGGATATTCATTTGTAGTTAGGCAAACTTCTATATCGTGCGTTGCAATAGCTCCAACAGCTTTTTTAGCAATGATTTTTTTGACTACTTCAATTGTTCCGTTTCGTTTGTCGTCAGAGTTTGTTCCTCTTAAAATTTCGTCTAATAGAACAAAAGCAGGCTGATCTTCCAGAGCATTCATAATTTGCTTTAAACGCTTAATTTCGGCAAAGAAATAGGATTCACTATCCGCCAAAGAATCGGATAATCGCATTGAAACCAAAACAGGAAGTGGATGAATATTAGCTTTTGAAGCACAAACTACTGAACCAACTCCACCTAAAACCATATTGATTCCTAAACTTCTTAAAAAAGTACTTTTTCCTGACATATTCGAACCCGTTAAAATCATGAATGATTCCGGATAAAAATGAGTGTCATTCCCTACTCTTGTCGCTGGATTAAGTAACGGATGCCCCAAATTTGAGAATCCAATTTTATAATCCGAATTGATTTCAGGAAAAACAAAATCAGCATTGTTGTACGCTAAATTTGCTAAACTATTCAGAGCTTCAAATTCACCAATAATAGCAAGCCATTTTTCAAGTTCGGCTGAATAATTGTCTTTCCATTTTAAAAGTGCTTTCAAAACATGAAGATTAAACAAGAACATTCCATTAAAAACTATTGCGGTGACAAAATTGTTAATAGTGTCCATTCTCGAAAACAACTCCGAAAGATCTTTTAAATGTTTACTTGCGGTTGCGTTTCTAAAAATTAACTGTTGCTGCAAATTCATTAATTTCTTGGATTGAAATGTTTCGGTTTCAATTTTCTGAACTAATAAACTATATTGTTTGATGATTTTGTCGATATTATCAGCCTTTGCAATCTCTGACTGAATTCGCTTAAACGACTGCCCTAATACGATCATATTGGCAATGAAGATATAAGTTACATACGACAACAGAATGGTTTTTGAAGTGACAAAATACGCAATTAAAAAACCAAAAAATAAAGTTGGAAGAATAATTGAAGCCGCAACTAATGCTTTAGATAAAGTGTTATTTTTAAATGAATTCCAGTGAATTAATGAATCATACGACCCTTTACTGTCATTACTGACAATTGCCAAAGCCAGGAAATCCTGACGCCAGTCGATTTTTGTTTTTAATTCGTTTATTGCTTCCTGATTTTCCAAAATTGTATCATTAGGCAACAAACTCAATAATTGATTTGCCAATGTTTTTTTTCCGATAAAAGTGGCTGTTCGGTTTATATTCTGAAATAAAGAATGATCGCCAAAAATATCTAAATCATAAGCATATGGATGGTGAAAATCATTGAATTCTATTCCGTTTTCAAAAGGGATTTTTTCTCTTTTTAAATACGTCATTTCATTTTGATTAATTTTTAGAATCGCAGAAGTAAGCTCTTTTTGAAAAGATAATTTAGAATGAATTCTCATCAAAAAAATAAAACCAACAAAAGATAGAAAAGCAAAAACTACGTAAAGTGTTTCATTCGTTTTTATGTAGTAAAACATTAAAAATAAACAAAGAAAAATGCTTAAAAGACGTAGAATACTTATGCTGTTGTATCTTTTATTGATTTTATGAAAAAGTGCTGTATAGTGTTGAACTTTGTTTTGATATGCTTCCATTTTTAAAATTTAATGAAATACAAATATAGGTTTTACACTTACAAATTTACTATCAAAAGGTACTGATTTTAGGTTTCATGCATTACTAAAACAGGTACTGAAACTTCTTTGGCGATTTTTTTAGAAAAACTGGATTCGAAAAGACTTTCAAAGAAGGATCTTTTATGGGTTATAGTAGTCAAAACATCTACATCTTTATAAAGTATAAAATCGAGGATTGTTTCTTTGACTTCGTCACTTGGTAAAACCAAAAACTCTACATTGTCGCTTTCAAATTCCTTCTCCCATTCTTTTATAGTGGCATCAGAAACATCTGTTCCTGAAGTTTTAACATATAGGCTTTTTACTTTTGCATTTGTTTTCTTTGCAATTTCTAAAACCTTTTTTAGTTCTGCTTTATCTTTTTCACGATAGCGTGTTGTGAAACCAATTATTTTAATTTTCTTGAATTTTGCATCTGCAGGAATACAAAGAACCGGAACTTTTACTTCGGAAATAACGGAACTTGTATTAGACCCCAAAAAGAATTTTGTCCAGTCTGTAACACCCGAAGTTCCCATTATTACAAAATCAATATGATCTTCTTCAACGGCATTTTTTAGATTGTAAATTAAATCACCGTCCATTAAGCGATGTTTTATTACAATATCATCTAATTTACGTTCTGTAGCAATAGCTCTAAGTTTCGGAATTTCATCCTTAAACATTTCAAATTTTGCTAATTCTATTGAACTATAAATCGAAGCATAATTTTCAGGAAAAAACTGGCTGTCATAAACCGGAATCTCAAAAGTATGCAACAAAACAAGTTCGGCATTAACAATTTTAGCAAATTCTAAAGCATGAACAAAAGCATTTGTAGCGGCATCAGAAAAATCTGTGGGAAATAATATCTTTTTCATTTTGTTTGAGATTTAGTAGTTTGTTTCTCAAATTTAATCATTCTAAAAACAAAACAACCTGATAATTATCAGTATTTTAACATTTTAAATTTTCTTAAAAACTCAATTAAAAAAGGGTTGAAAATTACATTTTCAGCTTATGTTCCGGTTGCGATCTTTATGGCTTTTTTATACCTTTGCATCATGATAAATCAAGATTCTATAGTTGCATTGGCTACTCCCTCCGGAGCTGGAGCCATTGCTATCATCCGTATTTCAGGTTCTGAAGCCATTACCATTGGAAATTCGGTTTTTAAATCCATTAAAAACAAAGATTTAACCAAACAAAAAACGCATACTTTGCATTTGGGTCATATCGTTGATGATTCAAAAACTCTTGATGAAGTTTTAGTTTCTGTTTTTAAAGGACCAAATTCTTATACAGGCGAAAATACGATCGAAATTTCATGTCACGGATCAACTTATATTCAGCAGCAAATTATTCAGTTATTATTGCGAAAAGGCTGCCGAATGGCTGATGCAGGAGAATTTACGCTGAGGGCTTTCCTTAACGGAAAACTGGATTTATCTCAGGCAGAAGCTGTTGCTGACTTGATTTCGTCTGACAATGAAGCTTCGCATCAAATCGCAATGCAACAAATGCGTGGTGGTTTTAGTAATGAAATTGCCAAACTGCGTGAAGAACTTTTGAATTTCGCTTCTCTAATAGAACTGGAATTAGATTTCGCAGAAGAAGATGTAGAATTTGCTGACAGAACTCAATTTCATGAATTATTAAATAGAATTGAATTTGTTTTAAAACGTTTAATCGATTCGTTTGCGGTGGGAAATGTTATCAAAAACGGAATTCCTGTTGCTATTGTTGGTGAACCAAATGTTGGAAAATCAACTCTTCTAAACGCTTTACTAAACGAAGAACGTGCTATTGTTTCTGACATTGCCGGAACAACTCGTGATACTATTGAAGATGAATTAGTGATTGGCGGAATTGGTTTCAGATTTATTGATACAGCTGGAATTCGCGAAACTAAAGATGTTGTAGAAAGCATTGGGATCAAAAAAACTTTTGAAAAAATTGATCAGGCTCAGGTTGTAATTTATTTGTTTGATGGTCTGAAATTTCAGATTTCAAGCTCTGAGTTTGTTTCTGAAATTGAACAAATCAAGAACAAATATCCACTAAAACCTTTGGTAATTGTGGTGAATAAAAGAGATATATTATCTACTGAGGAAGTTTCAAACATTACCACAAAGCTCGAAAATTTGAATGCAAAACTTTTATTGATTTCTGCTAAAGAGAAAATTGGTGTCGATGATTTAAAGAATGAATTACTTTCTTTTGTAAATACCGGTGCTCTTCGAAACAATGAAACTATTGTAACAAATACAAGGCATTACGATTCTTTACTTAAAGCTTTAGATGAAATTCAAAAAGTAAAACATGGTCTCGAAACAAATCTTTCAAGCGACTTAATTGCACTTGACATTCGTGAAGCTTTATATCAATTTGGTCTTATTACGGGTCAGGTTTCTAACGATGAATTATTAGGGAATATTTTTGCTAATTTCTGTATTGGAAAATAGCAAGACAAAACAACGCAAAATAACTACAAGTAAACGAGTTAAAATATTGATAATCAATATTTTAACTCGTTTTTTATTTACTTTTTCTTTTGGATATTATGCGATATTTTGCTTAAATTTGTACCTTATTTGTACCTCGAAATTTCGAGGTACAAAAATATTTTTTTTTGGCCAAATTATGGCACTTATAGACACACATAGTCACAGTGGGACACTTAAAGTCACATTTCTATGAGTTCAAACATTCAAATTACGCGCATCTGTGAATTCTGTCAAAACGAATTTACCGCCCGCACAACAAAAACGCAGTATTGTTCGCTAAAATGCAGTAGCAGAGCTTACAAGGCAAGAACTAGAGAGTCAAAAATTACCCAAAGTAATAAGCAGACTCAAATTGCCAAAAATCCCAATCTTGAAGCAGTTAAAACAAAAGATTTCATTAGTATGAATCAGGCCAGTCTTTTGTTTGGAATAAGCCGAAGAACCATTTACAGAATTATATCCAGAGGAGAGCTAGATATAGCAAAATTTGGAGCGAGAACAGTTATCCGCAGGTGCGATATGGATAGCTTCTTCTCAATTCCACTGGATCAATCCCTGCTTCGTCCTGTACAGGAATTCCCTGGATTGGAACACTGTTATACAATTACACAAATACAGCAGAAATTTGGAGTATCACCAGGTGCGTTGTATATGATAATTCAAAGACACGCAATAGCTAAGTATTCCGTTGGAAAGTTCAATTATGTAGCAAAGAAAGATATTGATATTATATTTAACGCAAGAGAAAATGAAAAAGAGTAATGTAACATTGAGACAAAAAGTACTAGCAAGCGGAAAGATATCTTTATATCTGGATTTCTACCCGCCAATACTAAACGCTAATACCAATCAGTATACAAGGCGTGAGTTTTTGAAACTGTATCTTTTTGAAAAACCAAAAAATCAAATTCAAAAAATTGCTAATATAGAAAACCAGCGTATAGCTGAATTAATGCTAATACGCCGATTAAATGAATTACGCAAAGATGACATATACTCTGAGTTTGAAAAAGAACGACTGGAATTACAAAGAATCGGGAGAGGTTCCTTTTTAAAATACCTTAAGAAGCTGGCGGACAAAAGAGAAGGGAATAACTATCAAATATGGAATTCTGCGATAATTCACTTTGAGATCTTTCTTGGCGGACAAGATTTACTTTTTAAAGATATTACAGTAACATTCATTGAGGATTTTAGAGATTATCTACTGGGCGCTAAAAGCCGAAGAGGTACTGGCTATACATTATCTAGAAATACAGCATTATCTTATCATAATAAAATAAAAGCTACTCTTAGAAAAGCCTATAAAGAAGGAAAAATAAGAACAGATATTAATGCCGGTGTTGATTCTATTAAAGAGCAGGAATCGCAACGTAACTTTCTTACACTTGAGGAAGCTAAAAAACTTTTTGCAACCCCATGTTCGAAAAAGATTGTGGCTAGAATCTCAAAGTTTTCGCTATTAACAGGGAATCGTTATTCTGATATAGCTAAATTAGAATGGTCTGAAATTGAATACATTGAAAACGATGGATATTATATCAGGTTTAAACAAAAAAAAACAGAAGGTTTACAAACAATGCCTATATCAAACGAAGCTTTCGAAACATTTGGTGAAAGAGGAAAGCCAAAAGAAAAAGTATTTCAAGGTTTAAAAAAGTGGGATGTGGACAGAGTTTTACCGGTTTGGTTAGCCCATGCTGGAATTATTAAACACTTCACTTTTCATTGTTTTCGTCATAGTTATGCCACCTTACAATTGTCTGCCGGTACGGACATATTTACTGTATCGAAAATGCTTGGGCATAAAAGTGTAAAAACTACTCAAATCTATTCGCATATCATTGATCAAAGAAAAAGAGATACTACTACAAGAATAAGTCTGAAATAAACAAATCAAAAAAGACGTCACTTTTGGGTGACGTCTTTATAATGTTAAAATATAAAATCTGGCGTTTAATTTACGTGGATGATTTCTTTGATTTAAAATTTACCTCGACTTCATGCTGAATTTCAGAAGTAGTTTTGATGCGACCCAATTTAATCCAGTCCAGTAACTCTGTGCGATAAAAATAAAGGCGTTTGCCTTGTTTGTTCACCGGAATCTCATTTCTACAAACCTTTGAATATATTGTTGCAACGGACAATTTTAAAAGACCAGCTGCACCTTCAATGGTTAACAGCTCTTGGTCTATTTCTGACTTTCTTTTTTTTCTTTCCTTCAATAACTTTTCAATCTTGTCCATTTTAGTATATAATTTTGTAATCATATCAGGAAGATCTTCAAATGTAAATTGTTTCATACTGCTATTTTTAAATTACATCTTTCTTTCTGCAGTTACTAGTCTAGAAAATGGATTTTACTTCCTTGTGTCTTCTTATACGAAGGTTCGTATCTGATATAACCATAATCACTTAATTCGCGTACGCATTTACGATAGGTCTTTGGAGAATATATCTTAGCTATGTTTTTAATTTCGTCACTATATGCTTGTATTGGATTTATAAAACCCTTATCAATACGAAATTGCAGTAAGGCTACATATATTGCAATATGCGTTGTACTGATTCGAAAATCTTTCTCAATGGCTAAGAAAAAAGCTGATAAGGGTTTTAAATTATCCATAAAGTAGCTAAATTGAATTACCTTGCTTTTGTCTTTTCTTATTTTTCTGCTCTGCACCTTCTGAAGATTCAGAATCAGCATTCTGGTTCTGCTTTACTTCTTTATTTACTGATTTACCTTCAGCCTCACTTTGCTTTTGATTTTTACTTTCACGATTATTGATTCTTTGCATGGCTCCATCATAAACATTAATGGTTTTAAAATGAGGATTAGCCTCGACAAATTGTTTTTTTTCAACACCATCAACCACAAAAGTCACCGATTGAATATTCCCTTTTTTAAGAGAGTTCATTAGATCTTCTTTATATTTTGGATTGTCCAATTCTTTTATGGAATGTTTAGCAAGACCCGCTTCTAAATCATAGCCATAATTCTGATGATAATGATTCAATTTAAAATTTCCATTAGTATCAGCGGCCTCCTTAAAATTCATTTTAATCCAAGAATTATATACTTCTCCTTCTTTTGTTTTGAGATCTTTATTAACAGATCGTCCATCCATAAGATTATAGGCTTCCTTGGCTGTAATATTATTATCCCTATTGATATAAAAAGTTTGTGCAAAACCTTCTTTAGACCCTTCTTTTTGAAGGTTCATCTTATAGGAATTAAAAAAATACATGTCGCTCTGATCTGATTTCTTAAAATTTAATGTCGTTGTAACAGAATCATTCCCGTGTTTTATTTGATGATTTAACTTAAACTCAGTTTCTCCTTTGAGCATATTCTCTCTCAAATTATTTTCCAGTCCATCACCAAATCCAGTGAATTTCAACTGATCTTTTAAATAGTCTACATTTTTCTCTTCCATGATATCCTTTATTTAAATTATTACTTCTTTATAAACTCATTAATATTTCCAAATTCTTTAAGTCATTGTTTTTTATATCCAATTCAACATGCCTTCCTCCATTTTTTTCGATTAACTGCAAGGCAAAATATTTTTTCTCCGGAATAGTAAACTTGGGTAATGCAAAAACAACACTTACCTCCGATTCATCAGAAATTTTAGTTATGTTAGAAGTGGTAAACAATGGAATTATTTCAATTTCTTGCGATGCTGTACGTTTGGACTTTTTTTGGTCACGAATAAAAAAGCGCAGTTGATCCAGATCATAATTAATCCTTGAATTATTCCCTAACAAAATTCTAAAATACATGACGTCCTGATGTATGAATATACCACTAACCTGAAGTTTAATAGAAAATCTATTTGATTTTAAACCCGTTACCTTTTTCTTTTTTGACAAGGCCAAAGATGCATATTGCTCCATTTTTTCTTGATTTTCATTATCAGAAGAAAACAATACATCTTGATCATATCCATGTGCCTTATCGGCTACAAGATTTAAAATCGGACACAATTCATCATAATTCAGCACAAAACCATAAAGTTTCCCATCGGCAGTAACAACTGTAAGATTGGTTTGTGTGAAATTTTGTTTACCCGCTTTTAGAAGCAAAATATTTTCAACACCTTTAGCTTTTTGAATTAAAACGTCCTGACTTCCCCTATCCACGCTTTTAATAGCATATGGAAAGACAATACTTGTTGTTTTAGAATAACTTAATTGTAAATTGTTTGATTCCGATTTTGCTCCAAGCTGAGCATACCCTGAAAAGGTAATTATCAAAATCCCTACGGTAAACCATGTCTTTATATTTTTCATCTTTTATATTTCTTTGTGTTATTTAGCATTCTTTTCTTTCTCATCGTAAAGCAGTACTTGATATCCTGCTTTAACAACAACCTTTATAAGTTTTACTTTTTTACTCATTAGGCTTTTAGCTGCTTCAACTCCCATTCCTGCAGCTTGTGCTCCCCAAGAATTATCCAGACTTGCTATACCTAAACTTTGCATAGAGCGATCCACTGAAGCTTTTGCAACATCTCTGCTGATGGCGCCTGGGATATAAATTCCATCTATTCCATCCATATCATAAACTGTTAGTTCTACAGGAAAAATTGAACTCTTAAATTTTATATTATTTATTTTTATTTCTAATCTTTCTCCTTTTAAAGAAGCTATTCCAAATACAAAACTATTCCTTGGGATCAGTACTCCATTTATAAAAATTTCATTACAGAGTCGAAGCTTGACAATGGAACCGTTTACAATAGATTGTGTTTCATGGACCACAGCTTCTAGTGCATTTTGCATCTCATCAGATACAATTTCTTGGTCCAAAGAAAAAAAGGAATTATTTTTTGAGTCAAGTGAATAATTTTCATTAGAAACATCTAAGGAGTTAAAATGCTCTTGCTTTACTTTGTTGTCTACTGTGAAAACTTTTCCTTTTTTATCTTTAGAAGATTGCCTTAGTTTCTCCTGCATACGTGCTGGATGCTGAATATCTAGTATATTCTCTAGCATCCCTCCTAATTGTTTGAGTTCAGGGTCGGGCTCCTGAGGTTCATTCATTACTGACATCATCTGTTCTAATTTTTTCATGTCAGCGGATTCAATATTTGAAGAACCATAATTTTCAAATTCTCGCATATCCTGATCTTGATTAACGGCAGATACAGGTTGACTAATAGCTTTTTGAAGGGCTTTTAATTTAAGATAAACCTTTTCTTCATTTCTGTCTTTGTAAGAATCCATATTAAGGCCAACTTTACCTTTTCTATGATTTTTAGGTTCTAACTCTTGTTCCTTTATAGATAATGAATCATCGAGAAATGCATTGTTTGAGTAATTAGGGTCTTTTTTAATTTGCTCTATCAATTTTATAGAATCCATAGCTGCCTGGTCATAGTAACTCATCTTATCCAAAGTAGTATCTTCTTTAAATTTCGGGTTAGGAAGTACAATATTGAATCCTCTTTTCTCTTTTAATTCAAAACTTTCAGTTGTGCTTTTTCCTCCACCAAGACTCCAGAACAGCATAGTTACAAATGGTAAAATTAAAACTGGCAGAACCAGCAACATTTTACGTTTTTTTAAATCTTTGAGTGTAATTGTTTTTTTCTCCATGACATTAATCTTTTACATTAGACTTATAATAATTTTCAATAAAGGCAAGACTCTCTACAAGACCAGGATGAACCAATTTAATACTATCGTATGATCTCTTTCCGGAAGAACTTTTCTCAAGACTGTCCAAATACGATCTGAAATGAGTAATTATTTCATATTCCTTTTTAGAAATAGGAAATGATTTGAGAACATTGCTTCTTAATTGCCTGTTTACCTTAGTAGGCTTAGAAATTGATACACTATCTATCGAATCAGAAATACCGGAATTAAATCCTCTGTAAATAATATAAATATTGCTACTGCTACTAAGAACTACAAATCCAATCAATACAAAAACCATTTTTTTTCTTGACAAACCTGAAGTTAGACTACTCATCTTTTTAGCCCATTTATCCTCAAGCAACAGGTAATACTTATTACTGACCTGAATTCTTTCGTACTTTTTAAATAAAGGCCACATCATTTTCGATTATCAATACTCAGATCTTTATTTTCCAACGTTTTGTAGCGTTCTATCAAAAATCCGTGTGGGTTATTATCACTCCTTGATACATTTCTTAAATTACCTTCAGTAATCAGACTACGTTTTACAATGCTGGTACTGCGAATAATTTTTTGTTTGGCAAAACATTTAAAACGGTATGGATATTCATTGACATCAATTTGAATACTGTCAATGGCAATAGTCTGACTGATATTCCCTGAAATGATTCCAGAGTAATATCCATTTTCTTTGAGATCATCATAAATGTGTTTTGCACTATCATCAGCCAGATAAAGCGCTTTAGTAATGTTTGCTTTGATTACTTTATCGTCAGGATCGAGCGTAAAGAAATAGCTGTGAAAGGTCTTTACATGATCTCTTGCTTCTACTGGTACATTATCTTTTCTGTCTGAAGAATAAGCCTCTAAGACTTTTCCATTGGCCAAAATATAAACCTTGTCCTGCATCAGGGTAACAGTAGTAAAACTTTTGTACAATGTGTAACAACAGATTATAATACAACCAACAATAACCAACATTGTAAAGCCTCTTACATAGCGAAAAGCAGTATCTATATTTTTCATTTTGGTAAACATGATCAAGATTCTTTAATTTATTTTGAATTACCTTTGAGTTTATCATTCATATAGTTTCCATTCTCTTTAAAATAAGGAGAGTTTACAGATGACGATGACATGCTTTGATATATTTTCCCTGCGGCGCTGCCCATTGCATCTAATGCCATCTCTCCACCCGCATACCTAAATAATGTGATGGAGCAACTAGAGGGTCAGATCGCATCGGCTAAGATCTCCATGGCAAGACTTTCTTCCCCTCAACTCTATTATGTGCTCTCTGGAAATGACTTTACTCTGGATATTAATAATCCTATGGAACCTAAAATTGTCTGCATGGGAAACAATCCTCTAAAGATCCAAACCTATGGAGCTGTATTATCTTTGTATATATCTCGTTTGATTAAACAGGTCAACCAAAAAGAAAGACTAAAAAGCAGTTTGATCTTTGATGAATTTCCAACTATTTATTTAAATAACATGGATAGTTTAATTGCCACAGCCAGAAGCAATAAAGTTGCCACATGTTTAGGGATTCAGGACTTTAGTCAGCTTAAGAAAGACTATGGCCGCGAACAGGCTGATGTTATACTTAATATAACCGGAAATATTATCTCTGGACAAGTTACAGGTGATACAGCCAAACAACTCTCAGAACGATTTGGCAAGATTATGCAGGATCGGGAAAGCCTGTCAATCAATAGTGCTGACACTTCCATTAGTCGTTCCAAACAACTCGAATCCGCAGTACCTGCTTCAAAAATTGCGGCACTGAGTTCAGGTGAATTTGTAGGTATGGTAGCAGATGATCCTGATTGTAAAATAGAACTAAAAACATTTCATTCAGAAATAATCAATGATCATAAAGCCCTGAAAAAAGAAATTGAAAACTACATAGAGATTCCAAAAATAAGAACCATTGACAATTCGATTATAGGGCAAAACTATTTACAGATAAAAATTGACATTGAAGAAATTAAACATTGTGAAATAGAAAAACTCTTAGACTCCTCCAGTATGTCACATTTGATTATTAGGAAAAAAAAATAGACTAACTTTTATATCAATTTATTATTGGTCTATTTCACATAACTTAGCTGTAAAAAAATAGAACTATAAAAAAGTCTTTCTAAATTGTTTTTTTGTAATCAATTATTGAATCTAAAAACATATTAAATCTAACACCTTATGCCAGCTAAAAAAAAAATGTCCTTTGATTTAAACAACATTACAAAATGGTCAGATCTATTTTACATAGATTTTGAAATCTCAATAGGATTGGATGCCTCTAGAAAAATGATTTCTATGCAAAATGAAAGCTATGAATTGATCCACCAGGAGTTATTGAATAAAATTAAAGCAACAAAGCAAGAAAATGGCAACATGGATGAAAATGACTTAGAGGCATACTTAGGTCATCTATATGGAATTGAAGAACACACTATGAGCGAACTCAATAGAATTTTGACTTATAATCAAATTTCAGGAATATTTAGTTTTTTCGAAAACAAGCTTAAACTAGTATGCGAAAAATTGCAAGAAAGTTTTAATTTAGAAATTATTGTTAAATCTAATTCTGTTATTTTAAAATATTGGTCTTCACTATTACCTTTCTTAGAGGAAGAACGTCCGTATATTGAAAGATTATTTACACCAATTATCAATAGGTATACTGTTAGAAACGTAGTTTGTCATCAGAATTGTATTGCTGATCAAAAGCAGTTCGAACAATTTAGACATGAAAAAAGTATTACGTTTAATGACTTTGAAAACAAGTATTATATCATTGATATTCAACAAGAATTTGTCTCAACACTTCTGGATCAGGTAATGCTGTTTCTAGAACAGTTACTCAAAGCTATAAAACTAAAAACAAATCAACTTCTTTAATTAATATCTAATCTGTTTAAAAATCCGTCAAATCATCTTATCTGCTAAAGACACTTCAATCAAATAATACTCTAAAGAGAAAATAAATCGATTTTTACTTCATTTATTTTTCTTGTTTTTTATAAGTTGTAAATCACTTAGGATTCTTGACCGATAAATGTAAATTTGTGCAGAGAAAATTTAAAATGACAAAAAAAAGATATTTCCATATTCAAAACTTAAATGGAACAAACACCATTTGGAATAAAGGTGACATAATAAACATCACAGATGAAAATTGCAACTCATTCTATAATGATTTAGTTACCTCTACCGGAGCACAGCTTAATGGTAATAAAATTGATTTATTTAAATATGCTAAAGAGCAAATAAAATCCACTGAAGCAGAATTACTCTTTAATAGAGATTCAACAGTTTTATTAGATCAATATATTAAAAAAAGTTCTGTGTATCGGCAATTGACAGAGCAAATGGAAGAAAATTTACAGCAATATTTAAAATGGATTAGGGAAGAAATATTTGAAAATTATAGACAGGAAAATTTCCCGCGTTTACCTTCAAGAAAAAGTTGTTTATGGTTATCTGAACTTCAAGATTTAGAAAAATGGTGGACAAAACTTTATCCAAAAAAGCAAAAAAAAATTATTGAAGTTGATCTGCTTAATAATTCAAAAACTCACACTGGAAATGGTTCGCTTATAATTTTGGAAACTTTGAATGTAACGGAATATGCCAAACTTGCCGAGGAATACTGGCATGGAAAAATGATTGAAGATTGTGAAGTTGAAACTTTATTTGAAGGTCAATTTAAGGTAATTAACGAATATACTCATATTAACCAAATATAAAACACCATTTAACACCTCTATTTATTGGGATTAGTATTAATATATTTCAATAATAAGAATCATATACTTAGCTTTAAATAGAAAAAATGAATTTTATTAATGGAAACAATAAACAAAATAAAAGCTAAGTTCAAAAAAAAATTAAAGTGTATTTTTAAAATCAATCATATCTACTTTGATAAGTTCCCAGTGTCTTCCCCTGAGGCACATTGGTTCAAAGTCTTCATCGGCCTGGTTAAAGTCCGTGAATTTTTCTTTTAGGAGTTCCCTCTCATGCGTATAAGGATATCTTTTTGCATGCAGGGCAAACATTTCAGTGATGGTAAAATCATCCTTTAGCCTGTCGATGTCCCAGAAGTCTTTTTTTCTTCCGGTTCGCTGTATCACATCAAGTTTCATAGCTGTAATTTCCGCCTTGCTCGCTAGTCTTAGTCCACTGAATTCTTGCACCTGGTCAATAAAAGGATCTGTATAATACAAATCCAGTTTCACACTCTCATCGGCACTTCTTCCTACATAATACGATTTTCCCATACCAATTGGAGCAATGTCCATACTGTCCACATAGAAATAATGCGCTCTTAAATAATCATCTATTGCCTTAAAATCCAGGCTTCCATACTCCGCATCACTGAACAAATCAATATCCACCGACATCCTGTGCCCGTAATACAAGCTCAGCGCAGTGCCTCCCACCAAACGGAAATCCTTAAATTCATCGGCTTGCATGAGATCTTCTAAAATGGTCTTTAAAAGTGGGGTAACAGTATTAAAATGTAGGGGCATTGCTTTTTGTTTTTGGTTCTTGAACTTGTTTCTTGAATTTACTTTATGAACTTAAAATAGTAGTAACGGTATCTAAGCCATAAAAGTGCGTAATCTCTTTTTTTTCTTCTTCATTTCCGCGTTCAAAGACTCTTTTGATTACCGCTTTTTTTTGTTTTTCCCAATCTATCTTCTGTATATCCGTATCCCAAAACAGCACTTTTCTGAGTTTTGTCAAATCAGGTTTTGGATTGTACTTATTTTTTTGCTTGTTTTCTTTCTGCTTCTCTTGCTCAATATCATAATACACCTGCAGGACCATAAAGTACCCTTCCTCTATTCCGAGTAACTTCTCGATCTTCATCGCCAGTGGTGTATTCATCCTGCGTTTGCCCTTGGTAATGGCCGTGAGTGTTTGTGGAAATTCGCCCATGGAAATTGCAAACTGCCCTTTGCGCAAATGACGTTTCTCTAGTTCTCGCTCCAGAACAAAACCAGGATGTATTCCTTTGAGTATTTCAAGTGTCGTTTTCATATTGCAAAAATAAACAATTTTGTTTACACAACAATATTAAATAAAAGATAACAAAATTTACAGGATTCATTGAGAATTCATTTTCACCAGAAACGAACTAAAAGGCAAGCTTTATCAAAATCTGGTAAAGAGTTTAAACAATACTATTTTTGTAAGATAAAAAAATGTAATTTAGCTCAAACAAGCTGCATATAAAACTTTTACAAGCCTGAACTCAAGAACTTTAACGCACCTACAAACACCTCACAAATTGCTTTAGATTCTAATGTACAATTAGGACAAAATATTTCTACTTTAGAAAGAATTGACATTAATTAATTTCACCCTAAAATAAAAATAATGAAGCCAATAATGAAAATCTTCTTACTGATCCTTTGCTTCTGTCAGTCTTATGGACAGGAACTATTTACCGGTTCAATTATTATTGACAACCAGGTTTATAGTGGAATTGCAGGGAATTTACCCCAAATGGCAGCTGCTAATTTACCGCCGGCTGTTGATTTAACACAGTACCTCCCTCCTGTGGGAGAACAGGGCAGGCAAAATTCATGCGTGGCATGGGCTATAGCCTATGGTGCTCAAGCCTACTATGCTAAAAAATCAAATGCTAGTTGGAATTACACCAATAGCTCCGGAGAATTAAACTACAGCAATTTGTTCTCGCCAAGTTTCGTCTACAATCAAATAAACAAAGGCGTGGATCTTGGCAGTAATTACATTGATGCGCTTGAACTTTTAAAAAACCAAGGAGTCTGTACCCTCGATCGCATGCAGTATTCTGCCTCGAATGTCCTACACCAACCTACCCAGGAAGCTAAAGAGCAAGCCAATAATTTCAAAATTGAACGCTATGTTCGCTTAGGCGAAAAACAAGATCTTCTCAATGACGTAAAGGATCAACTTGCAAATTCACATCCGGTTATTGCAAGTGCCATTTCTGATGTTAATTACCTTAGTGGTGGGTATCAACCAAATCGGCCCAATCCATACCTCTGGCAAACCATTGGAAGTTTTAATCCACAAATGGGTCATGCTATCCTTATTGTGGGTTACGATGATAGCCGAAGTGCATTTAAGTTCGTTAATTCCTATGGCCCTTCTTGGGGAAATAGTGGTTTTGGCTGGATAAGCTATTCCATTTTTGGTGGAGTTGTCAGACAGGCATTTGTAATGAAACCCTCCTTTTCCAATATTCCAATGACAAACAATCCAATAGCTGAAAACCGCAATAACATCAATCAAAGTGATATTAACATTGGATTAAACCTTTATTTAACCAATGTACAGCACATGAATAGTACTACCCATCCACATATTCCGCCAAGTCAAAGATTTATGACCGTAACGGGTTCTATTTCAATTCCGGCTAACACAGGAAACTCCGCTCAGGTTATCCTTTATTATTACCTAATCGATAATTTAGGAAACAGAGCTCCATTACAGGGTTTTTTACCCGAATTCCGGCTTCAATCCGGTCAGGCAATGTCCTCTACACCACCACTTTCAATAAGTCAGGCAATTACAAATCTCCAGTGGTATTCTACAATTCCATATTTTGCATTCCCTAGAAATCCAAATCCTGCACTTTATCCTCCAATTACCTATATCGTTGAGGCAGAACCTGCATTAATAATTGATAAGTTCCCTGTTAGGCTTGGACAGGCATTCCGATTTACTGTAACGCAATAATCATACAGCTTACTATTCAATAAAAAAGTCTCCAATTTATCCTTGGAGACTTTTTTTATAATTGATGCCTGTTATATTCTAATCATTTACCAATACCGTCAATTAATGTAATGGAATCGCTTAAATTATGCATTGAAATATAATCCAGTACAAAGTCCTCAGCATCTTTTTTATGGTCAGGGGAAGTCAAAAAGGAATTGAGATAAAAATCTTCATTCTCATCGGCAATGTGGATAATTTCAGTGTAGCCTTTACTGATTAGACTACCTTTTAGTTTCAATACCTTAAACTCATTACCATTATCCATTTCTTTTTTTACCCTGAGTTTTATAGTCTTATCCATCGTATGGTTTGTTTCTGTGTTACCAGTAAAATTAATAAAAATAAATCTACTACGCTCTTATAAAATAGGTTTTATACTTCCCTTTTATACCGCTCTGATAAAACGTTATCTGCTATGGCATCCTAAGCAAATAGCCTAATAACCCTCAGAGAATTTCTTCTCGTTACAGTTCATCTCAAATCGACAGCACCTCTGTTAGGTGTTGTTAAAAACAGATCCATTTTCTACGGTTTAAGATCTAAATAAAGCATTAAAATTTTCATTCGAAACGGCATAAAAAGGCAGCCAAGATAGTGACCGCCGGATGCTCCGTGCGCATAATGGTCCGCTTCGCCTGCCCACCCTTCGGGACTTATAGCACTGCGTATCCTCTAGCCGGCCACTTGGTTCTTGCTTTCTTTTTTTCCGTTTTTTCTTTTGAAAATAATTTTTGCGGGGCAGGAGAAAAGAAATTCAAAAGTAGTAATCATTAAATTTTAAAATCATGGAAATCACAGGACGTATTACAAAAGATGCCACCGTGCATAAAGTAGCCAATGACAAACAGGTAGTTAATTTCTCCATTGCCATCAATGACTCTTACAAACCCAAAGGAAGCAGTGAGTATAAAGAAATTGTAACCTATATCGATTGTTCGTATTGGCTAAATGCCAAATCGGCTCAGTGGCTAAAAAAAGGGGCGCTCGTTCAGCTTTTCGGGCGTATTGGTCTGAGTGTCTACGCTTCGTCTGATGGCAGAGCTTTGGGGACTTTGACCTTTCACATCAATAATCTAAAGATTTTGGTCTTTGCCAAAAAAGTACAGGATGCTGAGAATACTCAAAGCAGTACCACACAGCAAAAAACAATGGAAGACCCCGACGATCTGCCGTTTTAATGCCTTTGTTCATTTTAAAAAATTATAAACGCCAAAAAATTATCAGTATGAAAGCCTTTGAAAAATCAGCCTACCGAGACTACGAAGTAAGTCAGGTCTTTAACGAAATAATTCTAAACAATATGGAGGGTTACAACGGCAAAAAGAAAGCGCAGTTAAAATCTTTCTTGGAAGACTTACAACAAGGTGGCTGTGTAAGTGGAATGATAAGTGAGTTCATCTATCACTCTGATTGTAAAGCCTTTTACATCAAACATCTTGATGATTTGGAAGATATTCGAAAAGACTTGGAAGATTCCTTTGGAGAGCCAGTTACAAACCGTTATGAAAGCCCGCATTACACCTTTATGTGTTGGCTCTGCTTTGAAGAGTACTGTTACAATATCTATTGTAGCGTGTTTGAGAATTGACTTGAAGTTAAAGTAAACTAAAGAAATAAGACATCATGGAAACCAATTTTTTTAAATCCATCCTAGCCCTTGGAGTTGCAGGGGACTGGACAATAAGCATAGCAAAGCAAGACACCGATACATTAATTGTATCGGTACTCTTCCACAACCCAAAAGTCGGGGACGATGCCCGCAAAAAAGTGCCTCCTATCCTGCTCCGTGGAACGGCTCAGGAACTCGATGCAGGATTCTTTGGAACTATCGTTGAGCCTGTTAGAGAAACCGCACAGCTCTTTACCAATATGGAGCAGTTCCTAAAACAAAAAGAATCTGCCAAAGCTTCTTCACAGATGCACAAAGAAACCTTGGGCAAAGAAGACAAACAAATCTCCGACAAGCAGAAAAAGTACGAAGAAGCCATGAAAAAAGTGGACGAACTTGAAGCCGAAGGAAAACACCGTGAGGCTTGGATGAAAGTGCCTACCGTGGAAGCATATCCCGAATATGCACAGCTGATTCGGGAACGCAGAATGGAACTTTCCAATCAGTTCGCCCCTGATTTATTCAATGAACCTAAAAAAGAAGAACCATGTTAATTACAACACCTCTGAAAAGAGTTTTCTCTTTTAAAGACAAACAGCAGGACATAGAGCTTGCCGACCCCTCAGAAACATTCAGCCCCGAGGCGGTACTGAATTTTTATGCTCAGACCTATCCAATCCTTACAACAGCCTCTATTGAAGGACCTGTAATTGCTGATGATGCCCTGCAGTATAAGTTCGTTCTGCAGATTGGAACTAAAGGATAAAACCATGAAAAATAAAGCCATAACAGGCAGTATCATTCTGCCCAAAAACAAAAGACAATGGAAATTATATCAACAGTTGGGAAAATTCGTAAAAGAAATGGACAGATTGCCCGATGCAGAGCAAGTGCAGGCAAACAAAGCAAAGTCAGTTCCCTTGGAACTTCTGCCGATGGTTTTCTAAGACAGTCTTTTTTGCCTCTTTTTGAACGGGGTACAGCTTTCCCTGATAAGAAAACCGCAGAAAAAAGCTTTTTTGAATCCTTTGACATCTTAACAGAACTGCACAATCTCAATAGTTTGGAAGCAGTAAACAAGCCCTATCCCTATAATGTGCTTTTGGCGCATCATTACGCTCAGAATAAACTAGGGACGTCAGGGCAGGACATCGAACTCTCCATCGTGCAGGACGATGATGGGAGAGTCAGACTCGCAGGGAAAACAGTTTACCATACCGGAAACACCCTGTATTATATCCCTGTCCTGCCCCTGTACAGGCTCTTGCAGGACAAAAAGCAAAAGCAGAGTGTCCAGCTCCTTCTGTCTGTTTTTGCCTATCTGTACCACATAGCAGGAATCCCCTATTATATGGAGGACTACACCGCCTTGGGGTATCATTATGAGTGTATCGAAGATTGGTTTTTTGATGAGTGGGAAGAAGAGGAAAAAGAAGAACTCACAACCATGCAACAGGAATTAAACAGAGCCTCCTACTATGGAGATATCATCTTTAGAAAAATATACAACCTTTATAATTTGAATCATTTTAAAGATCGTATCGAAAGCTTTGCTTTAAGTAATGATTTTGGGCAGGAATGTCTGAGAATCGCCAAAAAAGCATTCGCCCTTTTTGAGCAGTATCCCGATGCAAACATCTTTCAAAACACCTCCAATGAAGAGTTTGAAGAGGATCAGGGCATCATAAGGGCAGAGCAATATATTTCCTTTATAGCCGATAATCAGGGACTGCTTTACGACAACATCGAAAGGGCTGTAAACGACGAGTTCAATGAATGCTCCCAGATGCAGCAGCCTCTACTGTTTCAGGTCTATGATAATGAAAACAAGCCCTGCCAGGAAGGACTTGATTTTGAATATAAAATATTCCCGCTGATAAATGACCTCTGTACCCTTTTAAACCAAATCCCATGAAAGACATAACCCCTGATTTTGGAAAACTATACCATCCTGTAAAAGCCTTTGTGGTGTATCAGGAAAACACAGACAAGAATATCTATGTCGAAAGCTATGACATGGACAAAAACGGCTACCCCGTAAATGCACATCCGCTCTCGCTTCGGGAAAGTACCACACTAGCCAAATCCCTTGATACGGCACAGGAATTAAAGCGGAATTTTTTAAAACCAAAAGGTCTGCTTCCTAAAAATGTTATTTATATAAACACAGACCCTAATGGCTTTGTCATTTGGTTTACTCCCGCCCAAAAGGTCGACTTATTTTTTGTAGAAAACCTCGGGATTCCAAACGGTAAAGCGTCCATTCCGCCCCTCTTGTGGAAAGCCTCCAAAAATGCCCTTTGGGTTTATGCAATGGATTTCGATAAGGATATCAGCGAAGAAACTCCCCTTTGCCATGCCCCATTTTTCAATCTTTACAAGGATGGGAAAGTCTGCATGGGAACGGTAAAAATAAATATCGAACCCGATACTCATTTAGAAAGCTTTATAGAGCTTTGGCAGAAGTATTTCTTTAAGAGTTATTTCAGCCACCTTATTGAGCAGAAAAGTCCTGTAAAGGGAAATATTATTGCCCTGTGGCAGAAACTCATAAACAGTAAAAAACAGTTCCCTGTAAAATCTCTTTTAAAAAATGGTTTAACCCTCCAAAAAATCTTAGCATGAACACGCTCCAATCCATGCATTTTGCTGATAATTACCTGATAAACCCGACCAATCCCATAACAATAAACCTAATTGGGGCTGGTGGTACGGGAAGCCGAATGCTCACAGAACTTGCCCGAATGAATCACAGCCTTATAGCCCTTGGGCATACTGGTCTGCACCTCTGCCTATACGATGATGATGTAGTAACCCCTGCCAATCAGGGCAGACAGCTCTTTGCCGATACCGAACTCGGGCTTTATAAATCCGTGGCACTCATCAACCGAATCAATCGCTTTTTCGGAACTTCATGGAAAGCCGTCTCTGAGCAGTTTAACACTCAAAATATAGAAGCCTTACCCAATAAAGGCAGGGCAAACCTGTACATCAGCTGTGTGGATACCATATCGGCACGTTTTGAGATCGCTCAGATACTCGAAAAAATTAAGGATGCTGATACCTTTCAGCGCAGTAAATCCCTTTATTGGCTTGATATGGGCAACAGCCAAAATACGGGTCAGGCTCTGCTTGCCACCATAAACGATATCAAACAGCCCTCTTCCAAATTGTACAACACAGTAGCAAATCTGCCTATGATAACTGAGGAATTTTATGAACTCTTACAAGGACAAAACGACCACAGTGAACCAAGTTGTTCCCTTGCCGAGGCACTTGAAAAACAGGATTTGTTTATCAATGCTACACTCGCCTGTATGGGAGCATCACTCTTGTGGAAACTATTTCGTGAAGGAATGACTCCACAAAGAGGATTTTTTGTGAATCTTAAAACACTCTGCTCACAGCCAATTGAATGTTGAGGCTTCAAATCATAAAAGCGCCGATTTTCAGCTGAAAATCGGCGCTTTTTTTTTCAGGCATCTGAACTTTTCTCAGACATTAAAATAATTAAAAGGCATCAGATTTTTCCCTAATTTAGTACTTTTCAAACTTTACTAATCAAGCCAATTATGAGCCAGTCCTTAATACCTCTTGAGCGTCCTAACGGACACTATTATGCCATACAGTTAAAAGAAACAGAGTTTAAACAAACCATAAATTTAGATCAAAGCAGTGAAATTATATTCAAATGGGATGCATTAGTAGACACTATGTCCCAGTCAAAAAATGACATGGTCATTCAAGTAGCCCAGGCAAAACCAGATGGCAATACCAACCAGATAAAAGACCTCGCCAAAGCCATTATACAAAGCAAGAATATCCTGCCAATGGACAGAATCTTTGGAGTGGAAGATCAGAAAATTGATAGGATTGGATTTGTAGCCACCAGAGAAATTACAGATCAAACCACAGTAAAAATTGTCGTAAACTGGATAAAGGAAAGCAGTTTAAAAGATATTGAAGTTCCTGTTTTCCAGCATGACAAAGAAATTCAGACACTCACAGCAAGAGAATTAAACACCATAGAGAAGCAATTCGGCACAAGGCTACAGAGAATCTATGACCTTATGCCCGTTGTAGAGGAAAATTGGAAATATACAGAGTACAACCATAACATAGCAACTGAAATAAAAGCTTTCCCTTCAAAACAAGAGCAGGGTGGAAAAATCACCCTTTTCTACGGAACTAACAGAAATGCACTCAATAAAACAGATCAGAAACAGAATTATGGAACACAAACCAGCCAACTTGAGTTTGGCCAATGTGAGGTCAGTATTCCCAAAGGACATGTTCAGGGGGAATTGGAACGTCCCACGCGTATTATCCTATGGAATCTTCCTGAGAATGATGCCAAACATGTCACCATAAAAAGTATCTTGCCCATCGAAAGAATTGATTTTCTGGCGCAATTTAATACAGCTCTTAAAAAGACCCCGGAGAAAAGTGCATTGCTCTTTATCCACGGCTACAACAATTCCTTTGAAGATGCTGCCAGAAGAACCGCCCAATTGGCATGGGATCTTCCCTTTGATGGACTTTCAGGATTTTTCAGTTGGCCTTCAGGGGCCAATATCCCAGATTATTTTAGCGACGAAGCAAAAGCCAGAAGCAGTTCTCCTGCCTTGGAAGAATTTCTGCGAAATATTATGCTTAATACCGAATTGGAACAGCTTCATATCATAGCCCATAGCATGGGGACCCTTGTCACTACGCTCTCGCTCAACTCACTTCAGCGCGATGCTTCCATGCAGGAACACCTTGATAAAATCCACCAGCTTATTCTCGGGGCATCAGATATTGATCAGGAAGAATTCCGCAATACCATTCTTCCCGAATTTAAAAATATCGGACTCAGAAGAACAATTTATGCTTCAGATCACGACTATGCCTTGGGCGTTTCAAGCTGGGGAAGACGCGGTCGCCTTAGACTGGGACAGATTGGAAAAGACATATTTGTGGATCCTGATATCGATACAATAGAGGCTTCAAATATAGAAGCATCTAACTCTCACGGATATATATTCGAAAGCAAACTACTGTTAACCGACCTTTTTTACCTAATCACCAAAAACCTGAATCCTGCCCAGCGCAGACTCCGTGAGGTCAGAAAAAATCTACTTCCATACTGGCTCTTTTTAGAATAAGGACAAACGGTTCTTTCTTTTGAGTTTCCCTATTATAAAAAACAGGATTTATTCCTGAAATCTATACCTTTCTATTACAACAATATTTCTTTTAAGGGACTCCACAGAGTCCCTTTTTTAATGAAACAACAATGTCAGTTGATGCAAAAAACAATAGCTCATTCTATCAATAAAACCTTTTTTATCCAGAATTTTAATTCTCTTTCAATTATCTCTCTTCTATTTTTTTGAACAACCTGCTTTTTTAATATCAGCAGGGAAAACAAGTTGGTATAAGAACAGGGGGATTTAGTATAATAACTTAAATAAGCCTTATTAAAACAGGTATTTTGGTCGCCATAATGACAAGAGTACTATTTTTTATGAGCAAAATTATCTATACTGCCCTTCTGATTTTCCTGAGTTGGAATATCTCAGCACAGGATTCCTGGAACCTAAAACAGTCCATTGAATATGGACTTGTACACAACCACAACAATACCATTTATGCCAACGAGAAAATTGCCGCCGATGCCAGAGCCCGTGAAGCGCTTGCAGACTATCTGCCACGGGTGAGCCTGAGTTCAACACTCGATGACAACCTCAAACTCCAACAAACCATAATCCCTGCGGGGATATTTGGCGATAAGGACTTAAGGGTGAGTCTTTCCAAGCAATACAGTACCAATGCCACCGCCCAGCTCGATCAGGTCATCTACAACCAGTCAATGCTTACAGGCCTCAGAGCCAATAAATACAACCGCCAGCAGGCCGAGCTTAATGCCCAGCAGTCACGCGAATCCATTATATACAATATCACCACTGCCTATCTCGATATCTTTATCTACCGCCAGCAGCTTGAACTTATACAATACAATCTCGACACCTATCAAAAACAGATTGATATCCTAAGGCTCAGGGTAAGCAAAGGCGTAACACTGCAAAAAGACCTCGATAAAATACAGGTGGATTACAACAACAGCCTGTCTCAGAAAAGAGTAGCCCAAAGCAATCTCGAACTGGCTCATAATGAACTAAAATTCGAGATGGGATACCCCCTCAGCACACCCCTTCAGGTGGATACCGTTGTCCCGGGACATCTGGCACTGGAATATAAAGGGGAATTCTCAGCTCCTGAACGCACAGATTACCGCCTGGCGGAACTTGATGTCCGACTCAAAGAAATAAAACAAAAAACCATCAGAGCCGAGGCGCTTCCAACCCTTACGGCCTACGCTCGTTATGGCGCTGTGGGATTTGGAGATGACCTTAAACAATCTTACAATGAGTTGAATCCTTTCTCAGCCGTAGGTCTTAAACTGACCATCCAGACCCTGGATTTCTATAAACGAAGCGCCCGATACCGTCAGGCGGATATCCAGCGCCTGAACTCGGAAGAAAATCTAAAACTTATTCACGACCAGTACAAAATGGAATTCAATAATGCCCAAACAAAACTCCAGCAAGCACAGGCCAATGTCGAGAATGATCAGCGTAATGTTACCCTTGCCCAGTCGGTTTTAGGGGTGACAGACCTACAGTTTCAAAAAGGAACCACAGACCTTACCGATTGGATCACTACTCAAAATGCACTCAAGCAATCCCAGCTCACCTATCTGAGTTCCCTCTATAACTATTATCTGGCACGCATCGATCTTGAGAAAGCAGCCGGTACATTGCAAAATTTTTACAATTCACTTTAAACACCATGAAGAAAAAATCAATTATTGCCTTAGTCGTATTAGGACTTATTGTCCTGATTGTTTTCAGGCTCGCCTCCAACAAGAATACTATCGATAAACGCAACAGCCCTATAGCTGCAAAACCTACTGCTATCCCTGTTACAGCAGCCACCGTTGTCCGGGAAACCCTTCAGAGCACCCTTCTAAAAACAGGAGAACTCGCTCCTTATAAACAGGCTACAGCACTGGCTACAGCCAGCGGAAATGTTCTAAAACTAAATTTTGAACTCGGAACACAGGTACAACAGGGACAGCTATTGGGACGCATTGATACAAGACTCCTGCAATTGGATCTTCAAAAATCACAGTCCAGTGCCGCCAAACTCAAACGTGATCTGCAGACCTACAGTGAACTCCTTGAAGGAAATGCTGCCACCAGGGAAAAAGTGGAAGAAATACGCCAGAATTACACCGAGGCCATCAACCGCTCCTCACAACTGGAGCGCCAGATTTCAGATGCTGCCATAAAAGCCCCAATTAGCGGGACAATTTCTTCAAGACCTGTAGAAGAAGGTGTCTTTGTGACCTCAGGAACTCAGGTAGCCACCATTGTAAACCTATCGCGAATCAAAGTAACGGTAAGCTTGAGCGAATCAGAAGTATACCAGATCAAAGAAGGACAAACAGCTACACTTCAAACAGAGGTATATCCCGATAAACAATGGCTGGGTAAAGTATCCTATATCAACCCGCAGGCCGACGCAGCGCACAGCTATGCCGTGGAGATTACCGCTGAGAATAGCAAAGAAGCCCCCCTTAGATCAGGTACTTTTGTAAAAATAAATTTCTCTAATAACAAACCTCAAACCGCCCTGCTGATACCCCGTGAAGCGCTTCTGGAATCTACCACTGATGCCTCGGTGTATATCATCGAACAAGGCAGGGCAATTTTACGCCCCATCAAGGTTGGAGCTCAATACAATGGCCGTATTGCAGTACTTGAAGGTTTAAGTCCCGGACAGAAGGTAGTCACCTCAGGTCAGATCAATCTACAAAACAGAACACCCGTGATCCTATCAAATAATTAAAAATTATGTCTATAACTGAAATTGCCATAAAACGGCCTTTGCTGCTCATTGTAATCTTCACCGTACTGGTGCTTTTCGGGCTGCAATGCTATCTGAACCTAAACTATAACCTGCTCCCTAAAATTGAAGTCCCAACCGTATCGGTCAGTACAATCTATCCTGGGGCATCTGCCTCTGAGGTACAGACCTCCGTGACTAAAAAATTAGAGGATGCCTTCGCCGCAGTGGAAGGTCTGAATCAAATGAATTCTACCTCACAGGAAAGCGTATCACAGATCACCCTGCAGTTTAAAAGTGGAACTGATCTCAATCAGGCCGAACGCGCCGTGCAGCGTAAGGCAGACCAAGCCATTAATGACCTTCCTGCCATATCGGAAAGACCTCAGGTCAACAAAGTCAACTTAGAGGAAACTCCCGTTATTAAAGCAGGAGTAACCGCTGGTATGCCCCCGCGCGAACTCTATGAATTTGTTGACAACCAACTAAGACCCATCCTGCAAAATGTACCCGGTGTGGGACAGGTAATTATAATCGGAGGAGATAAGCGCGAGATACAAGTGCATATCAATATGCAAAAACTCCAGTACTACGGGCTGTCGCTCTCGCAAATTACCCAGGCCATAAAAAACGCCAACCTCTCCTTCCCTGCCGGAAATATCGAAACGGCCAAACGCCAGGTATCCATACGCTATGATGCCAACCTGCAATCCCTTGAACAGCTCCGCAGCGTATCGGTGTCCACCACCAAACAAGGCAGCACCATACTGCTCTCTGATATTGCCGAGGTAACAGATGCTGCCAAAAAAACCACCGCTATAAACCATATCAACGGCACACCTTCCATTGGGGTACAGATTATAAAACAAACCGATGCTAATGCCGTTGATGTGAGCCGCGAGGTTAAAAAAGCACTTGCCGGCATTGAAGACCAATATAAGGAGCGAAAGCTGAAATTCACTATTTCTTCGGATCAAAGCATCTATACCCTGAGCTCGGCCGACGCAGTAATACACGATCTTATGCTCGCCGTTTTTATTGTTGGAATTGTTATGCTCGCATTTCTGCACAGCCTTAGAAGTTCGCTTTTTATACTAGTGGCACTCCCTGCCTCCATCATCCCTACCTTTATTGCCATGTATCTCCTAGGGTTCTCTCTCAATATGATGACCCTTATGGCCATGTCTCTGGTGGTGGGAATCCTTGTGGATGACTCCATAGTGGTGCTCGAGAATATCTACCGCCATCTTGAGATGGGAAGCGACAAACGAACCGCAGCCCTTGAAGGCCGTAATGAGATTGGTTTTACAGCCCTGGCCATTACTCTGGTGGACGTAGTGGTATTTTTGCCTCTTTCCCTGGCCGGTGGAATGATCGGATCCATACTTAGGGAATTCTCATTGGTGGTGGTAATCTCCACCCTTATGAGCCTTTTTGTGTCTTTCACCATAACACCGCTTTTAGCCAGCCGTTTCGGCCGTGTGGAAGAGCTTAACAATGACAGTCTCTGGGGTAGTATTAATATGAATTTTGAATACTTTATCGAAAGCCTTAAAGAAGAATACGGCAAGGCCCTAAAATGGGTACTGGGTAAAAAAAGGTGGCTGCTCTCAGGTACTATTCTTCTAATTATAGGCAGTATCGCTTTGGTACCTGCCGGATTTATCGGGGGAGCCTTCATACCGGCCACAGATCAGGGTGATCTGGTGATCAACCTTGAACTTGACCCCACAGCTTCGATATACCAGACCAACATGATGACCCAAAAAGCAGAAGCCATTCTCTTGGCACAACCTGAGGTAAAACAAGCCTTTTCCAGTATCGGGTTTGTCAGTGGCAGTGTTTCAGGGGCGGCCTCTAATGCCAATCTTGCCGAGATAACCACAACCCTGGTCGATAAGAAACAACGATCGATTTCCTCCGAGGACTTTGGTATCGCCATGCAGCAAAAACTCAGCCGGGTACTCCCGGGCGTAAAAATAACGGCCTCTGCCATTTCCATAACCGGTAATGTCAACAGCGCCCCTGTACAGATTGCCATCAAAGGCACCGATATTAAAGAAGTGCGAAAGATTGCCGAACAATATCGTAAAGCGGTCACAGAAGTGCCCGGAACCCAGTTTGTCAAACTCTCGGTAAAAGACCCAAAACCCGAGGTAGACATCAAATTGGACAGGGAAAAAATGAGCCTTTTAGGGCTGAACAGCTCACAAGTGGGCCTTGTCCTGCAAAATGCCTTCAGCGGTAATGACCAAAGTCTTTTTCGCCAAAATGGTAATGAATATGATATTCGAGTAAGCCTGGATGAGTCCAATCGTGCCGATATCAGCAGTCTTCGCAATATGCCTCTTGTCAACGATCATGGACAAACGATACTCTTGGGGCAATTTGCCACTGTTGGCGAAACCCTTGGAGAGACCACACTACAGCGTATCGACCGTCTGAACTCCATTACCGTACAGGCCAATGTTGCCGGACGCCCCACTGGAACCGTAACTAGTGAAATCAAGGATAAAACAGCCTCTATTAAAGCCCCTGCAGGGATTACCATACAATATCTGGGTGATGCCAAAAACCAGGGAGAAGCCTTTGGAAGCCTTGGTCTGGCACTGCTCACAGCCATCATTTTGGTATACCTGATCATGGTCGCGCTATATGAAAATGCCGTGTACCCTTTTGTAGTGCTCTTCTCCATACCAGTTGCATTAGTAGGGGCGCTTCTCGCCCTGGCACTGACCATGGAGACCCTGAACATTTTTACCATCATTGGAATGATCATGCTCTTGGGACTGGTATCTAAAAATGCGATCCTGATCGTAGATTTTACCAACCATCTCAGAAGCGAAGGCCATACGGTACAGGAGGCCCTGCTGGAGGCCGGAAAAGAAAGGCTCCGTCCTATCCTTATGACCACCCTGGCGATGATTCTTGGGATGCTCCCTATTGCCATTGCCAGCGGATCGGGCTCTGAAATCAAAAATGGAATGGCCTGGGTAATCATCGGAGGACTTAGCAGCTCTATGGTACTGACCCTTTTTGTAGTACCAAGTATGTATCTGATTATTGATCGTCTTATCAGCGCAGTCAAACCTCACAAAATACAATAACCGCCTTTGCCTTTTTATATGCCAGATAGCCAGTCTTTAAAAGACTGGCTATCTATTTTTTACTGTACTATGTATTACCTTAAAAAGTCAGGTTCTTTTAAGTGCCTTCCGTATTAAAGGAACTGCTTGCATATTTGTTGAAAAATTCCTTCTTAAAAACTTCTCCTAAAGGGATTTCTGTCTCTCCCAAATAAATGGTATGATGGTCAAAGGAATCAATAAAGTTCCTGTTGATGACATACGATTTACTAACCCTCATGAAAATTCCCGCAGGGACCTTCTGGTGGATATTTTTAAGGTTCATCGCTGTAATAAGCTTGTTGGTTTTGGTATAAATCACAACATAATCCTTAAGCCCTTCAATATAACGGATGTCCCCAAAAGCAATCCTGTGAAAACGACGATCGGACTTGATAACCAGATAATCTTCATTATTGGTCTCAACAGTACTTTTTTCAGTTTCATCGGAAAGCAATCCCAGATAGGTCGTGGCTTTAAGTATAGCCTTCTCCAAACGGGATTTTTCTATGGGTTTCAAAAGATAATCAATAGCATCAAGCTGATAACTCTTAAGGGCATGTTGAGGATAGGCTGTGGTAAACACAATTAGGCTTTGCCCGGGAATCCTTCTGGCAAACTCCAAACCGGTGACCATAGGCATCTGGATGTCCAGAAAGATCAGATCAACACTATGACTCTTTAAATATTCCAAGGCAGTTTGTGCATTGGAAAAAGTCCCCAAAATCTCAAGATTTGAAACCTCTTCCACCAGCGCCTTCATCTCCTCACGTGCCAGAGGTTCATCATCAATAATTATACAATTCATATGGGAATATTTAAATTAACGGTAAATTCATTTTCTTGGCTACTAATATCAAGTATAAAATCATCTTTGTATAAAAGCTTTAGGCGTCTTTTTATATTAGGAAGGCCAAGTCCGCTGCTCTCTGTCTCAAGAGCAACATACTGCGGATTCTTGGAATTGCGGCATACAAATTCCAATCTCCTGTCTTTCACTTCCAAAGTTATAAAAATATAAGCAGGACTCTCCCCTACATCCGCACTATGTTTAACCGCATTCTCTAAAAAAGTGGTAAAAAGATTCGGCGGTATAAAAACCGTACTGAGTATTTTCCCAGCAGTTTTACTCTGGATATCTACAGTCAGATGATCACGGCGAAGCATCTCCAGGTCCATAAAATTGGAAAGAAAATCCATCTCGGATCTAAGGGGAGTCTTCTCCTCATTATTCTCATAGAGCTGATACCTCAAAAACTCAGAAAGCTTCATAATCACCTGTGTTGCCTTTTCAGGATTACTGCGGATCAGAGCCTTTATCCCATTTAGCATATTAAAAAGAAAATGCGGATTAATCTGATTGCGAAGCTCCATAAGTTCCATTGAAAGGGTAAGATTACGCAGTTCAGCGATCCTCTGGCTGTCGATTTTCCACCTTTTAAAAAGCTGAAAGGCCGTGGTCATGAAAATAATAGGAATCACAATGATAATCCCCTCATAAAAACCCGTATCGTCAATACCGTTCTGACGCACATCGGCCAGTCCCTTAGGATCCAGATAGATTTTAAGGATACCCGACATGAGTCCCAGCCCTACCACAACAAGTATAAAAAGAAAAAGAAAATAAAGAATATAACGGCCTCGAAAAAACAAACGAGGTACCAAAACATACATATTGATATAAAACATCACAATAAACAAAAGATGCACACAAAGCAGCCTTAAATATTTGGTCTGCCCGCTATATTCCTTGAGCCAGTTCGAGAAAAAAACAATGGCCAAAAGTCCCAGCCACAAGAGTGCATGCCTGGCAATGCGATAACGGTCCTCCACAAGTAAATCAATTGCTTCTTTATCCCTGATCTGTTCTGTGGCATGCTTCATAGTACTGTCTTTAAATTAATTAGTGAGACAAATATAAGGCATTGCCTTTTTTCAATCGTCCGAAATTATACCAAACCCCTTCCTTGTACTACAAATTTTCCTAAATAATCCATTTAGTCGAATTTGGAAAGGATTTGGTATAAAATCAAAAAAGCGTATTGCCATTATTACTTCTTTTGTGCCGAGAATTACCCGCAAGAATTTACATGGGCTGATTCCTGCCGGTAACAATTCCATGGGCCAAATCCAGGAGACCAGATCACAAATTGCTATTAATCAAATGTAAAATTATGAAAATTCTAAAAAAAACACTCTTTTTCTGCTGCGTACTCTTGCCTTCTCTGGCATGCTTTTCTCAGACTCAATCAGACAGCATCAAAAAAAAGGTTATTGCCTATGCCGCGGACAAGTTCCCTATAACCCGTGCCCTTAATGTGGAATTCACGCACGTTGCTCCTTACAATTTTACTCCCGAGATGGGCAACACAAAACTGCCTCAGAGCAGGGTTGACGGACTTAATCAGGCAAAAATAAGTGCCAATTACAACTTTATCAAGACAAGAAAATGGATGCTTGGGGCAACCCTTGGATACAAGTACCTCAGTTCCGAATCACTGCTTACCTCACCTACAACAGCAGAAAAAACAGCCGTTGAACAAGACTTTCATTACCAGTTCAGTGCCCTTAACTTTGTCTATTTTACCAAGCTCTTTAAAAAAACAACTTTCTTTAGCTCCACAGTTATGGTCGACGGAAGTGAGCAGCATTTCGAACGTGTAAAAGCAATCTTTACCGGAACAATGGTATTAACCTCTAACGAAAGAACCAAACTTAGTGTAGGTATTCTTATCAATATTGATCCCAGCGCACAAAGTCCCTTTATTCCAACGGTTTCCTATGAACACCACTTTAACAATGGACTTATTCTCGATATCAACCTGCCTAAAAGCATGATGCTGAGAAAAAACGTGTTTGAAAACGGCAGGATTTCCCTGGGTACCGAACTGGATCAGACCAACTTCTATTTATATAACATCGACGGCACTTCAAAAAAATACGAATTCAGACAGCTTGATATTAATTCAGGACTGCTCTACGAACATATGATTGCCAACTATTTCCTTCTATCAGCCAAAACAGGAATCAGATTAAGTCCCAACGGAAGAATATTTGAAAAGAGCGGCTCCTATGCCGATCCGGTTTTTGAAGTTAAAAACGACCCTTCTTTTTACATGAATTTTGGTGTGTCGTTTAATCCTTTTGCTAAATACAAGAAAAGATAAACCTTTTACTGACTTTGGTATAGCAAGCTTTAGCATAGCGCTGAAATCTAAAATAACCTAAGCAAACAAAACCATGGAAGGCACTATATATCATATCAACACCGCCGGAGCATTATACTCGTTGTACATAACAGACGGAATATTTTTAATTTTTGAACTTATTGACAGCTGTAACCTCTCCAAAGGAGATATTATTAAAACCTCCGCACCGGGACTCGGTGATGTATTACTCTATAATGAGTCCACCGGTGTTGGTTTTGAGGCATATCTTGATAATTTTGTAGTGGGGGAATCTTTTGCCAAAAAAGCATGCCAGCTATAATAAACGACATGGGTAGAACAAATTAAACACCCAAGCGACACATAATCTGATCAAGTGTCAGCACAAAGTCAATATTTCTTATATTTACTGATTATAACAATAGTATGGACAATACCACTCCTTCCGCATATACTGAGCCTATTACAGGGCAATTGATCCGTTTTTTCAATCAGTTCTTCCCCTTAAACGATAAGGAACAGGAGGAAATTATACGATTGTTTTCAAAAAGAGCCATCAGACGTAAAGGATATCTGCTGCAGGAAGGCGATATATGCCGTCATTACTTCTTTATTGTCTCAGGCTGCTTTAAAATGTTTGCCGTTGATCCTGCAGGCAAGGAACATAACCTGCAGTTTTCAGTTGAAAATGACTGGATAAGCGACCTTCAGAGCTTTTATGAACAAAAACCAAGCCGCCTGTACATTGAAGCGCTCGAGCCTTCAGTAGTGCTCCAGATACAGCATGATGATCTCTTATATCTTTTTATTAATTACCATAAATTCGATCGTAATTTCAGAATTATTACCGAACAAAAATATATGGATTTTCAAAATCGTATTCTCCAGAATATCAGCTCCACAGCTGAGGAACGCTATGTTAGTTTTGTAAAACAGTATCCTGGATTATTCAACAGGGTACCCAACACCCAAATTGCTTCCTATCTGGGAATTACTCCTGAGTTTTTAAGTAAAATAAGAAAGAAGATTGTAGCGGATCACGAATTATAGTCCTCTTTTCTTATTTTGATAATTATACGTATGGATTATAATAGGTATAGATGCTGAGCCAGCTTTGCTGCTTTTTTTGCAGTGCCGCAGAGCCAGAGCTAATCCAATTATTAAATACAATCAGATTTTGATGCAGCAAAATTTTTAATTGATCTACTTTACTTGAGTATTAAAGCTGCACTGACAATTAAAAAGGATATGGAAATAAAAGATATTAGTGGAATTAAGAAAAAATTGTTGGAAACTGCCGAAACCCTATTCTCCGATAAAGGGTATAACGGAACAACAATTAGAGAAATAGCCCGGGCAGCAGACGTAAATCTTGCCCTGGTGAACTATCATTTTGGATCTAAAGAAAACCTGTATCTAACCATTTTCCAAAGAAGATTTTTAGCCTACCAAAATGCACTCTTAAAAATGGATCAAAACCAGGGAGCCGCTAAAAAACTAGACAGCTTTCTGGATATTTACGGCTCTTTCATAGACACGCACCGTAATTTTCATCGCCTGCTGAGCAGAGAATTGACACTGTTGCATCAGTCAGCCATTAAAGAGGTAATCACAAAAGGTACACATAAGAATTTTGATCTGGTGAAAAGCATTATCCTCGATGGCATTCAAAGCGGTATTTTTAAAAAAGTAAATGTAGATCTGGTTGCGCTGAATATTATAGCATTTGTACCTCGTGTTTTCTCAGGAAGCCCTTTTATAGACGATCTTTTTAAGTCGCAAAATTCCCGGCTTGACAATAAAGAGACACTCAGTACGCAACTCAAGGAATATTTTTATGCTATCCTAAGCAAATAAAAGACTGCCCTGCTTATACTTGGGTAATATCCGGGGTAAAACCTTGCAACAAACACGGTCTTCTTCCCTTGCTCTGTTAACCATAAACTAGTTTAAGAAAAAAACTTAAACTCCAAGTGAATTATAGCTTATCCTGTAACTTCTTGTTATCAGAAAATTCATTATTTTTCAGTACTTTACATCATAAAACTCCAGTAAGTCTTAAACTAGTTCAAGTATTTTTATTGAAATAGATTATTGTTGAGAATTTATTTAGTTTTTAATTTTGTAAAAAAATACACGATGAAAAAATATCTTATACTTCTACTGGTTTTAACCAACAGCCTTGTGCAGAGTCAGCAAAAAAATCCTGTCACTATGCGTTATGCCTTACAGCAAGAGGTTATAACCCCAAAAACACCTCCTTATGGCAACAATCAAGCTGCAGGGCATTATATAACCTCGGGCGATGCAAAGATCTATTATGAACTATATGGCAAGGGAGAACCTGTTGTGCTGCTCCATGGGGGTATATTGGGGTCTACCTTTGAGATGTACCATTTCATTGACAGCCTAAAGGTTAATCATCAGGTAATAGCCATCTCTACCAGAGGTCACGGAAAATCAGAAATGGGTAATCAGCCTCATACCTACGAGCTAAAAGCCAAAGATGCCGCCACGGTATTAAATGCAGTAACAAAAGATAGTGCCACCGTGATAGGTTTTAGCGACGGAGGTTATACGGGCTATATGCTTGCAAGCCTTTATCCTGCCAAAGTTAAAAAATTAGTAGTCGTTGGAGCAGCAGAAAGACATCCTGGAGACACTGGAAATACGATTACTGTAGAGCAGGCTTTTAGCCTTGATAAAACTTTTATGGATCAGCAGCTGGCCCTGATGCCCGAGCCAAAAAGACTCCCGGAACTCTTTGAACGTGTAGAGCATGAATTCAATACCAAACTTGTGGCCGACCAGAAACTCTTTAGCACTATTAAATGTCCTGTCCTGGTTATGGTGGGCGATCGTGATAATTTTGTTTCTGTTGAGCATGCTGCTGCTGCTGCTAAATTTATTGCAAAAGGCCAGCTTAGTGTTATTCCCGGTGCGGGGCATGGCGCTTTTCTACAAAAATGGACTGTTGCCTGGCCGGCTGTACAATATTTTTTACAACATTAAATTGAATACCTAATTAATCAAGATGATAAATATTTTTAAATATGCAGTGCTGACGGTGCTTTTTAGCCCGGGTCTGTTTGCGCAAAAGATAAAACTTACTGATACTGACTTAAAGCCAGTAGGAATCTACCTTTCTCAGAGTAAAGTAAATGGAAGCAAAGCCATACGGGTGGTTAAAGATTCAACTATTGTCCTTGATGATGAACCGACCTATGCCAGAATCAATAATCTTGAATTTGCTCAGGGCACAATTGAAGTGAAGGTGTTGAGTAAAATACTAAAAACTGCCCCTTCCCACGCACGTGGTTTTATAGGTGTAGCATTTCACATTAATGAGGATAATTCTAAGTTTGAAGCCATCTACATCAGACCCGCAAATGCCATGGCAGAGGATCAGCTTCGCAGAAACCGCTCTACACAATATTTTGCCTATCCCGATTTTAAATTTACAGACAGCAGAAAAGTAGCTCCTGGTGTTTACGAATCATATGAGGATATGGAACTCAACAAATGGATAACCCTTAAAATCGTTGTCAAAGGCCAACAGGCAAAATTATACATTGACGGGCGCAAAGAACCCTCTTTGATCGTAAACGATCTAAAACTGGGACTCGATGCCAAAGGCGGCATCGGACTGTTTGTTGACATAGGTACCGAAGGTTTTTTTAAAGATCTTGTCATCTACAAACAATAATACTCAGAAGGCTGTTTTAATTACTTTAAAAGTAATTTTCAGTGGCTATTATTCTCTCATTCCAAAACTCAGTTATATCCAAATAGAGCGCTATTTTAGGAATAACTGAGTTTTTTATTATGTCCTTAGCAGGATTAGTAAATACGATAAAAGGGGCGTCTTAAAAAGTTTAATACCATTCGTCTTGAGATGGGAATTTAATGCTTTTTACATCACTAACGTATCCCGAGACTGCCTCTGTTATAATACTGTATAAATCTGCATACTTTCGTACAAACTTAGGACTGAAATCCCGGTTCATTCCCAGCAGATCATGCACAACCAGTACCTGCCCGTCTACATTGCCCCCTGCTCCTATACCTATTATTGGTATCGATAATGATGCTGCTATCTCCCCGGCAAGACCAGCGGGTATTTTTTCCAAGGTAATGGCAAAACAGCCCGCCTCTTGTAATAGTAATGCGTCACGTCTTAATTTCTCGGCCTCAGCTTCCGATTGGGCACGAAGACCAAAGCCTCCATAACGGTGAACCGACTGTGGCATAAGCCCCAGATGCCCCATAACAGGTATCCCTGCAGCTATAATTTTTTTTATATCAGGTAGCAGCTCTTCACCGCCTTCAATTTTCAATGCCTCGGCGCCGGTACCTTTCATAATGGCAACGGCATTAGCCAGTGAATCGTAAGGGTTACCACAGCATGTCCCAAAGGGCATATCCACTACCAGTAAAGCCCGCTTCACTCCACGGCGTACAGACGCCCCATGATAGATCATCTGATCCAGGGTAACCGGCAGCGTGGTATCATAGCCTGCCATTACATTACCGGCAGAATCCCCCACAAGTATAACATCTACTCCCCCTTGGTCTAAAAGACTGGCCATGGTAAAATCATATGCCGTTAACATACTGATTTTTTCTCCTGTTGCCTTCATTTTTCGCATTACCGCGACGGTAACTTTATTACTTTTAAGTTCTATAGTAACTGACATATTTTTCTCAAATTTAAAAGGGGCAAATTTTGTTTTTTTGTTTGGTTGTGGCAATGCCTCAAAGAAATAAAAGCATACCTAAAGGTTATATATAATCCCCGTAAAACAGCAGAAATTAATTAATCCATTTTATCTGGTTACGGATCGGATATCTTTCCATGAGGGAATTTTTCGTGTTATATCCGCGGAAAAATGCCAGAAAAGCAGTAGCAGGATTATGCTCAGTCCCACTATGGCCATAGTGCCGAAAATTTCCCGTCCTGCCAAAAGAACAGCCTGTTGGTTTACTTTACCATAAAGCCCTTTTGCCGCCAGGATAGCACTATCTGTTGTATTGCTTCCTCCAAGGATTGCCTTGTTGTAAGCGGCAGAATAAAAAGCCGCAACTTCAGGAGAATACGTACCGGTATTGCCGGCGAGTTTTGTATGAAAGTCCATGGTGCTGGTATATTGTCCATAACCCAAAAGCGAGGCCACAATAAGGCTGCCCACCGCATTTCTGGCCATAGCCAGATAACAAAGCACTTGTGTAAAGATAGCCGGACCGGCATCACGCGTAATGTACTTTCCGGTGCCTGTAAACAAAAGAATATTACCAAAGCCTCTTAGGAAATAAGGCAGGGCAATCACCGAAGAATCAGCTAAGCTTCCAATGGAAAAATACAAAAGAATGTAATGCAGGCTCAGGCTAGAAAAAGCTATTACAAAGAAAAGCTTAAATGGCCCGTTATACCATCTGAACCAGCCATAGCTAAAGAGGCTGCCTGTAAGAATACCTAAGGCAATATACCAGTTTAAGGCTGCATTGTTAAGATCATCAAGTTGTAATACCCCCATGGTAAAGGGGCCCATAACACTAACGCTTGCCGATAAAAAAGGCTGCATGAGCAGGATCATGAAAATTGCTGTATTTACACTTTTAATCTTAAATACCTCCGGGTGAATATAGGGCCTTCCAGCGCGAAACATCCAAAATAAAGTAATTACTGCAAAAAGTAAGGATAAGAAAACAGCAACCCTAATCTGCTTTGCCCAGAACCAGTCCATGATCTGTCCGTAACTAAAAATGTAGGTGATACAAGTAAACAAAAGGCTCCATAACAATGCACCAAGCCAGTCAATACCGTACAAGGGCAACTTTTTGGCTACGCGTACATCGTGCAATACCAGTTGTGCCAGTAAAATCATTACAGCATGAGCTGCCAGTAAAATGCGATATATAGCCCTCCAGTCATAATCATAATTAAGCTGCACAGCCCAGATACCTGATACTTGTCCGCTGAGCAGCACAAGTCCTAATGCTACACTAAAGAAAACACCATAATCTTTTTTAGGAGTGATGATCAACTGAATAGAAACCAGGGTTTCAAAAGTCCCCACCATCTTTGCTGCCCCCAATATAAATGAAGCTGTTGCAAGTAGTATAATAGAATCTGAGTACATTGCTATGGCCATCATACCAGCCACAATTAGAGCACTTGTGGTGATAATTTGGCGTGAGGTAAACCGTAACTTAAACCGAAAAAGCATCGGAAATACCAAACAAAGCCCTGCCATAGTCATCTGGAAGAAAAAAGTCAGGTCTTCTTTAAGCATCTGGCTCGCACCTGTAAGGGTACCCGTTAGATTAAGGTAGACGGTATTGGAAAACTGAAATATTAAGGCAAAAAGCACAAATAATGTTATCCTGACAAGACGTGGGACAAAACTATGAAAAGCTGCAATGGTAGGTTTTGAAAGAGTATCCATAAATTGCTATTGTACTGTTACTACTGCGTTCATACCGGCTCTGAGTTGTGAAAGGATACCGGCACTGGTATTACGTTCTATTTCGATACGTACCGGTATGCGCTGCTGTATCTTTACAAAATTGCCTGTTGCGTTATCAACCGGTACCATGGAATATACCGCTCCGGTAGCCGAGGCAAATGCCCCTATCCTTCCCCATATGATAGTCCCGGGTATCCCATCTATACTAATTTTAACCTTTTGTCCCACTTTTATCCCCGATAGTTGTCTTTCTTTAAAATTGGCCGTGATCCATTTATTCTCGTTGTCAATTATTGTATTGAGTTGCTGGCCGGCTTGTACCAACTGTCCTTCGGTTATGGTTTTTCTGCCCAGATAACCATCACAGGCTGCAGTAATAACGGTATAACCCAGATTAATACTGGCTATGTTTAATTGCACTTGCGCCCTCTTAAGTGCAGCCTGGTTAACCAAAACCCTGCCATTACCTTCCTGAACCGTCAAAGTGCTGCCAACACGAGCTCTTTCCAATGTTTCAACCTGAGCCTTCAAGGCTTGATAATCACTCTTCACCTGATCAAACTGTTGCTGTGTTACCGACTCCTTTTCCAGCAATGTCGCATATCGCTTAAAGTTTTTCTCGGCATTCCATAATTTTGCCTTTACCTCGGCTGTACGTGCTGCAGAAACAGCAACCCCATTGGCAAGTGTATTAACACCCGATACAGTTACCTTTTTCCCTGCTTCGGCGTCCATCAGTGCGGCCTGGGCAAGCTCCTTCTGCGCTCTGTAATCGGTATCATCGATTACAACCAAAGTATCGCCTTTATTTACCCACTGAAATTCTTTAAAATAAACCCTTTTTATATAACCGCCCACCCGGGCATTAACCGGTGTTAAAAGCTGTTGTACCTGGGCATCATCCGTAGAGCGTCCCTGATCAAAATTAAGAAAATAAACCCCTGTAAGTATAAGTACTACTATAGCCAACAAACCCATAAAAAGGCGAAAAATAATGGTGGTCTTGTTCATTGCCTGTCTTTGATGATTCTTCATAAAATAAGATTAAAGTTGTCCCAGGCTTTTTAAGAGCTGGAAATAATTAAACAGTATCTCAGCCTGCGCATCAGTAACCCTAAGATCGGCTTCCAGCCTTTGATTGCTGGCATCGGTAACCTCTGTGTTAAGCGTTAGCTGTTCCAGATAACTATCAGCTATCCTTTTGTAGTTTTCCTGTGCCAGTTCCTGTTGTTTGTATAAAGTATTGAGTTGGTTAAATGACTGCTTGAGGTTTATAAAACCACTATTTACCTCCCTGCTTAAAGATTCTTTGGCTAACTCTTGCGTAAGTGTTGCAATACTGATATCGCTCTGGGCAATATCTTTTTTTCTGCCACTCTGATATAAATTACTAAGAGAATAGCTTACCCTTAAGCCAATAGCATTATTATAGGCATAAATATCTTTTGCCGGTATATCAAAGGTATAAGGTCGGGCAAAAGTAGAATTGACAAAAAGATCAATTTGAGGATAATCAGAAGATTTTACCAGTTGCTTTCTTTTTTGAGCCAAAGCAACACGCAGGGCATATTTCTGATAATCAGCATTGCCGGCAAGTGCAGTCTTTATAACTTTTTCAATACTATCGTTGCCTATGAGCTCAGCCGATGCCTGGGGTATTTCTACAGCCTGAGGAATCAAAACCGTACCCTGGGCAAGGGCAAGCATACTGATAATATTATAGTTGGTAATGGCAATACGGTCCGTTAGTTTGGAAAGCGCCAGTTCATAAGTAGAAACCAGTAATTCATTGCGTATCAAATCGCTCTTTAAAGCAGCACCTGATTGGTAGCGGTTGGTAATCTTCTTTAAAAGATCACGCCCTAAAGTGATATTCTTCTCAAATACTTTTTTTTGGTTGTATCCCTTATAAAGATCAAGAAAATATCCTGTTAGCATCAATCTGATACTTTGACTGTCTCTTGTTAAGTCCAGCCCGGCAATACGATTTTCAATTTTTGCCATATCAATGGCAGTTGTAACTTTTCCTCCCGAATAAAGTACCAAACCTGCCTGAAGGGCATACGAATTTGAAAAATGAGGCATGTCATAAAAACCGGAATTCATAGTACCCAAGCCAATAACACCCACATTTGTAAGATAGCCTACTGACCCGTTTACACCTACTGTAGGGAGGCGGTCATTTTTCTTATCACGCACTACCACCTGGGATCTCTCCAAAAGCGCATTGCTTAACTTAATTTGCTTATTGCCAGCATCGGCCATTTTGAATAGCTCTCCCAATGAAATTTTTAGCGAATCTTGTTGAGCCATCACCATTGAGCCATGTGAAAGAAATAAATAAAGGACTACTTTTTTAGTTATAGAATATAGCTGCATCATCATAGTTTTCTAATAGGCAAAGTTCACCATACTAATGGCTCTGGGCAATAGCTAAAAGAAACAATAATATATCTAAAAGTTATTATTCATCAAAAATTAGTAACTTTGTTTTTAAGTATATTTTAAAATAAAAACCAACATAACAGCAAGATAGTTACTTTTATCATACTGTAAAGGAAAATAAAAAATATACAAAGGATATATAAATAATATAGATTACCTAATGGAGATCCCTACTGAAAGTACATATAGAAACATAGATATTCCCGCTATCCGCCAGGACATTGGTTTACAACACCGGCAGCCGGATCTTCTGGTATATGATTCAAGCCACCACAATAGTGATTTCATACGAAACAAGCCTTTCCGTTCAGGCCATTTTTCGGTAATACTTGTCATTAAGGACAGCATGAAAATAAAAGTCAATTTCTTTGAATACGAATTGACTGCAAAAGAAGTACTCATTGTTCCCCCTTACGCTATTCGTGAAATGCTCTGGGAAGGTGATAATGTACATTTTATCTCACTGCTCTTTACATCAGAATTCCTCACTGAGGCCGGAATACTAGGTAAATACTTTAATGTGGCTAACTTTCTCAAAGAAGGCATGGTCGCTTTGAGTAAAGTAACTCAAAGCGACCATGCCTTGCTCCTTGAACTAACTAAAATAATCCATACCCTGTTAAACGCAGATTCATACCGCATCAATGATGATGAGGTAATCCGAAATCTTTTCAGAGCAGCACTTTTAAAAGTTAAACAGTACTATGACGAAATCCCCGTAGATAAGAAACTCTCTGCAAGCCTAATCTACAGATTTATAAAATTGTTATCCCAACATTACCTTTCGCATAGGGAAGTAAGCTTTTATGCAGAAAAGTTAAATATCAATGAAAAGTACCTGACCCAATTACTAAAACGAAAAACCGGTAAAACAGCACGCCAATTTATCATTGAGATGGTAATTCTTGAGGCCAAAGTAGTCCTAAATGAAAATATACTTTCTGTAAAAGAGATCGCCAGCAGGCTCCACTTTGAAAATCAATTTCATTTTAGCAGATTCTTTAAACAATATGCCGGGGTCTCTCCTACAGAATATAAAAAATTATAATTATTAATTAGAACCATATCCCATCGATACAAGCCACCCTGTAAAGCTATCCATCCATTGATCAACAGGAAGCTGCTGTTTTTTGCTCGCAAAGCCATGATGTCCTTTAGAATACACATGCAATTCAGCAAGCCCATTGGCAGATTTCCATCGTTGGTATAATTTAAGGGAATTGAGATCAAAACCAAAATCATCATCCTGGGTAACAGCAACAAACAAAGGTGGTGCAAGAGCCGGAACTGCTGTATCGATTACAGGGTTTAAATATGGATAAATTGGAGCGCTAAATAATGGCTGAACTTGTGGATCTGGGTCTACTGCAAGGGCTGCCGCTATAGTCCCGCCCGCAGAAAAGCCAATAACCCCTACTTTTGTAGCCTCAAAGCCTAATGCCCCCGCATTCTGCTTTAAATACTTCATCGCAGTTTTACCGTCTTCAATTGCCAGAGGTACCACAGGGGCCATAATGGACTCCAAGACCTCAAAATTCTTAGCGTATTGACTTAACTTGCCAAAAGGATCTTTTGAATCCACCGGTACCAGCCTGTACTTTAATACTGCCGCTGTGTATCCTTTAGCAGCTAATTCCTTTGCGATAGTGACACCTTCATCATCATAAGCCAGTATATGAAATGCTCCTCCAGGGCACACTAAAACACCTATACCATTTGAATTACCCTTCTCAGGCTTGTAAATACTAAGCGAGGGGCTCGTTACATTAAATACGATCCTGCTTCCTGATTTAGGATCAGGTATTATGGTCTGCTCTTTGTTTTGGGACTTCTCCGCCGTTTTTCCTTGAATGGTTAAGGTTATGTTTTGCTGAGCAAAAACCCCATTATTTATAAGGCACACAAAGATTATAATTACTACATCCTTTATTTTCATACTTGTTATTTTATGGCTATTATCTACTCCAGGTTATAACCTGTGCCTATGGTCTTTAGAATTATTTTGCGTTTTGATTAAACCATACTATGTAACTATCAACTGCGTTTTTAATAAAGTCTTTTGTCCCCCCTTCTTTAATTATCCCGTCTTCATCAAAAAGTTCATTAACCTTGGCAAGGTAAACCTCGGGCTGCTGCATAACAGGTATGTTTAAAAATACAAGGCTTTGTCTTAAATGATGATTGGCCCCAAAACCTCCTACGGCACCCGGGGAATTACTAAAAATTGCCCCTGGCTTACCATCCCAGACACTTTTACCATAAGGACGTGAGCCAACATCAAGCGCATTTTTAAGTACAGCCGGTACAGACCTGTTGTATTCGGGTGTAATAAAAATAAAGCCGTCCAGTTGCTTTACCTCATCCCTAAAAGAGCTATAGGCTGGCGGGACTTTATGATCATCATCAAAATCCTGATTGTATACCGGCAGGTCATCGAGCCTGATTGTTTTAAACTCATAACCTTCGGGTGCCATAGCCAATATAGCTTTACCTAATTTTTTTGAAAACGATTCTTTACGCAGGCTTCCTGCGATTATACCAATTACTTTGCTCATGATTTAGTGTTTTTATTTATTAATAACCTCTGGGCAGTATTTTTCAATACTATGGTTTACTTATTGTATTTACAAAAGAATGCCGGTGACCCGGCATTCTTTCAATTAATTATCCTTTATAATCACCTATTAAAAGTACCGATTTAATAGTCCTTCCTTTTTCAGAATCTTCAACCGCCTGATTGATATCTTCAAAAGCATATGTTTTAATAAGCTTGTCAAAAGGAAACTGGCCATGCTGATACATTTTTATCAGTTTAGGAATAAATTCCTGTGGCACACTGTCTCCCTGGTTTACAAATTTAATTTTGTAGCCTTTTGTCAAAAAGATATTGGTTTCAAGTTCTAATGGTTTTGTAGCAACCCCAATTATGGCTATTTCGCCTACGGGAGCCAAAACAGCCAGTGAGTTATTAATAACCTCATTGCGCCCTGTAGTATCTACAGCATATTGAACACCATTGGGCAGTATTTCTCTAATGCGTTCCTGGACATTCTCTCTCATACTGTTTATCGTATGGGTTGCCCCCAGCTCTTTAGAGAATTCCAATCGCTCATCGTTGATATCTACTGCGATGATAGTAGTTGCAGAACTGGCTTTTGCCGCCATAACAGCAGAAAGTCCAACCGCGCCAGTACCCGATATAACCACCGAGCTCCCTACTTTAACTTTTAAGGTGTTGATTATGGCTCCGGATCCTGTTTGTATACCACAGCCCAAGGGACCTAAAATTTCTAAAGGCGCATCTTTAGGCACTGCAATCACATTATTTTTATGAGCAATAGAATAGGTTGCAAAAGAGGATTGTGAAAAGAAATTATCATTAATTGGTTTGTGGTCATGATCATGATGGCTGTGGGATCCATCAACGCGGGCACCTGAGAAATTCCTTTGGAAAAATTCATAACAATACGCAGGAGTTCCGCTGCGGCATATCTCGCATTCTCCGCAATAACCATAAGTAAGCACCACATGGTCACCCACTTTGAGGTGATGCACATCTTCACCAATCTTCTCTATTATACCCGCACCTTCATGGCCAAGTATAACCGGAAAATTTGGCGACCCCATGATAAAATCACGTGCTACCAAATCTGTATGACAGATACCCGTTGCTACAATTCTAACTAATACTTCCTCTAAGCCCGGCTCATCAAGAAGCACTTTACTAAGTTTAAAATCACTGCCTTTTTCACCAACTATTGCTGCTGTAATTTCCATAAATTTAAATTTTAAGGTTGCTAAATTTGGTATGTTTGTTTACCCATACCGATAAGTTATAATTAAATATTTTAATAAAAAGACACTATTACTTTTTCAAAAGAAAAGCCTTAAGATGAAAATAATAGCCTTGATATATGCCCGTATTAGTTGAGATAAAAAATGAGGCATAAAATCTTCCTATCAAAGTTCTCTATAATTATAAACTTATGCCCTTAAACTATATTAAGAAATACTCTTAACCTAGTTTAAGTAATACACTTAAATTCAGATCATAGAATTCACAAAAAAATAAGAATCTCTAAAAAGTGATTGATCCCCGCTTAAAGACACATATGACAAGATTAAAAAAATTTGACAGGGCTCTAATTCACTTTTTTTGTGCAATACCTCTTTGAGAAAAAGCATAGAGTATTTATCTTTATATTCCTAAGGGCATATCCGTTAAAAAACAACAACTATCCTTTTGTTATCCCCTTAAATCATCCTAAGTAAAATTATTATTAAAACTTTTTTCCTTAAATTGTCACTAAATTTCCGATTATTATAACCCTCTCTGTTTTTAATAAAGGAACTTTGCATTAAAATAAGGCTTTGTAAATAATAGACCTTTTAACTAATTAAACATAAACAAATGAAAAAATTAAATGTATTAACCTTGGCCGCAGTTACTTTATTTTTAACGGCATGTGGTGGAAAATCCTCTAATGAAACAACAACTGGTGAAGAACAGCAGGTTGCCGAAAAAAAGGGAGAAGTATTAGCTGTAAACCTACAAACGTCTAAAGTAGACTGGAAAGCATTTCATAAAGGAGGTTTTGCGCCTCGTTGGGGCACACTTTCCATTAAATCAGGGGAAATCTCAGTTGAAGCCAATGAGCTGACTGCAGGTGACTTTGTAATAGATATGCAGTCACTAAAAGTAGACCCGGCATCGGTAACTGAAAAAGACAAAAAATACTCTGAATTAGAAGCTCATTTAAAAAGCGCTGACTTTTTTGATGTTGAAAAAAATCCAACTGCAGACTTTAAAATTACCGGTGTTACTAACTTAGATACTCCTGTAAAAGGGGCTGTAGAAGGGGCTAATAAAACCATAAGCGGTAACCTTACCCTTAAAGGAAAAGCCCTTAATGTGACTTTCCCTGCAAAAGTTACTATAGTGGACGGGACTGCTACACTGCAAGCGAAATTTACGGTTAACCGTACCGATTGGGACATCAAATTTGGAGCCTCTGAAGCAGATCCAGCAGAATGGATGATTAGCAAAGATATCGAGATTGGTATTGATGTGAGCGCTGCTAAAAAATAAAACCCAAGGGTTAATTATTATTCTTAAAAAGCTGTCCAGATTGGACAGCTTTTTTTTCTGGCCGATTGTCTTCCCTGTAAAGGGTCACACTAAATCGCAAAAATCTACAATAAGATTATCTTTAATTTATACGTAATAAAACTAACATTGCTTTTTAAGACAATCCGTTTAAAAGCCTTTCAAGACCTTTTTGTAAAACTGCTCTTGGAGCCGCAATGTTAATTCTTATAAAACCTTCACCTGAGACACCATACATACTACCTGGATTAATCCAAAGTTTTTGTTGTTCCAGTAGATCATGAGTCAATTCATCTGCCGTTTTTCCCAAGGCTGTGCAATCCATCCAAACCAAATAGGTTCCCTGCAAAGGGGTCACTTTAATTTCGGGTAAATACAAGGCCGTAAATTCTATAAGAAAGAGATAGTTCTTGTAAAGGTATTGTTTTAATGCGTCAAGCCACTCTTCTGATTGGTCATACGCTGCAATGAGCGCTGTGATACCAAATAAATTCAGTAATTCTATTCCCATAAGTTTAAAAGAAGATTGGATTGCTCTTCGTAACTGATCGTTTTGGGTAAAAAAATACCCCACCTGTAATCCGGCTAAATTAAAACTTTTGCTAGGAGAACTCAGGGTCAGACAATTAAGACTATACTTTTCTCCAAGTGAAGCAAAAGGAGTATGAATATGCCCCTCAAACACTAAATCAGCATGAATTTCATCGGATACCACCACCACATTATAAGTGATACAAATATCTCCAATGGTTTGTAATTCTTCTTTTGTCCATACCCGACCAACAGGATTGTGCGGGTTGCTGATCATCAAAAGTTTTACTTTAGGATCAGCAGCCTTTTGTGCCAAATCCTTAAAATCAATAGTATAGCTGCCGTTATTGTAAATCAAATTATTCTCAATGGCAATCCGACCGCTATTTAAAATACTGGTATGAAAATGATTGTAAACCGGGGATTGTATGATTACTTTATCGCCTGTTTTGCACAGCGATTGCACGGCTGCCGATAATGCGGGGATAACACCTGAAACCGGTACCAGCCACTGTTTTTCAACAGTGAAACCATATCTTCTTTCCCACCATCTGGTTATGGCATCGTAAAATGCTTCAGGGATCTCTGTATAGCCAAAAATACCATGATCAACCCTTTTCTGCAAAGCAGTTAGAATTGCAGGTGCCGATTTAAAATCCATATCTGCAATCCACATCGGGAGTACCTCACCAAAGGGAATCTGGTCCCACTTAATGGAATCGCTACTGCTACGCGATATTACTTCATCAAAATTATATTTCATGATACGCCATTTTGGTTTGAATCTTATTTTTTAGCGCAATACTCACTAAGCTCTGAAATCGTGCTGATATGCAATTCCTTTGCCTGATCCCTTCGCATCATCAGTGCATAGGCATTATTAAACCCAATAGGTTTGAGCCACTGCAATTGATATTGTTTCTGAAATTCTCTTTGAACATAATCAAAGGTTTTCCTACTGTCTTTTGAGACTTCCTCGATGGTCTGTGCAGAAGGTTTTAATAAAACCAACAATCCTGTACCGGTATATTCGGGATAGAAGTCAATAGCATCATTCATTAAAGCATCAAAGCATATTTTTGTTCCGCCAAGTCCGGTTTTTGTTTCTACCTTATAATTGCTAGAACCCTCAATGAGCATTTTATAGATCTCTGCCAGAATATATTGTTCCCCAAAAATCTTGGAACCGATTCTAATGGTTTCCCCAGTACCTGGATTTGCTTTTTTATACAGTCCGTTTTCAACTAAAAAATCTTTAGCTACTTTCTCCGGAGTCTGCTTAAGAAGTTCTGTTTTATAATTAAGCCCTGTCATAATACTGTCGTTAATCTTCCCAGCCAGAAGATTTAGGATCCCCTCGAGTCCCGGAAATTTTTTCAATGTCTGGGTTTTAATTATCGGAGCGGCATAATAAGGCGGAAATATGGTTTTATCATCCCCAAGCACCACTAAGTCAAAAGCTTTAATTCTTCCATCGGTCGAATAGCCACTAATTAAATCCAGCTTTCCCTGATAAGCAGCCTCATACATAATAGCATCTGAGACCACTAACGGATTCAATTTTAAGCCATACACAGAACGAAGCCCTAAATCACCATCCTGACGCCCCATAAATTCAGGCGTAAATCCGGCAATTATTTTACCTTCTGGCTTTGAAGAAACTACAAAAAAAAGACCTGTGAGAACAAACATACCACCGATAATACAAAGGGTCCTTCTAAGGGTTTGCAATCTGGATTTTTGAAGATAACCAATTACCAGATCAAGAATCACAGCCAATAGAGCCGCAGGGATAGCCCCGGCCAGGATCATATTGGTGTTGTTCAGGGAAATACCGCCGAAGATAAATTCGCCAAGTCCTCCCGCTGCCACAAAAGAGGCAAGAGTAGCAACCCCAACATTGATCACAGCCGCGGTACGAATACCGGCTATAATTACCGGCAAAGCCAATGGAAATTCCACTTTAAACAAACGCTGGGTTTTATTCATTCCAAGGGCTGTAGCAGCTTCTATAACTGTGGGATCCACCCCTGTAATTCCGGTATAGGTATTTCGGATAATGGGAAGCAGTGCATAAATAAGAAGTGCCACTATTGCCGGGGCCATACCAATACCAAAAAGCGGTATCATAAAACCCAAAAGGGCAATACTGGGAACTGTTTGCAATATGCCCGCCGCCCCTAACACAGGACTAGATAACCTGCGTCTTCGGGAAATCAGGATACCTAAGGGAATTCCAACTACAATAGCCAGAAGCAACGATAAAAAAGTAAGCCCCAGATGTTGTCCAATCTGCAAGAACAGCTTTTCATGCTGTGATACCATAAATTGCCAAAGGCTTTGCTGCTGTGTCATACGCTTTGGAGTTTTCTGTATTGATTAAAAGCCTGTACCAGTATCTCATAATCTTCATTAAAACTCTGCTCTCCACTAAAAATTTGCAGGGCCTCCCAAAGATTGGCACTTTTGTTTAATTCTTTTTGCCCTTTTAAAGACAAGGACATTTTCAAAAAAGGCTCCACTGTCTTCACTGAAGCAATTTTATATTCCAGCATTAAGCGATTGCTGGCAAAGAACTCTTTTACAAAACTATTTACAGGATGGTATAAAAATTCCCTTGGAGACCCAATTTGAACGATCTGTCCTTTGTCCATAAGACAAATCCGATGTCCAAGTTCAAAGGCTTCTACAATGTCATGTGTTACCAAAATAGTGGTTTTGTTTTTGAGCTCATCAAGATTCTTAAATTCATTGTGAATAGCTGACTTTGTAATAGTGTCCAAAGCCCCGAAAGGTTCATCCATTAAAAGAAGCGGAGTATTAGTCATAAGTGCGCGGGCTACACCAACACGCTGCTGTTGACCACCGCTTAGCTCATAAGGATATAACCCCAGAATATTTTCATTAAGATGCAGTTTCTCTAAAAGTTCTGAAGTTCTTTTCCTAATTTTTTGCTTTTCCCAGTTGAGTAAATTGGGTACTGTGGCAATGTTTTGCTCCACTGTATAATGAGGAAAAAGTCCTGCATGCTGCATAACAAAACCGATAGTTTTGCGAAGCGCTTCTGGTTTTTGATCCCTGATATTCTTGCCATCAATACAGATAGTCCCACTATCGGGTTCTATCAGACGATTGATCATTTTCAGGGTCGTGGTTTTACCACAACCACTAGTACCCAGTAACACTAGAATTTCTCTATCGTTGGCCTGAAATGAAATCGTCTCTACTGCCTTGTTTGGGCCAAAACTTTTGGAAACTCCTTCTATACTGATCATATATTATACTGCTATTTAATTACTTTACCAGACGTATACCCATAAACTGCCACTGATGACGGGGATGAAAAAAATTACGGTAAGTAGCTCGGCTGTGCCCTTTTGGTGTGGCAACAGAGGCGCCGCGCAACACCATTTGACTTACCATAAACTTACCATTGTATTCTCCTATGGCACCAGCCGCTTTTTCAAATCCTGGATAAGGCAGATAAGCACTATTGGTCCATTCCCAGCGCTCTCCCCATTTTATCTCAGGGGAAGCTACTTCCCACTCTTCCTCGGTAGGCAGACGCATGCCTTTCCAGGAAGCAAATGCGGCGGCTTCGTAAAAATTAATATGGCATACCGGTTCGTTTAGGTTTATATCTTTTAAACCTGCCAAGGTATAATTCATCCACTTCTGATCGATGTAATGCCAATATAGAGGTGATTGAGCTGCATTTTCTTTGACCCATTCCCATCCTTCAGAATGCCAAAATTTAAAATCGGTATAACCGCCATCGGCAATAAATTCAAGGTATTGCCTATTTGTTACAGGATATTTGGCAATTTCGAAACGCTCTAAATACACCTTGTGGCGACCAAGTTCGTTATCAAAACAAAAACCTTCTCCCTGATATCCAATTTCGTAAATACCCGGGGCTATTTCTATAAATTCACTACTTAGATCGGTATACTCGTCCAAAACAGCAGCAGGGCTATAAACCGGAAAAAGCGGATTATGACCCAATATGTATTTTATGTCACTAAATAATAATTCCTGATGCTGCTGCTCATGATTAAGTCCAAGTTCCAGTAGTTCTATTACTTCAGAGCAAAGGGGATTACTTTTAAGAAAAGTTTCCATGTGCTGATCTACATAAGTACGATAATGATAAACATCCGTCACTGAAGGACGGCTTAAATTACCCCGGTCTGTACGTACCACACGGGCCCCCACACTTTCGTAATAACTGTTAAAAACAAAATCGTACTGCTCATTAAAAACTTTATAATTTTTATCATGTGGTTTTAGAATAAAGGTTTCAAAAAACCAGGTAGTATGCCCCAGATGCCACTTAGGGGGACTCACATCCACAACAGGCTGTACAACATAATCCTCTATTTCCAGTGGTTTACAAATATGCTCAGAATGTGCTCTGATGCTAATGAATTTCTTTATTATTTCCTGATTTACTTTAGCTGCTTTCTCTTGCATACTATTCTATTTTAAGGTTATACTACGCCCCAGGCCACATCGGTGAACCATGATTTGGAATCCATAATATGATTTATAGTTACAAAACCGGAGTTTTCTGCCAATGCTTCAATCTCGGGTAGAGAATATTTCTGTGAAAGTTCCATATAAACCAATTCATCTTTTTCAAAATCGACAGACCGTTCCTCTATGGTAATTACCTGATCTGCCAAACTGATTAAATAGCTCCTACAGCTGCCAGATAGCGGGTCATAGGTCTGGTAATGTTCAAACTTCTCGATGCAAAAATCGGCGCTGAGTTCCCTGTTAATACGGGTGAGCAAATTAAGATTAAATGCCGCTGTAATCCCGGTTTTATCATTATAAGCATCGAGTATCATTTGTGGATTTTTCTTAAGGTCAAATCCCATCAGTACTATATCCCCAGGGGAAAGATAACTACTCAGATCGCTGCAAAATGCAAGGGCTTCCCCCTTTTCCATATTACCGATATTACCGCCCAAAAAAAGAACCACTTTGCGTCTTGAAGATAAATTTGCTGCTTTTTCGAGCATTTTAAAATATTCCCCTTCCAAACAAGTAATGGTAAGCTCAGGGAGATCTGCCTTTAGTTTACTACTTAAAACAGACAATATATTTGCCGATATATCGATGGGCATATAATTAAAATCGGCCTGTTTCTCTAAAAGGTCCTTAAGTAAAAATGCAGATTTGGTCCCATCACCTGCTCCAAGTTCAATCAGATCGAATGCAGTACCACTCTCTAAGATAATCTGAGCAAGCTCCGAAGTCTTATTTTGAAATATATCCATCTCACAATTGGTAAGATAATATTCGGGCATGGCCATAATTTGTTGAAATAGCCGATCTCCTATAGTGTCATAAAAATATTTAGAGTGCAGTTTTTTGGGTGTGTTTGTCAAACCTTCAAGTACATCAGAACGAAATTGATCAATTGCATTTTCATGGCTTGAAAATTCTTCGTATATCGTTTTTTCAGTTTTTAATATCATGCTATTACTGTTTTTACCACGCTTATCCTAGATTACTAAATAATACTAAAACATCTTGCTTTTTATCAGGAGGCTTCTAAAAATTTCTTCACAAACCTTCCCAAATTAGATCTTAAAATAAGCCTGGCTGGTTTGGCTAATTTATTGTTGTATTGGATTTAAAAAGCACTGTCTACAACACCACCATCCACTCGAAGGGCGGCACCTGTGGTTGCCGATGACAATGGGCTTGCTATATAAACTACCATATTGGCGACTTCCTGAGTTTCAGCCCATCGCTGAATAATAGACGAAGGACGTTTTTCTTTAATAAATTCTATTTGAGCCTCTTTAATGCTAATGCCTTTATCTTTAGAAATTTCTTCAAACATTTTTTCAGTACCCTCAGCTAAAGTCGGGCCGGGAAGAATCGCATTTACCGTCACGTTGGTACCTTTGAGATATTTGGCCAATCCACGACTCAAAGAAAGATAGGCTGTTTTTGTTACACCGTAAAGAATCATGTCATCTGGAATATTTATAGCAGATTCACTGGATATAAAAATAATCCGTCCCCAATTTTTGGCTTTCATAAGAGGTGCATAATGACGCGAAAGGCGAACACCGCTTAGTACATTTACTTCAAAATCATTAAACCATACATCATCCCCAGTTGTTTCAAAAGGCTGCTCGCCATATACCCCAACATTATTGACTAAAATATCAACCTCTGGCAACAAAGTAAAAAGAGAATTGACTTCTTCTACCTTGGCAAAATCAGCAACCAGACCTTCCACAAATGCACCAGGAATTTCCTTTCTTAGCTTATCTACAGTCAACTTTACTTTCTCTTGAGTTCTTCCGTTCACATAAACTTTTGTTCCTTCGCGAAGTAGTCCAAGTGCAATTGCATAACCAATGCCACCTGTTGAACCACTCACAAAAGCTGTTTTCCCTTTTAACTGTAAATCCATTTTTTTTATTTTTTATTTTATACAATACACAAAAAGTCAGATCAATCCCAAAGGAAAAACCTGAACTTTGAACTTATGTAAGCCTTACTAAGGCAGTACTACTATTTTACCTCCGCCTGAACTGCTTTCCATAAAACGGTGTGCTTCAACTATTTCATCAAGATTAAAGATACGTTTTATGGCTGGCTTTAGGAATCCTTTTTCAATATCCTTAACAAATTTCTGAAAGAATTCTCCCCCTATACGAATCTGTCCACTATCATAAACCGTAAGATTTACAGCTGCTGGAATGTACTCCATAGGAGCAAAATCAGCAATAGACCACTCTTCGGATAACATACCAGTCATACAGACACTTCCTCCTGGCATTGTGCATTGAAGTGAATCTCTTAGTGTAGAGGTTCCTATTAATTCTAAAACCTTATCGAACTTAAATTGAAATCTTTTTTCGAGAATCTCAGCAAGACTACCATTATCGATCAAAACCTCATCAGCACCATTTGCCAGTAGTAAAGCCTTTTTACTTTCACTTCGGGTGGTTGCAATCACAAAAAGCCCGGCTTCTCTGGCCAATTGTATCGCCAACAGACCTACAGAGGATGTACCGCCTCTGATCAGCAGTGTTTCCCCTACATTGATATGAAGAGCCCGATGAAGTGATCCATATGCTGTTTGAAACATTTCAGGCAGAGCTCCAAGTGTGCCCCAGGAAAGTGTACTATCAAAAGCAATTAGAATAGCCGCAGGAACAACCGTATACTGGGCATAACTGCCGTCATAATCACGCCCCATTCCTCCCATAAAAGCGGCAATTTTTTGCCCTCTTACAAAGTTGCCCTCTGGATCTTCTTCTACTTCTCCAACACATTCAATACCTAGTACTCTGGGTAAAACAACATCCGGTGACAACCCTTTTCGGGTCATTAGTTCGGAACGATTCAGCCCAAAGGCCCTGACTCTTATCAGGACCTGTCCCTTTCCTGGGATAGGAATCGCTCGCTCTTCAAGGGAAAAGTTTTCAGCCCCTCCTGCCTTTTGTAATACAACTGCCTTCATTCGCCCTTTATTTTAATTAGCTACGCATAACGAACATTATTAAAAACATAACGGTAAATTTTCCAATGTTCTTCTGTGAATTTAAGAACAAAAAAATCCGTGCTGGTTTTCTTTTCAAGCTTTAAATCCGAAACCCGTTTTTCCGTTGTAGTAGCCAGGGCTTCTACAAAAGCATATTGACCGTCTATTGTAATGTCCTTAAGAGTATAGCTAATTTTAAAATCAGATCGTCTGAGATAACCTTTATCAGTTTTCCCTAATTGATCTCGTCCAAGAATCGTTTTCATACCCTCGGGTATAAATACACCATCCTGAGCAAAAAACTCCGGGATAGCTATCGACTGGCCTGTATTTAATGCTTGGGCAAAATCACCCAATACTGCACTTACAGCTTCTTTTTCTTTTTGATAATTCATATCTTTATGGCTCGTTTAATTAAACCTTTGTACAAACAGGTATTTAATACCCTGGCTTTTTATAAAGCTTTTCCATATTAGGCTTTATTTCTTTATCGTATACCTCCTGCATCCATATATCTTCGGCTACCTCAAGGATAGCAACAGAAACAGCTGCCTCGGGTTTGTTGGCACCTTTCATGATTACCTGAGTTATTTCTTGTGCTATTTTTTCTTTTTGTTCCTCAGAAGTTCCGGGATACAATTTTACAACTACGTGTGGCATGTTTTTCTTATTTAAATGTTTGACTTTAATTTTACAGCTGATCATTGTCTTTATAATGATTATTCTGTGATACAAAATTGCAACAAAACTGCTCATGCCACTTATAAACGAGTTTAAGAAATACTCTTAATCTAGTTCAATACTACTTCTTAATCTATATTAAGCATTCGCAATCTTATAATTTTATAATTTTATAACATAATTCTTAATCCCAATAGTACACTTTGCTCACCACGCTTTACAGTGCTGCTTTTATGCGATCTATCTAAAAAAAAATTACCTTTAACCTACTCTTAAAAAGCATACTATGACTGAAATATTTAATATGTTTCGTATTACTGCTGCAGAATCCCAGAAAATCATGCATTCTGTAAATGAGCCCCATGCCCATAATTTTGAAGAATTAATCATAGGTGGAAAAGGCCAGCTTGAACATTTTATCGATTTTAAATCCCGTTTGATGGATGCCCCTTTTATTAGTTTTGTAACACAGGGAAAAATTCATCGAGTAAGGCCCCTTGTAAAGGACAACCAGTGCGATATGTGGGTACTGAGATTCAAAAGTGAATTTATTGCAGAGACTACCTTCAGTCTTTATGCATCATTCCACGAAAAGGCCAATATTTCAATGCAAAGCAATATCTGTTTTAACAAATTAGACACCATCTGTAAAATAATCTTTGATGAATACCAACAAGATGCTCCTGACTTTGCCGTAATCAGGCAATTATTAAGTGCCCTTTTTACCATCGTGGAATCAGAAAGGCGAAAGCTCAATTTGAATGATGATGAGTCTAAGAAGATACAAGGTACAACTTTTAAAAATTTCCTAAGACTTTTAGAAGAACATTATACAGAAGCAAAAGATGTCAATTTTTATGCTGACCGCCTTTTTATGACCACCAGAAATCTAAATCTTATCTGCCAGAATATCCTCCAGCAAAGCGTTTCTGAAATTATCGAAATACGAAAGCTTACCCAGGCCAAAAACCTACTGATCTCCACCGATAAAAATGTAGCTGAAATAGGTTATGAATTAGGATTTAATGAAAAAACTTATTTCACACATGCCTTCAAACGTAAAGCGGGACTCACTCCCACTGAGTTTAGAGAAGAAATGCAGAAACTTCTTTCCTAAAAACACAACCATTCTTCCCAAAAGCGTTACCGTTACTCTTTCCAATAATTGCAATTTTGCATTAATAAAAAAATGATACATTATGAAAAATTCAATTTCAAAACAATTAGTAGGTGCAGTACTAGTATTTACAGCTCTAAGCACTAGTGTTTTTGCACAAAAAAAAGAAGATAAGGCTGATTTGGTAAAACAAATTAAGGAACTTACAGCTGCCAATGCTCAAGTAGCCAAACACCTTGAAACTTTTGACACTTTAGATTATACGGTCTTTAGTAACCGTGATTGGAAACGTTTGCACGAGAGTCATGCAAAGAACATTAAAGTACATTTTCCTGACGGTCATACTGAGGTAGGTTTGGAACAGCATATCAAAACTCTTGATGCTATGTTTGTCTATGCTCCTGACACCCGTATTAAAGAACACCCATATAAAATCGGTTCAGGCAATCTTACCGCTGTAATGGGTTACATGGAAGGTACTTTCACAGCCCCTATGCCCGCAGGAGATGGTACTTTTATACAGCCTACAGGTAAAAAATTCAAGCTTCCGATGGCAACCATTGGAGTTTGGGAAAATGGTGTAATGCAGGAAGAATATCTTTTCTGGGATAATAAATCCTATATGGATCAGATATTAGGCAAATAAATAAGGTGAAAAATGGACAGAAAAAATTTTCTTAAAACCATGGCCATTTTACCATTGGGAGCTGCAGCAATGCAGCTCAGCTCCCTTAAAACAGCAACCGATGCTTTTGGTGCAACAGAGCGAATGCCGGTTCTTTTTCTCGGGCATGGGAATCCCATGAATGCTCTTGCCGATAATAGTTTTACCCAAGGGTTTGAGCAAATCGCAAAAACATTACCAAAACCAAGGGCTATTCTTTGTATATCGGCACACTGGGAAACCAAAGGAACTTTTGTCACAGCAATGCAAAAGCCCCAAACTATCCATGATTTTGGTGGCTTCCCACAAAAGCTCTTTGATGTTCAATATCCAGCACCTGGAAGTCCTGAACTTGCCCTGGAAACGCAGCAGCTCATAACTTCTACTTCTGTTGGACTAAGTAATGAATGGGGGCTTGATCACGGCTGTTGGTCGGTGATAAAATTCCTGTATCCCAACGCTGATATTCCAGTGGTCGAAATGAGTATTGATTATACCCAGCCTGCTTCTTATCATTATGAACTTGCAAAAGAACTTGCCGCATTAAGACACAAAGGCGTTCTTATTGTAGGAAGCGGTAACTCTGTGCACAATCTGCAACTCGCAGCATGGGATAAAATGATGACCCCGGGATATGCATTCGAATGGGCACATATTGCCAATGAAAAAATGAAAAAAATGATTATCGAAGGGGACCATCAATCTCTTATCGATTTTGATAAACAAGGTCGTGAATTCCAGCTTGCCGTACCTACTCCGGAACATTATATTCCACTGCTCTACACCTTAGCACTTCGTGAAAAAGATGAAAAAGCAACTGTTTTTAATGATGCCATAGTCGCGGGATCACTCAATATGCTCTCTGTAAAAATAGACAAGGCATGATCCGCAATACATCTTTATGGATATCCATTGGTATCCTTATTTTAATTTCAATCTTTAGCTTTACAATTATGAATTCCAGCAAAGAAAAAACAACATTACATTATCTGGTAAGACAGCCCAAGATCAAAACAGCACACCCTCCTTTACTTTTACTACTACATGGTGTGGGAGGAAATGAGCAAAACCTTTTTTCTTTTGCCAATGATCTCCCGGATAATTTTTTAGTAGTATCAGCACGTGGCCCCCTTACCCTTGGCTCTGAGAGTTTTGCCTGGTTTCAGGTAAACTTTACAAGTGGACATCCACAAATCAATGAACAACAGGCCGAGGCGGCAAGAGTAAGTATTTTGAATTTTATTGAAAGTCTTAAAAATGAACACGATTTTGACGATAAACAGGTTTATTTGATGGGCTTTAGTCAGGGAGGCATAATGAGTTACAGCGTAGCACTTACCGAACCTGAAAAAATTAAAGGGATTGCCGTAATGAGTGGCAGACTACTTCCCGAGGTTAAGCCTCTTGTTGCAGATCCAAAACGTCTTGAAAAACTTAAGGTTTTCATTTCACACGGCAAACAAGATGCAGTACTTCATTTTCCATTTGCAACTGATGCTCTGGCATATCTTGAGTCAAAGGGTATAAAACCCGATTTTCATCCCTACGATGAAGGTCATACAATAAACAAGCAGATGTTTGATGATGTAAACCTGTGGCTGAAAACAAATTTAGACCACTGAAAATTTCCTACTTTCCAGTACATCCTAAAAGATACCCGCTTTACTACAGAGTGGGTATTTTTTTAGAACATAGCCTATATTTTTGGCTCAGTAAATCTCACAAAATCTTAAGTGGTGTTCAATAAACAACCTTAACATAGATTAAGAGTAAATCTTAAATTAGTTCAATACTTCAAAGGCAGAGATTTTCTCATCTTTGAAAATATTAAAGACCTTTAAAACCTTCAAAGTAAAAAAAGACCTTTGATAACCTATTCATAATTAAAAACTTACAAACATGACACACAAGTTATTTCCAGCGCTTTTTTTAATGCTGAGTTTTGGTGCCAAAGCCCAATATAGCGACAAACTAATCATCGAAAAACTATTACAGTCAGACCTGAACAGCATGGGCCAGAAAATTCAATATCCTAATGTCAAAGATGCCAAGGTAAGTGTGATGAAAATTACCTTTCCTCCCGGAGAGACCACAGGTTGGCACAAGCACGAGATTCCCGTATTCTCCTATATCCTAGAAGGTACACTGACAGTTGAAACAGAGGACCACAAAGTGACACAATACAAGGAAAATACCTGCTTTGCTGAGTCTTATAACATCTATCATAAAGGTACTAATAATGAAAAAACGAATCTGGTAGTCTTGGCCATTTACCTGGCAGGTGACCAAAAAGAATTATCAATAAAAAAATAGAACCAAAAAATAACTATAGAGACCTGAAATCAAAAAATGATATCCTAATTAGCCTTTTACAAAATTAAATAACCAATGTCTGTAGATTCCAGTTCTAACCAAAACCAACTTCTAGATGAGTTATCTAAAGGAAGCGAGCGGGCCTTTACAGACTTATACAATCGCTATAAAAATGTAGTTTATTCCTGCGCCTTAAAAATAACCAAATCAAGAACCTTATCCGAAGAGGTAGTGCAAGATGTATTTCTAAAAATTTGGTTAAAAAAAGAAACGTTAACCGATATTGCTCATTTTGAAAGTTACATTTTTGTTGTAGCCCGCAATCATATTTTTAGTATGCTAAAACAAATTGCCAAAGAAACTACTTTAAAAAGTAAATTTAATTATACTGATATTTCATTTGACCATACAGATGCCCCTTTAGAGGAAGAAGAATTTACGTCGCTTTTAAATGAAATAATTAAACAACTTCCTCCCCAACAGCAAAAAGTATATCGAATGGCCAAAGAGGAAGACCTAAATTACCAGCAAATAGGAGAACTTCTTAACATCTCGGCAACGACCGCTAAAAAACATCTAGCACTAGCCTTAAAATTTATCCGAATTAAGCTTACCAACCACATTAGCTTTATCCTTTTAGGGTATTTTTTTACACAAAATTAACTTTTCAAAACCTTAACTACCAGTACACTATCTTTTATTTTAAAATTTATTTACTTTTTTTTAACTTCTAACTACTCCGTTTTTACTTTTTTATAGTCTACCTAATAAAGCGCCCTTAATTGAAACATTAATATTTAAAACGATACAGTAAATATTGCTCGTTTTTTTTCAATTAAATCGCTCAAACTAAGTTTTAAAAAAGTAATTATAAGGAGATGAAAAAAGAAATATTCGAAAAATTAGTTGAAGGTTATCTGCAAAATACCCTTTCCCAAGCAGAACTAAATCGACTCATGCAGGAGATAAAATCCGACGAGCATGATGATTTTATAAAAGAAAAAATTTATGCCTTATTACAAGAAAATGTAGCCACCGATAGCATTGACCAGCAAAAAGATGAGCACATCCTAAAGCAAATTTTATCTCAACCTACAGCTATACCTCCAATAATTTCCATACAGCAAAAAAGGAAAAAAAGAAAATCATCTTTGTATTTTATCTATGCCGCTGCAACTATTACAGTGCTGATAGCCCTTGGCAGTGTCTTTTTTTATAAAGAGCAGTCCTCCCTTCCAAGTATAACCATTAAGGAAAATACAATTGCTAAAAAAGACATACTTGCATTTAACGGAAAACAAGTTATACATCTGCCCGATGGAAGTACTATCATTCTTAATGATAACAGTAGTATTGAGTACGATCAAAAAGCTTTTAATGATACAATCAGAGAAGTTACCCTCTTAGGAGAAGCTTATTTTGATATTAAACGAAATGAGAAAAAGCCATTTATTGTACACACTGGAAAAGTAAGTACCAAAGTTTTGGGTACAGCTTTTAATATAAATGCCTATGGAGAATCCGATAAGATCAAAGTTACCGTAGAACGTGGAAAAGTACAAGTTGGAGATACCCAGAAAATATACGGTGTGATTACCCCTAACGAGCAAATTACGGTAAATAAGAACACGCTGGACTTTGAACAAAAGAAGGTTAAGGTTGAAATTGCAACAGCATGGAAAAGTAACTACCTGATTCTTGACAATATCAACATGGAAGAAGCCACTTCTCTTATATCCCAAAAATACAAAGTCTCTATTACACTTTCAAATCAAGATATTAAAAATTGTAGAATAACAGCCAGTTTCCTAAACGATGAAGATCTTGAGCATATTCTTAAGGTAGTATGCAGTGTTATCGAGGCAAATTACCATTATAACTCAAATGGCTCTATTGTCCTGGAAGGAAAAGGTTGTCAGTAAAAAAACGAATACCAAAAAAATTGCCACCTGGCTCCGACACCAGATGGCAGTGAATCTTAATAATTAATCCTAGTAACCATTAAAAAACATGCAAATTTATGAAATTACGCTGTAAAACAACCACGTTTGAAAGGGAAAAGAAAACTTCTTTATTCCGTCTTTCAAAAAAAACTCTAAAGATCATGCGAATCAGTTTATTCCACCTTTTCTTACTGACCTGCGGCACCCATATGGTTTTCGCCAATGAAATGAGTGGCCAGAGTCTTGAAACAATATCCGTTGATGTGGAACTTCACAATCAGGATATAAAAACGCTCTTTAAAAGCATTGAGAAAAAAACCGGATTACTCTTTGCTTACCAGCCGCAGCTTATAAAAGATTTTCCGAAAATAAATACACCCAAAGGCTTTAGGAGTGTAAGTGAAATCTTGACCACTGTATTACAGGGAAGTAATCTGGCATACAGACAGGTGGATAAGAATGTTGTGATCTACAAAAAACAAGAAGCCAGCACATCCTCTGGTTTATCAAAAGCAGAAAATTTATCAGAGAATGAGCGCACACTCACCGGACAAATTTTAGATGAAAATGGAAATCCATTACCTGGTGTGTCTATTTTGCTTGTTGGAAGTAATAAACAGGGCGTTTCTGATTTCGATGGACACTTTTACCTGGACCTGCCTTCTGGAAAACACGTTCTAAAAGTGTCGTATCTGGGATACAAAACCCAGGAAGTCACAATTGAGAATCAAACAAGCATCACCATCAAATTGCAGTCTGATTTAGCTAAATTAGATGAGGTTGTGATCATCGGTTACGGTACAACAACCAAAAGAACCTCTACCGGATCTGTAACTAAAATCACTTCAAGCGATATTGAAAAACAGCCTATAACCAACATCCTGCAAAGTCTTCAGGGAAGAACTCCCGGAGTATTTGTTTCCCAGACCTCAGGTTATGCAGGAAGCAATATCAATATTAGTATTCGTGGAAGAAATTCTATTGCGGGAGATAATTTACCTCTTTATGTTGTAGACGGTGTCCCATATATAGGGGATGATATAAAGGAGCAGGTTCAATCGGATCAAATCATAAGAGGAGCTCAAAAATCTACAAGTCCTCTTAATATTTTAAATCCCAATGATATCGAGAGTATTGAAATCTTAAAAGATGCCGATGCTACTGCAATCTATGGGTCAAGAGGTGCCAATGGTGTAGTGCTTATTACCACCAAAAAGGGAGAATCAGGAAAAACAGTTTTTACCATCAATACCAATTCAGGAATATCAGAAGTAGCTCATCAGATAAAAACACTTGACACCCCAACCTATCTCAATATGTTAAGTACAGCCTTAACTAATAGTAAAGCCAGCCCTAGTAATTTCAGCAATGGAATCGCTCTTACTCAGTGGGATCAAACGGCTCAAACCAACTGGCAGGAAAAATTAATTGGTGGGGCTGCTAACTTTAATGATTTCTCTGCGAGTTTAAAAGGCGGAAGTGAAACTACTAATTTTCTTTTAAGCGCTGCTTATCACAAAGAAACAACCGTTTTACCCGGAGATTTTGGTTATAATAAATTCTCTACCAACTTTAATATCAACCACAGTACCTTAAATAAAAAACTAAAACTAGGAGCCTCAGTGATATTTTCAACCGATCAAAACAAGCTGCCGTTCTTTGATATGACCAATTATGCCGTAAGCACTGCTCCTAATCGTCCCATTTACAATGAAGACGGAACATTATACTGGTCCCCTACCTATTTTACAGACATCAACCCTATAGGTGCTTTGAGCAGAAGTGTAGAAGACAAAGGCAATAATTTAATTACCAGTTTTAGTATTCAATATCAAATAGCCAAAGGCTTCTCTTTTAAAACCGATCTTGGATACGGAAGAGCGCAAATGATATCCAAACAAATTTTGCCAGCCTCAGGAATGAATCATGTCTATTATGAAAACTTTGGTATTGATCTTGACTTCTCCAGAAGCTATACGGTTTCCACCAACAATACCAATAACTTCACCATCGATCCTCAATTAAACTATACCACTGCCTTATGGAAAGGTAATCTTACCGCTTTAGTTGGTGGTTCTTGGCAGAATAGAAAATCCGAAATGCCTTCTTATGTAAGTTCCTCGGGATATAGCTCAGACAACCTCATTGGTATTATGGGTACAGCAACTAATGTTACTGCTTATAATGGTTCTTCTGAATATAAATATGCCTCTATTTTTAGTAGGGTAAATTATAATATTTTAAACAAGTACATTCTTAATGTCAATTTCAGAAGAGATGGTTCATCACGCTTTGGAGCCAACAACCGCTATGGGAATTTTGGTTCAGTAGGTGCTGCTTGGGTCTTTACAGAAGAAGACTTTTTAAAAGGAAACTCTTGGCTTAGTTTTGGGAAGCTTCGCTCAAGCTACGGAGAAGTGGGAAGTGATGCCATAGGAGATTACGGTTACGCTAATACCTATTCAACAAGTACCTACGGGGTTGGAAATGCATCGATGCAGGCAACCAGAATTGCTAACCCAAACTATCAATGGGAAGTAACCAAGAAATTCGAAGCCGCATTAGATTTTGGTTTTTTAAACGACCGTATTTCCTTTAGCGCTGCCTACTATAGAAATTTATCAGGAAATCAGTTGGTCAACGCAACCCTTAGCCCACAGGCAGGATTTACTTCTTATCAGGCAAATTTAGCAGCGGAAGTTGAAAACAAAGGATGGGAGTTTACCCTAAATACAACCAATGTTCACACTAAAAACCTAAACTGGAGTACTTCTTTTAATATTTCAACCAATTCCAATAAACTGTTATCATTTAATAACATTGAAAACTCAAGTTATTACACTACTTATGTTGTCGGAAATCCACTAAGCAGTATCTATTTGTACAATTACACCGGGGTTAATGCCAATGGCGTTTCGCAATTTACAGATGCTAATGGTGATGGAAGAATCTCTTCGGGTTTTGCTCAGACAGGAAATGGGGACCGCCAATATTTTGGAGCTTCTTATCCTAAATACTATGGAGGATTGCAAAACTCAATCAGTTATAAAGCATTCTCTTTGGACTTTTTATTCCAATTTGTAAAACAAAACGGCAGAAACCTAATGTCATTTACTGCTCTACAGCCAGGATATCCATATGGTATTGCCAATTATCAGGTGGATGAATATAATGAATACCTGGCCCAAGGTCATACCCTGCAGTCAAACTACCTTCCTAGTTTTGCAAACTACGCCGGATCAAACGCTACTATAGTTGATGCTTCTTACATCAAATTAAAAAATGTAAGTGCCTCTTATACCATTCCCCTGGATCAAACTACTCGTAATTTCATCCAAAACGTTCGACTTTCCCTGCAAGGACAAAACTTAGTGACTTTTACAAAATATAAAGGTTTTGACCCGGAAACTCAAGGTATCGTTTTACCTCCAATGCGCACAATAACCCTTGGAACTCAGTTTACATTTTAAATCTAAAAGAACATGAAAAATAATTATATAACATATAAATTTATCTTGTCGTTTTTACTTTTGGCAGGGCTTACAAGCTGCGATTCTATGCTTGAGGTTGACCTTCCTAGTAATGAATTATCTTCCTCAACTGTATATGCTTCTGATCCTACTGCTGAAGCTGCTGTAAACGGAATTTATCAAAGTATGGTAACCGACACCTATTACGCCTCTTTACATACTGTTCTGGGGCAAACCTCAGATGAGCTACTCCCTAGTTCACTTCTCTCTGAAGTCTACACCTCAAATGAAATCCCTTCAGAAGACGGAAACATCAATACGATGTGGGGCAGTTTTTACAAAACCATCTACAATGCCAATAGTGTTATTGAGGGAGTTAGCCAGAGTAAAACACTCAGCGCCGTTAAAAGCAAACAGTGGATTGCTGAGGGTAAATTCCTAAGAGCCTACTGCTATTTTTATCTGACTAATTTATGGGGAGATGTTCCTTTGATTTTAACTACAAATGTAGATCAAAGTGCACTGGCTCCACGCACAATTCAAACTGAGGTTTACAATCAGATTGTAACGGATCTGAAAGAGGCCTCCGCTGACCTTCCTGATGATTATGACAATTATAAATCACAAAGAATCAGAGCTACCAAATGGGCTGCAGAAACTTTACTGGCCAGAGTAAATCTTTATCTTGGTAAATGGAGTGATGCCGCAACTAGTGCCTCAGCCGTTATCAGCCAGAGTGGAACTTATAAAATGATTACCGGGCTAACAGACACTAACAGTCCCTTTGTTGCCGATAATGATGAGGCTATATGGCAAATACCTTATTTTAATGTAGATTATTCATACGAAGGAAGTGTTGTATTTACAGATGCAGGAACCTATTTACTAAGAAACGGAAATACGCTCTTTGAAGAAGGTGATGCCAGAAAAGACAACTGGACTATGAGTATAGAAGCCGAAGATGGAAATACTTATTTAGCTCCTAGAAAATACAAAAATGCTTATGATTCAGCCCCAGTAGAACGCTCAACAGTCCTGCGCTTAGCAGAGCTTTACCTGATAAGAGCAGAGGCCAGGGTGAAATTAAATGATATTACCGGAGCCCAACAAGATATCAATGTAATCCGCAACAGGGCTTTATTACCTTCAACTACCCAGGCAAGCCCAGATCAATTATTAGTCTTAATTGCCACTGAGAGACAACGTGAGCTTTTTGCCGAGTTTGGCCATAGATGGCTGGATCTTAAAAGAAGCGGTACAATAGATCAGGTACTTGCAACAGTACCGGGTAAAGTATGGAGCGCCACAGACAGTCTGTACCCTATACCCGATGCTGCTATACGTTCTAATCCCTTTTTGCGCCAAAATACAGGATACTAAATAAAAAATAACCCAAGAATGTTTTTTCAGTGAAAAAACATTCTTGAGGTTTTAAAATTCACTATGGAAACAACAATTGTAAGAGTTGAGGATTTGTCACATCAATACAGCAAGGATTGGGCAATACAAAATATAAGTTTTGAAATCAAAGAAAATAGAATATTAGGATTATTAGGATCAAACGGAGCAGGAAAATCTACAACGATGAATATTCTGTGCGGGGTTTTAAACCAAACCAAAGGCAATATTTTTATCGATGGAATTAATTTAAAGGAAAATCCGGTAGAGGCTAAAAAACTTATTGGTTTTTTACCGCAAACACCGCCTTTACATCTGGATTTAACTGTAAATGAATATTTAATTCACTGTGCCCAATTACGTCTTGTAAAAAAAGAAGATTTAAAATATGCCGTTGAAAAAGCAAAAGAGCAATGTGGAATTGCACATTTTAGCAACCGTCTCATTAGAAACCTCTCAGGAGGTTACAGGCAACGTGTAGGTATTGCCCAGGCAATTATTCATGAGCCAAAACTAGTGGTACTCGATGAGCCAACCAACGGATTGGATCCCAATCAGATATTAGAAGTTCGAAACTTAATTAAAAAAATCTCTAAAGATAAAGCCGTAATATTCTCCTCGCATATTCTCTCTGAGGTTCAGGCTACGTGCCAGGATATCAGAATGATTGAAAATGGACATATGGTTTTTGCCGATACCCTTGAGGCTTTTAATAATTATATTCAGGCAAATACACTAACGGTAAGATTTGAAGCCCCTCCTCAGATCAGAACAATAAGAGATATCCCTGAAGTTACAGATGCTGTATTTCTTACTTCAAATAAAATACAGATCACCTTTACCGGTACACAGGAAATTGCTGAAAAAATAGTAGCCCTTAGTGTTTATAACAACTGGAAGTTGCGTGAAATTCAATTCGAAAAAGTATCTCTGGATGAAATTTTTGCACAATTATCTAAAAAAGCACCTTCTAAAAACTCTACTCTAAAAAAAAATAAATGAAAACAATATATAGATTAGCTAAAACAGAACTGAGCACCATGTTTTACTCCCCTGTTGCATGGGTAGTTTTAGTTATTTTTTCCATCCAGTCGAGCTGGAAATTCTTCGATTCGATCGAACGTTTCGAAAAAGCCCAAAAACTGGGGATGACCTTAGAGAATTTATCACAGACTGTTTTTTCAGGTTTTAGCGGGCTCTACACTGAGATGCAAAATTATTTATACCTCTATGTCCCACTTTTGACAATGGGACTGATAAGCCGAGAAATAAACAGTGGTTCAATCAAACTCTTACTCTCTTCTCCTATAAAAATTAAAGATATTGTACTGGGAAAGTTTTTAGCCATTGCCAGTTATTGTCTTTTATTTATGGGTATTCTGGGCATTCTGGCACTTTATGCCTACTTCTCTATTGACAACTTAGACATAAAATTTGTTCTCTCGGGCCTTATTGGATTGTATTTATTAATTTGTACCTATGCCGCAATAGGGCTTTTCATGTCTTGTCTTACCTCCTATCAAGTCGTAGCGGCAATCAGTACTTTGGTTGTTTTGGCGGGTTTAAATTTCATTGGAACCTTATGGCAGGGTGTCGATTATGTAAAAGATATTACTTATTTCCTTTCTATTGCCGGTCGTGCTAACGAAATGATCGAAGGACTTATCATAAGTAAAGATGTATTTTATTTTATTTTGGTAAGCAGTCTTTTCATTGGACTGAGCATTTATAAACTGCAAACCGGAAGAGATGCACAGACCACTTCTAAACGTGTTTTAAAATATACGGCCCTGGTAAGTTTGGTTTTGGCACTGGGCTATATAACCTCAAGGGCCCCGCTGACTTTTTATTGTGATATGACCCATACAAAAAGCAGAACACTCACACAAAACAGCCTTGAAGTCGTAAAAAAAATAGAGGGGCCAATAACCATAACTACCTATGTTAACCTCTTGGATGTAAACTATTTTTTAGGGCTTCCAGTCTCGCAGAACCAGGATATTTCAAGTTTTGAAAAGTACTCGCGTTTTCTGCCTCAAATTAAAATGGATTATGTGTATTATTATGATAGTTCCAATAATGTCGAACTATACAATCAAAATCCGGGATTAAATGACAAACAGCTTGCTCAGAAAATGGTGGAAACACAAGACCTAAAGCTAAAAAAATTATATACACCGGCAGAAATCAGCAAAATAATCAATTTAAAACCGGAACAAAACAGAGTCGTGAGAATCGTTGAGTACAATGGTAAGAAAACATTCCTGAGGATTTTTGACGATATGTTTAAAATACCAATGGAAAAAGAAATTTCTGCCTCATTAAAACGCCTTGTTGTGTCTCCTGTACAAATTGTGTTTGCCACAGGAAATATGGAGCGCAGTATAGATAAAAAGGGAGATAAAAACTATAAGACAGGCTTTAATGAAATATCGTTCCGATATTCTTTAATCAATCAGGGATTTGATGTTTCCTCAATAGATATCAATGCACAGAATATTCCTGAGGAGACCTCTGTTTTAATTATCGCTGACCCTAAAACGGAATTAAGTCAAGGGGCAATTAATCGTATCAACAACTATATTGATCAGGGAAAAAACGTAATGATTCTGGCAGAACCTGAAACCAACAGCGCTTTGGCAAAGATCACACAAAAATTAGGCGTTAGTTTTACCAAACAATCCATAGTACAGCAAAGTGCAGAAAATGCCCCTGATTATTTGGTAACCCAAATGGCAAAAGCCATCGATACAAGCATCATAAAATTAAATAAAAATGATAATCCGATTCCGCTTTTAGGTGCCAGTGGAATTAAAATCGATTCGATAACCAATTTTAAAGTAACAACATTATTACAAACCAATAATTTACCCGCCTGGGAAGCGCCTTTGGGTATTAATACCATACCTGAAGAACTCAAAAAAGAATCCTCTTTAACTGGGGTCCCACTCGTGACTGCGCTCACTAGAAATATTAAAGGAAAAACGCAGAAAATAATTCTTTCAGGGGACGCTGATTTAATGGGGAATGCTGAACTCAGCCGTGGCGGTTCGGGTACCTTTCAATTTGTTACCGACATTTTTAGATGGTTCAGTAATTACGAGTTTCCAATTGATACAACACGTCCCAAAAGTGTTGACAACCTTATAACAGTAAATGCAAACCAGATTTTTTTCAGTAAAATTATATTCATTGGCATTTTCCCTTTACTGATCATCCTAAGTGGAGCTTTTATACTCATTAGAAGAAACAGAAGATAACAAATACAAGAAACATGTATAATTCACATAAAAAGCAAATCATAAACGCGATGATGATCTTATCTTGTCACGTTATGTTTTCTCAGTTCAAAACCACCATTGCCTTAGATAAAAATGTTACTACAGGCAAACTTAAAAACGGATTAACGTATTACATTCTCCATAACGAGGAACCAAAGGACAGGGCGAGTTTTTATTTTGTTCAAAATGTGGGTGCCATATTAGAAGAAGACAACCAAAATGGACTTGCTCATTTTCTCGAACATATGGCCTTTAACGGAACAGAACATTTTAAAGGTAAAGGAATCATTAAAATGCTGGAAAAAAACGGAGTGAGTTTTGGAAAAGACATCAACGCCTATACCGCCCAGGATGAAACCGTTTATAATATCAGTGGTGTTCCGGTAAACAATGAAAAACTCATTGATTCTACGCTTTGGGTATTGCACGATTGGTCTGGCTCTCTTTCGCTTAGCAACGAAGAAATTGATGCTGAAAGAGGTGTCATCACAGAAGAATGGAGAACAAGAAGAACCAGCGGTTTTCGTTTAAAAAACCAAACGGACCAAATCTTATACAAAGGATCAAAATACAGTAAACGAGATGTTATTGGTGATTTGAATATCATTAATAATTTCAAATATCCAGAACTTAGAAACTACTATAAAAAATGGTACAGACCTGATTTACAAGCCGTAATTATAGTGGGAGATATTGACGTTAAAGCTATGGAGGAAAGGATTAAAACCATATTCTCGAATATACCTTTGGCAAAAAAAGCAACGCCGCGCAAGTACTACGATATCCCTAAACATAATGAATTGTATTTTGGAACCGCAAGCGATAAAGAAGCAGTAAATACACAGATCACATTACAATATGTGCTCGATGAGCCAATGGTTAAAGATTCAATCCTTACCCGAAAAAATGTAATGAACTCTTTTTATACCAGTATACTTAACAGCCGCTTAAAAGAGCTATTGCTGAAAAATCAAAAATCAAGCCTGAATCTAAAAGCTTATTTTGAACCGATTTCAAGATTAAACACCTCTTTCAACCTCTCGGCTACAGCTCAAAAAGACCAGCTGTTAGAGTCTTTTGAAGAGGTCTATACCGAAGCGGAACGTTTGAAAAGATACGGCGCAGTTCCGGCAGAATTAGACCGTATTAAAAAAGATTTTATAAGTTCTTATGATGACTTTCTTAAAAATAAAGACAAGGTAGACAGCGATAGCTGGGCCGATAAACTAACGGGGTACTTTTTAAAGGCAAAACCTTTTCTTAGTCCTGAGGATGATTATAATCTTGTAGTGGGAATTATAAAAAATTTATCATTAGAAGAATTAAACAACTACCTAAAAACAATACAACAAAACACTAATCAGGTAGTTTTAGTTACGGGTTCTGACAAAGACAAAAATGAGTTCCCTACAAAACAAGCCGTTATCGATGTGATGAAAAAGGTAGAAACGATGCCTTTAGCCCCTTATAAAAAAGAGGTCAATAATGATCCTTTAATACAAAAAGAGCTAAAGCCAGTTAGAATTAAAGAAAATTTCAACGTCCCTGAGCTAGCCGATGCAAAAGGATATATACTGGAGAATGGAGCTAAAATAATCATTCTTCCAACAAATTATTCTCCAGATCAGGTCCTTTTTACCGCTTTTGGCAAAGGAGGTAAATCTTTAGTAAAACAGGAAGATTTAGCCTCTGCTGAAATTGCAACTACCCTTGCAAGATCTTCCGGACTTAGTAATTTTGATACAACCGCTTTAAAGGAAAAACTAACTGGCAAAGTAGCAAAAGTAAGTCCCTATATTACAGAGAACACCCAAGGATTCCAGGGAAGTTCAAATGGACAAGATTTCGAGACCATGCTACAATTGCTTTATCTTTCTTTTCAAGCGCCCCGTTTTGATGTTAATATCTATGATATCTTAAAAACACAATATAAAAATCGTTTGGAAAATCTCAAAGAGGATAACGATAATGCATTTAACGATACTGTAGCTTTGGCTAATTCAAATCACAACCCGCGTACCTTCATTTTTAATAAAAAATTCCTTGAGAATATCAATTTACAAAAAGCAGAAAAAATCTACAGAGACCGCATTAGAAATGCTGCCAATTTCACTTTTGTTTTTGTTGGAAACATCCCGGAGTCTGCTCTTGGATTAATACAAAAATACATTGGAAATATCCCGTCTGATCTTACGGTCACCTCATCCTTTACAGATCATAATCTCGAGCCTAAAAAGGGTAAAACAGTGGTTCATTTTAAACGCAAAATGCAAACACCTAAAAGTACTGCCTATTTACATTTAACGGGAAAAATACAGTATAGTGAAGAAAATGCCATCGGAATGTATATCATCGGAGAACTGTTATCAAAACGTTTTCTGCAGACCATTCGTGAGGAAGAAGGAGGAAGTTACGGTGTAACTGTTAAAGGAAGCCTACAAACACTTCCTAGCTCCCGTTATGATCTTAGCCTTAGTTTTGACTGTAATCCAGAGAAACAACACAAACTAATGCAGATTGTCTACAAAGAACTCGACGATCTTAAATCAAAACCAGCCAGTGCCAGTGACTTGGAAGATATCAAAAAAGCCATTATAAAAAACAGGGAAGAATCAATCAAGACCAACGCCTATTGGGGAAGTATCATTTATAATATCAGTATGAATCAAATACCCAATATGCAGGACTCTGATTATAAAAATTTAATTTCAAAAATTAATCAAAAAACTATTCAGCAATTAAGTAAGCATGTCTTGGATAGTTCCAGCAGCGTTGAAGTAATTATGGATCCGGATATACCGGAGAATAATTAGTTTAATTTTATTTTTATTTTATTAGTCATTAAAGGTTGTCAATTTCCGGACAGCCTTTTCTGATTTTAATCTGTCAAAATTCCGAAACATCACTTAATCAAACGAATAACTCTGAAAACATTACTTATTTGTCATTTAAAACTGAATTTCGACTCAAGCAATATTTAAAAAAAACGTATACTTGTAGTCATTCTAACCATTATATATAATTATGAGTCTGCTACTAAAATTTCATTCCTATAATGTATTGCTTTTACCAAAATTGCAATCGGTAAGTCTAACCACCTTTCTCCTATTTTTGCCTCTTTTCTTTTCAATTTCCCCTGTACTGGCACAGTATCATGATAATATACTTCGCTATAATACACCCGCAGTTAATTGGTTTGAAGCGCTTCCATTAGGCAATGGAAGACTCGGAGCAATGTTATACGGCGATCCAGTAAATCAAACAATCCAGCTCAATGAGGGGACTATTTGGGGCGGTGGGCCCTATCGTAATGATAATACGCTAATGCTAGGATCTCTGGAGAAAATCAGGGAGCTTATTTTTAAAGGGGATTTTGCTCGGGCTGAAGAACTTGCCTGCCAAAAAATGATTACCCAAAAAGCACATGGTATGCCTTATCAAACGGCTGGTGAATTACATCTTCACTTTCCGGGTCATGAAAATTATACCCATTACAAACGTCAACTCAGTTTGGATAATGCTGTGGCTCTTGCATCTTATAAAATTGGTGAGAATACTTATACTACCGAAACCTTTACCTCATTTACAGATCAGGTAATTGTTATGCATATCATTGCTTCTACTCCTGGAACTTTAAATTTTAGTGCCTTCACTAACAGGGATTCTCCCATAAATTATAAAACGTACGCCAATGATCAAATCGGCATGTCGGGTATTACATCTAATCACGAGACAATAGAAGGAAAAGTTGCATTTGAAACACGTCTGAAAATAATTTCAAAAGGAGGAAAAGTTGACGTATCGGGTACTACTCTGGAAGTTTCTAATGCCGATTCTGCTATACTATATATTTCTATTGGTACTAATTTTAAGTCTTACAATGATCTTTCCAATAATGCGTCTCAAAAAGCAGAAAAATTCTTGGCACTCGCGCTCAAAAAAGATTATCAAAAACTCAAGAGTGATCATATTGCATACTATTCCAATTTATTTGGCCGAGTAGCCTTAGATTTGGGTACCACTGAGCAAACTACCAAACCCATAGATCAAAGAGTAAAAGAATTTACATCTACTGATGATCCACAACTCGTTGCTTTATATTTTCAGTTTGGAAGGTATTTATTAATATCCTCCTCTGAGCCTGGGGGGCAACCCAGCACTTTACAAGGTCTTTGGAACAACGAGCTTTTTCCTGCATGGGATAGTAAATACACCATTAACATTAATACAGAAATGAACTACTGGCCGGCCGAGGTAACCAATTTAGCAGAAATGCATCAACCCTTAATGGATATGATAAAAGACCTTTCTATAACTGGGAGACAAACAGCCCGCTCCATGTATAACTGCAACGGCTGGGTGGCACATCACAATACTGATATTTGGCGTTCAACCGGAGCCATAGATGGTCCCACTGGTATATGGCCAATGGGTTCTGCGTGGCTTTCTCAGCACCTCTGGGAAAAATATGCCTACAATGGAGATAAAAAATTCCTAAAATCGGTTTATCCAACCCTTAAAGAAGCCTGCCTCTTCTACCTTGATTTTCTTGTAGAAGAACCCACTCACAAATGGCTTGTAATCTCACCCTCTGTTTCTCCTGAAAATGCACCTTATTCAGTAAGAAAGCAGTGGAAGGTTATTACAGCAGGTGCTACGATGGATAATCAACTTATATTCGATCTTTTTTCTAAAACAATTAATACAGCTAAAATACTTGGTAAGGATAATGAATTTGTAAATACTTTGCTCCTTACACGAGACAAACTAGCTCCAATGCAAATTGGTCGATTTGGCCAATTACAGGAATGGCTCGAGGATTGGGACAATCCCGATGACCATCACAGACATGTGTCTCATTTGTATGGATTATTCCCTTCAAACCAAATTTCTCCCTACAGAACACCAGAACTCTTTGGTGCAGCAAAAACATCACTATTGCATCGGGGAGATCCATCCACGGGATGGTCCATGAATTGGAAGATAAATCTTTGGGCAAGATTACTCGATGGCGACCATGCACTAAAATTGATCAAAAACCAAATTACCCCTGCAAAACTACCTGTTGCGGGTGAAGACTCTGAGGCTGGTGGAACCTATCCTAATCTAATGGATGCCTGCCCTCCATTTCAGATTGATGGAAATTTTGGATTTGTTTCGGGTATTTCAGAGATGCTTTTACAGAGCCACGATGGTGCTATTCATCTTCTTCCCGCCTTGCCAGAGCAATGGAAAAATGGACAGGTCAAAGGATTGCGTGCCAGAGGAGGTTTTGAAATCATTGATATGACTTGGAACAATGGAACACTTAAAAACCTTAAAGTAAAATCACTTTTAGGAGGTAATTGTCGTATACGAAGTTATGTCCCTCTTAAATCTTACAATGTATCTATAAAAGAAGTTGCTAATACATCTGAGAATAGTAATCCGTTTTTCAGCGTACCTAAAATACCAACTCCCATTTTACACAATAATTTAAATGAATCTCAAGATTTGAAAAATGTTTATGTCTATGATGTAACAACAACTATAGGACAAATTATCTCTCTTGAATCTAAATAATTTGACACAATGAAACAACACTGAAAATTGAGTTCTACGCGAAGTATCAATTTTAGTTCAGTAGAAAAAAATATTCAAACCTATAATTTTATCAACTCGCATCACTATTTGTGTAATTTTGAAGAAGCTTCTCTAGAATTAAATCAACATCAATTATGAATTGTAAACAAATCTTTCTGCTCATTGTTTCTTTACTTATGGTAACCGTTAGTTTTGGTCAAAAATCAGATTTTAAAAATGGTACTATTTTACAGAAAAATTTCTGTGATACTATTCCTTTTGAGTTTGTAAAAAATAAAATAATTATTGCTGTTAAAGTAAATGGTGTAGATAAACGATTCATATTCGATACAGGTTCAGTACTGGTAATTTCAGAAGAAATACAAAGCACTATGAATTATATAAAACTTGGTTCTGCAGCTGTAGATGATGTAAACGGAAAATCAAGTGATTCAAAAATAGTGAGTGTAAAAAAATTACAAATAGGCAAGCTAACATTTCAAGATATTCCTTCCCTTGTAATTAATACTCAAAAAAGTTATCCCCTAAATTGCCTTAATATTGATGGCATAGTGGGAAGTAATTTGTTTAGAAATTGTATCGTCAATATTGATCTGAAAAAGAAAGAGATTGTTTTAACTGACAACTTACAAAAACTAGCCTTGCAGAATCCTTACCAAACCCCAATTTCAATAAATCAAATAGGAAAGCCTTATATAAAAATAAACTTAAGCAATGAAATAAGTTTTGAAGCACTTTTTGATAGTGGTGCAGACAAATTTATAAGCCTCTCGAGTAAAATATTGGACAAGGTTATTAAAAAAGGTACTGCAAAGATCCTAAATGAAGGTTTTGGAGTAACATCAATTGGTATAAATGGCAAGATAGAACCTGAAAAAAAGAATAGGGTTTTAATCAATCAAATAAAATTTGGCGATGCCCAAATTAATAATATAATTACAATTCAATCAGAAAAAACAAAAAATGCAATTGGAATGCAACTTGCCCAATATGGAACAATTACACTGGATTTTATCAATAAAGTTTTTTACTTTGTTCCTTTTAAACAAATTCAAAATTATGAAAATCAGCGAACCTTTGGTTTTAAAGATACAACCGAAGAAACTTTTTATTCAATTGGTATTGTTTGGACCAATACCCAAGCTGAAAAAATTGGATTAAAAAATGGATTTCAGATCCTAAAAATCAATAACCAAGACCTTACAACCAGAACTCCTGAGAATGATTGTATTCTCTTTTTAGAAGACTTTTATAAAAATTCTAAGCTCAATTTGACATATAAAAATGATAACGGAGAAGTTAAATCTGTAGAACTAATTGAACAATAAATTTAAGCTTCCCAGAATAAAAAATAAGTTTTTGCTCTAGTTTATCCCTCTTAATTTAATTTGATAGCCAATTTTTAAATGCTTTAACTATGTAGGGCATTAAAATAAAATTCATACATCCTGAGATAAGCACAGCAGTAACAATACCTTCCCAAAAAAATGACAGGTATTGGACCAAGATGGGCATTATTAAAGTAATTGGGTACACAGCAATGAAGGTTATCGTCCACTGCTTCCATTTTTTCACCTCTTTAAAATTGCTATACCAGAAATTATTCCATTGCTGTACAACTTCTTCCTTCTCTGTCATCCAAGTAGTATCTGAATCTTCCAGCATAATACGCCTGAAATCCGATTGCATCCATTGCTGTGCTTTTTCACGAGAATCAAACCGTAATATGATGTAATGATGATCATTGTTATTAATGGGGTATAGAACCGTTGTGCTTAAATACCCATTAAAAGAACGAATCACAGAATCCATTTTTTCCTTCCATATTTCAAAGGTATCCGAATCATTAGTACTTATTTTATAATGTACCATCAAAATTGCATTCATCTTTTATTTTCCATTTAAGTATTGCATCTTTAATCAATAATATCTCTATATTCAAATTACTTTACCCACATAAAAACATCGCATTTAAGTTTAATCTCAAAAACGTATAATCAAGAGCTCTTCAAATTTATAGAATACTCTTTGTCCTGAAGTAACCTTAATAAATACTTTATATTGATAAAATAATAATCAGATTATTAAAAATTTTATAATGACAAAGTTCTGCAACCGGGCTCTCACAAGCCTATGATTCAAATCAAGAAATTAAATTGATCTAGATTAAGATTTTGTCTCTTTACTTTATTGTTTTTTTTCTCAATCTACTTAAAAACTCAGGAGTTACACCAAGATAACCGGCAATTTGAACCTGTGAAATACGGTTAAGAAGATAGGGATAAGTAGTAGCGAAATGAATGTAGCGCTCTTCTGCAGTCGAGCTTATATTGAGCAATAGTCGTTTTTGAATACCTATATAAGCATTCTCTGTAAGTACCCTGAAAATCTGATTGAATCGAGGTGCCTTTTCATAGAGGTCAATAAGGTTTTGATAGGTAATTTGTAATATCTGGGTGTCCTCCAGAGCATCAATATTAAGATTTGAAGCAATATTTTTATGAAAACTATGCAAATCATTGACCCACCACTGCTCTATAGCAAACTGCAAAATGTGAATATTTCCCCTAGTATCGATCTGGTACATTCGCAAACATCCCTGCAATACAAAGTTAAAATGCTGGCAATTGTTCCCTTCCTGTAATACATACTGATGTTTACGATAACGACGTAATTGAAAGGACGAAACTACAAGTTCTTTCTCTTCAGCAGTAAGTGCAAAAAAAGTATTAAAATAATTAATAAGTGTATCTGTAGCGGCAGTATTATCTTCCAAAGTTCATTTTATTAAAAGATGGTCTATACAAGTGTATTACGGCAATTTTATAATAACTATAAAAAGGATCAATTCAGAATCTCTCTTCTAAAGCATAACATAGTATTAAACAAATTTGAAGATAAAATATGAAATTGACACTTAAACTTGTTTAAGAAAAATACTTAAACAAGTTTAAGACCAACTAATTATATAAGAAACATTTCTACCTGTAAAGAACTAATATACCGTTACAACATCAATGATAAATATCTTTTAATACTAAAAAAAACAATACTAATACAACCTATTAAGAACCTCAAAAATATTTCAAAAGTTAATCTAGATCAATTTTAATTATTGATCCTGTTCATTTTTAGACAGATTCTTTAATCCGAAATTTGTACTTGTAAATTGAATCAGAACCAAAAAAATGAGGCAGTGCAAATACTGTAATGCCAATTCTTCAATAATACTATTTTTATGAAAACAAAAAACATTATCATTATCGGTGGCGGTTTTGCCGGTATCAATACCGCAAAAGCTCTTTTAAAAGAAAATAAAAGTTTGCACATTACTTTAGTAGACCGAAATAACTATAACTTCTTCCCCCCATTGTTATACCAAGTGGCTACAGGATTTTTAGATGTTTCAAATATAAGTTATCCTTATAGAAAATATTTTAGAGGTTATTCCAATTTCACTTTTCATATGGGAGAACTACTTGAAATAAAGACCGATATAAATACTGTGGTGCTCACAACCGGAGAACTTGTCTATGATAAACTAATTATTGCTACAGGAACAAAAAGCAATTTTTTTGGCAATGAGAATATAACGAAAAACGCATTGCCTATGAAGACCATAGCTGATGCAATATATCTTAAAAATACGTTACTTGAACGATTTGAACTTGCCACAAGAACTGAAGATCCCTTGGAGCGCAAAAAACTTACTACAGTAGTAATTGCCGGAGGTGGCCCAACTGGTGTAGAAATCGCGGGTATGCTCGGAGGACTGCGACAAAATATTTTTGCAAAAGACTATCCCGAACTCAAAGAACTTCCATTTGACATTTATATTTTAGATGGCCTACCTACTTTACTGGCCCCAATGAGTAAATCATCTCAGCAGTATACCTACAATTCACTCGCTAAAATGGGGATACAAATAAAACTCAACCAGCTAGTAAAAGATTTTAGCAATGATACTGTCTTCTTAGCAGATGACAGTACTATCGAAACAAAAAATCTTATTTGGACAGCTGGTGTTACAGCAAGTGTATTCAAAGGCCTTACCAGTGAACATTACGGAAGAGGACAACGATTGCTTGTTGATTCCTATAATAAAGTAATTGGTACTGCTAATATTTATGCCATCGGAGACACTTCTTATCAAGCAACTGATCCTGCATTTCCTAACGGTCATCCACAACTTGCACAGGTAGCCATTCAGCAGGGAAAACTTTTAGCAAGCAATATTATTGCTGAACTTAAAAGAGAAGAGCAAAAACCTTTTCATTATAATGATAAAGGATCAATGGCAATTATAGGACGAAATAAGGCTGTGGCTGACTTGCCAAATCCAAATTTACATTTTAAGGGGATAACTGCCTGGCTAATGTGGCTATTTGTACACTTGTTATCACTTATTAATTTCCGAAATAAAACAAAAACCTTCTTTAGTTGGATCAGTGCATATATATCCAAAGATCAATACCTTAGAATGATTATTCGTCCAGCTGAAGACCACGATAAAAAAAACACATAACTGATTGTACTTACTTTTAATAAAAAAATGGCCCGCACTTTTTATCCAACTGCTTAAAAATCAATGTATAACTCGCATTGTTGCAAGAAAGAATGAAGGCCATTTAAAAAATCATTTTATTGTAATTTATTATTTTGCTTTAAAAATATATGTTTTTCCTTTTTCCGTATTAAAATTTTTCAGATAAGCACCTAATTACCAAATCCTTGAGTAAAGACGGCTTTTCAGAAAAAGCCATATGATGTTGTCCGACTATGGGATAAACCGTAAGCCCTTTTATAATAGATACCACACCTGCCGATGCGATTCTTAATGACGCCCATGATTGATCACCTAGTAACAGCCAAGTTTTTGCTTTTATTTTTTCCGCATCTATGACAGTCGGCTTCAAGTTATCCAATGCCTCAGCTTCCCTTACAAAAATCGGCGTATATTTAGTAAAGGAAGACCAATAGGGACTACTTCGAAACGTTTCTACTCCAGCTGCTGGCAGGCCAACTAATTTGGTTTGAGCAAGAAATGTAGCAGCATCTAAATCACCTCTATTCACTAAAGCTTTTAGTTCTTGTAAATAACCACCACTTACTTCACGCAAAATAGAATTCATCGGTTCATACATTATCACCTTTCCTCTGAAGCCATCACGAATCATATAGGCTAAAACGACCCCACCTCCAAAACTATGCCCTAATATGGAAGTACCTACTCCTGCTAAAACTACCATGGCCGCTAAATCATCTACTTCTTTATCATGAGAATATTTTGCTGTATCCATACTTTGACCTCTGCCTCTTCTGTCGTAAACATATACGGTATGTGTTGTTGCAAGTTCATTTGCAAAAGCAAACCAATCTTCTTGTACAGTATAAGAACCATGACAAATTACAATTGAGGGTCCCTCGCCAAATTTAGTATAACCTATTTCGGTACCGTCTTTTGATATCAGTTTTCTTGTAATCCCTTTTTCATTGTTCATTTTTTATTTTTTTTTATCTTATTACAATTTTTGCCTTCTGTGTCTGTGAAAAATATTCATTTCTAGTGAATTTAATTATGATTTAAATTCTTTGCCTTTTGGATCACTGTGAAATGTACCCGCAGGAGTAATTCTGAAAGTACCAGCTGTAGCGAATGTATCTTCCATGAACATAAAATGATAAATCTTTCCATCTTTAACTTTGGCAAGTATTGAGAAAGGTGACGTTACTTTCTTGTTAAGAGTTCTTGATGTATAAGTAAAAGTTCCAAAAACAGCTACCTTTTCACCTTCAGAGAATATGTCTTGCACTGCGAAATCTTGAATAGTCCAAAATTCATTTACACCTGCAAAAGTGTCAATAAAAGCTTTTGCCCCTTCGTGATGTGTTCCTGTCCAAGGAAGAACTTTTTGTAATTCCGGGTTATTGAAATTTAATGAAATGTATGTAGCGTTCGGATCAACTACTGATTTTATAACATCCGGATTGGTTGTATTAGCTAAAAAAAGTTCTACTGTTTCTTTTGGAGTTTTCATATTTTCATTCTGTTTAAGTTCATTTTGTTTAATTGTTCCAACGGTTGAAGTTTGTGAGAAGGATTGATTTCCTAAGCCTACCGTAAAGCTTAGAATCATTAAAAATTTAATTGTTTTCATTAGATGTTATTAATTATATTTTTTGCTTCAGCAAGAGTAACCGTTTTTCCTAAAGCTCCAAACTGATGAAGATCACCAAAAACTTCTAAACGGATTGATTGATTAAGACCTCCAATCCTTAATGGTTCAAAACCATTATCACGAATTAGTTCTTCAATTTTATTATTAATACTACTATCATCAGTAGCATAAAACTCCACTGCTTTTTCAGGTGTCTGAAAAGAAGCACTTGCAAGGGATTCTGCTCCTAATGTTCCTAATGCTTTCGCCAATTTTGCCTCATAAGGTAATAATGTAGAGAGTATTTGTCCTGCTGATTCGTCTACACCAATTATTTTTTTGAAACCACCATTTTCATCAGGAGCAATTGGATTGGAAGGATCTACAATAATTTTACCTTGTAATTCTGTTGCATAAGTTTTAAAAAACTCTTTGATTGGATCAAAATAAATAGCTAATACAACAATGTCTGCTTGTTTAATTGCATCAGCAATAGTTGCTGGCTGCACTAGACTGCCTAATCTCTGAGAAAGCTGGTTCGCTTTTTCAATTGTTCTATCAGCAACAATAACTGAACGTTTTCCTTTTGTCAGATTTGTGACAATTGCAGCTCCGATGTTTCCCAGGCCGATAACTGCAACTTGTGATTTTCGTGTCATAACTATTTCTATTTAATGTTAACTATAATTTGTAGAAACAAATATCCGACCATGGATAGCCATATTCCAATGACTTAGTTTAAGAAATAGTCTTGATCTAGATTAAGTATTTCGAAGAACATTGTTCCGCTAGTTTCACTATTTGCTTAAATCGGGGGTACACCAAAGAAAGCAGCTAATTGTACTTGAGATATGCACTTAATAAGCTGAAGATACGACAATCAAGAATTTTGTACTTGTTACTCGGTGAATCATCTGTACTATAACCAATCTGCTGTTAAGTAACTCCCTTATTTCCTAATAATTTAAAAACTTGAAACTGGTACCTGAATCTCTTAAGGTCAAACAAAGCAAAAAGCTGAGCACATTAATGCGTTCAGCTTTCTTATTTCAAATTATCTTCCTCCTGGAGATAATATCATATTGACTTCATTTTTGGTATGACTTTAAAAACCATACATACCGCCCGAAACGGAAATTTGCTCTCCCGTGATCCAGGCCGCGTCATTGGAAGCCAGAAATACTGCCGCTTTGGCAATATCTGCGGGTTGTCCTCTACGGCCAAGCGGTGTTTTTTCGACAAACATCTTTTCATACTCACTGCCCACGGTAACACCCGCGCTTACTGCCCCCTCCGTTTCGGTAGCACCCGGCAAAATAGAATTGATACGAACGTTTTTAACACCCAACTCCTTAGATAAAGCAATTGTGAAGGCGTCCAGTGCAGCTTTAGTTGAAGAGTATAAAGAGGCATTTTGCAACGGATACTTACTTGCACCCGAACTGATATTAATGATGTTTCCTCCTTTATCTCCAAAAAGTTTCAGAGCTGCCTGGATAGTTAGGATTGGCCCCAGCACATTAACGTTAAAACTTTGGTGGAAGTCTACTACCGAAATGAGTTCAATTGGTGCATATCCCTGAGATACCGCATTATTTACCAAAATATCGAGCGTGCCAAAAGACTTCTCGGTTTCTTTAAACAATCTGGTTACATCAGCTTCTTTCGATACATCTGCCTGTACCGCAATGGCTATACCACCATTATCGATTATCTCTTTAACTACTTTATCTGCCCCTTCTTTACTGGAAGCATAATTTACAACAACCTTTGCGCCTGCTGCTGCAAAGTGTTTAGCGATGGCTGCACCTATTCCTTTGGAAGCGCCAGTAACTACCGCTACCTTGTTTTCTAATTTTCTCATGATTTTTATTAATTATATTGAAGCCCTTCATGTTTTTTCCCTTCTGAAGCACATTCAAAGTTGCGACATCATAACGAACTACATCTTGACATGGATCACTAATTACACATGATAAATGTCAATTCAAATTGGTGAAGTAAATCAAATAAATACATTAACTAATTACAAGACAGCAACCTATAAAAAAAAATATAAATAAAAATGCAGGCCTCCAGAGGATCACAAGGGCATAAATTTCAACGTTCAGTAGTTTTCGATACAAAAAGGTGCAAAGTTGGCGTAACCGAATTGGGGTACCTGGCGGAAGTAATCTACAAATTACCTTGTAATCCAGACATTGATCAATAGAATATTTATATTCAGGGAAAGAAGATTCCTGGGCTATTAAATTTAACGGGCGTAGTGATAGCGAAGTATGAAATAGCTGAAAGATTTATTTTGAAGCGTTTTTCTTTATCCTGCTCAAGGTTTCAGATGATAATCCCAAATAAGAAGCAATCATATTTTGCGGAAACCGCTGTAGAAAATAAGGATAACTTTTAACCAATTCTTCATAGCGCTCTTCAGCTGAATAGTTAATAGCCTGCATTCTTTTCTGAGCTGCAATGGTGTTGTTTTGACTGATTACGTTCGACATCGCTAAAAAGGCAGGGATATGCTTAAGAAAATCCTCAATTTCCACGTTGGTTGATTGAAGGATTTCCAATTCCTCCAGCGCTTCAATATTGAATCGGCTCGGCGTTAATAGGTAGAAGCTTTCAAAATCTGTCAGCCACCAATTTTCCATAGACAATTTTAATATATGTTCACGTCCTTTTTCATCTACTGTAAAGGTCCTGGCGGATCCTTTCACAATAAACCCGATATATTTGCATACGTCTCCTTCCTGTAAAAAGTATTGCCGTCTTCGAAGTTTTCTGGGTTTGAAATGTGTTGTCAATAAATGCTTATCATCTTCTGATAACAGTTTGCCTGATATTTCTTGAATGTAATCGAAAAATGCTTCAAAATTGGACATTATAAAAGTAATTTAATGGGTTGCAATTTACTTAATTTAAAACACATCTCAATTATATAGATAACATATCTTATAGGATTGATCTTAGGTTCAATTTCTCTTTTTTATGTAGATATTGGGGTTTACATTCCATCAGCCTATTATAAAAGATTAAAACTTTAGGCACGTTTTTTGTTTTATCCAAATACATTAAATGAATTAAAAAGTAAAATCATGAAAACTACAAAATATTTTTTGATAGGAATCTTGTTCCTTTCTTTTAGTTACTCTCAAGCTCAGGTATCTGTAAATGTTAATATTGGCACTCCACCCTCATGGGGGCCTGTAGGTTATAATGATGCTCGTTATTACTATTTACCGGATCTTGAAACCTATTATGATGTTAGTGCATCATATTATATTTATTTGAATAACGGAAGATGGGTCAGAACAAGATCATTACCTTCTAGATATAGAAACTATGATCTATATAATGAGTACAAAGTAGTACTGACTGATTATAGAGGAGATCGACCTTATGATAATTATAAAGTTCATAAAGTAAAATATGGTAAAGGTTACAAAGGAAAACCTCAGAAAACTTATGGACAAAAACCAGGTAGAGGAAATAACAAAGAAGGGAAAGATAATGGTAATCATGGCCATGGAAATGGTCATGGTCATGGAAACGGAAACGGAAAACATTAAATAAAAAAAGCCTTCAAAAAATATATATTTTGAAGGCTTTTTTACTAACATTCATTAACTAAATTCTTAAGGTTTTAGCTCTGTAAACTTTGAATCTAATTCAAAAGATTTCTTTACTTTTTCAACCGTAATTTCATTTAGCACGGAAAATTCAGCAGTCTTTTTAATATTTAAAGAGGAAGACCCAATCAAAACTTTATAGGCTCCTGTTTCAGCAATCCACGCACTTTTGCTCTCTAAGAATGAAGCCAAATCTTTTGGAGATAAATTCAATTGTATAGTTTGACTTTCACCTGGTTTCAATTCTTTAGTTTTTTCAAAAGCTTTTAATTCTTCTTTTGGTTTATCAATAGATTTTGATGGAGCTGAAAGATATAATTGAACAACTTCTTTTCCTGCAGTTTTTCCTGTATTTTTCACTGTTACTGAAACTGTCATTTTATCATTGAAAGTTGGAGAACTTAATTTTACATCAGAATAATCAAATGTAGTATACGAAATTCCAAAACCAAATTCGTAAGAGGGTTTAATGTTGAAGGTATTAAAATAACGGTATCCAACATAAACACCTTCTTCATAGGTAACTTCTTTTGGATTATCAACAGGAATTCCCGGAAAGTTTTTTGCCGAAGATGTATCCGAATATTTCATCGGAAAAGTCATGGTTAGTTTTCCTGATGGATTTATTTTTCCTGAAACTACATCAGCAACAGAATGTCCACCTTCCTGACCAGGTTGCCACGCTAGTAAAATAGCATCCACTTTATCTTTCCATGATGCTGTTTCGATTACACCACCAATATTTAAAATAGCTACGACTTTTTTCCCTTTTGCATGAAAAGCTTTCGAAATTTTATCCAGCATTTCAATTTCTTCATTTGCCATGTTAAAATCATTATCTACAACTCTATCCCCGCCTTCTCCGGAATTTCTTCCTAAAGTCACAAAAGCAATTTCAGAACTTGCTGCTTTTCTGGCAATAAAAGCATCATCCATTTTCATTTCTGATAGCCTTTGAGGTAAAGCTAAAATTCCTTTAGCTTTTCTATTTTCTTTTTCAGCAGCAACCTCTTTTTCAGCATAAGGTTTATAAAGATCAACCAATTCTTTGTCTAATTTATAACCAGAGGCTGTCAGACCTTCCAAAAGAGAAACTGTATGTTTATTATTCACACTTCCACTTCCTGTTCCACCAGTAATCCAAGCGTAAGAAGTAACACCAAATAACGAAACTTCTTTCTGTTTGTTAGCAAAAGGCAATGCATTATTTTCATTTCTAAGCAAAACCATTCCTTCTGCCGCAGCATTTCTTGTTACTTCAGCGTTTTTAGTTAAGTTGGGTTTATCGCTGTATTTATATTTTGCAAAAGTTGGTGTACGGAAAATATATTCTAAAATTCTTTTTGCATTTGTATTGGCAACTTCCTGAGATAATTTACCTGAATTTAAAGCTTCTAATAATGCTTTTTTCTGAACTGGAATTCCTGGCATTAAAAGGTCGTTTCCGGCAATCATTTGCTGTACAACATCAGAATTTGAGCCTTTTGAAATTGTTTCAAAACCTGGAAAACCTCCAAACCAGTCGGTCATTACAATTCCCTTAAAACCCCATTCGTTTCTCAAAACTTCAGTCAGTAAATCTTTTCTGGCTGAAGTATATTCGCCATTGAGTTTATTATAGGAAGACATTATGGTCCAAGGCTGTGATTCTTTAACCGTAATTTCAAAACCTTTCAAATAGATTTCTCTAATAGCTCTTTCTGAAACGTGAGCATTGATCGTCAAACGATTGGTTTCTTCATTATTCACTGCAAAGTGCTTGATTGAAGTTCCTACTCCCTGAGACTGAATTCCGTTGACAATCGCTGCTGCTGTTTTTCCAGAAATCAATGGATCTTCAGAATAATATTCGAAGTTTCTTCCGTTTAAAGGATTTCTGTGGATGTTTAAAGCCGGCGCTAATAAAACGTCAACACCATATTCTTTTACCTCATTTCCCATTGCTTTTCCAACTTCTTCCAAAAGCGTTTTATTCCACGTTGAAGCCAAAGCGGTTCCAACCGGAAATGCCGTTGCATAATACGTTTTAGTATCGTTATCTCTCGTTGGCGCAATTCTCAAACCAGCGGGACCATCGGCTACAACAGTTGCAGGAATTCCGAAACGCTCAAAGGCAGCAGTTCCTCCAGCAGCTCCGGGAACTAAACCTTGTTTAGAATCTCCAACCGGACCAGTCAAAACTTCGATTCCTGGCATTCCGGTTCCTATAAGCAGTTCTACCTTTTCTGCATTGGTCATTTCTTTGATGATGGCATCAATTCTTTGATCTGTTGAAAGACGTGTATCTTCCCAAAGATCTAATTTCCCATTCCTGTTTAAATCAAAAAATTTAAACCCTTTAACAGTTAAAAGCGGTGGATTAGTTTCATCATTTGGAATTGTATTCCAAGATAAATTCGAAAGTACTAAAGCGGTCAAAAGTGATACTCTCGCAGTTTTTATAATTTTTTGTTTCATAATATAGATAGTTTAAAAAGTCTTGGTTTTTAGTTTAGAAATCCTTGTAGTGTCAGCCATTCTTCAAAGCGGATTTCCCATGAATCAACGGGTAAATTTTGTTTTCCTGTTCCAAAACCATGTCCACCTTTTGAGTACATATGCAATTCGACACTTTGTCCGGCTTCAAGCCATTTAGTATACATTTGAATACTTCTTGGAGCCAATTTTAACTGGTCATCGCTTGCAGCGCACACAAACATTGGAATCTTTTTTTCTGGTGTTGCTAGCTTCAAAAGATCTTCTCTTGGACCTCCATAAATATTGGCTACAAAATCCGGTAGCTGGTCTGCTTTATTATCCAAAACTGTTTCCATTGCCACGGTACTTCCTGCAGAAAATCCAATTATACCCACTTTTTTAGTATCGATTCCGTATTTTGAAGCATTGTCACGAACATATTTAAGAGCTTTTTTACCATCTTGTGCAGCAAGTTTTATAGTAGCTAAAGAGTTTTTTTCAAATGCAGCTCTGTCTTTCAATTTATCCATCATTTCTCTTGCTGGATCATTGCTCTCCGTTTTATTCAAACGGTATTTTAAAACAAAAGCTGTGATTCCTTTTTGACTTAAAATTTCTGCCAGTTCTTTTCCTTCTCTATTAATTGACAAACTTTGAAAGCCTCCGCCTGGAGCGATAACAATTGCAGTTCCTGTATTTTTTACTCCTTTTGGAACTTGGAAAACTAACAATGATGGATCTGTCACATTGTAAACTACTTCTGTCTTAAAAAGATCTGAGTACATTTGAGCTTCTTTTTGTGTCCAGTTCTCAGATCCCGGTGCTTTTCCAGTGTATAGTTTTATCGTTTCCTGGGCTTTTAAGGTACTGCTAAATATCATAAAGCAGGCAAATAATAAGGTCAGTTTATTTTTCATCTGTTTGTGGTTTATTGTTGAATGTAATGGCAACGCAAGTAAAAAAGCTTTGCGCTTTATTGTCTTTGTGAAATTAAAAACTACTGCTTCTTGTATGTTTCAGTTCTCGCATCTTTTATAACACCTTTCCAGTTTAATCCGTAAGCGAAATCATAAACATTTCCTTCGCTGTCTTTATGTGGAATCATATCGTAAGGAACATCTTCAAATTGTTTTTCGACAGTTTCCATATTGGCTGGCATCTGAACAGGTAGTAATCCTGAAGGTTCTGTTTTTCCTGAGATAATATCTAAAACAGCTTGCGAAGAAACTCCAAAATTCAAAACAATACCATCAACCTGTTTTTCAAATTCATTAAAAATCATTGGTTTTGAAGCTGTAACCGAAACAATAACCGGTTTTCCGTTCATCATGTCTTTCGTATCGAGAATTGTTCTCAAATCCATTGTATTGGCTACAGTAACTGTTTTATTTTTGTACGTTCTGTCTTTAATTGTCGGGTCAATAACCTGATCTCCAGCAGCGATACTTTTTGCTCTGGCTTCAGTTGCTGTATAAGTTCCGTATTGAAGTGAAATTGGCACATAACCGTTGCTTCCGTTTTGTCTGTCTTTCAAATCATAACCGCCCTCTAAACTTTGTGGACTTGTTACAAAAACAATCGCAAAATCAGCTTTTGACGGATCTTCGGTTACATTATAATATTTTTTTACCAATTCTAAATTCACTGGATAATCTAATTTTGGCTGACTCGCAACTCCCCACCAATCTTTGGTTGAAGCGGTGTAAATCTTCGGAATAAAAACGGTTTTCTTTTCCTTCAAAGGCAAAACTGATGCTTTATTTTTCAGCAATACAACCGATTTTAACTGCGCATCATAACCTGCTTTCATAAACTCAGGATTTCCAACAATTGCTTTTGTTTCGGCAATATTCAAATACGGATTTTCGAAAAGTCCGACTCTAAAAATATTTTTTAATAATCGAACCGCCGATCTTTCAAAACGTGCTCTCATAAAGGGCTCACCAAATTCTTTGATTCCCATTTGATACGCTTCTAGAACTGGCTTTTTATCATTATTACCACCAAACTGATCTACTCCGGCAACTATGGCTTTGTAATGTCTTTCTACAATCGAAAGATTCTCCACTCCCCACGGTTTTCCTGCAAATAAATTAGGTGTTTTTCCTTCGTCTCCAGTAACAAGCCAATCTGTACAAACTACGCCATCATAACCGTATTTATCTCTTAGTAAATCAGTAATAATGTATTTGCTATAACCATTAGCAACGTTTTCATTGTATTTTTTATCCTGATCAAAAGTGATCGTGTAATATGGCATTACAGCCGAAGCTTTGCTTGTTTTTCCTTTTAATTTGAAAGCACCATTTACAAAAGGATCAATATGTTGCTGCAAATTATTTCCTGGATATACAGCAAATTTTCCGTACGCCCAGTGTCCGTCACGTCCACCTTCTTCAGCTCCACCACTTGGCCAGTGTTTTACCATAGCATTTACACTTTTGTAACCCCAGCCGTCTTTGATTTCATCTTTTCCGTAAGAAGTTTGAAATCCGTCGATGTAAGCTCTTCCCATATCACGAGTTAAAGCCGGGCTTTCTCCGAAAGTCATTGAAATTCTATACCATCTTGGTTCAGATCCCAAATCGATTTGTGGCGATAAAGCCGTTGCAATTCCCAGCGCACGATATTCTTTGGCAGCAATTTGTCCAAACTGTTCTACAATTTTTGGGTCAAAGGTTGATGCCATTCCTAAACCATCAGGCCACATCGAAATTTCTCCTCCTGCTCCACCGTTAAATTCTGATGTTACATTGGCTGTATGTCGCGGATCTGTACTTGTATTACTCGGAATTCCGAGTCCAATTCCTTCTACAAAAGCCTGCATTTGGTTGTTCCATAAAGCGGCAACTTCCGGACTTTGTATTTTTGTAATTAATACATGACGAAGATTATCTTCTTTCAAAAATGCTTTTTGCTGATCTGTTAAATCATAAGCTTTGGCATTACTTTCCGGGAATATTTTTCCGTTGTAAGTTCCTGCATTATAACCTGCAACACCAGCCGGTAAAGCCTGATGACGACTGTATAACATTAATCCCGCAATTTGTTCTACTGTCATTTGCGAGGCTAGATCTTTGGCTCTTTCATCTGCCGAAAGGCGCCAATTTTCATACTTATCCAGCTTCCCGTTTTTGTTTAAATCTTTAAATTTCTTTCCATTAACGGTCAGGATTTTGATACCGGATTCGGGAGAATATCCCAAATCGGCACCTTTATTATTCTTAACTATGGTAAAATTTTCTTGTTGTGCTTGTACTGCAACACTTATCAAAAAAGCGAAACCGGCTGTTATGATTGTTTTTTTCATTATATGTAAAATTAAAATCTAAAATTTAGAGATGCTTCTAGAGTAAATGGTCGAATGTAAGAACCCACCAAAAGCTTGTCGTAATAAGCCGAAGCATCTGTAATTAACTCTGCTCCGTTGATTGTTCCTTTGGCACCAGTTTGGTTTAAGAAGTTTACTGCCGTTAAACCAATATCAAAATGGTCATTGATTTTATAGTTTACACCTCCAAAAGTTTCCCATCTTGGCGCAAAATACAAAGCATTTGTAAGGTTTGCATATTGTTTACTGAAATAACGGAAACTTGCCCAAACCTTGAAATCTTTGTAAGTATAACTTGGATCAATTTCCATCAATACTTTAGAAATTTCCAGAACGTTTTTATCGTTATAAGAATAATTATTTCCAAAAGCAGAGAAATCATAATTCTTATAAACAGGATCCTGAAAAGTAATCAGGTAATGAAGGTTAAACCCTTTAAAAGGAGTTGCCACAATGTCTGTAGTCCAGCCCAGAGTCTGGATATCATAAAAAACAGTTGCTACTTCTGATTGACTTGCATTTGCAGGGTTTACCAGGTTTAATCTAGCCTGATAATTATTTCTCGTTAAATAAGTTGCCTGCGAAACAAGGCTAAATTTTTCCTGATTGTAGTACAATCCAAATGCGGCTAAAGGACTTTTTGTTTTAGATAAATTAGGCACTGCAGCTCCTGAATAACTTTCTAACTGACCATTTTTTTCAGTATACGTGAAATCTGCCAAAACTCCGGCGCTTTTTGTTACTTTATAAACGGCATTTATAGAACCTCCTAAATGAAACCAGTTGTTATCGAAGTATGATTTCTGACTTGGATCAAATACGATATTTGGCGTTCTAGGCGTTTGATAATAATCTCCTTTTAGTTTGTGATATCTTAAATTAACACCATAAGCCAAAGTCAAACGATCAGAAACGGTCCAGTTATCAGAGAAATATCCTGATAATTTATTCTCGAAACCATTGTGGTATTCACCACCAACATTGTAATTGTAAAATCCGTCGGCATCTGTATTTGAAGTTCCACCCGGAGTATTACGAACCAATTTATCCGGATTTGCACTTACTGTTTGATTAAAGAACGAACGGCTCGAAGTAAACTCATCAACATTGTAGTAGTACTCTAACAATCCAAATCTCCATTTGTGTTTCTCTACATTCTTTTTAATTTCAAATCGAGACAATACGCTTGTTGTTGGCGTTCCGTCTGTATACATCGCCAACATTGAGTTTACGTTGCCTACATAAGGCTGACCTGTTGCGTCGTAAGTAAAATTATCTGCTGCAGTTCCCTGAAAAATACTAAGTGGAATTGCAATTAACTGCGAAGCTTTTGAAGTTCTAAAACGAGTTGAGAAAGTAAATTTCCAGTCGTTTGCCAAATCATAATTTCCTAAGAGATCAAAGGTGTGAGAAGTCGTTGCGGCATCGCTTCCGCCCATATCGGCAAATTTAGTTTCGCCGCTAAGAATGTCTTTAAATTTCAATGTTCCGTCATTTACGATATACGAATCACGTCCAATTTTAAAATCATTGTATTCTTCCACTTTTCCACCTTCTTTGTATCTAAAAACGGCATAATTGGTTAAAGAAGCTGAGTTTGCATATTTATACAAAAAGCTAATTTGACCTTTTCCGTTATTAAATTTCTTGGTTAATCCAGCTCTGTAAATTTGAGTTCGATCTGAATATTTGGCAAATTTTAGATCAAAAGAGTTCGGATCAAAATTAGCATAAGCGCCCATAGTGTAAGACCAACCTTTGCTTAGTGGACCAGAAACATTCAAATCGCCTTTCATCCATCCGAAACTTGATCCGGAGAAATTACCGTTGACTTCTAATTTGTCCGTTCCTAATCTTGTATAGGAGTTCACTGCAAAACCTAAATCGCCTGTAGTTATTGCTGCTTCTCCAATTTTTAATAAACCTGTGCGCCCTAAACTTTTGCTTTGTCTCCAGGTTCTGTTTGGCAACTCTGGCCAAAAATAATACACAACAGGTAAATCATTTTCCTGAATTGTAATTCCTCCAACTGTTGATGGTAAACCAATATTTACGTCACGCGGCCCTGTATTATTGGCCGCATTAAGCATGACATTCCTGTTTTTTTCTTCTTTAGTGTCTGTTTCTACAATTTTAGTTTTAGTCGAATCTACAGCTTTTTGTTGCTTTTTTTCCTCTTGAGAAAAACCTTCAAAAGTTGGATAAAGAGTCATACAAATTGCTGAAATCAATAATTTTTTCATGAGTGGTTAGTTAGTTAAGTCTGTATTAAAATTCATTGCTTCATTGTGAAGCAATATTAAATACTATTTCTCATATCAACAAATAATTCCATTAAAAAATTTCATAATCGTATTTATATCAGACAATAAATTCGATAAAATCAACAAATAGATTATATCCTTGTATATAAAAAATTGCACAAAAAAGTTGCTATCACGTTTGCGGAAAGTATTGAAATCAGTGAGAAAAATTATTTTACCTTAAATTTTGTAAGAGATAAAAATCAGATGTAAGAAAAGAAATAGAAGCCTATTTTTTTTATTTTGAATGAATACAAAAATGTCAGAAAAAATTTAATTAAGTTGACACATAAATATCAAAAGACTAAATTTGAGGATAATTATATCTAATGGAATTAAAAAAAATACTAGAGAAACGATCTGAAGAGTCATGGGAAAAATATATCCCAACACTTTCTATAGATTGTGCTATTTTTAGTTTTCACGAAACTTCTCTTAAAGTACTAACAATCAAAATGAAAGATCAAGACCTATGGGGTCTTCCAGGAGGATATGTACAAAAAGATGAAAATGTAGATGATGCAGCAATTCGTATCTTAAAAGACAGAACGGGTAATGAAAATATTTACCTACAACAATTTTATACTTTTGGAAACTTAAACCGTTCAGAAGATTTTTTTAAGGAATATCCAGATACTTTATGGAATAAACAGCGTTTTGTTTCTATAGGCTATTACGCCCTTGTAGATTACCCAAAAGTAAATTTAATTGTCGATGATTTTTCAACTGCCTGTCAGTGGCAACCTATTGATAATTTACAACCCTTTATGATGGATCACGGAGTAATTTTTGAAAAAGCGCTTCTTACGTTACGTGAACAATTAAATAATCATCCAATTGGCTATAACCTTTTACCGGAAAAATTTACAATGCCTGAACTTCAAAAATTATATGAAGCCATTTTAGGTAAAAAACTTAATCGAGGGAATTTTTATAGAAAATTTTTGCGTTACGACATCTTGACAAAACTAGATGAATCACGTAAAGGTGGTGCTCATAAAGCACCTGACTTATATAGCTTTGACTTAGAAAAATACAATAGTGCACTAAAAGAAGGCTTGAAGGGAAATTGGTAAATGAAAGCGGTGGCTCATAAAATATCATTAAAAAACATTGTCTTTTATTACTTAAATTTTATATTTTTGCAGTAACCACTGGTCTAATGTGTTCTTAGAAAAGATGTTATCACAAATTAACAAAAGTTGAACTTTAATTGAGATAATAGATAAAAAGTTTGTTTGTTTTTATTTTGTGATGTTTTGTTCGGATTAGTATCTTATTTGTACCTCAAAATCTGAAACCCCTGTAAACACTGGGCTGCTAATTTCTGTATTGGGAAATAGTGGAATGAGCAAACATTACAAAACGGTATTTTATTATAAAAATGCCAACATCTAAAAATTGTAAACTCTAAATAACAAATGCGGTGAAAAAATTATATAATCACCGCATTTTTTTTGAAGAATATTTACTGTAATAACTAAGATTTTACTTTAAGAACGTGGTTTAGACAAGTTTCTGTCGTACATAATAATAGTTCCTGCAACGGCCACATTTAAGCTCTTTTCTGATTTGAATTTTACTAAATGATGGCATTTATCCATTACTTTTTTGGATAAACCATGATCTTCTGCTCCTAATAAATAAACACAACGTCTTGGGTGTTCAAAGGTTTCCAAATCAACAGCTTTATCATCTAATTCAATACCAACTAATCTTGCTCCCTTTGGTAAGTTTTCAAAAAAAGCTTCAAAAGTATCATAATGGAAATAAGGAATCGCCTTTACTGCATCATGAGTATCACAAGCTTGTTTGGCATATCGATTACCTATGGTAAATATAAAAGTAGCGCCTAAGTTTTGAGCCGAGCGCCACAAGACACCCAAATTTTCAGGTGTTTTACCATTTTGTATTCCTATTCCAAAATATTCATTTATAAAGTTATCATTCATAGCGGCAAATTTACTAGTTATAAATAAAAAAGCCAATTCTCTTATAGACTGCACCCAAAAGTTTAGACAAATTTATAATTAAGTTTGATAATAATGAGCTCGATATTTTATCGGGCTCATTTTGTTTAAATTTGATTTAATTCTTTCGTTATTGTAATATATTATATACTTATTAATTTCTTTTTTTAATTGTTCTATTGATTTAAATTTTTGGGTATAAAACATTTCAGATTTTAATATTCCAAAGAAGTTTTCAATAATTGCATTATCTAGGCAGTTTCCTTTTCTTGACATGCTTTGTTTGATTCCTTTTTGTTTTAATAAAAGTTGGTAATGATTCATTTGGTATTGCCAGCCTTGGTCTG
>NZ_FZNL01000040.1 GCF_900187965.1 Flavobacterium sp. ov086 | reverse complement strand
TATGTGGGAGAGTATGTCGTCGCCTTTCTTTTTAAAACCCTGTTTCTAACGAAACGGGGTTTTTTGTTTTACAAAAATACTATAATTATCTGGGAGAACGCATGGGATCAGGGTCGGGATACTGTATTCTACTCCAACGGTTGAAACCGTTGGTTTATAACTGGTGATTGCTGTTTCTTTAGTGTTGGAATTTCCTCTTTGTTTTCTCTTTTGTTTTTTAACGGATTAGTAACTTTAAACTTATAGCAATAGCAAAGATTGGAATAAAAGCAGTAGCAGTATAATATTGGAATTTCTTTATAATTGCATTCTCTCTTTTATCGTAAAGAGCGTTAGGGATGGAAGCGATATCCTTTTGTGGTATTCAGGACTTCTCGAAACACTAAAACCTCTGTCACAAAAGATTTAGCGAACAGCCCGACCCAAAGGGAAACGCCATAAGTAATAGAATAATTCTTTATTACATCTTCAATTCCGTCTTACCGGTGCTTTTTAGTTTGTTTAAGCTTATTAAAGAATAAAAACATACTTTGTTTTTAAATAGCAAAAAAACGTTTTAGATCTATCGCTGTTATTGTTTCAATCTGTTTTTTATAATCGCAGGTGAATTTAAATCTCATTCTTGAATTATATTGATAAATTTGTTTGAATAGTAATTTTGGAAAATGACCGAATTAATTAATATAATTAGCAGTTTTCAAGAGTTGGACCTTGAGACTAAAGAAGCGATACATAAATATTTTATTGTAGAAAGGTTTAAGAAAGATGAATTGATTATTAGGGAAGGGAGAATCTGTAATAAAATGTATTTTATTAAATCTGGGACAGTTCGGAGATTTTGTGTGGAAGATGGAGAGGAAGTGACAAAATGGATTTACACAGATAATCAATTTGTGACTTCTTTGAGTAGTTTTTTTGAGCAGAAGCCTTCATTTGAAAGTTTTCAGACTTGTGAAGAAACTGTTGTTTATTCATTATCGCATGATGATGAGCAAATTTTATTAGAGTATCCCTTATTCTCTCAATTTCATATTAAGCAATTAAGGCTTTATCTTTCCAAAATAAACGAATTTCATCATTTATTTAGAGTTATGAATGCTCAGGAGAAATATAGCTATTTAATCGAATTTTTCCCTCAGATTATTTTAAAATCAAAATTAAAACATGTTGCATCTTTAATTGGCGTGAGTCAGGAACGACTAAGTCGGATTCGAGCCGTAATTAATTGACTTTGGGTCAAAAGAAATGTTTTTATTTTATTCAATATTTGTTGCCAATTTAAAATAAGCTGAGTTTGAAAAATGCTATAATTGGGCGAAAAGCAAATATTGGAAAGAATGTTCATATTGGAAATTTTACTACAATTGAAAATGATGTCATAATTGGTGATAATACCTGGATTGATAATAATGTTACCATTTTAGATGGTTGTAGAATTGGACATAATTGTCAAATACATTCAGGGGCTGTATTGGGAGGAATTCCGCAGGATTTAAAATACAATGGTGAATATACTTTGCTGGAGATTGGAAATTATACTAGTATTCGGGAGTTTGTAACTGTCAATAAAGGAACTGTATCTAAAGGAAAAACAGTAATTGGGGATCATAATTTAATAATGTCAAATGCGCATATTGGTCATGATTGTTCTATTGGAAATAATTGTATTATTGGATTTAGTGTAGGAATGGCTGGTGAAGTAGTGGTTGAAAACTATGCAAATATTAGTGGTTTATCGGCTATACATCAGTTTTCGGTTATTGGCGCACACAGTATGATAAGTGGAATGAGTCGGGTTGTTAAAGATGTTCCTCCTTTTATTATGGCGGCGCGCGAACCACTTTCTTATGTTGGATTGAATGTTGTTGGACTTAAAAGAAGAGGATTTACGGTTGATAAAATTGAAGAGTTAAAAGATATTTACAGGATTGTTTTTCAGGAAAAAAGAAATATTACTCTTGCTTTAAGTTTGATCAAGAACGAATTTGAAATAAGTAAAGAACGAGATTTGATTCTTAATTTTATAAAACAATCTAAAAGAGGAATTTTAAAAGGATCACTTTCTTAGTTTGATAAGTTGGTATAAACTAAAAAACTCTCTAAAATAATTAGAGAGTTTTTGGTTACTAATATTAACAATTTATTTAAAAAATGATTTGGGTTCTTAATGTATAGGTTTTCTATTCGTATTTTAAATACTTTAAAACATCAGTTTTTGTAGCCGAATAAGCTCGTGAAAGGACAATTACTAAAGTCAGAATTAATAAAATAGCAAATCCGGAAAAGAATGGAAAAATGCTAATATCAATTCTGAAAGCAAAATTCTCCAGCCATTTGTTCAGTAAATAATAAACAGGAAACAACGCGATTACAAAACCAATAATGCAATACAAAATATATTGTTTAGATAATTCTTTCAATAAAACATTTGTGTCGGCGCCAAGCGTTTTTCTGATTGCGATTTCTTTCATTCGTCTTTGTATCGAGAAAGATGCTAAAGCGAATAAACCAAAAAGTGCAATTAGAATTACAACAATGTTTAGCAGTGAAAACAAGTTTTTTTGCTTCACATATGATTCATAGGTTCTGGCATATTCTTTATCTACGAAATCATATTTAAACGGATATTCGGTATTGACTTTCGACCATAGTTTTTCTATGTTCGTAATAGTATTTCCAAGATCATCTGATTTTAGTTTTGCATAAACTTTGTTAATGTTCTGCGTCATACCAAACATTTTGATATTGTAAAAAGTAATTGGAGGTACTTTTAATTCAGGGCTTAATAAGTTGAAATTCTGTACGATACCAATTATTTTTACTTTCTGCTCATGAATTAAAAGTTCCTTGCCAATAGGATCTTTAAGATTCATTAATTTTAATGCACTTTCGTTTATGATCACTGAATTTATAGTGTCTGAAGCCAGTTTTCTATCAAAATTTCTTCCCTTAATTATTTTGATGTTCAGCATTTCAAACATGCTAAAATCTAAAGGGATAACGCGTTGTTTAAAAAGTTCATTATTGTATAAAACCCCCGATATAGAATTGTCTGAACCATCAAACGTAATAAGGCCCGTGGAGACTTGTTCGACGCCTTTAATTTTGCTCAGCTGCTGTTTTATGATGTTGTATTTGTTGTAAATATTTTGGGCTGCATTTTCTCCTTGGTAATCAACCGATGGAAAATTTAAAGAAAGCGAAATTACCTGATCGCCCTTAAAACCCAGATCTTTATTCTGTAGATATTTAATTTGCTGGTATACGATATTTGAGCCAATAATAAAAAAGGCAGCAATGGCAAACTGAAAAATAAGCATTCCGTTGCGCAGCCAGATACCGTTTTTGCTTCTTTCGAAATTTCCTTTCAAAACTTTAAAAGTTTCGAAATTGGATATATAAATGGCCGGAAATAATCCTGCTGTCAAAATCGTAATGATAAAAATCAATATCAATTGTATGTAAAACTGATTGGCAAGAAGAACAATGTTTTTGTTTAAAAAGTTGTTGTAATAGGGCAACGTCAATTCTACAATTACCAATGCCAGTAAAATAGAAAAAGTCGTGGTTAAAACCGTTTCAAAAAGAAACTGACTAACAATATCGCCTTTTGATGCACCCGAAATTTTACGTACTCCAACTTCTTTCGCCCGCTTTACAGCATTAGCAGTTGCGAGATTGACGTAATTAACAATCGACAAAACGAGAATCAAAAGAGACAATCCCATCATGATTATCAAAAACTGATAATTTCCTCGTGTTTCAGGATAACCATCTATTATCGAATGTAATCTGGCTTTTGATAAAGGTTCAAGAATAACTGTAAAATGCCCCACTTTTTTAGTCATAACTTCTGGTGTAAAACCTGCTTCTTTGGCAATTTTCGCAATAAAATCGTGGTTGTAAAGTCTTTCGAGCTTCTGTCTTGTAAAATCAAGTTTTGATGGATCTTTTACCTTTAATAATAACTTTAAAACAAACGGACCAGTCAATTCGGAAGTTGTATATTGTTTCATTTTATTGATGATGACATTTGGCGCAATCGAAGAATTTCCGGGAATATGGTACACGGCCCTTACAGAAAACAGCTGGTCAAAACATTTTATTTGTTTTCCAATGGGGTTTTCATTTCCAAAAATCCTTTTAGCTGTAATATCTGAAATAGCAATGCTGGAATCATCTTTTATGGCTGAAATTGAATCGCCCTTAATAATTTTGAAAGGAAAAAAAGAAAAGAAATTTTGTTCGACATTGATAATTTTATCTACAAACTCCTTTTTTCCTTTGTAAATAATTTTATCCTTTTGATACCAGCTATCAGCATATAGTATAGATTTGACATTTGGATCTTGGTCTAAAGTCGGTTTCAGGAATAAGGCACAATCTGATAAAGCCGGCATATCGCTTAGTTGAACCAAAACCTGGTATACTTTTTCTTTTTCAGGATTCCAGGCATTATAACTTTGTTCGTCGTTCCAATACAACAATGCGAAAATTACTCCTGCAATTCCTATTGACAATCCCAGAATATTGAGAAACGAAAACAGTTTGTTGTGTTTTAACTGGTAAATAAATATGTTGATATAGTTTAGTATCATGGTTTTGGTTATAGGGTTAGGAATAAAAGATTTGTGTTCTTTTTATTTATTCATATTTCAAGTATTTCAAAACATCGATTTTTGTTACCTGATAAGCTTTTGCCAGAACAATGGTTAAGGTCAAAAACATCAACGCGATTAAAGCAACAAAAAATGGAAGTACAGGAATGTCAATTCTAAAAGCAAAATCTTCAAGCCATTTTTGCAATAAAAGAAAAGCTGGAATTATCCCGATAGCGAAACCAATCAAACAAAAAAGTACATATTGTTTGGATAATTCTTTAAGTAAAATATTAGTTTCTGCGCCTAGTGTTTTTCTTATGGCAATTTCTCGTAATCTTCTTTCCATAGAAAAAGAGGCCAAAGCAAATAATCCGAAAACGGCGATTAGAATTACAATTCCGTTTAAGAGAGAAAATAATTGACTTTGGTTTTGATATTGTTTATACGTTCGGGCAAAGTTTTTGTCAACAAAATCATATTCAAACGGATATTCGGCATCAACTTTTGTGCGCCAGAATTTATCAAGAGCAGCAATCGTTTTTGGCATTTCCTGCGGTGCAATTTTAACCGAAACATTACGCAGATCTTTTTGCAGCCAGTCAAAAGCTGTGATATGCATAAATATCATTGGTGCAATTTTGTTTTCGAGCCCAAAGTAATTGAAGTCTTTTACGATCCCAACTACTTTTAGTTTTCTTCCACTCCAAACAATTTCTTTGTTTAATGGATCTTTTTCCATTAATGTTTTAGCCGCAGTTTCATTCAGTAAAACGTTAGAAAGAGTATCTGAAGCGAATTTCTCTGATAAATATCTTCCTTTAACTAGTGGTATTCCTAAAACATTCAACATTCCATAATCAATAGCCATTTGTTGTGTTATCACTTCTTTATTGTCTTTGTAATGCATTCCTGACCATGAATTAGCATTGGTTCCAATAGAAAATACTCCGGCAGAAACTCCCTGAACGCCTTTTATTTTTAAAAGTTCTTGCCTGATTGTTTTATATCGTTCAAATTGTTTTTTGTCTTTTTTAGGCTTAAAAGAAATATCCATTACCTGCGCTCCTTTAAAACCAAGATCTTTTTCTGTCATATAATTTACTTGTTGATAAACTATAAATGAACCAATGATAAAAAATGTCGCTATGGCAAATTGCAAAACCAGCATCCCGTTTCTAAGCCAGATTCCGTTTTTACTACGGGAAAAATTTCCTTTTAGAACTTTCAATGGTTCAAAATTCGAAACGTATATTGCCGGTAAAACCCCCGAAACTAAAATGACAATTATAAAAATGAATATTAATTGCAGATAAAACTGTGAGCCTTCAAGAATAAGATTTTTGTTTAAAAGCGAATTGTAAAAAGGCAATGAAAGTTCGACAATTACCAATGCCAATAAGAGTGAAAAAAGCGTAATTAATGTGGTTTCAAACACAAATTGAGCGATAATTTGTGGTTTTGTAGCACCAACAATTTTTCGTACACCCACTTCTTTTGCCCGTTTTACAGCATTTGCAGTAGCGAGATTAATATAATTTACAATTGATAATAGTAAAATAAGTATAGATAAACCCATTAAAATGCGTAAGAATGGAAGATTGCCATTTCCTTCCGGAAAAGGATAGTTTCCCTGAAAAAGTCTTGCATTGAGAAACGGAAGTAATTTTGCTTTTACAGGTTCACCATACATTTTTACAAAAGCATCATAAGTTAGACCTTCCTCTTTTGCTTGTTTTTTGTAGTTATTCTCAACAAAAATCTGATCTAGTTTTTTGATGATGGCTGTTGTATCTTTTTGTTGTTTTAATTTTAGTATTAATCCAAAATTAAAACCCCAGTTGTCTTTCTTTTTTTCCAGTTCATCTTCAATTATTGTTGTAACTGCAGAAGGCATTACAGATGATTTTTCAGATAATCGATAGACGCCGCGAACAACAAAAATTTTGTCTGCATATTTAATCTGTTTTCCCATTGGGTTTTCATTCTTGAATATGCGGGAAGCAGCCTCTTCAGAAAAAGCAATACTGTTACGATCATGAAGAGCGCTTTTGCCGTTGCCACGAGTAAATTCAAAAGGAAAAAAAGAAAAGAAGTTACTTTGTGCCGAGAAAGTATTATCTACCAATTCTATTTTGCCATTATACTGCATCGTTTCTTTGGCATAATAAGAATTGAAATAGCAATATTCCTGTAACCCCGAAGTGGTTGATTTTAATAATGGAGCTGTTATAGGCGAGTTGACAGCCCAAACATTGCCGCCGCCAAGATCATTTAAAACAGCATAAATTTTATCTTTTCCGGGATTCCACTGATCATATGAATGTTCTTCGTTCCAATATAAAGTGGCAAAAATTAATCCTGCAATTCCAATACCCAAACCTAAAACATTCAAAGCCGTAAAGAATTTGTTGTTTTTGATATGGTATATAAATATGTTCGTCCAGTTTTTAAGCATGATCTTAATTGTTTAGAGTAGCTGCAAAAACATCGACATTTCTATTGTTTACTTTTTCTGAAAGTATAATTCCATCTTTCATTAAAATTGTTCTTTGCGAAAAAGAAGCATCATAATCAGAATGCGTAACCATTAAAATTGTGGCGCCGCTAGCATGAAGATCCGTCAATAATTCCATTACTTCATTTCCGTTTTTGCTGTCCAGATTTCCTGTAGGTTCATCGGCAAGAATGATTTTTGGGTCGTTGATTAAAGCTCTTGCTACGGCGACACGTTGTTGTTGTCCTCCCGAAAGTTGTTGGGGATAATGTTTCAATCGGTGCGAAATGCCCAATATATTTGCCATGTCCTGTACTTTTTTCTTTCTTTCAGACGAAGGAACATCGTTATAAATAAGAGGTAATTCAATATTATCAAAAACAGAAAGTTCATCAATCAAGTTGAAATTCTGAAAAATAAAACCTATGTTTTCTTTTCTTGCCTGAGATTTTAATTTCTCTTTAATGCCAATCATTTCCTGACCTAATAATTGATAACTTCCGTCAGAAGCGCTGTCCAATAAACCAATAATATTCAATAAAGTTGATTTCCCACTTCCGGAAGGTCCCATAATCGAGACAAAATCGCCTTGGTTTATGGTTAATGAAATTTGGCTTAAAGCGTTAGTTTCTACTTCTTCAGTTCTAAAAATTTTAGAAAGCTTGTTAATTTTGATCATGATTTTCGTTTTAAGATTGATGTTTTTTTTAAAATTTTTTATTGCTGAAGTAACAGAAGCAGCTTCGAAATTAAGATAATTAACAATATAATCGATAGATGCCTATTTTTGTTACTTTTACCAACAACAATGTTTCACATGTTTGATGATTTGCTAATCTTATTGTGATTTTCGTGCCAAAATTTTAAAGATTGTAACTGCCTTATTTTTAAAATTTTATTTTTTCAATAAAATCTGAAGTGTCCATTTGTGGACAGCTTTCGTCCAAAACCGAACAAAAATGAAAAAGACAAATGCCTCAATATTAATCATCGACGATCAGGAAGACATTCTTTTTGCGTCGAAAGTGTTCCTGAAAAAGTATTTTGAAGACATTTATACACTCAATAATCCGAAAAATATTGTCGAATTATTGTCGAAAAAAACAATTGATGTCGTTTTGCTCGACATGAATTACAGAATTGGTTTTGAAGACGGAAAAGAAGGTTTGTATTTATTGAAAGAAATAAAAACGCTTTCGCCAAAAACGGTTGTGATTTTAATGACTGCTTTCGGAAAAGTCGAAACTGCGGTTGAAGGATTAAAAAATGGTGCTTTTGATTATATTTTAAAACCCTGGGAAAATAAAAAACTACTAGAATCTGTAAAACAAGCCGTTGATAAATCCAGAAAAGAACAAAAGAAAGTTAAGAATGTTGAAACTGAAAATGACTTTTTTATTGGTACTTCCGAAATTATAAAAAAGGCATATTCCCTGGCAGATAAAGTGGCGAAAACGGATGCCAATGTTTTGATTCTTGGAGAAAACGGAACGGGGAAATTTGTTCTGGCACATTATATTTTTAGTCAATCCGAAAGAAAAAATAGTCCATTTGTGGCAGTTGATTTAGGATCTCTGAATTCTAATATTTTCGAAAGTGAATTGTTCGGTTATGCCAAAGGTGCTTTTACAGATGCCAAAATAGATACTCCCGGAAGATTTGAAATGGCTCAAAACGGAACTATTTTTCTGGATGAAATTGGGAATGTTCCGCTGCATTTGCAATCTAAACTTTTGCAGGTAATTCAAACTAAAACGGTAACAAGATTAGGAGAAACCAAACCAAGACCTTTAAATGTCAGGATTATTACTGCAACAAATTTGAATTTGAAAGAGGAAGTTGCTGATAAAAATTTCAGGGAAGATTTGTATTATCGAATCAACACAATGGAAATTATTTTGCCTCCGTTGCGCGAACGAAACGAAGATAAAATTCCGTTGGCAGAATATCTTCTGGATAAAATGATTGAAAAATACGGAAGGGACGAAATTACTTTTGATAAAAAAGTTCTCGAACAAATCGAGAAACACGCCTGGAATGGAAACATCCGCGAAATGGAAAATAAAATTGAGCGCGCCGTAATTCTTTGTGAAAACAATAAAATTACAGTTTCAGATTTAGATTTGGAAACGATTACAACTTATGAAGAAAATCCGGATGATATTCAACTTTCATCTGTAGAGAAAGCTGCAGTTGAAAAAGCTTTACTCAAAAACAACAATAATATTAGTAAAACCGCCGATGAACTTGGCTTGTCACGAGGCGCATTGTATCGACGTTTAGAGAAGTATAACATTAGTGTCAATTAATATGTTTAAATCATTTCAGACTTACAAATTGCTGTTTTTAAGATTAATTTGTATTGTAGCAGCAATTGAAATTTCGATTTACTTTTTTAAAGACGGTTTGCTTTTTACGGGAGTATTTGGGCTTTTTATAGTTTTTCTTCTCATTAGGGAAATGTATTTTTATGTTCGGAATTTTGTTTTGCTTTATGATAAAACTATCGCTTCGATCTTGCAGAATGATTTTACTTCAGATTTTACCAAGCATAAATTCAATAAAAGTTACAATGATTTGTTTCTTTTATACGACACTTTAAAAAACAAACAAAACGAACAGGTTTCGAAAGATATTATTTACCGTTCGATTTTGAATAATATTGAAACGGGAATTATCATTCTGCAAAAACAGGAAAATGATTGGGATATTTTTTTGATGAACGATTATTTCTCTTCGCATTTTAATGTTCCAAAAGTTTCGAAATGGAAATACCTTAAAAATCAATTGCCATCGTTATGCGAGATTATCGAGGAGGATAATTTTCAGGAAGTAAAAACATCCGTAGAAATCAGAGTAAATGAGCAAAACATGCAAACATTTGTTTTGCAGGCTTCAAGGACAGAGATTTTTGAGAAAGATTATTTTATCGTCTTACTCGATTCGATCCAGAATGTAGTTGAGAAAAAAGAAAAAGATGCATGGGTAAATTTGATGAAAGTGATTTCGCATGAGCTTTTAAATTCTATAACGCCTATTCGTTCTATTTGCCAGAATTTGCAGGATTTGGTCGAACAGGATTCTTTGTCGGCAGAAGATTTGGAAGATGTCAAAAATAGCGTTGAAACGATGTTGAGACGTAGTGATCATCTTCAAAAATTTGTCGAAGGTTATCGAAAGTTGGCAATGCTTCCTTCTCCCAAAAAAGAAAAAATAGAATTACAGCAATTAATAAACAATTGTCTACAAATTATGAATCCTTTATTTAAGGAAAATCAGATTGAAGTTGTAAATGAGATTTCTTTTAAACGCTGGATAAATGTTGACTCTCAGCAAATCGAGCAAGTTTTGATTAATCTTCTCACGAATTGTATTTATGCTTTAAAAGATATCGATCAGAAACAGATTTTAATTTTGGCGGAAGCCAAAGAAAATCGCCTTTTTATTAGAATTTCTGATAATGGAAATGGCATCGAAAAGGAAATTGAAAACAAGATATTTTTACCTTTTTTTACAACTAGAAATGAAGGTGCAGGAATTGGATTGACGCTTTCTAAAAATATTATTGAAGCGCATGGCGGATATATTGCACACAAAAATGAAGGTGGAAAAACGGTGTTTGAAATTTCTTTGATTGAGGAATGATCTTTTTGTTGATATAATAATGGAATATAAATACTAACATTTGTAAGATGGATTTAAATAATATAAAGTTGGATTTTTATTCTGATTTTTTGGGAGAATTTGAAATACGCTTTTATTGCAATGCCGAAACGACTGAATTTAAATTAAATATTTCTGAAAATGAATCAGGAGGTTATAGTCAAATTTCACTTAAACAAGGAGAAAATGAAATATATCATTTCAGTTTGTGGGAGGGATATTTTAGTCAATTAATTGATATTTTAATTAATAATTTTACTTCAGTTGAATTACCAAAATTCATTTTAGATTATCAATTTTGTGAAGGCTGGGTTTGGGATACGAATTATGAATTGATAACTGAAAGAGAACTAGATTGGGTTTTAATTCAAATTGAAAAAAGCTTAATGAATAATAAGGAAAATAATAAAAATGATTTTTGGAGTTTAGATTGTATACATAACCTTTATTTATTTTTAAAATTTGTAAAGGATAATAATTTGCAATTGCATATAACAAAAGAATAAAATTGATTATTTCTGAGTGTTTTGTATCTTTTGAAAAAATTGATTTTAACCGAAATCGTATTAATTGTTTAGTATTATTAATATTGTTTTTTGCAATAAATTTAATTCTATATTAGCAATTGTAAAACTAATTTAGCATTGCAAAGAACGGAATGATAACTATTAGTAAAAGAAAAAAACGATCTAAATCTTTTCAAACTTAAAATACAAAATGAGCACACCAAATATTGAAAACAAAATTTCTAAAAACAGAAATATTCTTATCGTTTTACAGGAAAATATAGAATTAAACTCTGAACTTCATTATTTGACTGAAAATTTTTGTGGTTCAGTAATAAAGGATTTCTCTGAAATTAAGCTTTCCTTAGGTGAGAAAAGAATTTATGTTTGTGGAGATATAGATCAACTTAAAAATGAAAGCCAGACTTTTTTTGTAATTAAGGAGCTTTCTGTGAATTACGAAAATTATATTGGAAGAAACATTCATTTAATAACACTTGGCAAAGTTCCAATTCTTGTTAGTAATGCAGGCGTTTATTACAGAGATATGTTTGATAATGGTGATTATTTTAATACAATTAAATTAGAACATATCTTTCAGCATTTAACAGAGTCGAACAAAGATTCTAAAGCTTTAAGAACAGGAATTTATTTAACCGAAGTTTTAAAAGAAAAAACCGAAGCTGACGAGGAATTATTGCATTACCGACTTTTAAGATGTTCCAGCAATTTTACCGGACCAACAGACAATTTTCGTGATACAGATCATGAGATCATAAATGGATTAAACGATGCAATTAGCTATACGTTTGAGGAAGAAACAAAATTAAACCATGTTCTGGTTCAGATTTATGAGAATAAAATAAAAACGGAGGAGAACACAAAAGAGGTAAAATCAAAAATTAAAGCACATTCTGATAAAACCAAGGATATGCCAAAAGACGGTATTATTGCCTTTTGTACTTTTTATGATAAATCGAATTTTGACAAATTAGCGCCATCAAAAAATGACAGATACGATTGGTGTTATAAACAAACAAGCGGATTAACAAGACTTCATTTTAAACTGAAAAATACGGTAAACGATCTCACTTTAGAGAAAGAATTTAGCGTTACATTATATCCAAATTCAGCATTTTTAATACCACTTTCTACGAATAGATTGTATACTCATGAAATTAAACCTTCGGTATTAAATGTAGATCAAATCCCAATTAGAATGGGTTATGTTGTGCGTTGTTCAAATTTAGAAGCTTTGCACAAGAATGGCCAGACGTATATTAAAGAAAACGGGGAATTAGTTAAATTACAGGAAATGACTCCGGAAACGATGATTGATTTACGAAACTCGTATTATGAAGAAAATATGACTGAAAAAAATGTTGAATACGGAAAAATTCATTTCAGTATGAATTCAGGTGATTATGAAAAACCAATCTATTAATCTGAATTTATAATAATGAATAACTCAGGTTTTTATAAAATAACACTTCCTTTAGAAAAGGATTTGTTCAACGAATTATTAGATTCGGCTGATTTTGAAGATGTAGCCAAAGGCAGAATCGGAAATCATTTGGTTAAAGTTGGTGATAAAGGTATTCCGATAGTCAGAACTACCACAATGTACGATATACCGGCGAATAATTTTTCGACAGTTCATAATCAAATAATAGATTGTCTAAATGCTGAAATTCAGAATAATGATAAAGATGATTTGCCATTATTGAATTTTGACAATGCTTTGATAGAAGTGTACGATTGTAATTATACGACAATGAAATACCATTCAGATCAAAGTATGGATCTGGAAGCAGAATCTTATATTGGACTTTTTAGCTGTTATGAAAATCCAAAGGAATTGACAGAAAAAAATATCAGAAAACTGAAACTCAAAGACCGAACAACCAATGAAGAATTTGAGATTTCGTTAACGCACAACTCCGTTGTTTTATTTTCTCTGGAAACCAATGCAAAGTTTCTTCATAAGATTATATTAGAATCGATTCCAAATCCAAAACGATCAGAAAAAGATAATAAATGGTTGGGAATTACCTTCAGGAAATCGAAGACATTTATCCAATTTAAGGATAATCTTCCTCATTTTTCTGATGACGAATTATTGACGCTGGCCGACGAAGATCAAAAAAGAGAGTTTTTTAAATTAAGAGGACAAGAAAATAACACTATGAATTTTATTTATCCCAAATTATCGTACACACTTAGTGTTAGCGATACTATTATGCCAAAAATATGATACTAGCATTCGATACCTATTACTTTGACGGAAAAGCAAAAACCGTTTGTCTTGAATTTACAGAGTGGAACCAAAGTGAAAACTTTAAAGTTCACACCGAAATAATTGACAATGTAGAAGAATATATTCCGGGAGAATTTTACAAAAGAGAACTTCCATGCATTCTGAGTCTGCTAAATAAAATAGATTTAACAAATCTTGAAGTCATTATTGTGGACGGATTTGTTTATCTGGACGATGAGAAGAAATACGGTTTAGGTGGTCATTTATACGAAAAACTAAACAAGAAAACTCCAATAATTGGCGTTGCCAAAACAAATTTTGCTTCGATTAAAAAAGACAAAAAAAGTTTGATCAGAGGCGAAAGTGCCAAACCATTATATGTCACAGCAATTGGAATTGAATTGGAAGATGCTTTCAAGAAAGTAGAAAGTATGGCTGGCGAATTTAGAATGCCAACTTTATTGAGGGAAATGGATCGATTGACGAAGGAAATATAAATTAGCTTTTTTGTTTAATTGTATTGAACATAAGTGTTTTAAAAAATCTGTTAAATTTAATTTCTTCTTCCATAAGATTTTTTAAATTAGCATAAAGTATGAATTTTAATACACAACAGTAATTAAAACAGATTATCGATGAGCCCGAATAACTCAAATCCAAATGTTGATTTTTACTTTGATAAAGCCGAAAAATGGCAGAAAGAATTGGAACAATTAAGAGTAATTGCGCTAGATTGCCAGCTTACGGAAGAATTGAAATGGGGCACTCCTTGTTATACTTTAGGAGATAGAAATATTGTTTTAATACATGATTTTAAAGAATATTGCGCGTTTTTGTTTTTTAAAGGCGCTTTGCTAAAAGATACTCATAATATTTTAATTCAACAATCAGATAATGTACAGGCTGGGCGCCAAATTAGATTTACCAATCTTAAGGAAATAACCGATCAGAAAGATATTTTGAAAACCTATATTTATCAGGCTATCGAAGTAGAAAGAGCAGGTTTGAAAGTAAACTTAAAAAAGACAACAGAATTTGAAGTCGCTGAAGAATTTCAGAAGAAATTGGATGAAATGCCCGAGTTGGAAAAAGCATTTTATGCCTTAACTCCCGGACGACAAAGAGGCTATTTGTTACATTTCTCTCAGCCGAAACAATCTAAAACGAGAGAATCAAGAGTCAAAAAAAATATACCCGATATTCTGGACGGAAAAGGATTGAACGATTAATTCGGGAATGTAGATAAACTCAAAAATTATTTAGAAACACAAATAGGCTAATAAAATATGGGAGTCAACAAGAAATTATCATCAGATCAACAAGAAGAATTACTCAGCGTTCTGGAAGCTCGTTTTGAGAATAATCTTAATCGCCATAAGGGAATTGAATGGGATAAAGTAAAAACAAAATTAGTAGCAAATCCTGATAAAATTTGGTCACTTGACGAAATGGAAAGAACCGAAGGAGAACCCGACGTTGTGGGTTTTGACGAGAAAACAGGTGAATATATTTTCTATGATTGTTCTGCCGAAAGCCCAAAAGGACGAAGAAGTATTTGTTACGATCACGAAGCACTCGAGAAAAGAAAAGAACACAAACCGCAAAATAGCGCTATAAATATGGCTGCCGAAATGGGGATTGAAATTCTGACTGAAACACAATATCGCGAGTTACAAAAACTAGGAAAATTTGATGCAAAAACGTCAAGCTGGATTATAACGACTCCAGAAATCAGAAAACTTGGCGGTGCATTATTTGCCGATTTTAGGTATAATACTGTCTTTGTTTATCATAACGGAGCAGATTCTTATTATGCCGCAAGAGGATTTCGTGGTTCATTAAGAGTATAAACAATCTGATAAAAAAACTCCATCTGCCGCAGCTGATGGAGTTCTTAACTTTTTAATCTTTTTTACCCTTTATAAATTTTCCTTCTTTGGTAAATTCAAGGTCAATTTTGTTTGTCAAATCTACATCGAGATCTTTGTGACCATAATCAATGTGTGTGATTTTTTCGTTTGGATAATTTTTTGCTACATAATCTTTTATTGATTTCGGAATAAAATCCGTCGGAATTGGTTTGCCTTCTCCATCAACTTCCCTGTATGAACCGTCTTTCCAGAATTCAACTTCGGTACCGTCTTTAAGTATTACTTCGTAACCTTTTTCGCCATGTTCAGCATCTTTCTTTGCAGTAACAATTGTAGTGTGATTAAAATATTTTTTTAGAAAATCTTGTGATGCTTGTGGTAATTCAGAGGTTTTAATTTTCTTTTGAGCGTGTGCCGATAGTACAAAACCTAGTAACAATGCGGCAAGAATGATTCTCGTTTTCATAGTTTGCGTATTTTAAGGTTGTCGTAAAAGCTAATTTACGATAAGTAAAATTGTATTCAAATCAATTTAAGAAAGCTTTAGTTTTATATCGGGGGTTTTTGTGTAAATTTAGTTTTATGTAAAGCGATGATCACTTAAAGCAAAACTGTAAAAATCTAAGTTTATGTTTTCGTCTAGTTGGGAATAAAAGTAAAATGTTTAATAACTGATAATTTAGAATGAACAATATAGAAAACAAAAGAAAATCTAAAGTGCTTTTTGCTTCCATAACGGCTTTTTTTGCCTGGTTTGCAATTCTGTTTCAACTCTATCTTACGGAGGGAACGGTGATTAATTTTCTTAGTTATTTTACTATTTTGTCTAATTTGTTAATTGCATTGTGCGTGACATTTTCGGTCTTTTTATCACAAACAAAAACAGGAATATTCTTTTCTGGCATTTCCGTTCAAACGGCGATTACTCTTTATATATTTATTGTTGCCTTGGTTTATAATGTTGTTTTGCGCGGAATCTGGATTGTAACAGGCTGGCAATTGATTGTTGATAATCTGCTTCATGTTTTAAATCCAATTTTATATATTTTATACTGGCTCATCTTTGCTTCAAAAGAAAAATTAAGTTGGAAAGACGGTGTTTGTTGGACTTATTTTCCTTTGGTTTATTTGATTTATTCTTTAATTCGCGGCTCTGTTGTAAACTGGTATCCGTATCCTTTTTTGAATGTGACGAATCTCGGTTATAAAAAGGTTTTGATAAATGTTAGCTTCATGATTGTTCTATTTTTTATTACAGGATTATTATTAATTGCGATCAACAATAAGTTTAGAAATAATAAATACTCTTCTTCTAAATAATTTCAGATGACTAATGGTCAGTTGTTTTTACGAATGTAAATTGTATAATGACTCCATTCGTTTTTTGCCAAATGACAAATCCTTCAATAATAACTTTGATTAACTTGCAGTTATGAAAGAATTTATAGAGTACCTATTACAATTTGGAGATTTGAATCAGCAACAACTTGATTTAATTTCGAAGAAAGCAATTGAATTAAATCTTCAGAAAGACGAGTATTTTTCTGAAGCGGGAAAGATTGCTCAACAGGTTGGTTTTATTTTAGACGGAATCGTACGAATTTGCTATTATAACAATAAAGGCGAAGAAATTACGACATATTTTATTGACGAAAATAATCTTATAGTCGATTTCGAAAGTTTCGAAAATGATATTTCTTCAAATGTTTACGTTCAGGCAGCTACTGATTGTAAGTTATTGGTTTTCTCAAAAAAAGACTGGCGAGAACTTTTAGAGACCATTATTCCGTGGGAAGGTATTGTGCATAAAATTATTTCAAAAAAAATGAGACAAAAAGTAAATAGAATAAGTCGGTTAGTGTCAGAAGATGCAACGACACGGTATTTGGAGTTTCTGGAAATTTATCCCAATGTTGTCAATCGTGTTCCGCTTTCTTATGTTGCCTCTTATTTAGGAGTTACACAATCTTCCTTAAGCAGAATAAGAAAAAATATACGTTAAATCGCTTTTTGTCAAATGGCAAATGATTTTGTTTTGAAACGAATGACCTTTACTTCAATAATTTAAAAGATAAGAAAAATGAAATCAGTATTAATTACAGGAGCAAATAGAAGTATAGGATTAGAAATTACAAAACAACTTTCTAAAAAAGGTATGTTTGTTTATTTAGGAACTCGCGATCTTGAAAAAGGAAACGCAGTTGTAAAAGAATTAAACGAAAATGGATTCGAAAACATCAAAGCCATTCAAATTGATGTTACAAATCCGGATTCAATTGAAGCCGCAAAAAGTATTGTCGAAAAAGAAAAAGGTAAATTAGATATCTTAATCAATAATGCAGGAATAAGTGGTGAATTTCCTCAAAGCGCTCTTGATGCGCCAATAAAAGATATTCAAAATGTATTCGATACAAACTTTTTTGGCGTTATAAGCGTTACGCAGGCATTTTTAGAACTACTTAAAAAATCAGAAAGCCCAAGAATTAGTAATATCACTTCGGGACTTGGATCTCTAACATTACACAGTGATCCAAATTGGAAATATTATAATTTTAAAGCGACAAGTTATGTGACCTCAAAAGCAGCTTTGAATGCTTACACGATTATTTTGGCTTATGAGTTGAGAGACTTACCCTTTAAAGTAAATGTAATTGATCCGGGTTATACCGCAACAGATTTTAATCATCATAATGGACCAGGAACTGTAGAAAGCGCGGCAAGTTTTATCATTAAACATACAGATACAGATGAGAATGGACCAACTGGGAAATTTTTCAGTAATGATATTGAGGATGAAACAGGAATTAGTCCATGGTAATTGTTATGATTCTAAAGGTCGAAAGAATTGAGTTTTTCTTGCGACCTTTAGAAAATAAAATACATAAGTAAAAGTAATATCATGGCAGAATTCTGGGAAGATAATTTTATTGAAAAACAAGAAATGTGGGGGCTTGAACCTTCAAAATTGGCACTATTGGCAAAGGATTTTTTTATTGAGAACTCCATAAAAAATATTCTGATTCCAGGAATTGGCTACGGAAGAAATGCACAAGTTTTTAGAGAAAACGGAATTACGGTAACGGGAATCGAAATATCAAAAACAGCAATTGATCTTGCAGCAAAACATTTTGGCTCAGATTTGAAAATTTATCACGGTTCTGTGACCGATATGCCATTTGATAATAATCTTTATGATGGAATATTTTGTTATGCCTTAATTCATTTATTAGATAGTGACGAAAGAAAAAAACTAATCAGGGATTGCTATAATCAATTATCAGAGAATGGTTTCATGATTTTTACAGCAATTACAAAAGAAGCTCAGACTTATGGAAAAGGAAACTTTGTAAGCAAAGATCGCTATGAAATATTTGATGGAGTCAAAATGTTCTTTTATGATAAAGAATCAGTTCATACTGAGTTTGATCAATTTGGATTATTGGAAATCATAGAATTGGATGAAAGTTTTCCATTCTTTTTTATAAAATGTAAAAAATTGAAATAAAGTTTTTGTTGGGTTTGTTGATGTGTTCAGATTGTTTTGTGTTATCGATGTTAAAATTCTATATTCGTGATAACAATTAACTAACCAATGAAATTAAAAAGATTTTTTTCAAGCGAATTATTATATGTTATAATTTGTCTTTCCTCCTTATTTTGCAATGCACAAAATAATAAAACCTATCAAAAAACAGAACTGACCATTATTGGGACTGTTCATTTTCCAACCAAGAATATAAATGCAGATACTATTTATTCGGCTTTAGAAAGATTGAAGCCTGATATCATCTTGATGGAATCTGATAATAGTAACTTCAATTCAGATTTTACTTTTAAGAAAACTTACGATGAAAATGAATGGAATGCTATTATAAAATACAGGACTAATTTTAAAGATGTGTTATGCAGACCAATTGAATTTGAAGGAAGAAATGATTATAGAAAAACAAACGGAATTCAGAATGTAGACGTTGTTTTTAATGAAATTAACCTTTTAGATTCTTTAAATCTACTTTCGGTAAAACATAAAAAAATATGGGCGAGATTTGTTGAGTTAGCCAATTCTTTAAGCGAATTTGACAATAGCTCTTTAAAAGAAATAAATTCGGTTTCTGTAGAAAATTTGGTTCGCGAAAGACAGTTTTATCAGTATCAGAAATTAAAAGAAATTGTAGATGAAAATGATGAATTTGCAAAGCTAAAAGTGAATACGGCAAGTAAAGAATCAATTTCGTACAGAGAAATGTATAATAGATATTGTTATTTTGAGGAATTAAGAAACAGGGCAATAATTGATAATATTCTAAAATGGAAGGCCAAATTTCCAAATAAAAAAATTGTGACTTTAATTGGTTTCTATCATAAGTACTTTTTAACAAACGAGTTGAAATGGAAACAGAAAGAAAATGATTTTGAATTGAAAGTATATTAGAGATAAAATCAAAAGCCTGTAATAATCATACCGATTATAATAGTTCTTAAATTTGTAGATAGACAATTAAAAAACAATCAAATATGGAAGATTCAAAAAAACAATCGGACAGCTCAAGTTCACCAATTGATATCACACCAAAGGTTACAGGAATTGGAGGTGTTTTCTTTTTTTCAGATAATCCAAAAGAAACCAAAGAATGGTATTCTAAAAATCTTGGACTTGAAACCAATGATTGGGGTTCGACTTTTGAATCCAGAGATATTAATAATCCTGATAAAGTAAATTCGCTTCAATGGAGTCCTTTCAAGAAAGGAGATGAGTATTTTTCTCCATCCAAAAAAGAGTTTATGATTAATTACCAAGTTCAGTATATCGAAGCACTTGTAGATAAACTCAAAGAAAACGGAGTAACCATACTAGATGAAATCACAAGTTATGACTACGGAAAATTTGTGCATATTCTGGATGCCGATGGAAATAAAATTGAACTTTGGGAACCGGCTTAAGGACAAAAGGCTCTAATAATATCTAATAACATAGAAAATAATACTTATGGTATTTTCTTGCAACATTCCTTCTCGTACTTAAAAAGAATCTGAGAGTTACAATGAATGGGGAAGAAGTTATCGAAGCCGAATTAATTAAGGAAAATAGTTTTAAATTGAATATTGGTTAATTAATTGTTAATCAGTGATTTGTGTCTGAATATTGCGTAAATTAGCTTGTTAGAAACTTCAGCTTATACCATAAAGAAAACTTCATTTACATTTATCTTACACTTGGTATAAATTAGTTAGGAATCATACTAACTTTTGGGGAAACGGAAGCAATTACAGAACATAAAAATTGAAGAAAATGGAACCGCATCTTGAACAAATTCGCGAGCAGCAAAAGCAGTCTTGGAATAAATTTTCCGGAGGCTGGAAGAAGTGGGATGAACTCGTAATGGATTTTTTAAAACCCATGGGAGATGAAATAATTAGAGTGCTGAATCCGCAAAAAGATGATGTTATTCTTGATGTTGCTTCAGGTACCGGAGAGCCAGGATTAACAATTGCCAGAAAATTAAATCGAGGCAAAGTAGTAATGACTGACCTTGCCGATGATATGCTGAAGATAGCCCGCGAAAATGCGGCGTTAAAGGGGATTGTAAACATTGAAACTGTGGTCTGCGATGTTTGCGAGCTTCCTTTTCCTGATAATACATTTGATGCTATAAGTTGTAGGTTTGGATTTATGTTCTTTCCTGATATGCAATTGGCGGCCAAAGAAATGGTTCGTGTTCTTAAACCCGGAGGAAAAATTGCTACAGCTGTATGGAATGTTCCTGAAAAAAACTTTTGGGTTACAGCTACAATGGGAACTATTAATAGAAATATGGAACTTCCGCCACCGCCGCCAGGTTCACCAGGGATCTTTCGTTGTGCCAAGGATGGATTAATTTCGGATATATTTTTGCAAGCCGGATTAAAAAACATTTCTCAAGTTGAGGTGTCAGGAAAACTGAACTGCAAAACAACGGATGCCTACTGGGGAATGCAAACAGAAGTTGCTGCTCCAATAGTTGCTGCTCTAGCAAATGCTAGTGATGATATGAGAGAGAAAATAAAATATGAAACTTATGCTATAGTTAATGAAAGATATCCTGACGGGAATATTATAATTGACTCAAGTGCATTGGTAATTTACGGAGAGAAATAAATGTTTATACCTGTTTTAGATTTTTAGAAACTCTCGGCAAAATCGCATAAAAAACTCCTTAAGAAATTAAGGAGTTTTTTTAGGTTATAAAGTCATTATGCTAACTAACTTGGGAGGTATTAAGAAAACGATGATACTCTGTAATTTTAGTTTTTAATCTTTCGGCTAAATAGTTGTTTCCATCTTTTAATTCGTCGTGTATAATTTTGGCCTCTTCAATATATTTTAGCTTTTTTTCGTCTGTCCAGTAATAAGGTGGTTGGTACAAATTTGTAATTCGGTCAGCCATTTTAACAGCCCAAATTTCTACAGGCTGTTCTTTAATTCTTTTTAGACTATCAAGCATTTTTTCCAACGATCCTTCAATGTTATCATTTTTAGTTAGTGCAAGAACTCCACTTGCAACCTCATTCCCAAAAAGCTCATTTACTTTTTCATAAGTCAGCGACGTGTCTTCGATAGTATCATGAAGTATGGCACATTTAATAGCTAAATCAGCATTGATGCTTTCTGTTGATTGAATGGCGTTTAAAACTTCAAACACAACACTACCAATATGATTTATATACTCTACTTGTTCGCCATTATCAAAACCACCATATTTTTGACCATTATGTAATCTTGAAGCTAATTGCCATATTTTTTGAATATCATCTATTGACCATTGTTTTTGTTGTGCCATTTTTATTTTTTTAAATTAATAGATTACCTATTAAAGGGGTATTCTGAATAATAAATATACAAAAGAAAACGTCTTAATGTCTCAGCACACAGACAGTTTTTTTATCGAATTAGTTTTACATAGGCACTATAAGCATTGTCCTTTATAGAGGTTCGCAGATAAACTTCGTTTTCATCTTTTGTTTTTAAGTCCAGTTGAATTAAAGCAGCATCGGAATAATAAAACAAGGAATCATCAACCGGAAATTCAAGATTTGAAATAGGATTGGTTGTCAATTTTACTTCGAATGCTATTTCACCATTCATTAAGTCCAATTGAAAAACTTTTGCTTTATGAGTATATCCCCAAATATTATCACTTTCCTCCGTGATGTATTCTACATTGTCATCTTTAAAATCAGTTTTCCATAATTGAGTTCCTGTTTTTGAGTCGACAGCATATACAGAAGAAACCTCTGGTCCTTGTGCTGCAAGATATACTTTGTTGTCTTTGCATAAGATACGTTCCTTAATATTACCTTGATTTTCATCTAATTTAAATTGCCATAAAATATCCGGTTTATTAGGACTCAAGGCAAAAAGCACATTTTTTTCATTTGCAATAAATACATTTTCACCATCTGTTACAGGTTTTCCGTGCAAAGGTTCCTCAAAGCTTTTTTGGTAAAGAAGTTTTCCTGTATTTGCTTCAAAACTATAGAAATTGGCACCACTTTGAGTAAAAATTTTATTGTCGAAAAACAGAACCGGAACATCATTATTTGAAGAATCTAATTTGTAGCTCCACGCTAAACTGCCATTTTTTATATCAAGGGCATAAATGTTACTGTTTTGAGCAGTTATATACAGTTTTCCATTATTTATGATTGGAATTTGATCTTTAAGTACGATCTGATCCGTAATATTTCCTATTCTTGATTTCCAAAAAACTTCACCAGTTTGGTTGTCAATTGCAAAAATTTCACCATTAATAAACGGAATGTAAATAACTCCGTCTTGTAGTGTTATTTTATTTGCACACATTTCAGTATTAGAATCTGTGGCTTTTACAGTCCAGTTAATATGTTCTGCTTCCAGATCAAATGACATAAGAGAGCCGTCGTAATCATAAATTAAGATTGACGCCTGATCTAATGCAACTTTTTTAAGTGGATTTAAAACTTTATGAGAGACCGTCTCATTTGCTGGAGTTTGTCCAAAGATATTTATAACCGTAAATAGAAATAAAAGGGTTACTAGGTTTTTTTTCATTTTTAAGATTTGGGGGTTGATGATTTGATTTCATTTTCAACAATATAGTTGTCAAACAAAATAATATCTATGTCAAATGTAGTAAAAAAATATTATAGCATTTAGACGTTATAAGGTCTTTGAATTGTAAATTAGGGTATCAATAAGACATAAAAAAAACTCCTTAATTTCTTAAGGAGTTTCCGGCCGGTTTCTATAAACCTGTTTTTGAATTATGTTTCATTTGATTTAGAGAAATTCTCTTAGACATTCTTGAGTCTTTTTTTCTTTATTACTTTATTAACACCAATGTAAAGTGCAACTAGTACTAAAAAATGTATTAGATAAGACTTAGATTCACCATCGCCATTTACTACAGAAAAAACGCGATTCCATCTTACTTTATTAATACCTTTTCCGTCCTTATCCCAACTAAACCAAATAAATACAGGTTTACCAATTACGTGATTAAAAGGAACATATCCCCAGAATCTTGCATCTAAAGAGTTTTGACGATTATCTCCCATCATCCAGTAATAATCTTGTTTAAAGGTATAAGTAGTAGCTACTTTTCCATTGATTAAAATGGTACCGTTTTCTATTTTTAAATTATTCTCTTCATACTCTTGTATAATTCGTTTGTAAAGAGGTAGTGTTTTTAGATCCAATTTTATAGTTTTTCCTTTTTGCGGAATATAAATAGGTCCAAAATTGTCTACATTCCAACCCAAAGAAGGAATATGAGGAAATACGCCTCCGTCTTCTCCCTTTGGAGATAAATATTTTTTAACTCCCTTTACAACCGGATTCTTTGTCAATGCTGCGGCTTCATTATTTGTTAATGTCAAAAAATATTGTCCGGTGTTTGTAAGTGCAAAAGTTCCGTTGTCATATTTCATGCCTTCTTTAGCGCCATATATATTTACAAGAGCATCCTGATTAATCGTGTTTCCCTTTGTGTCAATAAAAAAGTTATATTGAGTTTTTGCACTTTCTGGTAAGTTGCCTATTTTACCATTGATATAAACATTTCCTTCACGAATTTCTAAAGAATCCCCAGGTATTCCAACACAGCGTTTTACTAAATTTGTTTTTTTATCAATTGGTTTATAGTAATTTCTATCAGGTTTAAAATTATCCATATCACGCAATGTATCTGCAGGTTGATTAAAAACTACAATTTCATTACGTTTAATCTTTTCTATAGACGGAAATCTAAAATAAGGCAGTTGGAATTTGTTTAACAGTGATGTTTCTTTTTTGGTAACATCGTCATTAAATAAGTATGATTTCATACCAGTAAAAGGAATCGAATCGTGCACCATAGGCAATGCAATGGTAGTCATAGGTGTTCTTGCTCCAAAATGAATCTTACTTACAAACAAATAATCTCCAATTAACAATGTTTTTTCCATTGACGAAGACGGAATCGTAAAGGGCTGTACAATGTAGGTATGTACTAATGTAGCAACAATAACAGCAAATAAAAGAGAACTAATAGTGTCTTCGGTTTTAGTTTTTGGCTGTACATCTCTATTCTCAATATAAATGAGTTTCTCAGAAGTGTAGTTTAGAAAAGTGATATAGAAACCTAATGTCACTACAACCAATGCGATATCCTGTTTAGAATTTTTCCCAAAACTTCTAATAAGTTCTATCCAAACTATCGGAATCATTAAAAGATTAATAATGGGAATAAAAAGAAAGAAAACCCACCAACGAGGATGATTTATAATTTTCATTAAAATCACCAGATTATAAATTGGTATAAATGATTCTATCGGTTTTCTTCCAGCTTTTGCATAGAGTTTCCAAGTAGATAATCCATGAACAATTTGCATTATAAAAATAAAAACGAGCCATTGAGATAGAGTCATGTTTTGTGTTTTATTGGTTGTTTTTTATAAATAAGAATATAATTAATACAGAAAAGCTTTTTGCTGATATGGTATAAGTAGTTTTTTATATAATTTGTTACAGAATAGTAAAATAAAAAATTCTAATATTGCATTGACCAATAATCATGAACTGAAGTTGTATATAGAAAATGAAGGAAATACTAATTTTTTGTTTTGTAATTTTTGCTTTTAATCTGGCGGTTAGTTTTTTTAGGACCCAGTTCAGTAAAAAAAAGGGGCAGGAAATTTTAAAATTATACAGTCACGAGAAATTAGAAAAAGTAGAGGTTAAAATTTCAGAAACAAGATATTCTCGTTTTTCAAATCGTGGAGGAACTTTATGTTTTTTAAAATGTACAATGTATTATTCTGAAAATGTATTGATTTTTACACAAAACGAAAATTCCAATTTTGCAGAAATTAATTTTACCTTACCATTGGTTGTTCATCCTGTAGACATAAAAAATATTTTTATGAAAACAGATGAATATATTCTGAATGTTGGAAATTCAAAATCAGGAAGAAAACTTCAAATATACTCAGATAACGAAAATGATTTATTGAAGGTGATTTTTAATGGTTTGAAAAAAAATGTGATTTCATTTTAGATTTATTCCAAGAAAAAGATATTTTAAAAAAGCATAAAAAACTCCCTAATTTCTTAAGGAGTTTCTAATTTTTAAAGCAGAATATTGAAATTGTGGATACTCTTGATTACTTTAGTTAGCATCAATTTAAGCTATCTTTAATTCGTTTTGTTATTTCATCAATTGTTCCCAATCCGTCAAAAGTCAAAACTTTAATTTTAGACTTCATGTATTCGATTGCCGGTCTTGTTGAATGTTCAAAGACTTCAATTCTTTTAAGATGAATTGCCGCATCTTTATCATCTTTTCGATTAGAAGTTTCAGCTCTTTTCTTGGCTCTTTTTAAAAGCTCTGTCTTTGGAACATCAATATTAATTACCTTTCCGATTTTCATATTTTTTGATTCAACAAGTTCCATCAAATCATTTACCTGTGGTTCAGTTCTGGGATATCCGTCTAGGATTATTCCGTTATTTGATTTGTTTTCATCCAAAATTTTACTGAAAAGATCTTTCATTATGGAGTCAGGAACTAAATCTCCTTTTTCTTCATATTCAGACATTATCTTTCCAATTTCAGTTTCGTTCTGTTTTTCTAAGCGACACCTGTCTCCGGTTGAAATATGCTGAAATTTAAGTTCTTTTTTTAAAATCTCGCATTGTGTACCTTTTCCGGAATATGGAGGGCCTGTTATTATTAATATTTCCATTTTATTTATAAAGTTTTTATATTTTCTTTAGACCTTGATCTGTACGAACTGTTTATGCCAACTTATTCAAGGCTTTACAAATTTACAAGAAAACCAGATTATTTTTCGAATAAAAAAACCAAAATCATGGTGAGCCTTACGAACCATTTTCTAAAAGATTTAAAGAAATCTCAATGAGATCACACTAATAAATCATGCTATTTCAGTTTCAATTAAGCTAAATAAATTGTTGTTTAAATATTCATATATTCGCTTGAAGAATTACTAATTATTGCAGAAATCCGGCTTAAAAAGTTATCGTGATGTTATTTTATGGCTGGAATAACCAAGCTGTTTTACGAGACAAGTTAATATAAATCAGGGAAATTATATGATAAAAGATATTTGGAAACAACCTGCAAAAGGTTTTACTGAAGAAACAATTGGAAGAACAGAAGAGCAAATCGTTCAAAAAGAAATCGGAATTGGGTTTAAATTTCCAGCACTTTATAAAGAACATATGAAACTACAAAATGGTGGTCATTTGTGGAAAAGTGCCTTGAATTATAACGGAGAAGTAAACGAGCTTTTATGTAATGACGCTACTTTTGATCCAATAATCAATCACAATGGATATAAGACCTTAAAGGATGTTTTGTTAGAATATATGGATAAAGAGGAATTAGAAAATTCTTCGGATACAGATTTTCTTTATTTAGACAGACTTCCAATTCTTTCATATATGAACGGTCATACAATATTGTGTTTTGACTATGGCTATAATGTTGAAAGCGAATATGAAACACCCGAAATTGTATATTTTGAATTAGAGTGTGCTCAAAATGGCTACGAAGAGAGGCTAAGATTAAAATCTTACGATGAATTAATTAATAACTTAGTCTACTATGGTTATGAATCAACTTCATATTATATTGGCATAAAGTCAAATGAATCAATTGATAAAATTTCTGAATTGATTGATAAGTCACTTGATCTGCAACTTGAAATAAAGACAGATGATTATTATGGTTGGTACAACTTCGAAAAATGGTATTATGGAGAATTAAAATTAAATGCGAACCTGTTAGCATATCTTAAATTAACACCAAATCAATTTTTGAGTAATACATTCCTTTTTCAAAATGACAAAGAATTTAATTATGTGATTGATATTGATATAAGAAGTGGAGTAGAGTCTTTTCAAGACAACTCTAACTATTTAAAGTCAATCATAATGAAAAAGTTTCAACCATTTTTGTCGAATGTAGATTGGATTTTTTTAGAAATACCATTTCATAAGGAAAATAAAATTGAATTAGAAAGAGTAATGCAAACATTTCAGGATTAAAATAATTTGGAGAGAAAAACGGATCAAAAACGATAGTAGGACAAAAAACTCCTTACATTTTTTAAGGAGTTTTTACTTTTCTAAAAGGTTATTTTCCTTTTATTATTTTTTCCAGATATTCAACTTTATCTTTTTCTGCCTGAATTAAACGCTCATAAAGTTTCTCTTTTTCATCGTAAACTTCCATCAATTTATCAAGAGGATTAAAATTATATATTGGATATGCAGCATTTTGACCATTATTGGTGCTGTTATCGTGAAAACTATTAAAATAGCTAATCATATTTTCTTCTGAAAAATTTTTAATTGCTTCTACTGTCACGCCTAATGCTTTTGCAACTTCTGCTAGTTTTTCATCTTCTATTGTTTCACTGTTTTCAATAGCTGAAACGGTTTGCTGACTCATTCCTAAAGCTTGCGCCAAAGCTTCTTGTTTCATGTCTCGAAGTTCACGAATACGGCTAATTTTTCGCCCTATGTGATTTGGTTTTATTAGTGTGCTCATAATTCAAAGATATTTAAAATTTTTCAGAAATTTCCCATTTGGTAAAAAACAGGTTTTAAATTGTGTGATACAATTATATAGAAAAACTCCAAAATCATTTGACTTTGGAGCTTTTGGAATTTTGCGGTTCGTACGAACCTGTTTACGAATCTTTTTTATAGAATTTGAAAAGAGCTTCATAGTAAGTGATCTTAGAAAAATTCTCTCTATATTAGTTTTAAAAAATAAAATTAATGAAGAATATAACCGAAGAATTTATTGATGCTGAATCTGAGTTTTTAAAATCAAATGGTTCTGAAAAAAGTATTGAAAAGCTATATGATATCATTTATTTTTTAAAGGATTTGAAGGAGTTAACCTTTGAAGAAGAATATATTCTGGCTAAGACCTATAATATCGTGGGGAGTAACATATTTGCCTCTATAATTATTGATGAAAGTTTGAAAACAAGTAATCTGGGGCAAACTGTAAAATTAAAAGAATTAAAATCAAAAATAGACAGTGAATATAGTTGGAATACTAAAATTTATAGAGATTTACGTGATTCTAAAATAAAAAAAGATGCTACAAAGTTAACAATTGAAGATTTCATTATTTCTCCAACTAATCGTGGGAGCTATGATATTAAAATTTCTGAAAAAATTAAAAACATAGTTCTCTTAAATAAAAATGTGCCTAATGAAGCTGTATGGGGAGATGACGCATGTTTCATTTTTTCAGAGAAAAAGCCAGATTATTATTCTTTATTATTATTAATTGAATACATAATATGGTTGGGAGAAGTAAAAGATGAATTGCTTAAATTTTACAACGGTACTAATTTTATAGATAAACTTCCATACGTCACAACGGCTTGGTTTGATGGTTTGAATATTTTTGATTTTTACATTAGCATTGATATAAATGATAATTTGAATACTGAAATTACTATACAAGATTATCTCCAAAATGATTATGGCTTTAGATTAAAAATTGAAAATTTCATTTTCAAACAAATAGAATATGATCCAATTTTATAAACTTAAATTGACAACAAAATTTAGAAGCATATTATCATTGATAATAATTCTTTTAATGTTCCAAAATATTGAAGCGAAAAATTTAAAACTAATTACTAAAGATCGTTGTGAAGCAAAAAATGTTACATTAAAAACAGAGATTAAATCTAAATACAAATATTTCTTTTTTAGAAGAACTAATCAAAAAAAAATAAAACGAATAGATAAAGTAGTTGATGAAAATGGAAAAGTAATAATTGAAATTATGATGAAATCAATTGAAAATGGTGATCAATATTTGTTTCTGGAATTTCATAGATTAGTAATTGTTGGAAAAGAAATTCATGAAGTTCTTTGTGTTACTGCCAAAGAAAATGGAAAATTAATTATTTATAATTTTTGTGGTGAAAAAGTAGATGAGGTTACTGTGAAAACAGAAGATTTATTAGAAAAATATAAGTTCTAATAATTCCTAAATTTGGATCAAGACATATTGTTGTGGGGAAATATTAAAACCTAGATATTTGTATTTTTAAATTCCCCCTAATGCAAGATTCTTTTATTGACCTTCTTAAGTTATTATTGCCTGAGATAATAGTAGATTACTTTGAACTTACTTCTTATAAAAAGGAAGACGAAACTCTGCATCTGTATTTAAAAGAAATTAATTCTATACCTAAAGAGCATAGAGAATCAAAATTAAGTTCAAAAGGATTCTTTGAAGAGATAACGGTTCAGGATTTTCCTATCCGCGGGCATCAGGTATATCTTCATATCACCCGAAGAAGATGGCTTAATGAAGATACAGGAAAAATAGTTTTTAGAAATTGGAATTTAGTAGCAGACGGAACTCGTGTAACTCAGGAGTTTGCGTCTTTTTTAAAAGAAATCAATAGATTCCAGTCCAAGTGATTGTACTACCATTGCTTCTTTTTACGGAGTTTCCGGTAGAAACCTGCAATGTCAATACAAAGATTTCCTAAGTGATTT
>NZ_FZNL01000054.1:2506-4455 GCF_900187965.1 Flavobacterium sp. ov086 | reverse complement strand
GCAGTATTAACAGTTACTGCAACAGATAAAACCAAAGTTTACGGAGATGTCAATCCGGCTTTAACAGCCACTTATTCAGGATTTGTAAATGGCGATACGGCAACAAGTTTAACTACAGTACCAACAATCACGACAACAGCCGTAACAGGCAGTCCAGTTGGACTATATCCAATTACTGCAAGCGGAGCGGTAAACACAAACTATACTATTAGTTATGTAGCAGGAAATTTAAACGTAACCACAGCGAGTTTAATTATCACCGCTAATGATCAAACTAAAACTTACGGATCAGTCAATCCAACCTTAACAGTAGGTTACTCAGGATTTGTAAACGGCGATACGGCAATAAGTTTAACTACAGCACCAACAATCACGACAACAGCCGTAACAGGCAGTCCAGTTGGACCATATCCAATTACTGCAAGCGGAGCGGTAAACACAAACTATACTATTAGTTATGTAGCAGGAAATTTAAACGTAACTACAGCGAGCTTAACAGTTACTGCGGATAATCAGAGTAAAGCGTTTGGGGCGGCAAATCCAATACTTACAGTTAGTTACGTCGGATTTGTAAATGGAGATACAAGTACAAATCTAACCACACAGCCTACAATTACAACAACAGCTGTAACGGGAAGTGCGGTAGGAACGTATCCAATTACAGCCAGTGGAGCAGTTGCATCAAATTATGTTATTAGTTATATCCCCGGAGTTTTAACAGTAACAGCCTTGTCAGATGCCTCTTTAGCAAATCTTTCCATAAGTCAAGGTGCACTAACACCAACATTTGCAACAGCAACAACCGCTTATATTGCAACAGTAGCTAATGCAATCACAAGCTTAACAGTTACACCAACTTCAACCGATGCAAATGCAACAATCACGGTAAATGGTACAGTAGTAACCAGTGGAAATGCTTCGGGAGTAATCAATTTGGCTGTAGGTATAAATACTATTACTACAATAGTAACAGCGCAGGATGGTACTACTACTGAAACTTATACGGTAACGGTAACAAGAACTGCAGCAGCAGCGATTGTTACTACAGGTACTTTATCAGCACTGACTACTACTTATGGTACAGCATCTACATCTACTAGTTTTAATGTATCAGGAACAGATATGCTTGAAGGCATTGTGGTTACTCCACCTTCAGAATTTGAGGTAAGTACTGATAATACTACTTTTACTAACACAGTTACAATTGGAGCAGCAGGTGTTATAGCATCTACACCAGTTTATATTCGTTTAAAAGGAACTATCCTGGCGGGAAGTTATTCAGGAAATATAGTTTTAACTAGTAATGGTGCAGCTACAGTAAATGTTCCTACAGTTTCCAGTACAGTAAATAAAGCAGTACTTACAGTTACTGGTGATGATCAAAGTAAAACATACGGATCAGCCAATCCAGCTTTAACAGCAAGTTATAGTGGATTTGTGAATGGTGATGATGAAACGAGTTTAACCACAACAGCAACAATCACGACAACAGCAGTCGCAGGAAGTGCAGTAGGGGTATATCCTATCACAGCCAGTGGAGCAGCGAGTGCAAATTATACTTTTAATTATATTGCAGGTACATTAACCGTAACTCCTGTAGCGTTAACCATTACTGCCGACGATCAAAGCAAAACTTATGGATCAGCAAATCCAGCTTTAACAGCAAGTTATACCGGTTTTGTAAACGGAGACACTGCTGCAAGTTTAACTACAGCGCCAACAATTACAACAACAGCCGTAACAGGAAGTGCAGTTGGAAGTTATCCAATTTCGGCAAGTGGAGCAGTTTCATCAAATTACACGATAAGTTACGGAATTGACGGAATATTGACAGTTACCCCGGTAGCGTTAACCATTACAGCCGATGATCAAAGTAAAACGTACGGATCAGCAAATCCAGTTTTAACAGCAAGTTATGCAGGATTTGTAAACGGAGACACTGCTGCAAG
>NZ_FZNL01000054.1:0-1196 GCF_900187965.1 Flavobacterium sp. ov086 | reverse complement strand
GCAAGTTTAACTACAGCACCAACAATCACAACAACGGCCGTAACAGGAAGTGCGGTTGGAAGTTATCCAATTTCGGCAAGTGGAGCAGTTTCATCAAATTATACGATAAGTTATGGAACTAACGGAACATTGACAGTTACTCCGGTAGCGTTAACCATTACAGCCGATGATCAAAGTAAAACGTACGGATCAGCAAATCCAGCTTTAACAGCAAGTTATACCGGATTTGTAAACGGAGATACAGCGGCTAGTTTAACTACAGCACCAACAATCACAACAACAGCGGTAACAGGAAGTGCAGTTGGAAGTTATCCAATTTCGGCAAGTGGAGCAGTTTCTTCAAACTATACCATTAGTTATATTGATGGAAATCTAACCGTAACTACAGCAACTTTAACCATTACAGCCGACGATCAAAGTAAAACGTACGGATCAGCAAATCCAGCTTTAACAGCAAGTTATACCGGATTTGTAAACGGTGATACTGTTGCAAGTTTAACTACAGCGCCAACAATCACAACAACGGCGGTAGCAGGAAGTGCAGTTGGAAGTTATCTAATTACAGCAAGCGGAGCAGTTTCTTCAAACTACACCATTAGTTATATTGATGGAAATCTAACCGTAACTACAGCAACTTTAACCATTACTTCCGACGATCAAAGTAAAACGTACGGATCAGCAAATCCAGTTTTAACAGCAAGTTATACCGGATTTGTAAACGGAGACACTGCTGCAAGTTTAACTACAGCACCAACAATCACAACAATAGCGGTAGCAGGAAGTTCGGTTGGAAGTTATCCAATTTCGGCAAGTGGAGCAGTTTCTTCAAACTATACCATTAGTTATATTGATGGAAATCTAACGGTAACTACAGTAACTTTAACCATTACTGCCGACGATCAAAGTAAAACGTACGGATCAGCAAATCCAGTTTTAACAGCAAGTTATGCAGGATTTGTAAACGGAGATACTGCTGCAAGTTTAACTACAGCGCCAACAATCACAACAACAGCGGTAGCAGGAAGTTCGGTTGGAAGTTATCCAATTTCGGCAAGCGGAGCAGTTTCATCAAATTATACGATAAGTTATGGAACTAACGGAACATTGACAGTTACTCCGGTAGCGTTAACCATTACAGCCGACGATCAAAGTAAAACGTACGGATCAGCAAATCCAGCTTTAACAGCAAGTTATAC
>NZ_FZNL01000041.1 GCF_900187965.1 Flavobacterium sp. ov086 | reverse complement strand
TGCATTCTATGATAAAAAACAAATAAATAAGGTTAAAATTCAAGATGCAAATTTATAAGTATTGATATAAGGAGTTTCTCTATTTATAACAGCGAAAACTCTGCTTATAAGTTTGCATCTAATATTATTTAAAACCAACATTGAGTTTTTACCATCCGCTTTTTTCTTATTGTAATATTCTTTTAATTGAGGGTCATATTTTAATGTTGTCATAGCGCACATTTGCAATAATGACTTCATTTTTTTATCTGCCATATGATTTACTCTCGTCCTTCCTTTTACACTGGAACCCGAACTATATTCAAAAGGAGCAACACCTGAATAACAGGCAAATTGTCTCCAATTTTTAAATGCCGTAAATCCTTTTGTAGCAATTATCAAATACACACTAGTTTGTTCCCCCAACCCTGGAATTGATTTAATAAGTTGAGCTTGTTTGCTTAATTGCTCGTTTGATTTTATTACTTCTTTGATTTTTAATTCGATTTTACTTATTGAATTTTTAATAGATTTGACTAACGATTGATTGACCTGAGATACTTCTTTGAAAATTATTTTATCAGTAAAAGCTTTGCTTTCCTTAGTCGTTTGTATAAGCAATAGGGCTTTTAGTATTTTTTCTCTCTCTGTGTAAAGGATTTTTAATTTCTGAATATCTCTACTTGATAAAGTAAATAGTTTTAATTTATCTATGTTTCTATAGCTGTAATAAGAAATATCTTTAGCATCAGTTTTGTCATTTTTTCCTCTTGAAATTCCTTTAGATTTTTTTATTTCAATAGCGGGAACAATCCATAAATCTAAATTAAGTTTTACTATAACACTTGATAAATGATTAGTATAAACACCTGTGTTCTCGCAACAAAAAAGAGTACATTCTTTATCAACTTTTCTATCCAGTTTTTTAATAAAAATAGAAATACTCTTAATATTGTTTTCTATGATAAAATGCTCTGATTTAAGAGTTAAAGCGTCAAGAATATTAATGTCTAATTTAGCTTTTGATACATCGATACCAACATAAAATAAATACTTTTTCATAACTTTGAATTTAAGATGAATAAAAATGTTGAACTTCTTTAGAGCCTTTATTAGACCGTCATGTCTATCATTCTATTTGAAGCAATTCAACGAGATTCAAGGAGAAGGCAGAGGACTAATGCACAGCATGGTTCTTAACTAGCGAAGTCTAAAGTTCACCTCTGCTTTCCTTTGAATAAAATTAAAGTTTTTTATCTAATCCAAAGTAAAGGCGAATGTCTCCTGACTTTGTACCGGCAATCCCGCTGTAGTAGGGAAACGTTAATCACTAATATGACTCAAAAACTGCTTAAATGTCTTTGACTTTTCGTATTTTTTTTTATTTTTAAATGGCGCAAAGTCAGAGACATTTGCGCAGCGTAAAGAAGAGTACTTCGTAGAGCAAGGGCAAAGATTTTATAAAAACCGAAAATAATGAAGATAAAATCAATTTTCATACTTATTTTTTTATCGCTTATCTTCACTTTTTGTGGAAAAGATTCAAAGAATAAAAAACTAAAAAAGCAGCATAGACTTACAATGGAAGTTCAAAATGCTGTAGATAGTTTGTCTTTAATTGACGAAATTCGATTACGTGGTACAAAAAGATTTGATGACTTACTAAAAGTTGCTTCCAATCAAGATCTTGTTTTCTTAACAAAGAATAAAAATCCAAAAATCAGATGTTATGCTTTTAACGGTCTAATAATAAATAAATATCCAAAACTTAAGAATGTGTTTTTTGAACATTTAAAAGACACTTCTGTCATACAAACAAGATATGAATGTACAGGTGAAAGAACAACCGTTATGAATTTTATGCTAAACTATTTTCATCCAAAAAACATAGGAGTTAAAAACAAGTTTAGTGAAGTTGAATACAATAAATACAACAAAATAGCTGAATCATATAAAAAAAATATAAAACCAGAGAAGATTGAAGATTATGAAGAAGAAATTAAAAAACTTCAGAATAATGATTTACAGTATTTTCAAGATTATTATTGGGCAGACTCTAAAGATGAAGATTTTGAAGTAAAAAGAAAACTCATAAAAAAGAATATTGAATTTGTCAAATATGAAGAAATGGTTTTAGCTACTGCATACTTTGAAGTAAATGGATGCAATTCACATTTTCCAAACATAGAAAGAAGAAATGATACAATTATCTTAAAATATCAAATGCGAAGGAAATATCCTTGCGATGAAAAACTCAGAATGATTGAAAAAATTAATTTTGTGATTTTTGATCAATATGTAACCAAAATAAAAACGATTATTGCAGAATAAAAAAACATCTGTCAACAGCCCTAAGCTCCCGCACGAATCCTTTCGTGTGATACAAAATGAAGTGAGTAACAAAGAATTAAAATCATAATAAACGAATAAAGCTCCAGATTTCTCTGAAGCTTTGTTTTTATATTTTTTATAAAATGATTATTCCGAAATTATTTATTGATTAATTTTTCAAGTCTTGCCATCATTTCATCTTTCTCTTTCAACATGCGCTCGTATAAAGCAATCTTTTCTTCGTGAAGTTTTAAAACCTCTTTTACAGGATTAAATGTTGGATGAATATTAATTGCAGAAGCTCCATCTTTAAAATCTGAAAAAGTATTAGAAATAATATTTACCGCTTGCTCTTCATCAAAATTCTTAAAAGCTTCAACAGGGATTTTTAATGAGTTTGAGATTTGTCTAAGAATATCATCTTCAATTACATCTTTTTGCTCGAGCACAGAAATTTTCTTCTGATTCCAGTCATTTCCCAGATCAAAAGCCAATGCTTCCTGTTTGATTCCAAGCATTTCTCTAAAGCGTTTAACGTTTCTACCCTGATGTATTTTCTGTTCCATAATGAATATCAATTTTTCGAAAGGCTCAAAGATAAAGCCATTTTGCTTAAAAATTTTTAATTTCAAAGATAAAAAATATACTCTAAATCCGTTTTTTTAGCTGTTAGTTAAAGTTTTTATTTTCTCTTTTCTAATTTAAGTATAACATTTCGATCTTTTGATTGATAATATTTTAATCTAACATAGGCGTTTTCATCTATCACGCCTCCTTTTGATTTAGCGTTATTGTATCCAAAGTCAGTTAAGTCAAAATCTGAAAATTCGAATTTTACATTTCGAACTTTAAATCGTTCAGTATCGTGTCCTGATGATGGCATTCCATGAAAGTCACTCACATAACCTTCTATTGATTTTAAGCCATTGTTCAAAATACTGTAAGTTCTGTATATCTTTATTGTTTGCATAATGACCAAAAACACAAAAATGATAATTGAAGCATATTTGATTATTTGCACTTTTGTAGTTTCGAAGCTTTTGCTTTGCCATAAAAGATTTTGAATCAAATTTCCTTTTCCATCTTCATTATTTCGGAGTTTATTAACTGCTATCCAGTATAAAAACAGAGGTATAACTATGAACCATGATTTTCGTATCACTTCCCAAACTCCGAAATCGTATATAATATCAAATTGTTTCATTAAAGCTTGATTTAAAATTTCCCGCTAGCGCGAGCGTCCCGCTCGTGAACACAAAGTTATTGCAGAATATTCTAAACAAAAAAAAACACCATCTTTTTTAAGTGGTGCTTTTCTTAGTAGCGGGAACAGGACTCGAACCTGTGTCCGCCGCGGCGGATATGAGCCCGACTAGTTAAATTTTAATTTTTTTTAAAAAAAAACACCAACTTTTTCAAGTGGTGTTTTTCTTAGTAGCGGGAACAGGACTCGAACCTGTGACCTTCGGGTTATGAGCCCGACGAGCTGCCTACTGCTCTATCCCGCGATGTTTCGGGTGCAAAGATACACAGTTAATACGGTTGTGGCAAGGAATTTCGAAATTATTTTTAAATAAGATTCCTTTGTTTGTAATGGATTAAAAGCTAGTTGTTTAGTTTTTGGTAATTTGAGCTTTAAACTTTATATTCCAATAATTGTAAATACGGATCTCCGTTTAAGCCAATAAATAAGCAAAAGCAGGTTCGGTTTTGTAGCCGTTTTGTTTGAGTTTGATGATTTCTAATCTAAAGTTTTCGTCTTTTACTTTCAGAATTTCATATTCAATAAGCATATGTTTGTAACCATTTTGATTTTTGGTTGGAATGTTCTGACCGAAAATTTCAATTTCAAAATCGTTTATTTTAAAGTTGGCAATAACCGTTTCCTGATTATTGATAAGTGTTTCTCTAATTTGGAATTCATTTTTACTTCCAAAAAAGGCATTGATTTTTTCTATGAGATCGGCTTTGTTTTTCCAGTAACAAATAATATCAAGATCGCTGTTTTCAATATCAATATTAATCGGAATTGTGCCAACCAAAACAGGATTAAATTCAGCTAGATTTAATAAAATTTTATTCTGAGTTAAAACTTCAAAAGCCTGAATCTGTTTTGGGTTTCCGGTTTTTAAATAGTTGATATTGTTAAAATCGATCATTTTATTTGCTATAATCTTTTTCAGATTTTATTTCGCTTTCAATTTTTTTGTTGATATTGACTTTTGCATCCGTAAAAACAAAAATGGTAGTTCCGTATTCTCGCGAATATTGGTTGGTGACTTCTCCCGAAATTTTTGCAGTATTAAAATACGGACCTGTTTCTTTTAGCTCATCACTATCTTTTTCATAATCTTTAATCCTGATAAGGTTTTTGTATGGAATACTTAGATCAAACCAGTTGACATAATCGGCATTAAAAGAAACTGCTTTTATGCCTTTTTTGGTGTAATAATTAATAGCTCCGGCTTGTCCGTAATTATCGCAAAGAACAAGGGTTTTATCTTGATTTGGAAGCGCAGCATAAACAGAATCGGTTTTGCGGGCGAGTTCTTTCCATCCCAACATATCGGCAAAATCTTGCGGCAAAGCATGATCTTTTCCGTCTTCCCAACGAAGCATATCTAGTTTTTTGTACTTCTCAGGATGTTTTACAATGTATTCCGGACTTTTATTTGGAAAAGCTAAATTGTACATCGGAATAAAAAATAATAACGGAATGATAATGAAAACAGGCTGTAGAAATCGTTTCCAGCCTGTTTTTAAAATATCGGATAAAAAAACAGCACCAAAAGCAATGTAAATAGGGTAGAGTCCAATTGCGTAATAAGCTTTGGCTTTGAAGTAAATAAAAACCAAAAGCGTTAAAATTATCGAGGCAAAAAAGAATCTGTATTTATGGAAAGGTTTGTAAAATAATAAAGCATACAAACCGGCAACAATAACAAAAAAGCCACCAATAAAAAACAATAATTGTTCTTTTAAGAATCCAATACGATCAACATTGACCAATTGTGTTTCTGCCAATTCCTTCATGTGATGTACAATTGGAAACTGATTGTTGTATTGCCACAAAAGATTCGGAAGAATCAACAATAATCCCAAAAGTAAAGCCAAATAAAGATCTTTTTTGGCTAATACTTTTCTTTGGTTTGAAAGTAAAAGTGCAGGCAAAAATCCAATTAAAAGAAATAAAATATTGTATTTATTTAGAAAACCCAAAGCGAAAACTATTGCGCCAATATAAATCCATTTTGTTTTTTCGGTTGTAAAGTATAGAATGATCACATAATAAAATCCTGTCCAACATAAAACATCTAATGAATTGGGCTGATAAAGTGTGTTGAGTCGTAATAGTGAAGAAAACAGAATACAAGTTGCTCCTAAAATCAAAGCATAGAGATTTCCTCTCAGGGTTTCAATTGCTCTCCAGACAATTAAAAGGGTCAACGCGCCAAAAAGGGCAGGGAAGAACTTTATCCAGAAAACAGAATTACCAAGTAAATATATAATATAAGAAACCCAGGATGTTACCGGAGGAACTGATAAGTAACCCCAAGCCAAATGATGTGCCTGATCAAGATGCAAATATTCATCACGCTGTAAATCATATTCAGGACTTATGAGGATATATTGTAGAGCAAATTTTAAAACAATAAACCCAATTAAAATTAAAGTTTTTTTAGTCATCGAGATTTGGTTTGGTAAGTTGTTGGTTTTGGTTAAATGATTTTATATCAGTTCTTAAAATCTATAGCTAATATATAATTTATTTTGATTTTGGAGGAAATGAAAGTTTTAAGAAATGGTGTAAAAACGAAAAAGCTCCGGATTTCTCCGAAGCTGTTGTTCTGTAATAATTATTTTATTTGAATGATTTTATCCACCACATCATTGTTTCTGCCTTATCTTTTCTTTCATTAGATTCAAAAGGATCATTTACAATTGACAAAAGCATATTGTTCAGATCGTCTTTTTTATAAGTATTGAAAAGCCAAAGTGGCATATCCCTTATGCTTTTATTCCAATTTTCCAATACCATGTTTAGAATCGATTTTAAATCTAATTCCGATTTAGGATTAACATTGACTAGAATTTTCCCTGCATACGATTGATCAAGATATAAAGTCTCGTTTCTCTCCTTATTATTAAAAACCTTAATAACACTTTCCAGAACTATTTCATCAGCTACTTTAGGCAATAACATTAAAAGTTGTCTAAGTCTCAAATCTCCTAATTTCTCGGTTAGATCAACACAAAGAAAAATTTCCTCAATTAAATCTTCCGACGATTTTGGGATTTTCATAGAATAGTTTTAGACAATTTTAATTTAAAGATAATCTTTATTCTGTTTCAGGAAATAAGTCTTTAATATTATAAAAAACTATTCTTCCAATGCAGTTTCAAATTCCATGTGATCGATCGTTTCTACTGCTGGTTGTGCAGGTTTTGAAGCTTTCAATGCATTGAATCTTTCTAATTGTTCCGTTTCTCCTTCTTCACCGCTGAAATAAGGGAAAACATCCATAATTGGAGATTCAGAAACAGCAGGAATCGAATATTCTCCCATCGTGCTTTGCATTACATGAAGCGTATTGTCATAAGCTTCTCTTACATCATTTGCCTGAACTAACAAATACATATTCGATTTTCTTTCTTTTCCGCTTTCCTCGTCATAAGCCATTAAAGAAACTTTTGATTTAAACCATCGATCTGCATTTTCAAAAGGATGAATCTCAGCATAGTTTGCCACTTTTATATTCGTGATTTTAAATTCTTCACTAATATAAGCCGCCATTTCTTCATTGATTCTTTTTTCGGCTTCGGTATAAGACAAAGCATCCACCAGATAGGGTTCTGTTAAAACTTTTTGTCCTCCGGTTTCATCTGTCTTTCTATATTTTACTTTGCATTCGTACCAAGTTGCGCTCATCTTCTTTTAATTTTTAAGGATGCCAAAGATAGATTTTACAGGAAAAAAAACTCTTAAATATTGAAATAGATATTCACAAATTTAGGTTGATTTTGGTATGGTATTGATTATTAGTGAACTGACTATTTTGTGATTGCTGTTCCAATTCTTCGACATTGTTTACTATTTCTGATGTTTTTATATGGAATATAAAGAGGAGAATTATAAAGTAGACAAAAGTTTATAATTGATTTTGAGTAGCCGGAATTATTCGAGGTAAAGACTATTTTAACTTCAGAATAATATTTTTTTTGGTGTAAGTATAACCGTTTCATAAATTTTATTATGTTTGCTAAATCGATTTAGCAACTATTGAAACCACCTTCATTTATGAAAAATATATTCCTAATCTGTTTTTTTGTTTTTACTTCTAATATGTTTCTAAATGCTCAGGAATTAAAATCTCCGGATGGAAATCTGGTTTTGAATTTCAATATAAACAATGAAGGAACACCAATTTATACTTTAAGCTTCAAAAAGAAAGAAGTTATTAAAGAAAGTAAACTAGGTTTTGTATTGAAAGCGGATATTATGCTCAATAAAGATTTTCAGATTACAGATACTAAATTTCAATCCGAAAATAATACTTGGAAACCAGTTTTAGGAGAGCAAAAAGAAATTAGAAATCAATACAATGAATTGAAAGCTGATCTTGTGCAAAACAAAAGCAAACGAAAAATTTCGATTTATTTCCGTTTGTTTAATGATGGTTTAGGTTTTAGATACGAGTTTCCAGTGCAGGATAATCTGCGTCATTTTATTATTCAGGAAGAAACTACCGAGTTTAATTTAACGGGGGATCATAAGCTTTTTTGGATTCCGGGAGATTACGATACGAACGAATATAGTTATACAACTTCTAAAATATCCGAGATGCAATCTCTGGTTTACAATGCAACTCATGTTTCGTTGGCAGCCCAAACTACGATCAAAAATCTGGCGACACAAACGCCTTTAATGATGAAGACAAACGCCGGACTTTATATTAATATCCACGAAGCAGCTTTAAAAAATTATCCGGCAATGTGTCTTAATGTCGATGATAAAACTTTTTCGCTCAGTTCGCATCTTGTGCCTGACGCTGTTGGAAATAAAGGATATATTCAAACCGGAAGTTTTACGCCTTGGCGAACCATTGTAGTGAGCGATGATGCAAGAAATATTCTGGCTTCAAAGATGATTTTGAATCTAAATGAACCTTGCAATTTTGAAGATACTTCATGGATTAAACCAACTAAATATATTGGAGTTTGGTGGGAATATTTTACAGGCGGAGGTTCGACCTGGGCATATTCGGATAATCAGGATGTTGTTATTGGAACGACTGATTTCGCCAAATTAAAACCAAATAACACACATGGAGCAAATACCAAACATGTAAAAGAATACATTGATTTTGCGGCAATAAATGGTTTTGACGCCGTTTTGGTAGAAGGATGGAACGAAGGTTGGGAGGATAATACGGCTTTCAAAAAAGAGCGTATTTATAGTTTTACCAAAGCATATCCGGATTTTGATGTAAAAGAATTAAGCGATTATGCGCGTAAAAAGAACGTGAAAATTATCATGCATCATGAAACGACTTCTTCAACTGCTGAGTATGAGCGACAATTAAACGATGCTTTAAACTTTATGGTTGATAATAATTATAATGCTGTAAAAACAGGATATGTTGGACCAATTATCCCGAGAGGAGAACATCATGACGGACAGCAAATGGTGAATCATTATACCTATGTTGCCAAAGAAGCGGCGAAACACAAAATCATGGTAGATTCTCACGAAGCGGTGCGACCAACGGGTTTACATCGTACGTATCCAAACTGGTTTGCACAGGAATCGGCACGTGGAACGGAGTTTGAATCGATGGAAGGAATTCATCCCGATCATACTACAATTTTGCCTTTTACACGATTAATGGGAGGCCCTATGGATTATACACCGGGAATTTTCCAGGGAGATTTATCCGTTTACGGAGCTAAAAAGAATAAGCTGAGTACAACACTTGTTAAACAATTGGCACTTTATGTTACGATGTATAGTCCGTTGCAAATGGCTGCCGATCTACCGGAGAATTATATGCGTTTCCCAGATGCATTTCAGTTTATAAAAGATGTTGCTCTGGATTGGGATGAAACTTATATTCTCGAAGCTGAGCCAGGAGATTATATTACAATTGCCAGAAAAACAAAAGGAAAAAAAGAATGGTTTGTTGGCGGAATTACAGACGAAAATTCACGTACGGCTTTAATTGATTTTAGTTTTCTTCCAACAGGAAAATCATATACGGCAACAATTTACGAAGACGGAAAAACGGCAGATTACAAAACGAATCCACAATCCTATAACATTCGAAAAGTAGTTGTAAACAGTAATAAAACTAAGCTAAAACAAAAACTGGCTGCAAGTGGCGGAGTTGCTATTTCAATAAAGTAAAAATGTGAAATGGCGGACGGATGACGCTGATTAAACGGATGAATACGGATTTTTTGTTTTAATCTTTTGCAAAAAAAACCTACTTAATCTGCTTAATCTGCGAGAGAAAAAATCCAGGCACAGATTAAGCACGTTTGTTATTTAAATGAGTTAAAATAATTAGCGAAAATTAGTGTAATTCGTGGCAGAAAAAAGTTTCGCACAGATTAAACAGATATTTTAAAATCATTTAAATCCTTTAATCTGTGGCAGAAAAAAAGAAAATATTAATCAGAGGATGAGATTGTTTTCGCCGTGGCGAATAAGTCTTACCTCGCAATGACATAAAAATGAGCATAAAAACTTATCCTTTACAATTTGAACCAATTTTGAAAGACAGAATTTGGGGCGGAGAAAAATTAAAAACAGTTCTTAATAAACCAATCGTTTCTGAAATTACGGGCGAAAGTTGGGAATTATCTACTGTTGAAGGCGATGTAAGCATGGTTGCCAATGGCGAATTAAAAGGAAAATCATTAACAGATTTAATTGATGATGCACCAAACGAAATTTTAGGAACAAGAGTTTACGAACGATTTGGGAAACAATTTCCTTTATTGTTTAAATATCTTGATGCTAGAGAAGATTTATCGATACAAGTGCATCCAAATGATAAATTAGCAAAAGAACGTCATAACTCTTTTGGTAAAACCGAAATGTGGTATGTAATGCAAGCCGATCCTGATGCAAGGATTATTGTAGGTTTTAAAGAAGATTCAAGCAAAGAAGAATACTTAGAAAACCTGAATAAAAAAACCTTAGTTTCTATTCTTGACGATGTAAAAGCCAAGGCCGGTGATGTGTTTTTTCTGGAAACAGGAACAGTTCACGCAATAGGAGCGGGGTTGGTCGTTGCAGAGATTCAGCAAACATCTGACATTACGTATCGTTTGTATGATTTTGATAGAGTTGATGCTCAGGGAAATAAAAGAGAATTGCATGTAGATTTGGCACTTGATGCAATTAATTATAATAAAGTAGACACGCACAAGAAATACGAAGAGACTCCAAATCAATCAAATGTAGTAGTCGATTGTCCTTACTTCACAACGAATTTCCTTCCGCTTGACGGAACAATTGAAGTTAATAAAAACGGCGAAACATTTACGGTTTATATGTGTATCGAAGGTTCGTTTGAAATTAGATTTGAGAATGTAATCTATAAATACAAAAAAGGCGATACCGTTTTATTACCTGCCAATATGCATAGTTATATAGTAAATGGTTCTGCACAGATTTTAGAAGTATATATTCATTAAGTCAAAGTTTTTGATTGAGAGGTGAGATATCCTGCAAGGTTTGTTTAACCTTGTAGGTATATATAAGTGAGGTAATTACAAAAGCACACCTGTAAGGTTTTGAAAACCTTACAGGAAGAAAAAGTAGTATTTTGATAGTGTTTTTAACGAAGTAAATTGAAAAGATGTAATCTTTTCAATGTTGCTAAAAATAGAATCACAGATTATTCATACTAAAAAATAAATACCCTTGTTTTTGGTGTTGTAAATACATTAATGGTGAAAATACCTGTAAATACTGATGATTTTGTGTTTAATTAACTCTAAAAAAATGATTAGTTCAAAAAAATAATTACAAAATCGTTTTAGTAACTATTTTTGTATATATTTGTGACACAATTAACAACAACTTAATAAAAAATTAATTCGCTAAATGAAAAAGATTACTATTAAGGATATTGCCACAGAGGCGCAAGTGTCTATATCTACTGTATCTTTTGTCATTAATGATAAAGGCGAGAAAATGGGAATCAGTCCTGCAGTAATTAAAAAAGTGCAGGAAGTTGCTGAAAAGCTCAACTACAGACCCAGCATGATTGCGACCAGTCTTAGAACCGGAAAGACCAGATCGATTGGACTTATTGTTGAGGATATTTCGAATCAGTTCTTTGCAGATCTTGCCAGAGTTATAGAAGATGAAGCTAAAAGCATTGATTACCGGGTTTTTTATTGTAGTACCGGTGGAGATAATGAACGTTCTGAAGAATTGATAAACAGTCTTTTGCAAGCTAATGTGGATGGATTTATTATTACACCAACACAGAATCTTGAGGAGAAAATTGATCTTCTTTTAAAGTTGAAAAAACCTGTTGTATTAGTCGATAGATATTTTCCGGGACAAAGAGTGAGTCATGTTGTGATGGATAACTATGAAGCTTCTAATACAGCTACAAAATTTTTGATCACTAAAGGTTCTAAAAAGATTGCAGTTGTAAATAATACGTCTGAAATGGTTCAGATGAAATTAAGAGAAGATGGTTATCGCGATGCCTTAAAAGAAGAAGGGATTTATGATGAATCACTGGTTCTTCATCTTGATTATAAAAGTAATGAAGAAAGTAAGATCGCTAATATTTTGAGTTTTTTCGAAAAAAACAAAGGTATTGACGCCGTTTTATTTTTAACCAATTATATGGGACTTGCAGGTCTTCAGGCTTTTAGGAAGATGGGGATTAGAATTCCTGAAGATATTTCGGTTATCAGTTTTGATGATCATGATAGTTTCAGATTACATACACCAACAATTACAGTTATTGCGCAGCCTATAGAGGATATTGCAGTAAAATCGATACAGTTATTAATGAGTCAAATGACTGATATGGAAAAGTTTGAAGTTGAAAAAAGCCTTAAAAAAGGCAGATTAATAATCCGGGAATCAGTTTGATTTTAACGGATAATATTTAAAAATAAAAAAGAAACGTTTTCGTTTTTTTTTAGCCATTTTACTAAATCGTTTTAGTAATTTTTAGAAGATTAAAAGTAACAATCAGTTATTTTTTTTGGTCTGTTTACTATATCGATTTCTTAAAATTAGAAAAATGTTTACATCGCTATTAAGTCATAGTATTTAGAGATGGAGATCTCTGGATACCATATTAAACTGAGTTAAAATTTTATTACTAATTATTGAACAATCATGTTAAAACCAACAAAAAATCAAAACAAATAAACCAAAAAAAATGCTTATGAAACGAATTTTAGCAGTGTTAGGAATGGTATTGTTGAGCAGTTTAAGTACTGTTGCGCAAAACCGATTAATAACAGGCATAGTTACAGATGCAGAGAACAAGGGAATTGTTGCTGCATCAATCGAGGTTCAGGGAAAACCATTTAGCGCAGTTACAGACGCTGAAGGTAGATTCAAGATGAATGTTCCGGAAGGGAAGGTAACTTTAAATGTATCTTCTATAGGTTTTGCTTCAAAATCAGTAGTACTTCAGGAAAATGAAAACCGAGTTTCGGTTGTATTAGGAGAAAATTTACAAGAATTAAAAGATGTTGTAGTAACTTCATTTGGAGTTAAAAAACAAAAGAAAAGTTTAGGTTACGCAGTCGGAGAAATCAAAGGCGACGACCTGACGAAAAATAAAGAAATTAACTTAGGAAATGCCCTTCAGGGAAAAATTGCCGGAGTTAATGTTTCTGCACCCGTTACAGGACCTTCTGGTTCGAGCCGTGTAGTAATTCGTGGAGCAACGTCGGCTTCAGGACTTAACCAGCCTTTGTATGTTGTAGACGGAATTCCGATTGATAACAGTCAACAAGGAAATGCAAATATGTGGGGTGGAGCTGATAAAGGAGATGGTATGTCTTCTTTCAATCCAGACGATATTGCTTCTATGTCTGTATTAAAAGGTAGTGCCGCTTCTGCTCTTTATGGGTACAGAGGATCAAATGGTGTTATCTTAATTACTACTAAGAAAGGTAAAAACGGAACTGGAATTGGAGTAGACTTTAATACAAATTCTACTTTTAATACACCGGCAAGTCTTTTGCACTGGCAAGATCAATACGGAGCGGGAGCGCCTGTAAATGGTGTTGCAACAAGATTTTCTGACTTACAGGAACTTAGAGATTCATATTATTTTGCTTGGGGAGATAAATACGACGGAACGCCTTCTCTTTCGCTTGACGGAAAAACCAGACCATACCAGGCTTACGGAAAAGATAACGTTGAAAAATTCTACAGAACAGGATATTCTTTCAGTAACACGTTAGCAATTTCTGGTGGAAATGAAACTACTAATTTCAGATTATCTTTCGGAAACACTAAAGATGAATCTATTATGCCGGGAACAAATTTCGCAAGAAATAACGTGTCTTTGAGTTTGAATTCGGCACCAAACAAAAAAATTAGTGTAGAAACAAACGCACAATACATTACAGAGAAAAGTCATAACAGACCATATTTGAATGATTCTCCTAGAAATCCATCTTTCCCAACAACTTTCATGACTCCGGGAACAGATATTAGATGGATCAATAACGCATATGATGAAAATGGTGGTGAAGCAGATTATTTTGGTGCAAACACGTACCATACTAATCCATATTTTGCTACAGAATCGCCATTAAATGATGACCTTAGAAAGCGTTTTATTGGTTCTGCAAAAGTAAATTATAACATTACCGAGAAAATTTATGCTAAAGGTGTAATTGGTATTGATGATATTAATTATGAATACACTGAAATTGAGCCTACAGGAATCAACTACAATCCTGGAGGATCTTATGAAAACAGAGTTGAAGGCCGTTCAGAGTATAATGCTTCTGCATTTTTAGGATATAAAGGAGATATTGCAAAAAATCTTTCTCTAGATGCTTTCATTGGAGCTAACCGTCAACACAACAGATACAGCGGTATTAAAATGAAAGGAAACAACTTTATCGTTCCATTCAAATATTTCTATGGAAATACACAACCGGACAAAACAGAAAAATTGTTTTCTGAAAGTGAAGTAAACTCACTTTTCTACTCAGCAGATTTAGGTTACAAAGATTTCTTATACTTAAGTTTAACAGGTCGTGAAGATTGGTTCTCTACTTTAGATCCATCAAACAACAGTACTTTTTATCCATCTGTAAGCTCAAGTTTCATTTATTCTCAAATCATCGATTTACCAGAATGGATGTCTTACGGAAAGATAAGAGCAGGTTGGGGTAACGTAGGAGGAGCTTTGCCGGACGCTTATGCTTTGTCATTGACTTATACTTCGCCAGACGGACAAACAGATTCTCAAGGACAGCCAATTTTGGGTGTTAATGGAGAAACGGTTCCAAACAAATATTTGAAACCTTATAATGTAAGTACAATCGAATTTGGTTTTGAAAATACATTTTTCAATAATAGATTGAGTACAGATTTGACTTTTTACCAAAAGAGAACTACAAACGATATTGCTGACGCTGATATTTCTCAGGCTTCAGGTTACAGAACTACAAAAATCAATGTGGGAGAAATCCTGAATCAAGGGGTGGAATTTGCTGTGAATGTAAAAGCAGTAAAAACTCAAAATTTCTCTTGGAGCGTAGGATATAATTTCGCTTACAATGATAGTGAAGTAGTAAGTCTTTCGGACAAAATTACAACCAAATCATTAGAAGGAAACAGAGATTCAAGAGCATCTGTAGTTTTAGAAAAAGGACAGCCTTTTGGAGTTATTAAAGCTTATGATTATTTAAGAGATTCACAAGGAAATATCGTAATCGATACAAATGGTAAATTCATGAGAGGAAATTTAATCATTGCAGGACAAGGTGTTGCGCCAACTTCAATGGGACTTTCAAATGATTTCTCTTATAAAAACTTCACACTTTCAGTTTTTGTAGATGCTAAATTTGGAGGAGAAATCTACTCGGCTACAAACCAATTAGGAACTCGTTACGGATTGTCAGAGCAAACACTTCCGGGTCGTGAAGGCGGAGTTCAGGTATCTGGTAAAGATGTTAACGGAAACCCAGTTAACACAACTGTTTCTGCATACGATTACTGGAGAAGTTACAGTGATATCACATCAAACTTTGTATATGATGCTGATTTTGTTAAACTAAGAGCAATTTCTTTTAGCTATAATTTCCCAAAATCGACTTTGTCAAAAACACCATTTCAAGCGATCAGTTTAGCATTTTCTGCACATAATTTATGGACAATTTATGACAAAGTGCCAAACATCGATCCAGAATCAAACTATTCTAATAGTAATGCACAAGGACTTGAAAGAGCGTCTATGCCTTTGACAAGAAACTACGGTGTAAGCCTTAATGTCAAATTTTAATAATAAAATTGAGAGATGAAAAATAAATATATCAAAATATTCTGTATCGCAATTGTTGGTGCACTGACATTAACTTCATGCGATAAGGGATTCGAGGAAATGAATACGAATCCAAATGCGTTGACAGATCCAGCGATAAAATCAATGTTTACGCTTGCTGAAATCTATGTAGACGGACAAGATTATTCAAATACAAGAGGAAACAATGCTTATGCAGCTCAAATTGTTCAGCAATTTTCTTCATTAGGAGGACCAGGTTCAAAATATACCTATTCATCTGAATATTCAGGGTCACTTTTTGGAGAATCATACGGTAAAGGATTGAATCAGATTTTTCAATTACTTTCTGTAGTGCAAAATTCGCCTGAAAATAATAATATGATTCAGGCTTGCAGAATCATGAAGGTATTCATGTTTCAAAAATTGACAGATACTTATGGTGAAGTTCCTTATTTCGAAGCTGGAAAAGGATACAACGGAAATGTTTTTGCCCCAAAATATGACACACAAGAAGCTATCTACAATGACCTTTTAAAAGAATTAGACGAAGCCGGAACAGCACTTGATGCTAATAAAGCATTTGTTGGTAACGCCGATTTGTACTACCAAAGTGATGTTGCTAAATGGAAAAAACTGGCAAACTCATTAATGTTGAGAGTTGCAATGCGTTTGTCTAAAGTAAACCCTGCAAAAGCACAGCAATATGTAGAAAAAGCAGTGGCTAAAGGTGTTTTCTCTTCAAATGATGATAGTCTTGTTTTAAAACATGATGCAGGACCACAAGGAGTTAAAACAAATCCAATTACTTCATCTTGGGTTAGAAATGACTTAAATGGAGGAGACGCTAATACAAAATTCAGTAAAACGTTTATTGATCAATTGAAAAACAATAACGATCCACGTTTAAGAATCTATGCAAAATTGGAAGCTACAGGAGACAACAATCCAGCGAGCCAACAAGGTCTTGCAAATGATGCAAAAGAATTTCCTGGTGGAGACAAAAAATTATTCTCAGATCCTAATACTTCTACGGTATTACGTTTAGATGCACCAACTTTGATTATGTCTTATGCTGAGGTTCAGTTTATATTGGCAGAAGCGGCTGTAAAAGGCTGGAATGTTGGAGGAACAGCACAAAAACATTACGAAGACGGAGTAAGAGCTGCAATGGAAGTTTTAGTGATTTTTGGAGATAAAGTACCTGCGGTTTCACTTGCAGAATACAACACTTACATCGCTGCTCATCCTTTTAAAGCTACTGGAACTGAGGCTCAAAAAATAGAACAAATTATAACTCAAAAATGGATTGTATTGTTGTTCAATGGTTTTGAAGCATTCTCAGAATACAGAAGAACAGGATATCCGGTTTTAGTTCCTGTAAATGATCCTGCGGGAGAAACAAAAGGAACAATACCAAGAAGATTAATTTATGATCAGTCAGAATTGATAACAAATGAGGCTAATTATAAAGCAGCAATTGCTCGTCAAGGGTTGGATTTAATGACAACCAGAATTTGGTGGGATAAATAATTTTTAAATTTTTGGTTAAGTTAGTTGAATTAAGCCGGGTAGGAATACCTGTACTATCCGGCTTATTTTTTAATTTCTATTTTGATTTTCATTAAATTAGAAGAGTTATATCAAAAAATAGTTCAATAGGTTTTAACCCCTTTTTTTCGCAAAAGACAAAATCGCTTCTGCTGAAAAAGATGGAATAATTTCCGAAAGAACATAAATGATTGATTGCTTTTAATTTTTCAAGTCTAAAAAAGAATCAACAATTTACAATCAACAATTAATAATTAATTAAAGCTTGGCAGCCGTAAAAAGGAAATGATTTTCAGAATATTTTGTTAGTTACCTTTTATTCCTGATAAAAACCTCATAGAGAAGGAAATAATTGTGAAACAACAATTATCCTTCTCCTACTGCCGGCGATTAAATTGAGATCGATATAATAATTTATTACGCAGTAAAAATGGAATGTAAAAAAAGCTTTTGTTGGTTTGTAGGTATTTGTATTGCCAGTTTTTCATTGGCGGCAAATGCTCAAAATATAGATATAAAAACGGGTTGGCAGTATCGGGAAACAAAAACTGAAAAATGGAATCCTGCAACAGTTCCTGGAGAAATACATACCGATTTACTGAATAATAAAGCAATTCCAGATCCATTTTATCGTGATAACGAGAAGAAATTAGAATGGATAGAAAAGAAAGATTGGGAATATAAAATCACTTTTAAGGTAAGTCCGGAAACATTAAAAAAGAAAAACGCAGATCTGGTTTTTGACGGATTAGACACTTATGCAACAGTTTATCTAAACAATCAATTGGTTCTTAAAGCCGATAATATGTTCCTGCAATGGCGTGTAGATGTAAAAAAGGTTTTGAAATCAGGAAACAACGATTTACGTATTGTATTTAAATCGGCGCAAAATGTTGTAGATTCACTTGCCAAAAAAGATTTACCATTTGTAATTCCCGATAATCCACGTGCGTATGTACGTAAAGCACAATATCATTTTGGATGGGATTGGGGACCAAAATTCACCACTTGCGGAATCTGGAAAACACCACGATTAGAAGCTTACGATAAAAAAACTCCAGAGAAACCTTATGTATTAGATCGCAAAATCGAATTGGTACAAGAACCGGATAATGTTGGTAAAACATTCTATTTTAAAATAGATGGAAAGCCGGTTTATATGAAAGGAGCCAATTATATTCCGTCAGATGCATTTTTATCCCGAGTAACCAAAAAAGAATACGAAAAAGTAATTGGAATGGCCAAAGATGCCAACATGAATATGCTTCGCGTTTGGGGCGGAGGTATTTATGAAGACGATTATTTCTATGATTTGTGCGATAAAAACGGAATCTACGTTTGGCAGGATTTTATGTTTGCCGGAACAATGGTACCGGGAGACGATGCTTTTTTTGCCAATGTAAAAAAAGAAGTTCAATATCAGGTAAAGCGTTTACGTCATCATAAAAGTATTGTTTTATGGTGTGGAAATAATGAAATCGATGAAGCTTTTAAAGATTGGGGATGGCAAAAAAGCATGAAAATGCCAAAGCAGGATTCAATTCGTTTATGGAAAGATTACGTTCGTTTGTTTCAGGATAGTATCCCAAAATGGGTAAAAGAAGTCGATAATAAACGTCCATATATTAGTTCATCACCATCATTTCATTGGTCAAGAGCAAAAAGCCTTACTGAAGGAGACAGCCATTATTGGGGAACCTGGTGGGGACTAGAAGATGTTGAAGCTGTACAGAATAAAACAGGACGTTTTGTGAGTGAATACGGAATGCAGGCAATGCCCAATTATTCGTCTATAGAAAAATTTACGCAACCTGAAGACCGATATTTATACTCGGATATTTTACAAGCGCATCAAAAAGCCGGAAAAGGATTCCTTAAATTAGATTCATATTTGAACCGATATTTCATTGACTCGACCAAAATAAAAAAAATGAATGTGGAGGATTATACGTATCTGACACAATGTTTGCAATATTATTCCCTTAAAAATATTATCGGAATTCACCGTTCAAAAGCGCCGTATAATATGGGAACATTAGTTTGGCAATTGAACGATTGTTGGCCGGTAGCAAGTTGGAGTGTAACCGATTATTATGATCGTCAGCCAAAAGCAGCTTGGTACGCCATGAAAGAAGCCTATCGTGATGATAAAACACCGGAAATTGATTTAACACGTCCGATAAGTTTAAAACTCGAAGATCCAAAAATCACTTGGGTATTAAAAGGAAATAAACTGACGCTGAAAGCTTTAAAAGATGCAAAATATGTCAATGTTTCCATAAAAGGATACACCGGAAAATGGAGCGATAATTACTTCAGTTTAAAAGCAGGAGAAGAAAGAACGATTACATTTGAAGGTAAAATTGCAAAACCAGAAGTGAGAATTTATTCTCTATATGATGTTCTTAAGAGGTACTAAGTTTCTAAGGTTTTTAGGGACATAGGTTCAAAGGAACAAAGTGACAAAGGTTTTTTCGTAGAGACGCACAGCAAGCAGGCGTCTACTTTGCGACCTTTGCGTATCCCGATAGCTATCGGGATTGCGAACTTTGCGGTTAAAAAAAATCCGTGTGCCATCACGCAAATAAAATAAAAAATGAATAAAATGATTACAAAATACAAGCACATTGTTTTCTCCATAATTATGCTAATTAATTTGCCTGCAATCGCACAGGAAAAGAAAGCAAAACAAACCAATATAGATTACACCCAATACGTAAATCCGTTTATAGGATCTGCAGGTCACGGTCACGTATTTGTGGGAGCCAATGTTCCGTTTGGAGCCGTACAATTAGGGCCCGTAAATGTTTTTGAAGGTTGGGATTGGTGCAGTGGATACAACTACGCCAGTAATACTATTTTAGGATTCACGCACACGCATTTAAGCGGAACAGGAATTGGAGATTTAAACGATATTCTATTACTTCCTGTTTCAGGAAAAGTGCCACTTACCAAAGGAACAAAAGAAGATATGACAACCGGTTACGGTTCTTATTTCTCGCATAAAAACGAAGTAAGCAAAGCAGGATATTACAGTGTTTTATTGGATAAATATAAAATCAAAGCCGAATTAACGGCCAGCGAAAGAGTAGGTTTTCATAAATATACTTTTAATGCTGCGACAGATAATCACGTTTTACTAGATCTTGCCGACGGAATTGGTTGGGACAAACCGGTAAAAACATTCATCAAAAAAATCAATGAAACGACTCTTGTAGGATATAGATATTCTACGGGTTGGGCTGCAGATCAGCGTATTTTCTTTACAATGGAATTTTCTGAGCCAATTTCAAATATAGCTTTATATGATAATACAACTGCAGTTTCAGGAAACGAAGGAGAAGCAGTACGAATGAAAGCTGTTTTGGATTTTAAAACCTTAAAAAACAAACAAGTCTTAGTAAAAGTGGGGATTTCTCCGGTAAGTTATGAAAACGCAGCTGCGAATATCAAAGCCGAGATTCCGGGTTGGGATTTTAATGCTGTAGCAAAAGAAGCGACTTCAAAATGGAACAAAGAATTAGATAAAATTCAGATCAAAGCAGACGATAAAACCATGAAAGTTTTTTATACTGCGATGTATCACACCATGTTTGCACCTTCAATCTTCAACGACGTAAACGGAGATTACAGAGGAACAGACAAAAAAGTTTATGAAAAAGCGAAGTTCACAAACTACACTACTTTTTCACTTTGGGATACTTACCGCGGATTACATCCTTTATACACGATCACACATCCGGATAAAATCAATGATATTGTAAAATCATTTTTGGCGATTTATGAACAACAAGGACGATTACCGGTTTGGCATTTAATGGGCAATGAAACTAATACCATGAACGGAAATCACTCGATTGCTGTTATTGTAGATGCGTACATGAAAGGTTACAGAGATTACGATACAGCATTGGCGTATGAAGCCATCAAAAAAACTGCGATGCAAACCCGCGACGGAATGGATTATGTTCAGAAATTAGAATATATTCCTGCTGATAAAATGTTAGAATCTGTTGGAAATGCCTTAGAATACGCGATCGATGATTATTGCGTAGCTCAAATGGCAAAATCTTTAGGCAAAACAGATGATTATAATTATTTCACGAAAAGAGCCAATTTATACAAACTGTATTTCGATAAAGAAACCACTTTCATGAGAGGAAAATTGACCGATGGAAATTGGAGAACACCATTCAACCCACTTTCATCAGCGCATCGTAAAGACGATTATGTAGAAGGAAACGCATGGCAATATACTTGGTTGGTTCCTCAGGATCCTTATGGCTTAATCGAATTATTTGGAAGCGAAGATAAATTCCTAGCCAAATTAGATTCTCTTTTCTTAATTACAGACAAAGTAGAAGGAGAAGAAATTTCACCGGACATCAGTGGATTAATTGGGCAATATGCACAAGGAAATGAGCCAAATCACCATATTCCATATCTTTATGCCTACGCAGGACAAACTTGGAAAACCGCAAAATTAATCCGTGAAATCGATGATAAATTCTATTCGACAAAACCAGACGGATTATGCGGAAACGAAGATTTAGGACAAATGTCGGCTTGGTATGTTTTCTCTTCAATGGGATTCTATTCGGTTAATCCGGCAAACGGAATTTACGTTTTAGGAAGTCCGTTAGTAAATACAGCGACAATTCATCATAAAGAAGGAATTTCATTTACATTGAATGCAATCGATAATAGCAAAACAAATATCTATATCCAAAAAGCAGAATACAACGGAAAACCATATACAAAATCATACATCACGCATGATATGATTGTAAAAGGAGGAGAATTAAAATTGTTTATGGGAAGTAAACCATCGACAACTTTTGGAGTAAAAAAAGAAGACAGACCTATTTAATTTTAGATTTTAGTCCCGATAGCTATCGGGATTAGATTTAAGAAGTTGGGACGCTTAGTCTCCTAACAGGTTTTTAAAACCTGTTAGGTATAATTTAAGTTTTACGTAAGCTTTGTCAAAGTTTTGCAAGTCGACAATTCACATTTTACAATAAATACCTAACAGGTTTTAAAAACCTGTTAGGATAACAAGACAGATATGAAAATAAAGAGTTTAATTTTTTTAGGGATAATGCAATGTTGCGTTTTCGTAAATGCACAAGTCAAAACTTTAGATCCGGTAGAATATGTGAATCCATTAATGGGAACACAATCTTTGCACAGTCTTTCAAACGGAAATACCTATCCGGCAATTTGCAGACCTTGGGGAATGAATTTCTGGACGCCACAAACCGGAAAAATGGGTGACGGTTGGGCATATATTTACAACGCAGATAAAATTAGAGGATTTAAACAAACGCATCAGCCATCGCCGTGGATGAACGATTACGGACAGTTTTCGATTATGCCGGTAACCGGAAAATTGACTTTTGCAGAAGACGAAAGAGGAAGTTGGTTTAGTCATAAAGCTGAGATTTCTAAACCGTATTATTACAGTGTATATCTTGCTGATTATGATGTTACGACAGAAATTACAACTACAGAAAGGGCTGCACATTTTCAGATTACATTTCCGGAAAACGAACAATCTTCAATTGTAATTGATGCTTTTGATAAAGGTTCATATATCAAAATAATTCCTTCAGAAAATAAAATTATTGGTTACACAACCCGAAATAGTGGTGGAGTTCCGCAAAATTTCAAGAACTATTTTGTATTGCAATTTGATAAACCATTTGCAACAAATTATACTTGGCATGATAAAGTTTTAGAAAAAGACAAACTAGAATTAACAGACAATCATGTTGGTGCAGTAGTTGGTTTTAAAACTAAAAAAGGAGAAATCGTAAACGTAAAAGTTGCTTCATCATTTATCAGTCCGGAACAAGCCGAATTGAATTTGAAGAGCGAATTAGGAATAGCTTCGTTTAATGAAACTGTGGCGCAATCCAAACAAGAATGGAATAACGTTCTGAGAAAATTAACTGCTGAAGGTGGAAGTGATGAACAATTAAAAACATTTTACTCTTGTTTGTACAGAACAGTTTGTTTTCCGCAGAAACAATATGAAATAAACGCAAAAGGAGAAACAGTGCATTACAGTCCATATACAGGGAATGTTTTGCCGGGTTATATGTTTGCAGGAACAGGATTTTGGGATACTTTCCGTGCCTTATATCCTATGCTAAATTTAGTTTATCCTTCTATAAACAAAGAAATGCAAGAAGGATTAATCAACGATTATAAAGAAGGTGGTTTCTTGCCGGAATGGTCAAGCCCGGGATTTAGAGATGTAATGGTTGGGAATAATTCGGCATCTGTCGTTTCTGATGCTTATATGAAGGGATTGCGTGGTTATGACATTAATAAATTATACGAAGCCTTATTACACGGCGCTAATAACGAAGGTCCGTTAGAAGCTGTGGGAAGAAAAGGAGTAGAGTATTACAACACTTTAGGATATGTTCCGTATGATGTAAAAATCAACGAAAATGCGGCCAGAACATTAGAATATGCGTATGATGATTTTGCAATTTGGAAATTAGCGAAAGCCTTAAACCGTCCGAAGAAAGAAATCAGTTTATTTGAAAAACGAATGATGAATTATAAAAAACTTTATAATCCTGAAATTGGTTTAATGAGCGGTAGAAACAAAGACGGAAGTTTTCCGAAGAATTTCAATCCGTTTAAATGGGGAGATGCTTTTACCGAAGGAAATGCATGGCACTACAGCTGGAGCGTTTTTCATGACATAAATGGTTTAATTGATTTAATGGGCGGAGAGAAAAATTTCACTGCAAAATTAGATGCTGTTTTTTCAACTCCGCCAGTTTTTGATGATAGTTATTACGGATCAGTTATTCATGAAATCCGTGAAATGCAAATCATGAATATGGGGCAATATGCACATGGAAATCAGCCAATTCAGCACATGATTTATTTGTACAATTATGCAGGCGAACCTTGGAAAACACAATATTGGTCAAGAGAAGTAATGAACCGTTTGTACAAACCAACACCTGATGGATATTGCGGAGACGAGGATAACGGACAAACCTCAGCTTGGTATATTTTCTCAGCAATGGGATTCTATCCGGTTTGTCCCGGAACAGACGAATATGTTCTTGGAGCGCCATTATTTAAGAAACTTACATTACAATTAGAAAACGGAAAAGAGCTTGTTATAAATGCACCAAATAATTCAGAAACCAACAAATATGTTCAGGATTTAAAATGGAATAATGCAACTCACACTAAAAATTATATCAATCATTTTGATGTGTTAAAAGGTGGCGAATTAAACTTTGACATGAGCAGTAAACCTAATTTACAAAGAGGAACTTCGGCAAGTGCCTATCCATATTCTTATTCAACTTCAAAATAATACTATGCAATCACGTAGAAAATTTATAAAAAACACAGGAATTTTTTCAGCAGGATTATTGGCACTTCAAACGGATGTTTTCGGAATGCAATCTGATGCTTTCAATTTTGCGCTAAAAGATTTTATTACCAAAAGACCACCATTAGCCGAAAGAAAATTTACAAGTAAAGCCGTTGAAGCTGCAATTGTTAGAATCAAAAAACAAATCGCAAATCCGGAATTGGCGTGGTTATTCGAAAACTGTTTTCCTAATACATTAGATACAACCGTAGATTTTGAAATCATCGACGGAAAACCGGACACTTATGTCATTACAGGAGATATCGATGCGATGTGGTTGCGTGATAGTACAGCGCAAATTTGGCCTTATATTCCGTTTGTAAAAGAAGATAAGAAACTTGCCGAATTGGTAAAAGGTGTAATCAATCGTCAGACCAAATGTATTTTATTAGATCCTTATGCAAATGCTTTTTATAAAGATTTTAATCAGGTAAGCGAATGGAAAAACGATATGACCAAAATGCAGCCCGGAATCCACGAGCGCAAATGGGAAATCGATAGTTTGTGTTACCCAATAAGACTGGCACACGGATATTGGAAAGAAACCGGAGATATTAGTTTGTTCGACAGCAAGTGGAAAGAAGCCATGCTTTTGGTTTTACAAACGTTCAAAGAGCAACAACGCTGGACGGATAAAGGACCTTATAATTTCCAGAGAGTAACAGCTTGGGCTACAGATGGCGTGCCATTAAGCGGTTACGGATATCCTGTAAAACCATGCGGATTAATCGTTTCGACTTTCAGACCAAGTGATGACAGTACATTGTTTGGATATTTAATTCCGAGTAATATGTTTGCGATCGAAGTGCTAGGATATCTTCAGGAAATTTTCTCTTTACCAGCATTAAAAGATGATAATTTAGTCGCTAAAGCCAAAGAATTACAAGGACAAGTTCAGAAAGGATTAGAAGAAAACGGAATCATTGAGCATCCAAAATTCGGAAAAATCATTGCTTTTGAAGTAAACGGTTACGGAAGTTTCCACATGATGGATGACGCCAATGTTCCATCGTTATTATCATTACCATATTTAGGCGCGATTGAGCCGGACAGCCCATTATATTTGAATACCAGAAAAGTCGTGCTTTCAGAAAATAATCCGTTTTTCTATAAAGGAAAAGCAGGCGAAGGTGTAGGAGGACCACATACCGGAGCAGATACGATCTGGCCAATGAGTATTGTTTTGAGAGCCATTACAAGTGTTGATGAAAATGAAATAAAACATTGTATTAGCAATTTGATCAAAACAAATGCCGATACCGGATTTATGCACGAGTCATTTCATAAAGATGATGTGACTAAGTTTACAAGAAAATGGTTTGCTTGGGCAAATACCTTATTTGGAGAAATGATTGTTCATACCAGCATTCATTATCCTCAAATTTTAAAAGACAAAAACATTTAAACTAAAAAATATTAAACCAGTAAGAGATTAAGAAAAATTAAGTTTTTTTAGAATCGAGAAAATATTTACCATTAAGAGATTAAGAAAAATTAAGGTACAATACTTAATAACCTTAATTTCTTAATGGTGAAAAAAACTTAATCCTTAATGGTTCAAAATAGATTCTAAATATAAAAGAATGAATAAAGAATATGCCGTTGGATTGGATATTGGAGGAACACATATCACCGCAGCGATTATAGATATAATAGAGATGAAAGTGATTGACTTTTCATTGCATAAAGAGTCTTTTGATTCTAATTTGCCGGTGGAAGAGGTTATGACTATTTGGGAAAAAGTAATCAGGATTTCTATCAAAAATTCTAAGGTTGATAATACAACAGGTTTGGCAGTTTGTATGCCAGGGCCGTTTGATTATACCAATGGAGTTTGCTGGATAAAAGGACAATCTAAATACGAGCATTTTTACGGATTAAATGTTCGGGATTTGTTTCAGCATAAATTGAAGCTTTCAAATGATTTTCCGATTCTTTTCGAAAATGATGCGGTTTGTTTTGGCAAAGGCGAAGTTTTTAAAGATGCCAAAAACCTTTCTAAAAAAGTAATGGCAATTACACTTGGTACAGGACTTGGCGCTTGTTTTATAGATAAAGGAGAATCGATTAGTACTGGAGATTTGGTACCAAAAGACGGGGAAATATATGATCTTCCATACAAAGAAGGAATTGCAGAAGATTATGTTTCGGCACGAGGACTTATAGAAGGTTATTTCGCTTTAAGCGGAAAAAAATTAAACAACGGATTAGAGCTTTTTAATTTGGCTAAAGCCGAAGATGAAATGGCAATAAAAGTATTTGAAAAAATGGGTGAGGATTTAGCAGCAATTGTGATTCCGTGGTTAGAGAAATTCTCTGTCGATAGTTTTATTATTGGAGGAAAAATTGCAAATGCAAGTGAGTTTTTCTTGTCTGTTTTCAACAAAAAAATAAAAGAAGCAGGAAGCAATGTAGAGGTTTCAATTTCTACAGATAATGAAATCGCAGCTTTATTAGGGGCTACAAGTTTGCTTTATACAGCTTAAATTATTTAAAACATATAAGTTCATGTAAAAAGAATTTTTGATAACTTGGTTTTAATTTTTTAGTTAGCTATAAATAACTGGAAATGTTCTAAATAATACTTATATGATTTAATTTTGAGAAGCTAAAAACAGGTGGCTTAAATGATCTTAGATAACTTATATGGTTTAAAAATATTTTAATATGACAAATTCAAACCGCAGAAATTTTATAAAAACAGCAGCAATAGCTTCAGTCGCTGTAGCATTGCAATCTTTTAATTCAGAAGCATCTGAAGAAGAAAAAATAGTAGTTTCTAAAAAAGGAAAAAAGCCAATTGTACTTTCGACATGGCGATTTGGAATTCCTGCAAATGAAGCTGCATGGGAAGTTTTAAAAAAGAGTGGAAGTGCTCTTGATGCTGTTGAAGCCGGAGTTAAAATTCCCGAAGGTGATCCAAAAGAAAGAAGTGTTGGTTATGGCGGACGTCCGGATCGAGATGGTCGAGTAACATTAGATGCTTGTATTATGGATGAAAACGCCAATATAGGCTCTGTTGCTTGTTTAGAATATATAAAACATCCCATATCAGTTGCGAGAGCGGTAATGGAAAAAACACCTCACGTAATGTTGGTTGGTGATGGAGCTTTGCAATTTGCATTGTCACAAGGTTTCAAAAAAGAAAATCTATTAACGGAAGAGTCCGAAAAAGAGTGGAAAGAATGGCTGAAAGACAGTAAATACAAACCAATTGCCAATATCGAAAACCACGATACCATTGGAATGATTGCTTTGGATGCTAACGGAAATCTTTCGGGAGCATGCACGACAAGTGGAATGGCTTTTAAGATGCACGGACGTGTGGGAGATTCCCCAATTATAGGAGCAGGTTTATATGTTGATAATGAAATTGGCGCGGCTACTGCAACAGGTCACGGTGAAGAAGTAATCAGAATTTCGGGTTGCCATTTGGTTGTAGAATTAATGCGACAAGGCAAATCGCCTCAACAAGCTTGTGAAGAAGCCGTTGCAAGAATTGTGAAATTAACCAAGAACAGAAACAAAGATTTAAAAGATATTCAGGTAGGATTTATAGCCTTGAACAAAGCAGGAGAATACGGTTCTTATTGCATTCAGGGTGGTTTTAATTATGCAGTTTATGATGATACAGGAAATAAATTAATCGACGCCGATTATTTCCTGAAATAAAGATTTTTTTTAGTTAACTCTGTCGAGGGTTAATTGTTTTTTAATGCGCAATAGTCCCAGACTTTGCGCATTTTTTAGTTTAAAAACCGGCAGTATTCTCTTATTGATAGAATATCTGAAAAGAAAAATTGGCATCGAGCATTTTTATTTCATTCTTGCTGGTTTCAAGTTGTGCTTCTTTGGTATAAACAAACATTTGTTTTTCATAGTCACTTATAGCAGATTCCAGAGTTTCAAATTTTCCGTTTGTTAGATTTTCAGATAAAATCAGGGCATCTTTTAACCCTGTATTTGCACCCTGACCTGCAAAAGGAGGCATTATGTGTGCAGCATCTCCAATAAGAGTTATAGGCAAAGGGCGATTGGTTTTCCAAGGTATATCTAATGTTATTTTTCTTGTTGGTCCGGGAATAAAAGAAGAAGTTGCCCCGCTCTCGCACGAATCCTTTCGTGTGACACAAAGAGCATCGAAAAAGAATATAAAACATGAATCCTGCTCTTCAAAGAGTTCCTTATAAAAAGCTGCGCAAATGTCTCTGAACTGCCCCCAAATAGTGTCTAACTTTTTGGGGGCAGTTCATCTAGACTTTGCACTTTTTTTGTGTTCTTATAAATCGTAAACCTACTAAAAGTCTCCTGACTTTTTACTTATTGTTCTAAATGACTTAATAAGTAAGATAAATCATCTATTTTTGAATTTAAAAGAATATAATGAAAGAAGGATATGTAATTCGGGATCAAACTTTACCACATTTTATTACGCCCACAGTTGTCGACTGGATAGATGTTTTTACGCGTCAGACTTATAGAGACATTGTAATTGAAAGCTTAGATTATTGTATTAAAAATAAAGGAATGATTTTGTACGGTTATGTAATTATGAGTAATCATATTCATATGATTGTACAATCTGAAGATGGGAAATTATCAGATTTGATAAGAGATTTTAAAAAGTTTATGGCGAAGAATATTTTAGAAAAAATTCAAAATAGTCCAGAAAGCAGACGAGAATGGATTTTGGAACGTTTTAAATTGGCAGCGCAAATTCATCAGAGAAATAAAGAATATCAATTTTGGCAATATGGCAATCATGCGGAAGAAATTTATTCAACAGAATTTATGTGGTCTAAGTTGCATTACATACATTTGAATCCTGTGAGAGCCGGATTGGTTGCAAAAGCTTCAGAATATATCTATTCTAGTGCATGTAATTATGTTAATGACTCAGGATTATTGGAAATTGAAAAAGTTGATAATCCAATAGTAAATGTTTTAGATCCGAGATCAATAACTC
>NZ_FZNL01000033.1 GCF_900187965.1 Flavobacterium sp. ov086 | reverse complement strand
AAAGAGAACTAATCAAAAATAAAGTCTTATGCAGTATGACCCAAAACTCAGACCCGTATGAAAATGCCGTAGCAGAAAGAATTAATGGAATTTTAAAACAAGAATTTATGATCGATAAATATCATCAAAAAATAAAAATTACAAAACAAATTATAAAAGAATCGATCAATATTTACAATGAACAAAGACCACATTATTCTAATCATATGCTAACACCAAATCAAATGCATTGTCAAAATCAAATCCAAATAAGAACCTATAAAAACAAAAACAGTTGCAAGAACGTTCTTGCAACTGTTTAATTAATTATTTTTATCTAATAATCAGTGTCGTTTTTTTAGGACGAGACATAAACCTATTATTTCTTAATACGTTCCATTTTGCATTTTACTCAACGTCTCTTTAATTTCTGTCGCCGTTTCTTGTTCAACTTCGGAAGTTAAAAATTTAACGGCTAATGTTTGTGTTTCGATTGCTTTCTGCTTTTGATCGTCTTTATAGTATAATTGCGCCAAAGTATCTAAGTAATACGGATTATTTTTGGTTACAACCAAACTATACTCTGACCAACTAATTGCAGATTTCAAAAACTTAGAATTAGCAGGTTTTAAAACTATAGACCACGCTGCAGAATTACTTAAGTTAGAATGATATTCTTTAAACGCATTCCATCCATTATAAGAATAATCAGAAGATTCGTCTAAACCGGAATACATCTCATCTAATTTTTCAATTGCATTTCCTTTATCTGTTCCTAAATAGGTATTAAAGTAAGAACTAAACTCTTTTAAGTAGGCTATATCATCTATAGAATTTTCAGTTTCTGAACTTAAATAATCAAAATAGGCTTTATAGCAATCAAAACTTCCTTTGCCGGTTGCAATCAATTTTTTGTAAATAGCAATAATTTTATTTTGATTTGCTTTTCCTGTAACACCTTCTGTTGTTATAGCACTATTTTGTTGTAATGCAGATGAAATTTCAAAACTTAAACTTCCTTTTAACAACGCTAAAGCATTTCCGTTTTCATCTTCAATATTCATTTTTTCGATGTCATCGTAATGTTTTAATAAATAGTCAATCGCCAAGAAATCAGTATCATTAAAAACTCTTTCTTCATTAAAGAATTGTTTAGTAAAGCCCACATTTTTTATTTCTCTCAAAATTGTTTCTACCAAATCTCTATTAGGTTTCGTATCTTTTTGATGTGCCTCAATTGTTTTTTTCCAGGTTTGAGAAACCACTTTTTTATCCAAAGTAACTTTGGCAAACTTAAAATCTGCCGGATTTACCTCTTGTGCAACAGCATCAGTTGATTCGTATTCATAAGGAATATCAAGTATTGAAGCTTGCTTAAAAGCAGAAATAATATCTGCATCTGTAGCTTTTTTATTTTTAGAAACTTTATCAAAAGTATAAAAAGCATTTACCCTATTCAGTTTTTTGGCAAATTCATCATAATAACTAAATTCCGATTGTTTATCTGATAATTTAGATTTTGAAGTAGCCAGAATTACGCCGTCACCATTTAAGATAGCCAAACTCGGATTCTCGGTTATTTTATTGGATTTCAACCATTTTTTATCATTGGCTGTAGTCAAATAATAATTGAAAACGTCATATTGCGGATTATAAACATCATACATATTATACCCAACTTGCGTTTCCTGATCTTTAACAAAAGTATCAAAGTCAGCTTTCGCCGAAGGATTTTTACCATCAACAGCAACTATCAAAAATTTGCTTTTAGAATCTTTTGTAGCAGTAATTGCTTTCTTTAAGTTATCTTCTATTTTGAATTTAAAATCAATTTTAGAAGTCGTAGCTACATCAGCATAAGCACTATCAACTGATACTTCTGTACCAAAATCATCCTTTACCAAAGCCTCTTTTCCCGGATAGGTCCAGTTTGAAACCGTCTTATTTTCAAGAGGAATTATGTTTGAAGTTTTATCAGGCTGAGCATCTTTTGCATTTACAAATGCAATCGGATTCTTTCCTGTTTGCTCAGAAATCATCAGCTCATTTGTCTTTTTATCAAAATAACCTGAAATGTTTATATCTCCTAAAGCATCCAGCTCATATTTTACCGTTACTTCTGAAGCCTCTTTTGGCAAAGCATATTTCGAAATTTTGCTTTCACCCTGATAATCTTCATAAACCAAATACAAAAAGTCAACGCGATCAATCTCAAACTCTAAATCAATTTGTACCCAATCAGGATCTACCTTTGCTCTTATGTCTGTGATTTTTTGATACTGAACAGGCTCTGCTCCATTTTGTGTACCAATATAAAATGTGTAATAAGAAGGATCTAAAAACTTAATTTTAACTTTTTTGGCATTTTTATCATTCTTAAATGCCACATCAAAAGAAGCTCCGGATTTTACCGCTTGAGAAAACAATAACGAATCTCCTTTTATCTTATAATCTCCGGAATAAAAAACCAGCTCGTATTTATTATCCTCCAATAAATTTAATTTGATTTTTTGGCCTTTGTTTGTAGACAGATAAGATCCTTTTTCAATTCCTTTTGTTTGAGAATAAGAAACAGATATTAAACAAAAGATCATTAAGAAACTCCATATAAAATTACGCATGCTTAGAATTTTGTTTGTTAATAGAAACACAAAGATATTTCTTTCTTTATTAAAACAATCACCAAAGCATAAAGTTTGTACTGAAAATACTATAAATTATATTTCATCGAAAATATAATGTAACGAGGCTGAACAGTATATTGCGAAACTCTGGTCGAGAACTGCGAGAAGCTGTCATCATTGAGATATTTAGTATTTAGCAAGTTGGTTGTCGAAACTTTATATTCCCATTTACTGTCCTTTTTTTGGTAGACTAAACTTGCATTTAAGAAGTCATATTCATTATCAACCGTTTTATTTCCGTTGTAATAATGGTAAAACTCATATTCTGAAACAAACGAAAAACTATCCAAAAAATAGTAATCTAACCTCGCAAAAGGTTTGTCTGTATAATACGTCGAACCACTGTATTTGTTGATCAAAGCATTATATCCAAACTCAATATTAGGCAGGTTTTTATAGTTTGTTGAAGCTTTTACTGTATAACTTTGACTAAAACTCTCCGTAGTTGCCGAAACATTATTCTGAATATTATTAAACTTTGACCAATTCAAACTTGCATTAACAGAAGCTTTATAATTCTTCAGGAAAGAACGTCCGTAATTTCCCATTCCGGAGAAAGTTTCATCGGCTAAATTCGAATTATATGGAACTGATGACTGATTAATTCCCTTAAATTCTGCTGCCGTTTTTATCGCATCTACTTTTTTAGTATAAGTCGCATTAGCAAAAATATTCTCAAAATTGAACATATTATACTTGAAATATCTTAAAGTATGTACCTGTGAAGTAGCATTTTCTAATAAACGATTTCCTCTAAATAAACTACTGTAATCAGATAAAACATAACCCGAAGCCAACTGATTAATATCTGTAAAATCATTTGTCAAAGAGAAATTATAAGTCAACGTTTCTGCCTTTTTAATTTGATATAAGGCGAAAAAATCAGGTAATACCTTGGTGAAATTTTGATAATAATCTGTCCCTGATTGTGTGTTTGTCATCGAATAGGAATGCAAACTAAGACCTGGTGTCAATGTAAATTTACCTGACAAAATCTTATAATGAAAGCCTAAAAAAGCATCATTAAAATTGTAGTTAACCTGATTGTTATTTTGCGGATCATTCAAATCATTTCTATCTCCATTATCTAACATTTGAAAAATATGAGAATTAAAATCCTGATACGAATACGTGTTTCCTAAAGTTACATTGATATTACTTTTTGGCGTTACCATATAATAGTAATCCAGTTTTGCATCCAGCTTATTCGTTTTCACAAACCGATCCTGATTCAAATCATTTCTCTGTTGTCCTGAAGTATAACCGGACAAAACAAAAGGCTGTGTTTTCAGGTTTGCATTATAAAACGGATTTTCGTCCTGATATAAATGCTGCATTTCAAAAGCAAAAATATTCTTGTCGCTTTGGGTATAATACAAACTCAAATTTTGATTTATTGATGTCGGATCTTGTTTTTTATTCGTCAAAATCGTTTCCAGTGTCGAAGTGTTATTTACAACAGATTCCCTTAACAAATCAGTATCTTCATCTTGCTTGGATAATTTGGTTAAGATGTCGTAATCAAACTGAAACTTGTCATTTGGCTTGTAAGTCGAACTCAATTTAAAAAGTCCAAGATTGTTTTTTTGATGCGTCAATTCATCACGTTTTTGCTCATCTCCCGAATCTAAGATTGTAGTTTGTGATTTAGTTTCAAGATCTGTTTTTGAAGTGGAAATGATTCCGAAACCGCTAATATTCCAAGCTTTTGTAACCGAATATGAAAAGTTGGTTGCGCCGAATTTCGTTTCGATTTCTTTTGCACGATTATTTCTCAAGACCGAAATTCCCAAATCATTAGAAGAAACATTAAAAGTGCTTCCGCCTTTTTTCATCATATTTTTAAATCCACCCGTAAACTTGAAATAATCCTGGGCCGTTAAGGGCAATTCGCCAATATTATTAAAATTGGTAATTAAATTAATGCTGTATTTTGGACTGTAATAAAATAGTTTAGGATTAATAATATAACGACTATCCAGTTCTCCAACGCCAATTCCGGCGGTTGCATCTCCAAACCAGAAGTTCTTTTTCCCTTCTTTCAGTTTAATATTCATCGCAACATTATCCTGATCGTTTTCGAGACCTTTTAATTGACCAACTTCGTTATAATTTCTTAAAACCTGAATTTTATCAATCGCATCTGCAGGGATATTTTTAACGCCTAACTTGGTATCTCCATCAAAAAAATCCTTGCCTTCAACCATTAATTTGCTGACTTTTTTTCCCTCAACTTCAATTTCACCATCAGCATTTACTTCAACTCCTGGAAGCTTTTTCAAGACGTCTTCCAGTTTTTTCTCCGTTCCGGATTTAAAAGAATCTGCATTATAAACAATAGTATCGCCACTTATCGAAACAGGCATTTCACGAACAATTTCGACGCCTTCCAATTCAATTCCAGTATCATCCATGACAATATTTTGGACAATATTCTCCGTTTTAGTAGAGATTGTAATTTCTTTAGATTTCATTCCGAGATAACTCACTTTAACCGAATAAGAAGTATTTGGTTTTAAAGTCAGTTGAAACTTTCCTTTATCATTGGTAATTCCATAAGAATCCATTGCTTTTGTAGCCGTATTTACAGCCATAATATTGGCCATTTCCAACGGATTTTTTTGTTCGTCCTGAATAAAGCCATCAAAACGAACACTTTGAGCAAAAGAGATCGACGTCATTAAAAAAATGACATAAAGGAGTATGTTTTTCATTGAAAAAAAATAAAGATGAATGTGCTTAAAGTTTATCGTCTGATCATAACAGGACCACCTCCGGGACCGCCTTCGCGCCCGCGATTCATTTCTCTAAACTCTTCCATTTTTTTAATTACGGTTTCATCGTATTCTTTCTGCGAAACCACTTTTCCTTTTTTAGAGGGTTTTATTTCAACTTTATCTTTAGCATTCAAAACAATTTTTGAACATAAAATGGTTGTTTTTCCATCATTGATTTCCAGAATTAAACCAGGTAAACCCCAATAATTCTCAGGTCCCTGATTCACCGGGATTTCTGGCGAATACCAAGCTGTGACAATAATTTCTTTTGGCATTTCAAAATTATCTTCAAAATTGGTTTTCGTTTCCCCCGACGTTTTCTTTACATCGTCTTTCTTTTCTTCAGGTTTTTTATCATCCTTATTTTTTCGTCTGAAATTTCTAAAATCAGTTTTGCTTGGTTCTTTTACAGCTGTCGCTTTATAGCAAATATATCCGCCAATTTGCTTGGTTTCCTGTTCTAGTTTCCAGTTTAATTTTGGCAAAGAATCTACCACCAAAAATTCTTTTCCCATAAATTCCTTGTCGACTGTGTACGATTTACTTTTTACATCTTTATAAAAAGTTCCGCCGCCGCCCATAAACGAATTCATCATGATTCTCATTCCACCGCCTTGTTGCCCCGGAGTTTCGAGTTTTTCTTCTTCTTTATATATAGAAGCGGATTTATCGAAGTTTAGAATAAAAGTTTTCTCCAGCATTTTTTTCATTCGCTCTTCCATGTTCTTTTGCATTTCTGGCGTGATATCTCGATTGCCACGCATACCTTCAAACTTAGGCGCTTGTGTTTTTGACTCATAAACAGCCATTCCCTGAAAATCTTTCTGCGCCTGAGCCTGCACAAAAACAAGCATCAAAGACATATATAAAACTATATTTTTCATTGTATTTTCTTTTAAATTCAGTAAATCCGATAAAACTTACATTCAAATGTATTATTAATTTTAAGATCCAAAAAGTTAAATATATCAATGCCCTTATGATATAGACTAAACTGCTTATTATTAAGACCATTACATTAAAAAAGCTTCAAAAAACAAAATCATCTAAATCTACCCTATTTAAGTACCTTCCTACTTTTGTTTTTTGTAATTTGGCTCTTTTAGAAAACCAAATCTTATGAGCAAAACGGTGCGTAAACTTTTATTTCTACTTTTTCTTACCGGCTCTTTTCTATCCGTTTCTGCACAGATAGGAAAAATGAAGGCTACTCAAATTTCTCACTTTAATACAGATATTGATGAGTTTTTAGGTTATGATTCTTTTGGTTTTTCTTATCAGATAAAAAACAATGTCTTCAGTAAAATCAAAGAAAAAGAAATCCTTGAATACAAAAATGTTTCCTTGGGAGAAATCTCGAAAGTTGATTTGCAGAATCCTTTAAAACTAGTTTTGTTCTATGATGATTTTAATAGTGTGGTCTTATTAGACAATCAACTGAATAAAATGACAGAAATTAATTTTTCATTAAACAATACACCAATTGTTGTCAGTGCGATTGGAATGTCAACCCAAAATCAGTTGTGGATTTTCAACACTTTGAATCAACAAATTGGACTTTTTGATTATCTGAAAAATGAATACAAAACGGTTTCCACTCCGTTAACAGAATCAATAAAATACTACCAAACCGATTTTAATACTTTCTACTGGATTGATAAAAAAAACAATTTCTTTTCCTGCGATATTTTTGGGAAAGTGACTTCCTTAGGAAAAGTTGCTGATTTTGATAAATTTGAAGTTATTAGTCCTCAACAATATATTTTCAGCAAAGCTAATTTGTTGTATTTTAAAGATATTAGCAAACCAAATTCGGATGCAGTTTATGAAATTGAAATTTTAGAAAAATCGTTTGACAAATTCTGCTACAAAGACCAAATTTTATCTATTTTTACATCTAAAGAAATCACAAATTATAAAATCGTAATACCGTAATGCACATAGCAATAGCAGGAAATATAGGCGCAGGAAAAACTACTTTAACTAAATTATTGGCGAAACATTTTAAATGGGAGCCTCATTATGAAGACGTAGTTGACAATCCGTATCTGGACGATTTCTACCATCAAATGGAGCGCTGGTCGTTTAATTTGCAGATTTATTTCTTGAATAGTCGATTCCGCCAAGTACAGCAAATTCGCGAAAGCGGTAAAAAAATTATCCAAGACAGAACGATTTATGAGGATGCTTACATTTTTGCTCCCAACTTGTACTCGATGGGATTAATGACAAGTCGTGATTTTGAAAATTACACTTCTCTTTTTGAATTAATGGAATCTTTGGTAAAAGCTCCGGATTTATTAATCTATTTAAGAAGCTCTATTCCTAATTTAGTGGGACAAATCCACAAACGCGGACGTGAATATGAGAATTCTATTTCGATCGATTATTTAAGCCGTTTGAACGAAAGATACGAAGCCTGGATACAGACTTATAACAAAGGAAAACTTTTAATTATCGATGTTGACAATATCAATTTCGTAGATAATCCGGAAGACTTAGGAAACATCATTAATAGAATTGATGCTGAATTAAATGGGTTATTTTAGAAACACGAATTTCACGAATTTACACTAATAAAAAAATGCCTCTAAATAATTTAGAGGCATTTTTTGTTTCCAGAAGCTTTGTCAAAGTTTTAACTTTCATTAAATATTTTTGTAAATAATTTCTTATTTTCATAGTATTGAAAAATCAATTTCCCAATTTGGGAAAAAACAACTATATTTGCCTAACTAATTATGAGAATAATAGCAAAAAGAACCTTGCAGAATTTTTGGAAACGATTCCCGAACTCCGAGCAACAATTATTATCCTGGTATCAAATTTTTGATAAAAATAATTTCAATAATTCTAATGCTATAAAATCTATTTTTGGTTCGGCAGATTTTGTAGGTAGCAATAAAGTTGTCTTTAATATTTGTGGGAATCATTATCGTTTAATTGTAAAAATTAATTACGAAACTCAAATAGTCTATGTTTTGTTTGTGGGGACGCATAATGAATATGACGATTTGAAAGACATTAAAAATTTGTAAAAATGGAAATAAGACCTATAAAAACAGAAAAAGATTATGATTTAGCACTAGAAAGAGTAAACGTACTTTTTGATGCTAAACCAAACACAAATGAAGGCGATGAATTAGATATTTTAGTAACACTTATAGAAAAGTATGAAAAAATTCATTATCCAATTCCTGAACCTGATCCAATTGAAGCTATTAAATTCATGATGGAGCAAAACGGACTTACAGATGCCGATCTTGGAGTAATTTTAAATAGCCGATCAAGAGTTTCAGAAATATTTAAACGCAAAAGAGCTCTGAACATAAAACAGATTAGAATTTTAACCGAAGTATTGCATATTCCCGCCTCAACTTTAATCAAAGAATATGCGTTGAAACACTAGAAACAAAAAAATGCCTCTAAATTATTTAGAGGCATTTTTTATTTATAGAACTTTTTTCAAAGTTTAAAAATATTTTCGCTTATTTAAGCCAAACCCGACAGGTTTTAAAAACCTGTCGGGTTTATGAGAGCGTAAAAAACTTTGACAAAATTATATCAAGTTGTCTTTTTATTTTGCAGCTTCAATTTTTGCTTTTACTTCAGCTTCTGTTCCTTCATAAACTTCGGTAGTTGTTTTTCCGTTTTCTGTTTTCGTTACAGTTCCAACGGTTACACCATTTACAGTCGATAAATTAACCTCAAGTCTGTTTTTACTGTATTTAGTAGTATCAAAACAATCTGTTTTTTGATGCATGTATTTTCCGTTTGCATCATAATTTGCTAAACATTTTGCAGTTTCTTCAGCTGTACATCCTTTTTCTTTGCACATTTTCGCGCATTCTTCTTTAGTCATTCCTGACATATCTCCGCATTTAGAAACTCCTCCTGCGTGCATTTCCATTTTAACACAACAAGAACCTTTTTGAGCCATTCCAGAGGAATGTCCTTCTCCTAAAATTGGTGCAACTACCAAACCAATTAAACAAGTTAGTTTAATCAAGATATTCATTGATGGTCCAGAAGTATCTTTAAAAGGATCTCCAACTGTATCTCCGGTTACTGCTGCTTTGTGTGCATCAGAACCTTTATACGTCATTTCTCCATTGATCATCACTCCTGCTTCAAAAGATTTTTTAGCGTTGTCCCAAGCTCCTCCTGCATTGTTTTGAAAAACTGCCCAAAGCACTCCGGAAACTGTAACTCCTGCCATATATCCTCCTAACATTTCAGCAATTAACTGATTGTTGTTTCCATAAACTAATTTACCTAACAATACGATTGCAATCGGGAAACCAATTGTCAGGATTCCTGGCAACATCATTTCGCGTAAAGCAGCTTTTGTAGAAATCTCAACACATTTTCCGTATTCAGGTTTTCCGGTTCCTTCCATAATTCCCGGAATTTCCTTAAACTGACGACGTACTTCATAAACCATATCCATAGCTGCTTTTCCAACAGAGTTCATCGCTAATGCCGAGAAAACTACTGGAATCATTCCACCCACAAAAAGCATCGCTAAAACTGGTGCTTTAAAAATATTAATTCCATCAATTCCTGTAAAAGTAACATACGCTGCAAATAATGCTAAAGATGTTAATGCTGCGGATGCAATTGCAAAACCTTTTCCGGTTGCCGCAGTTGTGTTTCCTACTGAATCTAAAATATCTGTTCTGGTACGAACTTCTTTTGGTAATTCGCTCATTTCGGCAATTCCTCCAGCATTGTCTGATATTGGTCCGAAAGCATCAATCGCTAATTGCATCGCTGTAGTAGCCATCATTGCCGAAGCTGCCAAAGCTACTCCATAAAATCCTGCTAAGGCATACGAAATCCAGATTGCTGCCGCAAACAATAATACTGTTGGAAATGTAGAAATCATTCCTGTTGCTAAACCAGCAATAACGTTTGTTCCTGCTCCTGTCGATGATTTTTGTACAATTGCCATAACCGGTTTTGTACCTAATCCTGTATAATATTCTGTAACCGACGAAATAGCTCCACCAACTACTAATCCGACTAAAGTGGCGTAGAAAACACGCATTGACGAGATATCTTTAGAACCTTCTCCAAAAAAGCTCATTTGCATCGTTTCCGGCAACATATATTGTACTAAGAAGAAACAGGCAATTGCAGTTAAAACAATCGAAACCCAGTTTCCTATATTTAAAGCTTTTTGTACTTGTGCTTCTTTAGCATTATCATCTGATATTTTCACTAATGTAGTTCCGATAATCGAGAATAAAATTCCGAAACCGGCAATTGCCATTGGAAGTAAAATTGGACCTATTCCGCCAAAAACATCCTGAATGTTTCCGCCCATATCTTTGATCACATAGTTTCCTAAAACCATTGCAGCCAAAACTGTTGCTACATACGAACCAAATAAATCTGCTCCCATTCCGGCAACGTCTCCAACATTATCTCCAACGTTATCTGCAATTGTAGCAGGATTACGAGGATCATCTTCCGGGATTCCGGCTTCAACTTTACCTACTAAATCAGCACCAACATCGGCTGCTTTTGTGTAGATTCCACCACCAACTCTGGCAAACAATGCAATTGATTCTGCACCAAGTGAAAATCCCGCTAAAGTCTCCAAAACTTTGGTCATATCTTCAGATGAAGTCCAAACTCCGTTCATAAATACTTGAAAGAAAACAATAAAGAATCCTGTTAGACCTAAAACTGCTAAACCTGCAACACCAAGTCCCATTACTGTTCCACCGCCAAAAGAAACTTTCAAGGCTTGTGGTAAACTTGTACGAGCAGCCTGAGTTGTTCTAACATTCGTTTTAGTAGCTATTTTCATTCCCATATTTCCAGCTAAAGCAGAGAAGAATGCACCAAAAATAAAAGCTACAACTATTAATATATGTGTGGTAGGAACGATAAAAGAAATTCCGGCTAAAACTAAACTGGCGCCAATTACAAAAAAAGTCAATAATCGATATTCGGCTTTTAAAAATGCGAGAGCACCTTCGTAAATGTGATCTGAAATCTCTTTCATTTTGCCATCACCCGCATCTTGTTTTAAAACCCAAGTCCTTTTTATTCCCATGAAAAGTAATCCTATAATTGCCATAACAATTGGCAAGTAAATCATAAATGCATTCATAATATTTTAACGGTTTTTGGTTAATAGTCAATAAACTAACTAAAACGAATTTAAACAAAAAAGCAATACTCCTGACGGAGTATTGCTTTTTTTATAATAGAATAGGGCAAAAATTATTTAATACTAAATAATCCCTCTGGTTTGTTTTCAATATCGTTAAAACGCTTAGTACACTCAGCAATAATTGTAAAAGCTTCGTTTACGTCTCCCCAACCTTCAACATCTACTTGTTTGTTTTCAAGATCTTTGTAAACCTGGAAGAAATGCTCGATTTCTTTCAATAAGTGTCCATTAATATCTGAAAGGTCATTTAATGAATTCCAGATTGGATCTGAAACTGGTACACAAATAATTTTCTCGTCTGGTCCTTTATCGTCTGCCATATGAAAAACACCAATTGGTTTTACTTCTATAACACATCCAGGAAAAGTTGGTTCGTTTATCAAAACCAATACATCAAGAGGATCACCATCAAGAGCTAAAGTTTCAGGAATAAATCCATAATCTGCAGGGTACATCATTGAAGAGAATAACATTCTGTCGAAACGCATTCTTTTGATTTCAAAATCGTACTCATATTTATTTCTGCTTCCTCTTGGTATTTCGATCAATACATCGAAAGTCGTTAGTTTGTCTGCGGTCATTTTCGTTTTTTATTTTTTCTATAAATTCGATTGCAAAAGTAACTAAAGAATCCTTTTTTACAATAAAAAACTGCATTAATCTACGCACTTTTCTTTTAAATAACAGCCAGTTAATATGTAATTTTTCTGTTTCGCTTATTTAAGTAATAATGCCAAAGTAAATATGTGGCATAAGATCGATACGGACTCCATTGTTTGGCATGAATTTCCATTTCTTGTTTGTCGTGAATATCAAGCAATTCTTTGATTGTATTTACAACCGCAATATCTCCCAACGGAATCAAATCCGGTTCCTGGAGGCAAAACATCAGGTAGATATCAATAGTCCAATTTCCGATGCCTTTGAGCTTTATCAACTCTTCCCGAACTTGTTCAGCGGATTTTGTCGCTAAACTCTCTATATCTAATTCTTGATTTAAAACGGCATCGGCTAAGATTTTGATGTACTTCGTTTTTTGACGGCTTACACCAAGGTTTCTAAATTCTTCATCCGGTAAAACTGACATAGTTTCGGGATTACAAGTTGTATAAGCTTTTATTTTTAAGAATGTGGCTTTCGCCGAATCTATAGAAACTTGTTGCTCGAGAATTAACAATACCAAAGTTTCGAAACCTTGCGGGCGTTTCGGGATTGGCGGTAATCCATATTTTTGGATAATTTCCTGAAATATTGGATTTTTGGTTGATAGAAAATCAATTGCTTCTTGCATAACTTTGATTTAAGTCTGTTCAAAATTAAATAAAAAAGAATCTCGCAAAGACGCGGAGACGCAAAGAATTAAAAACTTAGCGACTTGACGTCTTTGCGAGATTATTAAATAGCTTTCGCTTTTATTTCATCTGACAAAAAAATTAGAAATAAAATCCAAAAGATCCTTTTACTGCAAATTTGTTGGCATCTGGTGTATCTAAATAACTTCCTCTCCAAGAGAAATCGATTCTGAATACTTTAAAGATATTTCCTATTCCGGCGTTATATTCCCAATATACATTTTCTGGCGCATTATAAGGCTGATCTGAAGCATTTATTGCTCTGTTAGCGTTTGAAATAGTTCCGTGAACTGCTTTTACGCCTACAAATTCTCTCCAGTTTAGTTTTCTCATAAATGGAATTCTGGAGAATAATCTTCCTCCAAAATCATGATTCCATTGTAAAGTTGTGTATTGATCTGTTATGAACTCATAAAAATTTAAGTTACTAAACGTATTTTCGATTGTAAAATAAGTCTGGTTCCCAGGAATCACACTCATTAATCCTAACGGAATTGTACCAAAGGTTTTTCCGGTTTCAAGAATAATATTCGATCTTCCTAAAGGCCCTATAATAATTGGCTGTTTATAGAATAATTGTATTTTTTCGTAAGCAAAATCACTATTAAGAACTCCTTTTAAACCATAACTAAAGTTTACAAAGAAATGGCTAAATGGGCTATCAACAAGACTACGTTCTACTCCAAAACCTATAGTTTTACGATTTGGCATATACTCAAACTGAATATTTGCCTCAGATTGCGTTACAGAACTTTGAACAACTCCGGCAGGATTTGCTGCGGTTGGCAAAGTACTATAATAATCTAAACTAAAAATAGGAGAAGCTGATTCTAAAGTTCTATAGGAAAGTCCTGCCTGAACAACGAAATTCTTTTTGACCTCCATTTCAACAGAAACATTACTCAAATTTATATTGGTTAATTTTCCGTTACTTCCAGTTGTAAATAAAGCCGATGAAGCAAAACTTCGCCCCAAAATATCATTTGTCGTGGTTAAGCTGGCACCTATTTGTTCAATATCACGCCTATTTCCTCCCGAAATAATAATTCGGTTTTTCTTGTCGACCATCCATTTTCCTGAAACTCCGTATTTGAATTTATTATCATCAAATCCGTATGCTGTATAAGCTTGTATACGCCATGGATCGTTTGGTCCAAAATAGGTTCTTCCTCCTGCTCTGATCCTCAAACCTTCGACTTCATTATAACCAAATGTGGAGAATATAGGTCCAAAATCGAAGTTTTTAAATTCGACATAACCACTGCCTAAAATCGAGACGAGACTATATAATTGCTTAAATCGCTTGACGGTTTGCAAGGTATCTAACATTTTATAGATTCCTGCTTCGTCTTTATTTAACTTCTCAAAACGATTTTCTTCCCAGAATTCTGGCGGTCGGTCATAAACAGCGTTGTCAATAAAATTGACTTCTTCTTTATAAAACTTTTCCGGTTTTGGCAGATTGAATTTATGATTTCGATATAATGTTGTTCGTTTTCCGTAGACTCCTTTCGATTTTTCTTTTTTATTCAACGCAAAATCCGACATCATATAATCGCGTGTCAATAGAAAAATAGAGTCATTTTCTACATCAAATTCCTGTTCGATATAAATATCTTTTACCCAGTTAATATTGGCACTTTTAGTCACACCCATATTAATTTTCTTGATTGCAAAAGTAGAATCGTTTACCCAAAAGTCTCCTTTAAAGGTTAATTCGTTTTTACGTCTTGGATAAAAAACAATATTATAACACCATTTTTTGTCAATAAATGCACTGTCTTTTAAAACATAATTATAGACATCAATTCCGGTTGTTGAAAGCGGACTCGTAAAACTCTTATCAAAAAATTTAAGGTGATTATCATAAATATTATAATCTGAATAAAGATCTTTTACAAATGACAAGATCTGCTGATTGCCATTGAACCCTGACATTTTATTCCCGGTTATATTCTCTTTTACCTTCTTTAATTTATTATCGCCATAAACATCATAAACAGATTCATTGATGAAAATTGGCAAATACGTTTTTCCGGTAACATCTGATGTATCAACATGATTAAACACAAACTCCATTCCTTTAAAGAGTTTATTCTTCATAAAAGCACTATCGATTGTGTTCATGTCGAACTCAACTTTCTCGTACTTTTGCATTTGATACTGATTGAATTGATAAAGACCGTTTTTACGTTTTCTTTCCCAAATTTTTCTCAATATATCCAATGCAGGATTATTCTTTTTGGATGTTTTACCGGTAAAAATTACAACTTCATTTAATGCTTCAGCTTCATTCAAAACAATTTTAAAATCATAATTTACAGCTTTTTCTAACGGAACCTCCTTGTCAGAAAATCCGGCAGAAGTAACTAATAAAGCCGTATAAGTGTTTGGCGATTCGAGATAAAAACGCCCATCTTCATTAGAAACGATTCCTGTATTTGATCCTTTAAAAACAACATTGGCAAATGGAACAGGCTGATTTGATTTATCCAAAACAATTCCGCTCACTTTAGTTTGTGCAATAGCAATACTCGCAAATGCGAATACAAAAAACAGGCTGAGTAAAATTATTCTTTTCATAATCCGGCAAAAAAAAAACTTCATCAATTAATATGACTGATGAAGTTTTATGAGTATTGTTTAATTGACTATTTGTACATTACTTTCTTTACTGCTTTTACTACATCAGCTGCATTTGGCAACCAGTCTTTTAGTAAAACAGGAGAGTAAGGTGCTGGTGTATCAGCAGTTGTAATACGTTGAATTGGCGCATCAAGGAAATCAAAAGCTTGCTCCTGAACGATATATGTGATTTCAGATGAAATACTTGCAAATGGCCATGCTTCTTCTAAGATTACTAAACGATTTGTCTTTTTAACAGATTTAAGAATTGCATCTTTATCCATAGGACGAACTGTTCTTAAATCGATAATTTCACATGAAATTCCTTCTTTAGCTAATTCATCAGCAGCAATAAAAGCTTCTTTGATAATTTTTCCGAAAGAAACGATAGTTACATCTGTTCCTTCACGTTTAATATCAGCAACTCCTAATGGAATTGTATATTCTCCGTCTGGCACTTCACCTTTGTCACCATACATTTGCTCAGATTCCATGAAAATTACAGGATCGTTATCACGAATTGCAGATTTCAAAAGTCCTTTTGCATCGTAAGGAGTTGAAGGCACAACAACTTTAAGTCCCGGAGTATTTGCAAACCAGTTCTCTAAAGCCTGAGAGTGAGTAGCTCCTAATTGACCTGCAGAAGCAGTTGGTCCACGAAAAACGATAGGCACATTGAATTGTCCTCCTGTCATTTGACGCATTTTAGCAGCGTTATTTATAATTTGATCAATACCTACTAAACAGAAGTTGAATGTCATATACTCAACAATAGGACGACAACCGTTCATAGCTGATCCTACTGCAATTCCTGTAAAACCAAGCTCAGCAATTGGAGTATCGATTACTCTTTTTTCGCCAAACTCAGCAAGCATTCCTTTTGAAGCTTTGTAAGCTCCGTTATATTCTGCAACTTCTTCGCCCATTAAATATATGGATTCATCGTGACGCATTTCTTCGCTCATCGCTTCACAAATGGCCTCTCTAAATTGTATTGTTCTCATATTTATATTGTATGTTGAATTTTCTGAAGAGCAAAAATAAATATTTTAAATAACTTAAAAGCATAAATTAGATTTAAAATCACATGAACTTCCTTCTGTCTTCTGCTTTTAACTTTTTAAAATTTATTGTGATATTTACGAAATCGATGTAAAAGCAACTCTTTCATTCCTAAAACACTTTTGATACAAATTCAACTTTATTTGTTGCATTCTTAATTTTTACAAAATTCTTTCTTTAAAACGTAACAATTCAAATTGTAGTATAATTACAGCCAAAGTTTAACAGTTGTTGATCCTTATCCCATTACAAAATTCCTAAGAATCAATCAAAATGACTGCATTATCTCTTTTCAGCAACCATGAAACAGCTTCAAAATTTCAGAATCTGCGAAATCGTAATAGTTTTCAAAAAATATTATGCATGCATAGTATATTATTCCGATTTTAATTTCTAAATTTGTAAAAGAATATTATAAATATAAAATATATACTTATGAAAATATTAGTTTGCATCAGCCACGTGCCTGATACTACTTCAAAAATTAACTTCTCCAATGGTGACTCAGAATTCGATACCAATGGTGTTCAATATGTAATTAATCCTAATGACGAGTTTGGTCTTACACGTGCAATTTGGTTTCAGGAACAACAAGGTGCTACTGTAACTGTAGTAAATGTTGGAGGTCCTGATACAGAACCAACTTTACGTAAAGCATTAGCGATTGGTGCAAACGAAGCTATCCGCGTAAATGCAAACCCAACTGATGGTTTTTTTGTTGCAAAACAACTTGCCGAAGTAATTAAAAATGGTGGTTATGATTTAGTAATTGCCGGAAAAGAATCTTTAGATTATAATGGTGGAATGGTTCCTGGAATGATCGCAGGAATTTTAGGTTCAAACTTTTTAAATTCTTGTACTGCCTTAACAGTTGACGGAAATAATGTAAAAGCGGTTCGTGAAATTGATGGCGGAAAAGAAACTGTTAGTACTACTTTACCATTAATCATTGGTGGTCAAAAAGGTCTTGTTGAAGAAAAAGATCTTCGTATTCCAAACATGAGAGGAATTATGACTGCAAGAACAAAAGCTCTTACTATTCTTGAGCCAGTTGACGCTCCTGTAAATACAAAAGCGGTGAAATTTGAAAAACCAGCTCCAAAATCAGCAGTAAAATTAGTTTCTCCTGATAATTTAGATGAGTTAATCAATTTATTACACAACGAAGCAAAAGTAATCTAGTAATCAGTTTTCAGTCGCAGATTTCAGTTTATAAACTTGAAACCTGACCCGAGAGCTTTGCTCGAATAGGCGGAGCAAACTTTAAACTTTTAAACAAAAAAATTATGTCAATATTAATATATGCAGAATCTGCAGAAGGAAAATTTAAAAAAGTTGCTTTTGAATTAGCTTCTTACGCTAAAAAAGTAGCCGAAACATTAGGAACTACCGTTACAGCTTTAACAGTAAACATCAGTGATGTAAGCGAATTGTCTAAATACGGAGTTGATAAAGTATTAAAAGTAAACAACGATAAATTAGCAGGTTTTACAGCTAAGGCTTACGCCGATGTTATCAAACAAGCTGCTGAAAAAGAAGGAACAAAATTAGTTTTACTTTCTTCTACAACAGATAGTATTTATCTTTCATCATTAGTGGCAGTGGCTTTAAATGCTGGTTTTGCTTCAAACGTTGTTGGATTACCGGTTAGCACTTCGCCTTTTCAGGTAAAAAGAAATGCTTTCTCAAACAAAGCTTTTAACATTACTGAAATCAACACTGATGTAAAAGTTCTTGGTTTAGCTAAAAACTCTTACGGAATCTTCGAAAGTGCAGGATCTGCAACTGAAGAAGACTTTAATCCAACAATTGGCGACAATGATTTTGGAGTAAAAGTAGAATCTGTAGAGAAAGTAACAGGAAAAGTATCAATTGCTGATGCTGATATCGTAGTTTCTGGCGGACGTGGACTTAAAGGTCCTGAAAACTGGGGAATGATCGAAGAATTAGCTTCTGTATTAGGTGCTGCAACGGCATGTTCTAAACCAGTTTCTGATTTAGGATGGAGACCTCACAGTGAGCACGTTGGACAAACAGGAAAACCAGTTGCAACTAACTTATATATTGCAATAGGAATCTCTGGAGCTATTCAGCATATCGCTGGTATCAACTCCTCAAAAGTAAAAGTAGTTATCAATAATGACCCTGAAGCTCCTTTCTTTAAAGTGGCTGATTATGGTGTTGTTGGAGATGCATTCGAAATTGTACCTCAATTAATTGAGAAATTAAAAGCTTTCAAAGCTCAACATTCTTAATTTAAAAATCTCTATAAAAATATAGCTGCCTAAAAACAAGATAATCGTATCTTTGTTTTAGGTGGCTTTTTTGTTCCATATTTTTTGATTAAAATTGCACCTTTATTTTTCAATCAAAAAAAGTACTAAAATGAGGCATTAATTGCCCTTTTTTACCCACATATATGAGTCTAGTAAAATTATCCATAAAAGGAATTTCATACAGTCAAACTCAAAATGGCGCTTATGCCTTAATTTTGAATGAAGTTGATGGCGAAAGAAAATTACCTATAGTTATTGGCGCTTTTGAAGCACAGTCAATTGCTATTGCCTTAGAAAAAGAAATTAAACCTCCTCGCCCATTAACACATGATTTGTTTAAAAACTTCGCAGAAAGGTTTGATATTGTAGTAAAACAAGTAATCATTCACAAACTTGTAGATGGTGTTTTTTATTCAAGTTTGATTTGCGAAAGAGATAAAATTGAAGAAATTATCGATGCCAGAACTTCTGATGCAATTGCTTTAGCATTACGTTTCAATGCACCAATTTTTACCTATAAAAACATTTTAGACAAAGCCGGAATTTACTTAAAATCAAATACTGCAGAAACTGATCAGGGTTCTCAGGAAATTGACGACGTGCTTTCGAATCCTGAAACTTTTGGTCACGAAGAAGAAACCAATCAATCCGGAGATGTTTATGCAAAACATAGTTTACAAGAACTAAATGAGCTTTTAGATCAGGCGGTTTCTCAGGAAGATTATGAAAAAGCAGCAAAAATCAGAGACGAAATCTCAAAACGTTAATTCTTATTGTTTAATTGTGAATTCGTTTAATCGATTAAACAGTTCAACGAATAACTGAATAAACCAAATTATGAAACAATACTTAGATTTAGTAAAACATGTTTTAGAAAACGGTAACCAAAAAGGGGACCGAACAGGAACCGGAACAAAAAGCGTTTTTGGTTATCAGATGCGTTTTGATTTAAGTGAAGGTTTCCCAATGGTAACAACCAAAAAATTGCACTTAAAATCTATCATTTACGAACTGCTTTGGTTTTTAAAAGGTGATACAAATATTAAATATCTTCAGGAAAACGGAGTAAAAATCTGGGATGCCTGGGCAGATTCTAATGGCGATCTTGGTCCCGTTTATGGACATCAATGGAGAAATTGGAATAGTGAAGAAATCGATCAGATATCTGAATTAATTACAGAACTAAAAACAAACCCAAACAGTCGTCGAATGCTGGTTTCTGCATGGAATCCATCGGTTTTACCTGATACTAAAAAATCATTTGAAGAAAACGTTGCAAATAACAAGGCTGCTTTACCTCCTTGCCACGCTTTTTTTCAGTTTTATGTTTCGAGTCCCGACACTGAAAAAGGTGAAACAAAAGGGAAGCTATCTTGTCAATTATACCAACGAAGCGCCGATATATTTTTAGGGGTTCCTTTTAATATTGCTTCGTATGCATTATTAACTATGATGATTGCTCAGGTTTGCGATCTTGAAGCAGGAGAATTTATTCACACCTTTGGAGACGCGCACATTTATAACAATCATTTTGAACAACTAGAATTGCAATTAACCCGTGAGCCAAAACCATTACCAAAAATGATTTTGAATCCTGAGATTAAAAACATTTTTGATTTTGATTATAATGATTTCACGCTTGTAGATTACGAGCCGCATGCCGGAATAAAAGGAAGTGTTGCTGTATAAAAATTATAAAAAAATCCGCTTAAAATTTTAAGCGGATTTTTTATATCACTAATACACTGTTTTCGCTTCCTGCAAAATCATTCCATTTATACGAATCAGCTTCAGGATCGTTAACATAACTTCCGTCAATCACATACTTAAACTCGTAAATTGCATCTTTTACTAAGTCATAAGTAGCTTTAAAAGTTCCGTTTTTCAACTTACTCAAAGTTCCTTCTTCAACACTCCAGTTGTTAAAATCTCCAACAACTGCAGCCGAACTTGCATCTTTAGCATCTATAGAAAATGTAACTTTACAAACCGGCTTCGTTTTAATAAATTGTTTCTTTAAAGACATAACTATTTAGTTTTTAGATTCATACACTAAATTACATAAATTCAAACGAACTTTCAATACTCACACAAGCGATTTATGATAATATCAAAAATGCACTATTATTTAAATCATATCAATAATTTATGGTCTCATAAATTTTGTATTCTGAATTCGTAACTCATTTTAAGACAAATAATCTCCACTCAAAATATTGTGTTTTCAAAATAAATTCTAACTTTATAATCTCATTTATCTCACATGGAAAAAGAAGTACACGAACAATACGAATATGCCAGAAGAAGACTTAGGCAAAAGAAAGTGCTTTATTTTCATTTTGTGCTTTTTCTATTAGGAAGTTTATTTTTATTTATTGCCAACAGATTTTTTGGTTTTGGCGGCACTACCAATCAAAATTGGTGTATCTGGGCCATAACGATATGGTTTTTTGTCTTTATTCTACACTTTATAAAAGTTTATATTACAGACAGATTTATGAATAAAAAATGGGAGAGAGAACAAATTGACAGACTTGTTGCTTTACAGCAAAAAAGAATTAGTCAATTAGAATCGAGAATAAACGAGGATACCGAAAATAAAATTTAGTTCAGCATACCATGATTATAATGATAGCGGCTGTTGCCGAAAATAATGCCCTTGGAAAGAATAATGAATTAGTTTGGCACTTACCTAATGATTTTAAAAGATTCAAATCACTTACAACCAATCATCATATCATTATGGGTAGAAAAACTTTTGAAAGCTTTCCAAAACCATTACCAAATAGAGTTCATGTAATAATTACACGTCAAACAGATTACAATCCAGAAGGCTGTATTGTTGTAGACAGTATTGAGAAAGCTATTACCGCATGTCCTGAAAATGAAGATTTATACATTATAGGTGGAGGAGAGATTTACAATCTGGGATTGCCTTATGCAGATATTATAGAAATAACAAAAGTACATCACACTTTTGAGGCAGATACTTTCTTTCCTAAAATTAACGAAAACGAATGGCAGCTTGTAGAAACCGAAGAAAACTTTAAAGATGAGAAACATCTTTATGATTATACCTACGAGACATACATCCGAAAATAAAAAAAAACATCCTCTTTTGAAGGATGTTTTTTAAAACGATTGATTTCTAGACAGGACTCATTCAAGAAGTAGTTTTGGAAAAAAAAATCACAAGTGTTTGAAAAAAAAATAAGCACTTGAATAACTGAATAACATTGAATGTTAAATTGAGAACGAATCTCAAAAGAGCCTTTAATAACAAATACCACTAAGATATTAAAGGCAAGAAAATTAAAATTTCCAAAAACAAATTTAATCCTAAGAACGTATTTCGCACTTTCAAAACAGTATTGACCCCAAGAACAATACTTTCAAAACTACTTTCAAGAACAAATGAAACACCAGTGCAAAAAAAGCATTCATTTGATTTGAGTCATTTAATAACTATCAATCATTAAATTTTAATCATTTTTACTTTAGCAAAAGTGGTCATTAAATATACATTCCACAATACCCTGTTTTGGTGATTTTTTCAGAATACCCCATTTTGGTGATACCTTGCGAAATCTTCAATAAGGGTAAAAAATCATTCTTAAAAACATTTGATTTACAAATAAAAAAACTCAATTACAGTTAATCTAGATTGTTTATATTTGCCTAAATAAAAAAAATGTCTGAAAAAATAACTCCATATAAAGACTCTTCTTTAGGCAAGAAAGAGCAGGTTGCCCAAATGTTTGATAACATCTCTGGGAACTACGACAATTTAAATCGCGTAATTTCATTTGGAATCGATGTTAAATGGCGAAAAAAAGTATTAAAAATAGTTTCAGACACGAAACCAAAAATCATTCTTGATATTGCAACAGGAACTGGTGACTTAGCTATTTTAATGTCACAAACTAATGCTGAAAAAATTATTGGTCTGGACATTTCAGCAGGAATGCTTGAAGTAGGAAAAAAGAAAGTTGAAGAAAAAAAACTTTCTAATGTTATTGATTTAGTTTTAGGAGATTCTGAAAACATTCCTTTCGAGGACAACTATTTTGACGCTATAACTGTTGGTTTTGGAGTTCGAAATTTCGAAAATCTTGAAAAAGGTTTTTCTGAAATCTTAAGAGTTTTAAAACCAAATGGTGTTTTTGTAATTTTAGAAACATCAGTACCGGATAAAACACCATACAAACAAGGATATAATTTTTATAGCAAAAACATACTGCCAATTATAGGAAAATTATTCTCTAAAGACAATTCTGCCTACGGTTATTTGTCTGAATCTGCAGCCGCTTTTCCTTATGGAGAAGCTTTAAACAATATTTTGAGAAAAATTGGGTTTATAGATGTTGTAGCTTTACCTCAAACTTTTGGTGTTGCAACCATTTATTCTGCGTCTAAAAAATAGTATGAAAAAAACTGTAATCTTAATTTTATTAGTCTTATTATCCTCAAAAGGATATTCGCAATTTGCTAAAAGTATGTTTAGCAAAGATCCTATTATTAACCTCGAAAACTGGCAAAAACAACGCCTGTATTTTGGATATTATTTAGGATTCAACAGTTTCGATTTTAAAATTGATTATAAAACCCCGGTACCAGATGATATTCAGGTAAAAAAAACGACGGGTTTTAATGTTGGTGTTGTTGCCGATTTAAGATTACAGGAATATATCAATCTGCGCTTTGAGCCAGGTTTGTATTATACAAAACGTGATTTATACTATCCGCACACGCCGGGCGCTTTGGAATCGTTTTATCTACGAGAAGTAAATAGCACCTATATTCATTTTCCTTTACTACTTAAATTCTCTGCTCTGAGGACTGGAAACATTCGCCCTTATTTAGTTGGCGGAATGTCATCTACATTAAACCTATCAAGTAATGCAAAATCAAAAGATGACAATTTTGAAGGAAAGTTTAGAGTAAAACAATGGACCGCAGCCTATGAACTGGGTTTTGGAATTGATTTTTTCTCTGAATACTTTATTTTCTCTCCTTCTATTAGAGGAATGTTTGGTATTACAGATGAATTAATTCGTGATAATCCTGCAAATGGAGCAAGTCCTTGGACCGGAAACATTGATTCGATGAAATCGAGAGCGATTTTAATTAATTTTACTTTCCATTAAAACAAAAAACTAACTATTTCGTTTAAACTCACTAAGAATAATTGCCGTTGCGGTAGCTACATTTAAACTTTCGGTTTTTTGAAGCTCACCAAATCTGGGAATTGTGAGTCGGCTTGTAACTATATTTTCAATCTCTGCCGAAATACCATTGGCTTCATTACCCATAACAATAATTCCGTCTTGAGGTAATTTTGATTGATAAATATTTTCTCCGTCCATAAATGTACCAAACACCGGTAGATTCGTTTGACTTATAAATGTTTTAAGATCGACATAGTTTACGTTTACTCTGGCAATTGACCCCATTGTAGCTTGCACAACTTTAGGATTGTAGATATCAACAGTTTCTTTTGAACAAATAATCTGCTTAATCCCAAACCAATCGCAAAGGCGTAAAATAGTTCCTAAATTTCCAGGATCACGAATGTCGTCTAAAGCTATAATCAAGCCTGAATCTATTATTTTGTTTTCGGCAGGAATTTTGAAGACTGCTAAACAAGAATTTGGAGTCGTCAGGGCACTTATTTTTTTAAGTTCCTGTTCGTTTATAAGTGTTCGTTTTGAAGCCTGAACCGCTTCAAAATCACTTAGAGTCGTGTACAAATGCTCTAATTCAAAATTGGATTGCAACAATTCTTGAATTACTTTTACTCCTTCGGCAAAAAATAATTGATTTGCAAAACGTTGCTTTTTTTGATGTAAACTTGAGATAAGCTTTATTTGGTTTTTACTAACCATAAAATAATGTACTTTTGAATTAAATATTTTAGAACACTTGAAAAAGAATTCCACAAAAATAATAGCATTTATCCTAATAGCAATATTTATTTGCGCTTGTAATGCCGTAAAAAGAGTTCCCGATGGAAAAAACCTTCTTGTAAAAAATAATATTGTTGTAAACGGAAAGAATACAAATGACGAAATTGCCTCAAATCAAATGTATCAAAAACCAAACGGTACTTTATTAGGTTTTAAATTACGTCTTAATCTATACAACCTGGCCAATTTAAATCCGGATTCTACTTATCAGGCAAAGTTCAAGAATAATCCAGGAAAATATGAGCGCCAATCTAAATTGTTATCTGCAAAACAAGTAGATCGCCTTGGGCAATCATTCTTTTACAAAGGTATTCATGAATTCTTAAAAAGCACCGGCGAACCGCCCGTTATTATCGATACTGCAAAAACAAAAAAATCGCTATTACGTTTGAAGTATTATTATTTCAACAATGGTTATTTTAACGTTTCTACAGATTACACTATGGACAGCGTTGCGAGAAAAAAAGCCAAAATAAATTATAATATTACTACCGGCCCTGCTTACACTCTAGATACTATTAAAACCAAAATCATGACTCCGGCATTAGATTCGTTATACAAAACTAATCCTGAAGCACCTCTAATAAAATCTGGAAATCAATATAAAACTTCTGATTTTGAAGATGAAAAAAATCGTATAACTACCTATTTTAGAAATCACGGCGCTTATTACTTTCAGCCAACTTATGTTACTTTTGACATTGATACCATTGGTAAAAAAAACAAAGCCGATGTCACTTTAATAGTAAACAACAATAATATTCAGGAAAGAGATTCAAGCAGAACAGAACCGTTTAAATTGTATAAAATTAGCGACGTAAACATTTACACGGATTATTCGGCAGCAAATGCAAAAACTAAAATTACAGACAGTACAACCTACAACAACTTTAACTTATACAGTTATAAAAAGCTAAAATACAAACCGCGTGCTATTACGGATGCTGTTTTTATCAATAAAGGAAGTACTTTCTCTGACACGAGAACTACTCTTTCGTCAAGATATTTAAACAACTTGAAAATCTTTAATTATCCTTCGATTCAATACGAAGTTGATAAACGCGACTCAACGGCACAATCCTTAATTGCAAATGTTTATTTGACGCCGAGAAAAAAATATAGCTTTGGAGCCACTTTTGACGTAACACATTCTAATATTCAGGATTTTGGTATTGGAGCAAGTATTTCCGAAACTATTCGAAATGTTTTTAACAGAGCCGAGACTCTGGAAATTTCTACACGTTTAAATCTGGGTTCCTCTAAAGATATGGCGAATCCGAATAATAATTTCTTTAACGTTTCAGAATATGGTGTAGACTTAAAACTGAATTTCCCAAGAATCTTAATGCCTTTTGGAACCGAGAAAATTATCCCGAAAAGGATGATTCCGTCCACGAGTGTATCTGCAGGTTTTTCCAAGCAAAGAAACATCGGATTGGATAAAGAAAATTTCACAGGCGGTATTGCTTACAACTGGTCTCCGAAAAGAAACAATACTGCAAAACTGGAATTGCTAAATGCGCAATTTGTTCGAAACTTAAATCCGAATAATTATTTTAATGTCTATACTTCTTCTTACAACGAATTAAATGGTATTGCCAATCAATATAACACTGATCCAAAAAATATTGATGACAACGGAAACCTAATTATATCCTCAGGAACAAATACATTCACCAGACAAGTACTAACCGATCAGACAGTATTGAGACCTGGAGACCCCCAATATAAGGATGTAGAAAGTATTGAAGAAAGAAGAATTCGTTTGACCGAAAATGACTTTATTCTGGCGACAAGTTATACGTTTACCAAAACCACTAAAAAAGATCTGGCCGACAATACTTTCTATCAATTTAAAACAAAAATAGAATCTGCAGGTACTTTATTATCCGCTATTTCGAATATTGCAAACTTACCGAAGAATGCAAATGGCAACTACGAAATATTCAACTTAGCATATTCAGAGTACATAAAAACAGAGTTCGATTATATCAAACACTGGGATTTTGGAAAAGAAAAGGTATTAGCGGTAAGAAGCTTTTTTGGAATTGCGATTCCTTTTGGAAATTCAAATTACATTCCGTTTTCACGAAGTTACTATTCGGGAGGTTCAAATGATAACCGTGCATGGCAACCTTATTCATTAGGTCCGGGAAGTACAAATGCTGTAAACGACTTTAATGAGGCAAATATGAAGATTGCAATGAGTGCCGAACTTCGATTTAAAGTTTTTGGAGATGTTAAAGGAGCCATCTTTGCAGACGCAGGAAATATCTGGAATGTGCTCGATAATGTAATTGATGAGAAAGCAAAATTTGACAGCGTAAACGATTTAGCTGATATTGCTTTGGGTACAGGATTCGGTTTACGTTACGATTTAAGCTTTTTTGTTATTCGTTTAGATTTAGGCTTTAAGACCTATAATCCAGCACATGACAAAGGAGATCGTTGGTTTAAAGAATACAATTTTGGGCACTGTGTTGTAAATTTTGGAATAAATTATCCTTTCTAATGCTAATTAATTCTTATTTTTGCAACCTAAAAACTAAAAACAACTATAAAAAAAATTACAATGGCACACAATATTAAACCGGGAGTAGCTACAGGAGATCAAGTTCAGGAGATTTTTAATTATGCAAAAGAAAAAGGATTTGCTTTACCTGCAGTAAACGTTACCGGGTCTAGCACAATCAATGGAGTTCTTGAAACTGCAGCAAAACTAAATGCGCCAGTTATCATTCAATTTTCAAACGGAGGAGCACAATTTAACGCTGGAAAAGGATTATCAAATGCAGGTGAAAAATCAGCAATCGCTGGTGGAATCGCTGGAGCAAAACATATTCATGCATTGGCAGAAGCTTATGGAGCTACTGTAATTTTGCACACTGACCACTGTGCAAAAAAATTATTACCTTGGATTGATGGCTTATTAGATGCTTCTGAAAAACATTTTGCAGAAACAGGAAAACCATTATTTAGTTCTCACATGATCGATTTATCTGAAGAACCAATCGAAGAAAACATCGAGATCTGTAAAGAATATTTGGCTAGAATGAGCAAAATGGGAATGACATTAGAAATCGAACTTGGTATTACAGGTGGTGAAGAAGATGGTGTTGACAACTCTGATGTTGATAGCTCAAAATTATATACTCAACCAGAAGAAGTAGCTTATGCTTACGAAGAATTATCTAAAGTGAGCCCTAAATTTACAATTGCAGCTGCTTTTGGAAACGTTCACGGTGTTTACAAACCTGGAAACGTAAAATTAACTCCAAAAATCTTAAAAAATTCTCAGGATTTCGTTCAAAACAAATTCAACACTGGACATAACCCGGTAGATTTCGTTTTCCACGGAGGTTCAGGTTCTACACTTGAAGAAATCAGAGAAGGAATTAGCTACGGAGTTATCAAAATGAACATTGATACAGATTTACAATTTGCATACACAGAAGGAATTCGTGATTATATGGTTAAAAACATTGACTATTTAAAAACTCAAATTGGTAATCCAGAAGGTGCTGATGCTCCTAACAAAAAATATTATGACCCAAGAAGATGGGTACGTGAAAGCGAAGTGACATTCAATACAAGACTTGAGCAAGCTTTTGCAGACTTGAATAACGTAAATACACTTTAAATTTTAGATTTCTGAATTTAGATTCCGGACTTCTAAAAAGCCTGGAATTTAAATTTTGAATCAGATTGAAAATCTAAACTTTAAAATCTACATTCTAAATTAAAAAAAATGGCTTGGTTTAAAAGACACGAAAAAGGGATTACGACTGCTACTGAAGATAAGATGGACGTTCCGAAAGGATTGTGGTACAAATCTCCTACTGGAAAAATTATTGACGCCGACGAATTAGCCAGAAACTTATTTGTTAGTCCTGAAGATGATTTTCACGTTCGAATTGGAAGCGCAACCTATTTTGAAATTTTATTCGACAATAATGAATTTGTTGAATTGGATAAAAACATGACATCAAAAGATCCTTTGCATTTTGTTGATACAAAAAAATATGCAGAAAGATTGAAAGATGTAATGGAGAAAACTCACTTAAAGGACGCTGTGCGTACAGGAGTGGGAAAATCTAAAGGAAAAGAACTTGTAATCTGCTGTATGGATTTTGCCTTTATTGGTGGATCTATGGGAGCTGTTGTTGGAGAAAAAATTGCCAGAGGTATTGATCACGCGATCAAAAACAAATTGCCTTTTGTAATGATCTCTAAATCTGGTGGGGCTCGTATGATGGAAGCTGCTTATTCTTTAATGCAATTAGCAAAAACATCTGTAAAATTAGCTCAGTTGGCTGAAGCTAAATTACCATACATTTCACTTTGTACTGATCCAACAACTGGAGGAACAACTGCATCATATGCAATGTTAGGAGATATTAATATTTCTGAGCCAGGAGCTTTGATTGGTTTTGCCGGACCTCGTGTTGTTCGTGACACAACTGGTAAAGATTTACCGGAAGGTTTCCAAACTGCTGAGTTTCTTTTAGAGCACGGTTTCCTTGACTTTATCACGCCAAGAAAAGAATTAAAAGACAAGATTAACTTGTATATCGATTTGATTCAAAATAATACAATTAGATAGTTTTAAAACTTCTTAATATATAAAATCTCATCCGCTTAATTGCAGGTGAGATTTTTTTATATCTTTATTTTAAATCTTAATTTATGAAAAGAGTTTTTCTTGGTTTTGCAATTTGTTTGTTTCTTTTGAATTGTGCTAAGAAAGAAGAAAAGGTTATTGCAAAAAACAAACCTTATATTATTTCTCAAGAAAATAAAGGAAAAATTACAAACAATGACACTATTCCTCCATCGCCTCCTATACCTGGCTGGCTAGTCTACGGAACAAATACTTTTATCATCAACACTGATTCTACAGCATATTACTTTCAAAATAAAGGAATAGGATTCATATGCGGAACACCAAATGCTGACACTATCCCTTATTTTATAAATTTACAACCCAAAGATTTAATTGAAATTTCAAATAAAAACCTCTATGAATTTATAAAATTAAATTATAAAGATGACTTTCGAAATGCAACTTTTATTGCATCAGAATCTGACACTTTAAAATCGAAGATGTTCTTTGATTTGCATAAATCCTTAAAATATTTTATAAGAGATCGCGATTTCTGTGTTATAAGAAGAACAACTCAAGAAGAAGACGCTGTTTTGAAATATAAAAGAAACAACGAATCTTATTATTCTTCGGAAGACATAAAATGGGACAAAACAAAAATTAAATTCCCGGAACAAATTAAATTCATAAAACCTCCAATTCAAATTAAAACAAAAACCTAAAAACATATTGATATAAAAAAAATCCCAAGAAATATTTTCTTGGGATTTTTTTTATATCTGTTATTCTGAAATTATAATCTCAAAAAGTCGCAGAGACGCAAAGTTTTTATTAGCAAACATAACGTTCGTCATTACTAGAAGCCAAGTAGCCACACTACATTGATTCAGCAAATGAGATTGCTTCCTTCCTAGCAAAGAACAAGCTTTGCGATAAACAGTTTAAATCCGTTTTATCCATCGGTAAAGAACTCATTAAATACAAAGTCTTAAACTCAATAAAATAAAACCTCTGCACCTTTGAACCTACTTCAAAGAAGCCATATCAATAACAAAACGATATTTCACATCACTTTTATTCATACGATCGTAAGCTTCGTTAATATATGACATATCGATAATTTCAACATCTGATGTAATATTATGTTCGGCACAGTAATCTAACATTTCTTGTGTTTCTTTAATTCCACCTATTAAACTTCCCATGATGCTTCTTCTTTTCATGATTAAAGTAAAAACCGGAATTTCGGCAGGCGCTGGCGGAGCTCCAACAACAATCATTGTTCCGTTAGTTTTTAATAAATTCAGATAAGCATTATGATCGTGTTTTGCAGAAACAGTATTTAGAATAAAATCGAAACTATTAGCTAAAGATTCCATTGTTTCAGGATTTGAAGTTAGAGCAAATTTATGCGCTCCTAATTTTTTAGCATCACCTTCTTTAGATGGAGAATGGCTCAACATAGTAACCTCGGCACCAAAAGAAACCGCAAATTTAACTGCCATGTGCCCTAACCCCCCAAGACCTAAAACACCAACTTTATGCCCCTTACCTACTTTTAAATAACGTAGTGGAGAGTATGTTGTAATTCCGGCGCACAATAGTGGTGCTACTCCTTTTATATCCAACTTTTCAGAAACATGAAGCGTATAACTTTCATCAACAATAATACTTGTTGAATATCCCCCACGGGTTGGAATATTTGTTCCTCTTTCAACACTATTGTAAGTACCTGTCATTCCTTCATCACAAAATTGCTCCTCGCCTGACTGACAACTTGGACAAACTCTGCATGAATCAACAAAGCAACCCACTCCGGCAAGTTCTCCAACTTTAAATTTAGAAACTTCACTACCAACTGCAACAATTCGACCAACAATTTCGTGTCCCGGAACCAATGGATAATTTACCGGCCCCCAATCTCCTTTTGCAGTATGAATATCTGAATGGCAAACGCCACTATATAAAATTTCGATTTGAACTTGATGAGCACCAACTTCCTTTCTCTCAAACGTGTACGGTTTTAACGGATTTACAGCATCATAGGCTGCATAAGCTTTTACTGGTATCATATTATCGTATTTTTAATTTAGGGTACTAAAATTACGACAAAATTTCTCAATAAAAGGAATCTAAAAGTTGTAAAAAGAATAATTAAGGGTTAATCATCTCTTATTGTTAATTTGAGCCAATAGATCTTGTTTTACACGACTCCATTCTTCATCCAAAATACTGTAATAAGCTGCATTTCTGGCCAAACCATCATTCTGAATTTTATCTTTTCGTAAAATACCTTCAAAGACACCTCCAATTTTTTCTATTGCTTTACGCGAACGCAAATTGGTATCTTTAGTTTTAAGTTGAACTCTATTTGCGTTCAGCTCTTCAAAACAAAAATGAAGCAATAAAAATTTACTTTCTAAATTTACAACTGTTCCCCAAAAATCTTTAATAATCCACGTCCAACCAATTTCTATTTTTTTATCATTTGGATATATCTCAAATAATCTTGTAGATCCAATTATTCTTTGGGTTTCTTTATGTAAAATTACAAATGGATATTGGTTTCCTTTTTCTCTTTCGCTTAAAGCGAAATTATAAGTAATATCAAAAACTTCCCTTCTAGAACAATCAGTAGGAATAAGCTCCCAAAGTTCTTTATCTGATGCAGCTCTATATAATTCCTCAAAATGATTTTGATCTAAAGGAATCAAATCAACAATTTCTCCTTTTAGGATTGTTGGATGCTTTATCCAATTTAAATTCATAACAATTTATAATCTAATTTACATTCCCGTTCTAATAGCTTCAACAGGATCTAAATTCGCGGCAGAAATTGCAGGTAAAATCCCTGAAATTAATCCAATAAGTGCGGCTAATCCGGTTCCTAAAAGTATATTTCCCATGCTCAGAACAAATTCAAAATCGAGAGCTTTTGTTAGAATAACCGAAATGCCCCAAACCATCAATAATCCAATTATTCCTCCAATAACAGAAAGAATAATGGCTTCAAATAAAAACTGAAATAAGATAAAACGGTTTTTAGCTCCTAATGATTTTTGAATTCCAATTAAGTTGGTTCGTTCTTTTACCGAAACAAACATAATATTAGCAATTCCAAATCCTCCAACTAAAAGAGAAAATCCACTGATAATCCATCCCACAACATTCATCTGTCCCAGGATTCCGTCGATAAAATCGGTAAATCCGGAAAGTACATTCACAAAGAAATTATCTATTTCTCCCGCTTTCATTCCGCGGATTGCTCTTAATTTTTGGGCAACTTCGGCTTTATAAGCGTCCATATCGATTCCTTTTACAGGTTTTAGTACAATTACCGGAGTCATTGCATCACTGTCGCCATACATTCGGCGTAAAAAATTTGCCGGAAAATAAACTGAAGTATCATTACTATCTCCAAAAAAACCCGCTCCTTGTTTTACCATTACGCCAATAACCGTGAAGCGTTGTCCGTAGAGACGAATGTTTTTCCCGATAGGGTCACTTTCGCCAAAAAGTCCGTTGGCAATATCATATCCCAAAACAATTACCGGTGTTCCTGAATTTGATTCAGATTCATTGTAAAATCGCCCTTTTTCGAAACTTAATCCGTCAATATCAACCATTTCAAATGAAGAAGGAATCATATTTACATCGGCAACGGTTTTCGAATCATACTTTAAACTTTCATGATTTACGAATAATTGATACCCCACCTGCTCTGTATTATTAAGTGAATTTTTTAGAGCTATATACTCGTCATACTTTACATTTGGAAATTGCTCTCTCTTCCATTGTGGAATTTCTGATGGTCCGAAGCAAAATTTCATCAAATAAATCGTATTTTTATCTAAGCTACTCAAATCTTTGGAAATTTTTCGATCTAAAGAATCAACCGCAGCCAAAACAGCAATAATTGAAAAGATCCCAATAGTTACACCTAACAAAGACAATAAAGTACGTAATTTATTATTTCGCAAAGCGTTTATAGCAAAACTTAAACTTTCTTTTAATAATCTTAGATAAACAAGCATATTTTCGTATTTTTCAATAAAGTAAAATTCAATAATTTAAATTCAAAAACCTAATAAAAGTTAACTTACTCATCAGTAGTTTTTTTTAGCATAATGTTACATTAATTTTCTTTAAAATAATATTTAAAAAAACTACTTTTGCAGTCTGAAAATCATAACTACACAATGAGCACAACTAAAACAATACAATCGGCATTAATATCTGTTTTTTCAAAGGATGGATTAGAGCCAATCGTTAGAAAATTACACGAACAAAATGTTACACTTTACTCCACTGGAGGAACTGAAGATTTCATCAAAAATCTTGGAATTCCTGTAGTTCCGGTTGAAGATATTACTTCATTTCCTGAAATTCTTGGCGGAAGAGTAAAAACTTTACACCCGAAAATTTTTGGCGGAATTTTAAACCGTCAGGATAACGAAAGTGATGTTCAACAAATGAAGGAATTTGATATTCCTCAAATTGATTTGGTAATTGTTGATTTGTATCCGTTTGAAAAAACTGTTGCTTCTGGTGCAAGCGAACAAGATATTATCGAAAAAATTGACATTGGTGGAATTTCATTGATTCGTGCCGGTGCAAAAAACTTCAAAGACACTGTAATTGTGGCTTCGGTTAATGAATATAGCCTGCTTCTTGATTTGATTACAAAGCAAAATGGAGCTACAACTCTTGAGAACAGAAGATTGTTTGCTACAAAAGCATTCCATGTTTCATCTCACTATGATGGTGCAATTTTTAATTATTTCAATACTGACGAGACTATTTACAAAGAAAGTATTGCAGATGGTCAGGTTTTAAGATACGGGGAAAACCCACATCAAAAAGGATTCTTCTTTGGAGATTTTGATGCAATGTTCAAAAAAGTTCACGGAAAAGAATTATCATACAACAACTTGTTAGACGTTGATGCAGCTGTAAACCTGATCAATGAGTTTAAAACTGACGGACCAACGTTTGCAATTTTAAAACATAATAATGCTTGTGGTTTAGCTTCAAGAAAAACAATTAGCGAAGCTTATTTAGCAGCTTTGGCTTGTGATCCTACATCTGCTTTTGGTGGAGTTTTGATTGCAAATACCAAAATTGATTTAGCTACAGCTCAGGAAATCAACAAATTATTCTGCGAAGTAGTAATTGCTCCAAGTTATGATGACGAGGCGATTGCAGTTTTACAAGAAAAGAAAAACAGAATCATATTAGTTCAAAATCAAGTTGAATTACCTTCAAGACAAGTTAGAACATGTCTTAATGGTTTGTTAATTCAGGACAGAAATAATATTACAGATACTAAAGAGCATTTAAAGACCGTTACTATTACTGAGCCTACTGCTTCAGAAATAGAAGATTTAATATTTGCTTCAAAAATTTGTAAAAACACAAAATCAAATACGATTGTTTTTGCAAAAAACGGAACACTAATTTCGTCAGGTACAGGTCAGACGTCAAGAGTCGATGCTTTAATGCAGGCTGTTGATAAAGCAAAAGCTTTTGGATTTGATTTAACAGGCGCTTCGATGGCGAGTGATGCATTTTTCCCATTTCCGGATTGTGTAGAATTAGCCAAAAAAGCAGGAATAACAGCTGTAATTCAGCCAGGAGGCTCAATAAAAGACGAATTAAGCATAAATTATTGCAACGAAAATAATCTTGCAATGGTATTTACCGGAACGCGTCATTTTAAACATTAATTTGTTTAACTTTGTTCAAAATAATTTATAACATTTTAAACCCCTAAAAAACTTATGGGATTTTTTGATTTCATGACCGAGGATATTGCGATAGACCTTGGTACCGCAAACACTTTAATCATACACAATGATAAAGTCGTTATTGATAGTCCGTCGATCGTTGCACGTGATAGAATATCAGGCAAAATCATTGCTGTTGGTAAGGAAGCCAATATGATGCAAGGTAAAACGCATGAAAACATAAAGACGATAAGGCCCTTGAAAGATGGTGTAATTGCCGATTTTGATGCTTCTGAAAAGATGATCAATATGTTCATCAAAAGTATTCCTGCGTTGAAAAAAAGAATGTTTACTCCAGCTTTAAGAATGGTAGTATGTATTCCGTCTGGTATTACTGAGGTTGAAATGAGAGCTGTAAAAGAATCTTGTGAAAGAGTAAACGGAAAAGAAGTTTACCTGATTCATGAGCCTATGGCTGCAGCAATTGGTATTGGTATTGACATTATGCAACCAAAAGGAAACATGATCGTTGATATTGGAGGTGGTACAACTGAAATTGCAGTTATTGCACTTGGTGGTATTGTATGTGACAAATCTGTAAAAATTGCGGGTGACGTATTTACAAATGATATTGTTTACTACATGCGTACACAACACAACCTTTTTGTTGGAGAAAGTACAGCTGAAAAAATAAAAATTCAAATTGGTGCTGCTATCGAAGATTTAGATGGACCGCCAGAAGATATGTCAGTTCAAGGTAGAGATTTACTTACTGGTAAACCAAAACAAGTTGATGTTTCTTACCGTGAAATTGCAAAAGCATTAGACAAATCAATTCAACGTATTGAAGATGCTGTAATGGAAACGTTATCTCAAACTCCTCCTGAATTAGCAGCAGATATCTACAATACTGGTATTTATTTAGCCGGTGGTGGATCTATGCTTAGAGGTCTTGACAAACGTATTTCGCAAAAAACAGATTTACCAGTTTACATTGCTGAAGATCCGTTAAGAGCTGTAGTTCGTGGAACTGGAATGGCACTTAAAAATATTGCAAAATTTAAAAGTATCTTAATTAAATAAGATTCAAAATAACAATCAATATATCTTTATAAGAGTTGAATTAATTGAATTTGACTCTTATAAAATTTGAAACGAAAAGCATATCCTGAAACAAAATAACCAAACAAGAAATGCAGCAAATTTTTAATTTCATTATAAGAAACAGTAATCGATTGCTGTTTTTGCTGCTTTTAGGTATTTCGTTGACTCTCACAATTCAATCGCATTCCTACCATAGAAGCAAAGTAATTAGTTCTGCCAACTTTTTGAGCGGAGGCGTTTACGAAAGAATCAATCGTATTAACGAATATTTGAATCTAAAAACTGAAAATGACGAGCTTGTACTTGAAAATGCAAGATTGAAAAGTTTACTATTCAATAAAGAAGACACTACAAAACTACCTTTGGCAGATAGCATAAAAGGAGTAAAACCTGCCGATATAGTTGTATCTAAAGTAATTCACAACTCCTACAACAGATACGAAAACTTTATTACATTAAATTCAGGAGCAAGAGACGGTGTTAAACCTGATATGGGTGTAATTAACAGTTTAGGTATAATTGGTATAATTGACGATACTTCGCCAAGATACTCTACAGTAGTAAGTATTTTGAATATGAAGTCACAAATCAATGCCAAAATCAAAAAATCAAATCACTTTGGTTCTTTAACCTGGGATGGAAAAAGCACCGGATTTGCACAATTAAGAGATGTTCCAAGACTGGCTTCTATCAGAAAAGGAGACACTATTGTAACTGGTGGCCAATCTGTTATTTTCCCTGAGGGAATTAACATTGGAACCGTTGACAAAATATTTATTGAAAAGAACACAAGTTATTATGTTATAAATGTTAAGTTGTTTAACGATATGACAAACTTGGGACATGTTTATATTATCAAGAGTAAGGATAGAGAAGAACTTATTAATTTAGAAAACAAGGAAAAAAATGAATAGCGCTTTGTTAGTCAATATTTTTCGATTTATTATGTTACTAACAATTCAGATTGTTATTTTCAATAATATGAATTTTTTAGGGTACATAAGTCCCTTCCCATACATCTTATACATTATTTTGTATCCGGTAAACAGCAATAGAACAGGTTTAATCATCTCTAGCTTTTTACTTGGATTAACAATGGATTTGTTTTGTAACTCTGGCGGAATACATGCTACTGCCTGTGTAATCTTAGCCTATTACAGACCTTATATTTTTAAATTCTCATTTGGATTAAGCTACGAATATCAAACCATCAGATTAAACGAGTCATTAACACCGGAGCGATTTTCATTTATTTTAGTATCTGTAGTATTGCATCACATCGTACTATTTACCCTTGAAGCTTTTCAATTTAAGTTTATCTGGGATATTTTACTCCGAACATTGTTTAGCTCTATATTTACAATAATTACTTCAATCATAATAATTTATCTTATTAAGCCCAATAAAAGATGAGAAAAGTCCTGCTGCCCTCTTTAATTATTATTGCAGCATCTTTGCTAGTGATCAGGATATTTTATTTGCAAATTGTTGATGATTCCTTCAAATTAAAATCAGAAAATAATGCGATCAAGAAGAAGTATGATTATCCTGAAAGGGGCTATATTTATGATCGACATGGTAAATTATTAGTTGCTAATCAAGCTTCATACGATATAATGGTTATTCCGAGGGACATCAAAGAAAACCTTAATATCCCTGAATTCTGTGCTTTACTAAACATAACAAGAGAAGAATACGACAAACGAATTGCAAAAGCAAAAGTCTATAGTCCACGACTTCCGTCTGTATTTTTGGCACAATTAAACAAAAATGAATTTGCAGCTTTTCAGGAAAAAATCAGAAAATATGAAGGTTTTTATTTCCAAAAAAGATCACTTCGTGATTACGAAGTAGATTACGGTGCCAATATTTTTGGTTTCATTACTCAGGTAACCGAAGGACTAATTGCAAAAAACCCATATTACAATAGTGGGGATTTAATTGGACAACAAGGTGTTGAACAAAGCTACGAAGAAATTTTACGCGGTATAAAAGGTGTAAAATATATTCAAAAAGACAAATACAATCGTGAAATAGGCTCCTATAAAGAGGGCAAATACGATACTATCGCCGTTGCCGGAGAAGACATTAATCTAACGATTGATGCTGAACTTCAAAAATATGGTGAAGAATTAATGATTAATAAAAGAGGTGGAATTGTTGCTATTGAACCTAAATCCGGTGAGATTTTAGCCTTAGTTACCGCTCCATCTTACGATCCCGGAATTTTAGTTGGAAGACAAAAATCTAAAAACTACACTCTTTTATACCATGATTCTATAGCAAAACCTTTATACGACAGAGGACTTTTAGCAGAATATCCTCCAGGATCTCCATTTAAAATCCTGACTGGTTTAGTAGCATTGCAAGAAGGCGTTATCAACGAGCAAACTACTTTTATGTGTCATCATGGATTTAGTTATGGTAGAGGTCGTTTTATGAAATGTCACGGTTTTGGTCCGCACCAATTACACAATGGGATTTACAATTCTTGTAACACCTATTTTGCACAATCGTACATGCTAACTATCAACAAATATAAAGATCCGGCAAAAGCTGTAGATGTTTGGAGTGATCACGTGAAAAGTTTTGGATTAGGTCAATTTATGGGTTATGATCTACCAATAGGTAAAAGAGGAAATATTCCAACATCTAAAACTTATAAAAAAATATATCCTAACGGAGGCTGGAGAAGTACAACAATTGTATCGAATGCGATTGGTCAGGGAGAAGTTTTAATGACTCCAATTCAGTTAGCCAATATGATGGCAACAGTAGCCAATCAAGGTTATTATTATACACCTCATATCATTAAGAAGATTAAAGGCGAAAAAATTGATCCTAAGTTTACCACAAAACACGTTACTACAATTGATCAAAAATATTTCCCTCCGGTTATAAGTGGTCTGTTTGACGTGTACAACAAAGGAACAGCTTATGCGCTTCGAGTAGAAGGTATTGATATTTGCGGAAAAACAGGTACTGCTGAAAACTTTGCAAAAATTGGAGGTGTTAGAACAAAACTAAAAGATCACTCTATTTTTGTGGCTTTTGCACCAAAAGACAATCCAAAAATAGCTATCGCAGTTATGATCGAGAATGGAGGTTTTGGAGCTACAGTAGCCGGACCTATTGCAAGTTTGATGATCGAAAAATATTTAAGAAAGAAAATCACAAGAAACGATTTAGAAATACGAGTTCTTAATAAAAGTCTTGCGAGTGAATATGCAAAATTAGGAGGAATGAGCGACGCCAGCGCAATCGAATCTACTCCAAAGGATTCTGTCATGAGAGCTAAAATCGTAAAACAAAAAGTAGAAATTAAAACCATCCCTTCAGACACCACTAAGGAAAACTAACAAAGATTATTTCAAATGAAAAATCAAAGTGTAAAAAATAACATTGACTGGATAAGCGTTCTTATCTACATTTCGTTGGTGACATTAGGGTGGCTAAATATTTATTCATCATCATTATTATCGACTGAAGGAACCTACCAAAAACAATTAATTTTTATAGGTTGTACAATTCCTTTAATTTTTGTCGTACTTTTTGTTGACGGAAAATTCTATGAAAAATATGCCAGTATAATTTTTGGAGTTTCTTTGTTATCATTAGCAGGATTATTTCTATTTGGGAAAACTATTGCCGGACAAAGATGTTGGTATGCTATTGGAAGCTTTACTTTACAGCCCTCTGAGTTTGCAAAAGCCGCCACATCATTAGCATTAGCTAAATATTTAAGTGATACTCAAATAAATCTAAAAGAAACAAACAGGCAAATTCAGGCTTTGGCTATTGTTTTTTTACCTGTATTATTAATTTTACCTCAGCCGGATCCCGGGAGCGCCTTAATCTATAGTATATTTATCATTGTACTATACAGAGAAGGATTACCATCTTGGTACGTTTGGACTGGTTTTATCACCATTCTTTTATTTGTATTAACTCTTGTTTTAGAACCCTACGCAGTTATTTTAATAGCCTTTGGAGTATTAGCAATTATACATTTTAAAGGCAGGGCTGTCGATAGAAACATTATTTTAAGTGGTATTTTACTAGCTATTATTTCGGCCTTTGTATTATCTGTAGATTATGTTTTTGATCACATTTTTAAACAACACCACCGTGACCGTTTTAATATCTTACTAGGAAAAACGGTCGATATGAAAGGTATTGGATACAATACCAATCAATCGGAAATTGCTATTGGATCAGGAGGCTGGATTGGAAAAGGTTTCTTAGAAGGAACACAAACCAAAGGAGGATTCGTTCCTGAACAACATACTGACTATATCTTTACAACCGTTGGTGAAGAATGGGGATTTGTAGGCTCGTTAGTTGTGATCGTACTTTTTGTTGGTCTATTTTTAAGGGTAATTTATTTGGCCGAAAGACAGAAAACAAAATTCAGCAGAGTTTATGGTTACTGTGTTGCAGGGATTTTATTTACACACTTTTTTGTAAACATTGCAATGGTTATTGGAATTTTCCCAACAATTGGAGTTCCTTTACCGTTCTTTTCCTATGGAGGTTCAGGACTTTGGGGATTCACTATTTTGCTGTTTATCTTCTTAAAAATGGATGCAAACAAAGTAAATGAATGGTAGACTTTTGAAAAATTAAATTTCATTTTTTTAAATTCCAAATTCGAACTTTAGAAACAAATTCTAACCATAACAGAATATTCTGCTCAGACTAAAAGCCCCTTCTAAAGCTTCTTATAAGCTCAAATAACGATTAATTCTACATAGTTTAAAGGAATTATTATCAAGAATCATAATCTCAATTTTCAAGCATAAAAAAGTCCGAAGTTCTAAACTTCGGACTTTTTTATTTATTTTAATATCTCAATTTATATATTCTCACTTGGTCTTTTCTTTAAGAGCTTTACTAAAACCGGGAACGTAGAAATGATTACAATTATAATAATGATATATTCAATATGCTCTTTTAAATCTATTCCTTGCTTTAGAAATACTCCATACAAATAATGTCCTGAAAAGATCAATACAAAAGACCATAAAAATGAACTTAGAATATTATAGAACATAAATTTCTTCTTATCCATAGAAACTATACCTGCAATAATTGGGGCGAAGGTTCTGAAAATTGGCAAGAAACGCGCATAGATAATCGCTTTACCACCATATTTTTCAAAAAAATCTTTAGATTGTAATAAGTACTTCTTTTTAAACCAGAATGTGTCTTCTTTTTTAAACAAATAATACCCACTTTTAGCACCAAACCAATAACCTGTCATATTACCCAAAACTCCCATTATAGCAACCAGAGTAGAAAGTATAAATACGTTTAGAAAATCAGCTGGTATATCAACAACATTCTGAATTAAATCACGGCTATAAATACCTGCTAAAAAAAGCAAACTGTCTCCAGGGAGAAAAAAACCTGCAAAAAGTCCTGTTTCAGCAAAAACAATAAACAAAACAATAAATAAACCAATTTGAAAACCACCGATACTTAGTGTAATATAAAATTCAGGGTTAATTAATTGAGTCCAATCAAAATTATTCATAAACGCGTTTGGTTATATTTATAAGTTCGTGAAAGTAACAATAATTTAGTTTAGCCACAATAAAATACGATATTTTAAAGATAAATTAACTATTAAAAAAGCCCAAGTTATCCTTGGGCTCTCTCTATTATTCGTTACGATTATTCTTCTCGTACGTATTTACAACAAGAATGCAAATTATCATAATCGGCTTCTGTTGCCTTAACTTCTTTAGTATCATGCCCAACTTTTGCAATTGCTTTATTTAAATCGGCAGGCGACGATTTTTCTTCATTTAAAATTACCGTTAATTCGTGCGAACCTATATCCCAACTTGCAGACTTAACACCCGGAACTCCAAACGCTGCTTTTTCGATACGTTTTTTGCATTGCTCGCAATTACCATTTACTTCTGTCGTGTATTTTAAATTCTTGTTTTTCTTAGTTTGAGCTTGCGCAGAAAATCCTAAAAAAGTTACTAATGCAATTAAAACTATATTTTTCATTTTGTCTATTATTAAAGTTTATAAATTTATTATTTTATTTTAAATCGTAATCCTGCGTAATACATTTGTCCAAAAATTGGCGCATATGCAACAGAAGCATCAAAATTAGGTCCAAATGGATCTTCGGCACCTAAAATTGCTTTCTGTTGTTTGTAGTTTCCAATGTTTTCACCTCCCACATATACTTCAAAAACTGGAGAAAGTACTCTTGTAACCTGCATGTTCATAACAGCATAAGCTGGTGAAAAATCAGGAAACTGATCCTCTACGGGATTTGATGCTGTGTAAGGCAATTGTTGTTTTCCAGACCAATTAAAAGTATAATCAAACTTCCATTGTCTTCCATTGTTCAATTGGGTTTCATACTCCAAATTTCCTAAAAAACGATGTTTTGCCTGCAACGGACGCTGAAAAGTTCCTCTCAAATAATCAGTTTGGATATCGTAATATTTATAGGCAGTTCTCAAATTTAAATTATGAATTAACTCATAATTGAACTCAAACTGAAAACTATTTGCAAAAGAACTTCCTTTTAGATTATAAAATAAAACTTCTTGCGGACTCTGCATCAAATCGACAACTGCCTGATTTTGAAAATCGGTTCTATAGAAATCAAACCCAGCTTCGGCATTTTTATTAAACAATTTAAATTTCTGAGAAAAACTAATACCATAATTCCAGGCAATTTCAGGATTTAAACCATAAATTTTCCCACTATGATCTAAAATTGAAAATGTTCTTGAACTTGCAAAAAGCTGTTGATTCTCGGCAAAAATATTAGCCGAACGTTTTCCTCTTCCGGCAGAAAAACGAATAACCCCATCTTTCCACGGATTGTATCTCATATGCAAACGAGGTGTAACAAAAAAACCTAGTCGGTTATGATTATCTACCCTTCCTCCAAGAATTAAACTAAAATTATCTGTGTTATCATATGTATATTCAAAGAATGCCCCAACGGAGTTATCGATTCTGCTAAAATCATTTACGTTCACAAATTCCTGATATTGATCGTAAGTAAAGTTTAAACCAGTCGAGAACTTGTGCATGGTGTTGTTGATAATCGAATTGAAAATTAAATTCGAATAAAAACTATTTTGCTTAATATCATATAAATTCAATCCAAAATAAGAATTTTGATTATGACTATTAAAAGCATTCTGAAAACCAATACTTTGATATGGCATGTCTTTAAAAACATAGCCAATTTTTGTAGAAACATCAAAACGTTCTGTATTTATTTCTGAACCCCAGTGATTTGTAGTTCCTCGATCTCTGTCTTTATCAAAATCAACTTCTCCGGTTTGTTTTTTATCATTCATATATCTGAAATTGATAAAACTCACCAAACCACTTTCTGCATTATAATATTGATAGCGGTTTAAAACGTTGATTTGTTTTCCTAACGGATTATCCAGAAAACCGTCGTCGTTCATATCGTTTTTTGCGACACGTGCATTTCCGTGAACGAACAAACTTGTCGCCCATTTATCAGATAGTTTTTTATTGAAATGCGTGTTTACCTCAAATCTGGCATCAGTAGAACCGTAGACATTCAAAAAGAATGGAATATCGTTTAATGGTTTTAAAAGTTCTGTGTTTATTTGTCCCGAAATACTTTCGTAACCGTTAATTACACTTCCGGCGCCTTTTGTAATCTGAACACTTTCGATCCATGTTCCGGGCGTAAATGACAATCCGTAAGCCTGAGAAGCTCCGCGTACTGATGGGATATTCTCCTCGGTAATCATCAAATACGGACTTGTAAGCCCCAACATTTTTATTTGTTTTGTCCCTGTTAAAGCATCCGAAAAATTCACATCTATTGATGGATTGGTTTCAAAACTTTCAGCCAAATTACAACATGCCGCTTTCAGCAGTTCTTTACTTGTAATTACAGATGTATTTGAGGTAAGTGTATAGGATTTTTTTATTCCTTTTTGCTTCTTTGTGATTTTAACTTCCTCTAAATCTTCTTGCGAAAAAGCAGCTATAGAAAATAAAATCATACAAAAAAGCATGATATTTTTTTGCATAAAAAATGATTTTAATGTTAATTAGAAAAACTGCTTTATAGAAATTCTCCTTAAGTGAAAAATAACTAAACAGCATAGCTCAAGCCAATAAACAGCTTGATTCTAAACATTAAAATCAGGAATAAAAAATGTATTGATTGTATAATTTAAATAAAGGCGGTGCATTCGCATCTGCGTAATACGATGTGATTTGATTGCTTTTGAAATTCGGAATTGACACAAAAACGATTGGTTTGTATTCCTGAATTACCGCTGGAAAAGCTAATTGAAAAAAGAAAATCTTAAATGTAGCATTGTCCGATTTTTTTTCGAAATGAACTACTTTGTCTTTACAACAAGATGATTTTTTTTCGGATCCTCCGCAACATTTCTTTTCAGGAGCTGCAGAAGCTGTAGTATTTAATGAAACAGAAGCTATTTCGCCTCCACAATAATGCACATCAAAAGCAAACCCGATGTTGGAAACCAACAATAGGAGCGCTAAAAATAATCCTGTGCACTTTTTTACATTCATACTGCAAAATTACCTAAAAAAGACCAAAGAAAGATTTAATGAAATGTTATTTTTTAAGATTTTGCTGCTGATAATAAAATGCAGGAATAAATAACAATACAAATATGGGCTGAATAATAAATCGTCTTACATAAAAAAGCAGCCAGCTTGCATTTGAAAAGTATTCAATAATTACATAAAACATCACAAATAGAAGCAATAGAAAAAAGCCATACATAAATGTAGTGAATTTCAGAATTTCGACATCCGGAAACAAGGCATAAATTAATACTAAAGACAAGACCGTATTTAGAATGTACCGCAGAAAAAGACCCAAGAAAAGCTTAAACTGATTAACTTCAGGAAAAGGTAAATTTTTAAAACCTTCTTTAAAGTAATCCAAAAAAGGATCATAAAACAACTGATCTTCAAATGCTCTGATAACACCAAAACAAAATACAACCAAAATCGCAATCAGAATTGTGAATTTGTGTTCTTTAAGATTATCTAGCATATTTTGAAAATTTATTAATCCAGACAACCCATAAACCGAATACCATTCCGTATATCATTAGAGGAAAAAAAACTCCATGTAGAAAATGAGCGTACTCAGGAAAACTATATATTAAAACGACTAATAAAGCAATTCGAACAACGTTACAAATATAAATCAGCACAATTCCAAGTAAGATAAAAAGTGATGTTGGTTTGAATTTTCCGGAGAAAGCAACAACAAACGAAACAAACAAAATCATAACGCTAACAGCATTACAGCCTTCGATGATTCGTGTCATATATTTTTGATTGTACCAGACATCCATCCACGAGTTCGATAAACTCTTGCTCACTATAAAATCAGCATTGAACAATTGCATTAATTGTTCCACATTTCGACTTACGATTTTTGTAATTCCGTCAACGTCATTTATTTCAAAACCATCCAAATAAAACTTATATATAAAGGTAAGCGTAATATAAGTAGCAAAAAAAGTACTTATAAAAATCAGAAAAGGTTTGAACTGTATTAAATATTTTCTCAACGGGATTTTTTTTTCAAATTTATGTATTTTTTGAGTTTAGCTTTAAATACTTTTGTATAAAATTTTTATATCATGACATTTCAAGAATTACAACCAAAAATAAGTGCTATTGTAGCTGACACTAATACTCTTAGAGACGAAAAACTATTAGCCATTTGCCAATTATTAAATGCAAATGTAGAATATTATAATTGGGTTGGCTTTTATTTTGCCAATCACGAAAACAAAACCTTACACTTAGGCCCTTATGTTGGCGCAGAAACAGATCATACTGTTATTCCATTTGGAAAAGGAATTTGTGGACAAGTTGCTGAAAGCAATGCAAATTTTGTGGTGCCTGATGTTGCTGCTCAGGACAATTATATTGCCTGCAGTTTTACTGTGAAATCTGAAATCGTTGTTCCTTTATTTGTAAACGGAGTAAATATTGGGCAAATTGACATTGACAGTCACGTAATTGATCCTTTTACCGAAGCTGACGAAAGATTTTTAGAATTTGTAAATCAAGAAGTTGCTAAATTGTACTAAAAAAATCACCATCCTACAACTTTTCCGAATCAATTTATGAAAAATTACTCACTAATTACATTCTTGTTCTTTATTCCTATTTTACTTTTTTCTCAAAAATCAACAGATAAAACGGTTTATTTTGATTCAATTTGGAAAGAAACAACAAAAGAAAATTATGAATATTACAGAATCATAAAAGACTATTATACAGAAAAAGATTCTTATAAGATTTATGATTACTATAAATCTGGCGTTCTACAAATGAAAGGAACTTCAAAAACGAATGATGGTAACAGCAAAGAAGGTGAATATACTTTTTACTATGCAAATGGAAATAAAAAAAGTCTTCAAAATTATTACAAATCAAGAGTAAAAGGAAAGTTTATGGAATGGTACGAAAATGGGAATCCAAAATTAGAAGGTGAATACATAGACTCTGAAAAAGGTTTTAATTCTGATTTTAAAACGTACCAATATTGGAATTCTAAAAATGAACATCTCGTAATTGATGGTAATGGTAATTATGAAGAAATTGACGAAAATCTAACCGTTACAGGAAAAGTAAAAAACGGATTTAAAGATGGAGTTTGGAGTGGCAAAGATAAAAAAACAAATTATCAATATACCGATATCTACAAAAGAGGAGAATTTATTTCAGGCAAAAACATAGATTCTTCAGGAGTCGAGCATACTTATGATGTTTTAGAATTAAGAGCAATGCCTAAAAAAGGGATTCAGGATTTCTATAATTATGTTGGGCAAAATTTCACAAAAACTAAGGCAGCTTTTGAAAATAAAATAAGCGGAAAACTGTTTGTTACCTTTATTATAGATAAAGATGGTAAAATTGTCGAGCCAAAAGTCGTTAAATCATTAGGATACGGACTTGATGAAGAAGCGATAAGGGTAATCACAAGTTATGAAAATTGGATTCCGGGTCAACAAAGAGGTGTAAATGTTCGTGTACTATATTCTATACCTATAACAGTTCATTTATAAAAGCTTTTGAAACTTGATTGTTGTCTCGTCCTAAAAAAACGACACTGATTATTAGATAAAAATAATTAATTAAACAGTTGCAAGAACGTTCTTGCAACTGTTTTTGTTTTTATAGG
>NZ_FZNL01000031.1 GCF_900187965.1 Flavobacterium sp. ov086 | reverse complement strand
CAGACCAAGGCTGGCAATACCAAATGAATCATTACCAACTTTTATTAAAACAAAAAGGAATCAAACAAAGCATGTCAAGAAAAGGAAACTGCCTAGATAATGCAATTATTGAAAACTTCTTTGGAATATTAAAATCTGAAATGTTTTATACCCAAAAATTTAAATCAATAGAACAATTAAAAAAAGAAATTAATAAGTATATAATATATTACAATAACGAAAGAATTAAATCAAATTTAAACAAAATGAGCCCGATAAAATATCGAGCTCATTATTATCAAACTTAATTATAAATTTGTCTAAACTTTTGGGTGCAGTCTATTATGATTCTGGCTTTTTTATGTTTTATATCTGCAATTGCAATTGGAATTTGCAATTTGAGAATTGGTATTTAGAATTAAACTTTATCTTCTAAAGATCTTTTTTCTGGTCTGATAATCATTCTCAAAGATTGATCTCTGGCAAAATAGGCGACCATCCAGTTCCAGAAAGTATTCAATCTGTTTCTATATGTTATCAAAGAAATTAAGTGAATAAACAGCCAAATAATCCAGGCAAAAAAACCTTTAAAATGCCACTTTGGACTTGGTAAATCAACTACAGCTTTATTTTTTCCGATAATTGCCATAGAGCCTTTGTCGTTGTATGCGAATGGCTTAAGAGGTTTGTTTTGAGTTAAAGCTTTAAAGTTTTTAGCTAGATTCAATCCTTGCTGAATAGCAACCTGAGCCACTTGTGGATGTCCGTCAGGAAAGTTCTTATCGCCAGCTAAAATTGAAGTATCGCCAATAGCATAAATATTTTCAAAACCATTTACTTTATTATATTGATCTGTTGCCATACGTCTTCCACGGCCGTAACTTTCTTTTGGAATTCCGTCAAATAGTTTGGCAGAAACTCCGGCTGCCCAAATTAAGTTTTTGGTTTGGATAGTTTCTCCGTTTTCAAAAAATACAGTATCATCAACATAATCTGTAACTCGGGTATGCAGTTTAACAACAACCCCAAGTTTTGTAAGCGCCTCTAAAGTATCTTTTTGAGAAGCTTCGCTCATAGGCGAGAGGAGTGCGTCTCCCCCATCGACCAAATAAACATTACTGGCTGATGTTTCTAATTCCGGATATTCCTTAAGCAGAATATTTTTTCGCATTTCGGCAAACATTCCTGAAACCTCTACTCCTGTTGGTCCTCCACCGGCAACAACAATCGTCAATAATTTACGACGTTTGCGCATGTCTTTGGTAATTGCGGCTTTTTCAAGGTTTTTAAGCAATGCATTACGCATTTCGATGGCATCATTTAAGGTTTTCATCGGAATGGCGTTTTTCATTACGTTTTCCATGCCAAAATAACTTGTTTCGGCTCCAGTAGCAAAAACCAGATAATCGTATGTTAATTCACCGTTATTCAGAATTATTTTATTCTCGGCAGGAACTACAGAAAGTAATTCTCCTAAACGAAATTGCAGGTTCTTTTTGCCTGCAAAGAATTTTCTAAAGGGATAACTAATACTTGAGGGTTCTAAAAATGCGGTCGCAACCTGGTATATAAGTGGTGGAAAAAAGTTATAATTGTTTTTGTCTACAAGTGTTACTTGTATTTGAGGATGGTTTACAAGTTCTTTTGCAAGATTGATTCCTGCAAAACCACCTCCTATAATGACTATTTTCATATTATGTTGTCTATTTAAATAGGATTCATGAGTAAAACTATTCTGCTTTTGCAGTTGTATAAATTTAACATTATAATTCTACATACGAAACCCAATTTGAGTTTTCTTTTAGATTCTTGTAGAATTAATTTGTTAATTTAAGTTTCATCATAATGTCTGTTTGCTCGTCATTTCCTAATTTAAAAACGTGCTTGTCAAATTCAACAAATCCATTTTTTGTGTAAAAATTGATTGCTCTCAGGTTTTCTTCCCAAACGCCTAGCCATACATATTCATTGTTTTTTTGTCTGGCAACTTCTATAGCTTTGTCGTACAGTAATTGTCCAACTTTTTTGCCATGAAAATCTTTTGAAACATAGATTCGTTCAATTTCCAGTGCTTTATTGTCTTTTAATTCGGTTTGAGATTCTCCGAAGTTCACTTTTAAATAACCTATTACGTTATTTTCAAGAGTGGCAAAATAAAATTCGGAATCTTTATTATTAAGTTCAGCAGTTAGTTTCTCGGTTGAAAACCCTTCGTCTAAATAATTTTTCATGTTCTCTTCGGAATTTGAGTCCGAAAAAGTTTCCTGAAAAGTTTGTCTGCCAATTTTTTGCAATTGTGCAAGCTCATTTATTGTTATTCTTTTTACTTCAATATCAGGCATCATAATTTACTTTTATAGAATGTTTGTACTCTATAAAATTACGATATAAATCGGGAAAAGAGTAACAGTAAATATTACTTTTTGAATTTTTTAACAGGCTTCTCCGCTACTTCGACTTTGTTTTGTAAAACGTAATTTGCAAGTAGTTTTTCAATCAATTCGTCTTTAGTAAGATGATGAAAAACAGTTTTTACCTTAGTTTTTAAATCTGTAGAAATATCGTGATTTGGTTTTGTTTTAAAGATTTGTTTTGCCCATAAAAGCGTGTTGTTTTCTTCTAAACTTACAGCCGAAGGTTTTTGGAATTTAGTAAATTTAATACCTAATTCTTTTTCAAATTCAGGGATTTCAGCTACTTCTTCCTCTTGTAAAACGGTTAATGAAAGCCCTTTTGCTCCTGCTCTTGCGGTTCTTCCGCTACGGTGAACATAAGTTTCGTAAGTATCCGGCAAGTGATAATTTACAACATAAGAGATTTCTTTTACGTCGATTCCTCTTGCAGCTAAATCTGTAGCAACCAGAATATTAATATGTCCTTCGCGGAATTGTTCCATGATTCTGTCACGAATCCCCTGAGATAAACTTCCATGAAGTGCTCCAGAAGAAAAACGGTTTATAGCCAGATTTTTAGCCAACTTGTTGACCGCAGCTTTAGTTTTGCAGAAAATAATTCCGCGCTCTCCTTCTTTTGAATTCAAAAAATGCATTAAAACGTCCAATTTTTCAATTGGATCAACTACAATATATTCGTGATCAATTCCTTGGTTACCAACAGTTTCCATGTTGGCACTTACTTGAACTACATTTTTGTTTAAGTAATTCTGAATCAATTGTTTGATTGTTCCCGGTAAAGTTGCAGAGAACAATAATGTGCGGTGTTTTTTAGGAAGTTCAGCAACAATTTCGTCTAAACTTTCTTTTAGGATCGAAACCATTTCATCGGCTTCGTCCAACACTAAATATTCGGCTTGTTTTAAGTCAATTGCTTTACGCTGAATTAAATCGATTAAACGTCCTGGCGTTGCTACAACAATATGTGTTGGAGATGTAAGACGTTCAATTTGTGGCTTAATGGGGATTCCTCCACAAGTTGAAGCTATAGAGATATTTGGAATATGTTTTCCAAAATCCTCTAAATTTCTGAATATTTGTTGTCCAAGTTCTCTGGTTGGGACCAAAATAATGGCTTGAACAACAGAAGATTCTGTGTTGATTAATTGCAATAATGGCAATCCGAAAGCGGCTGTTTTACCAGTTCCGGTTTTAGCTAAACCTACAACATCATGACTTTCAGATAAAAGTAACGGAATTGTTTTTTGCTGAATTTCTGTTGGTTCAACAATATTCAATTCGCTTAACGCTTTTAAAATTGGTGCTGAAATTCCTAATGATGAGAATTGTTTAGACATTTTTTTGTTTTGTTTATTTTTGTTTTTTTTTGTTTCAGGTTTCAAGTTTGATTTGTGTACTTAACCGCAAAGTTCGCAAGGTTTATGCTATGAACGCAAGTTATACTTTGTGTACTTTGCGAAAAAACGTTGCGAACTTTGCGGTTAAATTATGTTCAAAGAAAACAACTTGAAACCTAAAACCTGAAACTTTTTCAACCCTTTCAGATCAATCCGGCTCGTTCATGATTTTTTCACGATACTTTTTACCAATTAACAAAACTAGTTTTAGTTTGTAATCGTCAACCAGCCATTCGCGATAGTTTTTACTACATTGGCTCAAACATTTTGCATAACGTTTGATACGGCATTCGATATCGTCATCAAGCTCTTTTCCTAATGATTTTGCTTCTTGTAATGTTTCGGTATTATCGACACACATTGCGGCGTGTTGTTCTAATGATTTGTCTAATACGACTTTAGAACGCAAATTTTGTTTGATGATTAGTTTATGCTCTTCATCAACATCAAAAGTTACATCGACAGTTTTACTGAATTTAGCACGTAATTCCGGTGGCATGCTGTATTTGAAATACAACTCAATCTCAGTATCATCACGTAAGTTCTCTAAATAAAACTCAGGTGATTTAAAGATATGCTGCCAGTTTACAGGCTCGCTCCATAAACCAAAACGTGCTGCATTATTACCTAGATCGATAACGGTAAACTCGTCTTTACCGGGTAATTTACGAGAACCACGACCAATCATTTGGTAGTATAAAGTTAGCGATTTTGTTGCTCTGTTCAGGATAATAGTTTCAACTGTTGGCTCATCAAAACCTGTGGTTAAGATTCCTACCGAAGTTAAAATCGCATCCGGAGTCTTTTTAAACCATTGTAAGATGTCTTTACGCTCTTCAGAACTACTTGTATTATCAAGGTGTCTAATATCGTAACCGGCTTCTCTAAACGTTTCATATACATATAATGAAGTATGGATACCGTTGTTAAAAATTAAGGTTTTCTTTCCTAATGAACGTTCTGTATACGCATGCAAAAGTTTTTCCTGCATGATGGTATTTGTATACAAATCGTCTGATGATTTTACAGTATAATCTCCGTTGATACCTACTTTTAGTGATGTTAATCCAACATCATAACTATAAGTGGTAGCACGTGCAAGGAAACCTTTGTCGATCAATGAACTAATGGTGTCTCCCACAATAAGTTCATCGTAACTCTGGTGCATTGGTAATTTTATATTCGAACTCAAAGGTGTTGCTGTTACTCCAAGAATAAAAGCATTTTTGAATGAGTTTAATAATTTTCTGAATGAATTATAATGTGCCTCATCAATAATAACCAAACCGATGTTGTCAAGATGTAATTTCTCATCATTGATACGGTTTTTCAAAGTCTCAACCATCGCAACAAAACAAGAAAAATCGTTTTGATCAGGCAATTCTTTTACTTTACTATTGATAATTTTATTAGAAACGCCAAACCCTTTTAACATTTTTGAGGTTTGTTTACAAAGTTCGATACGGTGTGTTAAAACAACCACTTTTTTATCATTATTAGCCAAATAACGACGCACGATTTCGGAAAAAATCACTGTTTTTCCGCCACCTGTAGGCAATTGATATAATAAATGATGTTTCGAAGGAGCATTGTCTAAACGTTCAAAAATGGCATCGATATCGCCTTTTTGGTATGCATAAAGTTCTTTTTTCTCTTCTCTTTCTATTTCTAAAGTGTTTTGAGACATTGTTTATTTTTGGATTTTTGCAAAAATACACCGAAAAAACAGTTATTCATCTTATTTTAACCTAAAATAAATGTTTTTTTTAAATAAGATTTTTTATGAGAAGTGCTTTTATAAGTGGATTTTGTCTAGAATTGCTTCAAAATCATACTTATTTTTCCATTTTTGTTGAATAGTTTCCTGTTCGATTGCGATAATTCTTTCTTTGAAATCAGCTAAAATTCCGTTCGAAATAGAAAAATTTACGGCTTGTTCAAACGAATTAAATATACTTTTGTAGAATAATTCCTGCTTTATAAAATTTTGTGACGAATACGTTTGCGCAATTTCGATGTTGTAAAGCATAATATCGGCAATTACAAATGGATCAACACCTAACAAAATGAAATGTTTGATATATTTCTGAGCTACCGAACGACGCATTTTGGCTTTTGGACGTCGTTTTGCATTGGGTTTCTTGATTGGAAAATATTCGTGGGAGATTTTGACTTTGCATTCCTGAAGCAGTTTATCTTCTTTTGGATTAAAGACAAAATCGTAATAGGTTTTTACAGGACTAAATTTTTCGTACAACTCGATTATTTGTTCTTCGAGCTGTTCTTTAGTCAATTCGGTCAAATATTTTTTTAAATCGCGTTTACTCATTATCAAAGTTTAAGAATACAAAAGTAAATTACTTTCCTGATTCATGTCGCAAAAACCAACGATAATACTTAATTTTGCTGGAATAAACTCAAAAAATATATACATGCTCAAGATTTTCAAAGTTACTGCAATTTTAGAGGGAATCTCTTATTTAGTGTTATTTACCAATATGCTTTTCGTTAAAACCAATAATCCGGAACTTTACCATGCCCTATTGCGTCCGTTAGGAATGACGCACGGTGTTTTATTTATAGGATACGTATTGTTGGCATTTTTGCTTAGAAAACCTCAAAATTGGGATTTAAAAACTTTCGGAATTATTCAAATAGCTTCTCTTATTCCTTTTGGAACGTTTTATATCGAGAAAAAATATTTAGAAAATAATGCCTAATCTTTTGGATAAAATATTTAACTTTTTATACCCTCTTTTTAGAGATTGGGGAATGAGCCGCAACTTTGCGTCTTATGTCAGCCTGGTCTTTAATATTGCCATTATGGTGGCATTGGCTTATGCTATTTATTATATGGCCAAATTTGTTTTGGTAACACTTACTGCAATTTTTGCACAGAAGACCAAAACAAAATTTGACGATTATTTAATTCACAATAAAACCACAAAATACACTGCTTATTTAATTCCGTTTTTCTTTATTTATAAAGCGGTTCCAATTATTTTGGATAAATACGAATATTGGGAAAGTGTTTTTGGAAAAATCGTTGGCGTTTATATCGTATTGATAACCTTATGGATTGTCAGAACGATTTTTAATGCTTTACGCGATTACCTAAAACAAAAGCCGGAATACAGCGACAAACCAATCGATAGTTTCGTTCAGGTTATTATGATCGTGCTTTGGATTTTTGGTGTTGCAATCATTATTTCAAAGTTATTCGGAATCAAACAAGGGGAATTACTGACGATTTTAGGAACGCTTTCGGCGATTATTATCTTGATTTTCAGAGATACTATTCTTGGATTTGTTTCGAGTGTTCAGGTTGCCATAAACGATATGGTTCGTATTGGTGACTGGATTACGATGGATAAATTTGGTGCCGATGGTGATGTAATCGAAATTAACCTCACAACGGTAAAAGTTCGAAATTTTGATAATACGATTACCACGATTCCAACGTATGCCTTAAGTTCAGATTCATTTCAGAACTGGCGTGGAATGCAAAAATCTGCCGGAAGACGTATTAAAAGACACGTTTTGATCAAAAGCAGCAGTATTCGTTTCTTAACGGATGAAGATTTGGATCAGATGAAAAAAGTCCAGCTTCTAAGCAATTACATCGAAACAAGACAATCTGAAATTATAAAATACAATGATCTTCGTGGCGTAGATAAAACCTTGGCGCTTAATGGCCGAAATATGACTAATCTGGGATTGTTTAGAAAATATATAATGCAATATTTAATTACACATCCTGGTTTAAATAAAGATATGCATATGATGTGTCGTCAGTTACAATCTACTGCGCACGGAGTTCCGTTAGAGATTTATGCTTTCTCGAGCGATAAACGCTGGGCAAACTACGAATATATCATGGCCGATATTTTTGATCATATTATGGCTTCTGTAGAATATTTTGATCTTGAAATATTCGAATTGCCGTCGAAAATTGGAAGATTTGATTAAGGCTCTTGTTTCAAGTTGTTTTTTGTTTCAGGTTTCAGGTTGATTTACTTTGAACATAATTTTACCGCAAAGGTCGCAAAGTTTTTTCGCAAAGTTCACAAGGAATAGCTTTGCGTTCATAGCATAAATCTTAGCGACTTTTGTGTTTAAGTACACAATACAACTTGAAACCTGAAACAAAAAAAACTTGAAACTATTTTTTTATTTTTTCACCTCTTCAAAAACAAACTCTGATTTATCATATTCAATTGGTTGATCAGGCATAAAAAGCGGAAGATTAAAATAAGTTCCAATTACTCCTGTTCCCAGAAAAAGTTTGTTTTCTTTTTTCAAGATTGCAATCGGAGTCCTTTTCCAGCTTCCTCCATTTGAGATATAATGAAAATCACCTCGTAACGTATCGCCTTTTATATCTCCCCTAACATCTCCGGAATCTTTACCAGTTTTATAATAGGAGATTTCATAACGTCCGTAAAAGCGTTTGTTGTTTATATTCAGGCTCAAAACGGCAGTATCTTTATTATGTACAGCGCGATACATAACTTGATTATACTGACTTTTATCTTCCTTATTATTACAGGAAATTATAAAGCTAAAAACAACGACGACGAGAAGTAACAAAGGTTTTTTTTGCATCTATTTTGGTGAGTTTGTAAATTGAATTTTCAGATTAAATTTAAATTCTTGAAATATAAAATCAGAACTATTATCTCCATCTTCATCAGAGCAAATAGAATCTGCGAGATTGTCATTTCCTCCGGATGTTGGCACTTCATCAATTTCAATTCCATTTTTATCAAACATTTCACTTCGATTCAGAGTATACAATTTTGATGATGTACCTTTCAAATACATAATTTTGTACTCAAAATAATCTCGTGACATATTTGTTTTAAATTGATTTGTTTTTATTATTCTAAAGACTAAATATAGATCCGGAGCAATTTCTATTAGTTCAGAATTCAGCTCGTTTAATTGACTTTCAATTTTTTTGTTCTCAATTTTTTCTCTGTTAAAATACAAACTATTGATTTGGAAATTAAATTTAGAATTTGGAATTACTCCAACCCTATCGGTTTCTTTTGCTAATCTTTCTGTTTCTTCATTGATATTATTGATAGCAAGTTTAAGATTTTTTTTATTCAAAGGGATATAAAATGAATAACCGCCTTCGCCCTCACTTTTATTAAAAAAAATATTATTTAAAAAAAAGGAGAATGAATTTTTAATAAATTCATCTAATGCGGCAGGAACTTGAGTTTCTGTTTTCTTTTCATCATCATTTGCTATTGCACAAGAATAATACGTTACCCGATCAATGAATCGATGTTTATTAAAAATTAAATTTACATAAATCATTTCTTCAGGGTTATTCTTTTTTATTAAATCAAAATTTTCTAAAACGTACTGATATGTTTTTATTTGATTTTCCTGATTTCCTATTTTGATTTTTTGACCAAAAGTTATTGAAGTAAAAAACGCAAATAAAATAATTAGTTTATTCATGGTCATTTTTTATAATCGTTAGTAATTTCCTGATAAAACGTATCATTTCTATTATTACAAACGATCTTTTACGAATTCGATTTGGGTTTTTCCGTGGGCTTTTGGTTTACCATTTTCGTCCAGATTAACCATAGTGGTTTGGTCGATTGTGATAATGATTTCACGCGTCATCATATTTCGAACGGCACAGGTTAAAACTAAAGAAGTATTTCCGAATTTCACGACATCAATTCCAATTTCTACAATATCACCTTGTCGGGCTGAACTCTTAAAATTGATTTCAGACATGTATTTGGTTACAACTCTGGTGTTTTCTAACTGAATAATGGTGTATAATGCCAGCTCTTCGTCGATCCAGGCTAATAATTTTCCGCCAAATAAAGTTCCGTTTGGATTTAAGTCTTCGGGTTTAACCCATTTTCTGGTATGAAATCGCATAATTTTAGTTTAAATAAAAATTTTTGTATTGGAATTTTTTCTAAATTTAAAGAAAAAACATGGAAGATAGAGATGCTTTTTTAAGAGAATTCAGAGGCGAAACTTTAGGAACTGTAAGCGCTCAATCTTCACCAGATGAGTTGTTTCAAAATCAGACTATTAGGCCCATTTTAAAACTTCAAAATGATTTGTTTATCGCTGTTTTTGTTAATTATGTAAATAAAAACAAGGCAGACTTTTATTCTTATACGGTCGAAAAGAAACTTCAAACCATCGAAAATTCCATTCAGAAAGATATTAAGTTCCGAAATTCCCTTAAAGGAATTGTCATGGCACTTTTTACAATCGAAGAATATGAAACTTATATTCAGAACTCGTCAAGTCTAAACAAAAGAATGATGAATTTATTAATCGATCGTTTGAAAAGTCAAGTGCAATTGTTTGAGTTGGAGTCGAATTCGAATTAGATTTTTTAAATGGAAATTGAAATAGTTCAAGATAAAAAGCAAAGTTTGTATGTTTATAGAGATGATGAACTTTTATTTTATTCGAAGGTAAAATTCAACTGGACCAACAGAATTATAACGATTTACAATGATAATAATATTTTACTTTTAGAGGTAAAATATAAAATGTCTTTTTTTAATAGTTATTATAATATATTATTCCAGAATGAATTGTTTACGAAAAATATATCAGAAATAACAGATACAAGAATAATCTTTGGTTTCGGTAAAAGGTTATATATAAAACAAGATTATTTTATTTCGCTTGACGGAAATTTTTCTTACTATTTTAAAGAAACTAAAATCTCCCAAGTAAAACAGAAAACATGGGTTTCTAAACCGAAGATGTTATTGAATATAAACGACGAAAATCTTGAGTTTTTACATCCCGTGATCTTACATATTTTAGCAATTAGAGCAGGATATAATTCGGATTAAATAAAGAATATAATTAATGAAGAAACTAGTCTTTCTGCTACTATTTTTAAGTGTTTTGTCTTGTAAAAAAGAGTCAAAAGAAACCGGGATAGAAATAAAACAAGAACATAAGACCCAAAAAATAAATATTTGGGAAAGCATGTCATTTGAAGAACAAGTTAAAAGTATAAAAGATAATACTACGAAGGATTCTATAACTTCAAATGATATTTCATACATTAATGATTCCATTTTAAAAGGAAAATTCAAACTAGATATTTCTAAATACCAACACGAGGATAAGAAAAACAAATGTTATCCAATTAGATTTAGCAAGAAGATTATCTCAGAGTTTTATAGTGATGGATTTAAAAATTTAGGCGATCTGAATGGAGATAAAAAAGAAGATTCCGTTTTTGTTTTACAAAATTTAAATTCTTGTGAAGAAGGTGATTCGTATTATTTTACTGATAATGATATACCGCGAATACAGACTGAATCCTATTGTTGTCATCCGGAAAGTATATTTAGTATTGGTGATATAGATGAAGATGGCGGGAATGAAATAGCAGAATATTACTCCTCTTGTACAAGTAATTTCAAGTCTTTTAGAATTTGGACATTGAAAGATAATAAATGGAAGTTTATAGAGCAATTTGGATTCTTTTATAATAATGGTAAGTATGAAGTATTCAAGGATTTCGATAAGTTGTACAAGAAAATTTCAAAGAATAAGTTTAAATTTCTAGAGATATCTGATATGCGAGGAAATGGAGAAATGGTTAAGGAATGGCGTACAGTAACAATGGAATAACTTAATTATATAATAAATGTTCAGTCAATTCCGAAATAAATTCCCAATCGACGATTCAAAATGGAACGAATATACGAGATGTTTTAATCGGCTTGAAGTTCCTGCAAAAACAATTCTTTTAGAAGAAGGCGAAGTTTCGAAAAGACTTTTTATAATCGAAAAAGGTGGCATCAGGGTTTGGTTTAATAATAACGGAAAAGATCTAACGACTCAGTTTTTTTTCGAAAATCAAAGTGTGGCTTCTATTGAAAGTTTCATGAAAAAGTTACCAAGTCCGGTTGTTATTGAAACTATTGAACCGTCTGTTGTTTGGTGGATTTCTAAAAATGATCTGGATAAAGTTCTGGAAGAAATCAAAGAAATTCCAGAGTTGAGAGATCGTTTTATCAATATGCTTTTTGAACGTACATTTGATTACATGAAGCATTTTGTTTCTTTTATAAAGGACTCTCCTACTCAACGTTATCTTAATTTAATTAAAGAAAGACCTCAAATCACACAGCGAGTTCCGCAACATTATATAGCATCCTACCTTGGCGTAAGCACCGTTCATTTAAGCCGGATAAAAAGCAAATTATCACAAAAGAAATAGTCGGATTTCGCTATAATATTTCATCATATAAGTTATTGTAAGGCAAGTTTAAATGAACTTATATAACTTATATGGTAAAAAAAAATTTGATAACAAATGTTATCGTTCAGCCATAAACGATGATAGAACTTTGCATCATAAAATTAAATAATTATGAAAGCAGCAGTAGTTTATAAAAAAGGAGAAATGCCAAAATATGCCGATTTTGCAGATCCAATTGTGCAAAATGAAAATGAGATTTTAGTTTCGGTTAAAGCGGTGGCGATTACAAATCTGGACAAAGGAAAAGCCAGCGGTAAACATTATTCTTCAGAGAAAGATACTCAAAACGGTTTTGTTGTTGGCAGCGACGGCGTTGGTTTACTGGAAAACGGAACCAGAGTTTATGCCCGTGGAATCAACGGTACAATGGCCGAAAAAGCAATTATCGATAAAAATATCCTTGTTCCATTACCAGACAGAATTAGCGATGCTGTTGCAGCTTCGTTGCCAAATGCAGTTGCGGGTTCTGCGATGGCGCTTAGGTTTAGAGCAAATATTCAAAAGGGAGAAACTGTTTTAATTAACGGAGCGACAGGTTTTACGGGACAAATGGCGATTCAGATAGCAAAACATTATGGTGCAAAGAAAATAATCGTTACCGGAAGAAATGAAAAAACACTTCAAAGTCTTTTAGAATTGGGCGCTGACGAAATTATTTCGCTTAAACAAGATGACGAAACTTTTATCGCACAACTAAAAGAGATTAACTCCAAAACTCCTATAGACATTATTCTGGATTATTTGTGGGGACATCCTGCTGAATTGATTCTTGCCGCTATAAAAGGAAACGGTTCCTTTACCAACAAAGTTAGATATGTTACAATTGGCGGAATGGCGGGCGATTCTATTCAATTGTCATCAGGTATTCTAAGAAGTGTAGATTTACAATTATCAGGTTCAGGTTTAGGAAGCTGGTCTAAAGCTGAAGTGAGATTGTTATTCTCAGAAATTCTTCCCGAAATGTTTCTTTTGGCAGCGCAAAACAAATTAAAAGTCAATATCCAAGAAGTTAAACTAATTGATATTGAAGAAATATGGAGCAAAGAAGCTCTTGATGGTCAGCGATTGGTTGTTATTATATAATTCAATCCCTTTTTTTCTGCCACGAATTACACGAATTTGCGCAAATTATATTCGTGAAAATTTGTGTAATTCGTGGCAAAATTTCATCGATTTCAAATTGGATTTTATCATTTCTGTTCCATTAATTTCTTCGGTGCAAAACCAAATAATTTTTTGAAGGCAAACGAAAAATGCGACAGATCTTCAAAACCCAGATCGAGATAAATATCGGATGGTTTTTTGTCTTTTTTCTCAATCAGAAAATAAGCTTCTTCCAATCGTTTTTGCGTGAGCCAATGGCTTGGTGTGGCATTGAATATTTTAACGAAATCTCGTTTAAAAGACGATAAACTTCTTCCGGTTAAATAGGCAAAACGCTCCAGAGTTACATTGAATTTGTAATTGTGAAGCATGAATTTCTCCAAATTGATCTTTTCCGGAATAGTAAAATCAAAGAAAATAGTTGCCAGTTCTGGTTTTAACTTCAGTAAAATGAAAACTAATTCTTCCCGTTTTATGTCTGAAAATGTATCGTCTATTGCTCCGGTTTGGTTGTAATAAGGAGATAATGACTGAACAAAATTTGGGATCAAATCATTCTTCTCCAGGATTATAAAAGCCTCTGTTGGTTTAGAACTTGAAATCGGTATTTGATGCCTGTCTTTGATCTTTTTTAGAAACTGTTCGTCCAGAGTAATCACCACTTTTTCAAATTCATCATTCTCTTTTTCTTTGTTGTATCTGGCAAGATAGTTTTTGCGCACAATGCAATAATCTCCTGACTTTAAGGTGTAATTTTTATTACCATCATAACCGTTGATTGTACCTTTTGTGAGATACAAAAAGAAATGCTCTGCAATGAATTGTTCCGGCGAGATCTCAGGTCCGATATAACATGATTTTATTTCTGTAATTTTCATTCTGCTCAATAAAATTAATTGACATTTTCCCACCAACGCTTAAATTGCTGATGCTTGTTCTTAAAATCTACTTCTTCACCAATCATTGGCGTAACCAGTCGATACGGTTTATTTACAGATAATTGTGTAATTTTTCTTAAAGGTTCATCCCAGGCATGTTTTCCTAAGGTGAATTTTGAATTATGCACCGGAATCATGTTTTGTGCCTGTAAATCTACAGCTGCCTGTGCAACTTCTTCGGGTAAATTGTGTACAGATTGCCACGCTTTATCGTATTGTCCGCATTCTAAAATTGCCCAATCAATTGGTCCAAATTTTTCTCCAATTTTTTTAAATCGGTCATCATAACCACCATCTCCGCTAATGTAGATTTTTAAATCTGGAGTTTGAATCAAATACGACATCCACAAGGTTTTACCACGCAATAAACCCCTACCCGATTCATGATGTGATGTTTCTGTAAAAATAATAAAGTTATGGTCCAGTTCAATCCTTTCATTCCAGTCTTTCTCTATAATTTGATCCGGTTTATAACCCCAACGTTCAAAATGCGCTCCTACTCCAAGTCCGCAAACAACGTGTTTTACTTTGTTTTTTAAACCAATAATAGTTTCATAATCTAAATGATCGTAATGATCGTGGGAAATGAATAAATAATCAATTTCAGGCATATCGGTAACGGAATAAATATCGCTCCCTTTATAAGCGCGAACTCCCCAAGGCAATGGCGATGCTTTTCCGCTAAAAACAGGATCAATCAGAATCTTTTTGCCTTCGAGCTGCATAAAAACCGACGAATGTCCAAACCAAACCAATGCATCAGAATTGGCGGGAATATTTTTTAAATTGGTTTTTACCGATGGCAATGAATCTGAAGGTTCTCTTCTTGGATGATTTTTAAAAACAACATTATACATTTCTCCCAACATAGTATATCCTTCTGATAATGTTGGTCTTTCGACAATATTCTGAAATCTGTCATTCTTAAAATGAGCTGATTTTTCAATTTCTGCAAGACGTTTTCCTGAGGGATTTTCGCCAAATTGAGGTCGTTGCAAGTAAACAAAAGTTACAGTTGCCAACAGTAATAAAACAATAAATAAAGTGATCATAATTCTTTTAAGTATTCGTAAGGATTTTTTCATTGAATATTATTTTGCAGCGATCTTTATGTCGTCAATTTCAAGTATATTTTTCGAATATTCTTTTTCGACAACATTAATCATTGCTTGCCCAACTTGTTTTAAAGTCAGTGATTTGGTTGGAAGTAAAATAGGAAATAAGAAAATCAACGGTTTTAAGAATGTTTTTACATTTTTCTGCCCTTTGAATGGTTTCATGAAACCGGGTCTGAAATTATATACTCCTTTAAAAGGTAATTTTATCAAATCATTTTCGGTTTTTCCTTTTACTCTTGCCCACATAACTCTGCCCTTTTCTGAACTGTCTGTATGACTTCCGGAAACGTATGTGAAAACCATATTAGGGTTTAATGAAGCCAGTTTGCTAGCAAGACTCATTGTTGTATCGTATGTAATCTGGGTATATTTTACTTCGTCCATGCCAACAGAACTTATTCCGGCGCAATAAAAACAAGCATCATAACCGGTAAGTTGTGCGTCAAAAGCTTCTAAATCCATAAAATTTGGCACAATCAATTCGATTAATTTTGGGTGTTTTACAGGCGATGGTTTTCTATTAATCATTAAGACTTTTTTTACCGTGTTGTTTTCTAAACATTCCAATAAAACGCCTTCACCAACCATTCCTGTTGCACCTGTTACAATTACTTTCATATCTTTTAAATTTAATTTTTTAATCCTCCAAATTGAAATAAACTTTCGGCAGAAGCCAATAAAGCTTCTTCACTAGTTCTGGGTTTCCAGTCTAAAATTGTTTTTGCTTTTTGATTGCTCGCATTCTTAACCCGATTTAGTTGTGGCACAATATTTTTGGCTTTATCATTAAATAAAGCAATACTTCGCACTGCCCAATTGGGTAAAATTGTTGTAGAAACATTGTTGGCTTTAGCGCCTAATTTATTCCTTAAAAGCTGAGCAATTTGTGGCAAGGAAATTATTTCTCCTGTAAAGGCTAAAAAACGTTCTCCATTTGCAGCGGGATTTGTCATGGCGCGTAAATGCAAATCGGCAACATCACGAACATCTACAATCCCGAACGATATTTTAGGAATTGCTTTCATTGATCCGTCAAGCATTTGTTTTAGAAGTTCAAAACCACTCGAAATATCAGGTCCTAAGGATGGTCCAAAAATCCCCATTGGATTAATTACAGAAAGTTCTAATCCTTTTCCTTCGTTTGCAATATAATTCCAAGCCGCTTTTTCTGCCAGCGTTTTAGATTTTAAATAGGCCGAAAGTGTTTTGTCGGTTGGATCTGTCCAGGATTCCTCGGTAATTAAAGTTTTTGGATCATTGTGACTGTAACCAACGGCAGCGAATGATGAAGTTAAAACGACTCTTTTTACACCTGCTTCTTTTGCTGCTTTCAAAACTCTTAGAGTTCCTTCGACAGCGGGTAAAATAACCTCATTTTCGTGTTTTGGAACTTCAAGAGAAATTGGTGTTGCAATATGTAACACATAATCACAATCTTTTACTGCTTCGTTCCAATTATCGTCTTTAGAGAGATTGGTTTCTATAAACGATAAATTTTCGAAAGAAGTAATACCGCCTACTTTCAACATATCTTTCACTTCGTCTTGTCGGTTCATTGAGCGAAGTGTTGTTTTTACCGTGTAGCCTTGCTGTAGTAATTGCAAAGTGCAATGAATGCCAACGAAACCAGAGCCGCCAGTGACTAAAACTATTTTGTCTTTATTTAAATTTGTCATTTTGATACGAATTAATAATGCAAATTTCATCATTATATCAATTGCAAACTTTGTTTAAAAGTCCAAACTTGTTTTGTTGAGAAGTTCAAAAAAAAAGCCTATCAGGTTGTTACTTGATAGGCTTTTTGAATTTATTCTTTAGAAAGCATTAATTCTTTTATGTATTTCACTGGAGCGCTTCCAAAACTCAGGAACTTTTCGTGAAATTGTTTCAGGTTAAATTTAGCTCCTTCTTGTTTTTTAAGTTCTTCTCTCAGGTTGTAGATTTCGGTATATCCGGTAAAATAAGAACACAATTGAACTTGAGACAATGTTACACGTTTCCATTTTCCGTCGGCTTCTGCTTGTTGTTGAAAAGCTTCTTTGGTCAATAATTCGAGTGCAGCTTCTTTAGACATGTTTTTGGTATGAACGCTAATATCAAGAATAGTGTTGCAAGTGGCTCTTAAATTCCATTTGAAGTACATCAACCACATTTCATCAGAGTTTTTATAACCGCTTTCCAGCATCATTCTTTCGGCATAAACTGCCCAACCTTCTACCATTGCACCATTTCCTAAAATAGATTTAATAATACTTGGCGATTGATTGCTGTAAACTAATTGCGTATAATGTCCGGGAATTGCTTCGTGAATATTTAATATTTGAAGGATGTAATCGTTGTATTCACGCAAATAGCTTTCTGCATTTTCTGCAGTCCAGCCAGACATGCTTCCTACGTTGTAATACGTGTTTGCGTTTTTATCATAAGGGCCAGGCGAAGAAATAGAAGCGCCAGCAACTCCAGCCATATAAGCCGGTTCCTTACGTACTACAAGTGGTTTTGAAGGATCGATGTACAATAAATCCTTTGCTTTTACATAAGCCGCCAATTCTGGAATTTGTTTCTCAATTTCAGACTGAAATTTTTCTGGCGTAGTATGTTGTAATGAGATTTTATCAATTACTTGTTTGATTAAATCCAGTTTGTCAGTAGGTTTTGGTGCATCGCCTTTGTATTTTGTCCAAAGTTTATCTGCCAGAACAAACATTTTATCGTGTAAATCTTTTTTGTGATCGATTGCAATTTTAAAAATTTCATCGGAAGTGTAGCTGGATTGAATCTCAAAATTGAACTTTTTAGCATATAATGCTGCGCCTAATCTAAAAGAGCGAGGTGTTTTGTTTGGTAAATTTTTCAACCAATTTGCATAATCTGCAATTGCTTTGACAGAAACTTTAGCTTTTGCCAGAATTTCTTTTTTCTCTGTATCGCTTAATTTGCTGTTCGCTAATGCTTCAGTCAATTCTCCTTCAAATACAGATGATCCACCAAGATTTTGAGCTATGGCTAATTCGGTATGTTCAACTGTTGGATTTTTAATATTCTTTTTGGCTGCTTCATAATAAGCAGGAATATTATTCATTTTTGCATTAAAAGCATGTAAACGAATTTCAGGAGTATCGTATGAACCGTTTAAAATTTCGGCAAAAGAACTACAAACATTATAGCTTGAAGGATCCCATTCACCTGATTTTAATTCCTTAACGCTGAAAATAGTACTTTCAAGTTGGTTTTTTATCAAATGAAAATCGGTTTTGTTGTTGTCCGACAATTCATCAATATTGAATTTTTTCAAAGAATCTAATTGTGCATTCGCAAAGTCAAGCTCTACTTTTCTTTGGTTCTCATTTGGGACAATTAAAACACTATCTAGTTTATGATATCCAACACTTGAAGCCCAATTTGGACTAATTTTCCATAAAGAGGTTACAAAAACATCTTTATAAGAGTCAAATTTTTTGTCTAACGCTTTATCTTCGTTAGACTTAGTACTTTTATTACAAGAAAAAAGTAAAGTGATTGCAAAAAAAGAAACAACTAGTTTTTTCATAAATTAATTTTTTTATGGTTTAAAGATAAAAAAAATGTCCTTTATGCAAAACAATTTACTATTTGTGATTAATATTTCAATAAATCTAATAAAACTTCTTCAAAACGGTCTTTTGGTAAAAACTGATCTTCAAGAGCTTTTGTAAACGGAATTGGAGAATCTAAACTGGCAACTCTCATTACCGGTGCATCGAGATGTTCAAAGCATTCTTCCATAATTAAAGCCGAAATATCGCTTGCAATTCCGCCAAAAAGTGTGTCTTCCTGATAAATAATTACTTTTCCGGTTTTTCTAACAGATGCAAAAATAGTTTCGGTATCTAGAGGCTGTAAAGTTCTTAAATCGATTAAATCGGCTTGTATTTCAGGATATTTTGCCAATGTTTCCAGAGCCCAATGTACCGGAGCACCAAAAGCAATAATAGTTATGGAAGTTCCTTCTTTTAATAAAGCCGCTTTTCCTAAAGGAATAGTGTAATAATCTGTTGGAACATCTTGATAAACACTTCTATACAATTGTTTGTGTTCAAAAAATAAAACAGGATTGGGGTCGTTTATCGAAGTATTTAAAAGTCCTTTTGCATCATAAGGAAATGCAGGATAAACTACTTTTAAACCCGGAGTTTTAGTAAACCAGGCTTCATTTGTCTGCGAATGAAATGGTCCTGCCTGAGTCCCTCCGCCGCAAGGCATTCTAACGACAACATCGGCCTTTTCGCCCCATCGATAATGTGATTTTGCTAATAAATTCACAATTGGATTAAATCCTGTGGAAACAAAGTCTGCAAATTGCATTTCGACAATGGCTTTATATCCGTTAATCGATAATCCCATTCCGGTCGACACAACAGCGCTTTCGCAAATCGGAGTATTTCGTACGCGTTCCTTTCCATAGGTTTCTACAAAGCCTTCTGTAATCTTAAAAGCACCACCATATTCGGCAATATCCTGACCCATAATAATCAGGTTTTGGTGACGTTGCATGGATTGGTCTAAACTGTTTCTGATAGCATCTATAAATCTAATATTTTTAGATTCTGATTTTGTGGTAACTTCTTCGTATTGAAAAGGTTTGTATACATCGTTTAACTCTTCACTATAAGAAGGAATTATTTCAGGTTCAGCATTTGCAATAGCCCAATTTTCTTCGATTTCATGTTTAATTTCTTCTCGTAAAATTGCGTCGTGTTCTTCTGTCAGGATTCCCTGATCTAATAAAAACATTCTGTAATTGTCTACAGGATCTTGCGTCGCCCAAATTCTCATTAAATCTTCGGGAACATATTTTGTGCCACTCGCCTCTTCATGTCCGCGCATTCTAAAGGTTTTAAACTCTAATAAAACCGGATGCGGATCTTTTTGAATTTTTTCTTTTAACTGTTTTATTTTGTGATAAACTTCCAGAATATTATTTCCATCAATAATATAACTGTCAATTCCGTAACCAATGCCTTTATCTGCTAGATTTTCGCAGGAATATTGCTCGTTTGTTGGTGTTGAAAGTCCGTAGCCATTATTTTCGATGATAAATAATACAGGTAATTTCCAAACGGCAGCAATATTTAAAGCTTCATGAAAATCACCTTCACTTGTTGCTCCTTCTCCGGTAAAAACGGCTGTAACTTTTTTATTATTCTGAAGTTTATCGGCAAGAGCGATTCCATCTGCGATTCCTAATTGCGGGCCAAGATGCGAAATCATTCCGATGATATTATATTCCTGAGTTCCAAAATGAAAACTGCGGTCTCTGCCTTTTGTAAAACCATTTGCTTTTCCCTGCCATTGCGAAAATAAGCGGTGTAATGGAATGTCTCTGGTGGTAAAAACACCCAGATTTCGATGCATTGGTAATACATATTCTGTGTGGTCTAAAGCTGCTGTAACTCCTACTGCGATTGCTTCCTGTCCGATTCCGGAGAACCATTTTGAGACTTTTCCCTGCCGAATCAGGATTAGCATTTTTTCTTCGATCAAACGAGGTTTTAGAATTTTTTTGTATAAATCTAATAATTGAATATCAGAAAGGTCTTGTTTGTAAAAAATCATTTGATTCGCTGTTTAAGTATTTCAAATATAGAAAATTATAACAATTTTATTTATTTTTGTTAGATAATTTTAATTTTATTATAACTTTTAAAATTCAAATATAAAATATTCTCTACCTTTGTTATTGAAAGGTTTAACAGACCTTTTATCTTTAAATAAAAATGTAAAGTATGCAAAACATCCCTAGTGTAGACTTACGTGATTTCCTTTCGGACGACCCGAAACGTAAACAAAAATTTGTAAATGAAATCGGCAGTGCATTTGAAAACATTGGCTTCGTAGCCCTAAAAGGTCACTTTTTAGACGACCAGTTAGTAGACGAGCTTTATAGCGAAATTAGAAAATTTTTCGCTTTGCCAGTAGAAACTAAGCATAATTATGAAATTCCCGGTATTGGCGGACAAAGAGGTTATGTGTCTTTTGGAAAAGAACATGCCAAAGGTCGTAAAGAGGGAGATTTGAAGGAATTTTGGCATTTTGGCCAATATGTTGATGCTTCTTCAAAATATGCTTCGGAATATCCGGACAATGTTGAAGTAAAAGAATTACCACGTTTTAATGTTGTGGGTAAAGAAGCCTATCAAATGCTTGAGAAAACAGGTGTTTATGTGTTAAGAGCTTTAGCTTTGCATTTAGGTTTAGATGAGTTTTATTTTGACCAATATGCAAAAGAAGGAAACTCTATTTTGAGACCAATTCACTATCCACCAATTACTTCTGAGCCAGAAAATGCAATTCGTGCAGCTGCTCACGGTGATATTAACCTGATTACGCTTTTGATGGGAGCTCAGGGTAAAGGATTACAAGTTCAAAATCACGACGGCGAATGGATTGATGCTATTGCTGCTGATGATGAATTAGTAATTAATGTTGGAGATATGTTGTCAAGACATACAAATAATAAACTAAAATCAACGATTCACCAGGTAGTTAATCCGCCTAGAGAATTATGGGGAACTTCTCGTTATTCGGTTCCGTTTTTTATGCATCCTGTAAGCGATATGCGTCTGGATTGTCTTGAAAAATGTATCGATGCCGAGAATCCTAAGAAATTTGAAGATATTACAGCGGGAGATTATTTATACGAACGTTTAGTAGATTTAGGGTTGATAAAAAAGTAAACTTTTAAATCTTCAATTTTTTTAAATTCCAAATTCCAAAAACTATCAAATTGGGATTTGGAATTTAATTTTTACAAACTATATTTATTGAAATTTATTTTTTAGAATAAAAGATTATGGATTTTAAAGATCAATTAAAAAATTTATTTCCGGATCACGTCGAATCAAATGAACCAGAAGAAGTTCAGGAGCAGGATCATGTGCTTTACATTCAAAAAGAGCCTATGATTTGCAAATTTGAAAAACGAAAAGGAAAAGCTACCACGATTATCGAAGGCTACGAAGGATCTGATGAAGATTTTAAAGTTCTTGCCAAAGAAATCAAAACCAAACTTAGCGTTGGCGGAACTTTTAAAGACAGCTCAATAATCATTCAAGGCGATTATCGTGATAAAATCATGGAAATCCTAAAAACAAAAGGATTTAAAACAAAACGTGTTGGAGGGTAATGATTTTAGAATTTAGATTTCTTTAATCATTGTAAAATTTAACCGCAAAGTTCGCTAAGAATTATAATTTGATGCGGGAACATTGTTTAGTAAAAACACAAAGATCGCAAAGCTTTGGGTATAAAAGAAGACGCAATGCTGTGCGCCTCTACAGAAAACCTTAGAACCTTAAAAGAAAAAAAATAAAAATCTGTGACAATCCGTTAAATCCGTTAAATCTGTGGACATAAAAAGACGCATTAATGTGCGCTTCTACAGAAAACCTTTGAAGCTTTGTTACTCAGAACCTTTGAACCTTAAAAGAAATGATAAAAAACTCAGAATTAATACTAAATCCAGACGGAAGTGTTTACCACTTAAACCTTCGTCCTGAACATATTGCTCACGATATAATTTTTGTTGGAGATCAAAACAGAGTTGAAAAAATTACTCAGTTTTTTGATTCAATTGAGTATTCGACTCAAAAAAGAGAATTTAAAACCCAAACCGGAATCTATAAAGGAAAAAGAATATCTGTAATGTCAACAGGAATTGGTCCTGACAATATTGATATTGTTTTGAATGAATTAGACGCTTTGGTAAACATCGATTTAGAAACTCGTTTGCCAAAAGAAAATCTGACTTCTCTTAATATTATCAGAATTGGGACTTCGGGTTCTTTGCAGGCAGATATTCCTGTGGATAGTTTTGTAATGTCTAAATTTGGATTAGGATTAGACAATATGCTTCGCTCCTACCTGATCGACGAAGTTTCGAATGCAGCTATCGAGGATGCTTTTATTGCACACACCAATTGGGATATTAGAAAAGGAAGACCGTATGCAATTGCATGTTCTGAAAAATTGGAAAAAATTATAGAATCTGACAAGATTTTTAAAGGAATTACCGCTACAGCCGGAGGGTTCTATGGACCACAAGGACGTGTTTTGCGTTTGAATATTCAGGATGAAGAATTAAACAATAAAATGGATAATTTTAATTTTGACAACCAAAGAGTTACTAATTTAGAAATGGAAACTGCTGCGATCTACGGACTTTCGGCGCTTTTAGGACATAATGCGTTGTCATTGAATGCAATTATTGCCAATCGTGCATCCGGAACTTTTAGTGAGGATCCTTATAAAGCTGTCGATGAATTGATTACTTATACTTTGAATAAATTAGCTCAGAAATAAATTAGATAATTAGTCAATTTGATAATTAGATAATTCTTGTAAGGCGTTGAAGTTGATGGTGTTGTTTTTGTTTTGTTTGTCAATTTGATCATTTATTGCAAGTCATTTAAATAGTACTCATTTTAAAAATTAGATAGTTCAATGCAAGACGCTATTCTTAAATTTGAAAAACTATTGTTGGAAAATGTAAATTATATTCCAACAATAGATCAAAATATTCTGGAAGAAAGAAAACCCGGAAAATGGTCTAAAAAAGAAATTTTAGGGCATTTAGTAGATTCGGCGATTCATAATCAGGTTCGGTTTACCGAAATTAATTATGTAGAAAAACCGTATCAACACAGACCGTATAGTCAAATAGATTTGGTAAATTTAAACCAATATCAGACGATGGATATTGAAGAGTTAACGCAGTTGTGGTTTGTGTTGAATAAACAGATTGTCAGACTAATGAAGTCTGTTGATGAGAAGGCTTTAGATTATGAAATCGTGTTGAGTGATGGTGCTGTAATCGATTTAAAGTTTTTAATGACAGATTATGTAGAGCATTTAGAACATCATATAAACCAGATAAAAGCTTAAATTATGTTTTTGAGAGTAGCCCGCCATACCAATGATTTAGAACGAATTGTAGATTTCTACGTTAATATTCTGAGCTTTGAACTTTTGGGAGACTTTCAAAATCATAATAATTATGATGGCGTTTTTATTGGAAAATCCGGTTTAGACTGGCATTTTGAGTTTACAAAATCTCATGAAGATGCCAATCATACCTTTGATCAGGACGATGTTATAGTACTTTACCCTAAATCAATTATAGATTATGATGTGCTGGTAAGCAACGTAATACATGGCAATATTCCAATCTTAACTGCAAATAACCCTTTCTGGAATGAAAATGGAGTAATGTTTATGGATCCCGATGGTTATCGTATTGTTTTATCACCATTGAAAGCCATAATAAATGAGATTAATTAAGCGCAAATTAGATAATTCATTTTAATGCTTAATAAAAATAATAGAAAATTTAATAATGCAAGATACACACAAGAAAATCCTGTTTAAATACTATAGTACTTATCTGGAAGAAGTAGTTTCTGAAACCATGTGGGCAGAAATTATAGATTTGGAAAAAGGATATTTTAAACTGGATAATATTCCTTTTTTTGGACCATTGATTGCTACGGATGACATTTTTCGTGCAGAATATGATGAGACCGAGAAATGTTTTATTCACAGAGAAACTATAGAAAGTTCCGGAAATTCGATTGTTCAGATTTTAATTTTGGAAGGAGGTTTCGATAAGGAAATTATCAGAGAAAAATTGAAAGTAATTAACTGTTTGTCAGAAGCTTTGAATGACACATTTCTTGCTGCTGAAATAGCAAAAGAAGTAGATTATTCGATTGTAAAAAGTTTGTTAAACGAGTACGAATCAAACTCTGTGATTGAGTTTGCTGAACCTTGTCTTTCTGAAAAACATCGGACTGATTTATTAAAAAACTAAATCAAAACATAAACAAACAAACCAACTAATAATAGGCATACCAAACTTAAACTTAAACTATAATGAAAACTGTAAAAATTGTAGGTGTTCCTGAGCACTTCAATTTGCCATGGCATCTATGTATTGAAAATGGCGAATTTGAAGCTGAAAACATTGATTTGCAATGGAAAAATATTCCCGAAGGTACCGGTAAAATGTGTCAGATGCTGCGCGACGGCGAGGCTGATATAGCGGTTATTTTGACGGAAGGAATTGTAAAAGATATTGTTGCCGGAAATCCAAGTAAAATTGTTCAGATCTATGTGCAATCACCTTTAATTTGGGGGATTCATGTAGACGCAAAATCAGATTTTCATAGTATAAGTGATCTTAAAGACAAAAAAGTTGCGATTTCAAGAATTGGCTCAGGATCGCAATTAATGGCATATGTAAATGCGCATGAACAAGGCTGGAAAACTGATAATCTGCAATTTGAAATCATCAATACCATTGACGGAGCTGTTGAAGCACTGACAAACGGAACTGCTGATTATTTTATGTGGGAGCGTTTTATGACTAAACCTCTTGTTGATCAGGGAATTTTCAGACGTGTTGGCGACTGCCCTACTCCATGGCCTTCATTTGTGATTACGGTTCGCGACGAATTCTTAAAAAAGAATCCTAAAACAGTCGAGAAAATCCTTGAAATTATAAACAAAACTACACATGATTTTACCCAAATCCCAGATATTGACAAAACTTTGTCAGAGCTTTTCAATCAAAAACTGGAAGATATTCAGGAATGGTTAAAGCTTACACAATGGTCTCAGAAACATTTGAGCGAAAAAGCCTTTATTAAAATTCAAAATCAATTATTTGATCTCGGTATTATTGATAAAAAAAGTACTTTTGTTGAAACGGTAAAAGCGCTGTAAAATACTGCTTTTGATTCTTATGATAAAATTCCCTAAAATTGACTTTCCGCAATTAAAATCCAAGTTACAGGTGAAATCACCTTGGGATAGGGTCATTATTATGATATTGAGTCTTTTGATCACAATTCCGATTTTTATCATTTTACACCAGAATCTAATTGATTTAAACTGGGCTTTTAATTTAGATCGGGTTTTCATATTTATATTTGTTTTTGCTGCAATTTTCTTTCTTTTGATGTTGCTGCGAACGATTATAATATTGTGTATAGCTGTTTATTTATTGACTTTAGTTTATGGAAGTGTCATTGGGAATTATGGTTTCAGCGAAATTTCTGAAGATTATAATTCGATGATTTATACGATGTCAGACAATCCTTTTCCGCAAGATATTATTGTGGCGAAGCTGCTTCCTTTTCCAAATAAATCAAAAATTATAAATGCTATCGAATATCAGAATCCAAAAGTGCGCAATTTTGCTATTATGGCGACTACAAAGCATTTTAAAGGAATAAAAGGATACTCTGATTACAGAACCATTATTCAGTGTTTTGCGGTCTTTAAAGAGATTAACAGCCGCTGGAATTATGTTAACGATCCAAAAGAAGGGGATTATATTGCAACGGCGAGTGAATCATTAGAATATTTTTCAGGAGATTGCGACGATCATTCTATTCTGATGGCTGCCGCAGTACGTTCTATTGGTGGAACTCCAAGATTAATTCATACCAAAGGACATATTTACCCCGAAATATTAATAGGTTCTTTGATCGATTTAGAAAAAGTCAATTATTTGATTAAAAACGTGCTTTTTGTCAAAGAAAGTTATGGCAAAAAAATACATTACCACGTTGATGATCGCGGTCAGATTTGGATGAATCTGGATTATACAGCAACATATCCTGGCGGGCCATTTTTGTACGAAGAAATTTTGGGAGCTTTAACTCTTAATTAGTTTTTTTGAGGTGCAAAGGTTCTGAGGAGCAAAGTGACAAAGGTTTTTCTGCGGAGACGCACTGCTGTGCGTCTAATCTGTTTGTCGTTTATATTTGTATCTATTTGTATCTCTAATCGTTGCTAAGATGCACTGTTGTGCATCTCTACGTTAATCTATATCTGCAAAACACAAATACTATAAGGCTTTACATGTAAGTTCTTATATTGGAATTTGGTCCCGAGGCTTCGGGATAAATATTGGAATTTAAAACAGCTTCTTTATAAATAATTGATTTTTAGATTTTTAATTAGAAAAAATTTTGTAATTTTCTGTAGTTTAACTTTAATCACAAAATCATGAAAAAATCTAAATTATTTATCTTCGGAATTGCAATGGTGGCAGTATTAATGATTTCATGTCATAAGAGTAGAAATGAATTGGTGGACTCTTGGAAAGTTACCGCTGTTGAGCCTAAAATGCCTCTCTCTGATTCTTTAAAAAATGTAATTCTAACTCAAGGAACATTAACGTTTACTAAAGACGGGCATGTAACTGGATATTTGCAAAGCGAAATCAATAATGGTACTTATGCTTTGACAAAAGGAGGAAAAAGTTTAGTAATTAAAGATGAAACTGGTACTCCATACCCTTGTGAAAGTACTATAACGGATGACAAACTGGTATTAGACAGTAAAGAAATGAAACTTACGCTTACAAAAATATAACCATAAAAGTTCACTGTTTATGAACTCAAAGTATTTTAACGAAACCATATTGTCCCCAAAAGCAATATGGTTTTTTTGTTGATTTAAAAAAAAAGGTTTGCCACGAATTTCACGAATTTTCTCTAATTTTTATCGTGAAACCGCTTTAAAAGTTTGCCACGAATTACACAGATTCGCACAGATTTTTTATTATGTGCAATCAGAATAAAAATTAGAGAAAATTAGAGAAAATTCGTGGCAAAAAAAAAGTCCTCCAATAAAAATTAGAGAAAATTCAAGTAATTCGTGGCAAAAAAAACTTACTTGTCACTCTTTGCAGGCTCTCATATAAAATTATATCTTTGCAGAACTTAAAAAACGAAGTCAATTAATTTATGTGAAAAATAATTTCTTTCAGGCAATTTAGAGAGTAACCACAATTGTGGTGGCTCAATTTATTCATTTTTAGAGAAAGAAATTATGCTTATTCTACAAAACATTTCATATAAACACAATAACAAAGAATTGCTGTTTGATAACATCAGTTTTACTGTAAACAATCACGATAAAATAGCGCTTATTGGTAATAATGGCGCAGGAAAATCGACTTTGCTCAAAATTATTGCAGGCGAATTAGAGCCTTTAAATGGTGAACTTAAATTAAATTCTGAACCTTATTATATTCCGCAGATTTTTGGGCAATATAATGATCTTTCTATTGCTGAAGCATTGCGTATTAGTGATAAACTAAATGCGTTTAAAGAGATTCTGGACGGTAATGTTACCGAGGAAAATCTGAATATTCTAAACGATGACTGGACAATTGAAGAGCGTTGTAATAATGCTTTAAGCTACTGGAAATTAGAGGTATTAGATTTGACTCAGAAAATGAACACTTTAAGTGGTGGGCAGAAGACAAAAATCTTTCTTGCCGGAATTTTAATCCATCAGCCGGAACTGGTTTTGATGGATGAACCTAGTAATCATCTTGATGCGGATTCGAGAAAATTATTGTATGATTTTATAGCGTCTACAACCAGCACTTTGCTTATTGTAAGTCACGACAGAAGTTTGCTAAATACACTAAATACGGTTTACGAATTAAGCAAACATGGTATTGCTGTTTATGGCGGAAATTACGATTTCTATACGGAGCAAAAACAAATAGAAATAAACGCTTTAAATCAGGATCTGCATGCCAAAGAAAAGGCTTTGCGAAAAGCCCGCGAGAAAGAACGGGAAACATTAGAAAGACAACAAAAACTGGACGCTCGAGGCAAAAAGAAACAAGAGAAATCTGGTGTTGCAAGAATTATGATGAATACGCTGCGCAATAATGCCGAAAACAGCAGTTCGAAGTTGAAAGGAGTCCATGCAGAAAAAATCGATGGTATTTCGCAGGAATTAAGAGAATTACGTTCTTCGGTTCCGGATATTGATCAAATGAAGATAGGTTTTGATAATTCGGCGCTGCATAAAGGAAAAATACTTTTTAGCACCAACGAAATCAATTTTAAGTACAAAGAGCAACTTCTTTGGGAGAAGAATTTGAATATTGAAATCACAAGCGGAAACCGAATTGCAGTAAAAGGCACAAATGGTTCGGGTAAAACGACTTTAATTAAAATTATACTCGGAAAACTAGATCCGCAGATTGGAACAGTTTACAGAGCCGAAAACAAATCAGTATATATTGATCAGGATTATTCTTTGATTCAAAATGAGTTAAAAGTTTACGATCAGGCACAATACTTCAACAATTCGGGACTTGAGGAACATGATATAAAAATGAGGCTTAATCGTTTCCTGTTCTCAAAGCAAGATTGGGATAAACCTTGTTCCGCTTTAAGCGGAGGCGAAAAAATGCGTCTAATGCTTTGTTGCCTTACAATTAACAACGAATCTCCGGATCTTATTGTTTTAGATGAGCCAACAAACAATCTGGATATTCAGAATATCGAAATTTTGACAAAAGCAATCAATGAATATCAAGGTTCACTAGTTGTGGTTTCACATGACGAATATTTTTTGGAGCAAATTAAAATTGAGCAAGTCATTTCGTTCTAAATTTTCAAGATTTGGTTTTAAAATTGACTCATCAGATAATTAAAAAAAATAGCCTCCAGATTCACACACAGATTCTGGAGGCTTTGATTTAGAGATTAGTGGTTAATCTTCTAAATCAAGAAGGGAAACTAATTTATGTCCTATAAGTTGCTTTAGCATGTTTAGTAAGTCTCGGATTATTCAAAATTAATTGAGTGTAACTTTTTAAAGCTGTTTTTTCTATTTGCGAAAGCTCAACATCGCACTGCCAATTACCGGATTGGTCCATAAATACTAACTTTCCATTAATTTCATATTCCTTGTTATTTTCAATAGATGTAATTTCTACCGTCATAGTATTATGGTTTAAGTTCGTTTTTAATTGTGTTGCCAGCTCATTGTGATCAGTTCGATGTTATAGGTAAAGAATTCTTTGGTTTATAGTGTTTTTAAAAGAGCCGCTATTGCCGTTTCCATCTTTTTATAATCTTTTCTAACTGTGTCCGTCATCTCACTTTTACGGTCTCCGGAAAGGCTCATTGTGATGAATCTTTTCGACAAACCATATTTTTCTTTTATACGATTAAGGATTTCTGTGTTGTATATGTTTTTCTTTTTCGTTTCTTTGTCCATTGCCTTGACTGTTCCTGTTATGGGAACAAATATATAAACAATAGTCTATAAAACAACAAGGTTTAGTAAATATTTTCTTATATTTTATGAAAGCAATTGAAAGATTTTACGAATACCTTGATTTTAAAGGGATTAAGCCAACTCGTTTTGAAAAAGACAATGGCTTGTCAAATGGCTATTTAGGTACGCAATTAAAGAGAAATGGAAATTTAGGAGAAGATATCCTAAATAAGATAATAGACAATTGTTTAGACATCAATCCGGTCTGGTTGTTGACGGGGAAGCAAAGTATGACAAAAATTAATGTTTATACTGAAAATTTAAGCCCGGATGACCAAAATTTTTTAAATGAATCCAAAGGCGACGGATATCAAAAACAATATATTCCTCTTTACGATATTCAGGCATCACCATCGACTTTATTCAACGACGAAAATTTAGAAAGAGTCATTGATCAAATTACAATTCCCGGCTTACCAAAATGCGATGGTGCCGTTTATGTAAGCAGCGACAGCATGTATCCGCTTTTAAAATCGGGAGATATCATTGCATACAAGAAAGTTGCCAATACAATCGAGAACATTTATTGGGGCGAAATGTATTTGTTGTCTCTAATTAATGATGAAGGTGATGATTTTGTGATGGTAAAATGGATTCAGAAATCTGAAAAAGGAGACGAATTTGTAAAACTCGTGTCAGAGAATAAACACCACCAGTCAAAAGATCTTCACATCACTACTATTAAAGGATTAGCCTTAATTAAAGCAAGCATCAGGATAAATGCTACTTATTAAATTAAGCTTCCACTCTACTCTATTTCAGTGATTTAGTTTTTAATGTTTTTTAGAAAAAAGGGAATTTTCTGAAAAAAAACTTCAAAATAATTTGCGCAGTCAAATAACTGCATTATATTTGCAGTCAAATAACTGCACAATGGAAATTAGAAGAGATGTTTTTCAGGCAATTGCTGACCCAACTCGTAGAGCTATATTGAGTTTGGTCGCGCTTCAGGCCATGACCCCAGGTACAATAGCGGAGAATTTTAGTTCGTCACGACAAACTATTTCAAAACACATTCAGATTTTAAGTGAATGTGAATTATTACATCAAACACAAAATGGCAGGGAGATTTTTTATCATTTAAATCCCGAAAAGATCAAGGAAATAGACCATTTTATTGAGCCTTTTAGAAAAATGTGGGATGAAAAATTCAATAAACTCGAGGCCATAATGAAGAACTATCAACCCAAAAAATAGAAATCATGGAACAAAAAACAAAAATTGCTGCTGAAAATGGCAAACAGGAAATTGTAATTACGAGAGAATTTGATTTGCCACTGGAATTACTTTTTAAAGCTTATGTAGAATCTGAAATTGTAGAACAATGGATGGGTACAAAAGTGCTAAAACTTGAAAATGTAAAACATGGCGGTTGGCAATTTGAAACTACAGATCCCAAAGGGAATGTTGTTTTTCAGGCAAATGGCGTAATTCATGAAATAATTGAAAATCAAAAAATCACCAGAACTTTCGAAATGGAAAATACTCCTTTTCCTGCTCAGCTGGAGTTTTTAGAGTTCGAAAAAGTATCAGATCAAACAAGTAAACTTACTATGCAAATTGTCTACAAATCTGTTGAAATGAGAGATCAGATGCTGAAACTCCCTTTTGCTCAAGGCATTAATATGGCGCATAATCGCTTGCAGGATTTTGTAAATAAACTAAAATAAATAAAACGACTACTAATAACTAAAATAATTAATTATGACTAAGAGAAATAAAATTATCTATTGGGTTGCAACACTTTGGCTAGCATTAGGAATGACTGCAACGGGAATTGTACAATTTATTAAGTTGAAAGAAGAAACAACAATGATGGTTCATTTAGGATATCCGCTTTATTTTTTAACGCTGTTGGCTATTTGGAAATTTCTTGGTGTTATAGCAATTCTCGTTCCTAAGTTTCCTTTATTAAAAGAATGGGCTTATGCGGGGTTTTTCTTTGCTATGTCGGGGGCAATTTTCTCGCACATAGCAAGCGGAGATGCTGCCAAAGAACTTTTTGGGCCGGTATTATTAATCGTTTTAACTGCAATATCATGGTATTTTAGACCTGTAGATCGAAAAACGGTTTCAGTTTAATTGAGCTTAGAATAGTATTTAATCGAGAACTCCATTTTAATTAATGGAGTTTTTTTATTTCCTGTGTAAGTTATTTTATAGAATAATAAGAAGATAATTGAATTTAGAATTTCTATTTTCGTTTGAGAAACGTTTCCCTAAAGAAAGAGATAAAATAGAATATATGGAATTGGTAACTTATGATTTAACAAAAGGTATTGAAGTATCTTACGAGAATATTCTGAAGATGCATTTTATCCAGAATTCTAATAAACTTGTGCTGCTTAAAGTTAATGCATCTTGGGAATTATTTGTTGAAATTATCGATTTTAATAGTTATTTAAAAACAATAATTATTCTGGAATATAAGAAGTTCAGTATTTATGATCACAAATTCAAACAGAATAATTTTGTTGATTACAGCAAGTATTTGAATCAAACAACAGCGTTTTCTTTGAGCCATATTTATGAGTTTTATTTCTCTGATGATTTAGAATTCATTTATTTAAAAGCCAGATTAAAAAACTCTACTGACGAAATTTGCCATTTTAAAATTGATTTAGAAGGAAAATTAATTAATAAAAAAACAGAAAACGGCTCACATGATCCTTGGGATAATTACGCCCTTTTAAAGAAATATCATGTAAGTGATAATTTTATTTTTTTAGATCTTGATGATTTTGTCGAATATGATTTGGGAGACTTTTTTAATGAGACTTTTGAGAAAAATGATTTTTTTTATTTGTGGATTAATGACGGTAGTTATTCAATATTTACATTGCCTGATGAAAATCTTTTCGGACTAATTTTTTTCGATAAAGACGGTAATTCTCCTAGAGGAAGTTTCAATATTTTTAAAATTAATGATATTAAAAAACCGAAGCTTATATTCTCCTATAGAATCGATGAATTTGGAGATCATCACACCTTTAACCCAAGCGGAAATAGAATGGCATATTGTAAATATTTAGATATTGGTGAAATTGAAATTAAAATCAGAGAATTGTATCAAAATGAATTTGAGAATGCAATTGAATTTAATATTTCCTATCCAAAAGAAGATTCATCTCCGGAAGAGGTATTTTTGTCTGATGCTAATCTAATTTTAGTCGTTTTCTACGACAGAATTGAAGCTTATGATATTTATACATTTGAACAAATTACCGTTTATAATCGAGATATTAGAACTTTATATTGTTTTGGTGAGAATAAGTTATTCTATATTTATTTAAGCAAATTAAAAATGGAGATTTTATACTAAAGGATGTTAAGTTAGCTTAGTAAGCCCTACAGGTTAAAAAAACCTGTCGAGGTTGTCGTTTGCAATATTAACCGCAAAATTGATTATGTATTTTTATTCTTTTTAAGATCGCAAAGCTTGAAAATTTGATATTTCTAATTTAGCCCCGATAGAGTCGGTATCCTTTGAGAGGGACGAACAAAGATATAGGCGAAAGCGGGACTTCTGGTCTTGAAAAAACGAATTGGTTTGCTCCTTGAAAATCTTTGCATAATCAAACGAACTCTATTAAATGTCGAAAAAAACGAGTTCAATTCCTGTAACGTTTAATGAGTTATTCTTGATTTATTTTGAGGTTTTCCTCATAATAAATGTTAATAAGTTATACAATTATCTTGTGTTGAATTGATTATTTACCGAAGAGATATTTCTTATATTCGCCAAAATGAAACATTTATTAGGAAAAAAAATCTCATAATTTGAGAAATTAATGGTGTTTTATTTCTATTGAAAGTTATCTGTAAAACCTAAAACCTCAGAATAATCAAAAAACAATCATTTATGAAAAAAAGAACATCATTTTTGACGTCATTGCTTTTTATTTGCTTAGTCTCTACTCCTGCCTTCGCACAATTGACTTCAGAAAAAATTGATTTATTAATGCAAGATGCTTTGACTAAGTTCAAAGTTGCCGGTGCAGCCATTGCCGTTGTCAAAGATGGAAAAATAATTCACCAAAAGGGTTATGGCGTTGCTTCTATTGAAACGAAAAAAGCAGTAAACGAAAATACAAATTTCCAAATTGCATCAAATAGTAAAGCTTTTACAACAGCGGCACTTTCTATTTTAGAAGATGAAGGAAAATTGAAATGGACAGATAAAGTAAAAGATTATATTCCGGAGTTTAAAATGTATAATGATTATGTTACGGAGAATTTTAATATACAGGATTTATTAACGCATCGCAGTGGTCTTGGTTTGGGAGTTGGTGATTTAATGTTTTTTCCTGATGGTTCAAATTTTACCATTAAAGATGTGGTGACGAGTTTTCAGCATTTTAAACCTGTTTCTGCTTTTAGAACTAAATTTGATTATGACAATTTACTTTATATAGTTGCAGGCGAAGTAATTGCCAGAACAAGCGGTATGAGTTATGAGGCATTTGTGCAAAAACGAATTATCGAGCCTTTGCAAATGAATAATAGTTTTGCAGGAAAGAGTCTGATTAAAGACAATAGTAATATTGCCGTACCACATTCATCTGCGTCAGGAACTATAAAAACAATTGCGCCTTTTGGAGATCAGATAAATGGTGCTGCAGGCGGAATAATCTCAAATGTATCCGATATGGCAAAATGGATGATTGTACGTTTGAATAAAGGAAAATATGGTGCCGATTTGAAAACAACATTGTTTTCTGAGAAAAACTACAGTGAAATGTGGCGTATACACACTGTTGAAGAAGCTAATCCTAATCCGAGATATAATTCTCATTTTAGTGGTTATGGTTTAGGTTGGGAATTAGGTGATGAAAAAGGAAACTTAAAAGTATCACATACAGGTGGTTTACCAGGAATGTTATCGCTTGTTGTGATGTATCCGGATCAAAACTTAGGTTTTGTAATCTTGACAAATACAGAAAGTGGCGGCGGCGGGCTTTTCTCGGCAATTGGAAATACGATTGGAGATAGTTATTTGGGGTTGGACGATTTTGGCTGGACAGATAAAATGGTCGAATGGATGAAACAGGATAAAAGTACCGGTGATGATGTAACTGCAAAAGTTTGGGAAAAAGTTAAGGCGTCAAAGAATATAAAGGTAAAAAACGAAGATTTTATAGGTATTTATGCTGATAAATGGTTTGGAGAAATTGAAGTATTTGAAAAGGATAAACAATTATGGTTCAGATCGCTTCGTTCTCCTAAATTAAACGGACCAATGGCTTTTTATAATGCCAATACTTTTGCCATAAAATGGGAATATCAAGCAATGAACTGTGATGCTTTGGCTATGTTTTCACTTGATGAAACAGGAAAAGCTCAATCGATTAAAATGAAAGGTATCTCGCCAAATATTGATTTTAGTTTTGACTTTCAGGATTTAGATTTAGTAAGGGTTCAGAAATAAGAAGTTAATATCAGGAAAATTATCATAGGGTGTTCTCCTACAACGAAGAGCCTTCGAAATCAGTTGATTTTTGAGGCTCTTGTTTTTTTTTACTCTTAGGAGTCTGTTTACTAATGATTTCAGGCAGGATTTTTAAGAAACTTTGTGTGAAATCATTTTCTGTCGTTACTATTTATTTTATGTATTTGAATTACTTGGTTAATGTTTTTTATATTAGCCAAAAATATCAATATTGTTTATGTTTAATGATGGCTAAACCAGAGCTCTCAGAGTTAATTTAATCGTTAATTTAGACACACGGTATTATAACCAAACCAACAAATAATAAAATAAAGACAGACCTGAAATATGCTTTTTAATTCTTTAAGCTTCGTAATATTTTTACCAATTGTCTTTATATTGTACTGGTATGTTGCAAAAGAGAATTTAAGACTTCAGAATATTTTTTTGCTTATTTCAAGTTATTTTTTTTATGCTTGTTGGGATTGGAGATTTCTATTACTTCTAATTTTCTCGACATTTTTAGATTATTACACAGGCATTAAGATGTCTGATGCAAAAAATGAAAAAATAAAAAAGTTCTGGTTCTGGTTAAGTATATCTGTTAATCTTGGCTTTCTGGGTGTTTTTAAATATTATAATTTCTTTATAGAATCTTTTTCTAGTGTTTTAAATACAATTGGCTTAAGTTTTAATGTGTGGACATTAAAAATTATTTTACCAGTTGGTATTTCATTTTATACATTTCATGGTTTATCGTATGTTATTGACATTTATAAAGACAGAATAAAAGCAGAGAAAAATTTTATTGATTATTCGCTCTTTGTTAGTTTTTTTCCATTGTTAGTTGCGGGACCAATAGAACGTGCAACGCATCTTTTGCCTCAAATTAAAGAGAAGAGAACTTTTGATTATATAAAAGCAGTAGATGGTTTAAGGCAAATTTTATGGGGTTTATTCAAGAAAATTGTAATTGCAGATCAATGTGCAGAATATGCTAATCAGATTTTTAATGGTTCGGCAGGATATTCAGGAAGCGATCTTGTATTGGGGGCTGTATTTTTTACTTTCCAAATTTACGGTGATTTCTCCGGCTATTCAGATATTGCTCTGGGAACAGCCCGTCTGTTTGGAATTGAGTTGTTAAGAAACTTTGCATTTCCATATTTCTCAAGAGATATAGCCGAATTTTGGAGACGTTGGCATATATCACTTTCCTCCTGGTTTAGAGATTACCTTTATATCCCTCTTGGAGGAAGTAAAGGAAGCACATGGATGAAGGTAAGAAACGTTTTTATTATTTTTATTGTAAGTGGATTGTGGCATGGAGCAAATTGGACATTTATCGTTTGGGGTGCTCTAAATGCTTTATATATTATGCCTTCAATACTATTAAATTCGAATAGAAATAATCTTGAGATTGTTGCCAAAGGAAGACATCTGCCAAGTTTAAAAGATTTATTTTCGATTGGAATTACTTTTACTCTGACGGTTTTTGCCTGGATTTTTTTCAGAGCCGAAAACATAGATCATGCAATTGATTACATTTCTAAAATATTCTCGAGATCCTTATTCTCCGTTCCTACAATAAGACCAACGTTTTTGTTTCTTTTATTATTAATATTTGTACTTATAGAATGGTTTGGGAGAGAAAGAGAATATGCAATCGCTTCTTTGGGTTTAAAATGGAAAAGAAGGTTTAGATATGCAATGTATTATGCCATTATTATTGCAATATTTTGGTTTGGAGGCAAAGAATCTCAATTTATTTATTTTCAATTCTAAACTATGAGAAAATTGGTTTTCAAAACTCTAATGTTTATCGTCCCTTTTTTGGCATTATATTGTATTACATATTTGTTTTATAGTACAAAAGAGAGTCCTGATTTATTGCGACTGGGATATATACCAAATATTTTTGAAGATTACAGGAAAGCTTTTGATTTTAATAAGACTGAAAAATTTGAATTATTATCAAAATCTTCGCATAGAAATTTTAAAGTTCTTACTGTGGGAGATTCATTTTCAGAACAATACGGTATAGGATATAAAAATATACTTGCAGATGATTTTAGTGTTCTTCATGTAGATAGATTTATATCAGAGAATCAAATTCAAACCTTAATTAATTTAATTAACGGGGATTTTTTCTATAAATACAAAATAGACTACGTTATACTGCAAAACGTTGAGCGTTATATTATAGATAATACCGAGAATATTGATTTTAATAGTCAAATGAACTGTAATCAAATAGATACTTTGGTTTATAATCACATGCCAAAACAAGAAGATTATAAATATGAATTCTTTTCTAGTGCAACTTTAAAATTTCCGTTATCGTCTGCTGATTTTTTTCTTCGAAAGAATTACTTGTCAAATAAATTTGTTTACAATGTTCAATTAAACACAAAATCTTTATTTAGTAATCATTCGGATAAGTTGTTTTTTTATTATCAGGATCTCGTAAAAATCAAAAAAAATAATTTACCTGAAAATTCGAAAAAACTAAATGATATTTTAAATATTATATCTGGAAAGCTTAAACAAAAAAACATAAAACTGATCGTATTGCCCTCACCAAATAAATATGATATGTATTATGATTATATAGTTGATAAAAAAAACTTAACAAAACCTGTCTTCTTTGAGAATTTTGAAAAATTAAGTAAAAATTATATTTACATTGATTCAAAAGAAATATTATCTCAAAAGTTGAAAAGTCAAAAAGATCTGTACTTTTTTGATGATACACATTGGTCTCCTATAGGATCAAAATTAATAGTAAACGAAATAAAAGAAATTATAAAAAGCCAATAAGTCTTTCTAACAAGTTGATTTTTACAGTGCTTAAATAAAGATATTTCTTATATTCGCTAATAGTAATTTTAATTTCATCAGTTAGAATTCTCTTATATTAACTATTAAACAAAATAATCATCAATTAATCAATCAAAAAAACATGAAAAACTTATTTCTTTTGGCAGTTTTAATAATTGCCGAGTCCTTTTATGCACAAGTAAAAATTGGCAATAAACCTCAGTACACAATTATAATTAATAATGAAATCTCTACAAGAGAAAAACTTGAAGAATACGGGGCTACAGGTTATATTAAATCAATGAATAAGGGAGTCTCGCAAAAAGAAAGAGATGAATTAGCCAATAAGTTTGGAGATAAAATTGGTGACAAGGAATTTATAATGACAATAGGGATTTATACCGAAGAAGAAAAAAAAGAAATAGACAAAAAAAATAGTACTCAGGTTCTACCCATAGTAAGTGAAAACACTGTAAAACCGGAACAATATATTTTAAAAGTAAATGATGTAGCCAAAGATTTTACTTTAAAGCTTGTAGATGGTAAGGAAGTAAAACTTTCTGATTTAAAAGGCAAAGTTGTTCTTATCAATTTTTGGGCAACCTGGTGTGCGCCTTGCTTAATGGAGTTCTACGATATACCATCAAAAATTATTGAACCCAATAAAGAAAATGATTTTGTGTTTTTAGCAATTTCAATAGGAGAAAGTCAGGAAAAAGTACTGACTAAAGTAGAGAAACTAAGAAAGGACGGAATTGACTTTAATTTTGGAATTGATCCAAATGAAAAAATATGGAATGAGTATGGAATGAATTCAATTCCGAAGAATTTTTTAATAGACAAAGATGGAGTTGTAAAGTTTGTTGCGACCGGAAATGCTCCGGGTAATTTAGATAATATTGCTGCGGAAATAAAAAAATTACTATCAAAATAAGAAAACAAGGGCTGTAAGTTTAAATTAAGCCGATAAAGATATTTATTGTATACCAGCAAAAGAATAAAATTAAATATCAACATAACGAGATGGAAAAAAAAGAATTATCACAATTAACGGATCAAGAGTTGTTGCAAGAAGCAAAAAAAATGAAATCAACTTCTATGATTAATGCTTTATTAATTGGATTTTTACTAGGGGTTGTGTTTTATAGTGTTGTGAAAAATACTTTAGGATTTTTGACTTTAATTCCTTTGTTTTTTGCTTACAAATTGAGTAACAACTCCAAATACAATAAAGTAGAATTGGAAAATCTTCTGAAGGAACGCAATCTGAAGTAAATATTTATATTTCCGAATATTATTGTTTTATTAGTTAAATAATAATGGTACAAGATCAAATTAAAGAATATATTGCCAGTCAGCCTGAGCCAAAACGCAATGAGATGCAAGAATTACACGAACTTGTACTTCGCGTGGGTCCGGAATGTAAATTATGGTATGATGATGGTAAAAACGGCCAAAATAAAACTGTTAGTAACCCTACTATTGGTTATGGATTTCAGGTTTTAAAATACGCTGATGGAAAAATCAAAGAATTTTTTCGTATTGGTGTGAGCGCAAATACAACTGGAATCTCCGTTTACATTCTCGGTATTGAGGACAAGACATTTTTAACTCAAACATTTGGAAAAAATATTGGCAAGGCAAGCGTTACAGGATATTGCATCAAATTTAAAACACTAAAAGATATTAATATAGACATACTTGAAGCTGCGATTCGATATGGAATGGAATTGAAATAAGGATCACAGAGTTTTTAATTGTTTACAGGGAACATCTTAGATCAATTAGAAAAACAGGAATTTAAGAACATGAAATATTTAATAATAATCTTTTTTTCATTTATTACGTTTGGATACTCGATTGGTCCAAATCAATCAGGTCTTAAAATATATGGTGTGAAAGGAAGTTTTGAAAGTTCCTTTCAGAATTGCACAAAGTGTTTTGATGTAAATTTGGTGGAATTGTCTAAAAAGCCCATTTTAGAGGAAAGTGATTTCGAAAGCTTTAATTGGGATAATCAACAAATCACTCTTAACGATTCCGGAAAACAAAAAATAAAGAAAACAACAATTCAACTTAGCGGATTACCCGTTGTAATGGTTCTAAATAATAAAAGAATTTACGGATTTTGGTTTTGGAACATGTTTTCTTCTATAGGATGCGATCAAATTTATACCTATCCTAAAATAGATTTCAAGATCAAATTTGGATTGCCAACTAATTATGCTATTGGAGAAGACCTCAGGTTTAATAGATTGTTAGAGCAATATGTAAAAACCAGATATAAACAAGATTGATAGTATATTGTTTCCTTGTTTTTTTTAGAAAATTTATTTTTCGTTGCGCTCCCAACCTTTTGAATTATATAGTCATCATTATATAAAATAGCATCATATAACTAACGGTAAAAGAATAGTTATTAGATGTTATAAAATGTATCTTTCTCCATTTAAAGTTTAATTATTGATGAATATAAAATACTCAGGAAAAACATTTTTCGTCTTTGTTCTATTGGTTCAATTTTGTTTTGGACAAAAAGTATTTAAACTTACTGAAGGAAAAGCTGTTTTTATAAACCCAAATCTTGGCGTTGTTATCCAGAAAGAGGATAAATATTATTCTTATAAAATTTATATTGATTCAGATAAAAAAGGAACTGGTTTCAGGAAGGAATTAGACGAAGTTTCATTTTTAAAATTTTCTGAGTTATTAAAAAATCCAAACAATATTTTTCCAAATCAAATTGTGAATTATGATTTTAAAGATTTGAAAAACAAGAAGTTTCTTCTCGAAAAAGGAGGAATTAATTATGAGTTTTTTCAATTTAATAACGAATATTTTGCTCTTTTTTGTAAAGCTAGAAAATTCGAATATACTGCTTATCCTGTTGGTTTAAATACTTGCTTTACTTATTACATTCTTGATTTAGGTAATAATCAAAAAATTACATGTTCGTTTTCAAATTTTGAGAATAGTTTTTTAATTCCCATAAAAAATAAAATGATGATTTGGGTTCCGTTTCTAGATAAAGATTATAGTGAAGTAAAGTCCTTTGATTATCAAAAGATTATTACCGAAGAAATTAAAGTAAATGCCTGGCAATTATATGCGTTTTATGATAAAGTTGGTTTTGATAGTGAGTTTTACAAAATTGATACCTTAAAAAATAAAAAGGTTAGAATTATAAACAGTTTAAAACAACCCGTTTTTAAAAAGGAATATGATTCTATAAAAATTAACAGGTTTATAGTTTGCTATAAAAAGGGTTTTATAGACCTATATAATCCTACTTTCAAAAAGTTTGACTTTGAGAATGTAAAAGCAATAATTGAGCATCGATATAACTATACAGCGCAAATAATAAAAGGAAACGAACTTAGAACTATTGATATTAGTGGGAATCAGGATGAAATTGCACACTATAGCTTTGTTTGTCAGGACAATTTAGAATCTGATTGGCTTACCAATATATTTTTGACAAAAGAAAATGATAGGTTTTATGTGTATTCAGATGAAAACACGATTATGGCAGAACAATATGTAGATCCTAATCAAAAAATTGCATTAAAAGACGATCTTGGTATACAAGCGATATATTTTCATTCGAACTCAAATAATGATAAGTTTAAAAGTGCAAGGGGGGGGCAAAATGATTTTTATGTGTATTGCAAAATGAAAAGCGGCAAGTATAATATTTATAATTTAAATTTCTTACTTCCTTTAAAAAATTCAGAAAACTTAGCCTACTACAATGTCAGGAATCTTCCGGTAGATTTAGAATCGGTAGAGGGGATTAATTATAAGGGACTTTTCAAGATTAAGAAAAATAGTTTGGTTGGTTATTTTCCCATAAACAAAGAACCAAAGTATAAGATATTAGAAGATTTTCAAGAGAATTTTGCCCGTTTTGAATTCCCAAACGGACAAAAAGGATGGCTGGATTTAAACGGAAACGAGTATTTAGATAATTAAATTCGGAATGAATAACTATTAAAAAAGAAAAAATGCCGCTATTACGTATATTAAAATTAACGTTCCTCTTTTTCACAGGCCTTTTGTCAAATATAAATTTGTTTGCACAACAAGGAAGTGATTTTATACAAAGAGATGAAAGTCGTATTTATAAAATAGAAAAAGAATTAATTCTTGGAAATAAAAAAGCACTACTTGACATGGTTCCTTATTTTGATAGTAAGAATAAAATGACGGTATTTTTAGGTTATCATGTCATAAATACAACTGAATCAGTAGTTGCAAAAGGAATTCTGGAAGAAAATTGCATCTTCCTTGATAGTGAAGTTTCATTTTCAGATAATACAACCGCAAATGAGTTTAAAGTTTTTTTAGATCAAAATTTAGATCAAATTTCATTTTCTAATTATGCTGAAGCATTTTTTTTGACTCCTTTAGAAAAAAGAACCGTAAAATTTGAAATTAGAGAAATTTCTAAAGTCAAAAAACAAGAATTGATACTAAAAAAGGATTCATTATTAAATCTAAATTGGGTTAAATCAAATAAAATAAACTTACTTATAAAAGAAAAAAATCCGAAAGCACTTTTACTTATAGCGTCAGAATTATATAAAGTAAGATATCGATTTGATAAAAAATTTCCTGATCAGTTAGAATACATCGATTTAATTAGACTATTAACAGGAACAGAAATAGCAACAGAAGATGAAAAAAATCATCTAACGTGGTTTATTGAGAAAGAATTTTATCCCAAAGCTTCTTTAAATTTATTAATTTATTTTTTAAATAATTATAAATATTACAAATGGAATGATAAAAAAACAATTTTTGAAAATAAAAAAACTTCGGTTAATCAATTGAACAAAGAAACATTGCTTTTCGAATTGCTAAGCAATAAAAATGATTCGATTGCGGAATATGCTTTCAAACAATTAACAAATTGCAATGTAGAAAATGTTGTCAATATTGCTAGCGAATATGAGAAATCAGATATTAAGGTTAATTATTCTCTTCCTACGTTTCCTTTTAGATTTTTAAAACAATTAGTGTTGTTAACTGATTATTGCAAAAGTAATAACATTGATTTAGAAAGCTCACCTGAGCTTAAAATGAATATTGAATTACTAAAAACAAAACTTACATTTAAAGACAGAAGAAAATTCGAAAATAAACTAATAGAGAATTTGACATTAGATCAAATAACTGCATTTGAATATCAATGTTTATTAGATGAAAAAGACTGGGAACTTACCCATTCAGCAGGAAGGATTTTAGACGTTTTTTACTCGAAAAATTGGAATGAATTATTAAATAATAAAGAATATTTAAAATTATATATTAAGAAAACCTTGTTTTTTCAAAGGTTGGGAATAATTGGTATTTGTAATAATTACTTAAGGAAATTTGAAAATTCAAATGATTATACAATTATCCAATTAAATAAACTAGAAAAAACAGATCCAGGCATAAATCAACAAAGAGAATATGTGAAAAACAATTATACGATTCCGTATATAAAACCTGAAATTTTAAAGAAAGAATTTGAGGGAAATAAAGATTTTTTAATATTCGATTTAGAAGGAAATTTTTCAAATATAAAGAATGATACAATAGAAAAGTATGAAGATAAGGTAATTGACTTACTGAGTAAGATCAATTATAATCAAATTGGAAAAGCATTGGAATTAATTGAAAACGTGAAATTTAAAACAAAATGGAAATATAAATATTCCTTTTTAAAAGACGATTTTGGCTTTTTTTGGATAAAAAATTTTGATGATCTAAATGAGAGGCTCGAATTTATCAAAATGTATACTAAATATTCCGAGTATGATTTTTATTCTTATTATCTTAATCAATCAGGAATAGATTATTTGAATGAAGATAATTCTTTAAACTATGACAAGATATATGAATTGTTGAAATATGATGTAGCTACTGCTTTCGTTGGCGGAGGCGGTGGAATAAGAAATAATGAAGTGTACGCTCTAATAAAGCTTCTCGAGATACAATATAAAACAACTTTAGGTTATCCTAAAAAATTATGTAATTCAAGTAGAATTTATGCCTGTTCTTCAAAAGATAGAGCGACTGAGTGGATGCAATTTATTAAAGATAAGAATTTATTAAAGGTCGAACATAATGAGCCTAATTCATTTAATTTTCGATAAAAAAAGACTCCTTAATTTTCTAAGGAGTCTTTTTTTGAAGTGGTTTTATGTTATAAATTATTCTATTCTTTGTCGTTTGGCATTAGTATATTTCGTTCCGTCGTAGTACAATACATTATCCCATAATATATCAGTATCAGGTTTTGAATTTCTTGCTAATAGATAAGGAAGCTTGTTTTTCATTATTGGTACAACCGTTAAATTATTAATATTCGCGGGTTCAGGGCTTTTATACAGAACTTTAAATTCTTCACCTTTAAGCAAAACTATGTAAGCAGAATTCTCTGAATTAACTACTGATATGATACTATCCTTAGCAAATAAAATATGTGTCCCATTGTTCTCAAGTCCGTTATAAGATTTAGGTACATTAAGTTTAGTGAGTATTTTTTGAGTTAATATAGTATCATTTGATATTTTATAATTTACAGTTTCAAGGTTTTTTTCATAATTACTAATAGCATAGCAATTTTCTGATTTGATTTTTTTATCAGTCTTGTAAACAGCAATAAAACAGGGTGAAATATCTTGATTTAGATATTCTACACGAACAAAATTTGCGTTGCAAACAAATTGATTATTGTCGTCATAGATTGCAAGTTTTGAAAGTCCTTTTAAATCAAAATGCTTTGCTGATAAGCTCGCCGGAAACCTGCTCCTACTGTTCTCATCGTCTTGATAAATCAATGAATCTGTTAGTTTTTCTAATTTATAATACTCTTCTGTATTAATTTCGTCTTTATTGAAGTAAAGCTCTATGTAAGCTTCATTTTTATTTGAGAAATAAAATTTATTTGCAAATCCCAGATAATGGACATTATCATTTAATGCAGCTATTTTTACCTCTCGCCTTTTAGGCAGATTCTGTAAACGGATATTCTTGACAATATTTGTTTTATCCTTTTTAGTACAACTAAAAGTTAATACAACAATTGTCAATAATAGTAATATTCTCATTTGTTCTCTTCTTTAATATAAGTTTCAACTAGTGTGAAAGTTTGATAAAAATTATCTTTAGTTATCCTGATTTGGATGAATGAATCGGATGAATTATCATTTTTATTTTATGCTAATATAAAAACAATTGCAGTTAAATTCTTAAGTACAATTTTAATTTACTGGATCCTATTTGTTATTAAACGAGTTTTTCAAATCTTAAAAATATACAAACTGTATTTTTTTGTGCCTAAAAACGTACATTATTACCCCCTGTGTTAATTGTTATTAATCAACTTTGTAGTGTCAGTTTCAAATAATATAAATATTATTTGCTGATTATTAATTATTTACTAACTCTTAACCATTAAAAAATGAAAAAAATCTTAAAATTAGCAAGTTTACTGTTTATTACGGCATTAGTATTTAATTCCTGTGAAAAGGAACAAGATTTAAATGAACCGCAAAGTGCCAGCAAAGACGTATTGCAAAGTACTAAGAAAGATGCATCGCAAAATACGAACAAGACCACTGCCTCAGCAGCAGCTGCGTTAGGAGGTGGTACCGGAGCCAGAACGATCACATTGCAAACAAATACATTATCGTGTCCTGGTGGTTTATGTACGTCGTATGGAGTTTGGTCAGAGGGCGTTTACACGGTTTGGTTTCAGATGAAATTTAATTCTGGGTTTTATTGGAGCAGAGGCGGTAAATGCGGATACGGCATCTTAATTGGTGATCAAAATACCGGTGGCGACCCAGGATGGGATGGTAATGGCGGTAGTGCCCGATTTATGTGGTATTGTCCAAATGGATCAAATAGTGCTAAAGGAAGCGGAGCTTATCTTCAGCCATACGTTTATTATAAAGATCAACCTGGACAATTTGGTAATGATTTTGGAAAAAAATACTATATACAAGAAGGAGTTACCTATAACTGTCAGATATCTGTTAAGTTAAATACAGGTTCAAATACTGACGGATATGTCAAATATTATGTAAATGGTACAGAGATATTGAATCAAACAATTCGTTGGGTGACTAACGATTCTAAGCGAAATGTTAATGCTGTAAGTTTGCACACCTTCCGTGGTGGTAGTCAGGAATATTGGAAAGCTCCGGTAACAAGTTCTATTTATTATGCCAGCGCAGCTTGGGATGCTCAATAGTTTAGTTTAAATATAAAAGAACTCCTTAAGAAATTAAGGAGTTTTTTGTGGTTTATATTTAGCTTGTTTGCAAACTATTTTAGTGCTATTTGAAAAAAAATCAATAAAAAAAGTCCAAGAAATCATTTCAATCAAGTTAAAGATTGCTACTTTAATATTCTTATATTAGCTTGAAGAAAACCACTATTTGCTAAAGTAACGTTATAAATAAGTAGGTAAAGAAGACGGTTAAATTAATAGAAATGAAAAAATACGAGCTCTACTGGAAAAATAATAATATTGGTTCGCTGATTGAAACTAATTGGGAAATGAGAAGTTATGGAGATATTTTGTTTAATCCTGCTTTTTTGATTGAGACTTCTGAAAATAGACGTCTATTAAACCTTATTGAAAATTCAGTTAAAGCCAGTAAATATTTGGATGAAGGAGATGATGACAATTATGATAAGATGTGTGAGGAGGCAAATGATTTTCTTGACTTAATTAATAGTCCTGATTGGTACGTGATTAATGACAAAAGTGAAATTGTAAAAATTCTTTGCCCTATGTTTCATGAAAATAATGAAATCACCTGGCAAAATAAATGATGTAAAAAATTCCGAGTAAGCTAGTTTGCAAACCATTTTAGGTGTGATTTGAAGAAAATCTTAATAAAATCGCTCTAAGAAATCACTTTATGTCAGTTTCAGTCAAGTTAAAGATTGCTACTTAAATATTCTTATATTCGTTTGAAGAAAAAGCAACTAGTTGCTCAAGTCGTCATAAAATAAAATAAACAAGAATATGCAAACCTTCCCAATATTGATTACCGAAAGGCTTACACTTCGGAAACTTTCAAAAAATGATTCCGATGAAATATTGCAATTGCGTTCGGACATAGAAATAAATAAATTTCTTGACAGGAAACCAAGCAAAACATTAGAAGATGCACTAAATTTCATCAACAGTTTAATCGAAAATGAAAGTGATGAGTTTTTTTATTGGGCAATTACAAAAACTGACGAGGATAACCTAATTGGTACAGTTTGTCTATTTGACTTTTTAAAAGATTCCAGAAAATGCGAAATTGGATATGAACTTCTTACCCAATATCAAGGTCAGGGAATTATGATCGAAGCTGTTAATAAGGTTTTAGAATACGCAATTAAAACACATGGTATAAAAACGATAGATGCACAGACACATAAAGATAATCAAAGCTCAATTAAACTTCTTCAGAAATTAAATTTTAAGAAATTTGACAATGCAATCGAAAATAATCCAAATCTTATTTTATTTAGATTTACAACTTAAACCTATTTGGCTTCTTAGTAAATTTATTTTGAGATGGAGAAAAAATATATAAAGTAAGTAAAAGTGATTTGCATACAAGCTTAAAAAAGAGGAGAAAAAGTATTTCAATATTAATTATAACAGTAATAGTACTTTTTTCATGTGAGCAACGCAGTAAATCAAAGTGTGGTACTTTTGATAAAGTGAAGTTAGATTCGTCAAAAAAAAGCTCAAAATCAGAAATCTTTGATTTATACCAAATATGAGTATACTGATTCTATTGGTACAAGTTTAGTAATACAAAATAGCTTTCCCAGAGGGGGAACGAAATATACTGATACTAATGGTGAAGTATATGTTTATGCTGTATTTTAGATAATGATATTCAAAAATCGTCTTCGTTCAAAAGAGCTGTCAAACCAAAAGAATCGACGGGTTTTTATGTGGTATTGCTCTCTCCTATTGATGGAGCACATGGTACGTTACGAACCGGATTTAATCTAAAAGAACAAAATCTTTTTTATAAAATCAATGATAAAGAAATTCCTTGTGGAAGTATTAATTTAAGAAATTTAACGTTAAAGGAATAACAACAAGCCGTAATACATTGTGAGATATTCCATAAAAAAGCTTTGAAAATCATCTAATATGAAGTTAAACCTTACCCTTACAACACTTTTCATTGTTTTCTCCAACTTTCTTTTTGGACAAAGTAATTTCTCAGACAATCCTTATGATGCGGTTTTTGAAACCAAAGACTCAAAAAACTTTTGGGAAGCATTTGACAAAATGGATAAATCAAAACAAAATCCATTTATTGAATACATGCAAAAAGGTTCTCCGGGGGTTAAAGGGTTTACTGAAAATAGAATAATCAATGCAGATTCTCTTTATATAGTTGTGAAGAAAAGAAAAGCTGATTATGAACTTTCAAGAAATGTTTTGGACAATATTTCTTCTAAGGAAAAGAGAGTAAGAGCAATTTATAGTGCATTAAAGTATTGGTATCCAAAGGCTAAATTCCCTCCTATTTATTTTGTTTACGGAAGATTTAATTCTGGAGGAACTTCATCTCCTGAGGGAATTATTGTTGGAATTGAAATGCTTAAAAATCTGGATGGTGTTTCTGGTTTAATAGCACACGAACTTATACATTATCAACAAAATATAATAGGCAAAGATATGTTGCTGAAATGGTGTTTGCTTGAAGGAGGCGCCGACTTTGTTGGTGAACTTATTTCGGGAGAATCAATAAATCAGTTTTTATATAAATATGGAGACCAAAACAAGGATAAATTATGTCAGGAATTTGTAAGGAGATTAAAAAATGCTGATTATCAGGATTGGTTATACGGAACTTCCAAAAAAGATGACAGACCAAATGATCTAGGATATTGGATTGGTTATAAAATAATAGAATCTTATTTCAACAAACAAAAAGACAAGCAAAAAGCGATTGAAGAAATACTAAATATAAAAGATCCAATGCAATTTTTAAAACAAAGTGGTTTTCTGGATATATATATTGTAACGTATCAAGAATCAAAAAAAGAACGTTATGATGAGTTTTTTAAATAACAAAAACTCATGTAACAAAAACTCCTTAAGAGATTAAGGAGTTTTTTTGTGATTTTAAAAAAAAATAGATAAAAAATGACTATTTTTTAAATAGATAAACATTAAAACTATAAAATGAATTAAATAAGACTTACGCACACTGTTTTCGTTTACTACAGAAAAAAAACGATTTTATTTTACTGTTTTTATCCTTCCACGTTTTATCACAATAGTTAATCTTTTGATTGGATTTATCAATAATCAAACTATTCAGCTAAACTAATTTGGTTTTTTTCTATAATTTTTCTCAAATTATTTAGTGCATAACGCATTCTTCCCAATGCGGTGTTTATATTAATTTCTTTTTCCTCAGATATTTCTTTAAAACTCATGTTTTGGTATATTCGCATTGTCAATATCTCTTTTTGATCATCACTCAGTTCTGCAATCAGTTTTTTTAAATCAATTTCAAGCTGGCTTATAATTATTTTACTTTCAATGTTTAAAGAGTTGTCAGACATTAGAGAAAAAATGGGAAATTCTTCTGTGTCCCTGCGCATTCGCATTTTTTTTGTTTTTCGAAAATGATCGGCAATTAAATTGTGAGAAATACGTAAAACCCAATAAAGGAATCTTTCTTCTTCTTTGTATAAATTGCTTTTATATTTAAGTATTTTAATTACCTTAACAAATGTATCTTGAAAAATATCATTTGAAATATCTTTATCCTTAATCTTAGAATATATAAATCCGTATATTCTGGATTCATGTCTTTTAATTAATTTCGCTAGCGCTGATTCGTCACCTTCTATATATTTTTTTACCAGTAAAGAATCTTGAATATTAGTATCATTCATTGCATTAAATTTAAAATTTTGGAGTTGCAAATTTATAAACGCTATGAGATACTAGATTATATTTCAGGACTTTAAAATGTTAAATTAAGGTTTTTAACAAAAAGGAGATGTCGATATATTAAGCTTGATATCTATAAAACTGCAAAAAAATCATTTATTTTGTTCTGTTGATTGAATTATAAAATAGATTTTTTACCTGAACTTATTCGGATCAAGACATATTGTTGTGGGGAAATATTAAAACCTAGATATTTGTATTTTAAAATTCCCCCTAATGCAAGATTCTTTTATTGACCTTCTTAAGTTATTATTGCCTGAGATAATAGTAGATTACTTTGAACTTACTTCTTATAAAAAGGAAGACGAAACTCTGCATCTGTATTTAAAAGAAATTAATTCTATACCTAAAGAGCATAGAGAATCAAAATTAAGCTCAAAAGGATTCTTTGAAGAGATAAAGGTTCAGGATTTTCCTATCCGCGGGCATCAGGTATATCTTCATATCACCCGAAGAAGATGGCTTAATGAAGATACAGGAAAAATAGTTTT
>NZ_FZNL01000029.1 GCF_900187965.1 Flavobacterium sp. ov086 | reverse complement strand
CGATGAGGGGTTCGAACCCCCGACCCCCTCGGTGTAAACGAGGTGCTCTGAACCAGCTGAGCTAATCGCCCTATTTTACTAGGTTGCTATCGTTTATGATTGCGACTGCAAATATACAGCTAGATTTTGTATTTGCAAGTATATTGTAAAAAAAAATCAAAAATTTTAAATAATATTGAATTGAAAAATGTTATAAGTATTCGGAAATGTCAATCCAGACAATAGAACAATGAATCTGTCCCGGATGTAGTGCGCTAAAAATTAGTCGACTACCATTAGGGAAGAATTTTGGGTGTCGTGCATTGAGTCTACCTGTTGGATCTGTCAGTCGGATGGAAGTATTTTCTGACTTATTTAAATTAAACAAATAGATTACGTCTTCTTCTTCGCGGTTAATATGGTATGAATGTCAATTTCGGTTTCTGATTTTTTATATTCTACTTTGAATATTTGAAGTTCTTCAAATTGATTTGAAACAAATTGCATTTTTAAGTCGTCTAAACTATAAAAATAGAAGTAAATCCTATCACCACTACTCCCAACCTGAAAGCCTGATTTATTTGGGTCACCTTCTACAAAACTCATATAAATCAATCCATTTTTATTCAATAGATTATAACAGTCACTGATGAGTTTTTGACTGTCTGACGGAGATAAATACGGCAGACAAAAGCCACAAATTATTCCGTCATATTTTGTTTTGATCTGGTCAATTTGTCTACTGTCCATTACAGCGAAACTTGCTATTGGATTGCTTTTACTTGCAAGTTCTATCATATTTGGTGCGATATCAATCCCGAAAACATCAAAGTCTGGTCTTTTTGATAATAGATACTTTGTAATATTTCCGGGCCCACAACCGATTTCCAAAATTTTTGGATTTGCTTTATCAAGTGAACTACATATGTAATCATAAGTGTCATTATATAAGTTCAAGTCCATAAACTTGTCTTGATATAGTGCAGCAATTTTGTTCCAGGTTTCAAATGTTTCTGTATATCTGTCCATTGTTTTGTAGTTCTTAAAATGACATATAATATTACCTCTGACCCTCTTTATTTTTAAAGTCCACAACTGTGTCTTTCCATCATAACGATAAACTCCTTTTAATTATAGGCTTATTTTTGAACCCTATGCCTATTATCTGTCATTTCACCAGAATATTATTTTTTAATTTGTAGGTACTGCTCCAATTTGTTGCAATAATGCTAATAAATCAGGTTGTCCGTATTCTTCTGTAATCTGATTATCCGTAAGACGATAAAAATTAGTAGCTTGTACTTTAATACTATTTCCAGTTGGAGGGACTCCAAAAAAAGTTCCTTTATGTGTACCAGTCATTGTAAAACGAATAGCAGATTTATCGTTTTCTGAAATTATTTCTTCTAAATGCCACTGGATATCAGGAAATCCTTCACGCATCATCCAAATAGTTGCCAAATATCCTGTTGGACCAATAAGAGGTTCTGTTTGACCTGGTACATAAAATTTTGCCGTGGGATTAATAAGCTGTTGTGCTAAATTTTCATCAGCAGTATTTATAAATTCAACAAATTGCTCAAAGAATTTTTTATGATTTGTCATTTTTTTATTTTTAAAATTTATAATGTAAATATACAATAGCAATTTGTAGTGAACCAATGAACAATCTTAAGAAATTGTCTTAATATAGATTAAGAGTAAAAACTATTTAATACGTGTTTCATTACGAATTTTACTAAGAAATTCAGGTGTAATGCCAAGATAAGAAGCTATTTGGGTATTAGGCAATCTTAGTGCAAGTTGTGGATATTGTTCCAAAAAATCGAAGTAGCGTCGATTTGCATTTGAGCTAATATTTTGTAGTAAACGATTTTGAAGCTCTATAAATTTTTCCTCAATGATAACCCTGAAATTTCGATCAAACTTCGGCACATTAACGAATAAGTAAAGCAAGTCTTGTTTTTCAATTTGCAGGATTAAAGAAGGTTCAATTGCTTCAATAAACAGTTTGCTTGGTTTTTCTGAATAGAAACTCCCTAAATCTGCTATCCATTCATTTTCTACCGCAAAACTAATGTTGTGTTCAGAGCCTTTTTCATCGATGCTATACATTTTAAAACAGCCCTTAACTACAAAAGTATAATGTTTGCAAACAAAGTTTTCTTGCAAAATCATTTGTCTGCGCTTGATTTGTCGCTGTGTTGTCCTCTTATCTAATAATAAACTTTCTTCTTTATTTAACGGAAGATAATTTTTAAAATATTCGATGATGGGCTGTGCAGTCAATTTCTATTTTTTTTTGTCAATAACATTAAGCTGTCAAGATGATGAATTTAGGGATATATTCAAATTTAGCATTTCTGTCCTTATTTTGGCAAACCTTATTATGCAGCTGTTTTTTAATTTTCCTTAATTCAGTCAAATTTATGATTAAATATTTTACTTCAAATGATTAGTTACCAAGATTTGGAATATAAAACTTTCCTATTTTTTCAATTATTTCATTCGGTATTGTACCTGTTAAATTCGTAAAAAGAATAATTGTGAGATTATCTTTTGGATAAATAGCAAACGCAGCTCTGCCTCCACCAAGCGGGGCAACCGCAGGATGATTTTGTCTGTTTATAACTGGCCAACCCAAAGCGTAAGCATTTAAAAGACCTCCAAAGCCGTCATATGTTCCGTTGTTTAATTTTACTGGCTCCCAAATGGTGTCCATTTTCTTGTTGTTTTTTAAGAATTTACCTGATAGTAAACCAATTATCCATTTTGCCATTTCTTCTGCTGTTGTAAAAGCACCAGCATCGGTTATCATTTTTGATGGGAATTCTTCATATGTTTCCCGTAATTTGGTTCCTTTTATATATTCATTAGTTGCTTTATCTTGCTGGTAATAGGAATAAGTTGGACATTTATTTTTAATAACGTCATAGGAATTTCCATAATATATCTGCTTCATTCCAATTACATCAAATTGATTTTTACGAACAAAATCTTCAAATTTGTTTAGACTGCATTTTTCAATAATTCGTTGTAATATGTAATAATTAGTAGCGTTGTAATAGAATTTTTCTCCAGCTTCGGATTGTAGAGGAAGTTTTTTGACTTTTACCCATGCAGAATCCTGCCCCATATTTCCAATTAATCCTTTTTCATCCTCAATGTCAGGAAGTCCTGAGGTATGACTTAGTAATTGTTTGAGCGTAATTTTTTTCCAAGTTTCAGGAATGGAATCAATATATTTTGAAATAGGGTCATTGATGCTGAGTTTATTTTGCTCTTCTAACTGTATTATAGCAACTGAAGTAAAAACTTTGGCTATTGAATTTATTGAGAAGATTGTATTTGTTTTGGTAGGAATCGAAAATGGAACATTTGCAATTCCAAGTGCTTCAGAAAATAAAACTTTATTATCCTTAATTACCACTAATTGACAGCCTGGAATTTGTTGTTCCGTCATTTCTTTTTTAAGATAATCAATAATTTCACTTTTCCTATTCTGAGAAAAAGCAAAATTTCCGCAAAATAATAATATCAGAACGACAATTTTTTTAATTTCCATAGTTGTAAATGAGTTCTAAAAAAGTTACACATAACTTATGTATATCCGCTACTTTATAGCGTATATCTGCCTCTGGATAGATGTATATGTGCTATTAATTAAGCATAAAGTTTTACAATACTACACAAAAAGAACTATATGATTGGCTTTTTTGGGCAAATTGAAATTTATTTTTTAAGAAAGTAAAAAATTAAGCTAAGTGATTCGTGAAGTATGTTAACAAAAACAGCGCCATTGGAATCCAATGGCGTTGTTTGTCTTTGTGTGGAGTGTCAGGGATAGCAATCGAACACCTTGTGTCTATTTTGAATCTATTTAATGAGGTTTAAAATAGTTAATTGATTGCCAATATTTTTGTGTTTACATCTATATATGACTTTTATTTTCTGGGGATTTCTGTGTAAAAATGCAATTGCTGAAGCAAGAGAATAGACAAAGTAGGTACAATTTCATAGTGTTTAGATTGCTGGATTTATTTTGATTTCTTCTATAGATCTCCTTAGCAATAAATTAAAGGATTACTCTCCCAATTCTAGAAGCATAATCCCCCAAATCTGTCAGGTTTGTATTTGATAAAATAATAATACTCAAGTCCTTATTTAAATAGTGAAACCAAACAGCATTTGCACCTGCTATACTACCATAACGCTCCATTCGTTTATATTTTCCAACATCCCTTATCCATACGCTATAGCCATAATCATCTAAACCAGGTGTTAAAAGCTCATCCAGGTTTTCCTTTTTAATCAGTTTAAAATTAAACAACGCATTATTAAATTTCATAAGATCAGATGTCGTGGAATACATTGCACCAGCGGCAGAAAAATCTTCCACATAGATTGGTATGTTTGGAATTAAGTGATCGATACTTTTATCTTTATAATATGACGTTGCCAGCCCTTTAATCACTTTATATTGCGAAATCAGACCTGAATTTTGCATCCCTAACGGAACGAGAATTTCATTGTTCAATATTTCCTCAAATGTCTTCCCATAAATAACTTCCAAAATTCGACCTAAAATCATATACTCTCCATTATTATAATCGAATTTTGTTCCGGGTTCATTAACTAAATCATTTGAACAAAATTTGTTTACAATATCTTTTAATTGATAGGGAAAATGATAAAATCCAATACCATATTTTAAAAAATTTGTACCTTTGACTGTATCGGTATTTTTCATTCCGGATGTATGATTTAATAACTGACGAACACTTATCTTATCTCCGCCTTTACCTTTGTAATCTGTTAAATAGTCACGAATTTTACTATTGAGGTTAATTTTTCCTTTCTCAACAAGCTGAAGGATAAGAACAGCTGTAAATGTTTTTGTGATTGAGCAGACCTGATATTTCGTTTCATTAGTGACTTTCGAATTAAATGAACGCTCAGCAACCCCAAAGCTTTTATGATAAATGATCTTATGATTATTTTGAACTAGCACCGTTCCATTGAATTGGTTCTTAACAGCATATTCATCCACCATTTTGCTTATATTGCTTTTTTGAGCAAAACTATATGTGCTTATAAAAAGTAGAAGGATTAAATTCAAAACATTTTTCATTTTTATTAATTTTATTGAAATTCGTAATAATTTCAGGATTTAAGATTAAATACTGCTTTTGTGGCTTCTTCATAAGGGCAGTGTTTAGTTCAGCCCACTCTGATTTTCCAGCTTTTGCAGAAAGTAAAATTAGTCGATTGGCATGTCATTAAATTGTAAAAATGCGAATGGCACGCTATTTTTTATTTCATCTTATTTATCCATCATTGCTGAATCATTATAAATAAAAATGCAAGAAAAAAAATTGACTTAAACTCAGAAAAGTAATTAAGAAAATGGGAAAGGAAATTCCGAGGTGCAATTAACTATCTGGCAAAAGTGAGGTTTACGCTTTTCCTTTTGCTCATAGAGAAAGAAATTAAAAGCAGAATGGAATGTTTATTAAATCCTTAAATAGTTGCACCAATTAGGAGAGAGTTTTGAAAAAATGCTATCAAAAAATAAAGCCATTGGAATCCAATGGCTTTATTTGTCTTTGTGTGGGCGATGAGGGGTTCGAACCCCCGACCCCCTCGGTGTAAACGAGGTGCTCTGAACCAGCTGAGCTAATCGCCCTATTTTACTAGGTTGCTATCGTTTTGTGATTGCGAGTGCAAATGTACAGTTAGATTTTGTATTTACAAGTGTTTTTAGAAAAAAAATGAAAACTTTTTCAGCGTTTTGCTTTACTAATCTCTATTACAGGTTTTTAAAAATAAAATAAAAATCGCAATTTCTTTACGTTTAGTTAAAAACACAAATACGAAGCCCTAAATTATAATATTCTTTTGTAATCGTTTGCTATAATCATACATTTGCATATCTTAATTGTATATTCAAATGGCAAGATTTCAAGAAAATGATTTACCAAAGGCTAAATTAGACTCTAATTCACTTCAAAAAGCTTTCAGAATTTTTAAATACGGAAAAGGACACAAATGGAAATTTTTCCTTGGTTTAATTTTCTTATTATTAACCAGTGCTACTGCCCTGGCCTTTCCTAAGTTAATGGGAATGTTGGTAGATTGTGTTACCAATAAAAACCTAAATAGAGCCAACGAAATTGCTGTTGGATTAATGGTGATTTTAACGCTTCAGGCAATCTTCTCTTTCTTTAGAATTTCTCTTTTTGTGAATTTCACAGAGAATTCATTATCTAATATCCGTTTTGCTTTATATGAAAATCTGGTAAAACTGCCAATGTCTTTCTACTCTCAAAAGCGTGTTGGAGAATTAAATAGTAGAATCAGTGCTGATATTTCGCAGTTACAAGACACTTTTACAACTACAATTGCAGAGTTTCTACGTCAGTTAATCCTGATTATTGGAGGATTTGTTATTTTAGGAAACATCAGTCCTAAATTAACTTTGATGATGCTAGCAATTGTACCAATCGTTGCTGTTGCAGCTGTTATCTTTGGGAGATTTATTCGTAAATACGGAAAGAAAACACAAGATAAAGTAGCCGAAAGTCAGGTAATCGTTGAAGAAACTCTACAAGGAATCAGTAATGTAAAAGCTTTTGCTAACGAATGGTACGAGATTCAGCGTTATAAAAATAAAATCAAGGAAATTGTAAAAATCGCTATTAAAGGCGGTCAATACAGAGGTTATTTTGCTTCATTTATCATTTTATGTCTTTTTGGATGTGTGGTTGCTGTTGTTTGGTACGGAATCACATTGACTATCAAAGGTGAAGTTGAAGGGGTTGGAGATTTAATTTCGTTCGTACTTTATACAACCTTTATTGGAGCTTCTTTTGGAGGAATTGCCGAAATGTATGCACAAATTCAGAAAGCAGTTGGAGCAACAGAACGTGTTTTTGAATTATTAGAAGAAACTCCGGAAGCAATCAATGCAAATCCAAAAACAACTCCTATAGAAAAAATTAAAGGAATTGTTTCATTCAAAAATGTAGCTTTTAGTTATCCTTCAAGAAAAGAAGTTCAGGTTTTGAAAGATGTAAATTTCTCGGCTGAATTTGGACAAAAGATTGCTATTGTTGGACCAAGTGGAGCAGGAAAATCGACTATTTCGTCACTTCTATTACGTTTTTACGATATAACTTCGGGAGAAATCTTAGTTGACGGAAAAAATATTTACGATTATGATTTAGAAAATCTTCGTGGAAACATGAGTATCGTTCCTCAGGATGTTATTTTATTTGGAGGAACTATTAGAGAAAATATTGCTTACGGAAAACCAGATGCTACAAACGAAGAAATTATGTTGGCAGCAAAACAAGCCAATGCCTTGAATTTTGTAGAAGGTTTCCCGGAAAAATTCGAAACTTTGGTTGGAGAACGCGGTGTAAAATTATCAGGAGGTCAACGCCAGCGTATTGCAATCGCCAGAGCATTGCTTAAAAATCCAAGTATTCTAATCTTAGACGAAGCAACATCATCATTAGATAGTGAGAGCGAAAAATTAGTTCAGGAAGCATTAGAAGTTTTAATGGAAGGAAGAACAAGTATTATTATCGCTCACCGACTTTCAACCATCAGAAACGCTGATAAAATTTTAGTTTTAGACAACGGAATAATCACTGAAGAAGGAACGCATCAGGAATTAATAAATCTCGAAAACGGTATTTATAAAAACCTGAGTAATCTACAGTTTAGTAATTCGTAACTAAATAAAAATATCACTAATTAATTTTAAATTACAGAAATGCCACATTTAAGAATTATTTTAATTTTATTATTTATTGTTTTAAATACCCTTAATGTTCTCGCACAAGATAAACCTTTCAACATAGTTAATATTTCCAAAGACGGATCACAATATATTAAATTCGGAATGAACCTTCAGGTTTGGGGAAGATATACCGAATTAAACGAAGGCAGTAAAATTGGTACAACTGAAGTGAGTGATACTTATGATATTGTTATTAGGCGTTTGCGCTTGCAGGCAATGGGAATGCTTACAGAGAATATTTTCTTTCATTTGCAATTAGGTCAGAACAATATCAATTTTACACAAAATAATGGTCCTTCAAATGCGCCGCTTTCCGTTATGGATGCCTTGGGTGAATATCATTTTAACGATAAACTTCACATTGGTGGCGGATTAACAGCCTGGGGAGCAGGAACAACCCGTTATTCGGCAAATAGCTCTTCTTCTCAGCTTACTTTAGATACGCCAATGTATCAGCAATTTGCCAATACATCATCAACTTTTGGGAATAGAAATTTGAGTATTTATGCAAAAGGATATTTAGGAAAATTTAATTATCGTGCAGCGATTACAAATCCGTATAGAAATTCAAACAATAATCTTGGGTTGAATTCTACTGTAAGTATCGAAACACCAAGAGCGCAATATTCAGGAATTCTAACGTACTCTTTCCTTGATAAAGAATCAATTGAAGATGCGTATCACAAAGGGACTTATTTGGGAACAAAAAAGGTTTTCAATCTGGCATTGGGATATATGACACAAGCCAAAGCGATGTGGCATTTAACACCTGATGCAACTGTAGCTTATGATGATATGAAAGTTTTAGGGCTTGATGTTTTTTATGATAGCCCAATTAACAGTAAAGGTGCTGCTCTAACAGCTTATGCAGCCTTTAACAACAATAATTACGGTAAAAACTACATTCAGTCTGTTAATACACCAAATCCCGCTATTGGTGATAATACACTGATTAATGGTTCTGGTGCAGGATTTATAGGCGTAGGAACCGGCAATATTTATTATGCTCAGTTGGGGTATCTTTTTGGAAAATCAGACAATGCAGCTAAAAAAGGGCGTTTTCAGCCTTACGCAGCGACACAAATTGCTGATTTAGAAGCTTTAGATACACCAATGACTATGTATGAGTTGGGTGTGAATTATTATACAACAGGTACTTTAGGTCCGAAGTTTAGTTTAAATTACCAAAACAGAGCGGTTTATGACAAAACACTTATTGGTGCGTACAAACAAAGCGACCGTTTAGGAATGATCGTTTTACAATGCCAGGTTTCCTTCTAAAAAAGCTTAAAAAATCCTATATAAAAAAACTCCACTTGTAACACAAATGGAGTTTTTTTATAGGAAAAATCTAAAATCTACTTCCCTTTTCTACGTTTACGTTCTGCTTTAATCATAGATAATTCGCGGCTTGTTTGCCCTGCAACCGAAGTATTTTCTTCAGCACGACGAATTAAATACGGCATAACATCTTTTACAGGTCCGAAAGGCAAATATTTAGCAACATTATAACCATTTTCGGCAAGGTTGTAACTAATATTATCACTCATTCCGTATAATTGTCCAAACCAGATTTTATTATCGTTTTTGGCAATTCCTTTTTCCTGCATCATTTCCATCAATTTATAAGAGCTCAATTCGTTGTGAGTTCCTGCAAAAATTGACATTATCTCTAAATGCTCTAACATATAATGTACAGCAGCATCATAATTAACATCTGTGGCTTCTTTAGAAACACAAATTGGCGAAACATAATTTTTCTCTTCCGCTCTTTTGTTTTCTTTTTCCATGTAAGCACCACGAACTAGTTTCATTCCAATAAAGAAACCTTCATTTTTGGCAACTTCATGTAATTTTTTCAAATAATCCAAACGATCCCAACGGTACATTTGCAAAGTATTGAAAACAATTGCTTTCTCTTTGTTGTATTTACGCATCATATCGGTAACCAAATCGTCGGCTGCATCTTGCATCCAGCTTTCTTCACCATCAATCAATAAAGCCACATCTTTTTTGTGAGCTTCACCACAAACATGATCAAAACGAGCTACTACTCTATCCCATTCTGCTTGTTCTGCTGGAGTCAACGTTTGTTTTTCTCCTAATTTTTCATACAATTCAAAACGGCCAAAACCAGTTGGTTTAAATACCGCAAACGGAATTGCTAAACGTTCTTTAGCAAATTCAATCGTTTTTAAAGTCATTTCTAAAGCAGCATCAAACTGCTCTTCTTCTTCTTTTCCTTCAACAGAATAATCTAACACAGATGAAACTCCTTTGGTAAACATTTTGTCTACTACTGTAATACAATCGTCTTCGTTTACACCACCACAAAAATGGTCAAAAACAGTTGCACGAATCAATCCTTCTACCGGAAGATTTGCTTTTATAGCAAAATTGGTAACAGCAGTTCCTATCCTCACCAAGGGTTGGCTGTCGATCATTTTAAAAAGAAAATAAGCTCTATCAAGTTCCGTATCACTTTTTAGTGAAAATGCAACTTGAGTGTTATCGAATATTTTTTCCATTAAATTTAGTTTTGGTGCAAAGATATAGAGTGTTTTGAATATTATTTACTAAAAAGTGCCATATTTTTCAATATCATTAATAACAATGTGTTAAATGTCGAATTGTACATTAAGAGTTCACACTCATTCTACGGGTGGTTTAGAATTTTGAAGAATGAAACTAAAAATTTCTGTATTAAAGTTTTCAGAAATTATTAGTTTCAGAATAAATTCAAGATAAAAAATAAGTTAGATATAATGAAACGGTATATTTTATCTTTAAAAGTAAGAATAAATTTATTTTAATTTAAAAAATAAGTAAGATTATACTTTTTAAAATTACATTTGCAAAAAAAATAGCATGAATAATATTCGAACAAACACAAATGATAGAATATCCATTATTCCGGAATATATTGTTTTAATTTTTATTGCCTTACTTCTACTTATAGATTTTATACCTAATACTTCCGGAGCTCTCATTGCAAATATTCAATTTTTGTACTTATCCGTATTAAATTTTGCAATTGGAATCTATTTTTATAGGAACTCAAAATTGATTTCTCTAAATATAATTCCAACGTTAAAAAGAAGCTATATTGTTTTAGGATATCTGCTTTTTTTGATAATTTGTGGGTTTTCGGTTTTTGTCGCAAGAAATACTTCTCTTGTTATAACCAGAATTACAGAATTAATAATCGTTTTTTGCCTGTTTTTAAATCTTTCTATTTTATTAAAAGATAAACTTGATCTGCTCTACAAAATTATTTTTATAGTTGCTATAGGCGCGTTCTTTCAGTCGGGTTTGGTATTATTTAAATTTTCACAAATAGCGAGATATATTTCTATAGAAGAAGCTTTAAGGAATATGACCGGCAATACAGGAAACATAAACATCTTTGCAGCAAGTTTAACAATTAAAATTCCTTTTTTGCTACTTGGAATTACTCATTTTTCCGGCATTAAAAAGAACTTTATACTTCTTGCATTTTTCTTTGCAGGTTTGGCTGTTTTTTTGACTGGTGCCAGAACATCACTGCTTAATCTACTACTTATTATTGCTGTATATGTCTTTTATTACTTAAAGATTAATACATTTAATAAATCAAGTTTTCTAAAAGTATTGGTGTTAATCATTCCGCTAATATTTGCATTATTTATTTCAAATAGATCTTTTGAAAAATCTAAAAATAACGAGCGTTATGTATCTGTAGAAAATAGATTCTCGCAAATCAATACTACAGATGCTTCCGCAAAAGCAAGGTTAACTTATTGGGGAAATGCTTTAAAAATAAGCAATGCAAATCCTTTATTAGGAATTGGACTTGGTAATTATAGGATTGAATCAATTCCTTATGAAAAAACAACCGAAAATGATTTTACGGTTTCATTGGATCCTCACAATGATTTTCTTGAAATTCTAGCTGAAACCGGAATAATAAATGCTTTATTGTATTTGTCTTTATTTGTCTTTATTCTTTTTATCAATATAAAAAGAGTCTTGAAATCTACAGATACAAATATACAAACAGTTGCTATTCTTACTTTAATGCTGTTAATTGTTTATGGAGGTGATGCATTTTTTAATTTTCCAATGTATAGACCAACAATGCAAATATTCTTTAGTTTAATATTAGCGTTGACAATAGCAAACAGCTCAAGAGTATTTGATCAGGATAATATTGTAATATTTGATACAAAAAAACTTCTGTCTGTTTTAGTTGTTTTAAGCTTTATTACCAGTTATTCAGCTTTTATAATTTATAAAGCTTCAAATCTAGAAGCCGAAATTATTAGAGACGACATTAATACAAATTTAAAAGGAGCACTAACCGGTGAAGAGATCCTTGATAGAATGCCTAAATATCCTAACGTATTTCTTACCTCAGAGTCATTTTATGAGTATGCTGGTATTTATTTTATTCGTGAGAAGAATTACAATAAAGCACTTTCCTGTTTTTCTAAAGCAAGTAAAATTAATCCGTATTCAGGTAGGATAAACTTCTATAAACATATTATTTCTAAGGAAAAAGGAGATTTAGATAGCGCTTACGTTTATAGTAAAGAAGCTTTTTATTTACGTCCAAGAAATCTATTGTTTTTTAAATATGCAACCAATATGGCGGCTATAAATAAAGACACAGTTGAAATACTAAAAGAACATAGAATATTTTCAGGATATAGAAAAACACCCGAAGCATGGATCGTTTCTGCCACTGAGTTACAAAAAGCAAATTTTAATCAAAAGAATCTAATTCATTTTGTAGATCAGGGATTAAAGGAAATACCTAATGACAGTACTTTGCTAAAATTTAAAAATGATATTTTAGTCAAAAGGTATACGTATGAAGGGCAAGTATTTCTTTCACAATCAAAGTTTGATAAATCTCTGGAGTCTTTTGAAAAAGCCTTAAAAATAAATCCTAAAGATGTTTATTTACTGCAAAGTATTGGCTTGAATTACTATTATTCAAAAAAATATACTCAAGCTCTTGGATACTTCCTTGATGCAATAAAATATCCTGGTTTGAATAATGGGCTGACTGAGTTTTATATTGGTACTTGTTATTTAAACATTAACGATAGAGAAAATGCCTGCAAATATTTTAATTTATCTAAGGCTAAAAATTTTGCAGGAGCTCAACAACAGTTAATTAAGGATTGTAAGTAAAATAAAGCTGAGTTTTATTGTTGTAATTAGTAAATAAAAAAAGGTAAGAGTTTACTGCTTTGCGTAATTTTGATCATAAAGAATCAAAACAAACCCTCTGATTCTTATTTGGAATGATTCATTTTAAAACAAATTAGACTTAAAGTTTGAATATTATTTAGTTAAAAATGCCTTATTTTGCGCTTTCAATTAACTACAGATATATGCAATCCATTCAAGCCAATAATTATCTCGTACATTTTAACCAAAATGCATACGAAGCTTTAAATAGTCATTTAAAAGAAAATAAATATTCTAATTTGTTTATTATAGTTGATAATGAAACAAACGAATATTGTTTGCCAAAGTTTTTGCCTTTACTTGAAACTGATTTAACGATAGAAATTATTGAATTTGAAGCTGGAGAAGCTAATAAAAATATCGAAACCTGTATTGAAATCTGGAATGTATTAACAGAACTTGGTGCAGATAGAAAATCGCTTGTAATTAACCTTGGTGGTGGTGTTGTAACGGATCTGGGAGGATTTGTTGCTTCGACTTTCAAGCGCGGAGTTGACTTCATAAACATCCCTACTACTCTATTATCTATGGTTGATGCTTCTGTAGGAGGAAAAACCGGAGTAGATTTAGGAAATCTTAAAAACCAAATTGGTGTTATCAACGTTCCTCAAATGGTTTTGATTGATACTCAATATCTTGATACTTTACCGCAAAGCGAAATGCGCTCGGGATTGGCAGAAATGCTAAAACACGGTTTAATATACGATTCCGCTTACTGGAAACAGTTTTTAGATTTAAAAGCAATTGATTTTGCTGATTTTGATGAATTAATTTATCGTTCTGTCGAAATTAAGAATGATATCGTAATACAAGATCCAACAGAAAAAAACATCCGTAAAGCCTTAAATTTTGGACACACTTTAGGTCACGCTATCGAAAGTTATTTTTTAGAAAGTAAAACTAAGAAAACTTTATTACACGGTGAAGCAATTGCGATTGGAATGATCCTGGAAAGTTATATTTCATTGCATAAAGGTTTAATTACTGCCGAAGAATATGCAGAAATTAAAACTGCAATTAAGAGTATTTATGACGATGTAAAAGTGGAAGAAAATGACATCGATCCGATTCTTGAATTGCTAATTCACGACAAAAAAAACGAGTACGGTTTGATTCAATTTGCATTAATTGAAGGTATCGGTAAAATAAAAATTAACCAATCCGTTGAAAATAAATTAATTCTAGACGCGTTTCAGGATTATAAATCTTAAACTTTTTTTAATAAAAAGCTTTGCTTTAGGTATATATTATTTTTTACATTTGCCACGATGAAAACAAACAATAAACAAAGACAATTCAGTTCTTATAGAAACCGGCTCAATAGTTCCTTACTAAGGATGTTGAATCGTTTTTATAATAGTAAAAGTCCGCTTTGCTTTGATGTTTTCTTGTGTTCGAAAGCAGAACATGAAAAATTGCAAATTGTATTTGCCAATATTAGGGTTTGAATTTTAGATTTAGCACCGTTTCCTAAATTAAAAATCATAATCTAAATATTTAAAAATATAATGAATACAAAATATTCTGATCTAATTAATCAAACTTACTACTTCCCACAAGAAGAATTCAAATTAAACAAAGACAACTTGCAATTTCACAATATCGATTTGATGAAATTGGTTGAACAATACGGTACACCACTAAAATTTACTTATTTACCACAGATTTCTGAGAATATCAATAAGGCAAAAGCCTGGTTCAGAAAATCGATGGAAAAAAACAAATACGAAGCAAAATATTTTTATTGTTATTGCACAAAAAGTTCTCATTTTGAATATATTATGAATGAAGCTTTCAAGAATAATATTCATGTTGAAACTTCATCTGCTTTTGATATCAATATCGTAGAGAATTTGTTAGAAAACGGTAAAATCAACAAGAGTACTTATGTTATTTGTAATGGTTTTAAGAGAGATGAATATATTAGCAATATTGCGAGATTAATCAATAACGGACATAAAAACACTATTCCGATCATTGACAATTATGAAGAACTTGATTTGCTTCAGGCAGAAATAAAAGGAAAATTCAAAATTGGAATTCGTATCGCCGCTGAAGAAGAGCCAAAATTTGAGTTTTATACTTCGAGATTAGGTATTGGATACAAAAATATCGTTGCGTTTTACAAAAAACAAATTCAGGAAAATGATAAGCTAGAGCTTAAAATGCTTCACTTTTTTATCAATACCGGAATAAATGATACAGCATATTACTGGAATGAGTTGGTGAAATGTATTAAAGTTTACATTGCACTTAAAAAGGAATGCCCTACTCTTGATGGCTTAAACGTTGGAGGTGGTTTTCCGATTAAAAACTCATTGGCATTTGAATATGATTATCAATATATGATTGATGAAATTATCAATCAGATTAAAATTGCCTGCGATGAAGCTGAAGTTGATGTTCCGAACATCTTTACAGAATTTGGGTCATTTACAGTAGGTGAAAGCGGTGGCGCTATCTATCAGATTTTGTATCAAAAACAACAAAATGATAGAGAAAAATGGAACATGATTGATTCATCATTCATTACCACTTTGCCGGATACCTGGGCGATAAATAAACGTTTTATTATGTTGGCGGTAAACCGTTGGAATGATACTTATGAGCGGGTTTTATTAGGAGGTTTGACTTGTGACAGTGATGATTATTACAACTCAGAACAAAATATGAACGCGATTTATTTGCCTAAATACAACAAAGAAAAACCATTATATATTGGGTTCTTTAACACCGGTGCATATCAGGAAACAATTGGAGGTTATGGAGGTTTACACCACTGTTTGATTCCACAGCCTAAACATATTTTGATAGATCGTGACGAAAACGGAATTTTAGCTACTGAAGTTTTCTCAGAACAACAAACTTCTGACGATGTATTGAAAATTTTAGGGTACACAAAAAAAGCATAAAAAAAAACTTGCAAATTAAATGTTAATGTCAGTAAAATTATTAATTTGCAGTACCATCTAAAAGGTTAAACTTTTAATTCAAAAAAAAAAAAAACAAAAACAAAAAAAAAATGAAAGGACCAATCAGTCAGTTTATTGAAAAACATTATTTACACTTTAACTCTGCTTCTTTAGTTGATGCTGCAAAAGCATACGAACAACAATTGGCAAATGGTGCTAAAATGATGGTAAGTATGGCTGGCGCTATGAGTACAGCAGAAATTGGTAAAATTTTTGCCGAAATAATTAGACAAGATAAAGTACAAATTATTTCATGTACTGGAGCCAATCTAGAAGAAGACATCATGAATTTGGTTGCTCACTCACACTACGAAAGAGTACCAAACTACCGTGATTTGACACCAGAAGACGAATGGGCATTGCTTGAAAGAGGATTAAACCGTGTTACTGACACTTGTATCCCTGAGCATGAAGCATTTCGTCGTTTACAAAAACACATTTATAAAATCTGGAAAGATGCTGACGACAAAGGTGAGCGTTATTTCCCACATGAATTCATGTACAAAATGCTATTATCCGGTGTTTTAGAGGAATATTATGAAATAGATTTAAAAGATAGCTGGATGTATGCAGCTGCAGAGAAAAACTTACCTATTATTGTACCGGGATGGGAAGATAGTACAATGGGAAATATCTTTGCTTCATACGTAATCAAAGGAGATTTAAAAGCTTCTACTATGAAGTCAGGAATTGAATATATGGTATTCCTTTCTGATTGGTATCCAAAAAACAGTACTAACGGAATTGGATTTTTCCAAATTGGTGGTGGTATTGCAGGAGATTTTCCTATTTGTGTGGTACCAATGTTGTATCAGGATATGGAAATGCATGATATTCCGTTTTGGAGTTATTTCTGTCAAATTTCAGATTCAACAACTAGTTACGGATCTTATTCCGGAGCAGTTCCAAACGAGAAAATTACTTGGGGTAAATTAGATATTAAAACCCCTAAATTTATTATTGAGTCGGATGCTACAATTGTTGCACCATTAATTTTTGCTTATTTATTAGATTTATAGGATATTTATGAAAAGAGTTATAGTAGACTACGCTAAACTTACCAATGAAATTTTGAACCTTTTAGTAGAGAAATTTCCTGATGGTTATGATGATTCGGATGTAATCCGTTTTAGAAATGCTAAAAACGAATTGATCGAAGCTGTTGAAGTTCGTACTGAAGACACTATTTATTTAGTAAAAATTAGTACTAAACTTGCTGACAGAATCGAGAATTACGATGAAGATGATGACATCGATCTTGATGTTGATACAATCGAGCCAGTAAAAGGTCTTGATCTTGACGATGATAGTGATGATGACGATGATGACGATACACAAGACAAACCAGATGTTGATGGTGGAGATGACGATGATGATGACAGAGATCCGGATGACATCGCTGACGAAGATGATGAAGACGATGAAGATTAATTTATATCTTTAAAAATAAACTAAAGGAACTCTACTAGGGTTCCTTTTTTTATGGAAATGACAAAATGGTTGGAATATTTGATTTTAAATATATTTTTTATTTTATAAGAAAAATAGTATATTTAATACTTTTACAACATTCGAAATAATAATGAAAATATCTGCCAAATGAGTTCAGAAGTATTACACGCCAAATTAAAAGAAAATTTTGGGTTTGAAAAATTCAGACCTAATCAGGAAACAATCATAAATACAATCCTTTCAGGTCAGGATACTTTGGCTATTATGCCAACTGGTGGAGGAAAATCAATTTGTTTTCAATTGCCAGCTTTGGTTTTACCGGGAATCACGATTGTGATTTCACCGTTAATTGCCCTGATGAAAGACCAGGTTGATAGTTTGAAAACCAATGGAATCAATGCTTGTTACATAAATAGCAGCCAATCTAGTGAGGAACAGCAATTTTATATTGATAATTTAAAATCTAATAAATTTAAACTTGTTTATATAGCTCCAGAAAGTTTATCTTATTTGGATGTGGTTTTTAATGAGTTGACAATCAGTTTAATTGCGATTGACGAAGCACATTGTATTTCTTCATGGGGACATGATTTTCGTCCGGCATATACAAATTTAGGATATTTAAAAAACCGCTTCCCTACTACTCCAATTCTGGCTTTGACCGCAACTGCTGATAAAGCAACGCGTACAGATATCACAAAACAATTAAACTTAAAAAATCCAAAGACATTTGTAGCTTCTTTTGATAGAAAAAATTTAAGTTTAGAAGTTCGTCCGGCATTAGATCGGGTGAAACAAATTATTGATTTTGTTGAAAAGAAACCAAATGAATCAGGTATTGTTTATTGCTTAAGCAGAAAAACCACAGAAGAACTTGCCGATAAATTGCGAAAAAACGGTATAAAAGCCAAAGCTTATCATGCAGGTTTAGACAATAAACTTCGGGCAAAAACGCAAGATGAATTTATAAATGATGATTGTCAGGTAGTTTGTGCTACAATTGCTTTTGGTATGGGAATTGACAAATCGAACGTACGATGGGTTATTCATTATAATTTACCAAAAAACATCGAAGGTTACTATCAGGAAATTGGTCGTGCCGGTCGTGATGGATTGCCTGCCGAAACAGTTTTGTTTGAAAGTTATGCCGATGTGATTCAGCTTCAGAAGTTTGCGTCCGAAGGATTAAACTCTGATGTTCAGTTGGCAAAACTGGAAAGAATGAAACAATATGCAGATGCATTAAGTTGTCGTAGAAAAATTCTTCTTTCCTATTTTGGTGAACTCGTTAAAGAGAATTGCGGAAACTGCGATATTTGCAAAAATCCTCCAACTTTTTTCGATGGTACGATTCTCGCACAAAAAGCATTGTCAGCAATTACACGATTAGAGCAATCTGAGCCTTTGGCTGTAATTGTAGATTTTTTGCGTGGCTCGAGAAACGCGTATATCTACGAAAAAAATTATCAAAGCTTAAAAACGTACGGAATTGGCGCTGACATTTCCTGGTATGATTGGAATCAATATTTAATTCAATTAATTAATCTTGGATATTGCGAAATTGCCTTTCATCAGCACAATAAAATTTTATTAACTCCTTTTGCAAAAAAAGTTTTGTTTGAAGGGGAAAAAGTAAAATTGAATACTGTTGTCAAAAAAGTAATTGATAAAAACGAAATCAAAGAGACAAAAACTAAAGCAGCTAAAAATTCTCTTTTTGAAATTCTTAGAAAACTTCGTTACGAAATTGCAAAAGATGAAGAAGTTCCGGCTTATGTGATTTTTAGTGATGCCGCTTTAAGACAAATGGAAAGTTTAAAACCAACAAATGATGAAGAGTTCCTGGCAATTGATGGTGTTGGTAAAGCTAAGCTTGAAAAATATGGTTCAGAATTTATAGATGCCATAATTTATTATGAAAAAGTAAAAAAAGCAAATGCTAAAGTAAAAAAAGAAAGCAACACTTATAAAACAACTTTAGAACTTTTTAAAAGTGGTAATAGTGTTGAAGAAATTGCCGAAAAAAGAAATTTGGGACAAGCAACTATCGTATCGCATTTGGCAAAATTATATGTTGACGGACATGATTTTGATTTAAGTCAGTTTGTTTCAGAAAAAGAAATTTCTCAATTGCAAAAAGTGCAAATCGAGCTTGAATTTCCAACTGCATTGAAACCTTATTATGATTATTTTGAAGAAAAAATATCTTACGATAAAATTCGATTTGGATTAGCTTTTCTAGAAAGGCACAAAAATGATGATGAAAAGCTAAAAATTAAAGCTTATTCATTGGATGAGAAAAGATTAGAAAATCCTGAAGCTTATAAAAAATGGAGTTCAGAGGAAGATTCAGATCTTGTTCATAATTTTTATCAAGGAAAGAAAGTGAAAGAAATAGCGCTTTTGTTAGGAAGAAATGAAGGCGCAATAAACTCCAGATTGAAAAAATTAGAATTGAAAAAATAATTTTCTCAGTTTTTTTTATTTCATTTTTGACTTAGTAGAAATTATAAATCATCTGTAAAAAAAATCCTGTGAAAGAAACTTCACAGGATTTTTTTATATTAAATAAAGAACTACAAATACCTCTCTTCAAAAACTTTTTGATGATGCTTTTGGTGTCCGATAATTACAAACCCCAAAGCACGAACAGAAATTTGATTGTTAGATGCGGTACCAATTCTTTTAAGTTGTTCTTCAGATAAACTTTTGTAAAACAATAGATTTGAATGTCTCAATGCTGATAATTCAGTCAGTAAACTCTGAATACTTCTGCTTCCTGAATCTGTGCTATTTGCGTAATCGTCTTCTTCAAAACTAGGCAATGGCGTTTTATCATTTCTGGAGAATCGCAAAGCGCGGTAAGCAAAAATACGCTCACAATCCATTATGTGTTGGATGATATCTTTAATAGTCCATTTTCCTTCTGCGTACCGATAATCAAATTTATCCATTGGAATATTTTGAACAAATTTTATAAAATCATGCAAAGAGATTTCTAACTCTTCAAACAAATTTACATTTCCGGCCTCTTTAATATAATTAGTAAATCCGCCTGAATATTCATTTTCTGTCAATTGATCTGCATTCATTTTTTACAACTTTTTATATTATAATTTTGTTATGCTGAATTTCTACTCGCATTAGTATTTCCGAAAAGTGATCTTGTAACAATTTTTTCATATACTTTGATCAGATCTTCGTTCGCACTATTTTCTTTGTTTAATTCATTAATTCTTAACAAAGCATATTGTTGTATTGTTAAGAGTGGTAGTACAATACGTTCTCTTATTTGAATAGAAGCTATACCATCAGGATAATTTTCCATAAGGGTTTTATGATCTGCAATTTTAAGTAAAAGACGTTTTGTTTCTAAGAATTCATCATAGATAATTTGCCAGAATTCTCCAAACTCAGGGTCTTTTTTCATGTATGCTGTAAGTGGGAAAAATGATTTTGCCAATGACATCATACTGTTTTCAAGCAAGGTTTTGAAGAATAAAGAATTGTGATACAAATCATATACTTTGTCCCATTGACCACTTTCTTCAAAATATTTTAAAGCAGATCCAACTCCAAAGAAACCAGGTACATTTTGTTTTAACTGACTCCATGAACCTACAAATGGAATTGCACGTAAATCTGCAAAATCCAACTGTTCAGATTTACTTCTTTTTGATGGACGGCTTCCAATATTTGTTTTAGAATAGTATTTCAAAGTACTCATCTTCTCTAAATACGGGATAAATTTCGGATGGTTTTTAAAACTCAAATATTTATCATATCCCAAACCTGCTAATTGCGTTAAAATTGCAGTTTCTTCAGCAGATAATTCATTTTGAGCTTTACTGAAAACTTGGTTTGTAACACCGGCACTCAATAGATTCTCAATATTGTAACGGCAAGAATCAAGAGTTCCAAAATTAGAACTAATCGTTTGCCCTTGTACTGTAATCTGAATTTCGTTATTTTCAATTTTTGGTCCTAACGACGCGTAGAATTTATGTGTTTTTCCACCACCACGAGCCGGAGGCCCGCCACGTCCATCAAAGAAAATAGCTTTAATTCCGTATTTTCTGGAAATTTCAGTTAATGCAACTTTAGCCTGATAAATACTCCAGTTTGCCATTAAGTAACCGCCATCTTTAGTTCCATCAGAGAAACCAAGCATAATAGTTTGTTTATTTCCTCTTGCTTCAAGATGTTTCGAATATTCAGGATTGGTGTACAATTGCTCCATGATTTCATGAGCATTTTGTAAATCATCAACTGATTCAAAAAGCGGAATAATGTCAACAGTAGGATTTTCCCAATCATTCAAACGAATCATTGCAAAAGTTTCCATTACATTCAAAGCACTTTCATTATTGCTAATAATGTAGCGATTAGCGCCAAACTCACCATTAGCTTTCTGAATTGCTTTTATAGCTTGTACAGATTCCAGAGTAGATTTTGTAATCTCGTCATTAAAGTCATTAGGATCTAATTCTCCTTTAACTTTCGATAAAACTGCTATTTTTTCAGATTCAGACAATTCAAAATAATTCTCAGGGAATATATTTGAACCGGAATTCAAATAATGATTCACTACATCTTTAAATACAGCGTCGTGAATTTTACTATTCTGACGAATATCCAAAGTAGCAAAATGGAATCCAAATAGATTAATTTTTACTAAGAAAGCTTCCAGTTCATCAAGATATAATGACTGGTGTTTCTCGATAATAATATTTCTGATTTTGTTTAATTGCGATAGTAATTCTTCTAAAGTGATGTAAATCTCTCCTTTGGAATAAAAAACAGAACGATAAAGTTTATGTTCAAGTTCTGCTACCAAAGTATCTACTCCTGAGAAGGTTAGCTTACGTTTAAGATTTCTCATTTCAACATAATAACACTTTAAAATAGAAGTGCGCAAACGGTCTGCCACTTTTAAAGTAATCTCAGTTGTAACGAATGGGTTTCCGTCACGATCTCCTCCAGGCCAGAATCCTAGTTTGATTAATTGATTCTCAATTGACTTTCCTTCATTTATGTTTTTCTGCAAATAATGAACAATTTCTCCCGAAGTAGCATAAAACACATTCTCTAAATACCAAATCAAAGAAACCGCTTCATCATAAGGATTTGGCTTTTCGTTTTGAATAAAAGGAGTTTTTCCTAATTGTGCTAATAATTGTTTTATTTTTAGTAAATCATTTAAACGAATTGCTTCGGTTAAATCATTGATAATACCCAAAACAGGTCCAGGATAAAATTGTGTTGGATGCGCTGTCAAAACTGTTCTAACGTTAAAACTTTCAAGGAATTCCATTAATTCCTCGTCTTTTTCCTTAGCATCTGATTTTTCTTTGATATCACGCAAAGATCCACGACCTTCCATGTTGTTAACAACTGGAAAAGCAGCATCTTCGATTGCATCAAAAAGTACAATTTGGCGCTCTATATACTGAATAAATCGAAACATTAAGTCGATTTTTTCAGTCTCTGAAGCATTGTTTAGGTATTTATTTGAAAAGAAATCAAAGATTTCTTTTGGAGTTTCTTGTTTTTTAAAGCCCGTTTCGCAAGTTTCTGTAAATAAAGGAAGTAAAACTCCGGTATTATCTATAGAATCAAATGGTAATGTTATAAAAACACTATTATAAATGTGATATTTAGAGAGAACATCTTGATTAAAACGTTCAATTTTGGGTAACGTGTACATAATTGTGTTGTAGTTGGTTGGTTAATTAGTCATAAAAAAACCCCAAGAATAAACTTGAGGTTATATTTTAATATAGCATTCAAGAAAATATTACATATTTTTAAAAATAGTATGCATCAAACGCTTCTTATCGTTTATACTTTCTTCTAATGAAATCATTGTTTCTGTTCTGTAAACGCCTTCAATATCGTCAATCATAAAGATAACCTCTTTTGCGTGCTTAGTATCTTTTGCTCTAATTTTGCAAAAAATATTGAATTTACCAGTAGTTACAGATGCCACTGTAACGAAAGGAATTTGATTGATGCGCTCTAGTACAAATTTAGTTTGAGACGTATTATTAAGGAATACACCAACATAAGCAATAAATGAGTACCCTAATTTATCGTAATCTAAGGCCAATGAAGAGCCCATTATTATTCCGGCGTCTTCCATTTTTTTTACTCTAACATGTACTGTTCCAGCAGAAATCAATAGTTTTTTTGCAATGTCAGTAAACGGAACTCTCGTATTGTCTATTAACATATCTAAAATCTGGTGATCTACTTCATCTAAACGAAATTTACTCATAATTCTTTAATTAATATTACTAATTGCTATTACAAAGTATAAAAATATATATAAAAAACAACAAATTCACATAAAAATTAACTTTTTATCAATCCGTTAACAAATTTAACATTTTTATCTAAACAAAAATCTGCTTTTTGATTCATTTTCGGAAAATTTGTAAAGTCATCTGAATAAACCGCTCCTTTTGCATCGTATTCATAATGTCCGAAATAATTTTCCAACTCACCTACTTCAACTATGTAAGCGTTGAAATGAATCTTATTTTCAATCAATTCTTCTTTGTATTGTGCGACAAAATTCGTAATAATTTCGATACCATCATAATTTATTTTGATATTTTTATACATAAAATCATAAAAAACGACTTTATTTTGTGAAATATTCAAATAATCATGAATTCTATTGTCAACTAAATCGTTTTCGTCAATCAGTTTGAAACTCGTAATAAGTGAGAAAAATAAGAGCTTTCGGGTGATTTCTCTACAATAGTCATTCGGAAAATGACCTCCTTCAAACAAGATTGTCGGCACTCCCAAAAACTGAAAAGTATCTCCTATGCAATTGATATTGAATGAATCATCAAAACGGCCAACCTGTCCCGGAATGTATTTTTGCAGAACATCATTGATTCCTGCGATCACATTTATGGCTTTTAATCGGTTGTCGTTAATCTCTCTTTCTTCGTTATATGAAGGTGCTAAAAACGAAACTGTAGCTGGTTTTCCAGTATCGCCTGCTCCAAAAATAGTTCGCTGATCATGAAGATTAAAACAGTAATGTGGTTTAAAAGATTCGAAAACCTCTCTTAAAACCTTGCTTTCTGGTTGAGTCAGGTTTTGAGAATCGCGATTTAAGTCAATTTTATTGGCATTTTCACGTGTATAAAGTCTTGCGCCGTCAGGATTTAATATCGGAATACTGTAAAACGTAAATGTTTTAAGCATTTTCTCTGCAAATTCAGATCCGCTGTTTAATACGTTAATGAAATCAAATAAGGCTTTTGTAGTTGTGCTTTCGTTTCCATGCATCTGTGACCAAAGATAGATACGTGTTTCTCCGGTACCAATTTCATAGCTATATATAGATTCGCCTAAAACTGATGTTCCAATAATTTTGACTTGATTGTTTGTATTTAACTTATCTAATAAAGGTTGAATGTGGTCTAAAGTTAAGTAACGACCTTCTATAGATTGTTCTTTGTATTGGCTGAATAATTCTTCTAAATTCATTGTCTTTTGATTAGTTTACAAAAGTAAACATCTTTATTTTTACAATTGTAAACAGTTTAAAATAGTAGAAATTTAGAAATGTAAACACGAAATTATGTTAATATTGATAATCTGATTCTAATGGAGTTAACAAATGTGATTACTTTAAATAGCAGATAGTAATAGTTAGTATTTCAATGCGTTATGTATTATTACTTAAAGTAATTGTTAGTGATTTAAGAGCTATTGAATTCAGTTTACAACTGTAAAATAGGTTATCTGATTCTTTTTAGTTACATTTGTAAACACAGGAATTAATTATAATAATTTACAATGGTAAACATCGATGATTTTGTAAAAAGACTAGAGATTATACTGGATTATTATGCTCTAAATGCTTCTTCTTTTGCAGATAGAATTGGGGTGCAACGTTCCAGTATGTCTCACCTACTTTCGGGCAGAAACAAACCAAGCTTAGATTTTGTTCTTAAAATTCTGGATGTTTTTCCAGATATAGATATTCATTGGATTCTAAACGGAAAAGGAAGTTTTCCTAAAAACGAAGAAGGAAATAGTGCTGTAAAAAATTATGAAACTCAGGAAATTGAAAACCCGTATGCCCCTACTTCATCAAATGAAAATGTTATGGCAGGAAATTTATTTTCTCAAATAAATAATAAGGAAGAGGAAAAAACTCAGACAAGATATTCACCAGAGATAAAAAATCAAAATTTGAGATCAGAGGAAAGCGAAATTGAGAAAATAGTTATTTTTTACAAAAACGGGACATTTAAGTCCTATGTCCCATAAATTATAAAAATCGTGTATTTGAAAATTTTTAAAAATATTTTTGATTTAAGCGATTCTCACATAATCAAAATAATATTGAAAATTTAGAGTTGAAATCCATTTTGAGGAATTTTACCAACAACTCCATCATAATGCTTTTTTAAAACTTGCATGTCAGCTTCGTAATTTCCTGTTGTGAGAAACGGCTTTCCTAAATTAACTTCTTTTTTGCCCCAATCAAATGCAACGGGAACAATTGGCACGTTTGCTTTTAATGCTATATAGTAAAAACCGGTTCTTATTTCTTTTACTTCTTTGCGCGTTCCTTCTGGAGCAACTGCCAGTCTAAAAACTTCTTTACGATCAAAAATCGCGGCAATTGAATCTACTTTATTTAATCCGCCGGAGCGATCTAATGGCTCACCTCCTACGCTTCTAAAGTAATATCCAAAAGGAAACTTAAATAATTCCTTCTTTCCTACCCAGTTCATTTCCAATCCGGAAATTCCACGGGTAAAAATTCCTAAATAAAAATCATGATTACTTGTATGCGGCATCACCATCAATATACATTTTTTCACCTTGGCATTTTCAATTCCGATTATCTTCCAGCCCATTAGCTTAAAAAAGATGAATTTATACAATTGTTTTTTCATTAAAATTTATTTTTCGTGCAAAATAAAAGATTTAAAGTGGTAATTTTGAGTAAAAGCATATAAAATGATTCAAAAGTTATTCAGTTATCTAATTCCAATCAAAATATTCAAGAAAAAATCAGCCAGAAGCAAAATAATCGAAGTTACATGGGCGAATGGCGAGTTAGTTTTAGATTCTGAAAACACCAATTATTCGTACGGAAGTTTGCAGCGTATATTAAGATATGGACTTAGAAATATTGGATATAAAGCAATTCTTGAAATGGATCACGTTCTATTACTGGGTGTTGCCGGCGGAAGCGTGATAAAAACATTGGTTGATGAAGTTGAGTATAAAGGTAAGATTACCGGTGTTGAGATTGATTCAGAAATGATTCAGATTGCAAATGAATATTTTAACCTTAATCAAATAAAACAGTTGGACGTTATTATTGATGATGCTTTTGAATTTGTTTTGAAAACAAAAGAGAAGTACAATTTAATAATCATTGATATTTTTGAAGACATACACATGCCAAATTTTTTGTTTGAGAAATTTTTTAGCGAACGTGTTTGTTCTTTATTAAAAGATCAGGGTTTTGTTTTATTCAATACAATGATTCTCGATGAAGCGCATAATGTTCGAAACAGAAAATACATATCTGAGATAAACCCAAAATTATTTACTTCAAAAATGCTGCCCCGCATAGAAGTTCATAACGAATTAATAATTATTGAAAAAGTCGCCTAAATCTAAATTTTATGAAACCTCTTGCCTCTATTTTAAAAGCCTTACCACCTACAAAAGTAATTGATTCAAGTATTGATTTTTCTAAGTATATACCTTTAGATTTATCTGTTACCAATCAGGAATTAGTTGAATTTAAACCTGAAAATGCTGTTGAATTCGAGAATTTTATTTCAAACTATCTCAAAAAAAATAACGCCGAAGTTGCTTATGGCGGTTATATCGAAGGACGGACATTATATCAAAGAAGTACAATTTTTAAAAATGATTCTATTCCAGAACGCAATATTCATATTGGTCTGGATTTATGGACAAAAGCAAATACTGCTGTGTTAGCTCCGCTTGATGGAAAAGTACATAGTTTTAAAAATAATATTGGTTTGGGTGATTATGGCCCAACGATTATTCTGGAACATGAAGTTGAAAATGAAAAATTTTATACTTTATACGGACATTTATCGTTAGAAAGTATAGAGAACCTCACCGTTGGGACATTATTTAAAAAAGGGGAAAGAATTGCTACTTTAGGAAATTCAGATGTTAACGGAGATTACGCACCTCATGTACATTTTCAAATTATACAAAACATTGAAGAATACTGGGGAGATTATCCCGGAGTTTGCAATACAAATGACCTTAACTTTTATATAGAAAACTGTCCCGACCCTAACTTATTATTAAAAATTACTTAAATAGTTATGAAGAAAGCAGGATTGATTATATGTTTGTTGTTATTAATTGGATGTAAATCTAAAACCATTACCAGAGATACAGAAGATTTAAAAGTAAAGAAAGTTTCCAGCGCCGAAATTAATGCGAATCAACAGAGAAAAGCCTACGAATTAGGCAAAAGAGTTTTGGAAACTTGCAATACATCAAAATTTAAACCTTTTAATGAAACTGAAGTAACCCAATCGGTTAGAGAAAATACGACTGAAGAACGATTGACTAAAACTTGTTTGAGATTTAGACAATACTACGGAAGTTTTATTGATTTGAAATTAGATGGCGTTTACAAAACCAAACAAGAAGTCATATATCGCTATCACGCTTTATATACCAAAAAAGTGGCCAACAAAGAGTTGCGTGTTTTTGTAAACGAAGACAATCTAATTTCGGCAATAAAATCTATGGATTGGGATGAAAAGTTTGATTCAAAAATAACAGATCAATAAACTAAGACTATGAATTTAAGATTACCGCTGCTTGTAGTATTGCTAATTTCGACTTTTGTAAATGCTCAGAATACAATGAGTGTAAAAGACTCAAAACCTTTTCCGGCAACGCAAACCTATACTTTTATTTGCGAAAAATATGCCTTTACAGGTGAAACGAGTGTTCAGATTGCAAAAACAGATAAAGGCGGAATCTTAAAATTAACTGTTCAGACTGCCGATGATAAAGCGAGAATTGCTGGTGGTGTTTATATTGATTTAGCCAATGCAGATGTGATTGCCTGCGTAGATAAAAATGTAAAGGAATCCTCTGATGGTAAGACTTCAGCCTATTATTACTTTACGCCTTCCGAGTTTGCAAAGCTAAAAAAAACCGATATATATGCCGTTCGATTTATCATTTCAGGCGGACCCGATACGTTTGGAAATCAAACTGGGCATTTTACGGCAAAGAACAAAATGAATTATTTTTCTACAGCATATGATAAGTCAAAAAAATCATATGACACGGCAAAAGAAATTAGTATTTTATAACGGAGTCATTTAATAAAATTAATCTTATATTTATAATCTAATACTTTTCTTATGAATGCCAACGAAGCTTTAATTACAAAATTCTACACTGCTTTTGCAAATGCCGATGCTAAAACAATGAGTGAATGTTATCATCCCAAAGTTCATTTTATTGATCCCGCTTTTGGTTTATTAAAAGAAAAACAAGTTTCTAAAATGTGGGAAATGTTGATCTTAAAAAGCAAAGGCAACTTAAAAGTTGAGTTTTCAAATGTTAAAGCTGATGATTTTTTTGGTTCTGCAAATTGGGTTGCTACTTATAATTTTAGTAAAACCAACAGAACTGTTATCAATAGAATCGCTGCTGAATTTTCGTTTCAAGACGGTCTAATTGTCAAACATACAGATAATTTTGATGTTTGGAAATGGTCAAAACAGGCTTTTGGTCCAATGGGATATTTACTAGGCTGGACAGGTTTTTTTCAAAATAAAGTTCAGCAACAAGCCTTATCATCCCTCAAAAAGTTTCAGGAATCCAAATAATTTTGTTAAATTGGATATTCTAAATATGCACATTAGCTAAAATATAATTTTAGTCTTATACAATCTATCTGCCTCTTAAAGAATTTGCTTGTCTGTTTCTACATTTTGTTGAGTTAATCGTGTTTTAATCTTGAATATCTATGAAAGAAATTGTACACAAAAAACTAAACCAATTACAAGCAACTGCAATTTGCGGAAACGATATCAGTTCTTCCTGCCTATACGTTTCGGCATTGACTATTTTGTATGCTGGACAGTATGCCTGGATTTCTTTAATAATTGTTGCAGTAGTTTTATTTCTTTTCAGACGAATTTATGGCGAAGTTGTTGGAGCAATTCCGTTAAACGGCGGGGCTTACAATGTTTTATTAAATACTTCAACCAAACGATTAGCTTCCTTAGCAGCAACATTAACCGTTTTATCCTATATGGCAACTGCAGTAATTTCAGCTTCTGAAGGAATGCATTATTTAAATGGAATTTTCGAAAGCTTAAACGTAACTATTGCAACAATTGTCGTTCTTATTCTATTTACCGGACTTGCAATTTTAGGCATAGGTGAATCTGCATTTGTGGCCGTAATTATTTTTGTGACCCATATTGCCACTTTAACCTTACTTGTTTTAGCTTCGTTATGGTTTATTTTAAATAATGGTTTAGAAACTTTTCATATCAATTGGCAAACACCAATTGCTTATGGAAATATAAAAACAGCACTATTTCTGGGGTTTTCAGCCGCCATGCTCGGGATTTCAGGTTTTGAAAGTTCAGCTAATTTTGTTGAAGAACAACAACAAGGAGTTTTTCCAAAAACGCTGCGAAACATGTGGGCAATTGTAAGTTTCTTTAATCCTGTAATCGCTATTTTATTAATCAGCGTAATTCCGTTAACAGAAGTTGGAGCCAACAAAGAATCACTTTTAGCCCATTTAGGAGAAACAACTGGAGGGTCGTGGCTGGCGTGGTTAATTTCTATAGATGCCGTTCTGGTTTTATGCGGAGCTGTATTAACCTCATTTGTTGGAGTTTCCGGATTGCTAAACCGTATGACATTAGACCGGATTCTTCCAAATTATTTTCTAAAACAAAACAAAAGAGGATCACATTACCGCATCGTAATAAGTTTTCTGGTTCTATGTATTTCAGTGCTTTTTGCTACAAATGGGCATTTAGAATCATTAGCCGGAGTTTATACTTTTTCGTTTCTGGCTGTAATGGCATTATTTGGAATTGGAAATTTACTACTAAAATTCAAACGAAGTAAATTACCAAGACCCGAGCGTGCACGTGGTATTGCGGTTGTAATTGCTGTTTCTTTCATTATTGCCGCTTTCATCGGAAACATGAGATTGAACATCAACGCATTTTATACCTTTTTGCAATACATGGTTCCTTCCCTACTTTTCATCGGAATCATGCTCAACCGTGTTATTCTGATAAAACTTTTAATCGAAGCTCTGGAATATTTCTATCAGCCACTCCGCAGATTCGTTATTGTGAGCAATCGCTATTTGCAGAAAATGAGCGTCGAAATTAACTCGCAGGAATTTGTCTTTTTTACTAAAGGCGATGATATTGCAATTCTAAACAAAGTCTTACAATATGTTGAAAATAATGAAACTACCAAAAAACTAAAAATAGTTCATGTCATAAACGGCAAAGTAAACAATGAAGAATTAAAAAGAGATCTCGAAGTTTTAGATCGTGCCTACGATGACATCGATATTGAGTTCCTGGAAATAAAAGGTGTTTTTGGTCCGGACATTATAGACGAACTTTCTCAAAAATGGAAAATTCCAAAAAACTTCATGTTTATTGGTTCTCCCGGAAATAAATTCTCTTATCGCGTTTCAGATCTTGGCGGAGTCCGTCTGATTATGTAAAGTTATCAGGAGCAGACCATTTCGGTTTTTCAAGACCAGAAGTCCCGCTTTCACCTATATCTTTGTTCGTTCCTCTCAAAGGATATCGGCTCTATCGGGGCTAAGCCAGAAATCTATAATTCATAACAAATGAAAAAACTGTCGGGTTTACTTTGTAGAATACACATTGAGGATTCAGATTGTCAAATCTTTGTCAAAGTTTAAAACTTTGACAAAGATAAGTCACAGATAAACTTTACGTTGTCCAATAAAATTATATTTCAACCACAATAGACTTTGTGAACTTTGTGTAAAACTTGAAGAACTTCTCGGTTAATGTGTCTACAAATTAAAAACGTCAGCTAAATGCTCCGGATAATTTTCAAGATAACTTTTGATAGTTCCACCTTTAAAAATATCAAAGCAATTGTAATCCGGTGAAACATCAAAACCACAAAAACGATAGCTGCTCGAAATATTCAAAAACAAATCTGATGTCGTTTTTCCTTGCATGAACTGCTGAGAAGGATTTCCGAAAGCCTCTTCGGGAGCGTTCCAAGTTGCTGAGATCATGAACTTTTTTCCCTGTAATTTTCCACCACTTCCATATTGTTTTGTCAAATCTTCGAGTGATCTCCCGTCTCCCGAAAGGAATTTTTGACTATGTAATCCGCTGTTAAAAACTTCGTCCGTATACTTTTTATAAATCCACGGAGCGCCAAACCAATTTACGGGAGTTTGCAGAATTACAATATCAGCGCTTAAATGTTTTTCAACTTCTTCATCAGGATTGTATCCATTTTCGATCTTAGTTTCAAGAACTTCGTAATTCTTGTCTTCAAAAAATTGTTTTGCAATTTCAATAAAGGAGCTGTTTAATTTTCCTTCCGTCCAATTTGGGTAAGTTAAATGCGTATTAATCAATAATACTTTCTTTTGTTTTTCCATTTTTAATATTTCTATTTTCTACTCAGCAAAAGTAAAAATGGATCATCGAGAAGGAAGAGACAAACTACTAGTAAAAAAGAAACAAATTACTGATGATAAAAAAGCTACTTAACACATCGTATTAATGATTGATTTTTATTTGCTCCCGATATTCTTTAGGAGTTAGATTGACTTGTTTCTTGAAAAACTTAGAAAAATAGTTTGGATACTCAAAGCCTAATTCATGAGCTACTTGAGTATTATTCATTGCGTTATTTTTTTCTAATAATTCCTTTGCCCTTTTTATTACAAACTCATGAATATTCTCAAGAGCCGACTTATTAGTAAAATGTTTAATAATATCCCCCAAATAGTTTGGAGTCAAACCCAACTGATCGGCAAAATACTGAACATTTGGAAGTTGCTTAACCGGTTTATTGTAATAATCTTTTAAGCCTTGCTGAAAATCGGTTACAATACGATTATACTGTTTTGGGTTTGTAGAAAATTGTCTATTATAAAAAGCTTCAACTACTGAAATCAATACATTAATATAAGAAAGTAAAACTCCAAAATCTTGTTTTTCGTTTTTATAATACTTGTACATCAAACCAAAAAGTGTTTGTATTTCCTGCACCTCGCTTTCTGTTAAATATAAAGCCTCATGTTGACCGTAATCAAGATACGTTTTGAATAAAAATCTGTTTTCTTCAATAATCTTTTTAGAAAGCTGCACATACATTCCGGTATAATCAGGTTCAACATTCCATCCATTTAACATGTCAGGACTGCTAAAAAATATCGCTGTTATAGGTTTTAGAACAGGTAATGTTTTATCAGTATAATCAATTTTAATTGAAATACGATAAAAATCAGCCTTCACAGGCTCAGATTGTGACCGCATATTTGGAGAATCATAATAACCAATATCGATATCATTATCGATTGGTTTTTTTAATCCAACGTATTCATTAAACGATTCAAAATCCTTAAAGATTATCATTTTACTGTATTGCTAATTTTGACAAAGGTTATAAAAAAAACTATAAAAATAGCCCTGGCATTTTTAATTTCAAGGTTTCGCGGCTTAAAAATCTGCTTTCAAGACATAGCTTTGCGTCCTTAAGAAGACAAAGTACAAAAAACAAACTTTGCTTTCTCTGCGAAAAACTTAGCAGACTTTGCGGTTAATTAAATAAGAAACCCGACTGGTTTAAAAATCAATCGGGTTCAATACTATATTTTGTTGTTTATTTTTAAGACTTAAACCAACCAGCAACCAATTCATCTTCAAATGAATTAGCATTTTTATGGATAAATTCGTTTGTGTTTTTATTATAAGAATAGTCCAAAGCCCATGATTTATGATTTTGGGCTAAATCTTTAATGCTTTCGCAAACAAAAGCAATTTCTTTATCAGTAGTTGTTGGGTGAATTGACATTCTAATCCATCCCGGTTTTTTGATTAAATCACCAATAGTAATTTCATTAACCAACTTATTTGAAGTTTCCTGATCTACGTGTAACAAAAAGTGCCCATAAGTTCCCGCACAGCTGCATCCTCCTCTGGTTTGAATTCCGAATTTATCATTCAGTAATTTTACACCTAAATTAAAATGTAGATCTTCAATAAAGAAAGAAATTACCCCCAAACGATTTTTATGTTGTCCGGCAAGAATTTTAATATTTGAAACCGGATCTAACTCGTTAAAAACAAAATCAACAATTTCGTGTTCACGCTGTAAGATGTTTTCAATTCCCATTTCTTCTTTAAGCTCAATTGCAAGTGCGATTTTAATCACTTGCAGGAAACCTGGAGTTCCGCCATCTTCGCGATCCTCGATATTATCAATATATTTATGTTCTCCCCAAGGATTTGTCCAGCTTACCGTTCCTCCGCCAGGACAATCAGGAATCATATTATGGTATAATTTTTTATTAAAAATCAAAACTCCCGAAGTTCCCGGGCCTCCTAAAAATTTATGAGGAGAAAAGAAAATAGCGTCTAAGTAAGCCTCTGGATCTGCAGGATGCATATCGATTTCTACATAGGGTCCTGAACAAGCAAAATCTACAAAGCAAACTCCATTATACTGGTGCATTAATTTTGCAGCTTCATGAAACGGTGTTTTTAAACCCGTAACATTTGAACATGACGTTATAGAAGCAATTTTTATCGTTCTGTCAGCATATTTTTCTAATAATAAAGCCAAATTATCTAAGCAAAAAAGTCCTTTTTCACAAGACGGAATAATCTCAACATCTGCAATAGTCTCTAACCAAGAAGTTTGATTAGAATGATGCTCCATATGAGAAATAAAAACAACAGGGCGTTTTTCAGCAGGAACTATAGTACAATCCTTCAAGTTTTCAGGGATTTTTAAACCTAAAATACGCTGAAATTTATTGATAACACCAGTCATTCCTGTACCATCAGTAATTAAAACATCATCATTATTGGCATTGGTATGGCGCTTAATAATGTTTCTTGCGTGGTGATATGCTTTTGTCATGGCAGTACCTGACACAGTAGTTTCTGTATGAGTATTAGCCACAAAAGGGCCAAATTCATTCAGAAGTTTCTCTTCAATCGGTCTATATAAACGTCCGCTGGCAGTCCAGTCAGTGTAAACAATCTTTTTTTTGCCGTAAGGAGAGGTAAATTCCTGATTAACCCCTACAATATGTTGTCTAAAATCCTGGAAATAGGTTTCTAAAGTGATGGTATTATTTTTGCTATTCATTAGTGTGCCTGAGTTTAATTGCAAATATATTGCTTTTTTATAGAATTGCGAATTTATCAATTGTAAACTTCAAAACATTAGATAACCTTTTAGTATCTTTAATTAAATAGTCTTTTTTTGAATAAATCGTCATAATATTCTATCGGATTAATAGGGCATGTAAAACTTTAACTATAACATTTATGGGAAATTTATCAGTAGCTACTTTTGGTGGTGGATGTTTTTGGTGTATAGAAGCTGTAATTCAGCGTTTAAAAGGTGTAGAATCTTTAAAATCAGGTTATTCAGGCGGGTTTATCAAAAATCCTCCGTATCGTGAAGTTTGCACTGGCAGGACCGGTCATGCAGAAGTCATACAAGTAACCTTTAATCCTGACATAATTTCATATCATGATTTAATTTTCATATTCATGACAAGTCATGATCCTACAACTCTAAACCGCCAAGGTGCAGATGTTGGAACACAATATCGTTCTATTGTTTTGTATCATGACGAAGAACAAAAAGTAATTGCAGAGCAGGTTTTTGAAGAAGTTAAACCTTTTTATGAAGATCCAATTGTAACGCAATTAGTTGAATTTGAAGTATTCTACGAAGCCGAAGAAGATCATCAAAACTATTACAACAACAATCAGGATGCTCGTTATTGTCAAATCGTAATCGATCCGAAAATTCAAAAACTAAAAAAAATGTACGCTAAGCAATTAGCAGATTAATAAAGGTTTGTTACAGATTTTATTATAACGATCTAAAAAAATAGCCACGAATTCACGATTGATTGCGCATAGTTTTTTAAAATAAATTCGTGAATTCGTGGCAGTTTTTCAAATAATGAAATCTTTCCAATCTTTAATATCGGAAGTGACAAGAAATAAAAAATAGAATGAAAAATTTAAAGATAAATAACAGATTTACAGCTGAATTACCTGCAGATACTAACGAAGTAAATGAAGTTCGTCAGGTATCAAATGCGCTTTTTTCGTATGTGAATCCAACAAAACCATCAAATCCACAATTAATTCATGCTTCAGAGGAAGTTGCTGAATTAGTTGGAATTACTTCTGATGAAATTCAATCTGAATCGTTTTTGAATGTTTTTTCAGGGAAAGAAATTCTTCCAGAAACTCGTCCGTATGCGATGTGTTATGCAGGTCATCAATTTGGAAATTGGGCCGGACAATTGGGTGATGGACGCGCTATTAATTTAGCAGAAGTAGAAAATGACAATCAGTTTTTCACACTTCAGCTAAAAGGTGCCGGAAAAACTCCATATTCAAGAACTGCCGATGGTTTGGCGGTTTTGAGATCTTCGGTTAGAGAATATTTATGTGCCGAAGCAATGTATTATCTTGGAATTCCCACTACCCGATCACTATCCTTAATGTTGTCTGGTAACGAAGTTTTACGTGATATTTTGTACAACGGAAATCCGGCTTATGAAAAAGGAGCGATTGTTTGTCGTGTGGCACCATCGTTCATTCGTTTTGGAAGTTTTGAAATGCTGACAGCACGAAATGAGCTTAAAAATCTGAAACAATTTATTGAATATAATATCAAACATTATTTTCCGGAAATTAAAGGAGAACCAAAAGAACAATATTTGCAGTTCTTTAAAACCGTTGCTGATAAAACCCGCGAAATGATTTTGCATTGGCAGCGTGTTGGTTTTGTACATGGTGTGATGAATACGGATAATATGTCTGTTCACGGAATTACGATAGATTATGGTCCTTATGGATGGTTAGAGAATTACGATCCAAATTGGACTCCAAACACAACAGACAGCCAATACAGAAGATATCGTTTTGGGAATCAGCCGCAAATTGCACAGTGGAATTTATATCAACTGGCAAATGCAATTTACCCTCTAATTAACGATACCAAACCTCTGGAAGACATACTTGAATCGTTTATAATAGATTTTAATTCTGATTATAAACTTATGTTTTTAAGCAAATTAGGATTGTTTACTTCTAGTGAAACTGATGATGAATTAATTGCGAATCTGGAAACAGCTTTACAATTATCGGAAACGGATATGACAATCTTTTTTAGAAATTTAAGCACAGTTCAGAAGTCGGATTCTGTTGAAAAAGCGATGGAAAAAATTCAGTATTCTTTTTATATTCCAGAGCAAATTTCGGGTGGGATATTAGATTCCTGGAATAATTGGTTTACTCTTTATATTCAAAGATTAAATACAGAGAAACTTTCGGATAAGGAGCGTTTAGAAAAAATGAATGCAATCAATCCAAAATATGTTTTAAGAAATTATATGTCTCAATTGGCTATTGACGCCGCTGATCAAGGTGATTACTCTTTGATAAATGAATTGTACTTGCTATTGCAAAAACCTTATAACGAACAACCTGAATACGAAAAATGGTTTGCAAAACGTCCAGATTGGGCAAGATCTAAAGTAGGTTGTTCTATGCTTTCCTGTAGTTCTTAAATCACTTTTCTTAAAAAAGTCAGAATAAAATTTTAATAAAAGTCTAAGTTTAGAAAATTAAATGTATTTTCTAAACTTAAACTTCTCTATTTAATAGTTTTAACAAGAAAAATAATTATTTTAAGATCTCTTTCTTAAGTTTAATGCTTATTTTTGTAAGAATTTTAAACTCAATGTTATGTCTAAGAAATTATTTTACTTATTAGGCATTGTAGTAACGATTATTTTGGGAACTATATTGTACCTGAAATTTTGCTGTAGTTGCTGCGTGCCAACAAAAACTACTGATAATACAACAAATATTGTCAAAACTCCGGAGCGAAATCAGACTCCGTTTTTCTTGGATGGTTCAGGAATTAACTATCAATGCAATGATAACTTTAATTTCTTACAGAACAACTCTGCGCTGTTAGAACCAATAAGTGATTCTATTTCTATTGGTGTTGAAGCTCTAAAAGATGTCTTACTGGAAAATCCCAACCAGAAAATCACCATTACCGGATACGCAATGAGTAACGAAGAGAATGCAACTAAATTTGAAAATTTAGGTTTAGCACGTGCTAATGATGTCAAAACATTTTTTGTTTCTAAAGGTTTGGCAGAATCGCAATTTGATACCAAAGGTGAACTTGTCGATTCCTGGCAAATATTAGGAGATACTCTTTCTGGACCTGTCAAATTTATATTTAGTACTTCTGCAGCTTCAAATTCAACTGATTTAGATCTTTTAAGAGACAAAATAAACAAAAGCCCGCTTGTCTTATACTTTAACACCAATCAGTCAAATAATAAATTAAGCACCTTAGAAAATCAAAAAATAAACGATATTATCAGCTATACAAAACAAGTTCCTGATGCGAGGGTATTAATTGTTGGTCATTCTGATAATGTTGGAAATCGCGATGCCAATACAGTTTTGGCACAAAAAAGAGCCGATTTTACTAAAGACTATCTGATAAAAAACGGAATTGAAGCTTCTCGAATAGAAACACAATCACAAGGTCCTGACGCTCCTGCTGCTGACAATAATACTGCAGCCGGAATGGCCAAAAACAGAAGAACTGTAATTACAATAAAATAATAAAACATAAACATCATGAATATACCTTGTATCTTAATCCCCGCGCTGGTAGGGTTAATCTGTGGAATTTTGGGTTACTTAATTGGAAAAATGAATTCAAAAGATGGAAATGACTCGAAATCTGTAGAATTAGAATCTGAATTAAATAAATGCTTATCAATTACTCAAAAACTAAAAGCTAAAATAGTAACTTTAGAATCTGATTTAGAATTATGCAAATCTAATGGGGTAAAATTAAATACTAAAATTTCAAATTTAGAAGCAAGATCTACTTCTGAAACCAATAATGTTAGTTCATTTGCTTCAAAAGTTACTCCGATAGTTCTTTTTAATAGTGAGCTCGCTTCTAGCGTTTTTGGAAAAAAAATTAAAATAAATGATTTAAAAATAGTAGAAGGAATTGGTCCAAAAATTGAAGAATTATTTAATTATGCCGGAATTAATACGTGGCTAACACTATCTGAAACTTCTACTGAAAAATTACAAGCTATTCTGGATGCAGCTGGAGAAGGTTTTTCTTTACATAATCCGGGAACCTGGGCAAGACAAGCAGAACTGGCTTTTCTTGGAAAATGGCAAGAACTAAAAGAATGGCAAGATATTCTTGACGGTGGCAAAGAATAGTAATTAAGTACAAGAAAAGAGCTGGTTTTGATCAGCTCTTTTTCATTTATCTTTTAAAGTAAGAAGTTGATACAGATAGAAAAATTAGGTTCTATTTTGAAGTAATATAGTCAACAATCATATTGGCATGAATACGCGAATTTTCAATAAACCATTTATGAGTCTGCATTCCGCCACAGACAACTCCTGCCAGAAATAATCCTTCAATGTTTGTTTCCATTGTTTCAGGATTGTAAGATGGCGTTTTTAGTGCATCTTCGGATAATTTAATTCCCATTTTTTCAAGAAAAGTTAAATCTGGTTTGTATCCGGTTAAAGCCAGAACAAAATCATTTTCTATGATAACTTTTCCGTCTGGAGTTTCAATTTCTACTTCATTATCACGAATTTCAGTAATATTCGATTCGAAATAAGCTTTTATATTTCCTTCGGCAATTCGGTTTTCGATATCGGGTTTAACCCAATATTTTACACGATTGTTTATTTCGTTTTTTCGGATCACCATAGTAACATTAGCTCCTTTTCTCCAACATTCTAAGGCAGCATCAACAGATGAATTATTGGCGCCAACCACAAGAATATTTCTAAAAGCATATTCGTGTGCTTCTTTATAATAATGGCGAACTTTAGGCAACTCCTCTCCTTTTAGATTCATCTCTATCGGAATGTCATAGAAACCAGTTGCAATAATAACATTTTTAGCTGCATATAAAGCTTTGTCTGTTGTTACTTTAAATAAAGAGTTTTCCAGTTTATGTACTTGCGTTACTTTTTCAAATAAATGGATTGAAAAGTTAAAATAGCGATGGATATTTCTGTAATATTCCAACGCTTCCTGACGTCCGGGCTTTGGAGCCAGACAGTTAAACGGAATATCCCCTATCTCAAGTCTTTCTGCTGTAGAAAAAAAAGTCATGTACAAAGGATAATTAAAAATACTGTTTACAATGGCGCCTTTTTCGAGAATTAAATAACGTAAATTTTTCTTCTGAGCTTCAATTGCGCAAGCAAGTCCAATTGGTCCGCCTCCAACAATGATTAAATCATATTCTCTCATAATTCATATTTCTCCCAGTATTTAAAAGGATTTTTACTCAAATAAGCGTTGTAATATCTTTCATCATTGGTTACCTCTTCTCCTAACCAATCCGGTTTTTCAAAAGATTCTGTTTCAGATTCTAATTCGATCTCAGCCATTACTAAGCCCTCGTTTTCACCATAAAATTCGTCTACTTCAAAGGTGTGTTTTCCTGATTTTATTTCGAAACGTGTCTTTTCAATTTTGCCTTTCTCACATAATTTAAGCAATTCCTGAGCTTCACCAATCGGAATTTCATTTTCCCATTCAAAACGAGTCATTCCACCATGTTGGCCTATTCCCTTTATAGTTATAAAGCCTCTTTCGCCTTTAATTCTAACTCTTACAGTTCTTTCGGGTGCAGAACTTAGGTAGCCCTGAGCTATTCTATTTTGGGTAAAAGCCTGTTCTTTGAAATCATCAGATTTCACAAGAAACTTTCTTTCTATCTCGACCATTTCGTGTTTAAATTAATTTTTAATGCAAGTTACTCAATTTAATCGTGTCATAAAATTGTGATTTGTGACTATCCTGACTTATTTATAACACACCTGTTTAATTATCTCATAATTAGGTATGTAACTTTAAAATAACTAATTATTAATTCATTCTGTATTTATTTTTTTGTTAAATTTGATAGAATCTTAACTTCATCACTTATGTCTAAAAAAGCACTTTATCTATTAGGCATTGCAATAACAATCATTTTAGGTACTTTTTTGTATGTGAATTTGTGTTGCAATTGTACTATGAAAACACCAGCAGGTGATACTGAAAAAGTACCGGTTGTTGTGGCCCAGGACGTTGTTATTGTCCCTTTTATTCTAAATGGTTCCGGAATTGATTATCAAAGTAATGATAACATCAAGTTCCTTAAAAACAGTTTTGCAGTAGTTCTGCCTGTTAGTGATTCTGTATCAATTGGAATTGAAAATCTTAAAACATTTTTGATTGCAAATCCTAAGCAAAAAGTTACCATCACCGGTTATGCTACTTCTGATGAAACAAATACGACGACTTTTGAAAATCTAGGCCTGGCGAGGGCAAATGATATTAAAAAATTCTTTGTTTCTAAAGGTTTACCTGATGCTCAGTTTGATACTAAGGGAGAGATTAAAGATAAATGGAAAATGGATGGAGATACCCTTTTAGGGCCTGCCGATTATACGTTTGCTGCTGCAGAAGCAACTCCAGCCGTTACGGATGAATGGGTTATCTTGAAAGATAAAATTAATGGTGATCCGTTAATTTTACACTTCAGTACCAATAAGTCCAGCTATAAATTGACAGCTGTTGAGAAACAAAAAGTAGCCGATTTGGTGAAATATATGGAGCATGTTAAAGATGCCGTTATTCTGGCTGTTGGACATAGCGATAATGTTGGAAACCGTGACTCTAATATTGTTCTTGGGCAAAAACGTGCTGAATTTTCTAAAAGTTATTTGTCTAAAAATGGTATCGAAGGCAGTCGTATTACAACAGAATCAAAAGGTCCGGATGAACCAATTGGCGAAAACACTACTGCTGAGGGCAAAGCAAACAACAGAAGAACTGTTATTACAATCAAATAATTAATCAAAAATATACTATTATGAATATACCTTGTATCTTAATACCTGCATTAGTAGGGTTAATCTGTGGAATTTTAGGTTACTTACTGGGAAGAATGAATTCTAAAGGAGATGATTCTCTTGCCTTGTCACTACAAGCAGATTTGGATGCTTGTAAAGCAAATACACGTAGTTTAAATGCTAAAATTGCTTCACTGGAAGCTGATTTGGCTGCTAAGGCAAAAATAGCACCATCTATACAATCTTTTGCAGCAAATGCTGCTCCTGCAATAGTTTTTGATGGAGCACTTGCAGCAAGCGTTTTTGGTAAAAAAGTTAAAGAAAATGATCTGAAAGTCGTTGAAGGAATTGGACCTAAAATTGAGGAACTATATCATAACGCCGGAATTAAAACATGGTTGGCGCTATCAGAAACTCCAACGCATAAATCACAAGAAATTTTGGATGCGGGTGGTGAAAATTTTGCGATTCATAATCCCGGAACCTGGGCAAAACAGGCTCAGCTTGCTTATCAGGGAAAATGGCAGGAATTAAAAGACTGGCAAGATTCTCTTGATGGCGGAAAAGAATAAACCACGATTATAATAACCTGAAAAACTGGCTTAACGGCCAGTTTTTTTATGCTTTGTCAATAAAGCTGGAATCCCATTTTTTAGATATATTGTACCATAATTGTCCTTGAGAAACTTCAAGCGGACAATCAAAATTATTGGTATAAAGTGCTCCGGTTCCTAAACCTTGTGGCATTTTAGAATTTTGTAAAAATGTCCATTGTGCAATTGCATTTAGTCCGATATTGCTTTCTAATGCTGATGTTATCCACCAACCAATATTGTATTTATCAGCTAAATCAATCCATTCTTTTGTTCCTCTAAATCCTCCAATGAAGCTTGGTTTTAGGATAATGTATTGTGGTTTGATTTGAAGTAATAATTTTTCTTTTTCTTCTAAAGAAAATATTCCAATTAATTCTTCATCCAGCGCAATAGGAAACGGAGTGTTTTTACATAAATCGGACATTGCTTGAATGTTTCCTTTTTTTATAGGCTGTTCGATACTATGCAGTTGGAATTTATTAAGTTGCTCCAGTTTATCTAAAGCTTCATTTAAAGCAAAAGCACCATTAGCATCAACCCGAATCTCTATTTCCTCAGCCGAAAAATGACTTCTGATAAAGTGCAATAATTCTAATTCTTTTTCGAAATCTATAGCTCCAATTTTAAGTTTTACACACCTAAAACCTGTGGCGATTTTTTCTTCGATTTGCTCTTTCATGAAGGAAGCTTCGCCCATCCATACTAAACCGTTTATAACTATCGATCTTGAATTATTTGCAAAATGTGATGGAAATAACAAATATGGAGTTTCACTTTTTAGGGATAAAAAAGCCGTTTCAATCCCGAATTGTATGGACGGAAATTCTGGTAAAGCTTCCCAAAGTGCCGTTTCTCCCAAATGAATATTCTGGCAAGCCCATTGTAGTTTTTTTTCATAATCATCACGGTCATCGGCACTCAAACCACGAAGTATACCGCACTCACCTATTCCTTTTTTACCGTTCTCTTCAAGAATAATAAACCAGGTTTCTTTCTCGGTCATAATGCCACGGGAAGTTCCCGAAGGACGCTTAAACTCGAGCATGTATTTGTGGTAAGTTGCTTTCAAAATAATATATTTTGCCACGAATTTCACTAATTTTTACGAATAAATTTAGATTTATTTGAAATAACACAAACTGGATCAAAATCTTATTTCCGCCAATATGATTAGTGAAATTCGTGGCGTATTTTTTTTTAATTAATTATAAAGATTTAGAATTTTTTCGAAGTCTTTTGATGGTAAACCTGCTTTTTGAAAAACTGTAAAATCTTGTTTTGTTTTTTCTTTCCAACTCAAACTATCTGTAACATTCTGAGTCTGGTATTTTTTATAGATAACTTTTGCTTCGCTATAATCGTCGCTAACCAGATAAACGTGGGCTAAATTTAGTTTTACTAATAACTCCGTATCGTCTAGTTTTTCGCCTTCCTTAAGAAACTTAATCGCTTTTGCGTATTGTTTCGTCAAAATATAGCAATATCCAATCGAGCTGTAATCTACCGCAGTTGCTTTTCCGTCGTTTATTATTGTATTTAATTTCGGAATTGCTTCGTTGTATTTTTGTGCTTTTATTAAAGATGCAATCTGAGCTCGCAAATCATTAAAAACGTTTTTAGAAATATCTGCATCTTTATAACAGGTGTTTCCGAAGTCTTTGTAAACTTTGTTTTTTTCGATTGCCAATAATTTCTGAAATTCTGTGTAGCGGTATTGTTTCATGATTTTATCGAGAATACAAACACAGAAATCATCAGAATTGGCCATTTTTTGAGCCATTGTCGATGTTTTACAAAGACTTATAATTTCGTTTTTGTTATCCTGATTCCAGCCACGATTTAATTTTGTATCAACCCAAGGCACAACTTCCAGTACTATTTTCTGATTCAGAAGCCAGTTTTTACTATGAAAACCAAACCAAATTGTACTTATATGATCTCCTAAACAGGAGGATTTATCAAGTGATAATCGTTTTGCATCTTTACTTAATGGTTCTTCCTGAGCATAACAGGATTTATCTGTTTTTCCGTCATCGACATACTTTTTAGCACTATCATTTGAAGTAAAAAGGGCATAAGAGCAAGTATCGTCTCCAGAAATTTTAGACATTAAAAAAACTGCTCCGGCAGATCCCTGACTGATTCCGGTTGGGTCCGGAATTGATTTTAATACTGAAACTAAACTATTTGCCATTTGTTGGTTTTCGTCCAGAAGTGTTATTCGGTACACAATTTCAGTGGTTCCAACGGGTAAATCTTCTGTTTTAAGGATGATTCGGTCGCGGGCAGAAACTATAATTTCTTTTGTAGTGGCGCGTTCTTTGTCCCAATAACCATCTTTTTGGGCATACGTACTATAAGAAACTCCAATTAAAAGAAATAGGGCAACTTTTTTTAAATTCATTTTATAAAATTTAGTTTAAATGTCTTCTACAAATTTCAAGCCTAATTTTTTAACATTTCCCTAATTCTTTCTTCGGCTTCTACTTTTGTGATTCCTTCGTAATAATCTTTTACAAAGGGATGATCAAAATCCTGATGCGGAAAAATTTCAGGTCTTTCGTTACCGCTTTTGGTAACTACTGTGGTTGGAATACTGTTTGAGAATTGATATTGGGCAATATAATTGGAAAGCCATCCAAAATATTGCGTTTCATGATTTTCGTTATCGAAGTTTTCAAGATAATCTTCAAAGCTTTTTTCGCTTAATGAAACCCAGAAACCGTATTCTAAATCTTCACAATGATCATTCACTTTTTGAATTAAAACGCATCTGATAAAGCGATGTACCACCTGATCTGAATGTTTTATAACACAAAAATCCTGATCGATTACGGCTATTTCTTCTTTTTCCTGATCGGAAAGGTTGTGATAACTACTTGGAGAATTGTATGTTAATGCAGGCCAGCTTACATGTTCCTGACCGCAACACTCACAAATAAATTTAATTTCTTCCATTCTTTTATAAACGTAAAGATGTTTTTAGCCCCGATTACTTCACTTAATATTTATTTTCAAAGGAGTTCAGTGAACTTCGTTTGAGGCGGTATCCTTTTTTTGAGGCATTTTTTTCCTGCCTCAAAAAAAGATATAGCCGAAAGCGGAATTAGCTCCTCCTTCTCCCGAAGCGTCGGGACGCTCAGGATGACAATCGACTTCGCTCAGGATAACAAATTTAACTTTGCTCACGATGGCAATTATTCTTCTTAAAATAGCCATTTTTTTATAATTCGATTGATTCTCCAATTTCAAGAAGCATCAAATCTTTTCCTTTGTCGAAAAATTTACGAATTGATTCTTCGTGATCGATTTCTATATAGCCAAAGGTGTCGAAGTGATATCCTAAGATTTTATCGCATTCTACAAAATCTGAGGCGATAATAGCGTCTTCAACATCCATTGTAAAATTGTTACCGATTGGAAGTATTGCCAAATCCAGTTTTGTACGCAACGGAATTAGCTTCATATCCATTGTCAATGCTGTATCTCCGGCAATATAGATATTTTTGTGCTCGCCTTCGATAACAAAACCTCCCGGATTTCCGCCGTAACTTCCATCAGGGAAAGAACTGGAGTGAATTGCGCTTACATATTTTACTTTTCCAAAGTCAAACTGCCAGCTTCCGCCGTGATTCATTGGGTGCGCCTTAAATTCTCTTTGTGCGTAATAACTTGCGATTTCGGCATTTGAAACAATTGTTGCATTGGTACGTTTTGCAATAGCTTCAACGTCAAGAACATGGTCGCCATGTGCGTGTGTAAGCAAAATATAATCTGCTTTTAATGTATTTATATCAATTGCCGCTGCTTGTGGGTTTCCTGTAATGAAAGGATCTACAATAATGTGTTTTCCTCCAACTTCGATGCCTAATGAAGCGTGTCCGTAAAATGTGATTTTCATTTTTGTAAAATTTTAAAGTTGAACTTTAATTTATCTGCCTCCTAAAAAGAGGTTAACAATAATGTCTGAAATCAATGAAATCATACATACTGTTAGTAATATTGAAAGTAAAAATGTGCTAAGTGCCAGTTTTTTTAATTCAGGATCTAATAGCTTAGGATTTTGGTTTTTATAGACCGTAATTAAATGTTTAGTTAAAGGTATAAAAGCCAATATAAATAAATATTGATCGAAGTTATAATCGCTTAAAAAAGCAAAAAGAAGCACCAAAACCATTGCTGTAATAATCAATGTGAAGTGGTAAATCTTAGCTTTTGCTCCGCCCATTTTAACTACGATTGTGTTTTTTCCTGATTTTCTGTCTGATTCTTCATCGCGCATATTATTCAGGTTTAAAACGCCAACGCTCAATAAACCAATAGAAATTGCCGGTAGAATTAATAATGGATCTACTTCTTTTGAGTACAAAAAGTTAACACCCAATGTGCTTACAAGTCCGAAAAAGATGAAAACAAATACATCACCTAAACCTTTGTATCCGTAAGCTGAGTTACCAACTGTGTAGCGAATAGCGGAAACAATTGCAGCGATTCCTAATAATAAGAAGAAGATTGAATATCCGAAATTACTCTCTCCAAAAGCAAAATAAATTAGAATTATAGCGGATAATAATGTCAATACAGCTGTAATAATAATCGCTTTTTTCATGGCTTGTGGTGTGATAACACCACTCTGGATAGCTCTTTTTGGGCCTATTCTATCAACGTTATCGGTACCTTTTACTCCATCTCCATAATCGTTTGCAAAATTGGATAAAACCTGTAAACCTAGCGTTGTTAATAATGCGAAACCAAAAATTTTCCAACTAAATACTTCTGTTGGTGTATTGATTGTTTCTGTTGGGTTTGATAAGGCGTATATACTTCCTACTATAATTCCGGAAACTGATAAAGGTAATGTGCGCAATCTCGCGGCTTCAATCCAATGTTTCATTATATTTTTTTGTTTAAATGTGCAAAAGTTTCAGGTTTCAGGTTTCAAGTTTTGGTCTCGCAACTCGAAACCTGAAACTTGAAACTATTTTTATTTCTTTATGGAAGCCACTTATTTTCGCCAAAGTTTGGTTTTCTTTTTTCTAAGAAAGCATTTCTTCCTTCTTTAGCTTCTTCGGTCATATATGCTAAACGAGTTGCTTCTCCGGCAAAAACTTGCTGTCCAACCATTCCGTCGTCAGTTAAATTCATGGCGAATTTTAGCATTTTTATAGAAGTTGGTGATTTTTGCAGGATTTCCTGTGCCCACTCATAAGCTGTAGCTTCTAGCTCGTCATGAGGAATTACGGCATTTACCATTCCCATGTCCATAGCTTCCTGAGCTGAATAATTTCTTCCTAAAAAGAAAATTTCGCGTGCTTTTTTCTGTCCTACCATTTTGGCCAAATATGCAGATCCGTAACCACCATCAAAACTAGTTACATCGGCATCTGTTTGTTTAAAGATTGCATGCTCTTTACTTGCCAAAGTCATATCGCAAACGACATGTAAACTATGTCCGCCGCCAACTGCCCAACCTGGAACAACTGCAATGACAACTTTTGGCATAAACCGAATCAGACGCTGTACTTCAAGAATATTCAAACGGTGCTGACCATCTTCGCCAACATAACCCTGATGTCCGCGAGCATTTTGATCTCCTCCACTGCAAAAAGAATATACACCATCTTTTGTCGACGGTCCTTCGGCAGAAAGTAAAACAACCCCAATTGAGGTATCTTCCTGAGCATCATAAAAAGCCTGGTATAATTCTGAAGTTGTTTTAGGACGGAATGCATTTCTAACATTTGGTCTGTTAAAAGCAATTCTCGCAACTCCATTACATTTTTTATAGGTTATATCTTCAAATTCTCTGGCAGTAATCCAATCCATTTCTATTTGTTTTATTTTAAATAATAATAGTGTAAAAATAAAGCATTTTTATATTTTTACCTACTCAATTTGGTTTAAGTCTGTACTAAAATTACTTTGAATGTTAACAATTGGGATTTACTTACAAAAAATAACATTTTTTAACATTAGTTTTAAAAAATAATATCTAATTTTACAGCCTAGAAATCAATGAGATACATTTTATTTCATTGATGTAAGATTGATTTTCTTTCACTGATTTATTAACCTAAAAAATGATTTTTTTGAGAAAATTTAAAAAATTTGTCGCTCATTTTTTTACGGTTTTTATTCATAAACCTGTGATTAATGGGCAAATGATTTATTCATTTGTTGAAACTTCAAAAAGGAAATAGTAACACCTAAGGTTAAACGCTAGAATTGTTTAGTAATTAGTATCAAATTGATTACGAAAAGAGGAAAAAATGCTAACTAAAACTTTCTATAAGTTATTTTATCAAACCAAATGGACTAGCCGTGAACTTAAATTTTTGCTTTTAATATGAATGTATATATTGTTTAAAGACATACCGTTTCAGGAAGTAATTTCTAAAATTTATAAAGCTATTATTTTTTGAATGGATTCGAATTTATTTTATTTCTGTTTTTTTTTAATTACAATTTTTTTTAAAACTAGAATAAAAAGGGAAAGGCTGCTTGTAATGAGCAGCCTTTCCTGTTTTAGTGTTTTATACGTATTAATTTAACCGGAACTTTTTTTGAATAAATAGTTCCGTCAAATACAATATATCCATTTTCTTTTATCTCCCTTTTTCGATCTTGACTTAATCTTCTATTTATAAAACTGGAATCACTTTTTAAAGAAAGTGAACCTAAATTTGGTTTCTTCTTGTCAATATTCGAAAACCATTTTTGATTATTTCTATAAGGTAAATTAATTACTGAAGTAAAATATTTTGTTTCTCCAGGCTGAAGAAAATAACCTTGTAATGATTCATCGATATCATTAACATATTCTAGCTGGTATTTTCTAAAAATTCGGTTCTTTCTTAAAAACTTAGAGACTATAGTATCTAACTCTTCAATTTTCATTAGTTCAAGACCATTGACGCACATATTTTCAGCCCTTGTGGAACTTCCATCTAAAATAGAATCTTTTTTATACATGCTAAAGCCAATCGAATTATAAGTATAATCTTTTCTTCCTAAAGCTTCTCTATAAAGATCTCGCTCGACAGTTCCCAGATTATTCTCGTTGAGCATTATAAAATATTTTTTATCTGAAATATTGGTTATTTTATAATGAAGAATGTTTTTTGAAAGGCTGTCGTATTCTGCATTTGGTTTATAAAAAACTTCCCGAAAATCATTCATATAAACATCTTCAACGCAAACAATCTCATTGGTTAGCAATTCAAGTTTTAAATCTTTTTTATTTTTTTCACACGAAAACAGAATCAAAAACATAAAACCTAAACAGATCGTTTTTCTCATAACTTACAATGAATTGCATTTAGTATTGTGAAAATATAAAAAAACTTGCTAGTTCGTAGCAAGTTTTTTTATTTTTAATTATCCTCTTTTACCAGATAAATTCCATCTTCTTTGATTTCGATGAGTTTGTCTTTATATAAGGCCCCAATGGCTTTTTTAAAGGTCTTTTTACTCATTTTCAATACCGTTTTAATATCTTCAGGATGTGAAGCGTCATTTAGTCGTAAAAATCCACGATTGGCTCTTAATTCGTCTAAAATCTTTTCTGCATTTGGCTCAATACTTTGATATCCTTGTACTTGTAATGCAACATCAATTTTATTATCAGGACGAATGTTTTTGATATAACCGCGCATTCTGTCTCCGGTTCTTATAGCGTCATCATAAACTTCGTCTTTGTACAGTAATCCTTTGTGTTGCTCATTGATGATTACATTGATACCCAATTCTGTAATATGTGAAACGATCAAATCAACTTCTTCTCCTTTTTCAACTGTAAGCTGATCGTTACTTAAAAATTGGTTCAATTTACTTGAAGCAACCAAGCGATTTGTTTTTTCGTCCATATAAAGGTAGACCAAGTAACGCTTTCCTTTTTCCATTGGGCGCGCTTGCTCTTTAAACGGAACAAGAATGTCTTTTTCCATTCCCCAATCCATAAAAGCACCAACCTGATTGATATAATTTACTCTTAAAAGCGAAAATTCATTCAATAAAATATAGGGTTCCAGCGTAGTTGCAACCGGGCGTTGTTCATGGTCCAGATAAACGAAAACAATAAGCTCCTCGCCTATTTCAAATTCATTTGGAACGTATTTATTTGGTAATAAAATGTCGTGAATTCCTTCAGGATCTTTTTCGGGATTTCCTAAAAACAAACCAACTTTGGTATCACGTAGTATAATAAGGGTATTGTATTTTCCTATTTCAATCATATTCTTGAGGTTCTAAGCTATAAAGTAGCTGAGTTTCTAAGGTGCAAATGTACGAAGTTTGAAAATGGTACAACGAAAAAAGTTTTAGATAAAATCAGCTAAAACATCTTTTTAAGGTTTCTGTTTTTTTTAAGTAAATTTGAGAATCTAAATTAATCCCAAATCAATGAAAAAGACCTTTTTTTATTCTGTATTTGCTTTTGTATTTTTTACACAAATTACCTTTTCTCAAGTTGCAGAAGATCCTGAAATAAAAAAAATGATTACCGAAATTAAAGCCGAAAACCTTGAAACTACTGTTCGAAAGCTAGTTTCTTTCGGGACACGACATACTTTAAGTGATACTAAAAGTAAAACCAAAGGAATTGGCGCTGCACAACAATGGGTAAAATCTGAATTTGATAAATATGCTTTGGAATCTGGCGGAAGATTAACCGCTGAAATTGATTATTTTGAAGTTAAGGCAGACGGAAAACGCATCAACAAAGACAGTAAACTTGGGAATGTAATGGCGACTCTTAAAGGAACTGACCCAACTGATAATCGTATTATTATTATAAGCGGACATCTTGATTCAAGGGTTTCTGATGTCATGAATATAAAATCTGATGCTCCTGGCGCCAATGATGACGCCTCTGGAGTTGCGGCTGTATTGGAATTGGCCAGAGTAATGAGTAAAAGATCTTTCTCTGCAACTATTATTTTTGTGGCTGTAGTTGGTGAAGAACAAGGGCTTATTGGTGCTCGTCATCTTGCTGAAAATGCAAAAGAATCGAACTGGAATATCATGGCAATGCTTAATAATGATATGATTGGTAACAGTTTATCGAGCGGAACTAATTTAAGAGACAATACTCAGATTAGGGTTTTTAGTGAAACGATTCCGTTTTTAGAAACCGAAGACGAAGCCAAAATACGTAAAGCAACAAGTCGCGAAAATGATAGTCCGTCGAGATTATTGGCGCGTTACATTAAAACGGTTACGGAGCAATACGTAGATCAATTAAAAGTAAAATTAGTATATAGAAACGATCGTTTTTTACGTGGTGGCGATCATACTCCGTTTAGTCAAAATGGCTTTACAGCAGTTCGTTTTTGCGAAATGAATGAGAATTTCGATCACCAACATCAGGATATAAGGACTGAAAACGGCATTAAATACGGTGATTTAGTTGAATTTATGGATTTTGAGTATTTAAGAAAAAACACTTGTTCTAATTTAGCGACTCTGGCCAATTTAGCATGGTCACCAAAAGCGCCAACAAGTGTAGGAATAGAAGTTAAAAACCTTTCTAATTCATCTGCATTCTTCTGGACAGCTCCGGAAGGAAAAGCACCTTATGGTTATCAGATTTTAATGAGAGAAACGGCTTCTTCGCATTGGGAAAAAACGTTTTTTGTAAAAGATACCAAAGCCGAAATGCCATATTCTAAAGACAACTACTTTTTTGCTATACAAACTGTAGACGAGTTAGGTCACGCAAGTTTACCCGTGTTTCCGGTTCCAATTCGTTAAGAACAGAAAATATAAAAAGCACCAATAACGGTGCTTTTTGTATCTGTATTAATAGAAATTATTTATTGTAAACGCTTTCTTTTTTAAAATGCAAAGTCAGTAAATAATAAACTACTGCTCTATACTTGTGTTTATTAGAATGTCCGTACTGTGCAAGAACATCATTGATTGCAGCTTCTAAATTTGGTCCATCTGGCAATCCCAGTTTTTTAATTAGAAAATTCTTTCTAACAGTATCTATTTCAGTATGTTGAGTTGCTGCAACTGTTGAAGCATCTGCATGATAAATCGAAGGTCCGCAACCTATAGTTACTTTGGTCAATAAATCCATGTCTGGCGTTACTCCGCATTTATCTTTTAAATCTGATGCGTACTTTTTGATTAACTCTTCTCTCGTGCTCATAATATTAATTTAGATTATTTTTCTTACTTTTTAAGTTCTCAAATCTAAAACAAATATTTAGTATTACACAAAAAATTAACACTATTTTATTTACGGAATTAAATCAATTCTTTAAAGAACCTTTTTAGAATAACATCATTTTCAAAAGTTGGAGTAAAAATCTCTAAAATTGCCGGTGCATCATTATTGCTATAAAGTACTTCTAAATTTTCCTTTAGAGAATCTTCATTTGATGCTGTAAAATAATTCATCTTGTACATTTTGGCAAGATGCTCTGCTGTTAAATGATGTGAGGTTTCGAAAAATGTATTAAAAACAGGTTTCTCTTCATGACCCGGCAAAATTCTAAAAATTCCCCCTCCTCCATTATTAATCAAAATAATTTTGAAATTTTGTGGGATGTAAGCATTCCATAAAGCATTACTATCGTACAAGAAACTAATATCGCCGGTAATAAAAACATTTTGTTTTGAGTTTCCAACGGCTGCTCCAATTGCGGTTGATGTACTTCCGTCGATTCCGCTGGTTCCGCGATTGCAAAAAACTTCAATTGAAGGATTAATATCTATTAATTGTGCATATCGAATTGCTGAACTATTACTAATTTGTAACTGACTATTTCCAGGTAATGATTCAATTACTTTCTCAAATACTTTAAAGTCCGAAAAAACAGTTTTTTCAAGATATTCTGCTCTTCTGATTTTTCTTAAATCGTAAATTTTATCAATCTTCGAAAAATAATCACTTTCTGCAAAAGTAGTTTCAGCCAACAATTGATTGAAAAACTCATTTGGCTGCATTACAAAATGTTTTGTCAGAACATTAAAAGTATCATAAGCACGCAAAGTATCAATATGCCAATGTTCTTTTGGTTTGTATTTTCGTAAAAAAGCTTTGATTCGTTTTGATACAATCATTCCGCCAAAAGTGATTAATATTTCTGGCTTAAATGCTTCAAAATCCACCTCTTCAAATGGTGTAATTAAAGTATCAATACTACCCACAAAACTTGGATGATGCAAGTTTGAAGTTGTTTCTGTAAGTACTACAATTGACGGATCGTTTGCGAAATTTGCTATTATTTTCCCGTCTATAGAATTTGCTTCGTTTACACCAATTAAAACTAGTTTTTTCTTGGCTGAATTCCATTTTGAAATAATTTCTTCGCTATTTTCGATAGCTTTAATTCCTGGAATTTCTTCTAAATCTGTAATTGTTGGCTGAACTGAAAGTGTTTCTACGGTTTCGTATAATGGCTCTTCAAAAGGTGCATTAATATGAACGGGACCTTTTTGAAGTATCGCGGTTTCAATGGCTTTGTTGATTTTTAAATCATTCTCTAAAGAAGCTTCTTCGGTTAAATTAGCATTGAAAACGGAATGGTTCTGAAAAACATTTTCCTGACGAATAGTTTGTCCGTCGCCAATATCGATCTTGCTTTGCGGACGATCTGCAGAAACAACAATCAGCGGAATCTGACTGTAAAAAGCTTCGGCTACAGCCGGATAATAATTTAATAATGCAGATCCAGATGTGCACATAATTGCTGTTGGCTGTTTGGTTTGCTGTGCAATTCCTAATGCAAAAAATGCAGCACAACGTTCATCAGCAATGCTGTAACATTTAAAGTTTGAATTCTGGGCAAATCCTATGGTTAATGGTGCGTTTCTAGAACCTGGAGAAATTATGATATTTTTGATTCCTTTGGCAGAAAAAATTTCGATAATGCTTTGTGCAAGCGGTATTTTGGGGTAAATCATTCTTATGGCGTATTACTTTTTTAAAGAAACACTTTAAGTTTAAGCGCTCTTCTTTGATATTACAAAGTTACAAACTTCGTGTTGGATTTAACTTATAAATAGGAAGATATTAAGGCTGCTTTTGGAAAAAGGGAATATATTTGTAGAAGCTAATTTTTGATATAAATAATCTTCATATGCGATTTCTCTCTATACTCCTTCTTTTTTTGTCGTTGCAAGTTGTAAAGTCTCAAAATCAGTTTGTTCCGGATGACACACCTTATAAAACAGCGCTTGAAACTGCAAAACTGCAAAATAAACCGCTTTTTGTAATGCTTTACGCCGATTGGTGTCCGCATTGTAATCAAATGAAAAAAGAAGTGTTTAGTGATCCAAATGTGATGGCTTTCTTAAAGGAAAACTATGTTTGCGCCTGGAAAAACATTGAAAAAGAAGAAGGAATCACGCTAAAAGACAAATATAATACTAAATCCTTGCCTACTTTCTTATTTATTGATCCAAATACAGAAACACTTTTGTATGCTTTAAAGGGCGAAATGAAAACGCCGGAATTTATGACTGAGGTTAAATACTCATTGAATTCGAGAATGCAATTGCCTTATTTAGAGAAGGAATTCCTGAATGATCCCAGCAATTCTACTAAGTTTTTTGCGTATTTAAATACTTTAAAAAAGGGAAAAGACAGAACTGATTTATCAATTCCGACGCATATTTATCTTAATACTCAATCTGATGAACAATTGGTTAGCGAAACCAATTGGCGTATTATTGCAAATGGTGTTACGGACATAAAATCGAGAGAATTTCAATATGTTTTAAAACATCAAAAAGAGTTTGCTGCCGTGGCTTCTCAAAATCGTGTAGATCGAAAAGTAGAAAGTATTGTAACGGAATTACTTCGCCCTTATGTCGATAATTTGGACACTATAAACTATTACAAACAAAGGGAAGTTGCGAAATCTATTAAATTGCAAAAAACGGATTCTCTGGTTTTTAAATTTGATTTAACTTTAGCTGAAAGAACAGAAAAATGGCAGTTTTATAAAAAAGTAACTCTCGATGATACTCAGAAATTGGTCTGGAATGATGCGAGTTTTCTAAAGGATATTGGGCAAACTTATTTGAAACACATTTCTGATACTGAGAGTTTAAAAAAGTCCATTTTCTGGGTAAAACATTCTTTAGAATTAAATGATTCTTATGATGGAAACTTACTTCTGGCAAGACTTTATAACAAAATAAAAGATAAAAAATTAGCCTTGCAATACGCAAAAGACGCCAAGGAAATCTGTACCGAAATGACCTGGAGTACTAAAGAAGTGGATACTTTATTGGCTGAATTAAATACTAAATAATATCAAAAAAAATAGCTACGAATTCACGAATTAAAATAAAAAATATTAGATTACAATTAGTGAATTCGCGGCGAAAAAAACAAAAACCATGAGCCTTACTCTTAGACCAGCAACTACAAACGACTTAGAAAAAATTCTGGAAATTGTAAATCATTCTATTTTGCATACTACTGCAAATTATAGTTATGATGTTCAAACTCTTGATGTCCAGACAAAATGGTTTGAGGATAAAAAAGCTAAAAACTTGCCTATTATTGTAGCCGATTTAGATGGCGAAGTCGTTGGTTTTGGGAGTTATGGGCAATTCAGGGAGAAAATTGGGTATCAATATACCGTTGAACATTCTGTATATGTGGTTGATAATGTAATTGGTAAAGGAATTGGATCTAAACTGCTTATTGAATTAATTCGGTTGGCCAAAGAACAAGGTTTTCACGTTATGATTGGCGCTATTGATGCTGATAATGCGGGAAGTATTGCTTTTCATGAAAAGTTTGGATTTGTTGCAACAGGAACGATTCGAGAAGTTGGTTACAAATTTGATCACTGGCTGGATTTGGTTCTTATGCAATTGATATTAAGGTAATTATCAATGTAGTTTTAACTAAACCGACTATTTCTAATCTACAAAAATCTAATCAAATTCTTATTGAAACATAATTACAACGTAGAAAAAGGGTATTTAAAAGTTAATGAAATCCATGAAATTTATTATGAAGTTTGTGGAGATGGTGAACCTTATTTATTTGTTCACGGTGGTCCTGGTGCAGGATTTTCAGAAAGAGACAAGCGCTTTTTTGATTTTGAAAAACATAAAATTATCTTTTTTGACCAAAGAGGATCTTCAAAAAGTAAACCTTTTGCATCTATAGAACAAAATACAACTCAAGATCTTGTCGATGATATTAATTTGCTTCTCTCCTATTTAAAAATAGACAGTATAAACGTTTTTGGAGGTTCCTGGGGAACAGCTTTAAGTCTTGTATTTGCGATTCAGAATCCTGAAAAAGTAAGAAGTCTTTTATTGAGAGGACTTTTCTTAGCCAATAAACCAACAATTGATCACTTCGTGTGCGGAGGGCTTAAAAAGGAATATCCAAAAGAATGGAGCCGCTTTGAAAACAATGTTCCCTTAAATAGTACTCTTAGTATTTCTGCGTATTATCTTGATCAAATGCTTAACGGAACTCCCGAAAATAAAGAGTTTTATTGCTATGAATGGGCGTATTATGAAATATCGATTTTTAAAAAAGGAATTCAGGAAAATGAAATTGAAATGATATTAAAAGAATTCCCATACCATTCTTTATCAATAATGGAAGCGCATTATTTAAGCAACAATTGTTTTCTTGAAGATAATTATATCCTGAATAATTGTAATGTGTTAGAAAACATTCCGACAATTATAATTCATGGCAAAAAAGATGCTATTTGTCCTGTTGAATATGCGGAAGAATTTCATAGTATTTTAAAAAATTCTACCTTATATATTGAAGATGCCGGACATTCTGATTCTGAACCTGAAATAGAAAAGAGAATTATTACTGTTTTAAACGATTAATAACAATTTAGAATAAAAAAAAATCCACAAACTTGATAAATTCAAATTTGTGGATTTTTTGTTTAGATACTTATAAATTAGCTTTTAATCCAGTTTATAACTTCTGGTTCTGTTACTAAAGTTTTAGGTTTAATGACTTTTACCAATTCTCCTTTTTCGTTGATTAAGTATTTTTGAAAATTCCATTCTACTTCAGAATCCTGTAAACCATTTTTAGATTTTTGAGTAAGGAATTTGTAAACCTCACACATATCATCTCCTTTTACAGAAACTTTGTCCATCATTGGGAAAGTTACACCGTAATTTTGTTGGCAAAACGTCTCAATTTCTTTATTTGTTCCCGGTTCCTGAGAAGCAAAATTATTAGCAGGAAAACCTACGATTACAAAACCTTTATCCTTATACTCTTTGTATACTGCTTCAAGATCCTTGTACTGAGGTGTTAATCCGCATTTTGAAGCGGTATTAACGATCAGGATTTTTTTACCTTTTAAGGATGCAAAATCAAATGGATCTCCTGATAAATCTTGTACTTTAAATTGATAAATCGTTTCTTTTGTCATGACTTTATCTGTTTTAGATACTTTAGTTTTACTTGTTTGTGCCTGAAGTTGAGAACTCAGGAAAAAGACCACACTACAAGCTATAAATATTACTTTTTTCATTGTTTAATTTTTTATAAAATTAGTTAAAATCTATCTTTATAGAAGTTTTTGCCTGCATTATTTTTATTAAAGATTAGTTAAAAAATGAAGCCTAACGTTAATCAGACGTTAGGCTTCCCCCCATACAAACAAATCAAACCATGAATTAATTATTGTGCTTTTATGCAATCTCTTAAATTATAGTTGATGCCTCGGTTATTGTGAGCTTTTTTTAATGAATTCAGTTCCTCTTTAATTACAATTTTTTCTTTTATGGCGTTGATTCTGACTAGTTTTCTTTTATTGGTACAAGAGTGTAATTTTGAGTGTATGCAATTCTTTAATACTAAAAAAAATCGTTTGGAAGTCCGAGGACATCAACTATTTATATTTTTAAACGTTAGTTATATTTATATTTTGATTTGACATAACATCTGTATACATATCACAATAGCCTAAGACTTCTTTTCTAAACCGGTCTTTTGCAAAATTATTAAGTGCAAGAACCGTTGTTAAGCCAACTATTAGTATTTTCAAATTAGTTATGTTGCTCATCACTTAAATTTTATTTATTGAATTTTTGCTTTATTCACTTCTTTAAACAAATGTTAAATTAAGTGGTTTTAGTGTTTATAATAAGCCTCTAATAATCAAATGAAAAGCTTCTTTTTTCGTTTTTTGCTATTTTCCTAAATAATAATTTTCTGTTATAATAGCATCTACGTAATTGGATTGCTTTTGGTTTTAAAAAAATGAAAAAAAATTAAACTTTTTTAAAATTCCCTGTTTTAATGGGGTTATGACTGTTAAAAAAAATCTAATTTTAAAGAAAAAATAAATTATCTTTATCTCAAGTATTGAAATAATGTTTAATAAATTTTGTTTAAGCTTTAAAAAACTAAATCTATGAGTCAAGAAGAATTATTAGTTTTAATTTACAAGAAAGACGAAAGAGCTTTTACCCATTTGTATGATATGTACTCTAAAAGTTTGTTTTCGGTAATTAATGTTCTCATAAAAAATCGAGAAGAAGCAGAAGATGTTTTACAGGAAGTTTTTGTTAAAATCTGGAAAAACATAGATTCTTACAATGAAAGTAAGGGGCGATTTTACACTTGGATCCTTAATATTGCCAGGAATACTTCGATCGATATGCTGAGATCTAAAAATTATAATAACAATCAAAAAAACCTTTCATCAGATAATTTCGTAAATCTGTTAGACGACAGTAACAAACTCGTTAATAAAATTGATACCATTGGTATACAAGAATTTGTAAAAAAATTAAAACCAAAATGTATCGAAATTATTGATTTGTTATTTTTTAAAGGATATACCCAACAAGAAGCTTCAGAAGAATTGGCAATGCCACTGGGAACTATCAAAACGCAAAACAGAAACTGTATTAACGATTTAAGAAATTATTTAAAAATCTAATGGAAGCACAAGAATATATTGAATCAGGAACTCTAGAGCTATATGTTTTTGGTCTGTTGACCGAAGCTGAGAATTTAGAAATAGCCGAAATGGCGAAGAAACATCCGGAAATGGATCAGGAAATTATTGCAATCGAAAAGGCGATTGTGGCTTTATCATCTAGCTTCTCTCCTTTTCACTCGGTAGCAAATTTCGAGAAGATAAAAGAACGTCTGGAATTGAAGCATGGCAAAGTAGTCGACTTGAAACCAACATCGAACTGGACGCAATATGTGGGCTGGGCAGCAGCGGTTTTATTGCTTTTAGGTCTTGGTTATCAGACTTTAGAACTTACAAAAACAAAAAAAGCAATTACTACTGTTGGAACTGAAAAGAGTAAAATCGAAAAAGATTATGCTTTCTTAGATCAACAAAATAAGCAAACTGAGAAGAGTTTAACCATTGTTAGAGATATCAAAAATACTGTTGTAACTCTGGGCGGACAAGCTGTTTCTCCAAACTCTTTTGCAAAAGTGTATTGGAATAAAGATACCAAAACGACTTATATTGATGCTGCGGGTTTACCAAAACCTCCAAAAGGAATGGTGTATCAGGTTTGGGCTTTAAAATTAAGTCCTGTATTAACACCAACAAGCATTGGTTTACTTGACAATTTTGAAGGAAATTCACAGAAAATATTTGCTGTTGATCAAACGCAATCTGCTGAGGCTTTTGGGATTACATTAGAGCCTGCCGGTGGAAGTTTAACACCAACAATGACACAATTATATACTTTAGGAAAAGTCTAAAAGTAAACTTGTTATAAAACTTAAAACGCATATTACATTCTGAACTGCCCCCAAAAAGTTAGACACTATTTGGGGGCATTTTTATGGAAAGAAAAGTAAAATATAATTATGAGTTTAAACTTCGTTGTGTTCAGGAAGTTCTAAAAAATAATTATTCAATTCGCTCAGTTGCAAAAGAGAATAATTTTACTGAGAGTAATCTCAGAAAGTGGATTAACCTTTATAAGCATTATGGTAACGAAGGTCTTTTGCCTAAAATGAATCAATATTACAGCATTGATTTTAAACTTAAAGTATTAAAAAAAATTCAGAAGAAGTCTTTATCTTTGATTGAAGCCTGTTTTGTT
>NZ_FZNL01000028.1 GCF_900187965.1 Flavobacterium sp. ov086 | reverse complement strand
GAGCGAAAGACGAGGCTCGAACTCGCGACAACCAGCTTGGAAGGCTGGAGCTCTACCAACTGAGCTACTTTCGCATTAACAGGGTGCAAATATAAATAATTAAATTTTTAAAACAAAATAAAAATCAAAAATTATTTAATTTTGATTAAAAAACCAGAACAATTAAGTTCTGGTTTCTTAGAGCGAAAGACGAGGCTCGAACTCGCGACAACCAGCTTGGAAGGCTGGAGCTCTACCAACTGAGCTACTTTCGCATTACCGTGGTGCAAATATAAAAAATAAATCAAGGTAAAAACAAGCTTTTTCGCAAAAAAAATCAATAAAAAACAACAATTATTTATAACTAATTTAAAACTAAAAAGTTATATATTTATTTATTTTACACAAATCATGAATATCATTAAAGAAATACCATCAAAAGAAACCTATATTGTTCGCCAACCTGTTTTAAGAAAAGGAAAACCTATAGAAAGTTGCGTGTTTGAAGGTGATGATCTGGAGACGACTCATCATTTTGGTTTATTTGAAAATAAAAGTTTAACAGGAATTATTTCACTATTTACAAAAATCAACCCTATATTTGCCGAAAAAAATCAAGCCCAGATTCGCGGAATGGCCGTTTTAGAAAACCATCAGAAAAAAGGAATTGGGGAAGCTTTAGTAAAACATTGTGAAAACTATTGCAAGACAAACAATGTCGATCTAATCTGGTTCAATGCAAGAACGGTTGCTGTGGGTTTTTATAGAAAAATGAACTACGAAACTCTGGGAGAAGCATTTGACATTGAGGATGTTGGAGAACATTATTTAATGTTTAAAAAATTATGACATGAAAAAACTTTACCTTTTATTAGTTATATGCCTATTTGTTAGTTGTAAAAAAGACACACCTAAACCTGCACCTATTATCAAAAAAAAGGCACCACTAATCATACTTACTGACGAAAGAAAAGTTCAAATAGATACTGCTACAATAAATGTATTTAAAAGCGAAACCTTAAAACAGTTTTACAATGCTTCAGAAAATAAAACAGTTTGGGGAAATCTTAAAAAGAGAACTTATGTATTATCACAATTACAAGAATCAGAAAAACTAGGTTTAAATCCGGAAGACTACAAAGCTTCGAAATTAAAAAAGTTTGAAAGCAGAATTAGCTCTTTAAACGATAAAGACTTAGCTACCTACGACATTCTATTAACTTATAACTTCGAAAAATACCTGAATCATCTTTACAAAGGAAAACTGGATCCTAAAAAATTATACACAGATTGGGATTTAGAAGAAAAAACATTTGACGTAAACAGTGTTTTGATAAAAGCATTTAATAAAAACAAACTTGATAGTATCGTTGATAATATTCAACCAAAATCAGAAACTTATAAAGATTTATTAAAAGCCCTCGAGATTATTGATGAGTTCCCAAATGACGAAATTGGAACGATTGCTATTGACTCTTCGACAAAAAAAATCACGTTAAATGACACTAACAACGCTTTAGTCAATATCAAAAAAAGACTTTTGTTTTGGGGAGACATGTCCGGAAAAGACACTCTGAATCGAATTTATAACAAGAAAACATTCGAATCAATCAAAAAATTCCAGGAAAGACATGGCTTAGCGGCCGATGGAGTTATTGGTGCCGGGACTATAAGCGCTTTAAACTATTCTAAAGAAAAAAGAAAACAACAAATTATCGCCAATTTAGAACGATGGAGATGGTATACCTCAAATTTAGCTGACCACTATTTCATTATTAATATTCCGAATTACAGCCTAAATGTCGTCGAAGATAAAGACACTACTTTAGTTCGAAATGTTGTAGTAGGAACCAGTAAAAGAAAAACGCCAATTATAACCTCAGCACTCAAAACAGTAGTTTTTAATCCAACCTGGACCGTTCCGCCTACTATATTAAAGGAAGATGTAGTACCTGCAATGAAACGAAACAGAAACTATCTGGCAAATAAAAACATTACTATATATGATAGCACAGGAAAAGTGGTAGATCCAAATGCATGGAACGAAAATAAACCCAACAATTACCGTTATGTACAAAGTCCAGGATATAATAATTCATTAGGAGTAATGAAAATTTTGTTTCCAAATCACCATAGCGTTTATCTGCACGACACAAATCATCGAAATAACTTTGGAAGAAACAATCGTTCCTTAAGTTCCGGTTGCGTTCGTATTGAAAATCCTTTAGAACTTGCAGAACATATTCTGGATGATCCTGAGAAATGGAACAGAGAAAAAATTGACACTCTAATTGCAACCAAAAAAACAACGAGTATTAAGATCGTCAAAAAATATGCTTTATACCAATGGTACTGGACCGCTTGGAGCAAAAAAAATCAGCTCATTTTTAGAGCTGATATTTATAACTTAGATTCGGATTTGTATGCAAAATTAAGAAATTAGCTTTTCTTCCATCGCAAAACTTCTTGACGGATGGTAGATATACAAACACGATTTATCTTTTATAACTTGTATTATTTCATCTGTTAATTCCATTGGAATTGCCGGACAACCTTGGCTTCTGCCTAATCTTTTATTACCTCTTATAAAGGATTCAGAAACATAATCGGCACCATGCATAACTACTCCTCTTTCGCGAGCGTTATCATTTACTCCGTTTTCCAGACCATCTAAACGTAGAGAAGCTCCATGTTTTCCTCTATAAATTTCACCAGTTGCATAAAAGCCTAAACTGCTTTTAAAAGATGAATTTGAATTTGAAAATGCAGATGCGAACTCTTCGCCGGTATTTCGTCCGTGAGCAACTAACGAATTGAATAAAATTGTGTTTGTTGTCAAATCAATTACCCAAAGGCGTTTTGCATTTGATGACAAACTAAAATCAATCAATGTTAGAATGTTCTTTTGAATAATTCCTCTTTCTTTCAACAAATAAAACCCTTTTAAAGCTTCTGAAAAAGTTTTAAGTTCAGGCAATTTAAAGTTATTGGAATTCAAAGTATTATAGACACTTTCAATTTTTGCTTCGACAGTAAGTTTTTCAACTTTTGCGATAGTCTTTATTGCAGTCTTTTTAGTTTCGGGTGTGTTATTTGAATCTTTACCAAAAGATAATAACATAACCACAAGCAGCGGATAAATTTTATAAATCATTGAATTTCTTTAGGTTAAACAAAAGGTTTGGGTCTGGCAAAACTACAAAAAAAATATACTTATCAAAGTATAAGCCTGTAAATCAAGGCCTTTTTGGTTAAACTTTAACAAAATCAAAATAAAATATTAGCATTTGGAGCAAAAATCGTTTTTATTTGTAAGATATTTACTTATCATAAAAATCTTAGCGTTTTGAACCTCTTTCTTAAAGAAAACTTAATTAAATCGCATTTATTGTAATTATAAGTGTAACATTTTGGAAAAAACGTTGTCTATTAATGCAACAGACATTACAGACGCGTTTATTTTAAACATTTCATGAAAAAAACACTTTTTTTTATTCTTCTTTTATCTACTTTCTCAGGCTATTGTCAGAAAAAAGTTTTGCAAGCCCAATCGACTTCAGAAAGCATTACTATTGACGGAAAGTTGGATGAATCAGCATGGAAAGACGCTTCGATAGCGACAGATTTTGTAATGTATGATCCTGATAACGGAAAATCGATTCCGGAGAACAAAAAGACAGACATTAAAGTGGTATATAATAATGACGCTATTTATATTGGCGCAATGCTATATGATGATGAACCTGCCAAGATTTTAAAAGAAGTCTTGCAGCGTGACAACTTTGGAACTGCCGATCTTTTTGGCGTTTTTATTAATGGTTTTAATGACGGTCAACAAAATTTTGAGTTTTTCGTTTCTGCTGCTGATGTGCAAGGCGATTGCATTATGACTGATGCTAACGGAGAGGATTATTCCTGGGATGCAGTTTGGATCAGTAAAGCCAGAATAACGGACGAAGGCTGGATTGTCGAAATTAAACTTCCTTATGCCGCCTTGCGTTTTTCAGGAGAAAACAAACAAACCTGGGGAATAAATTTTTTCAGGGATATAAAACGAGAACGTAAAAAATACACCTGGAATTTGATTAATACCAAGATTGGAACATTTACACAACAAAATGGCGATCTGACAGGAATCGAAAACATCAAACCTCCTACTCGATTGTTTTTTCTGCCTTATGCTTCTTATTATTTAAATGCCGCAGACGGTCAAAAAACTTTTGGTACTCTAAAAGGCGGAATGGATATTAAATACGGAATTAGCGATGCTTTTACGCTTGACGCTATTTTAATTCCCGATTTTGGACAGGCAAAATACGACGATCAGATTTTAAATCTTGGTCCGTTTGAACAGCAATTTAATGAAAATAGAGCCTTTTTTACCGAAGGAACGGACTTGTTTAATAAAGGTAACCTATTTTACTCCAGACGAATTGGCGGAAAACCTTCTATTGATCCTGAGTTACATGATAACGAAGAAATCATTGACAATGTTCAGAACGTTAATCTAATCAATGCTTTGAAAGTTTCAGGACGTACAAAAAACGGATTAGGAATTGGAGTTCTAAATGCTGTTACCGAAAAAACTTATGCTACGATAAAAGACACGATAACTGGAGAGACGAGAAAAGTAATCGTAGAGCCTTTGACAAATTATAATGTATTGGTTTTGGATCAGCGTTTTAGAAAAAATTCTTCGGTAACGTTTATTAATACAAATGTGAGCAGAAACGGTCATTATCGAGATGCAAACCTAACGGGATTAGTTTGGGATTTGAACACAAAAGCAAATACTTATAACTTATCAGGAAATGTCAAATACAGTTTTATTAATGCTGACGAAGATAAAAACGGGCTTTTTTCAACTGTTAGTTTTGCCGAAACCAGCGGAAAATATCGTTACAGCGTAGGTTCTGATTTTGTAACCAAAGATTTTGATCCGAATGATTTGGGAATTAACTTTTATACCAATTATTACAACTTTTATGGCAATGCCAATTATAGAATTCTAAACCCTACAAAACTTTTCAATAAATTTAAAGTTGACTACGATATGTATGTCGAGTTTAATAAAGAATCCGGAAAAGTACAGGACAATAAAATAAGCTCTGAAGTAAATGTTACCTCGGTAAATAATAATTATTACGGCTTTGGAGTTACTCTTTTTCCACTGGAATCTAATGATTATTATGAACCCAGAGCAGAAAACAGGTATGTTATTATTCCGAGGAAAATTGAAGCTTGGGCAAGTGTATCCACCAATTACAACAAGAAATTTGCTCTTGATTTAAACCCGTCTATTGCCATTGCCGATGAATCCGGACGAATTGCATATGGCGTTGATCTTGGTCCCAGATATCGTTTTACCGACAAACTGTTACTAACATATAGTTTTAGTTTTTTAAGACGAAACAATAACAAAGGTTATATTGATAGTTATAACGATGATAACAACGAAAATACTCCCGAAACTATTGTTTTTGCGAATAGAAATGTAATTACTTATGCAAATACACTGGGCGGGAAATATGCTATAAACAGCGCCATGACAATCAATCTGGCGATTCGTCAATATTGGTCATCTGCAGAAAACAAAGATATTTTAGAACTTCAGCCAAACGGAACACTAACTCCTTATCCACAATATACTGAGAACAAAAACTCAAGCTTTTATTCCTGGAATACTGATTTGTCCTATTCCTGGTGGTTTGCACCCGGAAGTCAACTTTCGGTTTTATACCGCAATAATGCTTCTAATTTTGAACGCATTATCGACAAGAATTTCAAACATAATGTTACAGATTTATTGAATAATGATGCTTTAAAACACATTTTTTCAGTAAGCGTCAAATATTTTATTGACTATAATGCTGTCAAAAATAAGGTTAGAAACAGAGTCTAGCGTGAATTAATTTTAAAATTTTTAGGGTTCTTCAACTAAATTATTATTTTTTAATACGCTTCATTTTATTAACCGTAAATTATAACAATGCTTTCGTTCACATTTTAGAAATGGTTTATCTTTGTAAAAAACTAAAAATGATGAATAAAAAAGTAATTCTAATGATTTTAGACGGTTGGGGAAAATCTCCTGACCCTAAAGTATCTGCAATAGACAACGCAAACGTTCCTTTTATAAACAGTCTTTACCAAAAATACCCAAGCGCACAACTTCGAACTGACGGATTAAATGTTGGTTTACCTGAAGGTCAAATGGGAAACAGTGAAGTTGGTCACATGAATCTTGGTGCCGGAAGAATTGTATATCAGGATTTAGCCAAAATAAACTTAGCCGTAGCAAACAAAACACTTGCCAAAGAACAAGTACTTGTTGACGCTTTTACATATGCTAAAGAAAACAATAAAAAAGTACACTTTTTAGGATTAGTTTCTGATGGAGGTGTTCACTCTCATACTTCTCACTTACGTGGATTAATCGACGCTTCGCAAGAATATGGTTTAGATAAAGTTTTTATTCATGCTTTTACTGATGGTCGTGATGTTGACCCAAAATCCGGAGCAAAATACATTCAGGATTTAGAAGATCATATTAAAGATACACCGGTAAAAATTGCTTCGATCATTGGCCGTTACTACGCAATGGATCGTGACAAACGTTGGGAACGTGTAAAACTAGCTTATGATTTAGTAGTTAACGCTATTGGAACTCCATCTAAAAATGCAGTTGCAAGTGTTCTTGACAGTTATGCACACGATGTTACAGATGAGTTTATTGCTCCAATTGTAATGGTTGACGCAAACGACAAACCACTGGCAACTATTGAAGAAAATGATGTTGTAATTTTCTTTAACTTCAGAACTGACAGAGGCCGCGAACTTACAGAAGCGCTTTCGCAACAAGATTTCCACGAGCAAAACATGCACAAGTTAAACTTGTATTATGTAACGCTTACAAACTACGACGAAACATACCAAAACGTAAAAGTAGTTTACAACAAAGATAATATTACCGAAACTCTTGGTGAGGTTTTAGAAAAAGCGGGGAAAAAACAAATTCGTATTGCTGAAACAGAGAAATATCCACACGTGACATTTTTCTTTTCTGGTGGAAGAGAAACTCCTTTTGAAGGTGAATCTCGTATTTTGAGAAATTCTCCAAAAGTAGCAACTTACGATTTACAACCGGAAATGAGCGCATTTGAACTTACAGCTGCTCTTGTTCCTGAATTGAAGAAAGGTGAAGTTGATTTCGTTTGTTTAAACTTTGCTAACGGAGACATGGTTGGTCATACCGGAATCATGAACGCAGCAATTAAGGCTTGTGAAGCTGTTGATGCTTGTGTAAAACAAGTTATCGAAGCAGCTCTTGCCAATGATTATACTACAATCGTAATTGCCGATCACGGAAATTGCGAAACAATGATTAATCCTGACGGAAGCCCAAATACAGCGCATACAACAAACCCAGTACCGATTATTCTGGTTGATAAAGAATTAAAAAATATCCAAAATGGTGTTCTTGGTGACATCGCTCCTACTATTTTAGAATTAATGGGAGTTCAGCAACCTAACGCAATGACTTGTCACTCGTTATTGTAGAAATCCATTTTATTATATAAGAAAAGAGACACGTTTTAATAATTTGTCTCTTTTTTGTTTTTAAACACAAATCCACGTTAAGTTTTCTTGTCAATTTCGACGAAGCAGAAATGACAAAATTGGATGTATTTCTTCTGAACAAGTATTACATCACAAAATAATGGTAAGTCCATTCAACAAAATAGATCAAGATTCCGATAAGTCCACCAACCAGAGTTCCGTTGATTCTGATGTATTGGAGATCTTTACCGATTTCTAATTCTAATTTCTCCGAAACCTCTTTCCCATCCCAACTTTTTACGGTTGACGAAATCAAATCTCCAATCACTTTTTTATTGTTTAAAAGAATAGAAAGCAAATCGTTTTTGATAAAATTATTGATCTTGTCAATCATTACAGGATCTTCTTTTATTCCGTTTCCAAAGCCTTGAATCAAACCGGAAATATTTTTCTTAATCGAAGACTCCTCCCCTTTTTCTAAATCATTGGTAATTGACAATTTTATTTCGTCCCAAATTCCATTGATGTAATCCTGAACTTCTTTTTTTCCGGCAAAGCCAAGAATCATCGTATTGATTTTTACCCTCATTTCTTCCGAATTCTTCACTTTATCCAGAAAATCATAAACATATTCATCAATCTTAACTCTAATAGCACTTCCCGGTTGTTTAGCTTCGTTTAGAAAATCTGCTAATCCATTAAAAACTCCTTCTGTAATGCTTTTATCGGCTAAGCCAAAACTCAAAAATGGTGTCGATTCTTTTACTTTTCTCCTGATTAAATCTTTGTTATTACTAAGTTCTGTGCTCATCACATTCAGAACATTTGTGAGCAATTCATCCTTTACATTCCCTTTCTGCAAAGGCTCTAAAGCCAGCGCTACCCATTCTCCAAAATTAATTGCTTCCAGTTTTTCTTTGAATTGAGTTTGAATAAAGTGTTTTATATCTTCATCTTTTAATGTTTTCAAGACTCCGGGAATAACATTTACAGCCACCAAATTGGCAATTTTATTGGCGTTTTCGTCATGAGAAAGCCATTCAGAAGCTTTTGTTGCAAAGTTGAATTCTTCTATTTTAATTTCCAGTTTTTCACGATTCAGAAATTCTTCTGAAACAAAATTCCCCAGATTTTCACCAATCTCATTTTTCTTAGTTGGAATAATAGCGGTGTGCCAAATTGGGATTCCTAACGGATGACGGAACAAAGCTACAACAGCAAACCAGTCAGCAATTCCCCCTACCATTGCCGCTTCGCTAAAAGCCTGCAACATTGGAATTTTAAAATAAATAGCAATGATAAATAAAAGTACTGCAACACCTAAAAGTGCCAAAGCATTCCCTTTCATTTTATTTAAAGCTTTTTTCTTGGATATATTTTCCTGATCTATAGACGTTTCCATAATTATAATTTTTTAACTATTACTAATTTACGGCTTTTCTGTCAAATACTAAGTCTAAGAGATTTTGAGTTGAATTTAAAAAATTAAGGTTTGCCACGAATTTCACTAATTAGCACAAATAAATTTTGACGCAAAATCATTGTTTTCAAAACCTGCACACAAACTAATTAGTAAAAATTCTTGAAATTCGTGGCAAAAATTTAGACTATTCCATTTATGTTAATTCATAAAATTCGCGGCGAAAATTTTTAAATTCATCAACCTAAAAAAATAATATTAAAATCGTACTTTTGCGAACTGAAAATCTGAAAAATATGATTATCCAAAAAAGTAGAGAGGAAATTGAATTAATGCGCGAAAGTGCTTTAATCGTATCGAAAACATTAGGAATGATTGCTTCTGAAATCAAAGAAGGAGTTACCACATTATATCTTGACAAATTAGCTGAGGAATTTATCCGTGATCACGGTGCGGTTCCTAGTTTCTTGGGATTATATGATTTTCCGAATTCACTTTGTATGAGTCCAAACTCTCAGGTTGTACACGGAATTCCGAATAATACGCCATTGAAAAGCGGTGACGTAATTTCGGTAGATTGTGGTGCATTCAAAAATGGATATCATGGTGACCATGCTTATAGTTTTGAAATTGGAGAAGTTGCTCCTGAAGTTAAAAAACTTCTGCAAGTGACTAAAGAATCTCTTTATGTAGGGATTAGAGAATTTAAAGCTGGAAATCGCGTTGAAGATGTTGGAAATGCGATTCAAAAATATACTGAATCTCACGGTTACGGAGTTGTTCGCGAATTGGTTGGTCACGGTTTAGGGCAAAAAATGCACGAAGAACCAGAAATGCCAAACTACGGAAAACGTGGTCGCGGAAAACTTTTTGTTGAAGGAATGGTTGTTGCAATTGAACCAATGATTAACATGGGAACAAGAAACATCAAACAACATAAAGACGGCTGGACAATTACAACTGCTGACGGAAAAGCAAGTGCACATTTCGAACACGACGTGGCGTTAATAGACGGAAAACCAGAATTATTATCAACTTTCCAATACATCTATAAAGCCTTAGGAATCGTAAGCAACGAAGAAGATGAATTCAGAAAAGTGCCGTTAGTATTATAACACGAATTTCACTAATTAGCACGAATTCGCTTTTTGCCTAAAATTTCACTGAAGATGATGATGAATGAATTGTATTTAAAAGAGGAATCTTATAAAATTATTGGAATCTGTATGGAAGTCCACAAAATTTTAGGCAAAGGACATAGTGAAAAGGTTTACGGTGACGCATTGGAATATGAGTTTCAAAAAAATGAAATACCATATAGTCGTGAATTAAAATACAATATCGCGTATAAAGACATCATCTTATCAAGTTATTACTTTGCAGATTTTGTAGTTTTTGATCAGATTATTTTAGAACTAAAAGCAATTGTAGCACTTTCAAGTAGTGAAATAAAACAAACATTAAATTACCTGGCTGCATCAAAAAACAAACTAGGTTTACTAGTTAATTTTGGAGAAGACAGTCTTAAATATAAAAGAATAATACTCTAACCCAAATCAAGGTTCGTGAAATTTCACCACAACATTAATCCGTGTTAATTAGTGAAATTCGTGTTCAAATCATCAAATCGTGAAAAAACTATTCAAACTAGTATTAAATACAATCCCGCGTCCATTATTAATTCGTTTAAGTTATGTGGCACGTCCAATTTTGGCACTTTCATTAAAAGGAAGTCGATTTACTGACCCGATTGATGGAAAAAGTTTTAGATCGTTTTTGCCTTACGGATACGGAAAACAACGTAACAATGTGCTTTCGCCAAGTACACTTTCGTTAGAAAGACACCGTTTACTTTGGTTGTATTTAAACGATCAGACTGATTTTTTTACAGCACCAAAAAAAGTACTTCATTTTGCTCCGGAACAAGCTTTTTATAAAAGATTCCGCAAGCAGAAAAACCTTGATTATACTACAACTGATTTATTTTCGCCTTTGGCAGATGTAAAAGCAGACATTTGTAATTTGCCTTTCAAAAACAATGAATACGATGTTATTTTATGTAATCACGTTTTAGAACATATTCCGGACGATACAAAAGCAATGCAGGAATTGTTTCGTGTATTGAAACCGGGTGGAATGGCAATTTTGCAAATTCCACAGGATTTATCGAGAGCAGTAACTTTTGCCGATGATAGTATTACAGATCAAAAAGAACGCGCTAAAATTTTTGGACAATACGACCACGTTCGTATTTACGGCCGTGATTATTTTGATAAACTAAGAAGCATTGGCTTTATCGTAATCGAAGAAGATTACACCAATAAAATCTCTCCAGAATTGGTAGAGAAATATTGCTTAGCAAAAGGTGAAATTATTCCACTTTGTTTTAAACAAGAAAACTAAACAGTTTTTTTACCATATAAATTCCCTTAAAAAGTTTTCAAAATAGCAATAATTTGAAAACTTTTTAAATTTTAGTCCACGCCCAAATCACAATTAAACTCACCCCCTAATCTTGGAACTCTCAAAATCATTTCAATTTTGTTTTGACATCAGTTTTGAAAAAAATCTGAATGTCTTTATCCCAACTGCCTATATCATCGACAATACCGATGATATTAAATACTTAGACAAAAAAGCAAGTACAGATGTACTCGAAAGTTTTGGAATCGCTTTTGAAAATTTAGATTCCAGCACCAAAAAAATACTCACCGCTTGTGAGTCTTTAAAGCCTGACTTTATTTTCAAAAAATTCAGCGCCAAAATCAAATCGGCAAAAACAATTGCTGATTTACAAAAAGACTCCAAAATTGAATTTGCCATTCGTCAGCATTTAAAATTTAACTTAGAATCCTTTTACAATCTAATTGTAAAAGAACAATATCCGTTATCTGCTAATATGAGTGCCGAAAAGGATTTTTATCGTTGGAGAATCGACACAACTTCCTTGGATTTTGAACCTCAAATTCAATTTGATAAACATACCGAAGGAATTACTTATACCCTATCTTTAAAAGAAAACGAAACTTCATTTTTACCAATGGATAAAAGTGTCGATATTCTTTTGGATGAACCGGGCTGGTTAATTGTCGATAAAAAATTAGGACAGCTAAAAGATCTTAATTCTAAGAAACTTTCTCCTTTTTTAAAGAAGAAATCAATCGAAATACCTTCAAAATTAGTTGACAATTATTTTAAGAATTTCATTCCTGAAATAGCCAAAAAAATAGACATTGACGCGACCGGTTTCGAAATTAAACTTCGGGACAAAATCATTTCATGTACGATTCAGCCTGTTTATGATTTCTTTAAAAACTGTTATTACCTCAACCTTTATTTTGATTATAACGGCTATATATTTGACGCCAGTAAAACAAAAAAAACACATTCGTTTGTTGATTTTGGTCTTATAAATGAGCCGAAAATAATTCAGTTTAAACGAAGTTCTGATGAAAATTTATACACAGAAAAATTACAGAAAATTGGTTTAGTAAAAATCAAAAACGAATTATTCGGATTGAATTCAGATACCGAAGTTCCTGATCCTTATACCAATATTCAATTCGTTATTGATCGTAAAGAAGAACTGGAAAGTTTAGGATTTACAATCGAGAATCTAAAACTGGAAAGCAAAGAAATCATTACCGAAAATCATACTATTGCAACTTCAAAAGGAGAAACAAAAGAAGATTGGTTTGATATTAAAATAATCATTTCTGTAGGAACATATAAAATCAATTTCAGCGAGATTATTCCGAATATAAAAAGCAAGGAAAGGCTCTTTTTACTGCCTGACGGAAACTATTTTCTTATTCCTTTAGAATGGCTTAGTAAATATAGTTCACTGGCTAAATTAGCTAAAACCGAAGATGGAAATTTACTTTTACGTAAAACTAATTTTGCGGCTTTGGATGCGATTCCGGAAATCAAAGACGATGTAAATCCAATTCTGCAAGCCGAATATGTGTCTTCTGATTTATTAAAAGCAACTTTGCGACCTTATCAAATTGATGGAGTAAAATGGCTTTTGAGTCATTTTAATTCAAATTTGGGCGCCTGTCTTGCTGATGATATGGGACTTGGTAAGACTTTACAAACCTTAGCGGTTTTAGTTGCCGTACAGGAACAATTAGGATTTACAACGAAAACCACGAATTTTGATTTGTTTCAGAACGAAACTACGATCGAAAAAGAACCTTTAAAAACGTTAATTGTTTTACCGTCTTCATTGGTTTTTAACTGGTATAACGAAGCTGCAAAATTTACACCGCATTTTTCGAAAATGCAATATGTTGGAAACGATAGAAAGCAATTACAGAATCGCTTAGAAACATCAGATTTAATTTTTACTAGTTACAGCATTGTTCATCGTGATATTTCAATTTTAGAGAAATATAATTTCCGCTATTTAATTCTGGACGAAAGTCAATACATTAAAAATAAGGATTCCAAGATTTTTAAAGCAATAAACAAAATCAATGTCTCTCATAAAATCGCTTTAAGTGGTACGCCAATCGAAAACTCGTTAGACGATTTATGGTCGCAAATGCAGTTTATAAATCCTGATATTTTGGGTACTTATGCTTTTTTTGCCGAGAATTTTAAAATTCCGATCGAGAAAAAGCAAGACGAAAACAGCTTGTTTGAATTAAAAAATCTTATTCAGCCATATATTTTGCGACGAACAAAAGAACAGGTTTTAAAGGATTTACCGGAATTAACGGAGCAGATTTACTATTGCGATATGGATCCTGAACAGGAAAAATTATATGAAAAAGAGAAATCTAAAGCTCGTAATTTTTTATTAAAAACAGACGGTTCAAGTCCTGACAAAATCAGCATTATCAATACTTTGATGAAGTTAAGACAATTGAGTAATCACCCGAAAATGGTCGATCAGGAATCTGAAATTGATTCCGGAAAATATATTGCGGTTACTAATTATCTGGAAACTTTAGTAAAAGAGAAACAAAAAACTATTATTTTCAGTTCGTTTGTTACTAATTTGAGTTTTTATACCGATTGGTGTAAGGAAAACAAAATAGCGTATTGCGAAATTACAGGCGAAACTCCTGCGAAGAAAAGAGAACAGCAGGTAAATTTATTTCAGGAAAAAGAAGAGCCTTTGTTATTTTTTATTTCGCTAAAAGCCGGTGGAGTTGGATTGAATATTACCAAAGCTTCTTATGTTTTGTTTTTAGATCCCTGGTGGAATCCTTTTGCTGAAAAGCAAGGAGTTGGAAGGGCGCACAGAATTGGACAATTGAATAAAGTAAATGTGATTCGGTTTATTTCAAAAAATACGGTGGAAGAAAAAATCATCAAGCTGCAGGAAAACAAAAAGCTATTATCTGACTCACTTTTAGAAGAAAGTTTTGTTAATGACGAAATCGAAGTTAATTTAGAATACATTCTGGGTTCTTAATAACTTGTTTTCAAAACCAATAAATTGGCATCATATTCGTTATATAAAATTGTTATATTTACAATCTTACAACGTAATATGATGCCAAAATTTTTATTTAGAAATCTCCTTCTGCTTTTCATTTTTACTTCGGCGACAGCCCAAGAAGTACAAACCGAAGTAGTTCCTCCCTATAACATTAAAACTGTTTCATTTATTCAGGGCGGTAATAATGTTGTTCCGATATTTCAATTGGGCGATTCATTTCAATTTCAATTTGATGATTTATTTGGCAATGAAGCTAATTATTATTTTGAAGTAACACATTGTGATTACAATTGGATTCCAACTGATATCCCTAAAACAGATTATATACGAGGTTTCGATAATCAGAGAATTACTGATTATTCGAATTCATTCAATACGCTTCAGGTTTATTCGCATTATCGACTTCCTTTTCCAAATCAGTTTACCAGTGAATTGCGAATTTCAGGAAACTATATTTTGAAAATTCTTAATGAAGACAGAGAAGTTGTTTTTTCGAGAAAGTTTATTTTGTACGAAGATCATTCGACCGTAACAGCTCAGGTAAAAAGAAGCCGTGACGTTACAAATATAGACTACAAACAAAATCTGGATTTTGCTGTATTGTCAAATGACATCGTTTTTCAAACTCCATTACAAAACGTAAAAATTCTTTTATTACAAAACGGAAATCTTAATACTGGTATTAAAAACATTCCGCCACAATATACAATAGGAAATCAACTGGTTTATAAATACAACAAAGAAACCCAGTTTTGGGGCGGAAATGAGTTTCTATATTTTGAGAATAAAGACATTCGTGCCGGAAGTAATAATGTTGCGAGAGTTGGCGCAAACAATGATATCTACAATTCTTATTTGTACACAAATCTGGCGCGAGGCAATCAAATTTATACTCTAAATCAGGATGTGAACGGAAATTTTGTTGTTAAAAATATAAACGCCGCCAATAACGAAATCGAAGCTGATTATGCCTGGGTTTATTTTAGTCTTTCGGCACCGGCTTTCCAGTTAAATAAAGACATCTATATTACCGGAATGTTCAATAATTACAGCTTGTCACCGGAATATAAAATGGATTATAATGCAGAAAAAGGATTATATGAAAAAGCGGTTATGATCAAGCAGGGGTTTACCAATTTTCAATACACAGTTGCCGATAAAAAAGGTGTGATTGACAACGAAAATGCGATTGACGGAAATTTTTATCAAACTGAAAATGAGTACACCATACTAGTTTATTACAAAGAAACCTCTGATCGCTACCAAAGAGTTATCGGAAAAGGAAATGCAAACTCTATAAACATCATAAATTAAAACATTACTCATCATTCATTAAAACATTGTTAAGGTTTCGGGCGGAATGATTTTTTTTTGTAGATTTGCACATATAACGCACACATATATACTACTTTAGTATGGTTTCTCAAATTACAAGAGGCATAAAAATATCAGTTTTGACTAGTTTTGAAGGTACTTACTTCAAGAACTACAAGATTCATTTTGCCTTTAGTTATGTCGTTACAATCGAAAATCACAGCAAAGATTCTGTTCAGTTGACTTCCCGTCACTGGGAAATTTTTGACTCACTAAACGATTTAGAGGTTGTTGACGGAGAAGGTGTTATTGGTAAAAAACCAGTTTTAAAACCGGGAGAAAATCACACTTATAGCTCTGGTTGTCTACTATCATCGCCTTATGGCGCAATGAAAGGTCATTTTAATATGATCAATTTTACTACTACAAAAACATTCAAAGTTATTGTTCCTACTTTTAGAATGTGTGCTCCTTTTGCCTTAAACTAAAGTTTAGTTTAAATCTGCGCTTTTTATCGTTATCTAAATCATAAATTTATCAAATTATTAATTTATCCTTTGTACTTTTGTGCAACGTTAGATTATTCGTAACAATCAAATCGTCTAACGCATAAATTGTCTAATTATCTAATTTTAAATAACATGCTAAAAGGATTCTTTCATGTACCAAAAGCGGTAAACGAACCGGTAAAAGGCTACGCACCTAACTCACCAGAAAAAGCAGCTGTTCAGGCGGCTTATACCACAATGTGGAATTCTAAAATTGACGTTCCTTTATATATCGGAAGCGAAGAAATCAGAACTGGAAATACAAGAACAATGTCGGCTCCACACGATCATAAACACATCGTTGGAACTTATCATTTAGCTGAAAAACAACATATCGAAAAAGCAATTGCTAATGCTCTTGAATCACGAAAAGCATGGGCAAATATGGCATGGGAACAACGTGCTGCTATTTTCTTAAAAGCTGCTGAACTTATCGCAGGTCCATACAGAGCTCGTATTAACGCAGCTACAATGATTGGACAATCTAAAAATATTCACCAGGCAGAAATTGATGCTTCTTGCGAATTAATTGACTTTTTACGTTACAACGTAGAGTTCATGACGCAAATTTATAACGATCAGCCAAAATCAGATTCTACAACTTGGAATCGTTTAGAATACAGACCTCTTGAAGGTTTTGTTTATGCTATTACTCCTTTCAACTTTACTGCTATTGCTGCAAATCTTCCTGCAAGTGCTGCTATGATGGGTAACGTTGTGATCTGGAAACCAAGTGATAGCCAGGTTTTCTCTACACAAATTATCATCGAGGTTTTCAAAGAAGCTGGTGTTCCTGATGGAGTTATCAATGTTGTTTTTGGAGATGCTTTAATGATTACTGATACTGTTTTGGCAAGTCGTGATTTCGCTGGAGTTCACTTCACAGGATCAACTCACGTATTTAAAGATATCTGGGCTAAAATTGGTGCAAACATTCACCATTACAAAACGTATCCAAGAATCGTTGGAGAAACTGGTGGTAAAGATTTTATCATTGCACACCCAAGTGCTAACGTAAAACAAGTAGCTACAGGAATTGTTCGTGGAGCATTTGAATTTCAAGGGCAAAAATGTTCTGCAGCTTCAAGAGCTTATATTCCACAAAGTTTATGGCCAGCTATAAAAGAACAATTAATTGCTGATGTAAAATCTATGAAAATGGGTTCTCCGGAAGATTTTGGAAACTTTATTACAGCAGTTATTCACGAAGGTTCTTTTGACAAATTAGCAAGTTATATCGACCAGGCTAAAAAAGACGCTGATGCAGAAATTATTGTTGGAGGAAATTACGATAAATCAGTTGGATACTTTATTGAGCCAACAGTTATTGTAACTACAAACCCAAAATATACTACAATGGAAACCGAATTATTCGGACCAGTTATTACTATTTATGTTTATGAAGATGCTAAATGGGAAGAAACTTTAGAATTAGTTGATACTACTTCTGAGTATGCTTTGACAGGAGCTGTATTTAGCCAGGATCGTTATGCTATTGAAGTAGCAACTACGAAATTGCAAAATGCTGCAGGTAACTTCTACATCAACGATAAACCAACAGGAGCTGTTGTAGGTATGCAGCCTTTTGGTGGAGCAAGAGCTTCAGGAACTAACGATAAAGCAGGTTCTGCATTGAACTTATTACGTTGGGCTTCTCCTAGAACTATCAAAGAAACTTTTGTAACTCCAGAAGATTACAGATATCCTTTCTTAGGTTAATATTTTGTTTCAGGTTTAAAGTTTCAAGTTTTAAAAACTTTGTCAATATAAAAAGCCGAATCTTTTAAATAAGATTCGGCTTTTGTTTTGAGGATACTTTATTATTTCAAAATCGGAATTTCTACATAACTGTCATTGTACCATTTTATTCTTAAAGGTTCTTTGGCATTTTCAATACTTTCGTCGCTAACTTCTTTTCCTGTTCCGTAATTTAATTGAGAGAAGGGATTTTTGTTAACATTGAGGGAAACAACCAACCTACTTCCTTTACTTAATTGTTTACTTACCAAATGTGTATTCGAAAAAGGAATTGATTCTATTGCATTCGGATTCAGCAAGTTTCTTTTGGTACTATCTTTGGCATAACTCGCCCGACCTAAAAAATAAGACAAATGAAAATATTCCCCATTGGGCATTACTTCATATAAAGTTACCCCAATATCCATGTCTTTTTTATTGATACTTGCTTTTATTTCACCTAAAAACGAACCATTAATCAGCATTGATTCTTTTAAGGGTTCACTTATAAAAATAAATCCATTACTGGTTTCGATTTCTTTTCTAATAATAGGATCCGGATAGTAATCATTATTTTGTATTTCTCTGTTAGCAAAATCAACTTCCTGACACAGATATTTTTTTTGAGTTGGCTTTTTATTACTTAATACATAGAAATTACCTGATTTATTATCTGTAAGATATAATTTTAGAACACCATTACTCATTTTGTCAAGAGAAGGAGCGCTTCGCCATTCGTTTGCTCCCATTACTTCATAGTTTATTTTATCTTTTAGTATTGATGGTTTAGTGCCGTTTTTCAGAATATAATCAAACCATTCGTATGTTATTTCTTTTACATTAATTATCGCTGTCGAATCAACCTTGTAATCATTCAAAGTAGTTTCTCCTCCCATTTGAGCACCAAAGTGACTATATGGACCAATTATTACATACACAGGTGTTTTTGGATTGTATTTTTGAAGTTCCCTCACGTAATACAAACTTGAATTTTGAGAGTCATTATAATATCCGTCAAAAGCTAACACCGGAATATTTATTTGCTCAAAATCCTTCTTATATGGTGCCATTTTTTGCCAATATTCGTCAAATGAAGGATGTTTTATCCATCGCTGAAAAAATCTGTTTGGAGTTCCATCTATACTATCCATATTTTTATACGAAACTCCGGTTTCCCACCATTTAAACATCATTTTTCTAAAACGCTGTCTGTCATTTCCGGCAACAGTATCTAAATATTTATTATTTCCTACATAAAATGCCCATTCATAATTAGGATTTACAAACACATTATTTTCCATTGGCAACCCCATTCCCGGTCTGTTTGCTACATAAGGTACAATTGTTTTAAGTGCCGGATGCCTCTTTTTGCAAGCCGCCCATTGCGTAAATCCATTATAACTTCCACCATACATCCCAACACTTCCATTACACCATTCTTGTTTACTGATCCAATCGATAATATCGTAAGTATCATTGGCTTCGTTTTCATAAGGAAATATTTCATCCGGACTAAACCGTTTACCTCGCGAATAGGCAATAACGCCAACATAATCTTTGTCCGCCGCTTCTTTTAAGGATTTAATATCTCGTCCTTTATCCCTAACATAAATAGTGAATTGAAATAGTACAGGTTTTGGAGTTGAAATTCCTTTTTTTCGCACCACCATTGCTGATATAAATGCACCATCTCTGGTTTTGATCATCACGCTGTCCTGAACATCATAAGCACTTTTTAAATCCTCCGATTTTGCTACACTTGTCTGCTGCGAAAAGGCATTAGTTATTACTAAAACCAGAAAGACAAAATTTAAAAGTGATTTCATTGGATCGTTTTTATTGAATTAATTTTATTTATAAATTACTAAAAAGACAAGTTTTAAATCCCATTGCTATTTTTAAATTTAACTGATTGACGATTTGAAACTTTTAATAGTTCTCCTGTTTTTAATTGTACTTCCAGTCTTCCGCCAATTGTAGTGCTTACTTTCCGGATGTAATTAATGTTTATAATCTCGGTTCTGTTTATTCTAAAGAAAATATTCTCATCCAGTATTTCTTCCCATTGACGGAGGGAACGTCTTTGCAGGGCTTTTTTATCCTGAAAAAAAAGTCTGGTGTAATTTTCAAGTGATTCAATTAAATAAATTTCATCCAATGGAATAAAGAATCGCTTCTCTCCATCTTTAATGAAAATTTTCCGATCTTTTGCTGCAGCATTCTGTAAAGAAGATTTAGCAATTATAGTATTTCTTATTTTTTCGATTGCTTTTGCAAAACGCTCCTCTCTTATTGGTTTCATTAGATAATCTAAAGCATTAACCTCAAATGCCTGCACAGCATATTGATTATGAGCAGTAGTAAAGAGAACTTCCGGCACATTATCAAGCGACTCTAATAAATCAAAGCCTGATTTCTCCGGCATCTGAATGTCTAAAAAAATCAAATCGGGCATTTCATTTTCGATTAAAGCTTTTGCTTCATCAGCATTTTCGGCCTCACCTATCAGAACAAAATCTTCATATAATTTTAATGACCGCTTTAGTTCTTCTCTCGACAGGCGCTCATCATCTACTATTATAACTTTTATCTTTTTCATTTTAATGGAAGTAAAATCGTTGCTAAAACCGTTTCGTCGAGCATTTCTATGATTTCAAAAGATGCTTTTCCTTTATACTGTAACAAAAGTCTCTCTCTCAAATTATTCAATCCAATACCGGAATTTTTAATTTCTTTGCTTAACTTTCCGGAGTTTTGAACACTAATTTTTATAAAACCATTCTCTTCTTCAATTTTCAGTGTAATACTTCCACCGTTTTTTCTTTTTTCAATTCCATGTTTTATCGCATTTTCAATCAACGTCTGAATACTTAAAGGAAGAACTAAATGTTGTGATAAATCTACATTTGCTTCAATTTTCATTTGAAGACGTTCTTCAAATCGCATTTTTTCCAGTTCCAAATAATCATTGACAAGGTTAATTTCATCATTTAATGGAATCAATCTTGCAACATTACTATTTAAGGAATTCCTTAGCAACTCAGATAATAAATCAATTGCTCTTCTGGCTAAATGTGGATTTTCTAACACCAAGAATTTTATATTATTCAGTGAGTTAAAAAGAAAATGAGGATTAAGCTGCGCATTTAGATTATTGAATTGGGCATCTTTCATTACAATCGACAATCGGGAATTTTCTTTTACTGTTTCGATCTCAAGTCTTGAATAATAATAAAGATGAAAAGCCAATACCCAAATAGACATGAGCCTGGTTCCGGCAATAAAAACTTGCAGTTGTATCGATTTAAAAAACGCTAAAAAGGAAATCGTATCACTTTTAAGAAAAAACAAACGCACCAGATAAAGTTTGCCAACAATCAGAAACATATACAATAAGGAAAGCACTAAAACACTAATTATAATTCTTGGTACTAACATTTTTAGATTCAACTTATCCCATCCTTTTTTTAAAGCAAAATTTCTATAAGTATTTGTCAATGCAATACCAATGCATACATCTAATATCAAATCTGCTATACCCATTTTCCAGATAAAATTACCATAGAAAAAAGCCGAGATTCCCCAATACAAAGAAGCCGAAATCCATGCAATGAGTTGAATTTTCCAATATGTCGATATTCTTGTAATTATTTTCACAGTAAAAGTTGTTAGTGCTGTAGTAAAGGTATCTCTCTAATAAAGATTGAACAAATAAAAGTACATGAACGAAGAATAATGGCAGAGGAATGAAAATTGACAACTCTCTCTATACAAAAAGCCGCCAACTTCATTTTGAAGCTGACGGCTTTTGTGATGTGATTTATTTGTAACCTGTAATCATTAAAGATCAAGACTCTTTTCAACTTTAAAATCTATAATTCAAAACTAGAAATAGTATGAAAACTATCTGCTTCTTTATTTTTTTCTCCTTCAAAAGTATCGTAATTCACCACCAGCAATTTTCCTTTGTAGACAATAGTTTCACAAGGATTATCTAATAGTCCGTCAGAACCATTTGCATTTTCATTTTCCCAAATCAATGAAATCGTATTCGTATCTAAATTCAGCTGATGCACACTATTATTTTCATAATTGGCTATGAAGATGGAGTTTCTTTTTTCGTCATAAAAAAAGCCATCACAACATTTTAATTTATCAGAATCAAAAACAATCTTTTTAGATTTCAGCTTTCCATCTGCAAAAAACTCCATTTTAGTAATTACACCATCGCCAAAATTTCCAGCGTATAAATTCCCTTTTTTATCAAAAGCAATTCCATCAATCCCAATTGTTCTTTTGGTAACTTCAGACTTTAAGGTAAAAGTAGCAACTAGATAATCTTTCTTATTTGACGGATTCAAAACAATATTTTTCTTGTTTAATTCTTCCAATGAAAAACTATAAATACCGCTTTCTCTTCTGTTTTCAAACAAAGCATCAGTTATATAAACTCTGTTTTTAGACCATCTTACCGCTTCTCCAAAATTAAATCCTTCGGCCAAAACCTCCGCATTTATTGGTTTTCCGTCTTTAACAATAATCCTGATTAATCTGGATAAATTCTCATTTCTGGTAAAAAACTGATTGTCCATTATATATAAATTCCCATCAGGTCCAAACTCCATTCCCATTGGGTGTACTTTGTTTGTAACAGGATGCAATGGCAATTTATCAAACCAAATTATAGGTTTGTCATTTTTATCAAAAGTTAGGATTTTGCTTCCATACTTTTCAAATGAAATTGGGTTTGTAATAGCCAGAAACAAATTTCCTTTTTTATCCAGAGCCATTCCATCCGGAGTTTGGCAAGTTTCTCCTAAGTCTGCAAACAAAGTAGGTTTGATTACTCTAGAAGTTTCACTGTATTTAATTTCTTGTTTGTTTTCTTGCGAAAATAAATTTGAAGTACTCATTAAAATCAGAATACCAATTGCACTTTTAATTATTCTTTTCATTTAGTTTTGGGTTAGTTAATTATTTTAAAGAGATTCTACTTTAGCACTTCACTCAAAAGTGCAAGCAATACAAGGATAAATTTGATCATAATTGTTTTTTAAGCGAATATAATTGTAACAAGTTTTGAGAATTACAGGCGCAATTGAAAAGGTCGTTTTAGCATTCAAATAATCAATAATTCGATTCTATTGTATTCGTATGCCAAAACAATGTTTTTGAAAGCAAAAACCCATTATTTATAGCAACAAGCAAAGCTTACTTCTATATTTTGCTATCTTGCTCCCAATTAAAATACCTTATGAATTTCGTCAAAAAACTGGATTTAAAAAGAATTGCACTTCATTGCTTTTACTGGATTTTCTTTTTATTCTTTTATATTTCCAATAAGTCTGATAATGAAAATTATTATGACTTTACATTTATTTACACCTTTAAAATTTTAGCACAAGCATCTGTTGGTTATGGCTTAATATATTGGATTATTCCAAACACTTTAAACAAAAAAAGATACCTGCTTTTTATTCTTTCAGCTCTGGGCTGGCTTTATTTCATATTTGCCCTTTTAATGATTTTAAAATTTTATTATCTTGAACCAAAATTTCCTGATTTCTTTAAAGATTGGCTTGGACATAAAATGACGATCCCTGAAAGACTGACTTCAGGAAAACTGATTTTAAGAGAATTTTCTTTTATTACCTATCCGGTTATTATTTTAGGTTTTATAAGTTTTAACCGCAAACAGCAACGCCTTTTAAAACTCGAAGAAGAAAAAAAATCAATGGAATTAAAGGTTTTGAAAAATCAATTGAACCCTCATTTTCTATTTAATACTTTAAATAATTTATACATTTTAACCTTAAAAAAAGACGATAAAGCACCCGAAGTAATTGCTAAATTATCTGAAATTCTGGATTTTGTATTGTATCGCTGTAATGAAGATTATGTTTCTATCGAAAAAGAAATCACTTTGATAGAAAATTATATTGCACTGGAAAAACTCCGCTATAGCGAAAACAGATTAGATATTTTATTTACTAAAGACATTCAACAGAATCATAAAATTTCACCATTAATTGTATTGACCTTTATAGAAAATGCTTTTAAACACGGTGTCATAAATGAAACCGAAAAGGCAAAAATCAGACTGCATTTAGAGAGCAAAAAAGAACAAATCGTTTTTAGTATCAAAAACACGAAGCCGCAAAATGATCTTAAAACTATTTCGGACAAATCTAAAATTGGATTAGAAAACGTCAGGAAACAATTGGATTTGTTATATCCTAAAAAACATAAATTAGAAATTGAAGAAACCCGGAATAATTATACAGTCAAACTTTATCTGATTCTTTGATCTAAAAATTATTAATATTTATTCTTTTTTGAATGAAATACAAATGTATTATTATTGACGACGAACCTTTGGCAAGAGAGTTAATTGCTTCTCATTTAATAAATTTTGAAAGTTTCGAATTGGTCGATTCTTTTGAAAATGCTCTAAAAGCTTATACTTTTTTGGAAACAAATACAGTCGATTTGATTTTTCTGGACATTGAAATGCCTTTACTAAAAGGAACTGACTTTTTAAAGAAACTCAAAAATCCGCCAAAAGTGATTTTTACAACTGCTTATCGGGAATATGCAATTGAAGGATATGAACTTAACGTTATCGATTATCTTTTAAAACCAATAACTTTTGATCGTTTTTTTGCTTCAATCGAAAAATTCAAACAATTGCAGACTCCAAAGAAAGAAATTAACGTAGCAACTGAAAATCACATTTTTGTAACCAGCGGCAGCAAGAACATCAAAATTATCTTTGACGAAATTTTGTACATCGAAAGTTTAAAAGATTATATCACTATTCATCTTGAAAACGGAAAATCGCATCATATTAAACAGAATATTTCCGTTTTTGAAAAATTGCTAAACTCTAATTTTATTCGAATTCATCGTTCCTTTATTATTCAGACAAAAAAACTGACGGCATATTCTAAAAACGAAATTGAAATAAACGCAATAGAGATTCCAATTGGAACCAGTTATAAAGAAAACTGGCTGAATCATCTGGAAACAATTTTTTTAAACTGATTAAAATCTACAAGAAAATTACTTCACTGGAATGAATGTTATAATACCCTCCAATAATCTTGATTTCGCCTTTATCCAGCATTTCTTTCAAAATTGGGCTTTTTGTTTTTATAGTTTCCATAACATTGTTTTTAGCAACATATTCTACAAAAGCAGGATTCTTTGAAGTTTTATCTCCATTAAAATCTTGAGATCTGGCAATTGCAGATTTTATTTTGGCAAGCATTGCTGTTATATTTCCCATTTTGACATCATCAATTGCCGATTTTATAGCTCCACAGGATTCATGTCCTAAAACTAAGACAAACTTCGCTCCAGATACTTTACAACCATATTCAATACTTACTAGTAAATCTTCGTTTACAAAATTGCCGGCAACTCTACCAACAAAAAGACCGCCAATTCCTTTATCAAAAACATCTCAAACAGGAACTCTACTATCTAAACAGAATACAACAACTGCTTTTGGATATTGTCCTTGTGAAGCATCGCGAACTAAAGCCGAATGATCTCTCAACGTCAAATCATTTCTCATATAATGTTTGTTTCCATCCTTTAGACTGTTAATAACTGCATCCGGAGTTAATGCTTTTTGCTGTTCAGCGTTAATACTTTTTCTTTTAAAGGAACCATTTTTGCAATTGATACGGAATTATTTTGCTCTGTTTCTTTTGCTTCTTTAATTTGACAAAATGCTTTTAAACTAAAAAGTGTAGTTATTAAAATCATTTTACAAAATGTGATTCTCATGTTTTTTTAAAGTTTTAAAATTAAAATCAGTACAATCCAAAATTATAAAAAGGAAGCTATTCAATTACTACAATTTAGAAATATACCCCTCAATATCATATTGTACTGTAGAACAATATGATAGTTTTATAGCTATAATAAAAATGTAGTCTTTTTCTTATTATATTGATTTCCAAGCACATACAACAACAAAAAACTTATTCTATCATTTAAAAAACTTATTGGAACATTATAAAAATAAGCATCACTATAAATTTGCCACAGATAAAACAACATTAAAAAGACACTGAATAAATTCAAAACAATTAAAAATCAGATCACTAAAAAAAATAAAACAGAATGATGAAAAGTTTAAACACCCCCGAGATTATTTTAAAATCAAAAAGTATAGGTCACCCAATTGATTTTAATTGGACACGAAAAAAAATACAACAATTTTTAGATCCTTTAGAGGAAAACAAGGAACTGGAAAATATCTTAATTGAGATCAATCACAAAGCCACTGTAGGACTTGCCGCAGCTTTATTAGAATGGATAAATTGCCGTTTTTCAGGATACTCAAAAGCATCAACCGATATACAACAGCGCATCGAAGCACTTTGGTGCTCAATTGCTAATCCCGAAAACACAACACCTTTGATCTTTGATCCAAATCTTGACATACCCGCATCCGGTTCTGTAAACGGACCTATTTGGGTTGCGCTAATGAATATTAGAATGATTGATATAAGATATAGAAAAGGCTCTTACTTTATTCAAAACGAAATCCTTGGTCTGGTTTTATTAGCACGTTACATTACTCCAAAAAAGAAGTTTTTTGACAAATGGTTCAACGATACAGTAATAGAATTAAAGCGTTTATATCCATGTACCTACAACTACAATAGCCTAGATGAAACTGACGAGGCCATTTATGATTCATCAAATGAACCTGCAATTTGCCGCGACTTTTTCTTTGATCCAGCATTTGAATTCACTCATGAAAATTCAGAAAATGGACTTATGGATTTCATCGCCAATTTAGACTCTAAATCAAATCCATTTTTACAATTATCACAAAAAGCATCTTAATTATTATTCACTTTTGATATGCAAAAACCCGATAAAATACTTAAAAGTACTTATCGGGTTTAATTATTCTAAGAAGTTCGATTAAAAATTACACTGTAAATTTTAAAGGCAAATGCACTACTTTTTTGGTTTCAAAAAACTCATCTTCAAAAATGGTTGATAAGTCATATAAAGTCGCTTTTGGAAAATCTTTTAATTCTTCTGTCAAATCACCGCCTTTAAGATATAGAATACCATTTTTTAGAGTGTGCTTGTGCTGCTTTTTGATTTTATCTTTTATCCACGAAACAAAATCCGGCATATTGGTTACGGCGCGGCTTACAATAAAATCGAAGTCACCTTTTACCAATTCAGCACGTTTTTGTTCTGCTTTTACGTTCTTTAATTCTAATGCATCAACAACACCCTGAACCACTTTTATTTTTTTTGCAATAACATCAATTAAATAAAAACGAGTTTCGGGAAAAAGAATCGCCAATGGAATCCCCGGAAATCCTCCACCTGTTCCAACATCAAGAACAGTTGCTCCAGGTTCAAATTTCATGATTTTCGCAATTCCAAGGGAGTGCAAAATGTGTTTAGTATATAAGGCATCAATATCTTTACGCGAAATAACATTGATTTTTTCATTCCAATCGTGGTATAAAAAGTCTAATTTTTGAAATTGTTCGATTTGAATATCGGTCAAATCCGGAAAATATTTCAATATCTCATCCATTGCTCTAATTTTTTAACAAAAGTACTACTTTACGATTGAAATATTTAACTCAATTTTGCAAATTGAAAATTTATAATAATTACCTTTGAAACCTATTTAAATTAATTATGAATAACACTGCGCCTACATTTGCTAAGCAAGACAATCTGAAGTTCTTCAGAACACTTAACTCACGAGTAAACAATTACTTCAAGGAGAACAACATTCAGAAAACCGGAAACTGGAAGCTGCACTTAAAAGCTGTTATTCTTTTTGCCGTTTTTCTAACGCCATACTTTTTGATCTTAACGCTAGACATGCCATTTTGGGCACAATTGCTACTAAATATTCTTATGGGAATTGGAATGGCCGGAATTGGAATGAACGTAATGCACGATGGAAATCATGGATCGTACTCTTCTAAATCATGGATCAACAAAATTATGGGCGGAAGTATCTATGTACTAGCCGGAAATGTACACAACTGGCAAGTACAACACAATGTACTTCACCATACTTATACTAATATTCACGGACATGACGAAGATCTTGATGCCGGAAGAATTATCCGTTTTACACAAAATGCCGAATGGCACCGATTTCATAAATTTCAACATTATTATTCTTTCTTCTTATACGGGCTTTTGACTTTTAATTGGGCTTTAACAACTGATTTCAAACAGATGAAAAACTACCTTAAAAGAAAATTATCCTACGGAGCACCGCAAAGTCCAACTAAATTATGGACCGTTTTAGTGATCACTAAAATAATCTACGTTTTAATCTGGATGGCTTTGCCAATGATCTTAGGCGTAACATGGTGGAAAGTTGTTATTGGATTTTTTGTAATGCATTATACTGCGGGATTAATTTTGAGTATCGTTTTTCAATTAGCACACGTAGTAGAGGAAACTTCAAATCCGGTTCCTAACGAAGATGGCGAAATGGAAAATACCTGGGCAATCCACCAATTGTACACAACTGCAAATTTTGCTCCAAAAAACAAAATAATCAACTGGTTTACCGGAGGATTAAATCATCAAATTGAACACCATATTTTTCCAAATATCAGTCATATACACTATGGAAAAATTGCCGAAATTGTAAAACAAACAGCAATCGAATGCAACTTACCATATCATGAATTCAGAACCATGAGAGGAGCTGTTATTGCACATTACAAGCATCTTAAAGATCTTGGGATGAAACCCGAACTAGCATAAAATCTATTAATAATTAACCTTCCTTAATTAAAGTTGAAATTAAGGACATTCAAAAAATTTATAATGAATCATATTCTTTCAGACAGAATCAACAACTTAGCGACATCACAAACATTAGCAATGGCTGCTTTGGCACGCGAACTAAAAGCACAAGGAAAAGACATTATCAGTTTAAGTTTAGGCGAGCCTGACTTTAATACACCTGATTTTATTAAAGAAGCTGTAAAAAAAGCAGTAGATGAAAATTACAGTACTTATTCTCCAGTTGAAGGTTTTTTAGAATTGAGAGAAGCTATTTGCAGAAAATTCAAAAGAGACAATAATTTAGAATATAAACCAACTCAAATCGTAGTTTCTACAGGAGCAAAACAATCTTTATACAACATTGCGCAAGTAATGTTAAACGATGGTGATGAGGTTATTTTACCTGCACCTTACTGGGTTTCTTATTTCGAAATTGTAAAACTTTCTGGTGGAGTTCCTGTTGAAGTTCCAACGTCTGTAGATACTGATTTTAAAATTACACCAGCACAATTAGAAGCAGCAATCACACCAAAAACAAAAATGATGTGGTTCAGTTCTCCTTGTAACCCATCTGGATCTGTATACAGCAGAGAAGAGTTAACAGCTCTTGCAAAAGTGCTAGAAAAACACCCAAATATATACGTAGTTGCTGACGAAATTTATGAGCACATTAATTTCTCAGGAACTTTCTGCAGTATCGGTTCAATCCCGGGAATGCTAGAAAAAACAATCACTGTAAACGGAGTTGCAAAAGCATTCGCAATGACAGGATACAGAATTGGTTACATTGGAGCCCCGGAATTTATCGCAAAAGCGTGTACAAAAATTCAAGGACAAGTAACTTCAGGAGCAAATTCTGTAGCACAACGCGCTACAATTACTGCTGTAGATGCTGACCCAAGCGTATTAAACCACATGGTTGAAGCTTTTCATGGTCGTAGAGATTTAGTTGTTGGATTATTAAAAGAAATCCCAGGAATAAAAATCAATGTTCCGGAAGGAGCATTTTACGTATTCCCAGACGTTTCTTCTTACTTCGGAAAAACATTAAGAGGAACCGAAATCAAAGACGCAAACGATCTTTCAATGTACCTTTTAGCAGAAGCTAATGTAGCAACTGTAACAGGTGACGCTTTCGGAAATCCAAATTGTATTCGTTTCTCTTACGCAACAAGCAACGATATCTTAAAAGAAGCGTTACGCAGAATCAAAGAAGCTTTGACTGCATAACAATATAAACAATTTTATTAAAACGGCTTAAGGTTCAAAGTTTCATCACTTTATACTTTAAGCTGTTTTTTTACGCGGTTATTTGGGCGTGTTCGCCGCGGCGAATCGGGCTATTCGCTACAAGTCCTCACACTTCCTTCGTCAGGCTGTGGGCTATCCGCTGCTATCCCTCAAGCAAAATGGTAACAAGAACATTTTCCTTCAAGCAAATAACTATAAAGTAATTAGTGAAAATTCGTGAAATTCGTGGCAAAAACAATCTTATCCTTTCAAAATTACCATCCTACAATATTATAAATCAGCATTATAATTCTGTAAAACATTACACGCAGTAAATTCTCAACTTTGTATTATACATTAATTTAAATATTAACATTATGATACATACAGAAGAAACCACAACAGAAGCAGTTCATATATTAGAAGGATTAATTTCTATTTTGGAAGATGGAAAACTGGGATATACAAATGCCGCTGAGCATGTAAATGACTTGTCCATTAAAGCCGAATTCTTAGATTACGCAAGAGAACGTGCACTATTCATAGTCGAATTGCAAGACCAAATCAACAAACTAGGAAAATCAACCGACACTTCTGGCGGAGGTCCTTTAGGCGCTTTACACCGCACATGGATCGATATTAAATCATCATTCACTGGTGGAGATACCAAAGCAATCATTAATGCCTGCATTACCGGAGAAGAAACTGCAGTAGAAAAATACAAAATGACACTTGAAAAAAACGAACTTGAAAGCAGTCAAATTGCAATCATTTCGAAACAATTAAACAGTATTCAAAGTACATTGGATAAAATTAAAGCAAAAAGATTGTCATAATAATTCACACTATTTTTTGGGAGCGAAAACTACTTGGTTATTAAACCAAGCAGTTTTTTTTATTTTGTAGGAATTTAAAAATAAATCTCTACTTTCGTCCCGACCAAAAAAATATAAATTCTCAACCAAAAAATGTTTCATGAATCCAGCATTACGCAATTCGTTCTTAATTTTAATCTTTACTTTATTCTTTAGCAATCAGGCAAAATCCCAGGTAGAAGGTAATTCTATCAAAGCAACCATAGGTTTTGCCGCAAGCAGTTCTTACTACATTGAAAATTACGGTAGTCAAGAGGAAGTCGATGTTATGGGAGGCGGTCCATATTTATTGGGAGAATATATCATTGGAGTAAAATCATGGTTTAGTGTACGTCCATACGCAGGAGGCATATTTACATCTGTTGAAAAAAATCAGAATTTACAAAATCAACCTCAATACAAAGTAACAACCAATGCTTTTTTACTTGGAGCAAAAGTTCGTTTGTGTGCGCCAATTCCTTGGGTTGCACCTTTTATTGAAGGAGGTATTGGTACTTCGATAGGTAAATTCGAAACATTTACACCGAATATTAATTTTAACAAAAGCGACGTGTTACTACATATTCCTTTCAGTATTGGATTAGCTATTGGTCGAAGAAATAATTTTGAAATTGGTATATCAGGCTACTTTCACCCCGCAGCTAAACAATCATCTGGGGTATTTGCTGTAGGATACAATTTTCCGTTAGATTAAAAACAAAATATATAATTTAACATAAAATATTGAACTATTTATAATATTTCAAGAATAGAAAAAACTACTTGGTTAATAAACTAAGTAGTTTTTTGTTTTATTAAAAACTGAAATAATATATTTTTATATCAAATTCTATAAAACAAAAGTATCAAATGAAAAAAGTAATTTTAGATTTAGCAGTAACCCTGGACGGTTTTATTGAAGGACCAAATGGAGAAATCGATTGGTGCATTATGGACGACGATATGGATTTTGATAGTTTTTTATCTGGCATTGATACTATTTTTTATGGTCGTGTGAGTTATGACGCGTGGGGTAATTTTCAACCGGATGAAAATGCAAGTTCAGCTGAAAAAGCGCTTTGGGAAGGAGTACATTCAAAAAAGAAATATGTTTTTTCAAGTCAAAATAAAAAAGACGATAATGCCATTTTTATAAATTCTGATATTTCGCAACAAGTAAATGAAATTAAAAAACAGTCCGGTAAAGACATTTGGTTATATGGCGGGGCAAGTCTTATTAAAACATTTATTCAATTAAATCTTGTAGATATATACAGAATATCAGTTCATCCAACAGTTTTAGGAAACGGCAAACCATTGTTTGAAAATTTAAAAAACCGAATAGAATTGAAGCTACTTAAAACAAATGTTTTCAAATCAGGAGTTGTTCAGCTTATCTACGAACCAATCAAATAAATCAAAGCCCATTTATCATCATTCCATATAACCTAACTATTTCAAAAAAAGTCACTTCAGCATTAGCAAACTCGAAATATTTATAAGAACTTTGCAAACTTTTTTCCGTGAATACCACAAAAGCCTAAAGTACTAAAAATGAAGAAGAAGATTGAAATATTAGCTCCTGCTAAAGATTTAATTGGGGGAATGGCAGCCATCAATAGTGGTGCCGATGCAGTTTATATTGGAGCTCCACAATTTGGAGCGCGTTCAAACGCCAACAATTCTATCGAAGATGTTGCCGCTTTGGTACAATATGCGCATTTATTTAATGCTCAGGTTTTTGTAGTTATGAATACCATTTTGTACGATAACGAACTAGAAACATGTCGTCAAATGATCTGGGAATTATACGAAATTGGTGTCGATGCCCTGATTATTCAGGACATGGCGATTATGGAAATGGAGCTTCCTCCTATCGTACTTCACGCCAGCACACAAGCCAATAATCGTGATGCCGATAAAATTAAATTCTTGAAAGATGCCGGAATCAAACGTGTGGTTTTGGCCCGCGAATTGAATTTACATCAAATTAAGACAATATACGACGAGGCTGATGTAGAATTAGAATTTTTCGTAACCGGAGCATTATGTGTTTCTTTCAGTGGAAACTGCTATATGAGTGTGGCTAACGGAGAACGCAGTGCCAATCGCGGTTCTTGCGCTCAAAACTGTCGTTTACCTTATAACTTAATCGACGGAAACGGAGAAACTTTAATCAAAAACAGTCACTTACTTTCTATTAAAGATTTAGATATTTCAGATCAGATTCCGAATTTAATTGAAGCCGGAATCGTTTCTTTTAAAATCGAAGGAAGATTAAAAGATGTTGTTTACGTAAAAAACAACGTATCGTTTTTACGTCAAAAATTAGATAGTTTCTTAGAAGGCGAAGGAAGTGATAAATACACCAAAGCTTCATCAGGAACTTGTACCTATACTTTCGATTCTTCTTTAAACAGAACTTTTAATCGCGGTTATACCGACTATTTTGTAAACGATAGAAATCATAGTATTGGATCTTGGGAAAGTCCAAAATCAAAAGGACAATATATTGGTAAACTAATCCGAACTGTTGGAAACGCTTATGAAATCGAAAACGGCGAATTACTAAACAATGGTGACGGACTTTGCTTCATCAACGAAAATAACGAAGCAGACGGAATCTATGTAAACAAAGCCGAAAACGGTAAAATTTATCCAAACGTTTTAAAAGAAGTAAAAGACGGAACTTTTATTTACAGAAATAACGACGCAGCTTTTATCAAAATTGTAGAAAGAGAAGATAGTGCCGTTCGAAAAATCAGCACGACTTTATTACTTACAGAAAATGAAACTGGTTTCGAATTAATCGCAACCGATGAAGACGGAAATATAAGTACTGTTACTTTAGAACATTCTAAAGAACAAACTAAAACCGGCGAATCAATCGAGGAAAACATCAAAACGCAATTGGCAAAAACAGGTTTTACGCCTTATACAGCCAATGAAATTAATGTGATGTTCACCCAAAACTGGTTCCTTCCTATTTCTAAAATCAACGAAATGAGAAGAACCGTTTACGATCAGTTAACCGAAATTCGTTTGGCAAATTACAAACGTGAAGAACACCAATTGGTAAAAACTTCGCATCCGTATCCTGAAACCAAACTAGATTTCATGTACAATGTTTCGAACAAAACGGCTCGTAAATTCTACGAACGTCATGGCGTTACAGAAATCGAAAAAGCATTCGAATTGCAATGGGATCCAGGAAAATCTCGTGTAATGACAACTAAATATTGCATCAAATACGAATTAAAAAAATGCCCAATACACCAAAAAGACATAATGGGTGTTAAAGTAAAAGAACCATTGGTATTAAAACAAGGCGAACTTGAATACAAACTAAAATTCAACTGCAAACCTTGTGAAATGGAAATCTGGGAAAAAGATGCCGAATTCGAAATCGAAGAAGACCAATTTCATTAGGATTTAACCGCAAAGTTCGCAAAGAAATACGCAAGGTTCGCAAAGATTTATTTTGAAATCTTTGCGAACCTTTTTTATATTAATAACAACAGCTTTGCGTTCTTCGCGCAATCCTTTGTGAACTTTGCGTTTAAATTAAATCTGCCGAATCTGCAAAATCTGTGTAAGAATAAATTCCATTTTATTTATCTTTACTCTCCAAACTAAATTTAAATGGAAACAAAAAATAACATCCAAAAATATTCGATTATTGCGGGAATTTTGGTATGTCTTTTTTTTCCCTTATTAATATTTTCAGACAGCTATTTTATTTTTCAATGTATACAAATATGTGATTTCGGCATCTTTTGGAATCCAATATTCTGGGGAATCTTATTCCCTTTATTTATAGTTTTTCTGTTTTGGAACACAGCCAAAAAAATCAACTTTTCATTAAATCAAATAAGTTATTTTCAAGCTTGCTCTCAATTTTCATTCGGCGTAAGCTCAAAAATTATAACAACCCTTTTTACAATATATGTTATTGGATTATTCGTAAACGGAATTTCATCAGTACTTAACGTGCAAATTCCTTATCAAATTTTATTTTCACTATTAATGATTTTATTTTTATCATTTGTATTAATGATTTTAACTTTTATAAGCAGTTTTATAATTGTGAAACTGAGCCAAAATACCCAATCTTTAAATTAGACAAAATGAAAATACTACTCCTCGGTTCAGGCGAATTAGGCAAAGAATTTGTCATTGCCGCGCAACGAATCGGACAAACCATAATTGCTGTTGACAGTTACGAAAATGCTCCGGCGATGCAAGTTGCACACGGTTTTGAAGTAATCAATATGCTCGACGGTGAAGCTCTTGACCGAATTGTATCCAAACACAAACCAGACTTTATAGTCCCTGAAATAGAAGCCATTCGTACGGAACGTTTTTACGATTACGAAAAACAAGGCATCACCGTTGTTCCTTCGGCGAAAGCAGCAAACTTTACCATGAATCGCAAAGCCATTCGTGATTTAGCTGCAAAAGAACTCGGGCTAAAAACAGCAAAATATCAATACGCAACTTCAGCCGAAAAACTGCAAAAAGCCGTTCAGGAAGTTGGAATTCCATGTGTTGTAAAACCATTAATGTCTTCTTCGGGAAAAGGACAATCAACTATAAAAACCGAAAGTGATATCGAGAAAGCATGGCAATATGCCGTTGCAGGATCTCGTGGCGATGTTATCGAAGTTATTGTAGAAGCTTTTGTTGATTTTCATTCGGAAATTACGCTTTTAACGATTACGCAGAATAACAATCCAACCTTGTTTTGTGCGCCAATTGGTCACAGACAAGAACGTGGCGATTATCAGGAAAGCTGGCAGCCTGCAAAAGTTTCTGAAGCCGATTTGTATGAAGCTCAGGATATGGCGGAAAAAATCACGGAAGCATTGGGTGGCGCAGGACTTTTTGGTGTGGAATTTTTCTTAACCAGTGAAGGCGTTTATTTCTCTGAACTTTCTCCTCGCCCACACGATACCGGAATGGTAACTTTGGCAGGAACGCAAAACTTCAACGAATTCGAATTGCATTTACGTGCGATTTTAAGCCTTCCAATTTTCGAAATTACATTAGAAAAGGCCGGAGCAAGTGCCGTAATTTTAGCATCAGAAGATTCTACAAATCCAACTTTTACTGGAATCGAAAAAGTAGCCGCTTTACCAAAAACCGATTTCAGAATTTTTGGTAAACCTACATCAAGACCATATCGCCGAATGGGTGTTGTCTTAAGCCACGATTCACTGGCAGCTCCAATCGAAGAAATTATAGAACGCGCCAAAGCAACTTCTAAATTAATAACTGTAAATTCTTAAAAATGAAAAAAGCAATATTTCTATTATTCCTATTTGTTGGAATCGCGACCCAAGCACAAGATAAAAAAACAACCGAAAAACCTCAAATTGTAGAAACAGCTTGTGGCGAATGTCAATTCGGGATGAAAGGCAAAAGCTGTGATTTAGCCGTACGCATTGACGGAAAAACCTATTTCGTTGATGGAACAACAATTGACGAACACGGTGATGCACATGCAAAAGACGGTTTTTGCAATGCAATTCGTAAAGCTTCTGTTACCGGAAAAGTAGAAAACGGTCGTTTTAAAGCTACATCATTCATTTTACTTAAAGAAAAATAATGGAGTTGATTCTTGAAAATATTGCCAAACACGTTTCGCTAACTCCTGAGGAGCAAGCGCATTTTTTATCTAAACTAGAAACACATACTTACAAAGCCAAAACCATTTTACTAAGTGCTGGCGAAGTTTGCAAACATTCTTATTTTGTGAATTCGGGAATTTTAAGAAGCTTCAATATCAATGATAATATTGTTGAGCACGTTCTTTCATTTGCCTGTGCAGGTTGGTGGATGAGCGATATGTACAGCTTTTTTTCGCAAAAACCGGGACAACTTTTTATTGAAGTTTTAGAAGATTCCGAAGTAGTTTCACTTTCTAAAGAAAACCAGGAACAATTGTATCTTGATATTCCAAAATTAGAACGTTTCTTCAGGATTTTAATCGAAAATTCATTGGTTGCCAATCAACAACGATTAATGGACAACTTGAGCTTAACCGCCGAAGAACGTTTTGAGAAATTCACCACCAAATACGGAACATTAGCTCATAAAGTACCTCAAAAACAAATCGCCTCTTTCATTGGTGTTACACCGGAATTTTTCAGCAAAATGAAAGCACGACTTTTAAAAAAATAGTTTTTTGCCACAGATTTCACAGATTAAAAGGATTTTTTATTCGCCACGAATTTCACAAATTTTCACTAATTAAAATTCGCGTGAATTCATGAAATTCGTGGCAACATTTTTTTTTAAATCATTCTAATCTGTGAAATCTGTGGCAAAAAACAAAAACACGGCTAAGCAGCCGTGTTTTTTTATTGAATTAAAATTGTTCAACCTCCGTTGAATGCTTCATTGCGGTTGTGGTTGATTTTCCTATTGTAACCGTATTTTGAACCGCATCAAAATAAGAAGTTCCCACAAAAGCCTGATGTTTTACTGCTCTGAATCCGTTTTTCTGTAAAGCGAATTCTCTTTCCTGCAATTCAGAATATCCTGCCATTCCGCGTTCTTTATAAGCTTTAGACAATTCGAACATACTGGTATTTAAAGCATGAAATCCTGCCAAAGTAATGAACTGGAACTTATAACCCATCGCTGCCAAATCTTCTCTAAAAGTTTCCATTTCTGCAACAGATAGTTTTGCAGCCCAATTAAATGAAGGCGAACAATTGTAAGCCAACATCTTGTCCGGGAATTCTTTTTTCATGGCGTCAGCGAATTTTTTAGCATAAACCAAATCCGGATTACTGGTTTCCATCCAAATCAAATCAGCATATGGTGCGTAGCTTAAACCTCTCGCAATTCCCTGATCGATTCCGCTATTTACATAGAAGAAACCTTCATTTGTTTTTTCGCCTGTGATAAATTTATGATCTCTTGGATCAGCATCACTGGTTAATAAATTTGCAGCATCGGCATCTGTACGAGCCACAATTAGCGTTGAAACCCCCATAACATCTGAAGCCAGACGCGCTGCAATCAGTTTATTAATCGCTTCTTGTGTAGGTACCAAAACTTTACCGCCTAAGTGCCCGCATTTTTTAGCAGAACTCAATTGATCTTCAAAGTGAACTCCAGAAGCTCCTGCTTCAATCATTGATTTCATAAGTTCGAATGCATTTAGATTTCCACCAAAACCAGCTTCGGCATCAGCCACAATCGGAACTAAATAATCTTTTTTATCTTCAACCTGATTTACCACCTGAATTTGATCAGCACGTAACAAGGCACTATTTATTTTTTTAACTACCAATGGCACACTATTTACCGGATAAAGCGATTGGTCAGGATACATTTCTCCAGCCAAATTTGCATCAGCAGCAACTTGCCATCCACTTAAATAAATCGCTTCAAGACCAGCGTCGACTTCCTGAATCGCCTGATTTCCTGTTAAAGCGCCCAAACCAGCAACATAATCCTGACTTTTTAACTTTTTCCATAATTTTTGCGCTCCCATTTTGGCAATAGAGTGCTCAATTTGATACGAACCCTGAAGCGTAACTACTTCTGTAGCTGTATAAGGGCGTTCAACACCTTTCCATCTTGGGTTCGTGATCCAATCGTTAATCAATTCCTGAATTCTGTCTTCTGTTGTTTTCATAAATAATATAGTTAAGTTGGTTAGTAAAGCATTTTATTCAATTAAAAATCTGCGTCATCTGCTAAATCTGCGTGAAAAAAATATTTTTAATTCTCAATTTTTAATTCTTTATAGATATTTATAGCACGGAATGGTTAAAAAATCAACGAAATCGGGATTTACAACCAATCTGTCTAAGACTTTTTCAGCAAGAGGAAATTGTCGTTGTTCGTAAATCTCTTCTCCTAATTCGTCTTTGATTTTTTTGAATTCATCCAAGGCCAACTCGTGATAATAAGCCAAATCTAATTTTCGATCATTATCCAAAACCACTTTGTTTTGCAGCCACTGCCACAATTGTGATCTTGAAATTTCAGCCGTTGCAGCATCTTCCATCAAATTATGCAACGCCGCTGCACCTTGTCCGTTTAGCCATGAAGCCAAATACAAGACTCCAACATTGATATTTTTGCGAACACCGTTTTCGGTTATAATTCCAATTGGTGGTTCAATCAAATCGTCTTCCGTTATTTTGCGATGTTCTCTTTTAATGTGAATTTGATTTGGAGTTGGCATTCCGGCATCAAAAACCGATTTTGCTAAAGAAACCAAATCCGGATGCGCTACCCAAGTTCCGTCGTGACCGTTTCGAACTTCGCGTTCTTTATCTGTTTTTACTTTTGCAAAAGCAACGGCATTCGCTTCTTCATTATTTTTAATCGGAATTTGAGCCGCCATTCCGCCAATTGCGTGAATTCCTCTTTTATGACATCTTTGAATTACCAAATTCGAATACGCATTCATAAAAGGCGAAGTCATATTTACCTGATCGCGATCCGGAACAATGAATTTTGGATTTTTTCTAAACTTTTTGATATAAGAAAAAATATAATCCCAACGCCCACAATTCAACCCAACGATATGTTCTTTCAATTCATAAATGATTTCATCCAATTGAAAACTTGCTGTTATGGTCTCAATCAAAACCGTCACTTTGATCGTGCCGCGTTCTAATTTTAAATAATCTTCAGTAAAATCAATTACAGTATTCCACCAGCGCGCTTCCAGATAATGTTCTAATTTTGGAATATAGAAATACGGTCCTGAATTATTTTCCAATAATCTTTTATGATTATGAAAAACATACAATCCAAAATCTACCAAAGAACCAGAAACTTCATTTCCATCAACCAAAAGATGTTTTTCCGGCAGATGCAATCCTCTTGGACGAACAATTAGCGTTGCAATCTTTTCATTTAATTGATACGATTTGTGTTTAGCTAAATCTGTGTACGAAATTGTTTTATTTACAGCGTCGATCAAATTCAGTTGACCGTCCATTAAATTTTGCCAGGTTGGTGAAGTACTATCTTCAAAATCAGCCATAAACGTTTTCGCTCCCGAATTCAATGCATTGATTATCATTTTGCGATCAACCGGTCCGGTAATTTCTACTCTTCTATCCAACAAATCTTTCGGAATTTCTCCAGCTGTCCAATTACTTTCTCTGATGGCTTTAGTTTCGGCTGGAAAAGTTGGCATTGCTCCCTGATCAAAAGTGACTTGTTTTTGATCGCGTTGCAACAACAATATTTTTCGTTGCGATTCGAATTTTCGATGTAAATCGGTTATAAAAACAATCGCTTCTTCGGTCCAGATCTTTGGATAAGAAAGGCTCTTTTCGGCTAAAAATTCCATTGCCGTCTCGGTAATCTCTAATTGGTTCTTCATAGCTGCTGATTTTAATTCGTCATCAATTGGTTTCTTATTGTTATCCTTTCAAGACAATATTTATTATAACAATCTGACGGTTAATATTTTCTACACCACAATATTAGAAAAAAGTTTTCTACAAAACAAGCGAACGTTCGCTAAATATTAAAAATAATTTTTTGGCGATTATTTTTTAAATGGTTATATTTGATTCATGGATATCGAAAAAGACTATATAAAGCTGATATTTGGGCTAAAACTGAAACAAGTTCGCACCCAAAAAAATCTTTCACTTTTTGGCTTAGCCAAATTGACAAATCTTTCAAAATCGTACTTAAACGAAATTGAAAAGGGAAAAAAATATCCAAAAACGGACAAAATTTTACTTCTATGCGAACATCTGGACGTGACTTACGACCAAATGGTATCTCTAAAACTTGATAATAACCTCGCTCCGATTGGAGAAATCTTAAAATCCGGAATTCTAAAAGAGATTCCACTAGAGCTTTTTGGTATTCAGGAAGCTGATTTAATTGATATTATTGCCAATGCTCCGGCAAAAGTCAATGCCTTTATTAGTACAATTATCGAAATCGCCCAACATTATAATTTAAGCAGAGAAAGTTTCTTTCTTGCTGCTTTACGATCTTATCAGGAAGCACACAGCAATTATTTTGAAGATTTAGAAGAGAAAGTAATCGCGTTTTCAAAATCCTTTCAAATAAATTTAGATTCCAAAATTACGATTGAAGAACTGGAAGCCATTCTTAAAGAAGAATTCGATTATAAGATAAAAGAAATCGCTTTTACAGATCAGGAAGCTTTAGAAGATTTACGCTCTATTTACGTCCCAAAAAGTAAAACATTATTATTGTCGACAGAAATTGATGATCCGCAAAAGGCTTTTATTTTAGCCAAAGAAATTGCTTATAATTACCTAAATATATCCGATCGTTTACTGACTTTCAGTTGGATTAAGTTCGAAAACTTCGATCAGGTTCTGCATAATTTTTATGCTTCTTATTTTGCGGGAGCTTTATTATTACCAAGGCAATTAGTTGTGAACAAAATCAATGACTTCCTGACTAACGAAAAACCAAATCCGGAAGAATTTGTTGCTTTAATAGAAAGTTTCGAAGTTTCTCCGGAATCATTCTATCAGAGATTAACCAATTTATTACCCAAAGATTTTCATCTGAAGAACTTATTCTTTTTAAGAATGTCCCATAAAATTGGTTCTGATTTTTATCAGATTAAAAAGGAATTACACATTACCAATCAGCAAGAACCGCACGCCAACGAAACCAACGAGCATTATTGCAGAAGATGGGTTTCGGTAAAAACAATTGACGAAGCAATCAAACAAAATAAACCTCATTTTTTTGATGCGCAGATTTCAAGTTACGTTCATAGCGGAAATGAATATTTAGTTTTTTCATCGGCCACAAAAGATCCTTTTATAAAAGATAATATTCGCAGTATTTCTGTTGGAATTTTAATCAATCCAACAATGAAAAAGAAATTCAAATTCATCGAAGGAAAACCTTTAGTGAAAAGAATTGTTGGTGTTACTTGTGAAACCTGCGATGTAAAAGATTGCTTAGAAAGAGCTGCGCCGCCAATCGCTTTGGAAAAGAAAAAACGCCACGAGAATACTGATGCGGTTGTGCAGCAGTTTATTAGTCAATATAGTTAAATTAGATTTTTAGACTTTTAGATATTGGACTTCTTAGATTTTTTCGCAATCTTGTCGTTACCTTGCGTTCGATGGATCTACAAAACATATCATTCCTGTGGAACTTTTCGAAAAGAGCCATCGGCTCGGCCAATTTTGTAGGGATGGATTTCAATCCGTCCATTGCAAGAAGCTCGACAAAGATTGGCGATATTGCATGTGTAGAATGGATTAAAATCCATCCCTACAATATCTTTGTTCCTCCGGAACGATTAAAAAACCTTTGAACCTCTGTTCCTTTGAACCTTTGTACCTAAAAATTAGAACCCTAAAGAACTTAATCTACATTAAGTGCTTTTCCTCTATGTCCATCGTAAATTTGTACTATCAAAATAACAAAACACATATCATTATGGAAAATATAGTATTGCACAAAGCAGAAACAAGAGGAAATGCAAATCACGGATGGCTTAATGCTTATCATAGTTTTAGTTTTGCTAGCTGGTACAACCCTGACAGAATTCAGTTTGGTGCACTTCGCGTTTTAAATGACGATACGATTGCTGGCGGAATGGGTTTTGGAACGCATCCTCACGATAATATGGAAATCATTACGATTCCGCTAGAAGGCGATTTAGCACACAAAGACAGCATGGGAAATACTGAAATCATCAAAAATGGTGATATTCAGGTTATGAGTGCCGGAACCGGAGTTCAACATAGTGAGTTTAATCCAAATGCAGATCAACAAACTAAATTATTGCAAATCTGGTTGTTTCCCAGCAAAAGAAATGTAACACCACGCTACCAACAAATTACTTTGGATGTTGCGGACAGACATAATAAATTGTCTCAGATTTTATCCCCAAATGCAGATGATGAAGGTGTTTGGATTCATCAGGATGCCTGGTTTCATATGGGGAATTTTGATGCAGGAATTGCTACAACATACAAACTAAAAAAAGAAGGAAACGGAGTTTACGCTTTTGTTTTAAAAGGAAATGTAACTATAAACGGTCAGGAATTGAATACTCGTGACGCAATAGGAATCTCTGATTTTGAAACTTTAAACATAAAAGCAAATACCGATGCTGAGTTTCTTTTAATGGAAATTCCCATGAATTATTAATTCGAAAAACACAACTAATACTTTTTCTCGATAAACGATAATTAATCTGAATTTCAGATTATTATCGTTTATTTTTTTGCTCTAATTTTTACAAAACTCAAAAAGAAAGATTAATTTTATAAGAGAAAATTGGTCTGACTTTAAGATAAAAACTAATCCTTAAATTTTTCAACCATGAATCCTGATAATCTAACCAAAGAATACACAAACGGAGAAGTCACAATTGTATGGCAATCCGGAAAATGCATTCACTCTGCTAATTGTGTAAAAAATAATCCTGATGTTTTTCATCCAAAAGAAAAACCATGGATTACAGCAGAAGCCTCAACAACTGAAAAAATCATAGAAACAGTTCATAAATGTCCATCTGGAGCATTGACATTTTATATGAACAACACTAAATAGTTTTTTTTTACCACTCCCAATAGTTATCGGGATAAAATGATTAAAAGATTTTTCCAATCTGCGTCGGGTTGCCTCGAATTTCACAAATGTGCGCGAATTTTTTCTCAGCACAATCTATAAAAATTAATTCGTGAAAATTCGTGGAATTCGTGGCAACAAAAAAAAAGAACCTCAAAATAATTTCAAATCACATTTTCCATTTCTTAATCTAGGTTAAGTGCGTTACGCTTACTACCAACGTAACTTTGTCCTATCAAAATGAAATTAATATTTAAAAAATAAAAACTATGGCAACTACAAAATGGTCAATTGACCCAACACATTCAGAAATTGGTTTTAAAGTTAAACACATGATGTTTACAAATGTTTCAGGAAAATTTGGAACTTACGATGCTACAATTACTACAGACGGAGATAACTTCGAAAATGCTGATATCAGTTTTTCTAGTGATATTGCTTCTGTTGATACTGCAAATGCAGACAGAGATGGACATTTAAGAAGCGGAGATTTCTTCGATGCTGAAAATCACCCAAAATTAACTTTCAAAGGTTCTTCATTCAAAAAAATCAATGACGGAGAATATGAATTAACTGGCGATTTAAGCATTAAAGGTGTTTCAAAAACAGTAAAATTTCCTGTAGAATTTAGCGGAACAATGACTGATCCTTGGGGAAATACAAAAGTAGGTTTAAACATTGAAGGAAAAATTAATCGTAAAGATTGGGGTTTAAACTGGAACTCTGCTCTTGAAACTGGTGGTGTTTTAGTTGGAGAAGAAGTTCGTTTAAACATTGAATTGCAATTCGCAAAACAAGCTTAATCATAGTATTTTCAATTTAATTTGGCTGGTTGAGAACCCTGTACTTTTTTAAAAGTGCAGGGTTTTCTTTTTTTTTAAAAGTTTGCCACGAATTTCACGAATGTGCACGAATTTTTTCTCAGCATAATCTATAAAAACTAATTCGTGAAAATTCGTGAAATTCGTGGCGAAAAAACTCATCGCAAAGTATTTCGAAATTCTGTTGGAGAAAATCCGGTTTGTTTTTTGAAGAATCTGGAAAAATAGGAATAGTCTTCGTAGCCAACAGCAAATGCAACTTCGTTTATAGACAATTGTTTATCGATTAACATTCGTTTAATTTCAAGAATTACGCGATCCATAATTACTTCTGTTGCGGTCTTTTGTAAAATTTCATTGCAGATTCTATTTAAATGTTTTAATGTAATATTTAATTTCTCCGCATAAAACGACGGCAGTTTTTGAGTTTTAAAATACTCTTCTAAAAGCACTTCAAAAGCACTGATTTTAACATTATACGAATGTGTTTGATGCGAATAGGTCTCGATATATTTTCTGGAAATTTCTATGTGAATGCAATCTAATAAATTCAGCATTTTGTCTAATTGCAACTTATTATTTTGATTATTCTCCTGAATCAATAAATCAAAATAAGGTAATATTTTTGGTATTTCACTTTCCTCAAAAACCATTTCCGGCCGATTGTGAATGGAATGATAAAAATTGTAATCGTTGATTTTTTTCTGTCCGAAGTACAAATTATAAAGTTCCTGCGAAAAAATAATTACAAAGCCTTCAACATCTTCAGACAAATTCCAATGATGCATTTGTCCTGGCTGCAGAACAAACAAGCTTCCTGTTTTTATTCCGAATTGATCGAAATCAACTTCATGCAATCCAGAACCTTTCGTAAAAAACACCATTAAATAAGAATCATGTCGATGCGGTTCTTCGACAAAACTATGGCTTTTTAGATGCTCTTTAAAAGTATTGATATAAAAATCACGATGAATATCGTTACAGCTAAAATTCTGAACACTATAAACAGGATACTTTTTCATACGCGATTAGATTGTAGATTTCAGATTTGAAATTTGGAATTTTGGCAATTTAACACAAAATGTCTTTATTGTGCTATAAGTAGCGAAGATATAAAAAAGGATTTAAAAGATTCTGAAATACCTTTGTACAAATAAAAATCAACAAGATCATGTCAAGTGCATTAACTCATATTTTAAGCAACGAATGTCCTATTTGTCATAAAGGAAAAGTTTTTAAAGACAAGAATATTTTTCTGAATTTTGGTTTACCAAAAATGAACGAATATTGCAGTCATTGTAATTACAAATTCCAAAAAGAGCCTGGATATTTCTTTGGCGCTATGTACGTAAACTACGGATTAACAGTCGCTCAGGGAATCGCAACGTATTGTATTGCACAGTTTTTCTTTGAAACAAATTTCGATTTAAGAATCATTCCAATTATTGCTGTTGTCATTACTTTACTTACTTCTTTTAATCTCCGATTTTCAAGATTAGCATGGATTTACATGTTTAAGGATTATACGAAATAAAAAAATGTTATTTTTGTCTTTCTATTGAAACTAATTTTCAATTTAAAAAAATTCAATCTTAAATTAGACAAATGAAAGCATACGTATTTCCGGGTCAGGGCGCACAGTTTACAGGAATGGGCAAAGACTTATATGAATCATCGGCTTTAGCCAAAGAATTATTCGAAAAAGCTAATGAAATTTTAGGTTTTAGAATCACTGATATTATGTTCGAGGGTACTGCCGAAGAACTAAAAGAAACTAAAGTTACACAACCTGCAGTATTTTTACACTCCGTTATTTTAGCGAAGACTTTAGGCGAAGATTTTAAACCAGAAATGGTTGCAGGACATTCTTTAGGTGAATTCTCTGCTTTGGTTGCCAACGGAACTTTATCTTTTGAAGATGGTTTGAAATTAGTTTCTCAACGTGCTTTGGCAATGCAAAAAGCTTGCGAAATCACTCCGTCTACAATGGCTGCTGTTTTAGGTTTAGCTGATAATATCGTCGAGGACGTTTGTACTTCTATTGATGGAATTGTTGTTGCTGCAAACTACAACTGCCCAGGGCAATTGGTAATTTCAGGAGAAACTTCTGCTGTTGAAAAAGCTTGCGAAGCAATGAAAGCTGCCGGAGCAAAACGTGCTTTAATTTTACCTGTTGGTGGAGCATTTCACTCACCAATGATGGAGCCTGCAAGAGAAGAATTAGCTGCTGCAATTGAAGCAACAACTTTCTCTACTCCTATTTGTCCAGTATATCAAAACGTTACAGCAAGCGCTATTTCTGATGCAAACGAAATCAAAAAGAACTTAATTATTCAATTAACTGCTCCTGTAAAATGGACACAATCTGTACAACAAATGATCGCTGACGGCGCTACTTTGTTTACTGAAGTTGGCCCAGGAAAAGTGTTAGCTGGTTTGATTAATAAAATCGACAAAGAAGCGGTTACTGCGAATGTTTAAATTTTAGTCGCAGTTTTTAGTTTTCAGTTTAAAAACTATATCTATAAAAAATCCTCATAACGAAATGTTTATGAGGATTTTGTTTTTTATAGTTCTTTTACTTCTTCACTGTAATTATTTATAATTCCAGTTATTAAATAATTATGATTTTTTCTTTCAAAAAAAATGTACCAAGTTGTTCTAGCATTAGCTTTATAAAAAATATAGTTAGAACCTAAATACCGAAGTCTTTCGGGTGTTTTTTTATGTGGAAATTTAGAAATACTTGAAATGACAAAATCCACTATTTTATCTATATAATTTTGTGCAGATTCAGCAAAACCAAAATATTCTTCTTTAAAAAGAGTAAAAACCAAATCATCGAAATATTCCAGAACGACATTTTCAAAAATTACTTTTTCCAAGGATAAGCTTTTATTCTTTTAGACATTTCAGCTTTAAATTCCTCCGGTGTTAATCCTTTTTCAAACTCAGCATCAAAATCAAAAGTATCGCGATCTATTCCTTTAAATTGAGGTTTCTGAACTTCATATTCTACTCTTGGCTCTTCAACCTTATTATTCTTCTCATTTTCTTTTTTCGGCTCCATAATTCCTACATTTTGATCTTACAAAATTACAAAATAAATTGACTCAAAATGAAAATCCCAAATAATATAAATTATTTGGGATTTTTAATATCGAACATAAGACACACTGCTGTGCGTCTCTACGAAAACTGTGACCGCGACTGAAAACTTATTAAGAACGAACTTTTTGCTCCCATTTCCAGGCACTTGCCATTGCTTCGTCTAAGCTTAATTGAGCTTTCCAGCCTAAAACATTATTTGCTTTATCTGTATTTGCATACGCCTCGGTGATATCACCTTCACGACGTGGCATAATTTTATACGGCAATTTTTTATCGCTTACTTTTTCGAAACTATTGATTACTTCAAGAACTGAACTTCCTGTTCCGGTTCCTAAATTAAAAGTCTCCACTTTTGCTAAATTCTTTTTATTGAATAAACGCTGTAATGCAATAACATGCGCTTTTGCTAAATCTACAACGTGAATATAATCACGAACAGCAGTTCCGTCTGGAGTTGGATAATCATTTCCAAAAACAGATAATTCTTTACGTAATCCTACTCCGGTTTGCGTAATAAAAGGCACTAAATTCTGAGGAACTCCTAAAGGTAATTCTCCAATTTCATTACTTGAATGCGCTCCAACAGGATTAAAATAGCGTAATAAAATTGCACTGATATTAGTAACCTTAGCTGTATCTGTGATAATTTCTTCTCCTATTTGCTTCGTGTTTCCATAAGGAGACATTGCTGCTTGCACAGGAGCATCTTCTGTAATTGGCATTTTTTCGGCTTGACCGTAAACCGTACAAGAAGAACTGAAAATAAAACTTGCCTCAGGTTTTTGTTGTAATTCCTGCAACAAATAAACTAGCGAAGCAATATTGTTTTCATAATACAACAAAGGCTGTTCAACACTTTCTCCAACTGCTTTTGAAGCAGCAAAATGAATTACTCCGGTAACATCGTTGTGTTTTTTAAAGAAATCCCGAACTGACGCTTTTTCTCTTAAATCTAACTTTTCGAATAAAGGCGTTTTTCCTGTAATGGCTGTAATTCCTTTTAAAACATCTTCTGTAGAATTCGAAAGATTATCAATTATCACTACTTCAAAGCCTTCATTTTGCAATTCGACTACGGTGTGAGAACCAATAAATCCTAATCCTCCTGTTACTAATACTTTCATTTTGTGGTTGTTTTGTGCTATTGTTATTTGGTTTAACTTTTATATTATTTATTTAAAAATTCTAAAACAGAATCTGTAATAAATTTGATTTGCTCATCGTCCAATTCTGTATGCATTGGTAAAGCAATTACTTCTTTTACCAATTGATTCGTTACCGGAAATTGCTCTTCTTTATAACGAGTATCAACATAAGCTTTTTGAGAGTGCAACGGAATTGGGTAATAAATTGCACATGGAATGGCTTTATCCAACAAATGTTGCATCAAAGCATTTCTGTCTGCATCGATAATTCTCAATACATATTGATGGAAAACGTGATCATTTTCGTTTGCATCAAACTCCGGTGTAATAATGTGTGCATTTCCTGCAAAGGCTGCATTGTATTTTGAAGCTGCACGACGACGTGCTTTATTATATTCGTCTAACAAAGGTAATTTTGCATTTAAAACTCCTGCCTGAATACTATCTAAACGTGAATTTACTCCCACTACATCATGATGATAACGTTCGTACATTCCGTGGTTTACAATTCCGCGGATAATGTGAGCCAATTTATCATCGTTTGTAAAAATTGCTCCTCCATCTCCATAACAGCCTAAGTTTTTAGACGGGAAAAATGAAGTTGCCGCAACGTGACCAATTACTCCTACTTTGCTTTTTGTACCTGATTTAGAAATGTAATCAGCTCCAATTGCTTGCGCATTATCTTCGATTACATACAGATTATGCTCTGCAGCAATTTCCATAATTGCGTCCATATTGGCAGCGCGTCCAAATAAATGCACCGGAACAATTGCTTTAGTTTTTGGCGTAATTGCTTTTTTAATAGCGTCGATATCGATGTTCATATTCGTCATATCAACATCTACCAAAACTGGTGTTAATTGTAATAAAGCAATAACCTCAACAGTTGCTGCAAAAGTAAAATCGGCAGTAATTACCTCATCACCTGGTTTTAGATCTAATCCCATCATAGCAATCTGCAAAGCATCTGTACCATTTGCACACGGAATTACGTGTTTTGCTCCCAAATAATCTTCAAGATTTTTTTGAAATTGATGTACCAAAGGTCCGTTTATATAAGTATTTGTGTCTAAAACCTCTTGAATCGAAGCATCAACAGTCGTTTTTATTTTTTCGTATTGACTCTTTAAGTCAACCATTTGAATTTTTTTCATTTTCAATATATTTTTAAAATTAAAGACCTGTATTTTAAACATAATCTCTAAAAGGAGGAACAAAAATAGTTATTTAATACCTTCAAACCAATGAAAATAATGGAAAGAAATGTAATTTAGCCACAAAAATAAACAGATGCTTTTTCTATACAATTTAGTTGTTTCTATTGCGGGGTTTTTTCTGAAAATTGTAGCGATTTTTAGTCCGAAAATTAAGCTTTTTGTAAATGGTCGGAAAAATGTTTTTAGTATTCTGGAAGATAAAATAAAACCTACAGATAAGACTATTTGGTTTCACTCAGCCTCTCTTGGCGAGTATGAACAAGGTTTACCGGTAATCGAAAAAATCAAAGAAAAGTACCCTTCACACAAAATCATTGTTACCTTTTTTTCCCCTTCAGGATACGAAGTGCGTAAAAATAACACAGTTGCCGATGTGACTATTTACTTACCTTTAGACACTAAAAGCAATGCAAAGAGATTTTTAAAATTAGCACATCCTGAATTAGCCTTTTTCATTAAATATGAATTCTGGCTAAATTATCTAAAAGAGCTAGAGAACAGTAAAACACCAACTTATTTAATATCCGGAATCTTTAGAGACAGCCAAATGTTCTTTAAATGGTATGGCGGTTTCTATAGAAATGCATTAAAAGCATTCACTTACTTTTTTGTTCAAAACGAAGAGTCTAAAGAAAAAATTGAAGCCATCGGATTCCATAATGTAATTGTTTCCGGCGATACTCGTTTTGATCGTGTAAATGCCATTTTAGAAAGAGATAACACACTTGATTTTATTGAAAACTTTAAAAATAATACTCCAACTATAGTAATAGGAAGTTCATGGCCAAAGGACGAAGCTTTATTAGCTGAATATATCAATGAAACTCCTTCGACTGTAAAATTTATTATTGCGCCCCATAACATTAAAGCCGACCAAATCTCGAGTCTTAAATCGCAAATTACAAAATCAACTGTATTATTCTCAGAGAAACAGGGTCTTGATTTATCAAATTACCAAGTCTTTATTATTGACACGGTTGGTTTATTGACAAAAATTTATAGCTACGGAACCATTGCGTATGTTGGCGGCGGTTTTGGCAATCCGGGAATTCATAATATTCTGGAACCCGCAACGTTTGGACTACCAATTGTAATTGGTCCTAATTATTCCAATTTTGCCGAGGCTGTTCAATTGGTTGATATTGGCGGATGCATTGTGATATCGAATATAGACGAACTAAAACAAAGTCTTGATCGCTTGCTTACCGATGAAAACTTTTTTACAGAGAAAAGTCAAATTTGCAAGTCATACATTCAAGACTATAAAGGAGCTACAAACAGCATCATGAAAATCGTTTCGTAGCCGTTTCAAAAACCCAAAAACGGATTTCCATACCAGAATCAAAATAAAAAGCGCTAAAAACGTCTTATTTTAACACTCAGCGTTTGCGTAATTATTATTAAAAAACAAAACAAACTGCAAGCAAGAGAATAAAAAAAGCCAATTCTCTTATAGAATATTCAACGAAAAATAATTTATACAAAAAATACGATAATACCAAACATTTTTGTAGTTTTGGCATATTCTTTGATAAATAAGATAATCGTGAGCAATGAAAATATTTTAAAAAAAAAATAAAAAAATATTTTACATATTAAAAAATTTATATCTTTGCCACGAATTAATAATTAACCTTTTATAATAAAGTAAGATGAAAAAAGTATTTTTAAGTTTAGCTGTTGTTGCTGTTTTAACTGTTGTATCTTGTAAAAAAGCTGACGCTGCAGCTACTGAAGCTGTAGATTCTACTGCTGTTGCTGTTGATTCTGCTGCTACTGTAGTTGATTCTGCTGCTGCAACTGTTGACTCTGCTGCAACTAAAGTTGATTCTGCTGCTGCTAAAGTAGAAGAAGCTGCTAAAGAAGTAAAAAAATAATTAGAACTTAAATTCTAAAGATTTTAAAACCATCCATCGTGATGGTTTTTTTTATGCTAATTTTTTTTTGAAATTCCAATCCCGAAGCTTCGGGATGAAATCCCAAATTCCAAGCATAAAAAAAAAATCCCAAATTCCAAAAAGACATTAAGCCTATTGGAATTTGGGATTTTTTTTGTTTTTAAACCTAGTTAAATCAAAACAAACAACTACAAATTGGGATTTCATTCATCTATTCTTCCATTTCTTCCTCCTGAACCAACTCATCTTCAAAAATAGATTCGCTTGACGAGAAGTCCAAAATTTCCGACCTTGAAGCATAAGTCACAATTTCTTTAATTCCCTTCTGCAAAAGCAATTCCGTTGTGTATTTTCGGCTTGTTGCAAAATGAACCTCCCCCAACATCAACTTAAAGAAATACTTCCCTCCTGAGCCTTTAAATTTTAAAAACTTAGCCTGATCAACATTCGCTTTAAACTTCTCAATATCCTCTTCACCTTCAAACTTCAACTCATAACTTAAACTTGTAAATATGACTTTGCCTTTTCTGGAAGTAAACACGAATTTATATTCATCATTAAACCTTTTACTAATTACAAAAGCACCCATAGATATATTTTAGATTTTAAATTGTTGATTTCAGATTCTTAGTCCTGATAGCTATCAGGATAGATTCTTAGATTCTTTAAAATAAATTTACTTCGCAAATTTATTTTGCACTGTGTGAGTTTACACAATAAAAAAAGCCTCTTCAAAAAGAAGAGGCTTTAGTACTCAGAGCGGGACTTGAACCCGCACGAACATTGCTGTTCACTGGATTTTAAGTCCAGCGTGTCTACCAATTTCACCATCCGAGCATTATACGATGTTGAGCGAAAAACGGGGCTCGAACCCGCGACCTCGACCTTGGCAAGGTCGCGCTCTACCAACTGAGCTATTTTCGCATTTCAAATTCTTGTAAGAACCACAATACCTGACTTGTTCTGTATTGCGAGTGCAAATTTAGGACATTTATTCAATTACACAAGCGTTTTTCCAAAAAAAAATCTACTTATTTTATAACTTTCTGATAACCTAAACTTTAAATCTGAAATTATTTTTTAACTAACATTCTTTTAATCTCGTTGAGTTTCATCAATGCTTCAACCGGAGTTATCGCATTTATATCAAGACTTAGAATCTCTTCTTTTATTTCTTCTAATAAAGGATCATCTAAATTAAAGAAACTCATTTGCATTTCGTCTGCTGCAGATTTTACTCCGTTTAAGGCATCGCTTGAATGATTTTTTTCTAATTTCTTTAATAACTTCTGTGCTTTCAAAATTACAATTTGAGGCATTCCTGCCATTTTTGCAACGTGAATTCCAAAACTATGCGCACTTCCTCCTTTTACCAGCTTTCTAATAAAAAGAACGGTATCTTTTAATTCTTTTACGGCAACATTATAATTTTGGATTCTAGACAACGATTCAGTCATTTCATTCAATTCGTGATAATGCGTTGCAAATAATGTTTTAGGCCTTCCCGGATGTTCGTGTAAAAACTCGGCAATAGCCCAGGCAATCGAAATCCCGTCATAAGTACTTGTTCCTCTACCAATTTCATCTAATAAAACCAAACTTCTGTCTGAGATATTATTCAAAATAGAAGCTGTCTCGTTCATTTCAACCATAAAAGTAGATTCTCCCATCGAAATATTATCCGATGCTCCTACTCTGGTAAAAATTTTATCGACAATTCCCATTCTTACACTATCAGCCGGAACAAAACTTCCCATTTGAGCCAACAATACGATTAAAGCAGTTTGTCTTAAAATAGCCGACTTACCAGACATATTGGGTCCAGTAATCATGATAATTTGTTGTGTTTCTCTATCTAAGAAAACATCATTAGCAATATAAGGAGTTCCAACCGGCAATTGTTTTTCAATTACAGGGTGACGTCCGTTTTTGATTTCCAGCTCGAAAGTTTCATCAATTTCAGGACATACATATTGATTTTCGATAGCCAATTGCGTAAATGAACACAAACAATCTAACTGTGCCACCAAATTAGCATTCATTTGAACCGGCTTAATATAGGTCGCAATCCAGGCAATTAATTGCTCAAAAAGTTCGCTTTCAATTTTATGAATTTTCTCTTCAGCGCCTAGAATTTTAGTTTCATATTCTTTTAATTCTTCGGTAATATAACGCTCGGCATTTACTAAGGTTTGCTTACGAATCCATTCTGCCGGCACTTTATCTTTGTGTGTATTTCTAACTTCTATATAGTATCCAAATACATTATTGAAAGAGATTTTTAAAGAAGAAATTCCTGTTCTCTCCGATTCTCTTTTTTCTATTCCCTCCAGATATTCTTTTCCTGAAGTAGAAATAGCACGTAAATCGTCCAGTTCTTCACTAATACCTTTTGCAATAGCATTTCCTTTTGCAATCGCTACGGGCGCATCCTGATTTAAGGTTGTTTTTATTTTCTCTCTTAAAAGATCACAGGCATGTAAACTATCTCCAATAATCTTTACCGCTTCCTGCTTACTTTGCAATGCTAAAGTTTTTATCGGAATAATAGCATCCAGAGATTCTTTCAAATAAACAATTTCACGAGGCGAAACTTTTCCGGCTGCAATTTTAGAAATCAAACGCTCTAAATCTGAAATTTGTTTAATTTGGTATTGAATATTTTGCAATACTTCAGGATCTGATTTTAAATAGGTAACAACATCGTGACGGTTTTTAATTTTAGCACTATCCTTTAAAGGCAGAGCTAACCAACGTTTCAGTAAACGTCCTCCCATCGGCGAAAGCGTTCTGTCAATTACATCTAAAAGTGTTACCGCATTTGGATTATAACTGTGGTATAATTCTAAGTTTCTAATAGTAAAACGATCCATCCAAACATAAGCATCTTCTGCAATACGTTGAATTGCCGTGATATGCTGTACACGGTTATGCTGTGTTTCTGACAAATAATACAAGATTGCTCCTGAAGCAATAACTCCTTCTTTCAGCTCTTCAACTCCAAAACCTTTTAAGGAAGCAGTTTGAAAATGTTTTGTCAAAGTTTCCAGAGCATAATCTTCTTTATAAATCCAATCTTCTAAATAAAAAGTATGAAAATCTTCTCCAAAAGAAGCCTTAAAATCCATTTTATTATTCTTTGGAACCAGAATTTCACTAGGATTAAAATTCTGCAATAATTTATCTATGTATTCAGCATTTCCCTGAGCTGTTAAAAACTCTCCGGTAGAAACATCAAGAAAGGAAACTCCGATATTTTTATTAGCAAAATATACAGATGCTAAAAAATTGTTTGTTTTTGATTGTAAAACCTCATCATTTAATGAAACTCCCGGAGTTACCAGTTCAGTAACACCACGTTTCACGATAGTTTTAGTCATTTTTGGATCTTCGAGCTGATCACAGATCGCTACACGAAGTCCGGCTTTAACTAATTTTGGCAAATATGTATTAACAGAATGGTGTGGAAATCCTGCCAAAGCGGTCTCAGTATCAGAACCAGCCCCTCTTTTGGTTAATGTAATACCCAGAATTTTTGATGCTCTAATAGCGTCTTCTCCAAAGGTTTCATAAAAATCACCCACTCTAAAAAGCAGACATGCATCAGGATATTTTCTCTTGATTTCGTTGTACTGTTTCATTAAGGGTGTTTCTTTCACCACTTTCTCTTTCGCTGCCAAATTGTTGTATTTTAAATGAAAAATTAAGACAGCGAATTTATAATATTTTAAAGGAATATTGAAGCGGTTCAAAAATTAAAATATTTTAAGCAATTTTTAAGATGAGATATTAGAATTTTATATAGATTTGTTCATAATTAAAACAAAGACTCTAAAAGATGAAAAAAATAATCTTAATTGCTATGTTAGCTGTAGTTGGAATTACAGCTTCTAACGCTCAAAGCACTAAAAAAGCTAAAGTTGCTAAAATCGAAGGTGCTGGAATGGCTTTTGAAACAGAAACTATTGACTACGGAACTATCGCTCACAATGCTGATGGAAAACGTGAATTTGTTTTTGTAAACAACGGAACTAAACCATTAATCATTACAAATACACAAGGATCTTGTGGTTGTACTGTACCAACAACTCCAAAAGAGCCAATCGCTCCAGGTGCTAAAGGTATTATTGGTGTAAAATATGCTACTGACAGAGTTGGTGCATTTACAAAAACTGTAACGGTTACTTCTAACGCTGAAGGACAACCAACAAAAGTACTTACCATTAAAGGTACAGTTTTACCAGATCCAGTAAAAAGCTAATCTGAGAAAAACAAAATAAAATAATCGAAAAAGCTTCCTTATCTTTGGAGGCTTTTTTTATGACCTGAATCCAACACAAATGAGAAAACTGGAAAATAGCGAACTAGATCGAAAATCAATTGAAGATTTTAAAAAGTCTGACAAAACTCCTCTAATTTTAGTCTTAGATGATATTCGCAGTTTACACAATATAGGTTCTGTTTTTAGAACTGCCGATGCTTTTTTGATCGAAAAAATAATTCTATGCGGTATTACAGCTACACCTCCAAACAAAGAAATTCATAAAACCGCTCTTGGCGCTACCGAAACTGTAGCTTGGGAACATCATGAAAATGTATTGGAAGTTATCGAAAATCTAAAAAAAGACAATGTATTAACGCTTGCTATCGAACAGGTTGAAAGTGCTATTTTTCTTCAGGATTTTAAAGTAGAAAAAGATCAAAAATACGCATTGGTTTTCGGAAATGAAGTTTATGGTGTAGCTCAGGAAGCGGTTGCAATTTGCGATGGCTGCATTGAGATTCCGCAATTAGGAACCAAACATTCTTTAAATATTGCTGTGAGCGCTGGAATTGTTGTTTGGGATTTATTCCAGAAACTGAAGTGGCCAAAAAGCATTTAAAACAAGAAAAAACATTGCCATAATTTGTTATTTTTCAACAAATTAAATCTATAATTGTTACAAATAGAAAATTATTTTTTTGTTATTATAAAATTGATACTTTTATAAAATGAAAAATGTTAATTTCTTAAAAATACCACTCTTATTTTTTTTATTGCTGTCTGGTTTTTTTGGGCATGCACAATACACTACAATTCCTGATTTAAATTTCGAAGACGCATTAATTAAGTTAGGAATTGACAATGGCGCTATTGATGGTAAAGTTTTAACAACAAGTATAAATAGTGTTAAAAGTTTAGAAATTCGTTACCAAAATATTTCTAATTTATCTGGAATTGAAGGCTTTTCAGAATTAGAAACTTTGATTTGTAATAACAACAATTTAACTACATTAGATTTCTCTAAAAATTCAAAACTAAATTATTTAGACTGTAGTGGTAATAAATTAATCAGCTTAAATATTTCAGAAAATTACAATTTAAATCTTTTAAATTGTAACCAAAATAATTTAAACACTATAGATATTTCAAAAAATCTAGCGTTAAAAAGTTTGGGTTGCAGTTACAATCAATTAAAAACCTTAAATGTTTCAAAAAATACAGCCCTAGAAATATTTTATTGTACATTCAATCAAATAACAAGTTTAGACACTTCTAATAACACAAACTTAAACATATTTGTTTGCTACAATAATCAATTAACTGATTTAGATATTTCAAAAAATCTAAACTTAAATATGTTTTCTTGCTCAAATAATCACATCACCACTTTAGATATATCTAAAAATACAGGTATAAATTCATTTAGCTGTGACAATAACAATCTGAATACCTTAAGCGTAAAAAACGGCATTAATAATTACATGTTAGCTATTGATCTTACTTCAAATCCTAATTTAAGTTGCATAGAAGTAGATAACGCAAATTATTCTAATATAAACTGGTCAACGTTTAAAGATGCTTCGGCGACATATTCAAACAATTGCAACAAAGCCACAGTAACAACAGCCCCTATAATTAGGGCTTCGGGAGATCAATTCTATTGCCCTTTAACTTCTAAAAATATTGTAACCTCAATTACAATTACTCACGATGATAAAGAACTTGGAACAAAAGCTGCTTATATTCAGATTTCTTCAGGCTATTCTCAGGGGCTTGATAGAATAGAAATTTTAAATCCTGCTGCACATCCATCAATTGTACAAGCCTGGTATCCCGATGAAGGAAAATTAGTCTTATCAAGTCCAACGGGAGGAAATGTTTTATATTCTGATTTAGAAGCAGCCATTAAAGATGTTGTATTTTCTAACTCATCAGCTACAGCTTCCGGTACAAGAACTTTTTCTATAACGATTGGCCAAGCCAATTATTTACCATCGACACAACACTTTTATTTATTTGTTCCGAGTATAGGAATTACCTGGACAGCTGCAAAAGCCGCTGCCGAAGCAAGTACTTATTATGGACTTAAAGGATATCTGGCAACTCTTTTATCTGCTGATGAAGCTAAGTTAAGTGGTGAACAAGCCTCCGGAACAGGGTGGATTGGAGGAAGCGACGCCGAAACAGAAGGCGTTTGGAAATGGGTAACCGGACCTGAAGCAGAAACAGTAATGTCGTATACTTTTTGGAATACCGGAGAACCAAACAACCAAGGAGATGAAGATTACGCCCATATTACGCAACCCGGAATCGGAATACGTGGCTCCTGGAATGATTTATCCAACACAGGATCATTAATTTCAGGTGACGCATATCAGCCAAAAGGCTATGTTGTTGAATATGGAGGATCAGTCGGCGAAGCTCCTTTAGAAATCGCAGCCAGCACAAAAATTACAATTCCGGTTGCAACACCTTCTACAAATCCACCTGCGGCTTGCGATTCAGGAAGTTTCACATTTAATGCTACTGCAACAGCCGGAGCAACTATTAGTTGGTATGCAAATGCTACTGGCGGAACGGCATTAGCAACCGGAAATTCTTTTACAACTCCTACAATAACCGCTACAACAACTTATTATGTTGATGCCGGTTGTGAGTCAAATAGAAAACCAGTTACTGCAACCGTTTATCCAACACCAACAACTCCAGTTGCTGCACAACCAACTTATTTTAATTGTGGTCCCGGATCTGTTACTATTGAAGCAAGTACAAATATTGGTTTTATAAATTGGTATACAGAATCAACTGGCGGTACAAGCTTATTTACAGGTAACAGCTTTAAAACTCCAACAATCTCAACAAATACTACTTATTATGCAGAAGCATCAAATAATGGCTGTATTAATAGTACCCGAATTCCAATTGACATTAAAATTTATACTCCTCCAGTTGTTACCGATCAAGAGCTTGTATTGTGCCAATCACAAACCATTATACTTGATGCCGGAGTTTCAGGAATGTCTTATAAATGGAACACCGGAGAATCAACACAAACTATTCCTGCATCAAAAGGCGGAACATATATTGTAGATGTTACAAGTCCCGCTCCTGAAAACTGTACGAGTCAAAAAACCATTATTATTGAGGAACGCGAGGTTCCGGAAATATCCCGCATTGAGGTAAACGGAACTAGAGTTGTAATCTATCTCACCAAAGAACAAGATTACTTTGAATATTCTGTTGACGGTTCTAATTTTCAAAATTCAAATGTATTTTATGATGTTTCAGGCGGATTACAAACGGCTTATGTAAGAGAAAAAAGTGGCTGTAGTGATACAACAAAAATGTTTGTAGTTCTTGTTTTTCCTCCATTTTTTACTCCAAATAATGATACCTATAATGATGTTTGGGAAGTAACCGGAATGGAATATTATCCTGAAGCACAAGTCACTATTTTTGATCGATACGGAAAATTTATCGCGCAGTTAAATGCTACTAAAATGACGTGGGACGGAACTTTGGATAGAAATCCGCTACCCGCTTCTGATTATTGGTATGCCTTAAAAATTGACAATACCAAACCAATTTTAAGAGGGCATTTTACATTGAAAAGATGATTTTAATGTGCCAATTAGAAAATTTGATAATTTGATAATTTTTGAAATGCAGTAAATAATTATCTAATTTTCTAATTGCCACATTATCTAATTCAATTTCTTCTTTATCTCTTCTAATATAAAAAGGTAATCTTCGTGTTTTTTTACAAAATCACGTTCTGAAACATCAATAATCAAAACATTCAAATCGGTTTGGGATTTAATATAATCCAGATAACCGTTATTGATTTTATTCAGATATTCAGCCTCAATGTTCTGTTCATAAGCTCTTCCGCGTTTCTTGATATTTTGAAGCAGGCGTTCTGAATTCTGATACAGATAAACGTACAAATCAGGCTTTGGCATTTCTTTGTAAATTATATCGAATAAGTTTCGGTACAAACGATATTCATCTTCTGCAAGCGTAATTTTGGCAAATATCAAAGATTTAAAAATATGATAATCGGCGACAATAAAATCTTTAAACAAATCAAATTGCGCCAAATCATCTGATAATTGCTGATATCTATCGGCAAGAAAAGACATTTCTAAAGGAAAGGCATATCGATTTTGATCTTTATAAAATTTTGGTAAAAACGGATTATCAGCAAAACGCTCTAAAACAGTTTTAGCATTAAAATCTTCTGAAATTTTGTGCGCCAAAGTCGTTTTTCCAGCTCCAATATTTCCTTCAAAAGCAATATAATTAAAACTTTCTAAAGGAATTTCCTGCAACGGAATCTTCAAATCCTGAATTACCGTGCAAACACTATCGTCTGGCGAAATGGCAATTAATTCTGAAATTGTTTTTTGATAAACAGGATGTCTCCAATCTAGTTTTAAATCCCGCATTGGCAATAAAACAAAATTTCTGTTTTGCATTAACGGATGTGGAACCTCAAGTTTTTCAGACTCAATAATTTCATCGTCATAAGTAATCAGATCGACGTCAATTAATCGGGATTGATATCCTTTCTGATTCGAACGGATCCTCCCTAAATGTTTTTCGATTTTTAAAACCTGATTCAGTATTTTTTGTGCAGATGAAGTACTGTGCAAAACCAAAGCACAATTATAAAAAGCGTCACTTTCAAATCCCCAAGCCGGAGTTTCGTATAGTCTTGAAACCCTGATTACAGTACCAACTTCCTGGTGTATTAAGGCAATACAACTTTCGATGTTTGCCAATCTGTTTCCCTGATTACTGCCTATAGATAGAGTGATTTGATGCTGTGATTTCATAATTAATGCAAATTAACTAAAACTATTTTAGAATTAAGTACATTATTCAACACAAGAATTAGAAGTTTTCAAGAGTCGAAAACAGTTTGTTTATAATTTCTTTTCTTTAAAATTATAAAATAAATCGCTATTATCTTACAAAATAATCTATCTTTATTTTTAGCATTCAAAAATGTAAATTATACAAATATTTGAGAATTACCGATAGGAGAATTAAATTCTATTTAGATTATATTTGTAACAAACCAACCTTTTTTGCTACTTATTAAAAAAATATACTTATGAAGTTTTTAGGAAATGTAATTGCCACTGTTATTGGTATTTTTGTGTTTATTATGGTCTTCTTTTTTGGAGTAATTCTAATTGGAACTATTTTTGGAGGAGATGATTCTGTCTCTGTCAAAGGTGATTCTGTGATCGAATTAAATTTAAAACAGATTCAAAATGATTACGCCGGAAAATATAAAGATCCCTGGGTAACCCAATTCACTGGCAAAAAAGAAATCGGTTTGACTGACGTTATCAATGCAATTGAAGCAGCAAAAACGGATGATAATATTAAAGGAATTTCGATTTTAAACGATGAATCTTCTTTAGGATTAGCACAATACAAAGATTTAAGAAATGCACTTGAAAGCTTCAAAAAATCAGGAAAATTTGTTTGGGCTTATTCCAATACTTATTCGCAAAAAGAATATTATTTAAATTCTGTTGCCAACACTATTTATTTGAATCCAGCCGGAGATTTAGATTTTAAAGGACTTTCGTCTGAAGTAATGTTCTTTAAAGATTTTCAGGATAAATCAGGTATTCATATGGAAGTGATTCGTCATGGAAAATATAAAAGTGCCGTTGAACCGTTTTTAGAAAACAAAATGAGCGATGCCAACAGAGAACAAGTTACGGCATTATTAAACTCAATCTGGACAACGGTTACTAACGATATTTCGAAAAGCAGAAATATTCCTGTTGCTAAGTTAAATGAAATTGCAAATGGTTTGCTTGCCCGAACTCCGGAAATGGCAAAATCACAACATTTAGTTGACATTGTTGCTTATGAAGATGTATATCACGACGCTATCAAAAAAGCATTGAAAGTTACAGGCGACGATGATTATAACAAAATTTCTATATCAGATTATACTCAGAATAATATTACTACAGCGTTGACCAATACAGCATCAGACCAAATTGCGATTATTTACGCTCAAGGCGAAATACAAAGCGGTGAAGGTGATGTTACCGTAATTGGAGAAGGCTCAATGCGTCGTTCGTTGCAGGAAGCCAGAAAAAATGAGGATGTAAAAGCGATCGTTCTTAGAATTGATAGTCCGGGCGGAAGCGCTCTAACTTCTGATTTAATTTGGAGAGAAATCGAAATCACTAAAAAAGTAAAACCGGTTGTGGTTTCTATGGGTAATTATGCTGCTTCGGGAGGATATTACATTGCTTGTAATGCTAACAAAATTTTTGCAGAAAACAATACTATTACTGGTTCTATTGGAGTTTTTGGAATCTTACCAAACTTTAGCCCTCTGGCAACTAAGTTAGGAATCAATACGGAACAGGTAAAAACTCACGAGAACTCCGCAAATTATAGTCCGTTTGTGCCAATTGATGAGAAGTTTAAAGCCTTTACATTAGAAGGAGTTGAACATATCTACAATACTTTTGTGACGCATGTGGCTCAAGGCCGAAAAATGACCTTTGCACAAGTTGACGCTATCGCACAAGGAAGAGTATGGTCAGGAACTGAAGCCTTAAAAATAGGTTTAGTAGACAAAATTGGAGGTTTGAATGACGCTATTGCTGAAGCAGCTAAAATGGCTAAAGTAAAAACATACACCACTCAAAACTATCCTGAATACGAGAAAACATTTAATGATCTTCTCTCTAATTTACCATTTGCACAATCTAAAGAAGCTTTTATAAAAGAGGAAATTGGCGAAGAAAATTATCAGCTTATTGAGCAGGTAAAAAGATTTCAAAAACAAAAAGGTGTTCAGGCGATGCTTCCTTTTGGATTAAACATCAAATAATTCAGATCAATGAAAAATATAGTTCTTCTGCTCACTATTTTCTTTTTGAGTTTTGTTAATGCTCAGGATAAAAAGCAATACACTTTTAAAGAATCTAATGCGACTTTAAAAATTAATAATGATCAGCTTTTTGGTACTTTAACGGTTCCGGATCTGAGTAAAAAATTTCCGGTTGCTTTAATAATTGCAGGTTCGGGACCAACAGACCGAAATGGAAATAATCCGATGATGAAAAACAATTCGCTGAAAATGCTGGCTGAAGCTCTAGCAAAAAACGGAATTGCATCATTAAGATATGATAAAAGAGGAATTGGCGAAAGCAAAGCTTCTGCAATAGCGGAATCAAGTTTAGTCTTCGAAAATTATACAGAAGATGCCAAAAGCTGGATTAATTTCCTGAAACAAGACAAGCGCTTTTCGCATGTAATTGTAATAGGTCACAGCGAAGGCTCTTTAATAGGAATGATTGCCGGAGCAAAAGCAACTAAATTTATCTCTATTGCCGGAGCTGGAGACTCAGCAGATAAACTTATAAAAACGCAAATAGCAAGCAAATCAAATCAACAAATTAACGATTTGACTTTTCCTATTATTGACAGTTTAAAAAGCGGAAATACGGTAAAAAAAGTAGATCCAATGCTTAATGCACTTTTTAGACCAAGCATTCAGCCGTATTTGATTTCGTGGTTTAAATACAATCCACAAACAGAAATTAAAAAATTAAACGTTCCTATTTTAATACTGCAAGGAAACAACGATTTACAAATCAATACACAAGACGCTGAAAATCTGGCAAACGCTAATAAAAATGCCGAGCTATTGATCGTTGATAAAATGAATCACATCATGAAAATTATCGATGGCGATAAACAGGCAAATTTAGAGAGTTATAATAATGAAACTTTACCTATCTCAGAAGTCATGACTAATAAGATAGTTTCTTTTATTCTGAAATAAATAAAATAATAAAACCCAAAATCCGTTTGAATATATGATCGAACGGATTTTTTTCTTTTATTCAAATAGGTAAATTTCTTACATTTTTTAAGAAAACTTTATCTCAGAACTAAATCAAAAAAGCTATTTTTGCACGTATTAAACATTAATGCTAAATCCTCAAATCTATTAATATGTTAAAGAAAATTCTAAAAATCGCAGCTATTGTTCTTGTCGTCATTGTAGCCGCCTTATTCGCTATCCCTTATTTTTTTAAGGATCAGATAAAAGCCAAAATTGCTGAAGCTATTAACGAAAGTGTTGATGCAAAAGTAAGTTTTGCCGATGCTGATTTAAGCTTGTTTAAAAACTTTCCGAATGCAACTGTTGGAATCGAAAAATTAGTGATTATCAACAAAGCTCCTTTTGAAGGTGATACTTTAGTTTCTTTAGGCGAACTGAATTTAAAAATGAGTATCAAAGAACTTTTCAAAGGAAAAGAAGAACCTTTAAGCATTCAGGGAATCAGTTCTACAAATGGATTAATCAATATTATTTTTAATAAAGATGGTGTTGGTAACTTCGATATTGCATTAAAAGATAAAAACGAAACAAAGAAAGATGAAGCAAGCAAACCACTTTCATTAAAAATTCAGAACTACAAAATCGAAAATTTCACTTTCAGATATATTGATCAGGGTTCGAAAATTAAGATGGTAATTGATAGTTTAAATCACGAAGGAACTGGTGATTTTACCAACTCTAAACTGGATTTAACTACAAAATCTACTGCTAAAGTATCTCTTGATATGGATAAAGTCAATTACATGAAAAATGTAAAACTGACTTTAGATGCCGTTTTAGGAATTGATTTAGAACAAAGCAAATATACTTTTAAAGAAAACAAAGCCTTAATCAATCAATTACCATTAGAATTTGACGGTTTTATTCAGATGGTTGATGCGGGTCAGATTTATGATTTAAAATTTAAAACACCAACTTCATCTTTCACCAATTTCTTAGGTTTAATTCCGTCGGCTTATGCTTCGAGTCTAGATGGTGTAAAAACAACTGGAGACTTTACTGTAGCTGGTTTTGCAAAAGGACAATTAACAGATACTACTGTTCCTAAATTCAACATTGCAATTGCCTCAAACAATGCTTCATTTCAATATCCTAACTTACCAAAATCAGTTCAGAATATTGTAATTGACACAAAAATCATCAACGAAACAGGAATTCTAAATGACACCTACGTTAATTTAGACAAACTTTCGTTTAGAATCGATCAGGATATTTTTAACGCTAAAGCGAATATTAAAAACATTACCGTAAATCCTATTGTAGACGCTGCATTAAAAGGAACTATTAATTTAGCTAACCTTTCAAAAGCATATCCAATCAAAATGGATAAGCCATTAGCAGGTATTTTAAAAGCTGACGTTACCACAAATTTTGATATGGCATCTGTGGAAAAAAGCCAATATCAAAACATAAAAAATGCAGGGACGATGAGTTTATCAGGATTTAAATATACTGATGAAAACAATAAAGCGATGAACATTAGTACAGCTTTGGTAGAGTTTAATCCAAGTACTATAAACCTGAAAAAATTTGATGCTACAACCGGAAAAAGCGATTTAAGCATTAATGGAGTTTTAGAAAACTTTTACGGTTTTATGTTTAAAAAACAAGAACTAAGAGGAAACTTCAATATGAGTTCAAACCAATTGGCTGTTGACGATTTCATGACTGCCGGTGAACCTGCAACTGAAAAAACTGCTGCAAAACCAACAGAAGCAATGAAGATTCCGGCGTTTTTAAATTGTACTTTAAATGCAAAAGCAACAACCGTTTTGTATGATAATTTAAAACTAAAAGATGTTTCAGGCAGATTGATCGTAAAAGATGAAAAAGCTACGTTAGAAAACTTTAAAACTTCGATTTTTGGAGGAACAATTGGTTTAACAGGAACTGTTTCTACAAAAACTAAGGTACCAACTTTTGATATGAATTTAGGTTTCAATCAAGTTGATATTGCACAGACTTTTACACAATTGGACATGATGAAAAAAATTGCACCAATTGCCGGAATTATCAACGGAAAATTAAATTCGACTATTAAATTAAACGGAAATCTAGACTCGAAAGAATTAACTCCAGACTTAAGTTCTATTTCAGGAGATTTGTTAGGACAATTGCTTTCGACAACGATAAACTCTAAAAATTCAACTGTATTAAGTGCATTAACTTCGAACATCAAGTTTATTGATATGAATAAAATAAATTTGAACGATATTAAAGCAGCTTTAACTTTTGAAAACGGAAAAGTAAATGTAAAACCATTTGACATCAAATATCAGGATATTAAAATCACAGTTGGCGGAACTCACGGTTTTGACCAAACCATGAATTATAACTTAAAACTGGATGTTCCGGCTAAATATTTAGGATCTGAAGCGAATGCCTTTATCTCAAAAATGTCTCCTGCGGATGCTGCGAAACTGCAAAACATCCCAATAAATGCGATGATTACAGGTAATTTTTCTAATCCAAAAATATCAACTGACATGAAATCTGCGGTTACGAGTTTAGCATCTCAGGTTGCCAATCAACAAAAAGAAAAGCTAACACAAAAAGGTACTTCTGCCCTTAATGATTTAATCAATAAGAATACAAAAGCAAAAGATACCACACAAGCTGCAAAAACTGAAAAAGAACAGAAAACCCAGGAAGTTACTAAAAAAGCAAGTGACTTATTAAATGGTTTATTCAAGAAGAAATAAAAAATTGTCTCGTCCTAAAAAAACGACACTGATTATTAGATAAAAATAATTAATTAAACAGTTGCAAGAACGTTCTTGCAACTGTTTTTGTTTTTATAGGTTCTTATTTGGATTTGATTTTGACAATGCATTTGATTTGGTGTTAGCATATGATTAGAATAATGTGGTCTTTGTTCATTGTAAATATTGATCGATTCTTTTATAATTTGTTTTGTAATTTTTATTTTTTGATGATATTTATCGATCATAAATTCTTGTTTTAAAATTCCATTAATTCTTTCTGCTACGGCATTTTCATACGGGTCTGAGTTTTGGGTCATACTGCATAAGACTTTATTTTTGATT
>NZ_FZNL01000022.1 GCF_900187965.1 Flavobacterium sp. ov086 | reverse complement strand
GATCCGTTATCGTCTCCTTTACATTTTGCATCAACCTGATTTGAAGCAGCTGCGTTTAATGCATCCGGTTCATTGATCGTTACCTCAACTGTTGTTGTACAAGCATTACTATCGGTTACAGTAAAAGTATGTACTCCTGCTGTAAGCCCAGATTGAGCAGGAGTTATGTCATAAGGCGCGGTTCCTCCACTTGGCGTGATGGTAACCGATCCGTTATCGTCTCCTTTACATTTTGCATCAACCAGATTTGAAGCAGCTGCGTTTAATGCGGTAGGTTCACTGATTGTTACGTCTATAGTTATAGAAATATTATTACTATCAGTTACTGTAAAAGTATGCAATCCTGCCGCTAAACCTGTTTGTTCCGGTGTAACCGTATACCCGCCAGATCCGCCAGATCCGCCAGATCCTGTTATTAAAACTGATCCTGTGGCATCTCCTTTACATTTTATGTCTACTTTATTACTTGCTATAGCAATCAATGCCATTTCTGGCTCAGTAATAGTAACGGGAACCGTTGTTTCACAATTATTGGCATCTGTTACGGTAAAAGTATGCAGTCCTGCCGGTAAACCTGTTTGAACAGGAGTAATGTTATAAGGCGCAGTTCCTCCGTTTGGAGTAATTACAACGGAACCCGTGGCCTCTCCTTTACGTAATACATTTATTTGACCACTAATAGAGGCAGCCAATTTAGTTGGTTCACTGATTGTAACCGGAACCGTTGTTTCACAATTATTGGCATCAGTTACTGTAAAAGTATACGAGCCTGCCGGTAAAGCTGTTTGAGCAGGAGTAATGTTATAAGGTGCAGTTCCTCCGTTTGGAGTAATTAGAACCGAACCGGTAGCATCATCTTTACATTTTACATCTATTTTATTGCTAGAAGCAGCACTTAGTACTGTTGCTGGTTCTGTTAATGTTATTGATAGTTCTGAAGAATTACACCCTTTTGAATCTGTAACGGTTACTTTATAGGTGCCTGCGACTAAATTTATCTGATTTTTTTCGTTAGAAGCTACACCAGTACCTGACCATAAATAAGTATAAGGAGCAATTCCGCCGGTAACAGTAAGATTTATACTGCCTTCTGCCTTAGTTTTGCACAAAATATTATTTACAGTAGCTGCAATTACCGGTTTGTCGTTTACAGTAATAATGACTTCATTGCTAATGGTTGTTCCACAACTATTAGTAACTTTATAAGTTAATTTTTTATTGTTGTCAGCATATGTTACTGCTGTTCCTGAAGTAAATGCTGTACCATCTAAATACCAGCCTTGATTTGTTATAATTGAACCATTATCGTTTACTGTAGGAGCTGTTACAGTTAATGCATCTCCTATACACAATGCAGCAGGAGTTGTAATGATATCTACTGATGGTTTTGCTATTATCTTAATGGTAGCTGTTGCAATAACATTTCCGCATCCTCCGGTTAAAGGGATACTATAATCAAATTTTCCAGATTCTGTTGGTGTACCGCTAATGGTAAGGGTGTTTGCATTCAAGGAAGCCGTAACTCCTGATGGTAATCCTATTGGTGCTCCAATACCGGTTGCCCCAGTGGTTGTATGGGTAATATTTGTTAATGCAGTATTAACGCATACTTCTGATATCGATGATGCACTGCTAACGGTATTGTTCGGACTAGTTTCAACAGTTACAGGCTGCACAATAGAACAACCTGCTGCCGTTGTGCTTTTAATATAATATTTACCTGCACTTGCAGCTGTTGGAGTTACAAAAGGCAGCGTTGCAGCCTCATCTGTCCAATAAGTCAATACATCTGTAGTAGTGCCTTTGTTTGCAATTGCGGCAGCCGTTAAATCTATAGTAGCCGTAGAACATATCGCGGCTGGTTGATTAATTGTTAGGGTAGGTAAACGGTTTATCTCGACATCATCTGCTGTACTACGATTTCCATTAAAATTAGTTCCGGGAACTCTTTCTCCTGTTGAAAAGCTTATACTTCCAGAACCTGAAATAGGATTATTACTAATAATATTAAGAGAAGGAGTAACTATTGTATAAGGTTCTAAGGGATCAGGATAGGATGCTTGAGCATAGAAATCATTAATACCGTATACAACACTTGTTGGTGAGTATATTTTTCCTTTCAGTAAAATGGTTACGGTTCCATTAACGGGAATATTAAACGTATTAAATACTGATTGATTTTGAAAAGGAGTCTCAATCGGACCTCCCTCAGAACCGGAAGCGTTTCCGGTATAGGACATCGTAGAAAAATAAGAATTGATTCCATAAGGGAACTCGATTAATAAACTGACGCCATCAATTTTAGCAGTGCCTGTATTTGTTATGGTGATTTCGTATGTAACAATTTCATTCAGTTTATTACAAACTGATTTAGTTAACGATTTAACATCAACATTTAAAACAGGTAAACAAGGTGTTCCGGTAACAGTTACAGGTTGAGTTATGGAGCAGCCTTCTGTCGTTGTGCTTTTAATGTAATAGGTTCCTGCGCTTGCCGTTGTTGGGTTTGATAAAGGAATATTGGTGTCAGCATCGCTATAATAACTAAGTTCATCAGTTGAGTTTCCTTTGGTTGTAATGGCTGATGCAGTTAAATCAACTGTGGCAGATGAACATACTGCAGCTGGTTGATGTATTGTTAATGTAGGTAAAGCTTTTATTGTAAAAGTTGCCGGAGTTCTGGTAGAACACAGTATGCCATTATCTACATAATAAGTGGTTTCGCTGGATGTATTTGTATCTGGTAAGCCAGAACCCGCTACCCCAACTGGATCAAAAGTATTTCCCCAGCCAATTGGATCTCCTCCAGTAAGAGAAGTATACCAGTAATTTAAAGTATTTAACAAAAACTGTCCACCTGATGGCGGAGTAATTGTCCAGGTGTAATCTCCTACAAATGATCCCGACCTAAATGCCCAAAAAGTTGATATTAATGTGTATTCAACCCCAGCTTCCAGATTCGCTATTAGTCTTGGCTCTTTTTCGAGACCATCCATATCATCATCTCCAATAATCCATGTTCCTCCTCCCAAACAATTACCAGGTGTAAAATCTCCGCTATAAATATAAGCAGCTCCATCATAAGCATCTGTGTCTGTCATTTTAAGTACATAAGTGCCAGAGAGAGTTACAGTAAATTTAGTTGCTGTATAATTTGTTATACTAGCACTAAATTTACAAGAAGTAGAGTTATTTAATTCTGTATAAATAGTCTTCGCTTTTGGGTCTGTAGCAGAGTTCCAATGACCTGAGAATGTTGTTGTTGGAACCGGAACACTTTCTGATGCCGTTAGCGAACCACTACCACCTTTACAAATACTCACTCCAGTGGTAACAATATTAACCGGTTTCTCTACCTTAACTTCAATATCCAGTAGGCTGCTTTCGCAACCAGACGGATTCGTTTGTTTAATCTTATACTTTGTATTATTTGTTAAGAAAGGAGTTGTATATGTTAAACCTGTACCAAGTAAGGTTTTTCCGGTTGAATCATACCATGAAAAAACAGCACCAGGCATTCCGGAAACTGTGAGATTAGTAGAACTACCGGAACAAGCTGTTTTTTCGATAGAGCCAGTAGTGGTATTCAAAATGCCTCCAATTAATGTAGGAGGATCTATGGTTGCAGTAAAGTTTATGGCATCTAAAAAATTTCCTACGGTTGCATTTCCGGAAGAACTTGAAAGAGCTTCAAAAACAAATCGAGTTTTATTCTGACCAGCAGGTACTTTGTAAATTCCGGTATAGAGTTTCCAGCCGGTTTTGTCTGTAGTGGCAGTTGCTATGACAGTTTGAATGCCGTCAGGAGGACCAGCTTTTAACACCATTGAGTCAATACCATCCCTACCCATATGGGCAAATGAATAAATAAAGTAAGTAGCTATAGACGTGTCATAATCTTGAAATAATCCTGATGCGTAATTAGCATTAAGTTCTACAAACTGGTTTCCAGAATAAGCTTTACGTGAAGTTCCTCCTTCGTATTTCCAAAATTCTATCATGCCATCTGGGGCTGTGGTTTTCCAGCCTAGTACGGAAGGATTGCTATTTTGATTAATGTTTTCTCCGGATCTTGATACAACCGGATATTCGAAATCAGCATTTATTGTATTAACAATGCATTGACTATGTATAGCGGAAGAAAACAATAAAAATACAAGTATTTTAGCTAATTTTAAATTGGTATTTAAATTAGATTTAGACGATAAAAAGATAGATATAAATAAATCAATCAAATAAAATTGAAAGAAAAACAACTTAATAAATCCAGTTTTTTGAGTAGTATTTTTTTGCATAGACGAATTAATATTATAGGATTGATATTAAAAAAGTTCTGCTTTCGCAAAACCGTGTATCTTTTTTATGACTTTTACAAGTCTTGAGTTCCTGTCAAAAAAAGATTTGACAGATTAAAGTTTTTTAAGGGTGCAAAATTCCTCCGTTTAATCAAATAGTCTTGATGGTATCAGGTAAAATAGTATTAGAATAAGCCAAATTGCTAATTATTTTTACAAGCTTATTCTTTAAAAATGAGCAGTTTACCTATTTAACAAACCTTAGAGATAATCGTTAAAAAGCAAACTAAAAAAAATACTATCTTTACCGATCAAACGTTTATGAACTTAAGTTGCTTTTTTTGCAACACTACATATATAATTATGGCATGTACAAGTTGTTCAACCTCAGATGGTGGCGCACCAAAAGGTTGTAAAAATAATGGGACTTGCGGCACCGATAGCTGCAATAAATTGACGGTTTTTGACTGGCTCGCGAACATGAGTCCGTCTAATGGAGAAGCAATTTTTGATTGTGTGGAGGTCCGTTTTAAAAACGGCCGTAAAGAGTTTTTTAGAAATTCAGAGAAATTAACTTTAAGTATTGGTGATATTGTAGCAACTGTTGCATCACCGGGACATGATATTGGGATTGTTACTTTGACAGGCGAATTGGTAAAAATTCAAATGAAGAAAAAAGGTGTCAATCACGAAAGTAATGAAGTGCCTAAAATTTACAGAAAAGCTTCTCAAAAAGACATCGATATCTGGTCTGTAGCACGTGATCGTGAAGAACCAATGAAAGTTCGTGCGCGTGAATTAGCGATTCAGCATAAATTGGAAATGAAAATTTCTGATATTGAATTTCAGGGCGACGGGTCAAAAGCGACTTTTTACTACACCGCAAATGACAGAGTCGATTTTAGACTTTTAATTAAAGACTTTGCTAAAGAATTTAGCACAAGAGTAGAGATGAAACAAGTTGGTTTCCGTCAGGAAGCAGCTCGTTTGGGTGGAATTGGTTCTTGCGGACGTGAACTTTGCTGTTCGACCTGGTTGACAGATTTTAGAAGTGTCAATACATCGGCAGCGCGTTATCAGCAATTATCGCTAAATCCTCAGAAACTTGCCGGACAATGTGGTAAATTAAAGTGTTGCTTGAATTATGAGCTAGACACTTATATGGATGCACTAAAAGATTTTCCGGATTACGATACTAAATTAGTGACCGAAAAAGGAGATGCAGTTTGTCAAAAACAAGATATTTTTAAAGGATTAATGTGGTTTGCTTACACGAATAATTTCGCAAACTGGCATGTTTTGAAAATAGATCAGGTAAAAGAAATTATTGCCGAAAATAAGTTGAAAAACAAAGTTTCTTCATTAGAAGATTTTGCAATTGAAATCACTTCAGAGCCTGAAAAAGACTTCAATAATGCAATGGGTCAGGAGAGCTTAACTCGTTTTGATCAGCCTAAAAGAAAGAAAAAGCCAAGTCGCAAACGCAAACCAAATGCAGAAGCAGCGGTGGTGGCAACTCCAACAAAACCTCAGGCAAATCCGAATCAAAATCAAAATAAACCTGCGGGAGGAAATCCTAATAAAGGAAACAAACCTAACAATAATAAGCAAAATCAAGCGAATAAACCCAAAAATTCGAACGACGATAAACCGGCTGAACCTAGAAAACCTATAATTATTACTAAAAATGAGAATAAAAAATAGCGGAATTCTTCTTTTGGTAGCGATTCTTCTTTTTTCTTGCGACAAAAAAAGAGTCTTCGATCAGTACAAATCTGTTGGAAGTGCATGGCACAAAGACAGTGTTGTAAGCTTCGATCTACCAGTTTTGGATTCTACAAAAAGGTACAATTTATTTGTAAATTTGAGAGACAATAACAATTATCCGTTCAATAATTTGTTTTTAATTGTTGCTATAGAAACGCCAAGTGGTTTCACAAAAGTGGATACTTTAGAATACCAAATGGCAAATCCGGACGGAACTTTGTTAGGAAACGGTTTTACAGATATCAAAGAGAGTAAACTGTTTTATAAAGAAGATGTAAAGTTTAGAGGGAAATACAAAGTACACATCAAACAAGCCGTTAGAGAGTCAGGAAAAATCCCTGGAGTTCAGGCTTTAGAGGGTATTACAGACGTTGGTTTTAGAATAGAACAAAAAGATTAGAAAATAGTTATGGCTGCTAAAAAAAACAATCAATCAAATAGCGTTAAAGATATTAATTACTATAAAAAGAAGTTCTGGAGAGTTTTTGCCTATACTTTATTAGGCATACTGGCTTTCTTTTTATTTGCCTCTTGGGGATTATTCGGTTCAATGCCTTCTTTTGAAGATTTAGAAAATCCGGATTCCAATTTGGCTACCGAAATTATTTCGTCAGATGGAGTAGTTATTGGTAAGTATTTCAAAACAAACAGATCTCAATTAAAGTATTCGGATTTACCAAAAAATCTGGTAGATGCTTTGGTTGCCACCGAAGATGCTCGTTTTTACGAACATTCAGGAATCGACGGACGTGGGACTTTACGTGCTGCTTTTTCTTTGGGAACCAATGGAGGAGCCAGTACTTTAACACAGCAGTTGGCAAAACAATTGTTTCATCGTGGAGGATCTAGCTTTTTACCTTTTAGAATAGTTCAAAAGATAAAAGAATGGATTATTGCCATTCGTCTGGAAAGACAATATACAAAAAATGAGATTTTAGCAATGTACTGCAACGTTTATGATTTCGGAAATTACGCTGTTGGAGTAAGTTCTGCAGCTCAAACTTATTTTTCCAAAGAACCTAAAGATTTAACTATAGACGAATCGGCAATATTGGTTGGAATGTTTAATAACTCCTCTCTTTATAATCCGTTACGCAACCCTGAAGGTGTTAAAAACCGTCGTGATGTGGTACTGGGTCAAATGGTAAAAGCTAAGATGATTACTGAGTCTCAAAGAGAGAAGTACAAAGCAATGCCAGTTGCTTTAAAATTCAAATTAGAAAGTCACCGCGAAGGAACAGCTACTTATTTCAGAGAATATCTTCGTGATTACATGAAGAAATGGGTTTCTGAAAACAAAAAACCAGACGGTTCAGATTATGATATCTACAAAGATGGATTGAAGATTTACACCACAATCGATTCAAGAATGCAATTGCATGCTGAAGAAGCGGTTTCTGAACACATGAAAAATCTACAACAACAATTTTTCATTGAACAAAAAAACAATAAAAACGCACCATTCGTAAATATCACGCAGGCAGAAACAGATAAGCTTATGATGCAAGCCATGAAAAACTCAACACGTTGGGCAATCATGAAAGATCTGGATAAAAGCGAAGATGATATCATTGCTTCATTCAAAGTAAAAACGAAAATGCGCATATTTACTTGGAAAGGCGAACGTGATACAACAATGACTCCAATGGATTCTATCCGTTATTTCAAACACTTCTTACAATCAGGTTTAATGGCAATGGAGCCTCAAACCGGAAACATCAAAGCGTGGGTTGGAGGAATTAATTACAAATATTTTCAATACGATCACGTTGGACAAGGAGCAAGACAAGTAGGATCTACATTTAAACCATTCGTTTATGCAACTGCAATAGAACAATTGAATATGTCTCCTTGTGATTCTATTCTTGATGGACCATTTATGATTCACAAAGGGCGTCATAATGTTACTGCAGATTGGGAACCAAGAAACTCTGACAACAGATACCGTGGAATGGTGACTTTGAAACAAGGTCTGGCGAATTCGATCAATACAGTTTCGGCAAAATTAATTGACCGTGTTGGTCCGGAAGCCGTTGTAGAGTTAACGCATAAATTAGGGGTTAAAACCGAAATTCCTGCGCAGCCATCTATCGCTTTAGGAGCTGTTGATATTACGGTTGAAGATATGGTCGCAGCATATAGCACATTTGCTAATCAGGGAGTGTATGTAAAACCACAATTTTTAAGCCGAATAGAAAACAAAAGCGGAGAGGTTATTTACGAGCCAATCCCGGAATCTCATGATGTTTTAAATAAAGACATTGCTTTTGCAGTAATCAAATTATTAGAAGGAGTTACTGAAACCGGTTCTGGTGCACGTTTACGTACAGAAGGAGGAGGAAGTGGCGATAACCGATGGACAGGATATCCATATGTATTTAGAAATCCAATTGCAGGAAAAACAGGAACAACACAAAACCAGTCTGACGGTTGGTTTATGGGAATGGTTCCGAATTTAGTAACAGGTGTTTGGGTTGGTTGTGAAGACCGTTCAGCACGTTTCAAAAGTTTGACTTACGGACAAGGAGCTACGGCAGCATTACCAATCTGGGGTTTTTTCATGAAACTTTGTTATGCAGATCCAGGACTTCAGGTTTCTAAAGCAGAATTTGAAAGACCTGCAAACCTTTCTATAAAAGTAGATTGTTACAGCAGACCCGCAGTTGTGAAAGATACAACTCAAACAGAACAAAATACTGACGAATTCGAATTATAGTTCAAAGTTCATCCATATATAAAATTATCCTTTTGTAATCTTCTGAAATCAGTTGAAGCAAAAGGATTTTTTTTGGAATAAGCATAGGAAGATTTTACCGCGAAGAGCGCAAAGTTTCGCCAAGCATATTTATAAAGCTTTGCGAACTTTGCGGTTCTGCCCTTGCGAGCTCTGCGGTTAATGTTAGTTCCTATTGGGAGATTTATTTTTACGAAATCGTTATAATTCAATCTAAAAATCTTATTTTTATCAAAAATATACAGTAATAAAGACAGTTTGTTATGATTACAAAAAAAGTAAACAACGTTCAGGACGCAATTGAAGGAATCAAAAGCGGAATGACCATCATGTTTGGAGGTTTCGGTTTATGCGGAATTCCGGAGAATACTATTGCAGCATTAGTAAATACTTCAATTTCAGATTTAACTTGTATTTCGAATAATGCAGGAGTTGATGATTTTGGTTTAGGATTGCTATTGCAAAAGAAGCAAGTCAAAAAAATGATTTCTTCTTATGTGGGTGAAAATGCCGAATTCGAGCGTCAGATGCTTTCAGGAGAATTGGAAGTTGAATTAACGCCACAAGGAACTTTAGCAGAACGTTGTCGCGCAGCACAAGCTGGAATTCCAGCTTTCTTCACTCCGGCAGGTTACGGAACTGAAGTTGCAGAAGGAAAAGAAGTTCGCAAATTCAATGGAAAGATGCACATCATGGAAGAGGCTTTTAAAGCCGAATTTGCGATTGTAAAAGCATGGAAAGGTGATGAGGCAGGAAATTTGATTTTTAAGGGCACAGCAAGGAATTTTAATGCCTGTATGGCTGGTGCAGCAAAAATCACCATTGCCGAAGTTGAAGAACTCGTTCCGGTTGGAACATTAGATCCAAATCAAATTCATATTCCGGGAATTATGGTGCAGCGTATCTTTCAGGGAGAAAAATTTGAAAAGAGAATCGAACAACGAACAGTGAGACAGAGAGCTTAATTAGATAATTGAGCTAATTTGTTAATTAGATAATTCTTTTGGATTGTGATAATAATTAGATAATGTGGCAATTTGATAATTAGACAATTGTTTATATTGTACGCCGCATAATATTATCTTATTAGTTGGTGTTTTTGATGAATTCGCTGATTAAATTAAAAACGCAACAATGATGCGTTAACAATTTATTCATAAGGCTAAAGTGGTTAAATTTAATATATTAAGTTTCTTTATGTAAAGTAAGTTATTAGGTAGGTGTCAATGTGATTAAGAGATACTTTTTTAAGAATAATTTATTTAGGTATAATTTGATAATTAAGTAATTACAATATATTACATAAAGTAAAACATTATCAAATTTTCTAATTGACACATTTTCTAATTAAAAAAGAACCGTAAATAAAATGAATAGATACACTTTAATCCTGTTTTCGTTTTTGTCTTTTCAGGCTTTCGCACAAACCACAAATGAACTTCGGCAACAATTAAATCAGATCATTTCAAGTAAGAATGCAACAGTTGGAGTTTCTATAAAAGGTATCGAAGATAAAGACACCTTAAGCATAAATGGAAATCTGAAAGCTCCGTTGATGAGTGTTTTTAAATTTCATATTGCTTTGACGGTTTTAAATAAAGTCGATGAGGGGAAGCTTTCATTGACACAGGAAATTTTCATTAAAAAGAAAGATTTACATGAAGATACCTGGAGTCCAATGGAAAAAGATTATCCAGAGGGAAATATGAATTTGACATTAGATAAATTGTTGCGATACACCGTTTCACATAGTGATAATAACGGATGTGATATTTTGATTGATTTAGTTGGAGGCACAAAAGAAGTTCAGAAATTTATCAATAAACAAGGGATTAAAGACTTCGTTATTAAAGTAAACGAAGAACAAATGAAAAACTGGAAAAATCTATATGTCAATACAACAACACCATTGGCAGCAACAGCGTTACTTGAAAAGTTCTATAAAGGAGAAATTCTAAAAGAATCGACAACAAAGTATTTGTATCAAATAATGGTTGAAACTTCAAGAGGACTGACCTGGATGAAAGCCGGACTTCCTGAAAATACTGAATTGGCACACAGAACCGGGATTTCGGGAACAAATGATGCTAATTTGAGAGTTGCAATGAACGATATTGGAATTGTAAAACTCCCAAACGGAAAGCATTTTATTATATCCGTATTTTTAAAAAATATAACAGAAACTCAAGAAGACACAGAGAAAATAATTGCCGATATAACAAGAACAACGTGGAATTATTTCACGAAAAAATAATTAGATAATTAGTCAATTTGATAATTAGATAATTGATATAGATTGCGTAAAGTGATTCATTATCTAATTATCAAATTGACTAATTTGCACATTAATAAATTGACACATTAGAAATATGTTAACAAAAGAAGATATTGCAAAACGAATTGCAAAAGAAGTAAAAGATCGATATTTTGTGAATCTTGGAATCGGGATTCCGACTCTAGTGGCAAATTATGTCAGAGAAGATATTGCAGTGGAATTTCAAAGCGAAAATGGCGTTCTTGGTATGGGACCATTTCCTTTTGCAGGAGAAGAAGACGCTGATATTATCAACGCAGGAAAACAAACCATTACGACATTACCGGGAGCGAGTTTCTTTGATTCGGCTTTTAGTTTCGGAATGATCCGCAGTCAAAAAGTTGATTTAACGATTTTAGGTGCGATGGAAGTTTCAGAAAACGGTGATATTGCCAATTGGAAGATTCCGGGTAAAATGGTAAAAGGAATGGGAGGCGCAATGGATTTAGTGGCTTCCGCCGAAAATATCATCGTTGCCATGATGCATGTGAATAAAGCAGGAGAATCAAAAATACTAAAAAAATGTACTTTGCCATTAACGGGCGTAGGGTGCGTAAAAAAGGTTGTAACGGAGCTTGCAGTTCTCGAAGTGACTAAAAAGGGTTTTAAACTCTTAGAACGCGCGCCAGGTATTTCTGTTGAACATATCATTGCTTCTACAGAAGCTGAATTAATAATTGAAGGAGATATTCCGGAAATGGATATAAAATAAATTCTTACTTTTTAGTTTTGAAATCTATGAAGGCTGGCTCTTAAAAGGCTAGCCTTTTTTTGTAAGAATAATTTAAGAATTTAGAAAACTCTTTTTTCCAGTAAAATTGGCATCTCAGCAGTTTTTTACTATTTAATATCGTATAAATCAATGGAATGATTAATTTTTGACCCTTCTTTTTGTGAAATCCTCACAGTTTGTTAAATAAATGTGAATTTTAAGTAAAAAATGTTGCATTTTATCGATTAAAGGTAAATTTAATCGATTATCTAACATAAATAAAATACTTTTATCCCAAAATAAAGTATTTACTTACATTAAATATTTTATTTATAAACCATTTAACCAAACTTAAATACCACATTTATTATGGAAAGAAAACTACCAAAAATTATGGCAGGAACCGTTGTTATTCTTACATTTTCGCTATCCGGATTTGCACAGACTACCGACAAAAGAGTAGCTCAAAAAAGTATCTCGGAAAATGGCCAGCCGAGTTTAATCACATTTAGTGAAAAATCCACTTACAAGGAAACAGATTATAATACTGTTTTTAAAGAACAATTGGGTTTAAAAGCAAATCAGTCTTTTTCGAAGATTAAAAAAGAATCAGACAAAGAAGGTTTTACGCATGAAAAGTTTCAATTGTATGAACAAGGAGTCAAAGTTGAATTTGCCAATTACACCATACATTCCAAAGGCGGAAAAGTAGTTTCGATGAATGGAGAGTTTTATGCTATCGAAAATGCTAAAACAGCTCCTAAATTATCAAGTCAGGCCGCTTTTGACAGAGCAGTTGCTCATATAGGAGCAAAACAGTATTTATGGGAGACTCCTGCAGATGCTGCCGCAATGGATTACCAAAAACCAAAAGGAGAACTTGTTTTGCTTCCTGCAATGGACGAACAAGGAAAAGAAAGAAAAAGTGATAAAGTACGTTTAGCCTATAAGTTTGATATATACGCTACAAAACCGTTGAGTCGTGGTGATCTTTATATCGATGCACAAACAGGAGAAGCGCTGTTTTATAATGCAACAATAAAACATCTTAACGAAAATAGTCATGGCAGATTAATTTCGGCTGCAGCCAAAGTGCAAAACAATGCTCCAACTTCAAAAGTAGCAATTGTTGCCGCAAATGCAGCGACGCGTTATAGCGGAACTCAAACTATTCAGACAACATTAAGCGGATCTTCGTATATTTTATCTGATGGTACCCGTGGAAACGGAGTTCAGACTTACAACTCTGCAAAAACAGCAACTTATCCAACAACAAATTTTACTGATGCTGATAATAACTGGACAGCGGCCGAGTATAATAATACCAACAAAGACAATGGAGCACTTGATGCACATTGGGGAGCCGAAATGACGTATGATTATTGGTCAGCCGTACACGGAAGAAATAGTTATGACAATGCCGGAGCAAAAATCAAAAGTTATGTTCACTATAATTTAGTTGCGGCAGGATATCCGGATAATAATAATGCATTCTGGAACGGAAGTGTTATGACTTATGGCGATGGAACCGGAACTGGAGGGTTTGATATCTTAACAGCAATGGATGTTGCAGGGCACGAAATTGGTCATGCTGTTTGTACTTATACTGCAAATTTGGCTTATCAAAAAGAGTCCGGAGCGATGAACGAAGCTTTCTCTGATATTTGGGGCGCTTGTATTGAATATCGTGCTGCACCAACAAAATCGACTTGGTTAGTAGGTGAAGATATCGAAAGAAGAAGCGGACATCTTGCTTTGCGTTCGATGAGCGATCCAAATTCTGAAGGACAACCGGATACTTACGGCGGAACTTATTGGGTTAATGTAAATTGTACACCAACAAATAATAATGACCAATGTGGAGTTCATACCAACTCAGGTGTATTAAATCACTGGTTTTATATCTTGTCTGTAGGTAAAACAGGAACAAATGATATTGGAAACGCTTACAACGTAACCGGAATCACGATTGATAAGGCAGCACTGATTGCTTTTCGTTTAGAAGATGTGTATTTAACATCTAACTCTACTTATGCAAATGCAAGAACTTCTGGAATACAATCAGCTATTGACTTGTATGGGGCAGGTTCTGCCGAAGTTATTGCAACAACAAATGCATTTTACGCTGTAGGTATTGGTGCTGCATATTCAGGATCGACAGATACAGTTGCTCCAAGCGCTCCAACTAATCTTGCTGCTGCGGGAACAACGGGAACAACAACTAATTTAACATGGACAGCATCTACAGATAATGTAGCCGTAACAGGATATGATATTTATCAAGGAACAACTCTCAAAGGTTCTTCTACAACAACGAGTTATACTGTAACTGGATTAACAGCTTTAACCGCTTATACTTTTACTGTAAAAGCTAAAGATGCTGCAGGAAATGTTTCAACAGAGAGTAATGCTGTAAATGTTACTACAACTGCTGCTTCAGTAACGTATTGTACTTCGAAAGGGAATAGCGCAACGGATGAAAGAATTGGGAAAGTTGTTTTTGGAACAATTAGTAAAACTTCTACAGCAACAACCGGGTATGAAGATTTTACGGCTACTTCTACAAATGCAACAAGAGGAACTGCTTATACGATAACAATTACACCAACATGGACTTCATCTGTTTATAGCGAAGGATATGCTGTTTTTATTGACTATAACCAAGATGGCGATTTTGCAGATTCAGGCGAAACAGTTTGGACAAAATCTGCATCTACAACAACTCCGGTAACAGGAACAATCACAATTCCGGCAACGGCAGCTCTTGGAACTACCAGAGTTAGAGTTTCTATGAAATACAACGGAATCCCAACATCTTGTGAGACTTTCTCTTACGGACAAGTAGAAGATTATTCTATTAACATAGCTGCTTCAGGAGGAATTACAACTCCGGAAATCACTGCAGGATTAGTTGAAACAGTTGAAACTTCAAGTTTTGCTTTGTATCCAAATCCGGTTGAAGGCGAATTGAACGTTTCATTTGCAAACAGTGATGGATATTCGTTTAGAATTATAAACACCTTAGGTCAGCAACTTTGCGTAGGCCAACTTTCTGGAAATCTTGTTGATGTAAGCAATTTGAGCACCGGAATTTATATCATCGAATTAACTAAAGGCGACAAAAAAATCGTGAAGAAATTCGTGAAGAAATAGTTTTCAGTTGCAGTTTTCAGTTTGATCTTGAAAACCAGAACTGAAATCTTAAATTGAATTAGTAAAATGAAAAGCCTCGCAATATGCGAGGCTTTTTTTGTGAAGATTTACGAGAAGTTCTAGTTGTCTGGCTGAGCGGAGTCGAAGCCTGTCACGTTTCATAAGCCTTCGACTTCGCTCAGGATGACAATCGTTTAACCAAAAAACTTAAATTTACTTATATAACTTATATGGTTTAAAATGAACTCTGCGAAAAACTTTGTGCACTTTGCGGTTAAATTTCTACAAACTAAAACTCATACGACCAAAATAATAAGCCCCTGTAGTTCCCATTTGCACCGGCGCATATTTAAACACTCCGTAATAACTGTTTTCATAAATTTGTTTGTCCGGGAAAATGTCAAATAAGTTGTTTGCTCCCAAAGCAATCTGAATTTTTGGAGTTATTTTGTATGCAACAGTCAAATCTGTAACCACTTTTCCGTTGTGTTTCTGGATTCCTCCAAAAGGGAAACCATCACGAATTACTTCTCCAAAATAAGTATTTCTCAATAAGAAATTCCATTTTGTCAAACTATAGTTTACAGCAAAAGTTCCTTTGTGTTTAGGAGTATTTGTTTCGATTAGACTTCTTTCCTGAGGACCATAATAAACATCTTCCTGACCAATAAACAATGGCGGAATATTATTCAATTGATCATCAACCTTGTTGTCGTTGTAATTATACAATAATGACAGATTCATTTTTCCCTGACCAACGTTCATATCATAATCAATAACAACATCAATACCATTTGTAGTAGTATTGATCGCATTAGTAAAGAAACGACCCGTTTGAGCACCGTATTGAGCAAATAAATCACGAAGCGCCGGAACGGGTTCTCCATAAGCATCATTTCCTAAATTTCCGGTTAGGATAATTCTATTGTCAATTCTAATATGATAGTAATCAGCTGTAATATGTAGTTTTTTCGTTGGAGAATAAACAATACCAAAACTGTAGTTTCTGGAAGTTTCCTCTTTTAATTTTGGAATTCCAAGTTCTTTTGCTACTTGACTGTCATTTCTAAAAATACCAGAATTTAAAAGTTGCCCGTCAACAACATCGGTTGCAATATTATTGAAGAATTGCTGGTGTAATGAAGGTGCTCTAAAACCTGTGCTAATTGCTCCACGAACAAAAAGGTTGTCTAAGATTTTATATCTCAAAGATAATTTTCCGTTAATGGTGTTTCCAAAATCAGTGAAATCCTCGTAACGACCGGCAACTCCAATTAATAATTTCTCCGTAACATCAGCTTCAACATCTGCATAAACGCCAACACTATTTCTGTTTTCATTTACAGCATTCAAAGGAGAAAATCCTGGAAACGATTGTGCTCCGCCGTCAACATAAGAAGCTTCTTCACCAGGAACAATTTTGTATTTTTCGAAGCGATATTCACCTCCAAAAGCAACATTCAAACCATTAAAAACATCTTTGTATAATCTTGAAATATCAGCATTTACTGTGTTTTGCAGGAAAGAGTGATTTCCGGCCTTGAAATCGGTTGGGCTATTATCGCCTAAAGAAACATTGTTTGTGTTTGAAACTTCATAGATAAATTTGTTTTCTCCGATAGTATTACTCACATCCAGTTTCCATTCGCCAAACTTAAATTTAAAACCAACAGAAGAAGAAAGATCTGTCACAACAGAATTTAGTTCCGGTTGAAATCCAAAAGGAAAAATAGAAGCTACAACATTCTCCGTTTCGCTTGGTAAACGTCTAAAACCGTAACCGGTTCCGTTTCTGTGGCTCACACCTCCAAATGCATAAAACTCAATTTGGTCGTTTAATGGAATAGAAGTATTAAAGAATCCCTGAATGTTTTTGATTTTAGCATCTCCAATTTGAAAATTGAAATCGTCACGTTTTAATCCGTTTTGTGCTAATAAATTATCATCAATTTGACGGGATTGCGCCGGATTATCGGCAAAATCATAAGCAAAGAAATTGCCTTCTGCAGACTGATCAAAGATAATCAGGTTGTTATTTTGTGAACGATTGGTCTTTTCACGGTTATTGAATTCACCTGTTAAGTTGATGAAACCGCCTTTGTTGCCAATTTTTGCCCCATAGTTTAAGTTCACATTTGTAGTTTGCCCATCATCTCGGGATGTTGAACCATAAGTTGCATTTACTTCAAGACCTGCATTGTCTTTTAAAACCAAATTGATTACACCCGCAATCGCATCAGAACCATATTGTGCTGCTGCACCATCGCGCAAAACCTCAATTCGTTTGATCGACGAAGCCGGAATTGCACTTAAATCTGTACCAACAGAACCGTTTCCAACTGTATTTTGATAATTTACCAATGACGTTGTATGTCTTCTTTTTCCATTTACCAAAACCAAAACCTGATCAGGACCTAAACCTCTCAAAGAAGCCGGATCGATATGTTCTGTTCCGTCAGATGAAGATTGCCTGTTGGAGTTAAAAGACGGAATCATATATGTTAAGATATCATTTGTCGTAGTCTGCGGCGTTATATTTCTGATTTTTGCCAAGTTTACCACATCAACAGGAACAGCAGTTTCAAGTTTACTTTTCTTGGGATTTCTGCTTCCAACAACCACAATTTCGTCAAGACTATTGTTTTCCAGAGCCAATTGAATATCTACAAAATGATCTTTTGCCACGACTTCTTTTGTTTGATAGCCAAATAGCGATATGACAAGTGTAGGGTTATTTGTTGTAGAATTTAAAGTAAATTTCCCTAAAGCATTACTAATAGCATTAATCTGAGTTCCCTTGATAAGAACGGTAGCAAACTCTAACGGATTCCCGCTTTCATTTGTAATTGTTCCTTTTATTTCGTGGTTTTGTGCATAAAACAAAGTACTTGACAAAGTAATAATTGCTGTTATTACGATTTTTAGTTTTTTTCTCATTGATAAAATTTGGTTTTGGATGATATTATAATATTCTTCGATCTAAATAGTGAAAAGAGGTATTTGTCTACTAATTAGATGGGTTTAAGAATAAAATGCAAATGTAATTGTAAATAATCAAAATCGATTTATAAAATCTTGTTTTTTCTAAGTTCATGGTGTCAATTTTTAAGTTTAATGAAATATCTTTGCGTAAAATTTAAAAAGATAAAAAATGAAATTACGATTATTACTTTTTTTGTGTGCTATTACATTCAATGGATTTTCGCAAAATAACGTATTGGTTTTTCAATCAGATTTTGGTTTGAAAGATGGGGCAGTATCTGCTATGAAAGGAGTTGCGATGGGAGTTTCAACCGATTTGAAAATATTTGATGTAACACATGAAATCCCGGCATTTAATATTTGGGAAGCAGCATACCGTTTGTCGCAAACGGCTCAATACTATCCTGCGGGAACTGTTTTTGTTTCGGTTTGTGATCCGGGAGTTGGAACTTCAAGACATTCAGTTGTTTTATTGACTAAATCTGGACATTATTTTGTGACTCCGGATAATGGAACTTTAACTTTAATCGCAGAACAATTAGGGATTCAGGAAGTTCGTGAAATTGATGAAGTAAAAAACCGTCGCCAGAATTCAAATGAATCTTATACGTTTCACGGTCGTGATGTTTATGCTTTTACAGGAGCTCGTTTAGCGTCAAAAACAATTACTTTTGAAGAAGTTGGGCCAAAATTGCCAAATGAAGTAGTGAAAATTGAATACCAAAAACCGGTTTTCGAAAAAGGAATCATCAAAGGTGGAATTCCAATTTTAGACATTCAATACGGAAATGTCTGGACAAACGTTGACAAAAAGACATTCGCTAATCTAGATTTGAAAGCGGGAGATGTGGTTAAAATCCAAATTTTCAATGGAGCCAAAAAAGTATATGACGGAAAATTAAAATTTGTACACACTTTTGGAGAAGTTCCGGTTGGTACTGATGTTTGCTACTTTAACAGCCTTTTGAATTTTTCATTGGCAGTAAATCAGGGAAGTTTCTCTGAAAAGTATAAAGTTTACAGCGGAGCAAATTGGAGTATTTTGTTAAGCAAGTAGTTTTTCTCTGTGTATAGAAAATAAAAAAACCGCCCAATCAGGCGGTTTTTATTATTTATAGTGCTTTGCGTCTCTGCGATTTTGCAAGAAATACATCGCGAACTTTGCGTATCCCGATAGCTATCGGGATTGTGTTCTTTACGGTTAAATAACTCTTATAAATTAAAAGAAGCTCCTAAACTAAAAGTAGTTTGATTATTTAAATGATCGAATACACCATCATTATTACCATATTTTGCGATTGGGAATCCAATTTCTGTGAAAACACCAAATCCGTCAGTAAAGAAATAACGACCACCAACGTGACCACCAAAATTATGTAATCCTAAACTTAAACCTGGATAAACGTCTAATTGGTCAACACCAATAACGCTGCTTAAATTAGCATTAATTCTTGCTTTAGCATCAAAACGATCACTGAAATCAGGTTTGTAATCATTATAAGAATTATCGTGATAGAAACCATTAAAATTATCAACGCCTAATAAATAATTAGTAACAAAACCAAAAGAGAAATTTTCTCCTAAACCAAAATCCACTGATCCCTGAATTCCTGAACCACCGTCTTGAAGGTTAGCGCCTACGTTAACTTTAATATCTCCTTTTCCTTTAAAGGCCTGTTGTGCTTGTACAAATCCAAATGATGCTAAAAACAAAAGTGTGATGATCTTTTTCATAAACTTAAATATTAATTATTTTTTTTAAAGTGCAAAAATAGTTTTTTATAGATTAATTCCTACCTTTTTCGTCAAAATACAATTCATTTAACGGTTCGCTTTGCCAGAATTCTTTGGTTTCGACATTCAATATTGTGAGCGGACCTCTAAAGGCGGCACCAGTATCTACATTCCAAACATTGGCTTTTTGTACCGGAACAGTTTCGCCAATTCGGGTTACAGGGGTGTGACCAATAAAGATTTCTTTGTATAAGGTAAAGCGTTTAGGATAAAACATGTCGCCCTCTTTTAGATTTGGATCTAATGAAAGTGCAGTTTCCCATAGCGTTCTGTCCCAGAAGAATAATTTTGGGAAATATTCATAAGTGATACCATTAACGTTTGTAAAGCCGGCATGAATATATAAACGATTTTCTTCGTCCAGATAATAATCTTCCAGTGATTCTAAAAACGCAATATGAATTTTGATTGTTTCTTCGCTTACTTTTTGGTATGCCAATACCGTTGCTTCACCACCATGTTTGTACCACGAAGTTTCGTCAATTTCTTCGGTTTCGTTTCTAAACCACGACAACAATAGATCATCGTGATTTCCTTTAATGCAAATACAGTTCTGCTTGCTTTTTAAGTCAATTAGGTAGTCAATTACTTGTGGCGACTGGCTCCATCCATCCACATAATCACCTAAAAATATGAGAGTATCTTCAGTCGTAATTTCGGCTCTTTTCATCACTTGCTCAAGTGCGCGTAATCCACCATGTATGTCGCCTATAACAAATGTTCGCATTTTATTTTATTTCGTGTAGAAGTACAAAAATAAAGAAAATGATTTGTTTAAGATCATTAAGTTGAGAATCTTTAAAAATTGATACGATTTATAACTATAGCGACGTTCTTTTTATTGCTTTTACTGTTTAAATTTGCATAATGTCAGATGCACCTACATATCGAAAAATTATCCATATTGACATGGATGCTTTTTATGCTTCGGTAGAGCAGATGGATAATCCGGCTTTACGTGGAAAACCCGTTGCTGTTGGTGGTTCAGAGAATAGAGGAGTAGTTTCGGCGGCAAGTTACGAAGCCCGAAAATTTGGTGTCCGAAGTGCCATAAGTGGAGTTTTGGCAAAAAAGTATTGTCCTGAAATCATTTTTGTCCGTCCAAGATTTGATCGGTATAAAGAGATTTCGAATAAAATTCATGAAATCTTTCACGATTATACAGATTTGGTTGAGCCACTTTCGCTTGACGAGGCTTATCTTGATGTAACACAAAATAAAAAAGGAAATCCAAGCGCGAGTTTATTGGCACAGGAAATCAGAATGCGAATTTTGAATGAAGTTGGATTATCAGCTTCAGCGGGAATTTCGATTAATAAATTCGTAGCTAAAATTGCCAGTGATGTCAACAAACCAAATGGACAAAAAACGGTAAATCCGGATGAAGTTGAAGCTTTTTTAGAAGAATTACCTATTAGAAAGTTTTATGGAGTTGGAAAAGTAACGACGGAGAAAATGTACCAATTAGGGATTTTTACGGGAACAGATCTTAAAAGTAAAACGGAGGAATTTCTGGAGAAGCATTTCGGGAAATCCGGGGCGTTTTATTATAAAGTAGTTCGCGGAATTCATAATAGCGAAGTAAAATCGGATCGTATTACCAAATCTGTTGCGGCGGAACATACTTTTGACGTGAATTTATCTTCGGAAATTTTTATGTTGGAACAACTGGACAGAATTGCTATTTCATTAGAAAAACGATTAAAAAAGCATAATATATCTGGAAAGACGGTAACGCTTAAGATTAAATACAGCGACTTTACCCAACAAACCAGAAGCAAAACATTGCCTTATTTTATTTCAGATAAAAGTCTGATTTTCGAAACAGTAGAAGAATTACTGTATCAGGAACGTATGAGAGACTCGGTCCGATTGCTCGGAATTTCTTTGAGTAATCTTAATACCGAAGAAAAGAAAGCTGTTGTGGTACAGCTTAAATTTGCCTTCTGATTTGATTAATGTATTATTAAAATTATAAAATTTTATGCTTTTGTGACGAATTTTCTTTCTATCTTTGAGAGAGACGTTATATTAACATCAATCATTTATAATGAAAGCCAATAAATTTGAAGAAGCTTCTAATCGAAATTCACTGCCAATTATGACATGGGAATTTCATTGTGAATATTTAAGAGAATTGAAGGCTGCTTTGACTGATTTGAAGAAAGTAAAAAAGATTTCGGATCAATTTGCCTGGAATGACGTTAATATTGATATTAAAGACAGAATTCAGGACGAAGTTGTGTTAGTCACAGATTTGGACCTGAAAATTATTTTTGCGTCAAATAGGATTAAAAGAATGACAGGTTATAAAGAAGAGGAAGTTCTTGGAAAAACACCAAAAATCTTTCAGGGACCAATGACTTGTAAAATTGCTGTAGAAGAAATGAGAGAAGCAATTAAATTGCAGATTCCGTTTGAAAAAACAATTCAGAACTATAAAAAAGATGGCCGAATGTATAAATGTAAAATTAATGCTTCACCAGTTTTCAATGTAAAAGGAAAATTGACACATTTTATAGCTTTCGAAAAAGATTTAAGCGCATAGTTTTAAATTTAACCGCAAAGTACGCTAGGATTTACACAAAGTGCACAAAGTATAAAAAAAAAACAAAACCGCCTTTTGGGCGGTTTTTATATTTAAAAAAACTTAGAACCTCAGTAACTTAGTACCTCAGAACCTAAGAATTAAAGATTTTCAAAGAAATCATTTCCTTTATCATCTGTGATGATAAAAGCAGGGAAGTCTTTAACGGTAATTTTACGAACCGCTTCCATTCCTAATTCTTCAAAATCGACAACTTCAACTTTTAGGATATTATCCTGAGCCAAAATTGCAGCAGGACCACCAATAGAACCTAGGTAGAATCCGCCATATTTATGACAAGCATCTGTAACTTGTTTCGTACGGTTTCCTTTTGCAAGCATAATCATACTACCGCCATGTTTCTGGAATTCATCAACATAAACGTCCATACGTCCTGCGGTTGTTGGTCCAAAACTTCCAGAAGCCATTCCTTCCGGAGTTTTTGCTGGTCCAGCGTAATACACTGGATGATTTTTAAAATATTCCGGCATTGGTTTTCCGGCTTCCAATAGTTCCATGATTTTTGCGTGAGCAATATCACGGGCAACAATTACAGTTCCATTTAATTTCAAGCGAGTTTTAATGGGATATTGACTCAATTTAGCCAAAATATCAGCCATTGGCATATTCAGATCAATTTCTACAGGAGCTTCTAAATGTGGCGCTGTTTCCGGTAAAAATTGTTTTGGGTTTACTTCTAATTGTTCAACGAAGATTCCGTCTTTAGTAATTTTTCCTTTGATATTTCTATCAGCAGAACACGAAACGCCTAATCCAACTGGACAAGAAGCTGCGTGACGCGGCAAACGAATTACACGAACGTCATGCGTGAAATATTTTCCTCCAAATTGAGCACCAATCGCACTTTCCTGACAGATTTTCTGAACTTTTGTTTCCCATTCTATATCACGAAAAGCCTGACCAGCCATATTTCCAGAAGTAGGTAAGTGGTCGTAATATCCTGCAGAAGCTTTTTTAACTGCACTTAGATTTGCTTCCGCAGAAGTTCCTCCAATTACTAAAGCTAAATGATATGGTGGACAAGCCGAAGTTCCTAAATCTTTGATTTTTGCTCGAACGAAAGCATCCATAGATTTTTCATTCAATAAAGACTTTGTTTGTTGGTATAAGTATGTTTTATTTGCAGATCCACCGCCTTTTGCCATGAATAAAAACTCATAAGAAGTTCCTTTTTTAGCATAAATATCAATTTGCGCCGGAAGATTCGAACCCGAATTCTTTTCTTCAAACATCGAAATCGGAACAATCTGTGAGTAACGTAAATTACGTTTTTGATACGTGTTGAAAATTCCTCTGCTCAACCATTCAGCATCATCAACACCTGTAAAGATGCTTTCTCCTTTTTTTGCCATAACAATCGCAGTTCCGGTGTCCTGACAGCTTGGTAGCTGACCTTCGGCAGCAACAGATGCATTTTGAAGTAAATTATAAGCAACAAAACGGTCATTGTCCGTTGCTTCTGGATCGTCAAGGATGTTACGTAGTTTTTGTAAATGTGTCGTTCTTAGCATGAACGAAACATCTGTTAAGGCTTCTTCGGCCAATAATTCTAGTCCTTTTGGATCAACGGTCAAAACTTCGCGTTCTCCAAATTGCTCTACTTTTACAAAATCAGAAGTAATTTTGCGGTATTGCGTATCATCCTTTAAAATAGGATAAGGGTCTTGGTATATAAAATCAATCATTGCTTTGTTTTTTACAAAGTTAGAAATTATTTACCGAAGAAAGAATTTGAATAAGGACAGTTTTAAGTGTTTATTTTTGATTGTGAAAGGCATCAAAACTCATTTTTTTCTCGAAATAGGTCTTGTCTTTTGCCGAAAGAAGCTGCTTTTTGTATCTATTTCCGCTTAAGCGAAAAACAATTGAATCTGAATGTGTAGCGGTTCCCATGTTTTCATCATTATCATCAGGCTCAAAAGAAACTGTTTTGCAGTAGAATGATTCAGGATTTGCTTTTCCATCAGGATTTTCAAATTCTACCCAACTTCCCCAACCGCTATCAGACATCGTATACCAATCATAAACCAATTGTATATCACTGTTTTTTAAATAATATAAATAATGGTTTTGATTATAACCGCAAGCAGGATATCCAAAACTAATTTGTATAAAAGGAGAATTTTTGGCATTTTGTGTTCCTAATCCATACAAAGCCGACCATTCTGATCCTTTATCAATTCCTTTAATAGTAATTTTTGAAGTAGTTGTTTTGGTTTTATTCTGATAAAAATCAAGCTGATATTTTGCCGTCACAATACTGTCTTTATCCGCTTTCTGATCTACAAGGTGGGCCAGAATATAATTTTCCTCTGATGTTTCGCCATAATCAGCAATAGAAATTGTATCTGTTTTTAAGAAATTATCTTTTGGTGCAATCGCTTCTGTTTTCGGTTTCGGGGTTGTGGCGATTGCCTGATCTACTGACTTTGGTTTTTGACAACTAATTAAAACAAATAAGATAAAAAGGGCTTGTGTTTTCATTTTGGGTGGTATTTATTTTCCTAATTTAAACTGGACTGAAGTCCAGCTCTACAAAATAATTTGTTCCTTCGGAACTTTGAAAAATTGGCTTTTAGCGTGTGTTGTATTTGATCTAAGAAACAATATGTTTTTCCTCAACTTCAAAAAAAGAAGCCATCGGCTACGATTTATATTGTAGGGCTGGACTTTAGTCCAGTTTATGTAAAGATTGGTTATATTAAATTTTCAAAAACACATCTTTTATCAAAATCAACATTGTATTTATTTAAAAAAGAGGAATATTCATCTTTGAAATTTTGTTTTTTATGGTGCGCCTCTTGATTTGCAATGTATTTATATACGGCATCAATATGAGATTTGCTATAAGAGAAAACGCCGTAACCTTCCTGCCATTCAAATTTGCATTTTGTCAATTGATGATCATTTATAAATCTAGAAGACTTTCCTTTTACAATTCTCATTAATTCTGAAATAGAAATGGTCGGTTTAAGGCCTAAAAGACAATGAACATGATCTTCTGTTCCGTTTACTATGATGGTTTTACAACCTGTTTCATTTATTAAATTTCCAATTACACTTAGTATTTTAGATTTGCATTCATTATTAATAAGTGCTCCTCTATATTTTACAGCAAAAACGGCCTGAATGTAAACTTGATGATATGTATTTGACATTTTATATTTATTGAAACGATTTAAATTCTTACAATAATACAAAATATTCTTACAAAATAATTATTAACTCATATATTCCAAACCGGACTGAAGTCCGGCCTTACAATATAAATCGTTCCTCCGGAACTTAAAAAGAGCCATAGGCTCAATATATATTGTAGGGCTGGACTTCAGTCCAGTTTAACAATATAATGGCCGGATTGAAATCCGGTTTTACGTAACGCATATCAATCATATTTTTAAAAAAACCACGTCGCCACAAAAATCGCTGTAATTACACAAATGACATCCACCAAAAGCATTGTGCCTAAAGCGTATCGTGTATTTTTAATATTAACAGAACCAAAGTAAACAGCGATTACATAAAAAGTACTTTCTGCACTGCATTGAAAAATACTACTCAATCTTCCCGTTAAGGAATCTGCTCCAAAAGTATTCATCGAGTCAATCAAAAATCCTCGTGATCCCGCCGAACTAAAAGGTCTAAGCATTGCAACGGGTAAGGCATCGGTGATTTGTTTGTTAACACCCATATTGGAGAAAACAAAAGCAATACCATCACTAATGATTTCAAACAAACCACTATTTCTGAATAGCGAAATAGCAACTAACATTCCTAAAACATAAGGAAAAATGGTAACTCCTGTTTTAACTCCATTATTTGCTCCAACTACGAAAGCATCAAAAACGGTAGTGTTTGCATCGGTAAATTTCTTTTCGTGTATGAAGGAGAAAATCAGCGTAGCTACAATAATTCCAATTAATATTAATCCCGAAAGATTAGAAGTGAAATAATTTTTTCCAATTAAATCCAAATGGTTTACATACATCAACAAACCAACAATGGCGGCGATTAATACCATTAAGGCAATAATAAGTGAAGCACTTTTGAAATTGATTTTTTGTTTGATTCCAACAATTAAAAAAGCTGCAATTGTACCAATAAACGAAGTTATAATACACGGAAGCATTACATCTGCCGGGTTACTTGCATTTGCTGCAGCGCGATATCCAATAATCGAAGTTGCGATTAAAGTTAAACCTGAAGCATGAAGACACATAAACATAATTTGTGCATCACTTGCTTTGTCTTTATCGGGGTTTATTTCTTGTAAACTTTCCATTGCTTTTAGACCAAACGGAGTTGCAGCAGAATCTAATCCTAAGAAATTAGCGGCAAAGTTTAGGGTCATATACGATATTGAAGGATGATTTTTTGGGATACTAGGAAACACTTTTACAAAAACCGGACTCAAGGCTTTGGCTAATTTTCCGGAAACTCCAGAAATGATTAAAAGTTCCATCAATCCACAGAAAAAGGCTAAATACGCCATTAATGGTAAAATTAAATCCAGTAAAGTCGTTTTACAGGTTGGTAATAAACCATCTGATTTTTGAACTCCGCTATAAATTTTTACAGTTTTGTTTTTATAAACATACGTTGTATCGGGATTAAGCGTATCACGATTGATAATCATCGTTTGATCCGGCGCTTTTTTGATGCTGTCTTTGATAAAAGCGGGAAGTTGTTCCGCATACTTTTCTGAAATCAGAATCGGATCGTCTTTTTTTCCATTCAAAACATAATCAATGGTATAAGTATTGGCAGTAAACAAGCTGATTATAACAAAGATAATCGACGAAATAAAAATAGTTAACCAAAATCTACTTAATACCATAGCGCTGTTTTTTTTTGTAAATGTAATTATTTAGCAATAAAATGCACAAAGAATTTGCCGATGAAACCCGAAGAATTTATCAGAAAATGGAATGTTTTCGCGAAAAACGGATTTATTCGATAGTAATTTTTGTCTCGAGATAGTTTTCAAAAGCTTTAATCCCTTCAAACAGAATTGCTTTTTTATGACTTTCGGTTCCATGAAAAAACTGCGTTTCTATTTTAGCGTGATCTTTTTTAATGGTTCTTTTCCAGATTCCAATTACTTTTCCGTTTTCGAGAATAATCGGTTTGAAGATTCCATTATTGGTAAAAGCTTTTGATTGATGTTCTGATAAAATTGAAGCTTCTCGAGTTTTATACGAAATCAAGATCTCATCAAAAGCGGGAAGAAAATGTACGCTTTCGCGGAAGTTAGAATCTTTAGAAATATCATTTCCAAACCAATACTTCTGGTTTTCAATCTCAATAGAATTCAATTGCAACTCTATTGCGTTAATAGCTAATTTGCATGTAGTTGGCGGAAAACCTGACCACCACGAAAAGTCAGTGAGTGTAGCAGGGCCGTGGCTTTCGAAGTATCGTTTGGCTAATTTTGAAAGCGCTTCTTCTTTCGTTAATTTGGATTTTGGTTTAGAAACTCTTTCTTCAAGTAAGGCATAAGTGATTTGTTTTCCTTTCATTTTTCCATTACAGACCAAACCATCCAATTCGGCATTCATCATAATGGCCGCACTCAAAAAATCTTCGCTTGAACTTTTTTTGATGTTGAGTTCCTGCATGATTTCGTCACGTGTCAAATGATTATTGCCTGTTAGTAGTTTTTCGATTTTAGTATTAACCTGATTAAATTTCTTTTCATCATAACCATATTTTTTACCGGCCGAAGCAGTAAATCGTTTGACCTGTGGTGCCGAAAGATCCAGCATCCAATAAATATCATCGGAAGCAACAAAATGCCAGGTTGGTCTTAAAATATGAGTTCTAATAATTTTGGCTGAATTTATGGCCTCTTCAATTACTTTTTCAGAAGAATCACAACGAGAACCAATCGCCCATTTTGCCATCGCATAATCTTGTGCTTGCATGGCGCCCAAATGCTGTACAATTTCTTGTGGTGAACATGGAGTTGTTTTATAAAGCTTTTGCGAAGCCAGTCTATAATGTGAGATTTCCGGATGTGTCATTTTCTAAAAAAATTAAACCATATAAGTTATATAAGTTCATGAACCTTTGTATCTCTGTAATTTTGAACCTTTGCAACTAAAAATCAAACCATATAAGTGATATAAGTTCATTTTAGCTTTGTTCCTTAGTACCTGTGAACCTTTGTACCTCTAGTTAAACATGAATAATTTCATCGTCAATCAATAAATCTTCCCGACGTAAACGAAGGAAAACCTGCGCTACGGCGATTGTATCTTTTTCACAATACGTTATAATTCGGTCGATATCTTTTTCGACATAATACACGTGACCAACCTGACTTCCGTCGATATCGCCTTTTGGCGATGGAACTCCGAGAATCTTAGTCAGTAATTTTAAAGACGTAAAGTGTTTATAATCGCCAAACTTCCATAATTCTAAAGTATCCAAATGTGCAATTTCCCAAGGTTTTTTTCCAAATAAATTCAGTTTGTCCGGAATTGCAATTTGGTTAATGATCATTCTTCTGGCGATAAACGGAATATCAAATTCCTTTGCGTTATGTCCGCATAAAAGATGTTGAGGCTGATTGAAGTGATTGTTCAGTAAATTATTGAAGTCACGAAGAATCTTCTTTTCATCGCCAAAGAACGATGTTACACGAAAATTTCTGACATCGCCTTTAATCGTGAAATATCCAACAGAAATGCAGATGATTTTTCCGAATTCGGCCCAAATTCCGGCACGATCGTAAAATTCTTCCGGTGTAAAATCGTCTTTTCTTTGATATTGCGTTTTATGATCCCAAAGCGATTGCATTTCCGCATCAAGTGAATTAAAATTCTCTTCTTCAGGAACGGTTTCTATATCCAGAAACAAAATGTTGTTGAGGTTTATTTTTTCAATCATAATTTTTGCCACGAATTGCATGAATTAACACTAATTCTTTGTGTAGATAAATGTACACAAATTCATTTTAAAATAAGAAATAACTTATAAATTAAAGACAAGGATCTTTTGCCACGAATTTCACCAATTTTCGCTAATTCCTAGTTTGTTAGTAACTAATTTTAATTTGTGTTAATTAGTGAAATTCGTGGCAAAAAAACTAAAACAAACTTTGTTGTGTTGTTGGGTTCTCATGTTCAAGCAGCCATTTTTTGCGTGGCAAACCTCCGGCATAACCGGTTAAAGATCCATTTGTGCCAATCACACGATGACAAGGAACTACAATCCATAACGGATTTTTACCATTTGCTGATGCAACAGCGCGAATAGCTTTTATATCACCCAGTTTTTTAGTCTGGTCCATGTAGCTTATCGTTTTTCCGTATGGAATTTCTAACAGCGATTTCCATACTTTCTGCTGAAATTCGGTGCCTTTTGGGTTTAGTTTGAAGCTGAAATCGGTTCTTTTTTTATCAAAATATTCCTGAAGCTGCAAAACGGCTTCTTTCAAAACATCTGGAATCTCCTGTGAAATCTCATTTGTTCCAACATCTGAAACAGAAATTACAGAAACGCCATCGTCGTCTCCAACGATTTTGGTGATTCCTAAAGGCGAATTGATATAAGCTGTTTCCATAGTTTTAGTTTTGATCGCAAAGAATGCAATCCCGATAGTCATCAGGATACGCAAAGTTCGCAATTTTATTTAAATCGTATAAGTGATGTAAGTAAATTTAAGTTTTGTGTCAATTCTACCAGCCACCGCCTCCACCGCCACCTCCACCTCCTCCGGAGCTTCCACCGCCAGAACTTCCGCTGCTGGAAGAACTCGAAGATGAAGTATAAGTATCATAAAAGTGGGTTATGTTCAGATACGAAAAGCCAACAGAACCATCGCTGGTTTTTATCCAGTTGCTGGTGTAGTTTAAACTTTTTAAGGCTTCAGCAAATTTTAGATTCCATTCTTCTTCAATGCCCAATGCAAAAGCGTATGGTAGATTTTCTTCGTAAGCGCTTATAATGTTAGTACGTTGTTCTACGGGATAATTTAGTAATTGCTGTTTGAATTTTTCAATTTGAACTTTTGTAATAATTCCCAGTTTAGTATAAGAATTAATTAGGCTAAGAAATATTGTAAAACCTGTAACGATTAAAAATATAACTAGTGCATTTAGAGCCGAATAGTTTTTGTCGACATTTATGGCGAAAAAAGATGCAAAAGTAAAAGCTGCTGGAAAAATGGCTACAATCATACATGGAAATGCTACAGAAAATTGTCTTTTCATAAATGATTTTATAATTACTATAAGCAATATTGCAGTAAGATTTAGAGATGTAAAGCCAACGACAACAAAGATCAAAGCTGTGCCCACTGTTAAGTAACTGTAAGCAACAATTGTTATAATTGTAATTATCGATGCTATTAAAATTTGTTTGAGATTGCTTAAAAAGTAATCTTTTAAATTGTGCTGATTCTTAAGTGATTTCTCAAGCACTGTTTCTGCTTGGCTAAAAACAGTGTAGGATTTAGAATTGATAGCAAAAGTGTCACTTTCCTTAAACAAAACATCTAAAATGGCATTTTCTTCCAATGCTAAATTTGTGTTTTTTGAGCCTTTTACCAGATAATACTCGAATTCCTCTCTCCAGGTTTGAAATCCATTACCGGTAATTTCTATTGCACCCTTAATTGAAAGACTAATTATTGCAACCAGAAGTGTTTTTGAGTTAGAGTATCTCTCTTTTATATATTGCAGTGAAGTTGCGGTATAGTGATTTTTTATATCAATGAATTCATTGCTTTCATTTGAAACTAAAGGATCTTCACCATACTTTTTCCACGAGAAATAATAAAAAAGCAAGCAAATTGAAACGGCTAGAAGCCCGAGGAATAATTTTTCTGCAGAGACAAATTCTTCTATTTTATAATGTGGCAAGAAGAAGGGTTGATGAACAATTCCCTTTGGAAATCCAACCGCTACAGTAAAACCTTCTTCTTTTTTTAGATTTTTTGAAGTAAAATAAACCGAAGTTCCTCCAATTTTTGAATCACATTCACTTTGCTTCGATCCTAAAACACCAGTATAACAATGAGTTTGCAATACAGATGCTCCGTTTGGTAGAATTACTTTTGCAGATACATTTTCGATATCAAACTGCCAATAGTTTCCAGTTATATTCCAATAAACTTCGTCAAAATCATTATACGAATGTATTTGTGCTTCAACCTCATAAGTTAGTTTGTAGGTGTAAATTCCTTCGCTAAGAGAAAGATCTTTATCGCCAATATAAATCTTGAAATTTTCGCCATCTAGATCTGTGTGATAAGGCTCTTTAATCCAGTCTTTGGTAACATTCAAGATTGTATAAAAATTATTTCTGGAGACTTTCGAGGAATAGTTTTTCATCGGAAGTTGACGAAAGATACCGTGATCTATTTCTTGTTGTGCGGCATAAACGGTAATAGTTTCAGTAACAACAATGTTTCCGTTTTCCTTAATAAGAATGTCAGCATGAAATTGTTTTATTCTTTCCGTACGTTCATGTTCCTCTGTAAGTGTTGAATCAGTTTGACTAAAACATTGGGATAATGAAAGTAATACTAAACTGAGAGTGAATAGAAACCTGAAATGTCTTATCATGAAAGAAGTTATTTTGCGAAGTGAAAATAAGAATTTTGTTTCTAAACCATGTAAGTTATGTAAGTGAATTTAAGTTTTATCTTTTTAACGTAAAGTTCGCAAAGGTTTTACGCAAAGTCTGCAAAGTTTGTTGTTATTGCATTTTACTTTGGAGATCACAAAGCTTTGCGGTTTGGAACTTTTATCACTTATATGGTTTAATAATTCTCCAGTCTAAATTGGTAATTTAAACTGGTTTCTATCTTTTCGCTTGAAATAGTTTTCTTGATATTCGATTTTTCAAGACTGAATTTTGGTAAAACTAAGTTCAGTTCCTTTGCTTGTTGCGTATAATATTCCTCCCGACTTGGATGAAAAGGCGCAACGGCATTAAAAACTTCATTCCATTTTGATTGATTAATGATCATTTCGATCATTCTGATGCAATCATTTTGATGAATTAAATTTACTGGAGCGTCAGGGTTTTCAAGGTTTTCTTTTCCTGCAAGAAATTTTACGGGATGACGATCTTCGCCAATTAATCCACCGAAGCGCAAAATTGTGGTTTCGAAGTTTTTATTTTTTTGAAGAATCGCTTCCGCTAAAAGCAATTGTTTACCGCTTTCTGTTTCAGGATTCGGAATAGTTTCTTCGGTAATAATCCCGTTTTCATTGCCATAAACTGCGGTTGAACTTACAAAAAGTACTTTTTTTATGGTAGATTTTTCTATAAACGGAATTAGATTTTGAATTTTTTCAACGAAAACCTTTCGGGAAGAATCATCGTTATTTCCTCTCAATTTTGGTGGAATGTCAATAATCAGGATTTCGCTTTTAGCCAAAAAAGAAGTTGTACTTTCAGAAACACTTTCGCTTTCAAGCGCCACCAAAAATGAATTTATACCGGCGTTTTCAAGAATAGAAAGTTTATCTTCAGAAGTGGTAGATCCGTTTACTGAATAACGCTTTTTTGCGATTAAGCTTTTCGCCAAAGGTAAACCCAACCAGCCGCAGCCTAAAATACTTATTTGTGTCATTTTTTATTTTGAAGGTTCAAAGGTACAGAGGTTCAGAGTGACAAAGATTTAAAACTTTGTCTTTTTCTTTGCGACTTCGCACCTTTGCGAGATTAAATTTTAAGCATTGATGATTACAAATCTAGCGTAAAACGAATTTTGTCTTTTCCTTTTCCGCCAATTCTGTTGTAGAATTTTATAGCTCTTTCGTTAAATTCCGGTGTTTGCCATTGTATGTTGACGCAGTTTTTCTCCGTTCCAATTTGTTTTAGTTTTTCGATTAGAATTTCACCAATTCCAAGACCTCTAGTTTCTTCTTCCAGAAACAAACAATCCATGTAGATAAAAGTTGCTGCATTCCAAGTCGAAAAATCAAAAGTATAAGAAACGTAACCTACAATTGTCTCTTTTGTGGCAACTACCAAAGAATGTAGTTTTGGATTTTCGTCAAACAAAGCTTTTTTTAAACCTTCTTCTTTTCCTTCGGGAGAATAAGCTGCTTTTTCGTATTCAGCATGTTTTTGGCATAAAACAACGAGTTTTGGTAGATCAGATACTTCGCAGTTTCTTATTGAATATTCCATTGCAGATTGATTTCGTTTTGTAAAAAGGTTATAAAATGATGAAAATAGTCGGGATATTGCTCGTTTTCTCTAATGGCGATAAAGTGTTTTCTTTTTAAGCCGTTTTTCCCAATTTTAATGGCTTTTATGGGATTGTTTTTCAAATGTGGTAACAATGCCCATTTTGCCATAGACATTACGCCCATATCTGCTTTTACCATTTCTAGAGACGCTTCGGTCAACGGGAGAGGAGTGATCTTTTTGGGAGTTACTTTGGCTGGAGCCAAAACAAATTGGTGAATCGTCACAGTTTCCATCGGAAGGGAATGAATCAGTAAATGTTCGTTGATAAAATCCTCGGCAACAACGTATTTTTTATCCGCCCAAGCGTGATTTTCAGAAACCGCCATAACTACTTCGTCCTGAAAAAGCTCAATGTATTTGATGTTATTATCTCTGATTTGATCGCTTATAATCGCAATATCGATTGTGTTTTCTAATAATTTTTGTAATGGAATATGTGTGGCTTCGGTTATAATTTTCAATTCTACATTTGGATACAAATTATGGAATTGTTTTAAAACCGGTGGCAACCAGTGATAACTCGAATAACATTCGGTACTAATTCTGATTTCGCCATGTTCGCCATAAACCATTTGTTTGATTTGCGATTGTGTTTGAGATAGTTTGTCCAGAATTTCATTGGCAAGTTCGTAGATTTTCTCGCCTGCTTTAGTCAAAACCAGTTTTTTGTTTGTCCTCAGAAAAATGGGAGTTCCCAATTGGTATTCGGCTTCTTTAAGTTGATGACTCAGAGCCGATTGTGTCAAATGCAATTTGTCAATTGCTTTGGTAATGCTTCCTTCTTCGACAATTGCCTTTATTAATTTTAAATGACGGATTTCCATTTTTGAGGATTTGTATACAAAGTAACGAAATTTAGGAATGGTTTTTCTATGAAAAAAAGTAATCAAAGTGATGAATTCTTTTCGTTTTTATGGAAAGTGGTGTTAGAGTACTTTTGAATCAACGAAATCATTAAAACTATAAAAAAATGGAAGCACAAATTAAACATTATGAGAATAAATTAGCCTTCGAAATGGATCCGTCTGATTTATTTGATGCTTTGAATAATGGAGAAAAAGTAATTGTAATTGATGCCAGAAAAGCATTTGGGTTTGAGGCAGAATATATCCCAACGGCGATTAATATTCCTCATCGGGAAATGACGATCGAGAATACAAGCCACTTAGACAAAGAGATTTTGTATGTGACGTATTGCGACGGAATTGGTTGCAATGCTTCGACAAAAGGAGCATTGAATATGGCAAAACTTGGTTTTAAAGTAAAAGAATTAATTGGCGGAATAGAGTGGTGGAAGTTTGATGGTTATGCCACCGAAGGCACAAAAGGAGTAAAAACGGGTTTGAAAATTGAATGTGCCTGTTAATTTTCTAGGTACAAAGGTTCAAAGTTACAAAGGTTTTCAAGGTATTCTAAAAAACAAAAAGCACTATAAAAATAGTGCTTTTTTAAACCTTTGTGCCTTTGAACCTTTAAGCCTAATTTTAAGATTCGATCAAAGCTTTTAGAGCTTGAAGAATTGGATTTTCTTCGCCTTGCGGAGCTTCCTGAAGTGCGCCGGGACGATTGTCTTCCTGAATAATTTCTAGTTTTACTTTCTGATTTTCTTCAGATAAAATGTAACTCATTATGAAATAATTCTCCGGTTTATCTTCAAGTTCTGGTCTTGGAAAAAACAAAGAATACTTGATTTTCTGATTCGGAGTAACTTCTAAAACCGTTCCCCATTGTTCAAAAACCTGGCCTTCCCATTCATTTCTAAATCTGATTTCGTTACCAACTTTCCAGTCTGTAATTAAATCGCTTCCGTATTGCCATTGTTTGACCAATTCTGGTTGTGTCAATGTGTTCCAAACTTTTTCTATTGGCGCATTTAGATGGATTGTCGAAATATTTGTTGCCATAACAAGTGTTTTATTGTGGTTTTACAATAGGTTTCAAAGTATCTTTTGCAATAGCTGTACTGTCTTTTACGACTGTTGCAGCTGGAATAGTGGCTACAGGAGCTGTATATTTTTTGATTTTTTGCTGAATTAATACGGCATCGTTCAAAACAAAAGGTGTTGGCATCATCCAGTCGCTTCTAGGTTTTATTTTAAACAACGGATTTGTCATTAAATCAAACGAGCTTTCGATTAAATCCATATCAAAAACAGATGATTTTTTGATGTAGAATTCCATTACAAGCGGCTCATTACCCACAACATAATACGATAAAAGTCGCATTCCTTCTCGCTCTAATTCAATTCCTTTTTGTCCTAAAGTAGAAACACCATTTGCTTTGAAATTATAAAACGTCATTTTAGGATTTGCGTAGATATCGTATCGGTTTACTTTTCGGTTTGGTGTGATTTTTATTTTTAGAAATCTGTTATTTCCAACAACGCTGTCTTGTAAAAATGCTATTGTTGGTTTTGGTACGTCCACAACAGGCGCAATCGCACTATATGTAAAGCCCGAATTGTATTTGCTGGATATTGGCAGGTTGTTTAAGCCAACCGCTTTTTGATTTTTCTCGCCTAGATAACTTTTTGTCCATTCGTCTAAATTTACATCGTATGTTGTCCAGATTGCAGAGTTAGTGTTGGCATTATAAACATACAATAAACTGTTTGATTTTGCTTTTCCGTGTTCATAATCAGAGTGATATCCGGCGTAAGCAAAGAAACCAATCGAAGTAATAAAGAAGACCATTATCCAGACTCCTTTTTTAGCAAAAGAACCAAATATTGGCAGCAATAATCCGAAGGCTAAAACAGTTAGAACGGCACTTCCGTAAAGTATTTTCAAACCTAAACCTATAGGAAACATTACGATAAAAGGCGCTACGATTGCTAAAGCCGGAATTGAGAATAATAAATTTAGTCCTAAGCTGTAATGTTGCGTCAGAACGAATATTCCAAATAACAGAATTCCAAAATAGACCGGAATAATCAGAAAACCTGCTCCGGTTAAGTTATTTGCTAAGAATCCGTTGATGACGATCCAGAGAAGCAGAGGCGCAACAAAATGATTCATTGTAACCTTTGTTTCTGAGAAATGATGGTAGAATGCAAAGCAAATTGCGATGCTAAGTGTTACAAATGCTCCAATGTAAGCATGACCGTTGTAGGTAAAGCCGTTAAGAAGATCTGAATATTGCGGATATATTTGTAATATTATTTTCCATCCTAAAAAGGTAACCAAACCTGCAATAATTATCGATCCAAGTAGTGGTATAAATCCTTTGAAAATTTCGCGGAATGTAATAACACGTTTTGCTTTTCCGATAAAAATAAAGAGAATTAATAATCCTAAAGCAATAACAGTCATAGGAAAAACCCATGCAAACGGATAACTAATAAATGAAAATGGTACGCTAAAGTAAACATCATCATCATCTGAATTTGTAGCGTTTAGATCTGTATTGGCAAAATATTTTAGTAAAGGCATCAAATAAGTTCCCTGATGCGCCAATGTTGTTTTGCTTAAATGCTGAACATCGTCTTGTTGTGTGTGATAATTATAATGTCCGTCTATAAAGGCAAAGTTGAATCCCTGGATGTTTCCTTGTTCTCTAAAAACCGTTAAATCAGTATCATTTGGGAGCATTTTATAAATACTGTACATCAAAGAGTTTGAAACCGGATAAGAAGTCTTTGCTTTGGAGAATTCCTTAACAAGAGCTTCGTTTCCTTTATTGGTTTCCATCAACATATAACTTGGTCCTGAAGAACCTCTGGCTTCAAAGTTGATAACCAATCCAACTTCTTTTGCCCATGGATGTTTGTTTACAAAAAGTGCGGCTCCATTTAGACCCAATTCTTCAGCATCTGAGAAAAGGATTATAATGTCATTTTTGTGAGGTTGTTTAGAATATAAAAAAGCACGAACTCCCTCAAGTATAGTTGCAACGCCAGATGCGTCGTCACTGGCGCCTTTAGAAAAAGAATGTGGTGCACTGTCATAATGCGAAAGCAATAAAAGGGCTTTTGAGTTATTTGTTCCTTTTATACGGGCAAGAATATTTTTTGACTTTACCAGAAGTCCTTTGTCATTGAGGGTAAAACCTTCCTGAACGCTTGTTTCTAATCCAATTCTATTAAGTTCCAGTTTTAGATAATTAGCAACTAATTCATGATTTGTCGAACCTACATAATGAGGTTTTTGTGCAATGATCTCGATTTGATTTAGTGCTCTTTCAGTAGAAAAATCGGCAAGTGCTTCATCATTTTTTGAAATATATTGAGGCATCATCGTTGCGTAAATGATTGCTAGAATTGCTAGAATGCCAATGATGCCGAGAATTGAGGTCTGGTTTTTTTTCATGATTGATAAGTACTAAATTTCTTTTTTTACGAGCATAAAATAATCATTGTCCAAAGAGCGATATCCCTGATCGTACAAGAAGTAGTAGGTGTTTCCTGTTTTTGTTTGTAAAACATTCGTAAAAAAGTCGAAATCGAAACCTTTGTTTATCATTTTATCCCTTGTTGCTTTAGATTTTCCATCTGTATTTAACTCGGACAAAATACGGTAATTTTTTCGTAATTTGTTGTTTACATTACGCATGAAATTAGTACTATCTTTATTTATTTTATTGTTGTAGGCATTGCGGCAACTGTCTGAACAGAATTTCTTATCTTCTCTACCTACCAGTTTTTCGGAGCATTCGAGGCAAGTCTTCATGATTCTATTTTTTTAATTTCATATAAATCAGTTCTTCTATCTTTTAATATTCGTACACTTCCGTGTTCGTGAAGTTGTTTGAGCAGGTTCAAATCAACATCAACAATTAGTGTCATTTCAGTGTTTGGGGTCGCTTCGGCTTTTATACCATTACTGGGAAAAGCAAAGTCAGACGGCGTAAATACTGAGGCTTGTGCATATTGGATATCCATATTGTTTACCTTTGGCAAGTTTCCAACACATCCTGCAATTGCCACATAACATTCGTTTTCTATTGCGCGGGCTTGCGAACAATGTTTAACACGCGTGTAAGCATTTTGCGTATCGGTCAAGAACGGAACAAATAGAATATTCATCCCTTCGTTTGCCAGAATCCTCGAAAGTTCAGGGAATTCAACATCATAACAAATCAAGATTCCAATTTTACCACAATCCGTATCAAAGGTTTTAAATTCAGATCCGCCTTTCATTCCCCAATGTTGTACTTCGTTTGGTGTTACGTGAATTTTGGTATAGATCTCTGAAGTTCCGTCTCTTTTGCATAAAAAACCAACATTGTATAAATTACCATTTTCCAGATAAGGCATACTTCCTGTAATAATGTTGATGTTGTAAGAGATGGAAAACTCCTGAAAACGCTTTCTGATTGGATCAGAATAACGGGCAAGTTCGCGAATGGCTTCAGCTTCTGATAAGTGATTATAATCGGCCATTAAAGGCGCGATAAAAAGTTCCGGAAATAAGGCAAAATCGCTTCCGTAACCGGAAACTACATCGATAAAAAATTCTGCTTGCTCAAAAAACTCTTCCAGATTACTCAATTGACGCATTTGCCATTGAATCAAACCTAATCTGATAACGCTTTTTTCGAGATTAATTAATTTAGGACTTTCGTCATAATAGACATTATTCCATTCTAAGAGAACGGCAAATTCTTTCGATTCTTCGTCGCCTTCTAAATAGTTTTTGATAATTCTCAACACGTGAAAATCATTACTTAACTGAAAAGAAAGAACCGGATCGTGCAATTCTTTATGTTTTACTTTTTCGATATAATTTTTTGGAGTCAGTTTTTTGGCATATTGTCCATAATTAGGAATCCTGCCGGCAAAAACAATTGCTTTTAGATTAAGTTGTTCGCAAAGCTCTTTTCTGGCATCATATAAACGGCGTCCCAATCGTAAACCGCGATAATTTGGATGTATAAAAACATCGATACCATATAGAATCTCTGCATCTTTATTGTGTGTAGAAAAACTATAATCGCCAAGAATCTGTCTGTAATTATGTCTTTTATCTACTAATTTTTCATCGACAATAAGTGATAATGCTGATCCAACTACTTTTCCGTCTGCGAGAATTACTAGTTGGCCTTCGGGGAAAATGGAAAGTAATCTTTTGATATCGTCTTCCTTCCAGTAAGAGTCGGCCATTTCAGGATATGATTCAACCATTGAGTCCTTCAATTGTTTGTAATCATCAAATTCTAAATTTCGCAACTCAACTTTATTGATTTTTGTCTGCATATCGTAAGATTTATCTCAAATATACGAAATTATTTCCACTTACAAACGCTTACAAATATTTACAACCGAAAGTAATTAGTTGACAACCGAATATTTATCGAGAGTCGGCGGATCTTTGCCTTGTTGAATTTGATAAACGAATTCTTTTATATGAACATTTAAATAGTATACGCCATGAACGGAATGAAAAACAGAGTGCAATTGATTGGAAACGTAGGAAACGATCCAGAAATCAAAACATTAGAAAACGGAAGTAAATTAGCTCATTTGAGTATTGCGACAACCGAAAGATATAAAAATGACAAAGGCGAAAAAGTGGAACAAACAGAGTGGCATCGTGTTACTGCCTGGGGAAAAACTGCCGAAATTATTGAAAAATATGTCGAAAAGGGAAAAGAAGTAGGTATTGAAGGAAAGCTAGTTCACAGAAGTTATGATGATAAAAACGGTGAGAAAAGATATATTACCGAAGTAGTTGTCAGCGAAATTTTGCTGCTCAGTAAATAAGTTTATTAAGATTTGATATTTAAACCCGACAGGTAAAACTTGTCGGGTTTTTAGTTTTATAATCGAACTTACAAAATGGAAGCTCCGTTTATATCTGTTGTGAGGATTTCGCTCATATAGTCAAAAAAAGGTCTCATATTTTTGAAAGTGTCTAAAGCTTGCTCTAAAAAATGATCACTTAAAACTTCCGCATCAGTGAAACGTTTGATAACCAAAAACTGTTTGTAGCGAAGTAAATCAATTGCTTTATGATCTGTTTCGTAGCCTTTTGGCGCAGTTTTGAGTTGTTCACCTTGCAGGTTTCCAAAATTGCTGATAAAAGATTTTGATTGCAATATTTTTTGCATTGGTTCATCATCATGAGCAAATTCAGCTCTTATGCGTTTTAGGTCTTCGGTATTTGGTCCCCAGAATCCACCACCGAGAAAAGTGTTTCCTTTTTCGATATGAAAATAATAACCGCCGCGGCTCTCTTTTGTTGCTCTGGTATAACTGCCGCCCCAAAAGGTTTTAAAAGGAGTTTTATCTTTTGAGAAACGAATATCACGATAAATTCTATAAACACTTTTTTTGCCGGAAGCTGTTTCCAGAACATCGGTTTTGGAAAGTTCGTGGAGCAACGCACCTGCAAAAGTTTCAATGTGATTTAGCTCGTTTAAGTAGTTTTGTTTATGTGCATCAAACCAAGGTTTGTTATTGTTTTCTTTGAGTTCAGTCAAAAAATCAAGACTTGATTTGGGTATAATAATGTTGTTTTCCATAGTAGAAATTTTGAGTCTTTTTAAAAGTCAGAATGCGAATGTAATTTAAGCATAAAAAAACCCACCAAATTTTCTGGTGGGTTTTTTTATATATAAGTTTAAGCAGTTTTTTTGAATAAATCAAACATAGGACAACGTGAACAACGTTTCTTTTCGCTTTTTTTGTATTTCTCACAACAAGAAGATTTACAGTTTTCCAACTTCTTAATGTTCTCAAGGATAGCTTTATTCTTCTTTTTCTTTTTATCCTTTTTTTTGTCCTTGTCTTTTTCTTTCTTGCTCACTTTTTCCTCTGTATTATAAAAACAGTGGCAAATATAAACAGAAAATGTTATTTTTATATATTCTAAATAAACTTTAACTTTTTTATTTTGGGTTGATTGCAATCGAGCTTGTAACTGTTAATTGCTGAATATCACGATCAAACAAGTAGAGTCCACCTTTGTCATCTCCAATTAAGTTGATTTTATCTAAAATAGATTTAGCAGTAGCTTCTTCCTCGATTTGTTCTGCAACATACCATTGTAAGAAATTATGTGTTGCATAATCTTTTTCTGAAAAAGTAATGTGTACCAATTCGTTAATAGATTCCGAAACAAAAATTTCGTGGTTATAAAGAGCTTCAAACATCTCTTTAAATGTTGTATAAGATGTTTTAGGCGCTTTTAGATCGGTAATATGAGCGTGACCTCCGCGTTCGTTTACATACTTTATTAGTTTAAGCATATGTGCACGTTCTTCGTCTGATTGTGTGTACATAAATTGAGCAATTCCTTCTAATCCGTGTACTTCAGCCCAACAAGCCATAGAAAGGTAGGTTTGCGAAGATTCCGCCTCTATACGAATTTGCTTGTTTAATGCTGCTTCTATATTTTTTGATAACATAATGGTGTCTTTTTGGTAAAGTTAAAAAAAATAATTCAAACCACTTTTTGAAACCTTCAAAACATGGGTCATTTGTATTAATTCTCAATAAAATTAAGGTCTGTCAAATTTAAAGGACTTTGAAAAAACAGCTTTATCAATTAATGGGTTTGTTGTTTCGTCAGGAATAAATCCATCAGTGAATTTGCGCATAACAAATTGTTTTGTCGCAGGATCATAATAACTCAGAATAGAATAATTATCCAGAGTTAAGGTGTTTTGCAAGGTTATTTTTTTGTTTCTGTCTAGAAAATAAAAAATATTATCACTGGCAAAAGGTTCTTGTCTTTGTTGTACAAATTCGGAATTTGGATCTAGAATACTTTCAAAAAACACAGTTTGGTTTTGACCATATTGTGAAAAGTTTAGTTGAAAAGGTTGTAAATCATCATAAAAACTATAATAAGGTCTTTCGTCTTTTGGTACCCCTCCGAGTGTTATATAGGTGTTTTGGTTGTTTTTAAAAGCAGAAATACCAATATCCAATGCCGATAAATATTTTAAAAACGTACTTGTCTTTTTTATATCTTTTGGTTTTTGATCTTCAACTTGAAGTAACAATGGCGAGTTTTTGAATTTAATAGTGTCATTTTTCGAAATCTTGACATTTTTAATAGTTTCGCCGGTATTATAATTTTTTATGTCAATTATAAGTTCTTCCTGATTAGTATTAATTTGATAAACTTTATTATCGAGGAAAAATGAATTACTCAGTTTTTTTGGCTTTTCAGAAACTGGTTGAGGAAAATTCTTTTCCTTTATTTCATAAGTTTCCAGATTGACTTCGAATATTTGCGTTTTTGCAGGATTTTGGTCAAATGTCAATATGAGCGTGTTATCAAGCATATATACTTTGCTTTTTTTAATGCTTCTGGAAAGTGGATTATAATCTCCTACTTCAATTTTTTCAATAGGATAATCTCTAATAAATTGATTGAAAGTTAGAAATTGTGTGTTTTTATTTTGAAAAGTAAAAGTAGAAAAGTCGAGCGGTTTTTCTTCGACAGTATCATTTTTAAACCTGTACAGTGTTAATGTTTGTTCTGCACTGTCTTTAGAAAGGATGTAGAAAATGTTATTTTTTTGAAATGTAGCTATGAAATATTGTTTTGAATATGGGAAACTAAACTTTAAAGGTTTAATAGTCTTGTTGATCATATCGTACTTAATCAGGACAATACTTTTAAAATCTTCTGTAGACCAATATAGAGTTGGATTTTGATCTTCGTCAAAGCTATATCCAATTATTAATTTATCTTCTATATTGCTTCGGGAAGTCTTTAGTTCATTTGTTAAGAACAATGCTTTATTATATTGCAATACGCTAAGATTTTTGTCGTCTGCAATGAAAGCAAATATATCGTGCGTTTTTGCATTTTCAATATTTAAAATCTGACCATATCCTCCTGAATTTCTCATGTTTACAGGATAAGAATTCAATATTGTCTGGCTTAATACTATTGATTTGTATAATAGAAGGAAGAATAGGAAGGTATTTTTCATGCGTTTTCACCAATAAATCATATCAAATGTATCATTTTTTGTTTTATGATTACTGATTTATGTGTGTATAAATTATTAGTTATTCATTTGAAGCTTGGCTAATAATTGTATTTAATAGAGATTTACGATTTAAACTAAATTTTAACACATAAAAAAAGCCCTAAAAGATTTCCTTCAGGGCTTAGTTTTTAGCTTTAATCGATTAGTTATTTTATTCTAAAAGTAACTCTTCGTGCTAGTCTTCTGGCTTCTTCTGAATCTTTTTGAATAGAAGTATCAGCTCCGTCAGCGATAACAGTTAATCTTGAAGATGCAATACCTGCTTTTTCAAAAATAGTTTTAATGTTGTTAGCTCTGGTATTTGATAATTTAGTATTATACTCTGAACTGCCAACCTGATCAGCATATCCAATAAGATCAAGCGATGCAGATGGATTTTTTCTTAAATAATTTAAAACAACATCAATAGCTGCAGTAGAGTTTTCTATTGGAGTAGCTTTATTAAAATCAAAATAAACGCTATAATATTTAGCATTGATCATTTCTTTTATTAGATCCTTATCATTTACTATTGTATTAGTAATAGGTTTTTCGATAATAACTTGTTTTTCCGGAATTTTGCTTATTAAAGCTTCAAGGTCAGCAATTTTGCTTTCAAGTGGAGAAAGATCAACATCTTGTGAGACAACTACCCAGTCAGCATGTTTTGTGTTTTTACCTAAGTAAACATTTAATCCAACCGTTCCAGTAAACATAAGTGCTGAAAAGCCTCTGTTGTCCGGAAGATATGCACCATCAAAAGTATAATCTTGAGAAGCATTAACTATTGTAGAGAAATCACCAGTTAAGGCAACTCTATTCGATAGTCTGATTTGACCCGTAACACCGGCAATAAAATTACCAACCCAGTCTTTTACATCTAAGTCTTTGTGTTCTATTTGACCCACTCCAAAACCAGCATGTCCTAAAAGTCCAAGTGTATTTGTCCAGGTTTCAAAGTTCATGATTCGGCCCAGATTTGCAACCGCTTGTAAATCTACTCTATAGTATTTTGAATCAAAATCTATTGAATTGTTTTTTCCTGTAAAACTGTTGTATCCTAAATCAGCTTTTAAACCAAATTTGTTATTAAACATATATCTTGCTCCCAAGTTGGCAACATAAGGGCTTGGAGTAGAAGTGAAATAACCAGACGTAAATGGTTTCTGAGCTTTATTAACTCCACCATCTAATTCAATAGACCACTTGTTGTAGTTATTTTCTGTAGTTTTTTCTGTGGCACTTTGTGCATGCAGATTCGCTAGACCTACCGAAAATGCTAGCATTGTTACAATTTTTTTCATAGTCATTTGAGATTTTAAATTTTCCCCAAACAAACAATTAATTGTAAGAAATAACCTCCTCAATAAGTTATAAGTATAACAGAATAAGGTAAGAGTTTTTTGTTACTCGTTCATTAATTCCTGAAGCATATCAACAAACTGTCCCAAATGTAATCCGTCCATTAAACCATGATGAACATGAGCTGACATAGCAATTGTTCTTTTTCCTGTTTCTGAAGTCATCATTTTGCCAAATGAGATTTTAGGACAGCTATCCGGAAAAGTATAACTTCTGGCGTGAGAAAGCGAAGTGAAGTTTAACCACGGAATTGCCGAGAAATGTATAACATTATCATTATCAAACGATCTTGTAAAAATTCCGGCTGTGGTTTGAATTCGTTCTGTTTCTTTTAAGGCATTTTGCTCAAATGTTCTAAAATTTGAATTGTATTCGATTAAAGAAAAACCAAAAGTACCATCTTCACGTCCAATTGTTGCCGAAGCATCAATTCGGTCATTAATATAAATTTTGCCTTCATCAATTCGGTATCTGAAATTTTCGATTGAGTTTACAGCAACGAGGGTTTTATGCAAATAATAAATGAAAAAAGAAGCTTTAAGGTCTTTGGCAGTTTGGTACGCTTTTGTGCAATCAATCTCAACAGTAGCGCCAAAAAAAGGTTCTTCCATTTTACAGAAATGCGCAAAATGCTCTTTTCTATTCCAGTTTTCTAAATCTAAAAGTGTTTTCATTATAGTAAGTTATGAACTATTTCTGTAATTTTTTCGAATGAACTAAAATGTTCATGTTCTACCTTATGACTGATTTTTTCGTGTTCCCAAGTGGTGTGAAACGGAATATGAACGGCATAACCTCCAATTTCTAAAACGGGTAATACATCAGATTTCAATGAATTTCCTATCATTAAAAATTCATGAGGCTGAATATCTAAACGCCCTAATAGTTTTTGATAATCAATTTCTTGTTTGTCTGACATTACTTCGATATGGTGAAAATAATGCCCTAAACCAGAACGATGCAATTTGCTATGCTGGTCTTTTAAGTCGCCTTTTGTGGCAACAACCAATTTGTATTTTCCGTGTAAAGATTGTAGCGTTTCTTCGATTCCGTCCAGAAGTTCAATAGGTTTCTCGAGTAATTCTTTTCCATATTGAATGATTTTTTCAATTACCTCAATCGGAATTGTATTGTTCGAAATATTCATCGCAGCTTCAATCATCGAAAGAATATATCCTTTGATTCCGTAACCGTACAAAGGTAAATTCTCAATTTCGATCTTGAATAATTCCTGCGAAATTCCCTGATGAGAAAGATAGTCTTCCATCAAAGCACAAAATTTGTGTTCAGTTTCCTGAAAGTATGGTTCGTTTACAAACAAAGTATCATCGGCATCAAATGCGATTACTTTTAAATTGGGTATTTTGCTTTTATGTAACATAAAGATGTTGTTTTTTTAGTTTCAGGTTTTCTGCTGGACGCAGATTTGTTTCAGGTTTCAGGTTTTCTTTGTTTCAGGTTTTTTCCGTCACGAATTCACGAATTTTTTTGACACAGATTAAATGATTTTAAAGATTATTAAAATATCTGCTTAAATCTTTTTCAATCTGCGTGAAACTTTTTTGCCACGAATTCACGAATGATCACTTTTTTTTGCCAGAGATTTTAAAAATTATCTGTTTAATCTGCGAGAGACTAAAAGATAAATCTGTTTAAATCCGTATTATCCGAGTGCCATTTCTCAATCCTTAATTCTTAGAAAACAGTCTTTTTAATGAAATAGTTTTGTCGTAAAACGTAATTCTAATTCCAAGAAGTAAAATGATTCCGCCGAAAACCATTTGTAAAGTTATTTGTTCTTCCAAAAACAACCAAGCTAAAATAGATGTAATTACAGCCTGACTCAATAAACTTAGCGAAACGCGTGTTGCACGCATATGTTGCGTTGCATAACTAATCGAAAGCCAGGCACACAATTGACAAATAACTGCTTGAAGTACTAACACAAACCAACCAGTATCAGAAAATCCGGTAAAAGGCTGATCTAAGCAATAGCAAAGTATTCCCAAATAAATGCTTGAAGCCAATAAGCTAATCGTCATAAAGGATAAAACATCAACATCTGAAAGTACTTTTTTACTCACTAAAAGATAAATCGAATATAAGATTCCGGATAAAACGGCAAACAAGAAAGCCTGATCAAAATTCAAATCCATAAAAAAGCTAAAACCAACCAAAGTGATCATTCCGAATAATGAAACTGCAGTTCCAATCCAGAAATTTGTAGCGGGTTTTATCTTCAAAAAGAAGAAAGAACCAATTCCAACCCAAAGCGGCGATAAATTCGTCAACAACGAAGCCTGAGTCGCGCTTGAATCCTGAATAGCGATATTCCAAACAGCAACATCCGAAGAGAATAAAATCCCGCAAAGCATTGCTAAAAGCAAGAATTTTGTCTTTGGTAATTTGAAGCTTTTTGTAATCAGCACATAAGGCACAAGTAAAATCATCGCAAAAGTCATTCGGTAAAAAGCCGAAATTAATCCTGGCGCCAATTTCAGTTTTATCAATATTGGGAAGATCGAAATACAAAGTATTCCACAGATTAAGGCTAGTCTTGGTTTGGTAATTTTCATAGGATAACAAAGATCTTATTTTTCTTTAGCAAAAAAAAAGAAAATCTATTCTTAGGTACTAAATGTTGGTAGAAAAAGAATCCCGAATTTTAAATCTGGATTTTTGTTTTTAATCAGCAAATCGTCTAATGACATATTCATTTATTCTATTATCATAATACCCTAAATAATAGTAGTTCTCCATTTTAAATAAAGTTTGAGAAGAAACATCTTTATAAGCGTCAAAAAATGTTCTGATTTTGTCAAATGCTAAAGGCTGCAATTCAGATTTTACATGATTATTATCTTTGTCAAACAGGCAATCTATTTTTACTACTTTTCTATTAGAATAAGAGTTAAAATTACTCAAAGTCGAATTATAATACCCCATTATCCCACCGGCTGCTGCGCTAAGGCCTACACCAATTAGTCCGCCGCCCAAATACATAGGAGTAATTGCTTGTTTAGTCTCAGACGCGCTTCCCAGAGTAATTAATGTATTTTCTCCAATATGGTAGCAAGAAATCCCAGGACTTAATTTGTTTATTTTTCGAATGAATTGCGAACTGGTTTCTAAAACTCGTGTTCCTCCAAAATCACTGCCCACGACACTAATTTCTGAGTTTTTAAAATCAATAGGAGTTTCTGTTGTAACATTGAATTCTTTTAAAACATTCCCGTCAAGGTCTTTTATTGTGAAATAAAATTGATCCGGAGAGGTTTTTATCTGATAAAGTTTATTATCAATAAGAAAAGAATTAGAATTCAAACTGGTACGTAGAACACCACCCATAATAAGAGGTTTTTGAATCACTTTTTCTGTTACAGTATAAGTTTTGAGATCAATTGTATAGATTTGAGTAAAATCGATATTTGAATCCAATGTTATTATTAATTGATTTTCATTAAAATAACACTTTCTTTTTTTGGCTCCGTCTGTTATAGATGTTGGATTTTCGGTGGTAATATTTTGAAGTGAAAATGAATTTTCATAAGGTAATAGAGGTTCCTCAAAAACACCATAAAGATCTGTTTTGCTATTATCACGTTTGTAAAATCGATAATTGCTAAAATTAATAATTTTTGTTTCGTGATCTCCATCCTGATCAAAAACATGAAGCTTAAGGATGTTACTTTGTTTTACAAGACTTAAACTGTAAAATCTGTTTTTTGAACTAAAACTTTCTAATACTTCTTCATTATTAGCAAACAAAGTGGTTTGTTCAGTCGTTATTTTTCGGGTTTTAAAATCGTACAATTGTGTAAAAATCAGATTTCGATCTCTTGACGACCAAAATAATCTAACATTAGAATTATTGGTATTGTAACCAATAATTTCTGTAAATTTTTTACGATCTGGTCTTTCTGTAGAAATACTGTCTGTAATTTGCAATAAATCGTTTAATAGAAAAGCCTTAACTTTTATTTTGTCGCTAATAAATAAAGTAACTTGTTTTTTGTCATTGTCAACGGTTTGAAAAACATCACGATTGTTTTTTAATACAACAGGAGTAGAGTGAACTACTTCTTGAGAAAAAGACGTTAAATAGGTTAAAAACAGAGAGGTGAAAAGTAATTTTTTTAACATTGATAAAGTACTTAAATTTTTGGCGAAGATCTTATTTTTTCTTTTGCAAAAAAAGAAACATAAAATAAAACCCCTATTTTATCAGGAAAGAAATATGTAGAATTTTAATTTAAAAATGCAAATCAAGAATCAAAATGTGCCATTAGGCACAAATGATTGGTAGAAAAGATTAGGTTAAAAAATTCCGTGGCGTGCCGTAGGTACGCATCAAAACGATTTTCATGCGTACCTACGGCACGCTAAATCTATTGCAATTCTTTTTTTGTACCAACCTTTAGTGCCTAACAGCACATTTCTAATTGTGCTTGATTATAAAATTTAGGATTAAACTTGTTTTTGAGTGGTATTATGCATTCATGATTTTCTTGCAGGCATTGTTGATTTCCGTATCCGAAAAAGGACCAAGTGCATTTGCCAACATTTTACGGGTTCTAATCAAACTTACCATTTTGATTCGGAGATCTTGGTCATCGCCCATTTCGGTATGTTTAAAAACTTTATAAAGCAAAATTGCGTGAATCAAAGTTCACGCAATTTAAGAATTTATAATAAAAGATAAATTGTTATTCTTCTTTTTGTGGTGCTTCAATTACTGGGAGAACCTTTGGAGTATCTTCACCTTTTAGGTAAGTTGGTAGATTAAGTCCAGCCATATTAAATAAATCGTTCAATGGCGGTACTGTTTTCATCATTCCTGAAACAAAGTTCGCAGTTGACGAATTTCCATTTTCTCCTTGACCATTTCCAGAATCCCAAACTGTAATTTTATCGATTTTAATATTTTTAACAGCTTCGACCTGAGTTCTAACCAATTCAGGAAGTTTCTCTAAAAGCAATAATTGGAAAGCTTTGGTCGGATCTCCGCCGGCAGCGGCAACAACCTCTTTATAACCTTCAGCTTGTTTAGTTAATATTTCGAAAAGACCTTTGGCTTCAGCTTCCATTTTAGCAAAAATAGCATCTGCTTCACCTTTAGCGTTTTCTCTTATTGTTTCTGCAGCGGCTTGCGCCTCAATAATTGCTCTTTGTTTTGCTATTTCAGCAGGAACTACAATGTTTGCAATTTGTGTAGAACGCTCTCTTTCAGAACGTGCCAATTCAGCTTTTTGTTCTGCAACATATGATTCTTCCAATGCTCTTGCTTGTTGAACTTTCTCTGCTGTTATTGCAATACGCATTGATTCAGCTTCTTTTTCTCTACGTAGTGCCTCTGAATTTGCAATTGCAATCTTTGACTCATTCTCTCCTTGTATTGCGATAGCATTTGCTTCAGATGTTTTTACTCGTGTATCTCTTGCCGCTTCTGCTTTTCCAATCGTTTCGTCTTTTACTGCTGTTGCAATACTAATTTCTTTGTCTTTTTGTGTAATTGCAATTTTCACATCCCTGTCTCTATGTGTTTCAGCTATTTGAGTGTCTTTTTCTCTGTCGGCAAGAGCTTTACCAGTTTCTCCGATTTTTTCTTGTTGCGCAACACTAATTTTTGCTTCGTTAATAGCTTTTGCGGCGGCTTCTTTTCCTAATGCCTCAATATAACCAGATTCATCTTTAATGTCTGTAACGTTTACGTTTATTAATTTTAAACCAATTTTCTTTAATTCACTGTCGACGTTTTTTGAAATATTATCTAGAAATTTATCTCGGTCTGAATTGATTTCTTCAATCGTCATTGTTGCAATTACCAAACGTAGTTGACCAAATAAAATGTCTTTTGCAAGTTCTTGAATTTGTTCAGATGATAATCCTAAAAGTCTTTCAGCTGCAGTATTCATACTATCAGATTCTGTAGAAATAGCAATTGTAAATCTACAAGGAACATCTACTCGGATATTTTGTCGGCTTAAAGCATTTGTTAAGTTCGCCTCGATAGAAAGTGGTTTTAAATCTAAAAACGCATAATCTTGAATTACTGGCCAAATAAAAGCTCCTCCACCGTGAACACATTTTGCAGATGTACCGCCAGTTCTTCCGTAAATCACTAAAATTTTATCAGAGGGGCAACGCTTGTATCTTGATATTAGTGCCGAAATTGTTACAAATAAAACGATTGCAGCAACGGCAATCAAAATTATTGGATTCATATTTATCATATTAAATTGTTTCTACTATTAAAATATTGTTGTTTTCTATTTTGATCACTTTTACTACTGATCCGGATGTAATTTGATTGTTTTCTGTCATAGCTTCTAATTCATGAAATGCGCCATTTACGCTAATCATAATTTTGCCTTTCCCTTTTTTGTTTTCTGGAATCGTTAAATAAACTTCGGCTGTTTTGTGTAGTGTATTCGTGATTTTAAAGGAATTATCTTCGGCTAATTTTTGAACCTGTTTGATAATGAAGAAAAAAAGAAGAACAAATAGCACTCCCATTATTAAAGACAAAATGATAAGTAATGGTTGGTTATTAATAGTTTTGTAGAAGGAAATTCCAGTCCAGCTAAATCCTAAAAGAAAATTTATTAAGTTTCTTAAGGAAAAAAGTTGAAAATCGCTGCTTCCGCTATTCAAGTCAGCGTCAAAATCCGATTCTATATTATCTATTAAGTCTAAGCCTGTGAAGGTTATAATGGCTTGAATAATAAAAATTAAAGTTGTTGGAATGGCTATATACCAAAAAGATGTAAGTAAGTAAGGTAAGTTGTTTAATAGCTCCATAATTTATATTTTGAAGCGAATGTCTTACTTTTAATCGATGGAAGCTAATTTTTGTAAATATTTTCAGTATAATTTATGAATTGAAAAAAGCATGAATCAATTAATATTAATCGTTTCACGCTTTTGTAAAATGTTTAAATGCTATTGCCTAACGGCACATTCAAATTATACTTGATAATAAAAAATAGGATTAAATTTGTTTTTGAGTGGTATTATGCATTCATAATTTTCTTGCAGGCATTGTTAATTTCCATATCCGAAAAAGGACCAAGCGCATTTGCCAACATTTTACTTGTTCTAATCGAACTTACCATTTTGATTCGGAGATCTTGGTCATCGCCCATTTCGGTTAGTAAAATTGTCTCGAAAATTTCGGACAAATGTTCCGGTTGATCTCTAAAATCATCTTCAAACCAAAGGTCTGAAAGAAATTTTGCCATTGCACACATTACATCAGGTTCTGATGTTTTTTCATTTTCTTTTTGCATCATAGAAAATATTAGGTACACGAAAACCACGCTTTAGGTGTGCAAAACATTCATTACAAATGATTTTAGGTAGTTTCCATTCCCTTCACCATGGCGTGGTTTCCGCTATGTTTACGTAATAAGTTTTAGGATTTCTCCTAGAGGTATGAATGTTTTGCAAAACAAACTTACGACTATAAACTCGACTAAAAAGAAAAAACATGAGAAATTTCCCATGTTTTAACATTTCCCATCTAACCTTTTACAAAAAAAGCTAGTTTATCGTTTCACCATTTGGAGCGTCAGTATCTGGATTTACAAATACTAATTTTCCTTCGGCGTTTGTTGTCATTAAAATCATTCCTTGGCTTTCAACTCCGCGTAAAGCTCTTGGCGCTAAGTTTGCTAAAACCGTAACACGTTTACCAATAATTTCTTCTGGCGAAAAGCTTTCGGCAATTCCCGAAACTATCGTACGAACGTCGATTCCTGTATCAATTTTAAGTACCAAAAGTTTGTTTGCTTTTGGCATTTTCTCTGCTTCAATGATTGTTCCTACGCGTAAATCCATTTTAGCAAAATCCTCATATTGAATCAATTCTTTTTGAGGTTCTGGTTGTTTATTTTCGGCAAGATTTGCAGTTTTTGTAGCTTCCAATTTATCTATTTGTTTTTGTATTTCTTCGTCTTCGATTTTTGCAAAAAGTAATTCATTCTGACCAATTTGGTGTCCTGATGGAATTAAATCTGAATTCTCAGAAACGTCGTTCCATTTCAATTTGCCTTCGTTTTTTAATATTCTTGATAATTTAGCCGCAGTAAAAGGCAAAAATGGTTCGGCTAAAATGCTCAAAGCAGCAGCAATTTGTGAAGCTACATATAATTGAGTTTTTACACGCTCCGGATTCTCTTTTATAACTTTCCAAGGCTCTTCTTCTGCAAGATATTTATTTCCTAAACGAGCAACATTCATCAATTCGCCCAAAGCTTCACGGAATCTGTAACGTTCAACCGAACTTGAAATCACGGCTGGATAAGCTTTTAATTCTGTCAAAGTCGCTTCATCACGTTCTGTAAATTCATTTGGAGTTGGGATATGTCCGTCGTAATTTTTGTTGACTAAAACGGCAACACGATTAATGAAGTTTCCAAAAATTGCTACTAATTCATTGTTATTTCTAGATTGGAAACTTTTCCAAGTGAAATCATTGTCTTGTGTTTCAGGAGCATTTGCAGTCAAAGCATAACGCAAAACGTCTTGTTTCTCCGGAAATTCTTCTAAATATTCGTGCAACCAAACTGCCCAGTTTTTAGAAGTCGAAAGTTTATTTCCTTCCAAATTCAAAAACTCATTTGCAGGAACGTTGTCCGGCAAAATATAGCTTCCTTCGGCTTTAAGCATCGCAGGGAAAATGATACAGTGAAAAACAATATTGTCTTTCCCAATAAAGTGAACCAGTTTCGTATCTTCATCTTTCCAGTATGGTTCCCAGTCTTTTCCTTCGCGCGCTGCCCATTCTTTCGTAGACGAAATATATCCGATAGGCGCATCAAACCAAACGTATAGTTTTTTTCCTTCTGCACCTTCAACCGGAACATCAATTCCCCAATCAAGGTCACGCGTTACCGCACGAGGTTCAAGTCCGCCATCAACCCACGATTTTACTTGTCCGTAAACATTAGGTTTCCAGTCGTTTTTATGTCCAACCAAAATCCATTCTGTTAAGAATTCAGTATATCTGTCCAAAGGTAAAAACCAGTGTTTTGTAGATTTCAAAATCGGAGTTTCTCCGGTAATTGTTGATTTCGGGTTAATCAAATCTGTTGCGTTTAGAGTCGATCCGCAATTTTCGCACTGATCTCCGTAAGCTCCGTCGTTGCCACATTTTGGGCAAGTTCCCACAACAAAACGGTCTGCAAGAAACTGATCTGCTTTTGCATCGTATAATTGCTCTGTTGTTTCTTCAATAAAATCACCATTATCATACAGTTTTCTAAAAAATTCCTGAGCCGTATCATGATGAATTTTAGCCGAAGTACGAGAATAATTATCAAACGAAATTCCGAAATCAGCGAATGATTTTCTAATAATTCCGTCATATTTATCAATAACTTCTTGTGGTGTAATTCCTTCTTTTTTGGCTTTCATCGAAATTGCAACGCCATGTTCATCACTTCCGCAAATAAACGCAACGTCTTTTCCTTGCAAACGTAAATATCTCGAATAAATATCTGCAGGCACGTAAACCCCCGCCAAATGCCCAATATGTATAGGTCCGTTGGTGTAAGGCAATGCTGCCGTAATAGTATATCTCTTTGGATTTTGTATCATAACTCAATTTTATTGAGTGCAAAAATAAGCAATAGAATTGAGAATTCTAAGTTTCGCAGAGATTCACGAAGCTTTTCGCAAAGATTCACAAAAGTTTTTTAATCTCGCAAAGACGCAAAGGCGCAAAGTCTAATTTAAAGTTGGCGCTTAATTGCACTTTTAAACAAGGAAAAACTTTGCGGCTCTGTGTCTTTGCGCGAAACTGATTTGATATTTCTTAGTAGTTTTTTTAGGAGCTAATCCCGCTATCCGTTCCAATCTTTTGTGCCGAATCCCGGCACAAAAGGATTTCCACTTCTATCGGGGCTAAAAAAACAGTTTTCATAAGAATGATTTCGTTTGTCAGGCTGAGCGAAGTCGAAGCTCCGTTTGCTGAATCACTTTGCGGGACTTCGACTTCGCTCAGCCTGACAAAAGCAAGAAACTTTGCGTCTTAGCGCCTTTGCACGATTATTTCAACCCAACCCATAAAATCTCCGCGAAAACCTCTGCGGTAAAACCCCATAAAATAGAACCAGTTTAAACTAGCACTTCAATTAAAATCTTAAAAATTTATTTTGCAATCTTTGCTCTCGAAAAAAACAAAAACAAGTTATGAGCAAGACAAAATTAATCATCAATAAAAACGGATCTATAAAAATCGAAGGTGATTTCGAAATCATGGATTCTGAAGGAGCAGTTTACGGACTTCAAGGAAGATCTGCATTAGGACTTTGCCGTTGCGGATTATCTGCAAACAAACCATTTTGCGATGGTGGACACCGTAACAACTTTGAGCACGAATCAATCGCATTCGATTTACCACCGATGAAAACGAACTAAAAAGTTTAATTTTCTGGTTTGAATATAAAAAAAGCTGCATCAAACGATGCAGCTTTTTTTATGGACAATATTTATGATTTGAAAGAATTTTCGAATGAATAATTATTTATAGTCTTAAATAAACAGTATATCTTTACAAAAGAAAGTTAAAACATATAAAAATGAAAAAGATAGCAAAGTTATTATTGTTTCTGAGTTTTGCTTTGGCACAGGCGCAGACACAAAAAGTTGTTTCGAGCGATTGGACTTCCTTCAATCAGACAATTGATATTCAAACTTCCGTAAAGAAAAAATTCAGAGTAATCGCTTCCATAAAAGTAGAAACTACAGAACCGAAATCGTGGGCAGGAGTCTGGGCACGCGTGGATACTAAAAACGATGAAGACGGTTTTTTTGACAATATGAGCGACAGACCAGTAAAATCAAAAGAATGGCAATCATATACTGTCGAAGGAACGATTGATGCAAATAGCAAATCACTAAGTTTTGGAGGATTATGTTTGTATAACGGCAAATTCTATTTTGATAAATTTGAATTACTTATCGAAAATGACAAAGGTGTTTTTGAGCCTTTAGCGGTTTTAAATTCAAGTTTTGAAACTCCAATAAAAGACGGAAACATTCCGAAATGGGGTTTTGGAATATCGAAAGACAATGTTGTTAAAGTTAAAGAATATAAAATTTCTTTGGACAAATCCAGTGTTGATGGTAAAAACAGTTTACTATTAGAAGGAACCGGTATCAAGCCAAGACAAGAAGCGAAGATTGGAAATGTCGAAGGAGCTTCGCCTAAAATTGGTGACATGATTTCGATGCTCGAAGATCTTAAAGGTCGTGTAGAGAGAACGGTTAAAAATATGAGTCAATACGAAATTGATTATCTACATGATGATCAAGCCAACCGAATTGGAGCTCTTGTAATGCATTTGGCTGCTGCCGAAAAGTATTATCAGGTTTTTACTTTCGAGAACAGAGGTTTTAACGAAGAAGAAAAGAAGATATGGCAAAAAGCTCTGGACTTAGATCAAGGCGGGCGAGATGAATTTAAAGGTCACGATATACAGTATTATTTAGATATCTATAATGAAGTGAGGGCAAAAACCATTTCAGAATTAAAGAAAAGAGACGATGCATGGTTTGCTGAAGTTCAGACAAGATATGACTGGACAAATCAATATTGTTGGTTTCACGTTATGGAGCATCAATCAAGTCATTTGGGACAAATTTTGTTTTTAAAGAAAAGAATTCCGCCAGAGCAAAAGCAAACATTTCCAAAAGAGATTAAGAAATAGAAAAAGAAAAACTGCATTATTTAATGCAGTTTTTTTATTTATAGATCTAAAAAAGTATCGTGTTTACTATAATAGTTTAAGCATTCAGTTAGTTTATAGGTATTTACATTAGCATTTTGTGAAGTAGCCAAATCAATAACATCCTGAAAGTTATCGCAGGAATATTCGAACCAATAATCCATTTTTATGACAATATCGGGATAAATTTCTTTGTCATTGTCATCAACTTCAACCGTATTTCCAACGTAAATAATTGTTTCAGGCGAAAGTTGATCATCGTTATTTGGGGCATATATATCATAGGTATAATTGGGATTATAGTTTAATGAACGATCTTTTTTTGCCTGAACAAATTTGATGAAATCACTTAGAATCCAAGTTTTATTTTTAAAATCTGGCATTAATTATTTTTTTATAAATAAAGTTCCCCCTTCATTGTTATAATCGATGAACCGCCAACCAAAATATCCTCGTCGCGATTCATAACTTCAATCACCGAAGGCTGCTTTAATTTTACGCCTTGCAAAATCTTATACTCTTTGTCTGATTTGGTGAATTTCTTTTGAGTTAAAAAACCAATTAAAGGGCCGGCAGCTGTTCCCGTTGCAGGATCTTCATTTATGCCAATTATTGGGTTGAAGAATCTAGTTTCGACCACATGTTCCTGATTTTCGTCAGAAAGGGTGAAACAATAGAATCCTTCAAAATTATATTCTTTCGAAATTTCGATTAAAAGTTGATTGTCCGGAATGCAACTGTTGAGCACTTGACTGTTTTTTATGGGAACCATGGTGTGTGCGACTTCTGTTTTGACTATTGTAGGTACAAAAGCATTTACATCTAAATCCTCAATTTTTAAACCAAGTGCTACTGCAATTCTGTAAGTTGGAATTTCTTGTTTGATCACTGCCGATTTTTGATGCATTTGCACCACCGGATCTTGCGTAACAGGATCAAAACTTACCGTTAAAGGTATCGGTGAATTTTTCATGATTACAAAACGTTCACTTTCATTCTGTTCTTCAAAAATGGGCATATTTTTAAGTAACGCTCCACAAACAGCACCTAACAAATTGTGTCCTGCGCCATCTATTTCGAAACCTGTTGGAGTAAACGAACGAACTTTTAGCGCTTTTTTCTTGGTAGAATAATAGACAAACGAAGTTTCAGAATAACCAAATTCCTTTGAAATGTTTTGATAGATTTCTAAATCTAAATCACCATCGGTAAAAACAACAGACAACGGATTTCCTTTGTAACTTGTATTGGAGAATACATCTAAAACGTAGTATTGTAAGGTTGTTCTTTTTTCCATTGTTTATCTCTTTTTAGCTAAAACTTTTTTCATGGAATAAAGTTACAGTTTAAACTATATTAAAACAATAGTGTTTACAACATTCGTTTTCCTTCGGCACTAAATTTTATTGCTTTCTCCAATCTGGAAAGTCTGGTTTTTTCTTGTTTGGCGCTCATAATCACGTGAATTATTACTTTTTTGTACGATGGTGCCTGATTGTTGAAATATTCCCAAGCTATTTTATTGGCTTTAAATTGCTTTTCGAATTCAGGATCGAGAACATACGCTTCATTTTCATGCGAGTAAATTTTAGATCTTTCTTCAGATCTGAATTCGAAAGCTTTTATTCCGGCTTCTTTCATCAGTCCGGCTTTTGTAAGTACTTCGATTTTCTTGATATTTATTGCGCTCCAAATACTGGTTTTTTTTCTTGGTGTAAACCTGATTGTGTAACTTTCTTCATCAATAGATTTGCGAATGCCATCAATCCAGCCAAAACAAAGTGCCTGATCTACAGATTCTGACCAGGACATAGATGGTTTTTTGCTATTCACTTTGTAGAAACCAACCAATAATTCGGTTTCTTCTTGGTGATGCTTTTCTAGCCATTCTCTGAATTTTTCTTGGGTGGAGAAGAAGGTTGGGTTCATTTTGTCAATTTTTCAAAAAAAATGATTAGTAAATCAATGTTTCTAATAATGAGTGAAACTATTCCAATTATCACTATATAGTTACTCCATTTTTTTCATCATGTTGGTTTTTGTTTGTTCGTTTAGTTCTTGTAAAAGTTAAACTCTTCTATATCGTGATATCCAAAAACTTCAATTTCGGGATGTTCATTTATCAAATTCCTGATTTTATCTAATGTGCTTAATCTTAGATCATTGTCTTCGGCTCTCATTTGGGCCAATTGATTCACCGGATGATCGTTATCAGTTAGTTCTATTCGCATGTAATAGGCATCGGCAATATAAAACAACCATCCTTTTTCTGTTTTTATAACAACGCCGCAATGTCCTAAAGTATGCCCGAAAAGTGGAACAAGAAAAATTTCTGTTTCGGTATTTGTATTGATTTTTCTAGCTTCAAATCCAAACCAATTGAAATCCGATTTGTTATAAGTCTTGATCGTTGGGTTATGAGATAATGGTGTTTTTAAATATCTAGGACTTCCGGAATTGAAGTTTTCATATTCTTCAATTCCAATATGAATGTTTGCGTTTGGGAAATCTGCCAAACCACCAATATGATCATTATCTAAATGCGAAATAACACAATCTGTAACTTTTTTAGGATCAAGCCCCAGTTTTTCGATTTGTTTTATGGCAGTTTGATTTTCATTAAAGCGATATCCAACCATATCAATAAGTTGCTGCCCTATTCGTTCTAATGGTTTTTGAATGTCTAAGAGTCCTATTCCTGTATCTATTAAAATGAGTTTGTCGTTTTCTTTAATCAAAAGGCAATGTCCACAGACGTTATCGTTAACAGGAGAAACAATTTTCACACAGTTTAGGTGATGTATTTTTGTCATTTTTTTTATGTGTTAGTTTTTTAATGGAGGTGGTGGAGGCGGAAGAATATATTTTGAACTAAAGAACGTTAATTATTATTTGTGAGAAAATATTAATCGATTATAAAATTCGCAATCGCTCTTATAATCCATAAAAGGACAATAAATGCAAGAAAAGAGAATTGAACTTTATTCACTTTTTGATTTCCGAATTTCCGAACCAGAAAACGATCAATCAATATGATAAACCCAACGGGAATCAAACCAAACAAAATGTAAATTCCCATTAATCCATCTTCGGCAGAGTTTCCGTTGATTAGGATTATAGCATAAATTATCCCTGCAATAATCGAAAGTATTCCAAAGACAAAGAATAATGTTAGGTTTTTTGGAAGATTCATTGCGCTGAAGTTCTAGTTTTTGAAGTATATTTTTTCTAATTCAATAATTCTATCTTCTACAAATAAAGCATTTTCATGAGAACAGATCATCCTGAAATCTTGTGATGAATTTTCTCCATCAAGTTCTTTTGTTGTTTCTGCTTCGATTTTTTTAAAATACAGATCTCTTTTTTTAAGCCAGAACAATTGCTGATTTTTTAATTTTTCTTGCTCTGACTTGCTTAATGTAGTTCTGATTTTTTTATATGTTATATTTAATAAATTGTCCATTTTGTTGTAATATTCAAATGTACAATTCATCATATTATTCTCAGTGTCGTCGAGACATTTTTGAAGTTCTGTATTTAATTTTTGTATTGTTTTGTTTTCTTGAGAATAAGAAAAGAAGCTAATTAACAAGACAAGAATCAGTAGATGTTTTTTGTTCATGTTTGTATTATTGTTTCAAGAACGAATGGTTTAAAAACATTTTCAATTTGTTAGACACATTATTCATGGCTGCCAGAATTCTCTTTTTTATTTGTGGTTACAATTACAACCCCGGCTTCGGCGAAATTTCCATAAATAGCGATTCCCTTTTGTTTGTCAAGCAGGGTTATTTTTTCGATTTGATTTTTATACAAAGGAAGTTTCTCTTTTTCTAAATCCTGAAAACGATAGGGTTTTCCATCAAGAACAATAATGGGTTCAGTTTTAATTATTTTTCTTTCTGCCATTTGTGTAATGAAATCAAAAAGGTAAAGTTTGTCTTTTCCTTCATCTTGCAGTTCGTATCGGTTTTGCGAATACATGGAAAAAGATAAAAGCGAAATAATTGTTATAATGATGGTTTTCATAGTTGTCGTTTTTTAATTGTAAAGTTATGTCATATTGTTTATGAGCAGATTAAAAAAACAACACTTTTCATGATTTTATTTAAAAACGACTTTTTTATTAGTTTTTGGTATTTTAATAATATGGAAAGGTTGGGTAATTACAGCATTAATTCCTCCCGATTTTAAGTATCCAACTTTGACTTTTATAAAAGCTTGTGTTGAGGTTTTTATTTTCTAAATAATTAAGGACTTAATTAATTTTATGTAATGATCATAATTGTACGGCACAGATTGTAAATCCATGCCGACAAAAATGATGTGAATTCTTTTATAATCTTATTTTCTAAAATGAAATATGTTATAACTTATACCAAATGATATAGTGTTGGTTTTGCCTTCAAGAGTTGGCCCTGTGTAATTATTCGATTCGTCGTAACTATGCACTTGTACATCTTGTAATAAATTTGCCATACCCAAACTATATCTTAGGTCAAATCTAAAATTATTATATCCCCCGGTTAAACCAATTCCAAAACCGTAATTAAATTTTGCCGAATTTGTTAAATCAGATTCATTAAGCAAATAAGGTAAGTATTGTTGGTTATTAACATCTGCGCCTTTAGAAGGTGTAAGAGGGTCTACTACCGCCACAAATAAACCTGCCTGCGGTCCCAAAAAGAATTCATCCTCTTCAGGTTTTAAAATATAGTAATTAAAGTAAAAACCAAAGGTAAGATCAGAGTATTTATATTTTGATTTTTTCACTTCTTCGAAAGTATCTTCAACATATTTTACATCTAAAGTGTTTTGTCTGTAAGCAAGCTCTAATTGAAAGTTGTAATTTTCATGATAGCCCATAAGAGCGTTTAACCCAATAAGAAAGCCGGGTTTAGATTCATTAAGTAAATCTGATGATTTTAAATTTGTTTGGGAAAAACCTGCTGAAGCATAAAATCCTCTTGGGGCTTGACTATATATAGATAAATTGAAAAGTAATGCGCTAATAAAAAGTAATGTTTGGTTTTTCATTATTAAGGGGGTTATTTGCAATTAATATATTCTGTGTCTGAAAAAAAGGATAAGATTGTTTCATTTCTTTCGTCCGGAATATCATATTTTTCAAGTTTTGTCATTAAATCCGGGCAGTCAGAAAAATGTTTCCTAATCATTGCCGCTATTTGTCCTCGACGTTCTATTTTTTCTTCTGATTTACCAGATTTTGTAACAATTTGTTCGATAACAGTTTCATTGTTATCAATAACATATAATTCATAAAATGTACTGGAAGACGACATTGATCCTTGAGTTGTTGTTACAGTTATGGCGACACCAATTAGCTTTTTGTCTTGTTTTTCTCCAAAAACGAAATAAACTTCTGCTTTTTTCTGCTGGTTTAGATGAAATGATTTTAGCAAACTTGGGCCAATTATTGCATAATCGAGATCTTTGAATTTAATATACTTTTCCCAGCTTTTCCCCACATTCACATAGGATATTCTTTTATCGACTAATAGAACATCAGTCAGTTCTCCTCTAATAAAAGTTTTGGTTCCTTTGTTGTCAACGATGTATGAGTTTTGTGCAAAAGAACTTGAGAAAGTAAAAAGTAGAATTATTAATAATTTTTTCATTTTTAATTTTCAGTTATTGTTGCAGATGAATTTAATGTAAAGGGAGACTGCTCGAAAATTACATTACAAAAAGTAGCTGTTAATTTTCCATTTAATGAGGATATATACACTAATCCACTATTGGCATGAGAATAACTAACATAATTCAAGCTAACGCAGACTTCATTGCTTTTCATGAAAGAAGTTGGACACGTGCTGCAGATATTGTAAACTCCAGGTATTGGAATTATATTACTCGCAAACTCTATTCTTAGAGTCGCTTCTAATGAACCTGCTGTAATGTAATAATCATCATTAACATGGGAGGAGTATACAGAACCAAATTTGAGCGGACCAAGAGATAATTTTTCAAAAACCATTGTATTTTTAACAGGATTACAAGGGATATTTGGAGCATTAATTTCAACCATAACAGTACTTTCGCTACTTTCACAGATTCCTTTATTGGTTTTTAGTTTATACTCTCCCGCCATAGAAGGTAAGACACTATTAATAGTTGGATTTTGTAGATTGGAGTGAAAGTTATTAGGTCCTGACCAATTGTAGCTTACATCTGGACTGTAAGTAGAAGTGGCGTTCAATAATAATGTTCCTCCGGGAACTAAGGGAGAGTTGCTGGTGGTTGTGTTTGAAGGAAGATAACATGTAACCGCTTCGTTTGTTGAGCAGCTAAATAAGGAAATACTAAAAACAATTGGCAATAGAAAAAGTAATGTTTTTTTCATGAAATAACATTTGATTTGGTTAAAAAAAGTGCTAAAGTATAGTGTATTATTAAGGTTTTTACTAATTTTTTTAAGTTAAATAAAAGGTATTGTCTTGAATAAAAGCTAATTGTCTCATACAGTTTTGTTTGACTAATGAAATGTTTTTTTTATATTTTATATTTGTAAATTAAAGAATAATCGATCATGGCAAAAGGACCCGAAAAAAATACCAAAAATAAGGCTTTGCATACCAAATTGCTCAATAGAAAAAAGGCTAAACTTCAGGCCGAAAAGAAAGAAAGCGCCTTGCGATTGAAAGCTTTAGTGGCAAAAATGAATGAAAAAAAGAATAGTGAGGGATCTGATCGTATTTAAATCAGATAGTATTTCTTTTCTGTTTTAATTTATCTGAAATTTGCAAAACAATCTCAAAACAAAACAAAATGGAAGAATTTGGTAGAATAATAGTTTCTGAAACGGCAATGAATAGTGAAAATCTTCACGATGTGATTCATTCCAATATTTCGGTAATCAATTTAATGCGCGAAGAAGGTGTTGATGATGAATTTATTCATGAAGATGCTTTGATGAGTTATTATCTTGATTATTACTGGTCACAGTATACCGAAGGAAATTTTGCTCAGTTTGTCTATAGATCGGGTTGGAATAAAGAATTAAACGAACTTATCGAAGAAGGTTTGGCTTTGATTGGTGCTGAGAAACACTTGGAATTGTTTCAGCAACAAAGCAAAAAAGTCAAATTGATGAGCAGCGTAAAGCTTAATAAATTTGTAAGCGGAAAATTAGAAGGCGTAAACCCAACGCGCGATTTGCTTAATAATGATACTTTTTATGAATTAGAAGAAAACCTAATTACATTGAATGCTAATTTCCTGAAAAATCATCCGGATTTCGAATCGCTTTCTGTAGATGATATGTTTGCTGTTTTGGAGGAATTTGTTGGACATGAGATAAAACGCGCTTAGTTTTTTACCTCAGAGTTTATTTTACCACAAATCACACTAAGGTTTTACGTAACGCAACGTTAAGTTATATTAAAAACTTTCCGGGACTCTGTGTTAGTTTTGGGCATCTTTGCGGAATAATTAATATTTATATATTGGTGTTTTCATTGTTTTAAGATTGTATAATATTTGATAAAAAAAGCCTTTTGGTGATAATTGTCAGATAATTCATGTAATATTTTGATTATATTTGTTAAAATTTCAATCTGAATAATAATAAAAAAATCAAATACCATGAAAAAATCCGCTACAATTTTGTGTTTTGTTGCATTGCTAACTTTAAGTCTCTCTTGTGAACATGAACTTGAAAAAGCACTTGATAAAGGAATTGATTGTGTTGAAGAATCACTATTCGAGAAAGTAAAACACACAACAGATGCTACAAATCCTAAGAAAATTGATTTTACAGTTGAATATTCAGGAAAGAATACTTTAAAAACTGTTAAATGGACTTTTGGAGATGGTACTCCTGCAGAGACAGTTACAGCAGCCGGAACTACAGTTTCTATTTCACACATCTATAGTGCGGCAGGGACTTATACTGTAAAAGCTGATATTACAGTTCAAAATGGAGATGGGACATGTACATCGTCTCCAACAAAAACTGTTACTGTAAATTAGAGAATTGCCTTTATTGTTAAAGATTTCATTATTTGAGAATTAACTTGTTTCAGTTTCTTGTAACTTCGCTTTTTGTGATTTAAAAAAGTCAAAATGAGATATCGATACAGTCAGATAATGTTTCTCCTTTTTCTTCAGATAGGATTTTCCCAAAATAAAATAAATCTATTTTCAGAAATCAATTATAGTTCAATTCCTGCTGTTTCACTAAGCGATTATAAGTCAGTTCAGGAAAGAGATAAAAAGTTTCAAAACCCAAATATTGCGCTCGGAATTGGTATTTCTGGAGGGGGTTCCCGAGCGCAGTTTTTTAGTATGGGTGTGCTTTTAGGATTAGAAGAAATTAAGGAAAGTGATGGACAGCGTAATTTTCTGAACGAGATAGATTATTATTCCACTGTTTCGGGAGGTTGTTTTTCGGCGGGATATTATTTGACGATTCTAAAGAATAAATTGTTTTATGACAATTGCACCTTCAACGAATTCTATTTTTCTAAAGCCGATGCATATAAAGACTACGTAGATAAATCGGCAAATATTTTATCACTTTTAAACAATAGCCGAAACGAAAAAGGCGATAAAATATCGATGACGCAACGAATAGATTCGGATATTTTACAATACGATGCAACGAATCCCGATAATACCAACAAGTTTGGAACGCAAATGTTATTGTCGGATTTCTTTGTTTCAAAAGATAGTAAACAAATCCCTTCTTTACCCATGTTTGTGGCAAACGGAACGGCATTTAATAATGGCGAACGTATTCCGTTTATGCCACATATTATTAGAGGTTTAAATCTCAACTCATCTTTGGCTCCAAATAAAGCAGAAATTTCATTAAATGAAAATAAGATAAACGATGGCTACGATTTTCCGGTTACGTACGCCATTACAGCAAGTTCGGCTTTTCCCGGAGTTCTTCCAAAAGTGAAGTTTGGAGTAAAAAACAAAGACAAAATATTGTGTATTGTCGATGGCGGTGCTTCAGACAATATGGGGTACAAAACCTTAGTCGAATTACTTCATAACGATACAAAAGTTGATGATAAAAACAAGAAAGCACTTTTTATTGATTGTCTCGGACAAGGAAAAAAAACACCGTATGTAACTGATGCCAAAATTAGATTGATTTCACTGTTTGAAACGGCTTCTTTATACACCGTTCAAACTCGATACATGACTTTTGATAAAGATGTAGAAAACACATTTGAGCGTTATAAAATACCCGTTTCAAATTATCAAATCATTGGATTTACTACTATTCGCGATCATTTATTAAAATTGGAGAAAGATCAGCCATATGAAGATTTAGTAATTGAATTGAAGAATACAAATGACGATTCGAGCAGTTGGGCAAGATTATATGCTAATTTTAAGCAAGAGCTTTTGAGTAAATTTGGCGAAGATGCCTTCAAAAAAGATAAAGACGGTGAAGTAATCGTTGCTACATTAAACAAGGAAAAGTTTAGTGAATTATCACCAAGGCAAATTTTACTTCTATACGAATATGCTTCACATGTTGAAACCAAATTGAGAATTACTCCCGAAGAGAGAGAAATGTTACTACTTTCAGGACGTTTTGCTACCTATTTAAAAACCAATGAATTGAAAGAATTATTGGTAGAACATAAATAAGAGTTTATTGTATGTTACTCCGGTTGAACTTGCTCAATGAGCTCAAGTCTTTTTACAACCGAATTTTTAAGTAATATCGTTCCCGGCGATAATACAGCATTTGCGCCAACTCTGGAATTATCGCCAATTAGCGATCCAAATTTATCAGAGTTTGTTTCGATAATTTCGGAATTATAAAGTACAGATATTTTCTTAATTGCTCTTTCGTTGTAATGATTTGCGGCAATTGAACCTGCTTCAAAATTGATATTGCGGCCAACAATACTGTTTCCGATATAATTAAAATGGGCAATTGCAGTTTCTGAACAAATAATACTGCTTTTAATCTCGCAACCCGGACCAATCTTTACGGAATTATCCAGATAAACGCCTTCTCTAAAATAAGCATTTGCACCAATGTAACAGTTTGCACTAATAATTGCAGGGCTTTTTATGGTGACGTTACTTTCTATAATTGCCGATTTATGAATAGCGATATTGTTTTCAATTATAAAATCGGTATCAAGATCTACGATCATTTTTTCGATTATACTTTTGAGATTGCTTGTTATAGTCCAGGGTTCTGATTGAGGAAGTTCTTTAAAAGTATTGGAGAAACCTTCGATAAAATGGTCGATATGAATCATTGTAATTTTTTAAGGGCAATTTAATTAATTCATTTTGTTTTCAATCCATCCATCGCAAAGAAAAGACATGAAAATTTAGTGAATCTCTGCGAAACCTTTACGGATCTCTGCTGAATAAACATCAAAATGGCTTTTCCTCTCAAAGTTTGTCTTATTCTTATGAAACATTTCCTTAAATTTGCTTCCATTATAAAAAAATACAATAGTTATAAAAAGTAAGCTATGTTACAAATCGCATTTATTAGAGAGAATCAGGAGAAAGTAATCAAGGCTTTAGCAAAACGAAATATCGATGCTAAAAGCGTTGTTGAAGAAGTGGTGCAACTAGACGAAAACCGTCGCGCAACACAAGTTGAATTAGATAATACTTTAGCCGAATCTAATAAATTGTCCAAAGATATAGGCGAATTAATGAAAGCGGGAGAGAAATCTAAAGCCGCAATCTTAAAAGAAAAAACCGTTTCATTAAAAGAAAAAAGTAAAGAATTAGGCGAGAAAGCAGAAGCTTTGGCTGTCGAATTAACCAATAAATTATATACATTACCAAATCTTCCAGCTGATATTGTTCCTGAAGGAAAAACTCCGGACGATAATTTGAATGTTTTTCAAGAGGGAGACATTCCGGTTTTGCATGAAGGTGCGCAGCCTCACTGGGAATTGGTGAAAAAATACGATATTATCGATTTTGAACTAGGTGTAAAAATTACAGGCGCAGGATTTCCGGTTTACAAAGGAAAAGGAGCTCGTTTGCAACGTGCCTTAATCAATTATTTCTTAGATAAAAATACAGCTGCAGGATATAATGAAGTTCAGGTTCCGCATTTGGTAAACGAAGCTTCAGGTTACGGAACAGGACAATTACCGGACAAAGAAGGGCAAATGTATCACTCAACAATTGATGATTTATATTTGATTCCAACTGCTGAGGTTCCGGTTACCAATTTATTCCGTGACGTTTTATTAAGCGAAACTGAATTACCTGTTTTATACACGGCCTACACGCCATGTTTCCGTCGTGAAGCAGGTTCTTACGGAGCACACGTTCGTGGATTAAATCGTTTACACCAATTTGATAAAGTAGAAATTGTACGTGTTGAACATCCTGACAATTCTTATGCAGCACTTGACGGAATGGTTGAGCATGTAAAAGAGATTTTGAAAGAATTAAAATTGCCTTACAGAGTTTTACGTTTATGTGGTGGTGATATGGGTTTCACATCGGCTTTGACGTATGATTTTGAAGTGTTTTCTACAGCGCAGGATCGTTGGTTAGAAATTAGTTCAGTTTCTAACTTTGAGACTTTCCAGGCAAATCGCTTGAAATTACGTTTCAAAGACAAAGACGGAAAAAACCAATTGGCACACACACTCAATGGAAGTTCATTGGCATTGCCAAGAGTTTTGGCCGGAATTTTAGAAAATTACCAAACGCCGGAAGGAATCGTAATACCAGAAGTCTTACGCCCTTACTGTGGATTTGATATTATAAATTAATTTAGTTTTCAGTTACAGTCTCAGTTTGCGCTGAGACTGTAAACTGGAACCGCAAACAGAGATTGGGTATGATGAATGGAGTTTTGAATTGGAATGTAGATCCGGTTATTTTTATGATAACGGATAGCTTTCCATTAAAATATTATGGAGCTCTTTTTGCCTGCGGATTATTATTAGGCTATGCCATAGTAAAAAGCATTTATAAAAAAGAAAATCTATCATTAGATAATCTCGATAGTTTATTGGTTTATGTAATCGTTGGAACAATTTTGGGTGCCAGATTAGGGCATTGTCTTTTTTATGAACCGTCTTATTTTTTACAACATCCAATAGAAATTCTTTTGCCAATTCAGAAAATAGGAGGAGTTTACAAATTTGTTGGATATCAGGGATTAGCAAGTCACGGAGGATCAATTGGAGTTCTTATTGCGATGGTTTTATATTGCCGTAAATACAAAGTTAAGTTCTTATGGCTTTTAGATAAAATGGCTATTGGAGTTCCGGTTACGGGAGCTTTTATTAGGTTTGGAAATTTTATGAATTCTGAAATCTACGGAAAACCAACAAACGGAAATTGGGGAGTTGTTTTTCAAAGAGACGATATGATTCCAAGGCATCCAACGCAATTGTATGAAGCATTTGCCTATTTGTTGATTTTTGTAATTTTATTTTGGATGTATAATTCAGATAAAGTTAAAAAAGCCGATGGATTGATTTTTGGTTACTTCTTGACATTGTTGTTTTTAGCTCGATTTATAATTGAATTTTTTAAAGAAAATCAAGAAACCTTTGAAAACAGCATGCCAATAAATATGGGACAAATATTAAGTATTCCGTTTATTTTAATTGGTCTGGCTTTGATTGTATGGAAATCAAAAACAAAAAATGAGTTCGTCGAAATATCATAAAATTATTGTAGTTTAGAATATTCAGTTCCAGTTTGTAACGACGCTGATTATTCGACTGAAAAGTAAGACTGCTACTAAAAAACTGAAATATGAAAAACATCTTTATCTATATCGTTTTGTTGTGGTCCACTTTTGCATTAGCACAAAATGAGCAACTTGCGCAATATTACTACGATAAAGGCGATTTCGAAAAAGCTAAAATCAGCTATGAAGAGCTTTTAGCCAGTGCACCATCCAATACGCAATATTTTTTAAGAACCGTTGATTGTTATCAGCAATTGCAGCAATACGCAATTGCCGAAAAAGCAATTCAGGATCGATACAACAGATATAAACAAGGTGTTTTTTTAGTAGAATTGGGATATAATTTTCAATTGCAAAAAAACGAAGCCAAAGCCAAAAACTACTACGAACAGGCTATCGAAAAAATCAAAACGAGTCCGAATGATGTTTACGGAATCGGAAATTCTTTTGAGAAAAAAGTATTGTTAGAATATGCTTTAAAAGCGTATCAAACTGCAATGCAGGTACAGCCGAATTACAATTTTAATTTCCAGATTGGATTGTTGTATGGACAGTTAGGAAAGACCGATCAGATGATTGATCTTTTGTTGACAGAATCGTATAATAATCCTCAAAATTCTAATTTAATTCAGACCCAATTATCTCGTTTCATGAGTGGAGAAACAGATAACACTGCTTTTAAAGATGCAATGCGTAAAGCTTTAATTCTGAGAACCCAAAAAGATCAGGATGTGTTTTGGAATCACTATTTGAGTTGGTTTTATGTACAGCAAAAAGAATTTGGGAAAGCCTTTATTCAGGAAAAAGCCATTTATAAGCGTGAGCCTGAATCACTTTCGAGTATTGTAAATTTAAGTCAGTTTGCGATGAACGAAGATGATACGGATACTGCAGAAGAAATTCTGAATTTCATTCTTCAAAACACTAAAGATTTAGACTTATTGGTTGTGACTAATTCGTATTTAATGCAAATTAAAATTGATAAAGCACAGGAAAAAGACTATCCAATTATCAGTGCTGAGCTACAACAATTGCTCACAACCTATGAAATAACTCCTTTTACCTTATCTTTGCAAATAATTCGGGCGCATTTCCTGGCTTTCAATCTTAAAAAGACGGAAGAAGGGAAGGCAATTATTAAAAAAGCGCTGGAATTAAATTTGAATGGTTACCAAGAAGCAGATGCGAAGATGGAGTTGGCGGACATCTTGCTTTTAGAAGAAAAATTCAATCAGGCGTTGATTTATTATTCGCAAATTCAGTTGGATTTAAAGAATGATGTAATGGCGCATGAAGCAAGTTTAAAAGCGGCAAAAACGAGTTATTACAAAGGCGATTTTGAATGGGCTTTAAAACAATTTAAAGAATTGAAAGCGGCAAACACACAATTGATTGCCAATGACGCTCTTGAATATTTTTTATTGATTAATGATAATACCGCTGCAGATTCGACACAAACAGCTTTGAAGCAGTTTGCAAAAGGTGATTTTTTGATGTATCAGAATAAAAGACCCGAGGCAATTGCTCAGTTTCAGAGCATTTTGAAGAATTTCAAAGGACAGGAAATCGAAGCTGTAACATTGTTGCGTTTAGGTAAAGTTTATGAAGGTTTAAAAGATTTTAGTTCGGCTTTAAGCCAATATCAGCAAATCATAGACAATCATAGCGACGGAATTTATGTTGATGAAGCGCTGTTTTTTTCGGCAGAAATTTACAACGATGAATTGCATGATCCCGAAAAAGCAAAACCTTTGTATGAAAAGGTAATTTTTAATCATCAGGATAGTATTTACTTTGTTGATGCGAGAAAAAAATACAGAGAATTAAGAGGAGACAAGAATTTATAAAAATAGATCGTTAGATTATTAGACTACTTAGATTTTTAGACTTTTCTGAAATCTAAGTAGTCTAGTGTCTAAGAAGTCTAAAATCTAGAGAAAAATGATTATTTACAACGTTACCACCAATATACACGAAAGCGTTCATGACCAATGGTTAAAATGGATGCAGGAAAAACACATACCGGAAATTCTGGCTACACAAAAGTTTTCATCAGCACGAATTGTAAAAGTTTTGGTTGAAGAAGAAATGGGCGGAATTACGTACTCAGTACAATATGTTGCCGATAACAAAGAAATTTTGGAACGCTATTATATAGAAGATGAGCCCAGATTTCATAAAGAAGCTTTAGAATTATTTGCTGACAAAATGCTTTCTTTCAGAACGGAACTAGAAGTGATTTCAGAACACTAGAAATTAGTTTTCAGTCTCGGTTTTCAGATAAAAAGAGATGTTTACAAACTCATTTTAAATGGAAATAAAATTGCCCACAGATTAAGCGGATCAAACGGATTAACGCAGATTATTAAGTTTAAAAATTTGTGATAATTAGTGCAATTCGTGGCAAAACAATAAAAATAGAACTTTGTGGCTTTGAGCCTTCGCGGCAAAAGAGAAATAGAAATAAACTTTGCATTTTAGCACCTTCATGGTAAGAAAAGCTTAGTGCCTTTACGGCAAACAAAAGAGAAAATGGAAAAAGTAAAAGCCAAAAAACATTTAGGACAACACTTCCTGAAAGATGAAAGTATCGCCAAAGCTATTGCAGATACCTTAAGCCTGAAAGGATACGATGAGGTTTTAGAAATAGGACCGGGGATGGGTGTGTTGACTAAGTATTTGCTTGACAAACCAATTAATACACACGTGATCGAGATTGATACCGAATCTGTGGTGTATTTGGGTGAAAATTATCCAAAATTAAAAGATAAAATTATCTCTCAGGATTTCCTGAAATACAATATTAACGAGGTTTACGAAAATAAACAATTCGCCATAATTGGAAACTTTCCATATAACATTTCGACGCAAATCGTTTTTAGAACTTTAGAATTTAAACATCAGATTCCGGAATTTTCGGGAATGTTTCAAAAAGAAGTGGCTGAAAGGATATGCGAGAAAAAAGGCTCAAAAGCGTACGGAATCTTATCTGTATTAGCCCAGGCTTTCTATGATACTGAGTATCTGTTTACGGTAGATGAAAACGTTTTTATTCCTCCGCCCAAGGTCAAGTCGGGTGTGATGAAAATGACCCGAAAGGAAGATTATAGCCTTCCGTGTGGAGAAAAGTTGTTTTTTACGGTTGTAAAAACTGCTTTTCAGCAAAGACGAAAAACATTACGTAACAGTTTGAAAACATTAAATTTATCAGATGAATTGCGATTAGACACTATCTTTGATAAGCGTCCGGAGCAATTAAGCGTGGAGGAATTTATTGTTTTGACTCAAAAAATAGAAGCCGATGGAGTTTAAAATCAGCAAAGAGCTAATTAAAGAAATAGCTCAACTCATTCAAGCTAAAAACAACAAAGAGCTGGAGGTTTTATTAAATGACATGCACCATGCCGATTTCGCTGAAATCCTTGATGAAATTGACATTGATGAAGCAACTTATATATTTAAGGTTTTAGATAGCGAAAAAACAGCCGAAATTCTTTTGGAATTAGAGGATGATTTACGTGAACAAATCTTAAATAGACTTTCGCCTAAAGAAATCGCCGAAGAGCTGGATGAATTGGAAACCAATGATGCAGCAGATATTATTGGGGAACTTTCGAAAGACAGAAAAGCCGAAGTAATCTCTGAACTTCAGGATGTAGAACACGCAAAAGGAATCGTTGATTTATTGCGTTACGACGAGGATACTGCCGGAGGTATCATGCACAAAGAGTTGGTGAAAGTCAACGAAAACTGGAACGTACTTACTTGCGTGAAAGAAATGCGTATTCAGGCCGAAAATGTTTCCAGAGTGCACTCTATTTATGTTGTTGACGATGAGAACAGACTTAAAGGGAGATTATCTCTTAAAGATTTATTGACAACTTCTACTAAAACACAAATTTCTGATATCTATATTAGAAAACTATACCATGTAAACGTTGAAACACCTGATGTTGAGGTAGCGAGAATGATGGATAAATACGATCTGGAAGCCATTCCGGTTGTAGACGAATTAGGACGTTTAGTAGGTCGTATTACAATTGACGATATTATTGATGTCATCAAAGACGAAATCGAGAAAAGAGATACTGAAGATATTCAGAAATTCGGGGGACTTGAAGCATTAGAATTACCATACGTTCAAACGCGTCTTGGCGAGATGGTCAAAAAGAGAGCAACATGGCTTGTTGTTTTGTTTATTGGTGAAATGTTTACCGCATCTGCAATGGGATTTTTTGAAGGAGAAATCGAGAAAGCAGTAGTTCTGGCATTATTTGTTCCGCTTATTATTTCGAGTGGAGGAAATTCAGGTTCTCAGGCAGCAACATTGATCATTCGTGCCATGGCGTTGAAAGAACTTACGCTTAAAGACTGGTGGTATGTAATGAAAAAAGAAATTGCTTCTGGTTTTCTATTAGGAGCGATTTTAGGTATTGTTGGTTTTATCAGGATCATGGTTTGGCAGCAAACCGGACTTTATGAATATGGAGAACATTGGTTGGCGATAGGAGCAACGGTTTCACTTTCGTTAGTGTTTATCGTTTTATGGGGAACACTTTCAGGATCTATGATACCCTTTTTATTAAAAAGACTTAAACTTGATCCCGCAACTTCATCAGCACCGTTTGTGGCTACTTTAGTCGACGTAACAGGATTGGTGATCTATTTTACGATAGCTTCTTTATTATTAAAAGGGAAGTTGTTATAAGAATAGAATATAATGGCCAGAATGATTTTTGACTTTTAGATTTTTGCCACAAATTGATAGATTGCAGTGATTTAAAATCTGTATAATCTGCGTAATTTACACGTCGAAAAATGGGCTATTAAGCTACCAGAAAAATAATTCAAAAAACCAACCAGAATGAAAGTACACATCATAGGAGGAGGAAATCTAGGGGTTTCTATTGCCTTAGGAATTGCGAAGTTCTCAAAAAACAATCAGGTTACTGTAACGAGAAGAAATACGGCTAGTATTCAATATTTATCTGAATACGGAATCACAGTTTCATCAGATAATAAACATAATATTCAAGAAGCAGATGTAGTAATTTTAACCATAAAACCGTATCAGGTTGATGTTGTTTTAGCTGAAATTTTATCAGCAATTCCGGGGAAAACTATTGCTTCGGCAGTGAGTGGTTTGTCTTTGGATATGCTTCAGGAAAAAACAAAGAATGAATATCCGGTAATTCGAATCATGCCAAATATTGCGGCACAGTTTGGCGAATCGGCAACTTGTATTTCTTTCCCTGAAAAGGACAGAGAAAAAGCATTGCCAATCGTTGATTTATTTCAGGATTTAGGAACTGCTCCCGTTATCGATGAAAAATTAATGGATGCAGCAACAGTTCTTGGTGCATGCGGAACCGCGTATGCTTTAAGATATATTCGCGCCTCGATGCAAGCCGGAATCGAAATAGGATTTGATTCTCAAACCGCATTAGCAATCGCGGCACAAACCGTAAAAGGAGCGGCAAAAATGTTATTAGAAGAAAAAGTACATCCGGAACAATTAATCGACCGTGTAACAACGCCACAAGGCTGCACAATTGTAGGATTGAACGAAATGGAACATAATGGTTTCAGTTCATCTTTGATAAAAGGTATTAAGACTTCTTTGAAACAGATCAAAGGTTAGATAATATTAAATTCCAATATTTTAAAAATTCCAAATTCCAATTTTAGTTGGGGTTTGGGATTTTTTGTTTTCGTACAGTTTGTCATCCTTGACGGAGGAAGGATCGCACACGCAACTCGACAAAGATTGGAGAATTACTATGGGGAGCTTCTTGTGCGATCCTTCCTCCGTCAGCATTGTAGAAATTTGGGATTTGGGATTTTTATTTTTAGAATTTAATAACGTGTTCTTGAACAATAATCTATTATTAATGCAAGATTTTCTTCATTTACAAAATCTTTAAACATCGTTCTGTGATAATCTAATCCTAATTTCTCAATTTTAGTACTGTCAATTTTGTAGTTTTTACCAATCATCCATTTTGTAATTACAAGTGAATCTATGTTGCGAAGTGCTGGTCCGGTACTTCTTGCGTCTAGTTTGTGACACGCTGCACAATTCGAATTGAAAATCTCTCTTCCTTTTGTTTCATTTTCTGTTAAGTCAGGATTTCCGCAAAAGGCCGGTACAGGCATTGCACAAACTAAATAAGGTGGAACATATGTTTTTATTTGATAGAATATAAATATGGTAAGTACAGTGATAAGTAAAACTGAAAAGAGAAGTATTTGACGGATTTTATTCATTTGCAGCTTTAGTTAATTCGAATTTGGAATTTTAAAATAATTTATCTCTTAATCAGCTGTATATACTTTCTCCCGCATTCTGAAAGCTTAGTATAAGAATTCATAGCGTTCCCATAATTCTGAATTGTCAGCGTATCTTTGGTGTAGCTCGCACCAATTCCAACAGGGATTTCTAATTGTTGAGAATTTGCTTCTGAATCAGCTACAGAATCATTTTCTTCTTCACGGCTAATATCACCCTCATATTCATCCCATTGTATGCCTTCTAAAACGATAATTTTTTCCCCGGATTCGTTAGTGGTTAAATTGGCGATACCTTTTATTTTTCGAAGTTTTGTTTTTAGAAAATAAGTATAGCCGCTTTTTCCTTTTTTTATTTCGACCGAAATATTGCATTCATCACTATTGTAGGATTCCGGATGTGTTTCATATAAACCTTCAATAGATTCGTTGTTTTTGTGTGTAGAATCGATAGCAACTTCTTTAGGATTGCTTTCTTTAGCGACAATTTTGGATTTATCGTTGCAGGCAGAAAGCAATAAAAGAGAGAAGGTTATAATTGTAATTTTATAAAAATACTTTGTCATATCAAATGCTCTTTTTCTTAGACACTGTATATTTTAGATATAGTAATCCAAAAATACCAGAAAGTATAGAGGCAATTAAAATGGCAATCTTAGAAAAAACAATAGTTTCAGGATCTTTAAAAGCCAGAATCGTAATAAAGATCGACATTGTAAAACCAATTCCTCCTAACATTCCTGCTCCTAGAATATGTGCCCATTTTAAACTTTTAGGCAAACTACATAATCCGGCACTAACTCCTATAGAAGAGAAAAGTAAAATTCCCAGAGGTTTTCCAACCACTAAACCTAAAATGATTCCAAAAGTGTTTGGATGATTTAAACCTTCATGCCAGTCAGATTCAATAGCGATACAAGTATTTGCAACAGCAAACAATGGTAAAATAAAGAAGGCAACCGGTTTATGTAAAAAGTGCTGTAATCTGTATGAAGAAGAATTTTCGTCGCCATTCCCAAACGGAATTACAAAAGCTAAAACAACTCCGGTAATAGTAGCGTGAACTCCTGAGTTTAGCATGAAATACCACATCACGACGCCACCAATTAAATACGGAATCAGGTTTTGAACTTTCATTCGATTCAAAATAAATAGGACAACCCAGATTCCCAGAGCAATCGCAAGATTTACAAAAGAAATTGTAGTGGTATAAAAAATCGCAATAACGATAATAGCGCCCAAATCATCAATAACGGCCAAGGCAGTTAGAAATACTTTTAGTGATGCTGGAACTCTTTTTCCTAAAAGAGATAAAATACCAATCGCAAAAGCAATATCTGTCGCCATGGGGATTCCTGCTCCGTTTTGAGTTGCAGTTCCAAAATTTAAAGCCAGGAAAATAGCTGCCGGAATCAACATTCCGCCAAGAGCGGCCATAATTGGTAAAGAAGCATTTTTAATACTCGATAATTCACCGTGATAAATTTCGCGTTCCAATTCAAGACCAATCAATAAAAAGAAAATAGTCATTAAACCATCGTTAATCCAATGCGTGATTGAATGTCCTCCCAGATCTTTTTCCCAAAAAGCAACATATTCCGTCTGAAAAGAAGAGTTGGCGAGATAAAGTGAGATAATTGTAACAAAGAGCAATAGTATTCCTCCTGATTTTTCGTTTTCAAAAAAGGCTTTAAAAGTCTTGGTTAGTCTCATATTGGAGGGGAAATTTTAATTTAGAAAAGATAAATTCAGCGAAAGTTGGCGAATCTTATATTTTCAAAGTTAAAAAAAAATATAGCCAATAAAAAATTATGAACGGGGTTAACGCAAAAGTTGCTTTGTGCTTAATGATTTAGGTACGGGTATAAAGTCACAATTTTTTGAACATGTAACCTGAAACCTGAAACTTTTCAGGAGTGCTAATAAATAATTAACCGTATTTTTGTTTTTATAAAATAAATCACAATGAGCATAAAAATTCTACATATCGACAGTAATCACCCAATTCTTTGGCAACAACTCGAAGAAGCCGGTTTTGAGAATCACGCCGATTTTAAATCTTCAAAAGAAGAAATTGAATCTAAGATTCAGGATTATAATGGAATCGTAATTCGAAGCCGTTTTAAAATTGATAAAACTTTTTTGGACAGAGCAACCAATTTACAGTTTATTGCCAGAGTTGGTGCGGGTTTAGAAAGTATTGATTGTGAGTATGCCGAGACAAAAGGAATTCATTTAATCGCTGCGCCCGAAGGTAATCGCAACGCTGTTGCAGAACATTCGCTTGGGGTAATTTTATCATTATTTAATAATTTGAATCAGGCTGATGCCGAAATAAGAGCCGGACATTGGAATCGCGAAAGTAATCGTGGCCATGAACTTGATGGAAAAACGGTTGGGATTATTGGTTACGGAAACATGGGAAAAGCCTTTGCCAAAAAACTTCGCGGTTTTGAGGTCGAAGTTGTGTTTCATGATATTTTAGAAAACATTGGTGATGAAAATGCGAGACAAGTTTCGCTGGAAGAATTACAAAAGAAAGCAGATGTTTTAAGTTTGCATCTTCCGTGGACTCCGGAAACTGATAAAATGGTCAATGCTGATTTTATAAATGCATTTTCGAAGCCATTTTGGATTATAAATACTTCGCGTGGTAAAAACATCGTCACAGCAGATTTAGTTAAAGCGATGAAGTCTAAAAAGATTCTGGGAGCTGGTTTGGATGTTTTGGAATATGAGAAGTTATCTTTCGAAACTTTATTTCAGGATAAAAATACTCCTGAAGCTTTCCAATATTTGCTGGAAGCTAAAAATGCTTTGCTAACACCTCATATTGCAGGCTGGACTTTTGAAAGTCATGAACGTTTGGCACAGGTTATCGTAGATAAAATCAAGGCTGTTTACCTTTAAAATTCAAACCAAATTTACCTGCGCTTTAATAACAAGTTTTTTCTGTAGAATAATCTTATTTAGAATTAGTTTTTATAAGTATTTTTTTTTAATATTGTTTTGAATTTTAACAAAATTTTAGAAAGGAGTATCCGAAAATCCAAAGAGTAGGTGTTAATTAACTAATTTTATTTATTATGATTGAATGGTACAAAAAAGTTGTTTTTGAAAACTACAGTAATTTTAAAGGTCGCGCAAGAAGAAGCGAATATTGGTATTTTGCACTTGCAAATGGGTTAATTTCTATTTTATTAATAGTTATTGGAGCTGTCATTGGTGGAATTTTTGGAGATCCGATTACAGGCGGAATCATAGGATATATTCTTTTTGGTCTTTATAGTTTGGCAACTCTTTTGCCAGGTTTGGGGGTTGTTGTCAGACGATTGCATGATGTTGATAAGAGTGGATGGTTTTATTTTATTTTTCTAATCCCATTTATTGGTGGAATTTGGTTATTGATTTTATTTTGTACGGAAGGTACTCATGGACCAAATCAATATGGGCAAGATCCTAAAAATGAAACTGAAGACATAAATGAAATTGGTAAAGTTGAATTACAATAATTAAAAATTGATATAATGGAAAATACAAAACCAGAGTCCTGGAATACGCCATCAGCGCCAAGACCAGAAAACAAAAAAGTTGCTGCCGGAATTTTAGGGATTTTAGTTGGAGCTTTGGGGATTCATAAATTCTATTTAGGATATACAAAAGAAGGAATAATTCAAATACTTCTTAATATTTTGTGCGGACTAGGTAGTTTAATAGGATTAATAGAAGGAATTATTTACCTGACAAAAACAGACGAAGACTTTTATCAAACGTATCAGGTTGGTAGAAAGCCTTGGTTCTAAAAACATAGCAAATCCCATTCACTTCAAAATGAATGGGATTTTTCTTTTTAATTAGTTATTATAAAAGCTTTTTCTCTCCTATTAATAACTTTTAAGGGATGTCGGTAATCTTTTTACAAAGTAATATTGTAACATCTTTAGCAAGCAAAGTTTAGTTGTTTTTTTTAAGTGGATCTGAATGTAATTACATCCAATCCATTGATAAAGATTTGGTAAATTGATTAGGAAAGAATATTAGAATTAGATTGTAAAACTGTAATTAAAAAATCCCATTCGTTTTTTAACAAATGGGATTTTAATTTTTATAGTAAGTTTGCGATTAATCTTCTTTCTCCGATAATTTACGCTCCAATTCTATTTGAAACTCTTCGATAACAGGTTTCATTGTGCTTTCAGGGATATCAGCGATTCTAATGTACATTAAACCATCTATAGCATTATTAAACAAAGGATCGACGTTAAAAGCTACAACACGGGCATTCTGCTTGATGTATTTTTTAATTAAAACCGGCAAGCGTAAGTTTCCAGGTTCTAGTTCGTCAATGATTTTGTCAAATTTATTTAAGTCAGATTCTGCTTCATCGAAGATAAAATCTTTATCAGCGTCTTTAAGTTTTACTTTATAAGCCTTTTTAGGGTGAATATATTGTGCAATATACGGATCGTAATAATTCGACTTCATAAATTCAATCATCAATGATTTAGAGAAATCAGAGAATTGATTACTGATACTCACACCGCCCAATAAATATTTATGTTCAGGGTAACGTAATGTTGTATGAATAATTCCTTTCCACAATAAGAACAAAGGCATTGGTTTTTGCTGGTATTCTTTAATGATAAAAGCACGTCCCATTTCGATAGATTTATGCATCATATCGTGCAATTCAGGCTCAAATCTAAATAAGTCATTCAGGTAGAAACCTTCAATTCCGTATTTTGGATAAATTTCAGAACCCAATCCCATACGGTAAGCACCGGCAATTTTCTTGGTTTCATCATCCCACAAAAACATATGGTGATAATATTGATCAAATTTATCGATGTCAATAGATTCATTGGTTCCTTCACCAACTTCACGGAAAGTAATTTCACGCAAACGACCAATTTCGTGCAATACATTTGGAATAGATTTCGCTCTTGCAAAAAACACTTCGTAGTTTTTACTTTGCAATAAACGGCAATCACTATTTCTTAAAGCGTCAACTTCAGCAATCATATTTGATTCACTAGCCGGAGTTGCGATTTTTTTAGGCGCTTTTGGTATTTTTAAACTTGCTGTATCAATAAGTTTGGTATCCTTTTCAAAAGGATTTGCCAGCATATAGGTTTTCTTTCTTAAAAACTCAGAGTACTCTTCAAACGATTCGATTTCGTTTTGTTCATTTACAGAAATTGGTTTACCAATACGCACTTTAATCACACGGTCTTTCTGCGTAAGCAATTCTGATGGAAGTTTTGCAGTTCGCAAAGTGTCATCAATTTTAGAAAGCCAATAAAATAATTTACTGTTTTTAGCATGGAAATAAATCGGAACAACCGGAACTTTAGCTTTTCTAATCAGCTTCAAAGCGCCTTCTTCCCAAGGTTTGTCTACTACTAATTTTCCGTCTTTATAAGTCGAAACTTCCCCTGCAGGGAAAATCCCCAACGGTTTTCCATCACTTAAATGTCGCAAAGTTTCTTTGATTCCAACCACACTCGATTTAGCATCCCTATGATTTTCAAAAGGATTAACCGGCATGATATATTTTTTAAGCGGAACAATTCGGTGTAATAAAAAGTTGGCGATGATCTTGAAATTTGGTTCTCTTTCGAGCATTAATTTCAATAGCAAAATACCATCAATTCCTCCAAGCGGATGATTTGAAATCGTAATATAAGCGCCATCTTTAGGCAAACGTTTTAGATCTTCTTCCGGAATTTCAAACTTAATTTGCAATTCGTCTAATACTCCGTTTAAAAACGCAACATCTTCTAAATGTTTATTATGATCGTAAATTTTATTAAGGGTAGAAATTTTAAGGACCTTCATAAGAATCCAGCCTGAAAAAGTACCAAGAACTCCGTACTTATCAACATTTATTGCCTTTGCAACTTCTTTCGCGGTAACTAAACCCATGTACTATTTTTAATTTATTAGAGCAGCGAACAAAGATAACAAAAAACTCTACTTTTCGCTGTTTGAAACACAAACTTTCCACTTTTTTATTACATTTGGAATCCTTAAAAAAACACTGATGAAAATTATTTCTTATAATGTAAATGGAATACGTGCCGCGATTACCAAAGGTTTTATCGAATGGCTGCAACAGGCTAATCCAGATGTAATTTGTCTTCAGGAAATAAAAGCTACACAAGAGCAAATTCCCGTAGACGACATTACAGCAGCAGGTTATCCGTATCAATATTACTATCCGGCAACAAAAAAAGGTTACAGCGGAGTAGCGATCTTATCTAAAATAAAGCCAAATAATGTCGTTTTCGGAACTGGAATTCATCATATGGATTTTGAAGGTCGTAACCTTCGTGCCGATTTTGACGATTGTTCGGTAATGAGTTTATACCTTCCGTCAGGAACAAATATTGAAAGATTAGATCATAAATTTATGTTTATGGATGATTTTCAAACCTATATTAACGAACTAAAAGTAACGATCCCGAATCTTATTATTTGTGGTGATTACAATATTTGCCATGAAGCGATTGATATTCACGATCCTGTTCGTAACAAAACTGTTTCAGGATTTTTACCTGCAGAACGTGCTTGGCTTGACGGATTTATGAAGTCGGGATTTGTCGATAGCTTCCGTCATTTCAACAAAGATCCGCATCATTATTCGTGGTGGAGTTACCGTGCCGGAGCCAGAGGAAACAATAAAGGTTGGCGTATCGATTATAACTTGGTAAGTGACTCATTGCAACACCGTTTAAAACGCGCCGTGATTCTTCCGGATGCTGTGCACTCAGACCATTGTCCGGTTTTAGTAGAAATCGAGTAAAGTTTGGTATCGTTCTTGTTGAAAGAATAGTGGTTTTAAAACGAAGAAATGAGTTCAGTTGGAATTTGGAATTTAATTTTTGGAATTTCAAGTAGCTATTTCCTGCTGTACGCTATATCTTTTCATCGGCAAAAAAGCGGATAAAAAGGATGTCGCTTCCATCAGGGCTAAGGCTCTGTGTTAAACAAGAACATTTTGAATTATTAATTTATACTCCAAATAAAACAGAAAAATGATTAAAAAGGCCTCCATCGGATTCCTGGTCCTAGCTTTGTCTATGACCTCTTGTGTATCCAAGAAAATTTACAATGATCTTGAAACAAAATATTCGGATCTAAAAAAAGAAAATCGTTCAATAGCTGATGAAAATGCAAACTTGCAAAAAGCAAAAAATCAGTTAGAGTTAGATAAAGATGCTTTAACAAAAGACTTAAACACAACAAAAGCAGATCTTGCCAAGCAAAAAGCTGATTTAGCTGCGGCACAAAACAAATTCAAAGTTCTTCAGGATTCTTATAATGCATTAGAGAAAAACAGCAATGATGCATTAGAAAGCAATATGGCTAAAAACCGTGAATTATTGGCACAATTAGAAGCAAAATCTAAAAAACTAGCCGATGAACAAGCACGTTTAGACAAAACAGCAAGTCGCCTTAACGAACTTGAAGCAATGATTGCAGCAAAAGAAGCGGCAATGAAAAAACTAAAAGAGACTTTATCTAAAGCCTTAAATGGTTTTGAAGGTAAAGGTCTTACAGTAGAACAGAAAAACGGAAAAGTATATGTTTCTATGGAAAATAAACTACTTTTCAACTCAGGAAGTTGGGCTGTTGGAGTAGAAGGTAGAAAAGCGGTTGTTGAATTAGGAAAAGTATTAGGTGATAATCCTGATCTTTCCGTTCTTATCGAAGGACATACAGACGACGATCCTTATGCAGGTTCAGGACCAATTGCAAACAATTGGGATTTATCGACTAAAAGAGCTACAGCAATTGTTGCTATTTTGAGTGAAAACACTAAAATCAACAAACAAAAATTAACTGCAGCAGGACGTAGTGAATTCTCTCCCCTTGCAAGCAATGCAACTCCGGAAGGAAAAGCTAAAAACCGTAGAATCGAAATCATCTTAACACCAAGATTAGATGAAATTGCTGAAATGCTTAATAGTATAAATTAAAGTGGCTATCCCGAATCTTCGGGACTAAGGGACTAAGTTGCTAAGGTTTTAAAAGGCTCAGAGTTTTTAACTTTGAGCCTTTTTTGTTTTCTTTTTATAATGTTTTAAAACCTTGTATGTCTAAACTTAAGTCTATTTTTAATAGTGAATTTATATTTTGTAACTTTGAATTCTAAATGGACATAACTATGGGACTTCCGGAATTAAAAGATAAAATAAGACATCAATTGGATTTAGCCGATGAAAAGGTTTTGCGAATCGTTTCTTCGGTTTTTGATAATTATTTAAATGAAGTCGTTTCGTATGATGCTAAAGGAAATCCATTGACTTTATCTGAATACCATAATAAAGTTGAGGAAGGTTTGGATGATATTAAATACAATCGAATAATCTCAAAAGAAGATTTATCGAAGGAAATGCAAGATTGGGATAATGAGTAATGTTAAGTTGGTAGTTTCTTGGACCCAAAATGCAAAAGAAGATTTAAAAGAAATTTACATTTCGTTAAAGAAAGAAGTTTCTAAAGAAACGGCACTTAAGATTAGAGATGAGTTGTTTGATTGTCGAAGAATTATAATAAGAAATTATAAAGTATTGTACCAATTTAAAGACAATTCGATTTTTGTAATTAGGGTTTTTAATTCATTTCAAAATCCTATGAAAAGTTTAAAATAAAATAAGTAAGGCTCAGAGTTTTTAACTTTGAGCCTTTTTTAATTATAATAAGAAGCCTTGGTTACTTAGAATCTTAGCAACTCAGAGCCTAAAAAGAAAACCTTATTCTTTTTTTAACTTTTATCGCATTTCCATTTGCAAAATCCCTTTGTATCTTTGAAGCTTAGTTATTCAAGAAGCGAAAAAGCTTAGCAACTTAGAATCTCAGAACCTTAGAACCTCAAAAAAAATGAAATACACGACTTTACCTAATACCGATATAAAAGTTAGTAAAATAAACCTCGGAACAATGACTTTCGGGCAGCAAAACACGGAATCCGAAGGACATCAGCAGATGGATTATGCACTCGAGAGAGGTGTAAACTTTTTTGATACTGCCGAAATGTATTCCGTTCCTGCCAAAGAAGAAACGTACGGAAGTACTGAAAAAATCATTGGAACATGGTTCAAGAAATCAGGAAATCGTGATAAAGTGGTTTTAGCATCTAAAATTGCCGGACCAAATCCAAATTTCACTTACATGCGTGAGAAAGCTGATTTCTCGCCGGCAAGTATTAAATATGCTTTAGAAAACAGTCTAAGACGCCTTCAGACAGATTATATCGATTTGTATCAAATGCATTGGCCGGAACGATTGACTAATTATTTTGGGCAACGCGGATTTAAAGATCATGATGCTATATGGGAAGATAATTTCAGAGAAATTCTTGAAACTTTTGACGGATTGATCAAAGAAGGAAAAATAAAACACATTGGAGTTTCGAACGAAAATGCCTGGGGAATGATGCGTTTTCTGGAAGAAAGTAAATATCAAAATCTGCCAAGAATCAAAACCGTTCAAAATCCTTATAATTTATTAAATCGTCTTTTTGAAGTTGGTTCTGCCGAAGTTTCAAAATACGAAAATGTAGGTTTACTGGCTTATTCTCCTTTGGCGTTTGGTGTTTTAACAGGTAAGTTTTTAACCGGTGAAGCACATCCAAATGCGAGAATCAATCTTTTTCCGCAATACACACGTTATAATAGCGAACAATGTACACAAGCAACAAAGTTGTATCAGGAAATCGCTCACAAACACGGATTAACGTTAACAGAACTGGCAATGGGATTTGTATTGCAACAACCATTTTTGACCAGTGCAATTATTGGTGCAACAACAATGGAACAATTAAAAGAAAACATCGATACAATTGATGTATTTTTATCCAAAGAAATTTTAACTGAGATTGCAGCAGTTCAGGCCATAATTCCAGATCCTGCGCCGTAAATAAATTTATAGCCACTAAGACACGAAGTCGCAAAGTATTTTTCTTCATATATGGAAATACTTTGCGACTTCTTGTTTTGTGTAATTATTCTTTAGATCTTTATAAAAGAAACAGAACCACATAGTATGTCATTTCGATTTATATGATAAAATCAAATCTTTTGTCCTTACAACGGATTAAAATTCGCTGCTACAATATAAATCATTCCTCTAGAATTTTTTTAGGCAGTTCCGAAGGAACAAAATATATTGTAGGGATGGATTTTAATCCATCATTCGCAATCAAAACCCAATCTTGTTATTTCGAATTTAAGGAGAAATCACACTAGAAACTCCGAATTATATGTCGCCAATCTTTGTCGAACTTCTCGCGGAGATTCCTCGTGCCTCGGAATGACAAAAAATAAGAGTGAAACTTTGCGCCTTCGCGTCTTTGCGAGATTAAAATATTCAGTAAAGCCAAGAATGAGAATAAAAATTTTGCGTCTTAGTGCCTTCGTGGCGAATAACTACAAATCAAATTCATCACTAATAGACAAAGAATCCGCAGGAACTGCAGTTGAATCCGGAGCTTTAATGCGAATTAATGAACGCGCATTTCCGGAAATGTAAACAGGCAATTGACCAAGTGTATCTTCTGGAACTAATAGACCTCGGCGGAACATTAAGTTTCTTAGGAATTTTTGGTTTTTAACGGCGAAATCTTTAAGGTTTCCCTGATCGTTAAACTGATACATGAATTTTCTTGGCTTCGGAATAATGGTCGCTAAAAACAAACATTCATCAACATTTAAAGCCGAAGGGCTTTTTTGGAAATAAAAATGACTTGCTTCGCCAATTCCGTATACATTTGGTCCCCATTCTATAATGTTGAAATAAACTTCGAGCATTCTTTCTTTGCTAACAACGCGATTATTCTCAAGTATATAAACCAGTAGAATTTCTTCCAGCTTTCGCGAAAGCGTTTTTTCACGCGTCAGGAAAACATTTTTAATCAACTGCATACTAATTGTGCTGGCACCGCGAGAGAACTTTTTGGTTCTGATATTCTTTAAAATAGATTGCTTGAAAGCCTCATTTATAAAACCTCGGTGTGAGAAGAACGATGGATCTTCGGTCGTTAGAACACATTTTCTTAAATAAGGAGAAATTTGATCTAAAGGCGTGTAATTTGGATTTGCGTTGCCAACCAAAACAGGTCTTTGCAGTACATTTTGGATTATTGCACGATAAACAAATTCGCCGTTTAGTTTGTTAAGATCGGCTTCTCCATATTTTGTAATTTTTAAATCTTCTTTGTTCAGTTTACTGTCAAAAACTAAAGTATTTGGTTTGTTTTTATTGAATTTAAAATCCAGTTTATATTCAAAATTTCCGGTTGCTTCCATTCCCTGAAAATGGGTAAACAAACCATCAGGTAATGAAACAATAAAGTTTTGTGCCTGCATTTTTGGGATATTAACTCTCAAAGTATAAACCGTATCTTTTTCGGTATTATAAGATACATACGGATGCAGTTTTATTTTATTCAACTGCATTGTCGAAGTGCTGTCGATTGAGATAAAATCGTTTCCTAATAAAAAGCGGTAATCAAAACGAGCATTTTTAATGATAACATCTTTGCTCGCTATTTTTGGATGATTGATTTTTAGGTTTGTAATCGAAGTATAACCGTCAATATGTAATTCGCTTCCGTCTTTTTCTATGTTTTGAACATTTAAACGGATAGAGTCAAAGCTTGCTTTTAAGTTGTAACGTTCGTCTAAATATGGCACTCGAATTGCTCCGGTATCTAAATTAAAGAAACGAATATCGGCTTTTTTGTTTCTTGGATCGGCAAAACCTTTTATGTTCCAGCGCTGATCAAAATCTTTGCTTTGAACATGAAGATTGGTTTCTAGTTGTTTGTTGTCTAAAACAAGCTTATTTATTGCAATAGACGTTTTTTTGCCGTTATCATCAATTTTGAAATTTAGATTTTTTAGATCCATATCAGTCGGAACTAAATTCAGTAATTTTGAAATGATGCGATACGCAAAAGTGGCGTATTTTCTTTTTTCGTTTTTATCCGTATCTGATTTGTCTCTTTTTAAGAAAGCATCAAAATTTCGGATTTTTCCTTTTTTAACTAATTGAATGTATCCGTCGTTGACTCTTAAGGTTCCAACTTGAACGTCTCCAATTAATAAATTGGCTAAACTGATGCTGGTTTCGATTTTTTGAATGTGACAAAGTGTGTCTGCATTTTTAGGGACCAGAATAACATCGGTTAGTTTTATTCCTGATAAACCTTCGAATGAAGCAGATTTTACAGAAAATGTACTGTTATAATCAACAGCCATTTTGTGAGTGACTTTGGCAATAGCCTGTTTTAAAAGCGAATCACGAAAGTAGTAAAGCCCAATTAAAATCAGTACCAATATTACGGCGAGTATTTTTAATACTTTGAATATTTTTTGTTTTGGGAAATTTAGTTTAGGAAATTTCATAGAGTTGATTTCATAAAGTTTATGGAATACCACAAAGCTAATATTATTTTTTTGCCACGAATTTCACAAATTAGACACGAATTTTTATTTGTATTTAATGCGTATTTCATGTGTTCAAACAATATATAATTAGGGAAATTAGTGAAATTCGTGGCAAAAATCATCCAAAAAGAATACTGGCAACATCTTCAATTTTAGCAACAAGCTCAATTTTGATTCCAGTGTTTTTTAAGGCTATTTTATTGTACTTAGATACAAATATAGTGGTGAATCCTAATTTTTCGGCTTCTTGAATTCTTTGATCTACACGATTTACAGGTCGGATTTCTCCTGAAAGTCCAACTTCGCCCGCAAAACAAAAACCTTTTGTAACCGGAATGTCTTCGTTTGATGATAAAATCGCTGCAACAACCGCAAGGTCAATCGCAGGATCATCAACGGAAATTCCGCCGGTAACATTCAGGAAAACGTCTTTTGCGCCTAAACGGAAACCTGCTCTTTTTTCTAAAACAGCCAGAATCATGTTTAGCCTTTTGGCGTTGTAACCAGTCGTGCTGCGTTGCGGCGTTCCATAAACGGCTGTACTTACCAATGATTGTATTTCGATCATTAACGGACGCATGCCTTCCATAGTTGTGGCAATCGCAGTTCCCGACATTTCTTCGTCTTTGTGCGAAATCAATATTTCAGATGGATTGCTTACTTCGCGCAAACCGCTTCCTAGCATTTCATAGATTCCAAGTTCAGCAGTTGAGCCAAAACGGTTTTTTAGCGAACGCAAGATTCTGTAAACATGATTTCGATCGCCTTCAAATTGTAAAACTGTGTCGACCATATGCTCGAGGATTTTTGGTCCGGCAATGTTTCCGTCTTTTGTAATATGTCCAATTAATATAACCGGAATATTAGTTTCTTTAGCAAATTTTATAAGTTCGGCAGTAGTTTCTCTAATTTGAGAAATACTTCCTGCAGTAGATTCAATATAATCGGTGTGTAAAGTCTGAATGGAGTCAATGATTACAATTTCAGGCTGAATCGCTTCAATTTGTTTGAATATATTTTGTGTTTTGGTTTCCGTCAAAATATAGCAATTATCGCTATTTGGCGTTATTCTTTCGGCACGCATTTTTATTTGCTTCTGACTTTCTTCCCCAGAAACATAAAGCGTTTTATAGGGTAATTTTAATGATATTTGAAGTAAAAGCGTACTTTTTCCAATTCCCGGTTCACCACCCAAAAGTGTTAAAGATCCGGGAACAATTCCGCCACCCAAAACACGATTTAATTCGCCATCGGTTGTATCCATACGAACTTCCAATGCCGAATCGATTTCGTTTATTTTTAATGGGCGAGGTGCTTTACCACTTGGAGTTGGTTCGCTTTTCCAGGCTACTTTTTCCTGTTTCTGAATAATTTCTTCTGCAATAGTATTCCATTCTTTGCACGCATTACATTGCCCTTGCCATTTGGCATATTGGGTTCCGCAGTTTTGGCAAAAAAAGGAAGTTTTAACTTTTGACATTATTTAGTCTTTTTTGAAAGTGTATTCATCTCATCGATTTTCTCGTACATCAAATCTTTATTCAAATCACCAATAGGCTCCATTTGCGAAGCGTTTTGGTATTTTTTTGAAGCACGTTTAGGATCGCCCATTTTTTCATACATTAATCCCAACTCATATTCTCCCAACATAGCTTTTGGATAATTTACATTTCCAATTTCAGCCATTTTTCCTAATTCGTCGTAAGCATTTTTCTTTAAGATGATATTTTCGATTACTTTAAAATCACTCATTCTAACCGGAATCTGAACTCCAAGAACTTTAGACATCGTGTTGTATTTATTTTCTAAATAATCGGCATAACCAGTTTCAAGGATAGCAATCTTATCGTTGTATTCGGCAGAATTTATAGGTCTGTAAACGTCAAAAATCTGATATAACGCACTTGGGATAGAATGTAAAACTTCTGTATAATGTGTTGTTCCTTTAAAAACTTCGTATTTATAATTTACTAACGGATTATTTGCGATTTTAATATTGCTGTCTAATTTTTCGATTGGTTCTTTTATTTTCTTAATGTCGCCATCAGCAGCGGAAAGATAGTAGAAGAATGGTTGGGTTACTTTGGCAAATTTCTCGGGAATACGAACTTCCATTTTTGGGGCAAGTTCAGGACTCAAACAAATGTAAGCGTTAAAAAGAGGTTGTTCTTTATATAAATAGAAGTTGATAAAGCTTGCGGTAACATCATGACCGGCAATAACTCTGAAAGGGCTAGTACGGTATTTTTTTTCGATGTAAGGAACTAATTCAGCTCCAATAAATTCAAAAAACTTAGCTCCTTTTTCAAAAGGTAACCCTTCATTTTGGTCAATTGTAGTATCGTCGTAACGTTCCTCGTTTTTGTTTTGGTGAATACCAATAATAATCATCTCGGGTAAATCGTCCCAATAGTTTCCGTAACTTAAAGCTCCGGAAAAGGGATCGAATAAATAATCGCCATCTAATAAATAAAGAACAGGGTATTTTTTATTTGGATTAGACTCATAAGAAGCAGGAAGTCCGATGGTTATTCTTCTTTCTTCTCCAAGTTTCTCCGATTGAATGTTGTCGAATGTTTTCTGTGAGAAAGCAGAAATTGAAATTAAGATAAATAGTAAGTAAACTTTTTTCATGATTTGGGGCATTTCAGTGAATTAAAAAGTATTGAAATAGTGTAGCAATATAATACTTTATTTGCTTTTTTGTCAATGTGAAATTTTAAAAAAGAAAGAAGTTTCGCATCAATGCGAAAACCTGTGGAGAAACATAAAATATTTTGTATTGCTAATTGTTTTAAACGCAAAGTACACTAAATCTTTATTTAATAATATGTTTAAAAAGCACAAAGTTCGCAATCCCGATAGCTATCGGGATTGTATTGATTCTGGCTTTGCGAACTTTGTGTTTACTAAGCGCTATATGATGCAAAAAAAAACTTTGTGTTCTTTGCTGTAAAATTTATCCAAAGTGTAAGGATAAAATTGTTTTTACTTTTAGGCAAAAAAAGACTCGTTTGTTCAAAAATAATTTTGACAAATAAATAGTAAGATAAAGTGTAAAAGAAAAATTTAGGTTAGCGAATTATCGTTTTCATTAGGGAAAATGATCCATGGTTTGAAGGTTTTAGCTTCTTCAAATTCCAGGGTTGCATAGGATATAATGATGATAATATCGTCTTTTTGAACTTTTCTGGCTGCAGGACCATTTAGTGTGATCTCACCTGAATTTTTTTCTCCTTTAATGGCATAAGTTTCGAAACGTTCTCCATTATTGATGTTTACAATAGCTACTTTCTCACCTTCAATAATGTTTGAGGCTTCCAGTAATGTTTCGTCGATAGTAATACTGCCAATATAATTTAAATCAGCGCCAGTTACTTTTACACGATGAATTTTTGATTTTATAACTTGAATTTGCATGGTGCAAAGGTAAATTAATTTAATGAAATGGTGTCAATCAACCTTATAGAATTAACAAATACCGCTATAAATGCACGGTAGTTTTTGTCTTTACTTTTATGATCTATAGGTAATAATGTGGATTCGTCAGCAATTACAAAATATTCGAGGTCAAACCTTTCGTTGTCTTTGAAAGAATTTTCAACGAATTTGATGGTTTCTTCGGGAGTATTGGTCTGGAATATCTCTTTGGCTTCTGTTAAAATTTTATAAATAATAGAAGCTTCTTTTCGTTCTTCGGGAGTTAAACGCTCATTTCTGGAGCTCATTGCCAGTTGATTTTCTTCTCTAAAAATTGGACAACCAACAACATTTACAGGTAAATGGTTCTTTTCGACCATTTTTTTGACAATCTGTAATTGCTGAAAATCTTTTTCTCCAAAATAAGCATTTGTTGGCGTTACAATTTCAAATAGTCTTTTTACGATCGTACCAACACCATTAAAATGTCCAGGTCTGAATTTTCCCTCCATCTGATTTTCTAATCCGTCGAAGTCAAAAGATTGCGAAATTGTATGTCCTTCATAAATATCATCTACAGAAGGAGCGTATAAAATTATTTTGTCACTTAATCCTCGCATTTTTTTTACGTCTTCTTCAAGTGTTCTTGGGTATTTTTCGAGATCTTCGGGATTGTTGAATTGGGTTGGATTAACAAAAATGCTCACAACCGTGTCGTCATTTTCTTTCAGTGATCTTTGCATCAAAGCCAAATGCCCTTGGTGTAAAGCGCCCATTGTTGGTACAAATCCGATGGTTGAATTTGCGGTTTTGATAGTTTTTAAATAAGCTATCAAAGCTACTTTACCGTAGAAAATATGCATGCCAGTATTATTAAAATTTAGTGCAAACATAATATATTAGTTATAAACTGCATAAATTTTTGTAATTTTGCAACGTTTTTATTACCAAAAATTAAGTAAAATACTATTATGAAAGATAAGAGGATATTATATGTATCATCTGAAGTCGTGCCTTATTTGGCTGAAAATGAGGTTTCTTTAATGTCTTATGACGTTCCAAAAATGATTAACGATCAAGGAGGTCAGATAAGAATTTTCATGCCAAGATATGGAAATATCAACGAAAGAAGACACCAATTGCATGAAGTTATTAGACTTTCAGGAATGAATTTGGTAGTGAATGACTTAGATATGCCATTGATTATTAAGGTAGCTTCGATTCCCAAAGAGAGAATTCAGGTTTATTTTATCGATAATGATGAATATTTTAAGCGTAAAGCAACTTTTGCTGACGAAGAAGGTGTTTTATATCCCGACAATGACGAGAGAGCAATATTTTTTGCCAAAGGAGTTGTTGAGACGGTAAAAAAATTGAATTGGGTTCCGGATATTATCCATGTTCACGGTTGGTTGGCAGCGATGTTACCAATATACATGAAGCATTACTACAAAAACGAAGCTTTATTTTCTGAAACTAAGATTGTAACCTCTGTTTATGGGCAGTCTTTTGATGAAAATTTAGATCTGGAAATGATAAACAAGGTGAAATTTGACGGCGTTCCACACGAATCTATTGCTGATTTAGAAACACCAAATTACGAAAACATCCTAAAGGCTAGCATCTTACATTCAGACGCTGTGATTATAGCATCTGAAAATGTATCTCCAAGTTTAACAAAATTTATAGAATCTTCAGGAAAACCTTTTTTACCTTTCGCCTCGAAAGATGCATTCGCTGAAGCGTATACAAATTTCTATAAAACGATGGGCCTTTAAAAATTAACATTATTATTAAACATGTATAATACTTCTTTTATTAAGAAAATTCTATTAGTTGCAACTGTTGTTCTTTTGTATTCGTGCGATAAAGATTTTAACGAGATTGGTGAGGGATTAATTGGTGATAATCATTTTGATTTAGTTCCGGAGCAATATGGTGTTACGGCATTTAACCAGGAGGTAACTCCGGTGCAGTCAAACGGATTGCCATTTTATGGTTTAGGGATTTATGATAACCCTGTTTTTGGTGAAACTACTGCAAATTTTGTTTGCCAGGTTGGATTGTCAGAATATAAGCCAACTATTGGTGAAAATCCTGTTATACAAAGTGTAGTACTTACAGTACCTTATTTTAGTCACGCCACTGCCATTGATCCAAAAGGAGGGAATACTTATGTGTTGGATTCTATTTATGGTCCAAAAGATGGAAAGATTAAACTAAGTGTTTATGAATCCGGAGCGCAAATGTACAGTAGTTATTATGATAATACTGGTTCACTATTTGGAAAATTATATTATAGTGATCAGGATACAAATACTCCTCCTCAAAAAGATGAGGTAAATTTTAGTACTGCCAAAATTGGAGTTCCATTAAATGATGCTAAAGATCCAGACAGTTCTCCAACTAAAGGAACGCAGAATGATAATTTCTTTTTTAGTGCTGCACAAACAGTAATTCAAACTCCAGTAGACGCTAATGCTAATCCGGTAGTATATACAACAACTTATGCTGCTCCACAAATGCAATTGGATTTGAATAAAGCTTTTTTTCAGGCTAAGATTTTAAATGCTCCAGCAGAAAAGCTATCGTCTCAAGATGTTTTTCAATCCTATTTTAAAGGGTTGTATTTTCAGGTTGAAAAAGCAGCAGACGGTAGTGTGTCAAACATGGCAATGTTAGATTTTTTGAAGGCTAGCGGTCCGGCGAAAATTACAATTAAGTACAAAGCAAAAACGGCTATTACAACTGATGGTGAAACAACAGAAGATAAGGTCTTAACGATCAATTTGACTGGTGCCGCAACAAGTTTATTGAAAGATGCTAAGGATTCTAATTATGCAACTGCATTAACTAACAGAAATAAAGATACCGGTGATGACAGACTTTATCTTAAAGGTGGTCAGGGATCAGTGGCAGTTATTAATCTTTTTAATAAAACGGATCTTATAGGATATGATAGCGACAATAAATTAGTAAATCAGCCTAATGGTGTTTCAGACGAGTTAGACGAAATCAGACATAACGTTATAGTTAAAAAATGGTTGGTTAACGAGGCTAATTTAGTTTTTTATATTGATGCAGCTAAGATGGCTCCGGTAAATAAAAATGAACAAGTAAATCGAATCTATTTATACGATCTGGACAACAATACAATTATCGCTGATTATGTTGATAATAGTACTAATGCTTTAAATGCAAAACAAAACAGAGCCGTTTTTGGAGGGATCATAACTGTTGATGCAACTACAAAACGAGGAATAAGTTATAAAGTTCGAATTACCAAACATATCAGAAATCTTATAAAAGATTCGACTGTAAAAAATATTAGGTTAGGTCTGGCGGTAACAGAAGGAATTGATGTTATTGCTTCGAATAAGCTAAGATTGAAAAATGATGTTATTTCAGAAGCGCCAAGAGGTTCAGTTATGGGGCCTTTGGGAACAGTATTATATGGTAATAATGTTTCTGCGGGTGATGCTGACAAGAAATTAAAACTTCAGATTTACTACACGAAACCAAATTAATAAATATATATGTGTGGAATTGTTGGATATATCGGTCATAGAGAGGCGTATCCTATTATTATTAAAGGATTAAAACGGCTCGAATACAGAGGATATGATAGTGCTGGTGTTATGTTGTATAATGACCAGGACGGAATAAAACTTTGTAAAACAAAAGGTAAGGTTTCAGATCTTGAAGCTAAAGCAAAAGATAATTTTACGACAAACGGTAGTATAGGAATTGGGCATACACGTTGGGCTACACATGGAGTTCCAAATGATGTAAACTCTCATCCGCATCTTTCGAATTCTGGCGAGTTGGTTATTATTCACAATGGAATCATTGAGAATTATGCGCCGCTTAAAGAAGAATTGATCAAAAGAGGTTATACTTTTAAATCGGATACAGATACAGAAGTTTTAATAAACTTAATAGAAGAAGTTCAGAAAAACGAAAATCTAAAATTAGGTAAAGCGGTTCAGGTTGCTTTAAATCAGGTTGTAGGAGCTTATGCTATTGCAGTTTTTGATAAAAAGAATCCAAACGAAATCGTTGCTGCAAGATTAGGAAGTCCGTTGGCAATTGGTGTTGGAGAAGGAGAGTTTTTTATCGCTTCTGATGCTTCGCCGTTTATTGAATATACTTCGAATGCTATTTATCTTGAAGATGGTGAAATGGCAAATATCAGATTGCACAAACCTCTTAAGGTTCGTAAAATAAAAGACGATTCATTAGTAGATCCTTATATTCAGCAGCTTCAAATGAATTTGGAGCAAATTGAAAAAGGAGGATATGATCACTTCATGCTTAAAGAAATCTATGAGCAGCCAAGTGTAATCAAAGATACTTACAGAGGAAGACTTCATGCAAATGAAGGAATTGTACAAATGGCAGGTGTTGAGGATAATCTTGAAAAATTTCTGAATGCTAAACGAATTCTAATCGTAGCTTGTGGTACTTCATGGCACGCAGGATTGGTAGCAGAGTATATTTTTGAAGAGTTTACCCGTATTCCTGTTGAAGTAGAATATGCTTCTGAGTTTAGATACAGAAACCCAATTATCAATAAAGACGACGTTGTTATTGCGATCTCTCAATCTGGAGAAACGGCAGATACAATGGCGGCTATTAAATTGGCAAAAGAAAACGGAGCTTTCGTTTTTGGAGTTTGTAATGTGGTAGGTTCTTCTATTTCAAGAGAAAGTCATGCTGGTGCTTATACACACGCAGGACCTGAAATTGGAGTAGCTTCGACTAAAGCTTTTACAACTCAAATTACAGTTCTAACGATGATTGCTTTACGTTTAGGAAAAGCGAAAGGAACATTGTCAAATTCTGATTTTCATGCCTACTTACAAGAATTAGAGATAATTCCTGAAAAAGTTGCTGAAGCATTAGAGACAAACGAGAGAGCAAAAGAGATTGCTGCAGCTTTTAAAGATGCTCCAAACTGTTTGTACTTAGGTCGTGGATATAACTTCCCGGTGGCATTAGAAGGTGCTCTTAAACTTAAAGAGATCTCTTATATTCATGCCGAAGGTTATCCTGCTGCTGAGATGAAACATGGTCCTATTGCGCTTATTGACGAGCATATGCCGGTTATTGTAATTGCACCTAAACAAGGTCATTATGATAAAATTGTAAGTAACATTCAGGAGATAAAATCCAGAAGCGGTAAAATTATCGCTGTAGTTACAAAAGGGGATACACAAGTTCGTGAATTAGCAGATTATGTAATCGAAATTCCTGAAACTTCAGATGCTTTATCTCCGTTGATTACTACAATTCCTCTGCAATTACTGTCTTATCATATTGCAGTAATGAGAGGTTGTAATGTAGATCAGCCACGTAACTTAGCAAAATCTGTTACTGTAGAGTAATATATTAAAATACTTAGATATTTAAAAAGCGAGACTTAGGTCTCGCTTTTTTTATGCACTTTTCTTTTATTTAACAAATTTTTATGTAAGACTTGATTTATAATTATATATTTGTAAGAAATGTATTAAAATAAAGCCTTATGAAAAAATATCTGCCTTTTATCTTCCTTTTATTTCCTGTGCTGGCTAGTGCACAAACTAAACTTACCTTTAGTTATGATGCTGCAGGAAACCAAATTTTAAGAGAATTGTGTTTATCTGGCTGTTCTCCAACTGCAAAACCTGCAAAAGAGGTAAAAGAAATCGAAGCCATTACAAAAGATGATTTATTAAAATTTTCTCCACAAGATGTGATCTCCTATTATCCAAATCCCGTAAAAGAAGAATTGTATTTGCAATGGCAATTGGCAAACGATAATCATGTCACTTCGATTATGGTGTATTCCGTAACAGGACAAATGCTGCAAATGTATCAAGTCAATGAGAGGACTGATAGTCTAAATATCCCTTTTCAGCCTTATTCGACAGGAGTATATCTTGTTTTGCTTTCGTACAAAGACGGAGGAGAAAAATCTATTAAAATCATTAAACAATAATTGGCTATGAAGAATATTTACTTAACCCTGGTTTTTTTATTGTTTGGTTTTTTAGGTTTTGGGCAGTCGACAGAGGTTGGTGTTACAGAAGGACAATTATCAGTTTCTTTATCGGGAGGAGCTAATTATACAATTCCTATAGCAGTTCCTCCAGGAATCAATGGCGTAGTACCACAAATAAGTTTAGCATACAATAGCCAGGGCTCTAATGGTATTGGTGGTTTCGGCTGGAATATTTCAGGTGTCTCAGCAATTTCCAGAATTCCGGCAACTAAATTTCATGATGGATTAATTGATGGGGTAGATTTTAATAGTTTAGACCGTTTTGCACTAGATGGACAAAGATTGATCGTGAAAAACGGAACAAATGGAGTTTATGGGGCTGACAAAACTGTTTATGAAACGGAAAGTTTCTCAAATATAAAGATAACATCTTTTGGTGTAAACCCAATTGGAGTAAAGTATGGTCCTGCCTATTTTTTAGTAGAATACCCGGACGGTTCAAAAGCATATTATGGGAATTCTACAGACTCACGTTCTGTAACAGATTGGGCAATCACCTATTGGGAGAATCCACAAGGTATAAGAATTAGTTACTCTTATGCTTTGGCTAATAATATGCTGGATATAGCTTCTATAAAATATGGGAGTTTAACTACCCAAACACCAATTAACGAAATTAAGTTTAAATACGGCATTAGAAAACGTGTTGAACAAGCTTATATAGGAGGTTTGAGTGTTATTAGAAATACACTACTTAAAGAAATTAATGTAGTTGGGAATGGTATAGGGTTTAGAAATTATGTTTTGAAGCAAGAAGAAACTTCGTTAGGATATGACCGTTTAATTACTATTACAGAAAAAAATGGTGACAATTCTAAGAGTTACAATCCTACTACATTTAATTATGATACTACTGTTAGTGATACCCCCTTAAAAGTGAATGTTCCTGCTACACTTGGGATTTCAGGGATAAATTACATAAATACGGATTATATATCTGGTGATTTTAATGATGATGGGAAAACGGATATTATTTTATATTCAAAGGTTACTGGGTTAAAAGATAATTTTAGATTGTTTTCTAATATACTTTCTGGAAAACTTAATACTGGAAAACTGGAAAACGTTGGAGCTTTTGAGGATATTTTCCCTGCTGTTTTTTTAAGTTCTGATAGTAAAATGTTACCGCAAGGTTGGGCAATATTAAAAAAAACAGATACAAATTGTACTATTTCAATGTATGGTTTAGGATCAACTTCAGCCACTTTTAAACATTACGAAAAACAATATAATTTTAGTAAAACAGTAACAAAAGCTTCCAACTGGTCTTATTGTGATCCTAAAGAATACAATGGTTTAGTGCTGGAAAATATCCCTATAGAATATTTGAAAGGAGATTTTAATGGAGATGGATTGACTGATGTTATTGCCATAGAGAAAAGTTTTTACTATGATATGAGGGTTTGCAATTTTGGAAATAAAACAACTGAGTATCAAAGGCCTTTATATCAGGGGGGAAAGGCTTACTTTTTTAATTTAGACAGACGTATTACTACAAATGAACCTGAGAATATAGGTAGCATTATAAATAATGATACTGCTGTTAAAAAATATTTTGTTGCCGATTTTGACGGAGATGGCAAATCTGATATTTATGTATTTGAAACTAATTTTATAAAGGTATATACTTTAAATAAAGATAACAAATTGGTTTTATTATATGAGAACACAGTTGCTGATCCAGGTATTGCTCTTGATAGACAAATTTTGTTTGGGGACTTTAATGGTGATGGTAAAACTGATTTTGTGATACCAAATGAATTAAACAAAGATAGTTGGAATTTTTATCTTGCAACAGGAACGTCATTTAATAAAACAAATACAGCTATTGGATTAACATATAAGCTAGGAGATTATGCTTATTTTCAAGATGTAGATGCGCAAGGAGGCAAGAGATATCCCTATTGTTTAAATGAAAGAAGTTTTATTGCTAATGATTACAACGGTGACGGTAAAACTGATATATTGTATGTGCAAAATCTTACTACAGCTCAGAAGTACGATTATAAAGCAATTGGAGAGCCTGTTTATTCCTTGTTATCATTGTATGAAAATAAATCAGTAACAAATAATACTGTTAGTTTTCAGTTGCTTACTAGTGAAATTCAGGTTACGGGAATAAAAAGAAATCCAATTCCTGTATTCACCAACCATAATCAAATAAATCACAATTTAGAGTTTAGTTTAATAAATGATAATGCTATACTCACTTTTAATAGTCCTAAAGATAATCGTGAAGATGTACTATTAAAAGGAATTACAAATGGCAATGGAGTTAAGGAAACAATAACGTACAAACCTCTGCAACAAGATCCTTACGAACCAATATATACGCCAACTGAACTAACAGAAACTTATCCTAATATTGATATTGTAGTAGCTTCCGGTTTTAAAATTGTTTCATTTCTTGAAAAACAAAGTAAAGATGTAAATAAAAAGCAGCAATTCTTGTATTCAGGAGCTGTTTCTAATACCGAAGGTTTAGGGTTTTTAGGTTTTAGATCAACAGTAAGAACCAATTGGTACGATGATGACAGTCAGGAAATTTCGACTATTTCAAAGAATGATATTGCTTTAAGAGGTGCAAATACCGAAAACTACACCGTATTGGGCCTTGGTAGACCTTTGAGATCAGGTCCTGGTCAAACCGCAAATACAATTGTAAAAGAAGGTTCTTATACCGTATCAGGAACAGATAATTTAATAGCGACAGAAAGCATTACCTTAAAACCTGACACTTGGATAAAACCGGGAAGTACATTTTCGGCAAAAATAAATGAAGACGCTAATGTTAATTCGCCCAATACACCTTCTAGTTTTATAGCAAAATCATTGTTAAACTATGAAAGCGAACTTTTGCCGAATAAAGTGTTTAAAATAAAAAACACAACAACTAAACAATTTAATGGTTTAGACGACACAAGCTCAGAAACCAGGGTTGTTTATGATCAGAATAATAATCCTTTAAAATCGACTACTTATTTAAAAGAATCTGGAGCTACGATTCAAACAACGGTTTCAGATGTAGCATATAATGCGTCTACAGTTTCGCCTTATATAATAGGAAGACCTAAAAGTAAAAACCAAAGTGTTACAGTTTCTGGTGATGTAATGACATCTGAAGAATTGTATTTTTATCAAAACAGTTTATTGACTCAAATCAAGAAAAAAGGAACCAATACAGATTATATTACTGAAGACAATGGATATGATGCCTTTGGTAACATTACGAAGAAAACAATAACTGCATCTGGGCTAACCCCAAGGGTTACAAGTTATGAATATGATTCCTCAGGGCGATTTTTGACAAAAAGTACCGATATCGAAAAGTTGTCTACATCATTTGTTTATAATCCGGATAGTACATTAAAATCTGAAACCAATCCTTATGGATTAACAACTTCTTATCTATATGATTCGTGGTTCAAGAAAACAACCACCACAGATTATCTGGGCAAAAAGAATAGTTATGCTTATGCACGTAGTGGTCAAAAAACAATTGTTACATCAACAGCAGATGACGGAAGTGTAAGCGAGGAAACATTTGACGATTTAGGGCGAAAAGTAAAAGAGGGAAGTAAAAACATAATGGGGACTTTCTCTTATGTTGATTACTTGTATGATATTCAGAATCGCAATTATAAAGTAAGTGAACCGTATTTTGGATCAGCAGGAACGCAGTGGAATGAAACCAAGTATGATATTTATGGAAGGGTAATTAAAAATATTGCTGCTACAGGAAAAACAACTGATATTACTTATTCTGGATTATCGACAACGGTAAACGATGGTACAAAATCAAAAAAGTCAGTTAAAAACGCCATAGGAAACGTTATGTCTATGACAGATACTCCGGGTGGTACAATTAAATACACCTATTTTGCCAATGGAAGCTTAAAAGAATCAGATTATGCAGGCGTAAAAACCACGATTAAACAGGATGGTTGGGGCAGAAAAATAGAATTAAATGATTCGTCTGCTGGAATATATAAATATAGTTATAATGGGTTTGGAGAAACGACAAGCACAACTACACCTAACGGAACTACAACATATACATTAGATCCCCTAGTTGGTAAAGTAACTCAAAAAACTATTAAAGGCATTAATACAGATTCACAAACAACCTATAAATATGATTCGTTAAGCAAGTTGTTGATTAGTAGTGAGTTTACTGATGTAGCAAACGGATCAAAGAAAACCCTCAATACAATTACTTACGATGATTCAAAAAGAATAAGTACGACGATAGAAGCTACACCGTATGCCACATTTACAAAAGAATTTAAATATGATGATTTTGGAAGAGTTTTTACTGAAACCTCTATTGCGCAAGCAGGAGGGAAATCGAGTTCGAAAACTATTAAAAATAAGTATTTAAACGGATCGCACTGGCAAATAACAGATAACAATACAGGTGCTATATTGTGGCAAACCAATACCGTAAATGCAAGAGGGCAGCTTACCAACGCACAAAATGGGCCAACGACCGTAACAAATAATTATGATAACTATGGTTTTGCTTCTCAGCTTAAATATGACAAAACCTCAGGATCAGTAAACCTCTTGACTTTAAATACTGTTTTTGATGTCAAAAAAGGCAATCTGACAAGCAGAACAAACAGTTTGTTTAATCGAAATGAAAGTTTTAAATACGATACACAAGATCGTCTGACAGAATTTACAAATGCGAAAGGTTTGCAGGAAAAGCAAATTTATGATGATCAGGGTAGAATTATAGAAAACGATTTAGGAACCTATGCGTATGCAAAAGACAAGCCTTATCAAAACGAATCTATAACAGTTACACCTGAAGCTTTAAACTATTATACAGCAAAGCCAACACAGATCATAACATACAATGTATTTAAAAGTCCTGTATTAATTGATGAAAAAGGTATTGACAAAATTAGTTTTACGTACAATGACGGCAATGATCGTAGTGCCATGTTTTATGGAGGTCTGCAGGATGAAAAATTAGACAGACCGTTACGCAAATACTATTCTGCCGATGGCAGTATGGAGATAAAGGAAAATCAAACAACAAAGGCATTTGAGTTTATAACTTATATTGGCGGCGATGGATACTCTGCACCAATTGTAGTAAAAAGCAACGGAACAACACAAGAATATTTATATTTACAACGAGATTACCAAGGTAGTATTTTAGCAATTACAAATGCCAGCGGAGCAGTTATTGAGAAACGATTGTTTGATGCCTGGGGAGCTATTGTAAGTGTAAAAGACGGAGCAGGCAATGTGCTTGCAGGCTTAACGATCTTAGATCGAGGTTATACAGGTCATGAACATTTGCAAAGTGTAGGACTCATCAATATGAACGGCCGTATTTATGACCCTAAACTGCATCGTTTTTTACAGCCGGATAATAACATTCAGGATCCTTCAAATACTCAAAATTTTAATCGTTATGCATATTGCTATAATAACCCTCTAAAGTACACAGACCCTAGTGGTGAGTTTGTCTGGGCTCCAATACTTGTTGGTGCTTTAATAGGGGCAATAATTGGAGGAACAAGTTATGTAGTTCAAGCAGCTATGACAGGAAATTGGAATTGGGGACAGTTTGGAGTTTCAATATTTGGCGGTGCTGTTATTGGAGGAATAAGTGGAGGACTTAATCCTGCAAGTTTAATGGGAAGTTCAGTCGGAGGTGCAATAGGTACAGGTTTTGTAGCTGCTTTTCTCCCAGCTTATGGTGTAAAAGTTGGAGATTGGAGTTTTAATATATCACCAGCAATTGCGTTTGGGAATGTTTCAGGAATTGGAGCAAGTATATCTGCAACTTATAATAGTGGCGATTTTAGTTTTTCTGCGGGAGTTGGTATTATGAGTAATAGCAATTATAATGGTTTTGGTAAAAACGGTTTAGAAATTAGAAAATCTATTCTAGCAGCTTATGATGATGGTAAAACAGGGGTTTCGTTAGGTAGTAATATTTGGAGTGGAGATTTTAAACAACAAACAGGCTCTTTAGGTTTGCATTCTGGTGATTTTAGAGCAATGTATGAAAATGATGGTAGTATTGGTCCAGGCGGTGACGGAGGAGATAAATATCGGACAGCAGCACTTAATTTATCTATAGGAAAATTCAATTTTGGATTTAGTTTATTTACAGGAAATAGAGATTATGATAATGAACAAGGCAGTATTGGCTCACATAGAGATCCTTTACAAATTGATAATTATGGGCGTAGAATGCCCAATGGCTTTGCCTTAGAAAGAGGAACAAAATATAGAATGGGTACTTTAACAGCAGGGTACGAAGGATATAGAATAGGTGTGAATAGTGAGCATATTCGACATGCGATACAAGATCAAGCAATTCACAATTTACGAATACCTTGGTTTAAAGGTAAATCAGTTTTTGACAAGAGACAAATGGGATTTGAAAATCAATCATGGGATTGGAAAGGTTATTTCCAATACAAATCATCTAATATATTTACATCATGGTAAAGAAGATAATTGTAAATTTTAGTATAATAATTTTATTTAGTAGTTGTTGCTATAATGGGATGGTTTCTGAATTTGGTTTGCCAAGAAGAAAAATAAATAAACTAAAACCTTTTAAGACATATGGTATAATAGACACACTTGCATTGTACAAATTATCAATTAATTTTAGTACTAATAACATATCAAACGAATATGTTTATTTTGAAAAAGAGAATAATAATTCTTATCCTTATACCAGTTATATGAAGTTTTATCCTAATGGAAAGTTAGGGCTTTTTATTATTCTCAAAAGAGATACTTTAAGTTTGGAGCGTTCCTTTTTTGATCCGAGACGTGCTAAAATGGGATATTATTGGGTTGAGGATAGTGTCATAAGAACAAAGATATCTACTATAGGCGATTGCTCTTTATATATTAGTAATAAAAAAGGTGTCGTAATTGGTGATACAATTAAATTAGAAAATCATTACAGATATGGAGAAATTTTCATAAAAAAAAGAATGACTAAAGAATCTTTAGAAAATTGGGAACCTGATTGGTAATTAAACCTTAAAATAAAAAAAATGAAATTAATTATTGATAGAACAATGTTTTGGTTTAATTACCCAGAAGATATGCTTAAATTAAATAATAAATTTTCTTTTGAAGGGAATTTATTAAATAGACTTTTGAGTGAAAAATATAATGGAAAAAAAATAAAATTTCTTAATATCGAATTTTATGAGAGTTCCGAAAAGCTTTTGAAAGCTTACGGCAAAGATTATTTTTTACACTATTACGGAGGACAATTTACTTATAAAAAAGTAATAGATTTCAATCATTTTTTAGCGTTAAATTTTCAGGGACAAAAAACATTTATCTGGAAGGAAGGGTATGATATGCTTCAATTTGCTGGAAAAGAACTTAAAAATGAAAGTTTGTTAATTTCGAGTGAATATGCTTATCATAAAGGACTGGAGATGGGACTAAATGCAGATTACAGAATGATAGATGCAGATGTTGTTTTGTTTGAAGAAAATTATAAAGCCCCGCTCCCGCACGAATCCTTTCGTGTGGCATTGGTCAAGTAGCAACAATGAATTCTAAATTCTAGAAAGTAATGAGTAGAAATTATAAATTTCATAATCCTGAAGGTTTGTATTTTATCAGTTTTGCGGTTGTGGGTTGGTTAGATGTATTTACTAGAAACGAGTATAAGAATTTGTTTTTAGAAAGTTTAGAGTTTTGTCAAAAAAAGAAAGGACTGGAGATTCATGCTTGGTGTATTATGACAAATCACGTGCATTTAGTTTTTAGGAGTATCAATGGGCAAAAGCCTGAGTTATTGGTTGGTGATTTAAAGAGGTTTACAAGTCAGTCAATTGTTAAAAGTATACAAGAAAATCCAAAAGAAAACAGAAAAGAATTCTTGTTAGATTTTTTTAATAAAGAAGCCGAAAAAAGTTCCAATGTGAAGCATCACCAATTTTGGCGGCATGATAACAAGCCTATTGAACTTTGGAGTAATAAAGTTATTCAGCAAAAGATCGATTATGTTCACAATAACCCTGTGGAGGAGGGATTGGTATACAGAGCAGAAGATTATGTTTATAGTAGTGCTATAGACTATTCTGGTCAAAAAGGACTTATTGATGATATTGTGGTTTTTATAATGTTTGATGTTTAAGCAGGGCGTGCCACACGAAAGGATTCGTGCGGGAGCGGGGGACTGTAATGTCAGGTAAAAGAATTCAATATAATTATGCTTTCATAAACTTAACTTAGGCAGAAGTAAAAACCTACATGTTAAAAAAAATATGTTTCCACCTATTTTAGAAAGTGTTAAAAGTGATCCTCAATCGAAAGTGTTTAGAGATAATAAAGTAACTATTAATTATCACTACAGTGATAAAAATGGAGTCTTTATAATTAATTATTTAATAAAACCTGAAATGTACAAGGATGAGCTAAATTAGTTTTTTACTTTTCGTTTCTGCACGAACCCTTTCGTATAGAAATATTGAAGATAGAAATGAATGTTAACTGAATAATATGAAGCAGTGAAAAAGGAAAAAAATTGGCTTAAAATCATTGTCGAAAATCTGCTTGATTTTATTTTAATGTGGAAATAATAAGCTTTTCTAAAGTATAAAAGAACGCTACTGCAATGCTTATAAGTGTGATCATATTTTTTTGTGTAATTCAGAAAAGTGAATAAGTAAAAGGTTTAAACATAGATTAGAAAAGTAAAAATACATACGAAATATTTTAAGAAAGAACTAAATGTAAAAAGCCGGACTCGTGCGAATCCTTTCGTTTGCCAAATAAAATATAAATAAGATGAAAATTTTTGATTACGTTTTTTACAAAATGTATAAGTCAACCTCAAAAGTAAATGATTTATTCCCTGAGATCCCAACTATTATTTTTCTCTCCGCATTATTGTTTTTAAATGTAGGGTCGATCTTGTTGGTTTTCGATATTTCAATTGAGGGTGTAGGTCTCAATAGAATATATTTAATTGTAACAATTATTTTGTTTTTTAACTTTTATTATTTTTTAAAAAACGATAAGTATAGAATGATAATAGAGGAATATGAATCCAAAAAAAATGTACCTTTTTTAGATGTTTTGATTTTTATTTATCCATTTGCTTCTTTCTTTATCTGTTTTAAATTGTTGAAAATGGCTAACGGACAAATTGGTTTTACATTAATGGGTTTGTTGTTTGTTGAAGTGTTGGCGTATATTAGTAAAAAGAAAGATTAGTCACGCGAAAAGTAAATTTATGATGAGCAGAGCAGAATTACGCAAAATGATTTAGAAAACTATACGTAAACAAAAGATAAATGATATCAAGATGAATCTATAGGGGTTAAATTTTATAAAGAAAGCGAGATCTAAGTCTCGCTTTTTTTTAGACAATTATTGTTTTATTTAACTTGTAATTGCGTAAGATTTGGTTTATAATTATATATTTGTAAGAAATAGATTAAACTTGGTATTTATAAAAAAGGATTGGCTTTTTACTCCTTTGTTTATTCTGCACTTTTTAGAATATTGAATGTTTTGCATTTGAGTATACAAAAGAATTTGCACAGGAACAGAGAAGAGTAATAATAACATAGAGCCAAAAGGCTTTGGAATACTGAATTATCTAAGCTTTAGATGATATTTAATTTAAATAGCTATGAAAAAAATCAACAAAACTCTTGTTTCTATTCTTGTACTAGTCTCTATGATGAGTGCAAATGCGCAGACAATCGCATCTACCCAGCAACAAAATGCCAGAGCTACAGGATATGCAATAGTAGCTGCCAGGAACCCAGGTAAAAGTTTATCAATTATGATGATAAAATGGGATGGTATTAATACTCTGGAATATAATGCTAACAAGCAAATTAATTCGCTTTGGCACCCTCAAGCAGCTGTAAAAGGCAATTATTTTGATCAGACGTTTGAAGCAAATAGTTTTAGTGTTTATAGTTCAGTAGTTATAAGTGAGGCTGAGTTTGATAAGTATAAAAGTACCGGTACAGATTGGTGGATTGTTTGTTCGCCGTTACCATCTTTTAGTAATTCAAGTGTAAATATTTTGGCGAATGGCAATGTAGGTATTGGTACAACAAATCCAACAGAAAAACTTACCGTTGCAGGAAGCATTAACTCTCGCGAAGTAAAAGTAACCGTAGGTGCCGGAGCAGACTTTGTTTTTGAAAATGATTACAACTTACAGTCATTAGATTTCTTAGATAAATTCATAAAAGAGAATAAACATTTGCCCGAAATTGCTTCTGCAGAAGAAATGCGTAAAGAAGGAATTAACCTGTCTGAAATGAATATTAAACTTTTGCAGAAGATTGAAGAATTGACACTTTATGTGATTGAGCAAGATAAAGATATAAAAGATTTAAAAAGTCAGAACGAAGTGTTTAGAGGTTTAATTGAAAAGATGAGTAAGTTAGAAATGACGGTTTTAAATAGTAAATAAACATGTTAAAAACACAGTATAAAAAGTATTGAAGTAATCCGATAAAATTTAAATTATGAATAAAATTATGTTTTTCGCATTGGTCTTAATTACACAATTAAATTTTGGGCAAAATATATTTCCTACATCTGGAAATACTAGTATTGGTGCTGGAGCAACGCCTATATCTCCGTTACACATTAAAAGTTCTAATGACGCTATTTTGGCTTTGCAAACTACAGATGATAGATGGCTTTATACTCAATACTTGAATAGTGTGGGAACAAGAAAATCTTGGATTGGTTTAGGTTATGATTTAAGCAGTTTTAATATTACAGTTGAAAATGGGACGGATAAAATCCTTTTAAATGGTGGTAATGTAGGTATTAACTCGCCATCTCCATTAAATACATTTGAAGTTAAAGTACCAACAAGCAAAGGCGTATCGAGTTCAGATGGTATTTCTATACATGATGGTGCAGTTTATAGATTAGGAATTAATATTGGAGTAAATACAGAGAGTGAATATTCTTATATACAAGCTATTAAAGGTGGTATTGGTCAAAAGAACATTATAATTAATCCAATTGGTGGTAGTGTTGGTATTGGAACAATTACAACTGGAACTCATAAACTGGCGGTTGAAGGGTCAATCGGAGCACGAGAAGTAAAAGTGTTGGCAACAGGCTGGGCAGATTTTGTTTTCAAAAAAGAATACAATTTGCCAACACTTCAAGAAGTTGAAAAACATACTAACGAAAAAGGGCATTTAGAGAATATTCCAAGTGAAGAAGAGGTTTTAAAAAACGGCATTAATCTGGGCGAAATGAATGCTAAGTTATTGCGAAAAATCGAAGAATTGACTTTGTATGTAATTGAACAGGAAAAGAAAAATATCATACAATCGGAAGAAATTGAAAAGTCAAACAAGCAAATTGAAAGGTTAAGTTTTGAAAATAAAACTCTTACATCTATTTCTGAAAGATTATATCAGATTGAACAAAAAATAAAATAAAAAAAAGACCATGAATAAGCTTGTATTGTTATTTATCCTTGTTGGGATGCCAAATGTTTTTTCTCAAAATAATGTTCCTCCAAGTGGGAGTGTTAATTTCGATACAAATTTAAAAATAGGTAAACAAGAAGCGCCTGCAAATACCGCAGGTGAAATTATTCGTTTATCGTTACGTCCTTATGGACATACTGGTGGATTGTGGGATTTTACCGCAAGAGATATTGCAGGTGCTGCATATCTTGATATAAATTATGGGCTTAATTCGGTTATAACATTTGGTACTGATAAAAACGTAGGTATTGGGACAATAACTCCACTTGCAAAACTAGAAGTTAAAGGAGGAAATATCTTAGTTAGAAATTCCTCAAACGTTGATAATGAATCTTCTATTATGATTGCTCATTCTATAGCTCTAGGAAGCTATAATACTTTTGGGACTTCTATAAGAACAATTACCCAAATTAGTGGTTATAATACATACGGAATGCAATTTTTTACGCAAGAATTACATTCGACAGGTCAAACAGAAAAAATGAGAATTTTAGGTAATGGTAATGTTGGTATTGGAACAATAACAACAGGAACTCATAAACTGGCGGTTGAAGGATCAATTGGAGCACGAGAAGTAAAAGTGCAAGCTACAGGTTGGGCGGATTTTGTTTTCAAAAAAGAATACAATTTGCCAACACTTCAAGAAGTTGAGAAACATATTACCGAAAAAGGGCATTTGGAGAATATTCCAAGTGAAGAAGATGTTCTAAAAAACGGAATTAATCTTGGAGAAATGAACGCTAAGTTGTTACAAAAAATAGAAGAACTAACGCTTTATGTAATTGATCAAAATAAAAAAATAGAAGAACTGATAAAGGAGACTAAGATATTAAAAGAGGATAATAAGTCTTTTAAAACTATTCTTGAAAGTGATTTTGGAGCTAAGAATTAATTTAAACTGATATAGAAAAATGAAAAAGATAATATTTATTCTCGTTATTTTAATTGCCGGTAATAAGTTAGTTCATAGTCAAACATTTGATGGGAATTTAGGAGCTAAAAGTTTAGCATGGGCAACAGAACAGAAAGATTTTAATAGTGTTCCCAGAGCTGGAGTTAGTCCAATGTCTTTAAAACTTTGGGATAATTATGGAGGTGCTGGCGCTCCCTCTAATTACGGATCTTTGTTAGAAATATATGGCAAGTCAAGTCATTTAATTTCGCAATTGTATTTTGATAATACTTGGAATGGTAGTAGAATATTATACAGAACTTCATTTTATGGACAAACTACTTGGGAAAGTTGGCGTTATCTTTTGGATTCAAAAAGCGATGTAGAATCTGTAGGTAATTTAAAAATAGCAGGAACAGGTAACAGTTATATTCTGAATGGTAATTTTGGAGTAGGAACTTCAAATCCAAAAAATAAATTAGATGTAAACGGAACAATTCACTCAAGAGAAGTTAAAGTTGATGTGAATGGCTGGTCTGATTTTGTTTTCAAAAAAGAATACAAGCTACCAACGCTTGAAGAAGTTGAAAACCATATCGCAGAAAAAGGTCATTTGGAAAATATACCAAGTGAAGAAGAAGTTTTGAAAAATGGGATTAATCTTGGCGAAATGAATGCTAAGTTGTTGCAGAAAATCGAAGAATTAACTTTGTATGTGATTGAAATGAAGAAAGATATTATAATATTAAAAACAAAATAAATATGAAAAAAAATACATTAACCTTAATTATTTTATTAGGTTTTATTGGTGACATTTCTGCTCAGATTTCAACTTCGCTATCTATAAACGATACAAGATCTATAAATGATTTGCCAAATTTTTCTTATCGTGATTTAAGGGCTGATTTTAAGTATAGAAATGTTATTGGTGTACCTGGTAAGGGTGTGTTTTCTGCTAATTTAACTCTTTCGCCATGGATTAATAATGATAATACAGGGGGTAAAAATTATCAATTAAACCTAAATGAAGGAGGTATGTTTTATAGAAGTGGGTTTCCTTTGGATTCGCAATGGGGAGTATGGAGAGAAATCATAATGGCTAGTGAAAATGGCAATGTTGGTATTGGCAAAATAAACCCAGCAAACAAGTTAGACGTAAACGGAATAATCCATTCAAAAGAAGTTAAAGTTGATATGAACGATTGGTCCGATTTTGTCTTTAAAAAACAATACAAGCTACCAACTCTTGAAGAAGTTGAAAACCATATTGCAGAAAAAGGACATTTGGAAAATATTCCAAGTGAAAAAGAAGTTTTAGCAAATGGAATAAATCTGGGAGAAATGAATGCAAAGTTGTTGCAAAAAATAGAAGAGTTAACACTTTATGCAATTGAGCAAAATAAGCTGTTAATCGATTTACAAAACAGACTGGAAAAAGTAGAAGTAAATACAAAATAGTAAAAGAAGTGCGCAAATGTTAAAAAAGCGAGATTTATGTCTCGCTTTTTTTTATTGTCAAATTTTTTTTCTTGCGCATGTATTTTTATTAAATCATCATTTTTTTTCTTAAAAATAATATGTATGCATAGTAAATTGGCCATTGTGTGTTTAATGTTTGATTTTAATTTAATAAAACTAACTGACGAATAGTTAAAATACTGGCAAAAAACATGCTGAATATTAATTTTTTTTAACGTTTTTTTATTAATATTAAAAATATTTGTATTTTGGCTATATAAACTAACCAAAAACAAACCTAACATGAGACTGTATTTGCTAATTATGTTGTTTTTCAGCGGAATATCTTTTGCGCAGAATACAATTACTGGTTCTGTTACCGATGGTAACAAACAAGCTATTCCGGGTGCCAACATTGTTATTGTAGGAGATCACAGTGGTACTTCTACTGATTTTGACGGGACATTTAAATTAACGACTTCCACTAAACCGCCATTTACGATTAAAGTATCGGCTGTGGGATTTGGTTCTAAAACAGTAAATGTTACATCGACTACTCAAAAGATAGATGTGGTTTTGAAAGATGAAGAAAACAAACTGGACGAAATTGTGGTTTCTGCTTCAAGAACTCCGGAGCGAGTTTTAGAATCTCCGGTTACTATTGAAAGAATGGGAATTCAGGACATCAAAAAAACTGCTTCACCTTCTTTTTATGACGGTATGGAAAACATGAAAGAGGTACAGATGAATACCAGTAGTATGACCTTTAAATCTGTTAATACCAGAGGATTTGCTACTGTAGCAAATACACGTTTTATGCAATTGGTTGATGGAATGGATAACTCATCTCCATTGTTGAATTTTGTGCTTGGAAACATGATTGGGGTTTCTGAAATTGATGTTCAGAGTGTGGAGTTATTGCCTGGAGCATCATCTGCTTTGTATGGGGCAAATGCTTTTAATGGAATTTTGTTTATGAATAGTAAAAGCCCGTTTACAAGTCAAGGTATTTCTACCTATTTAAAAATGGGACAAACGTCTCAAAATGCAGCCGGTAACAATTTGTATTATGATTTTGGAATTAGAATGGCATATGCTTTTAATAAATATATTGCCGTTAAAGCTAATTTTACTTATATGGAAGCTACTGATTGGTATGCAACAGATTATAATGATAAAACGACTGCCGGAATCGATAGAAGTAATCCAAATTATGATGGAATAAATGTTTATGGTGATGAAGTTTCTACAAATCTAAAAGGTGTAGGGCAATCATTAGCGAGTTTGGGATTGATTCCTGCTGCAGCTGTAAATTTATTGCCAAGTACTAATGTTAGTAGAACGGGTTATGATGAAACAGATCTTACAGATAATAAAGCGGGTAATACAAAAATAGATTTTTCGTTTCATGGAAGACCTTTTGGAGATGAAAGATTAGAAATTATCTGGCAAAGTAAATTTGGTTTTGGTAATGCTGTTTATCAGGGAGCAAACAGATATTATCTGAACAACTTTGCAATGCAACAACATAAATTAGAATTTAAAGGGAAAAATTTCTTTTTAAGAGGATATACAACATCAGAAGATGGAGGGCAATCTTATGATATGGTATTTACAGGAATCAATGTAGATAGAAAATGGAAAGATGATAAAACATGGTTTGGTCAATATGCAGGAGCATATATTCAGTCTACTTTAGGCGGAGCTACTCCAGAACAAGCGCATTCGATCGCAAGAAGTACAGCAGATACAGGACGTTTTTTACCGGGATCAGCAGCATTTAAAAATGCCTTCAATCAGGTAATTGCTGATGAAAGTGTATTGACAGGTTCTAAACTTGTTGATAATTCACGAATTTATCATTCAGATGCCAATTATAACTTCAAAGACATGATAAAATTTGCTGAAATTCAGGTTGGAGGTTCTTTTAGATTGTATGAATTGAATTCTCATGGAAGAATTTATACAGATGCTAATGGTCCTATTAATTATAATGAATATGGAGCTTATACACAATTGGCAAAGAAATTCATGGATGATAGGTTAAAATTCACAGGATCTATTCGTTATGATAAATCAAAAAATTTCGACGGGAACTTCTCTCCTAGATTGGCGCTTGTGTATTCTGGAGGAGAAAAGAAGAATCATAATTTTAGAGCATCTTTTCAAACGGGTTTCAGAAATCCATCAACGCAAGATCAATACATAGGTTTCAATATTGGAAATGCTGTATTGTTAGGTTCAGCTCCTGATAACTTAGGAAGATTTAGTGAAACTTTTAACCTTAGTGCAGAGGGGCAAGCGTATAGCGGGAAAGCTACAAAAGATATGAATGGTTATGATGCTTATGACAACTCTTATGTTGCAAGTTCGGTAACTGCTTTTGCGGCAGCGGCAGGTTCTAATCCATATACGGCAGCGGCATTGTTGAAAAAAGCAAAAGCTAATTTGGTGCAGCCTGAAAAAGTGAAAGCTTTTGAGTTAGGATATCGTTCTATTTTTGAAGGTACGTCGATAGACATTAATGGATATTATAATATTTACAATGATTTTATTGGAAATCTTAATGTTATTTCTACTTTTTATGGAACAGCCCAGGATAGTCCTAATTTAGGTACACCAGGTGGTCCTCCACCAACAGGAGATGCTGGTTTTCAATCTGTACGTGCAATTCAAAACGGAGAATACAGAGCATATCAATTGTATACGAACTCAGATGTGGAAATTCATTCACTTGGTTTTGGAGTTGGACTTTCGAGAAAAATTATTGCTGATTTTGAATTGGGATTGAACTATAACTATGCTCAATTTGATTTTGATCAGGCAAAAGATCCAAGTTTTGAAGCCGGTTTTAATACACCAAAACACAGAATTAAAGCATCTCTTGGAAATGATAAATTATTCAAAAACTTCGGATTCAATGTAAGCGGAAGATGGAATAGTGAATACATGTGGCAATCTAGTTTTGCAGATGGTTTAATTAAATCGGCTACAGTAATTGATGCGCAAATTAATTATGCGGTGCCGGTAATGAAATCTGTTTTCAAATTAGGGGCAGCAAATATCGGAGGAAAAGAATATACTCAGGTAATTGGAGCAGGAGCTATTGGTCAGCAATATTTTGCTTCTTGGACAATCAATCCGTAATTGCAAAATCTCAGATAAAACAAATATGTTATTTACTTTTCTTTAAGAAGGATTTAGAAAGTGATAATTTTAAAATATATAAATTATGATAAAAAATTTCAAATGGCTTTTATTGGTTTCGTTGACCTTTGGAGCCTGTAATAGTGATGACAACGCTACAACTGTAGTAGATTCGTCTGATGGATTGCCTTTGACTTCCGGTTCTGCTAATTTTTCTAAATATGTTGCATTAGGAGATTCTTTTGCAGCAGGATTTAGTGGGAATGCTTTATTTGTTAAAGGGCAAGAAGGAGCGTATCCAAATTTATTAGCACAACAATTTGCTTTAGTAGGTGGGGGAGAATTTAAAACTCCTTTTGCAAATGATAATATAGGAGGTTTATTGTTGGGAGGAAATGTTATTGCCGGCCCTCGATTGTATTTTAATAATGTTATAACGCCAGAGCATCCTGCTTCAAGTGTTGATGCTGTAAGTGGAAAGCCAACAACTGAAGTTACAGCGCATTTGTCAGGATCTTTTAATAATTTAGGAGTGCCGGGAGCTAAAAGTTTTCACTTGCTTGCGCCTGGTTATGGTAATCCTGCAGGAGTAGCTGTGGGAACGGCAAATCCTTATTTTGCTCGTTTTGCTTCAAGTGCAACTACAACAGTTTTAGCGGATGCTCTAAGTCAGAATCCTACTTTTTTCTCCTTATGGATAGGTGGAAATGATGAATTGGGTTATGCAACAGCCGGTGGAGATCCTGCCGTAAATCCTTTAACACCTCCTGCTACTTTTGACGGAGCTTACAAGGCTTTAGTTGGTCAGCTTGTGGCTGGTGGAAAAAAAGGTGTTGTAGCTAATTTGCCTGTTGTAACAGCGCTTCCTTATTTTCATGTTATAGCTTATAATCAATTAACTCAGGCTAATTTGACTGTTGGAGGAGTTAATTTGGTTAATACATTAAATGCTCAATTATACGGTCCTATACATGGTGCATTAACTTTTTTAGGTCAGGGAGATAGAATCAAACTATTGTCTGCAACCGGAAATAACCCGATGATTATGGTGGATGAAAATTTACCTGATTTGTCTGCAAGTTTAAAAGCGGTATTAATGGGTGGCGGATTAGATGCTACGACTGCTACAGTGTTAGGACAGATTTTTGGAAGAGCTAGACAAACGCAGCCAACTGATTTGATTTGTTTAAGTGCTTCTGCAAGAATTGGTAAAGTTCCATCGGTAGCGATTGATGGGGTTGCTTCGCCTTCACCATCTTTGGCACAATTAGGGATTACTTTTCCATTGCCTGACAGATATGTATTATTGCCAAGCGAGGTAGCAGAGATTGAAGTGGCTACTAATGCTTATAATGCAACAATTAAAGCAGCATCTGATGCGAACAATTTAGCATTTGTTGACGCAAAAACAATTATGAATAAATTAGGTGAGCCAGGTGGAATAACGGCTAATAATGTCACTTTGACTTCTACATTTGTAACCGGAGCGGCTTTTTCTGTAGATGGAATTCATCCTTCTCCAAGAGGATACGCTTTAATTGCGAATAAATTTATAGAAGCAATTAATGTAAAATACGGATCAAACCTTAAAGGTGTAGATGTAAGTAAATATCAGGTTTTGTTTCCTGCAGTATTACCGTAAAGCCAAATTTTTTTTAGTAAGAAAGCCACGCGTTTCTAAAATGTAGTGGCTTTTTTTTATTTTGATAAAAAATGCTTTTTTCTGTATTTGGAGCCTGAGTTTTAGGAATCAAACAAAATCATAGCATTTTTTATAAAAAAAATATTGATTTTATATTTTAAAAAATTATCTTTGCGCTCTGAAAAAAGAGGTATTTTCGATAAACCTAAATAGCTATTTAATAAATACATAAGTAATGTCAAAAGTAATAGGAAAAGTTGCTCAAATCATTGGACCAGTAGTTGACGTAGTTTTCAACGGTAAGGATGTTGAACTTCCAAAAATTTATGATTCACTAGAAATCACTAAAAAAGACGGAACATTATTAGTTCTAGAAGTGCAATCTCACATTGGAGAAAACACTGTTCGTACCATTTCTATGGACTCTACAGACGGTTTGTCAAGAGGATATGAAGTTGTTGGAACAGGAAATCCAATCCAAATGCCAATCGGTCCGGATGTATACGGAAGATTATTTAATGTAATTGGAGATGCAATTGATGGTTTAGGAAACTTGCCAAAAACAGGAGAAAACGGTTTGTCTATTCACAGACCAGCGCCTAAATTTGAAGATTTGTCAACTTCATCAGAAGTTTTATTCACAGGTATTAAAGTAATCGATTTGATCGAGCCTTATGCAAAAGGAGGTAAAATTGGATTGTTTGGTGGTGCAGGTGTTGGTAAAACAGTATTGATTCAGGAGTTGATCAACAATATCGCAAAAGGTCACGGTGGACTTTCAGTATTCGCAGGAGTAGGAGAAAGAACACGTGAAGGAAATGACTTGCTTCGTGAGATGTTAGAGTCAGGAATTATTAAATACGGTGATGATTTCATGCACTCTATGGAAAATGGAGGATGGGATTTATCTAAAGTAGATATGCCAGGAATGAGAGAGTCTAAAGCTACTTTCGTTTTCGGACAAATGAATGAGCCTCCTGGAGCTCGTGCTCGTGTAGCACTTTCAGGATTATCTATCGCTGAGTATTTCCGTGATGGAGCTGGAACTGATCAAGGTAAAGACGTATTGTTTTTCGTTGATAACATCTTCCGTTTTACACAAGCAGGTTCTGAGGTATCAGCGCTTTTAGGACGTATGCCTTCTGCAGTAGGATACCAACCAACTCTGGCAACAGAGATGGGAGCAATGCAAGAGCGTATTACATCTACAAACAAAGGATCTATTACATCTGTACAAGCGGTTTACGTTCCTGCGGATGACTTAACTGACCCGGCACCGGCAACAACGTTTGCTCACTTAGATGCAACAACAGTATTGTCTCGTAAAATTGCTGAGTTAGGTATTTATCCAGCGGTTGACCCGTTAGATTCTACTTCAAGAATTTTGACTCCTCAAATCTTAGGGGCAGAGCATTATGACTGTGCACAAAGAGTAAAAGAGATTCTTCAAAAATACAAACAATTACAAGATATCATTGCGATCCTAGGTATGGAAGAGTTATCTGAAGAAGATAAATTATCTGTATCAAGAGCACGTCGTGTTCAACGTTTCTTGTCTCAGCCATTCCACGTAGCGGAGCAATTTACAGGTATTCCTGGAGTATTGGTTGATATTAAAGATACTATCAAAGGATTCAACATGATTATCGACGGTGAATTAGATCACCTTCCGGAAGCAGCTTTCAACTTGAAAGGTTCTATTCAGGATGCGATCGAAGCTGGAGAAAAAATGTTAGCTGAAGCATAATCAAGCGAAGCTTGATAAATAACAAAAAATAAAAATTCCAAATTCCAAAATTGGGATTTGGAATTTTTATAATTTGGAAGCATAAAAATAAAGTTAAAAGTTTGAGATTATAAGTGAACGCTTTGTTTGCAACTTCTAACCTTTAACAAATAACTTCTAACTCAAAAAAAAGATGATTTTAGAAATAGTATCACCAGAAGCAAAATTATTTTCAGGGCAAGTAACATCAGTTACATTACCTGGAGTTGATGGAAGCTTTCAAATATTGAATCACCATGCTCCTATTGTTTCTATTCTAGAAAAAGGAACTATTAAAATTGCAGCGTCAAGTTTCAATTTTTCTAAAGATGTAGCGAGTAAATTCACGAAAGTAAATGATCAAACCTATACATTAGAGATCACGTCAGGTACTATCGAAATGAAAGACAATAAAATTATTGTATTAGTTGACTAAGACAATTCTAAAATAAATAAAAAGCCATTCACTATAGACTGCACCCAAAAGTTTAGACAAATTTATAATTAAGTTTGATAATAATGAGCTCGATATTTTATCGGGCTCATTTTGTTTAAATTTGATTTAATTCTTTCGTTATTGTAATATATTATATACTTATTAATTTCTTTTTTTAATTGTTCTATTGATTTAAATTTTTGGGTATAAAACATTTCAGATTTTAATATTCCAAAGAAGTTTTCAATAATTGCATTATCTAGGCAGTTTCCTTTTCTTGACATGCTTTGTTTGATTCCTTTTTGTTTTAATAAAAGTTGGTAATGATTCATTTGGTATTGCCAGCCTTGGTCTG
>NZ_FZNL01000027.1 GCF_900187965.1 Flavobacterium sp. ov086 | reverse complement strand
TTAAAAACAAAACAGGCTTCAATCAAAGATAAAGACTTCTTCTGAATTTTTTTTAATACTTTAAGTTTAAAATCAATGCTGTAATATTGATTCATTTTAGGCAAAAGACCTTCGTTACCATAATGCTTATAAAGGTTAATCCACTTTCTGAGATTACTCTCAGTAAAATTATTCTCTTTTGCAACTGAGCGAATTGAATAATTATTTTTTAGAACTTCCTGAACACAACGAAGTTTAAACTCATAATTATATTTTACTTTTCTTTCCATAAAAATGCCCCCAAATAGTGTCTAACTTTTTGGGGGCAGTTCAATTGGGAGCTTTTTTATTATATGATTTTTAAATCTGCCATGACTTTAAATTCACCTTCTGTTAATTGGTTTGACATATTTGCTCCCCAATTCATAGCTCCTGGCATATACAACCATAGAATTTCGTTCGTTTCACAATCTACTATAATTTTAAAATATACTATTGTAGACATCGAAATGAATGGTGCATTCGACTTAACAATTCCGTAAGGAGCTGTATACACAACAGCAGTATTTTTAGATTTGTTAACTAGCGCATCATTTAATTCAGATTCTGGTACAAACTTTAAATCTCCACCATAATTTTTTATTGCAGCTTCTTTTGTTCTACCCTTCGCTAACATGTTATCCTCTACTAATAATGTTTTCCCTTTTAATCTTGAAACATTTTCTTTAGCCATTTTTTCAGCATACTTGTCAAAATTCAAAACTTTATTATTGGCAATGATCCAATCTACATTAGCTTGTAAAATTGATAAAGCATATTTATAATCTGCTTCAGACAAAGACTTATCATTATTTAAATTTCGTGATGGTAAATAAATCTTCGAATCTGTTTTGATAATATTACTTTCAATTCTTGTGAATGCTATTGCAGGAACATTTTGATTTGTTTTTACTCCCCAATAACCTTTATCATTTAGTTGAACTAATCTTAAAACGGCATACGATTTATTCTTAGCTTTTTGTAAAGCTTTAATTTCAGTACTTGTTTTAAACTCCATTTGATTAGTGAATGTCCAATATTTTTGAGCATAAACTTTAAAATCTCTATTAAAGTCAACTATAAACTTTTTGTAATCAGCTAACTCATCAGCCTTCTTTGGTTTATCTAGTTTCTTTAAAACATCTTCATCTTCTTCAATAACTTCAACAAGTAAAGGACGTGTTTTCAATTGTTTTAATTCATCAGGATCAGCATAAAAACTAACATTGATCTGAGCTTTTGAAACGAAAGATGTTAATAGTAAAAAGAAAAATACAATTTTTTTCATAGATTTTGTTTTGATTAAATTTTGACTCAAAAGTAGAATAATATTTAACAAAAAAAATCCTCTAAAGAAAATATATAGTTCATCAAACTAATTATATTATTTGTAATTTTAAAAAATTAATAAAATCTAAATTAATATCATCATGGGTACAGCATTTATTATTCTAATAGTCTTCGGATTATTTATTTTAATGTCTTCGTTTTTTACAGTCAAACAACAATCGTCTGTAATTATAGAAAGATTCGGTAAGTTTTTGAGTGTTAGAAATTCAGGTTTACAATTAAAAATTCCGTTGGTTGACAGATTGGCTGGACGTGTAAATCTTAAAATTCAACAGTTAGATGTTATCATTGAAACCAAAACTAAAGACAATGTTTTTATCAAAATGAAAGTTTCGGTTCAGTTTAAAGTAATTCAGGAAAAAGTGTACGATGCTTTTTATAAACTGGAATATCCACACGATCAGATTACGGCTTATGTGTTTGATGTCGTTCGTGCCGAAGTCCCTAAACTAAAATTGGATGATGTTTTTGAAAGAAAAGATGATATCGCAATTGCAGTAAAAAGAGAATTGAACGAAGCAATGACAACTTACGGATATGATATTATCAATACTTTGGTTACTGATATTGATCCGGATATTCAGGTAAAAAATGCCATGAACAGAATTAACGCTGCTGACAGAGAAAAAACTGCAGCCGAATTTGAAGCTGAAAGTTCAAGAATTAGAATCGTTGCAAAAGCAAAAGCTGAGGCTGAAAGTAAACGTTTACAAGGTCAAGGTATTGCAGATCAACGTCGTGAAATTGCAAGAGGTCTTGTAGAAAGTGTTGAAGTTTTGAACAATGTTGGTATTAATTCTCAAGAAGCTTCTGCCCTAATTGTAGTTACTCAACATTATGATACGCTTCAAGCTATTGGTGCCGATGCAAACTCTAACTTAATTTTGTTACCAAATTCACCTCAAGCCGGTAGTGATATGTTGAATAATATGGTTGCATCATTTACAGCATCAAATCAAGTTGGTGAAATGATGAAGAAAAACAACAAGAAAATTGTCAAACCAAAACCTATTGAACCGCAATCTGGTTATGAAGATGACATTCAACCCGAAGTAAAATAATTATAGAAAATAAAAAAAGAGGCTTATTTGCCTCTTTTTTTATTGATAAACCAATTGATTATGTAAGGTAAAATCGATTGCAAAATTTTTGGATATGATTTTGAAAAGTATTCTTTGTAAGAAGAAAAAACACCACTTACTATACTATGCGGTGTAATAGATTCTTTAATTCTCTGAAAACTTAAGACCAATTTTTGATAATTAATCTCTTTTTCTAATTTGAGAATTTCTAAATCTCTTTCGATTTCTGCGTATGATGAGTATTTTTTTGTTTCCATGATTAGTCGTTAAAAAAGATTTCAGAAAATTTCTCCAATATTGGTCCTTCTACAACTTTATCTTTCATGAAGAAAAGTAAAATTGTAAAAACCAAGTAGATCCCTCCTACTGTTAAAAACCCAAGTGCCGTACTTCCAAATAAAGATCCAAAAGCATAAGCTGCAGCAAAAGATCCAAAAATCATAACCATACTAAAGCATAATAAGATCAAGGTAAACTTAAAAATTAAAGTAGTCGATTTCATTGCAACCTTAAAAACCCAAAGTTTATAATATGCTAAATGACTATCCAAATAAATCTTAGCCTGATCCTGAATATTTTCGGTATTTTCTTTTAATTCTTCAAAAGCCATAATTGTAATTTTAATTAAAAAAGAAGCACAAAACTCTTGATTAAACAATTGCAATACTGATTACTTTAAAAATAAAATAACCTTAACAATCATTAAAATCACATTGAGCTTTGTGCTTCCTGGAATATTATTTTTGAAGTTTAGCGTTTTGTGCTTTTAAATCAGCCAATTTAGATTCTAAAAAACTGATTACCTCCTCTGTTTTATAACTCATGTTTGAAAGTAATTCACCATAAGTTCCATCTAAATTTTCTTTTGCGTGTGTAAACTTTTCACGTAACACTTCAGAACTTGCCGAAAGTGAATCCTTCAAATTGTGAGTTGCATCATCTAAACCTTCTTTAAGTTTAGCACGAGTTTTAGATCCTTTGTCAGGAGCAAATAAAATTCCGATCGCTGCACCAGCGGCTGCAGCACCCAAAATTGCTGCTACAGTATTTAAGTTCTTTGACATAATATTTAAATTTAAATGATTAATAAAGGTACTCTTTTTTTAAATTACAAATTACCGGCTTAAGGTTATTTAATTAAAATTAACACTAAATTTAATACACATAAGCTACAGCTTCATATTTTCCATCTGCTTTTTCGATAATACTAACAAACGGATATCCACTTGAAGCCAATTGTGTTTTGATTCTCAAAGCAGTACTTTTTTGATTTGCAATTGGCGGTTCCCCTTTTGTCTTTGTCGAGACTCCTGAAAAATTAGCAACTTGTTTTAAACCTATTGTCTTTTCCTGAGGCAAAACTGTTACCAATTTGTAATCTGATTTTGAATCTACTATTACTTTATCAGATATTTTTTTTGTTTGATTCGTTTGTTTATTTGTTAATTGTGAAACAGCATATTTGCTAATTTTATGTTCTTCGGCACTTCCGTTGAAAGAATAATAAACCAAATCATTTTCCAATTTAATAAAATTAACATCAAGTTGTTCACCATTGTGTTTTGTAATTTGGTGTGTTTGAGAAATTGCAATATTTGCAAATAAAATCGATAGCGTAAAAATGATACTTTTCATAAATAAATAAATTTAAAATTGTTAAATTGTTTATAGCCAAAAGATGAAAGTCAAAATTTGAAACTATCAGCAAAAAAATAATTCTATGAAATTTACTATTATGAAATTATCCTGAAAAAATACTTTTACGCTGAAGCATTATCAAAATCAAATCACAATAAAAATTAGAACATAAAATAATTGATAAGAATTCGTGCTTAGAATTGAAACCAAAATCAAAAACTATTCATTTTTTAAACTTTAGCAAAACTCAATTTCGATTCTCAACTTTCATTTCAAATTATTGAAAAAACATTTTCAAATTTGACAGTTGGATAAAAATAGCAACTTTATAAACAATTGTATGTTAATAACCAGTTAAACTGAGAAAAATAACGTCTAAAACTTAAATAAAGACTTAAAATCAACGATTATTCAAAAGATGAGTTAAGAGATAGAAGAAATAAAATTTTAGCTTAAAATTAATTTATGAAGGTTATTTTTAATCTAAAAAATTTATAAAAATTAACCATAAAATAGATTTTATAAATAATAAATTAAATCGTTTAAAATATAAAAACGATAATTAAAACTGATATTAAATACCAGCTTAATTATTTTAACTAAAATTTCAATTTTTGACTTAGATTTTTATACAATTTAGAAAACGAATGAAATTCTCAACTTTATAAACAATCCGTTGTTAATAAACTCAAAATCATCCTAAAATAAGACCTAAAATTAAAATAAAGCCTTATTTTAAACTATTATTTAAAAGATGAATTAAGATATAGAAGAAATGAAATTTTAGCTTAAAATTAATTTATGAAGGTTAATTTTAATCTAAAAAATCTATAAAAATTAATTTTAAAATAGATTTTATAAATCATAATTAAAATATCTAAATAAAATAATATCAATCATTAAAATTGATAATAAATATTAGTTTACTTTTTTTACAAGCAAAATTTCAATTTTAAAGTTGGATTCCAATAGAATTTAGAAAACGGATGAAATTCTCAACTTTATAAACAATTCGTTGTTAATAAACTCAAAAGCAGTCCTAAATAAGACCTAAAATTAAAATAAAGCCTTATTTTTAACTATTATTTAAAAGATGAGTTAAGAGATGAAAGAAATGAATTATTAGCTTAAAATTAAATTATGAAGGCCACTTTTAATCTAAAAAATTTATAAATTTTATATTTTCAATAGAAATTATAAATAATAAAAAAAGCGCTTATAAAAAGCGCTTTCCAATAGATTTTAATAATATTATTTCTTTGCTAAGTCGGCAAGAATTTCAATTTCTCTTTCCGAAGCATTTTTTGGTGGATTTGAATTTAATTTCAAAATTTCTTCTTCAAATTGATTTCTGAAACTTTCATTTTCCAAATCTCTCAAATTCAAAAGTGCTTTTGATCGAACATAAGTCGATTCACTTCTAAGAGACATTGTATATAATTTTTTAATATCGTCTTCTTCAAAATCAGCAGACTTCAAAATTGAATATTTCAAAATAAATTGAGCAAACAACAACGAACCTTTATTATTGTTAATATTCTTCTTTAGTGAATTTTGTAATAAAGAAAAACTTGAAACATTTTTGATGCTCTCCCCTATTGCACTTTCAATTGCAATACGTTCTGCTTTTGTTTCAACTTTAAAATATTTGTTGATGTCTTTTAAAGAATTATTGATACTGTTTTCTTCTTTTTTACCTTTTTCTTCCCAGGCATCTTTTAGTCCAACAGTTTTGTTAAACACTAATTTTGAAGCAGTTGAATCTTTATCAACAGTAAAATAACCTAAACGTTGAAACTGAAATTTATCTTCGTTTTGAGCTGTTGATAAACTTGGTTCTACAAATCCTTTGATAACTTCTAATGAATTTGGATTCACAAAATCTAAGAAATTTTTCTCTTTATAACTGTCCGGAGCTTCGTCTGTAAACAAACGATCGTACATACGAACTTCTGCTTCAACAGCATGTTGAATAGAAACCCAATGTAATGTTCCAGACACTTTTCTTTGACTTGCTTCTGTCCCACTTCCACTCAAAGAATCTGTATCATAAGTGACATGAATCTCTGAAATATTCCCTTCTGAATCTTTTATAACACTTTCACCTTTAATGATATAAGCATTTTTAAGACGCACTTCTTTTCCTAATGTCAAACGGAAAAATTTAGCTGGAGCTTCTTCAAGAAAGTCTTCTCTTTCTATGTATAATTCTCTTGAAAATGGTACTTTTCTAAAACCAGCATTCTCATCTTCCTGATTATTTTCTGCTTCTAACCACTCCTCTTTTCCTTCTGGATAATTTGTAATTACCAATTTTACGGGATCTAAAACAGCCATTACACGAGGTACAATTTTGTTTAAATCTTCACGAATACAAAATTCTAAAACCGATACATTTATTAAATTATCACGTTTTGCAATACCAATTGTGTTAGCAAAATTACGCAATGAAGCAGCTGTATAACCACGTCTTCTTAATCCTGAAATTGTTGACATTCTAGGATCATCCCAACCGTTAACATGCTTTTCCTTAACTAGTTGTTGTAATTTTCTTTTACTAACAACAGTATGAGAAAGGTTACGTCTTGCAAATTCTCTTTGCTTTGGACGCAATTTATTTTCGTCTAAAATCTGATCTAAAAACCAATCATATAATTCACGGTGAGGCAAAAATTCAAGTGTACAAAATGAGTGTGAAATCTCTTCTAAATAATCACTTTGTCCATGTGCCCAATCGTACATTGGATAGATTTTCCAATCATCTCCCGTTCTATGATGATGTCTGTGCAAAATCCTGTACATGATAGGATCACGCATTAACATATTAGTCGATTTCATATCAATTTTTGCACGAAGAATGTGAGTACCAGCCTCAAATTCACCGCTTTTCATTCTTTCGAATAAATCTAAATTTTCTTCTACAGAACGATTTCTATACGGACTATCTGTTCCAACAGTAGATGGAGTTCCTTTTTGAATTGCCATATCTTCAGAAGATTGACTATCTACATACGCTTTATCTTTTTTAATTAATAAAACCGCCCAATCATACAATTGTTGAAAATAATCTGAAGCATAACGTTCTTCTGCCCAGGTATACCCTAGCCATTCAACATCTTTTTTAATGGCGTCAACAAATTCCTGTTCTTCTTTTTCAGGATTTGTATCATCGAAACGTAAATTCACAGGAGATTGATAATCAATTCCTAAACCAAAATTTAATGCAATAGAACTTGCATGACCAATGTGTAAATAACCATTAGGTTCTGGTGGAAAACGAAAATGAAGTTTATTTTGTGAAAGACCTGACTTAAGATCTTCTTCTATGATTTGTTCAATAAAATTGAGTGATTTCTCTTCTGATGCCATTATTTTATAGTAATTTTAGCAAAGATAAAAAAATAGATGATAGGTAGCGATTTAAGGTCAATAGACTTTGAATTAAAATTATCCCTATTTTTGTATAAATATTAAGGATTATGAGACAATTAACTGTTACAATTCCAGATGATTTTTACGAAACTTTTGTTAGTTTTTTCAAGCATATTCCAGATGTTTCGATTGATGAAAACACAGCGAATGAAATTCCGCTATGGCAACAGGAAATGGTTTTAGAACGTATGAAAAATGCTAAGCCGGAAGATTATATTAGCTGGGAAGAATCTAAAAAAAGACTCAACGCTAAATGGAATAAATAGATGTATGAAATAGTTATTCTATTACGAGCTGATTTAGAAGTCGATGAAACCGCTGAGTATTACGAATCTTTATCTAATGGATTGGGAAAGAAATTCTTTAATGAATATCAGGATCATGTAGAAACTTTAAAAACATTTCCTTTTTTTGAAGAGAAATACAATATCGTTCGTACTTTACCTTTGAAGAAATTCCCTTATATCATTCATTTTACAGTTGATGAAAATAAAAAAATTGTTTCTATACAAGCTGTAACATCTAATTATCAAAATCCAAACATTACAAGAATAAAATTATAAAAATGGGAGTTATAAAACTAAAAAACATTCGCACTTTTTCCTACCACGGATGTTTAATTGAAGAAGGAAAAATTGGATCTGATTACACAGTAGATCTAAAAATTAAAGCTAATTTACAGAAATCAGCTCAAACTGATCACTTATTAGACACTGTTGATTATGTACATTTAAACAAAATTGTTGAAGAAGAAATGGCAATTCGATCGCATTTATTAGAACATGTTGCTAAAAGAATCAATATTCGTGTCTTGGCAGAGATCGAAACTGTAGAAAAAACGACAGTTTGGGTTTCTAAAATAAATCCTCCTATAGGTGGTGATGTTGAAACAGTTACTATAAAAATGACAGAAACCAGAAAGTAAATCTTTCAAATAAAAAGGTAATTTTTTAAAATAGTTACTTTTAAAGTTTTGAAATTTAAAGATTTTAGTTACTTTTGCCATCCGTTCAAGTAATGGCGTCGTGGCCGAGCGGCTAGGCTGGGCTCTGCAAAAGCTCCTACTCCGGTTCGAATCCGGACGATGCCTCTAAAACCTTCAAAGCAATTTGAAGGTTTTTTTTTATGTTTAATTTTTAGAAAAAATTAGATAAAGATTTACGTTCGAATCCGGATGATTCTTCAAAACCTTCAAAGCAATTTGAAGGTTTTTTTATGTTTAATTTTTAGAAAAAATTAGATAAAGATTTACGTTCGAATCCGGATGATTCTTCAAAACCTTCAAAGCAATTTGAAGTTTTTTTTTTATGTTTAATTTTTAGAAAAAATTAGATAAAGATTTACGTTCGAATCCGGACGATGCTTCTAAAACCTTCAAATTACTTTGAAGGTTTTTTTATGTTTAATTTTTATCTCATCTACAAGCAATTTTTACAATCTTGTCATTTCGACGCAAGGAGAAATCACACTTGTAACTCTACAAAGATTGGCGATTTTCTTTACGGAATTACAAGTGTGATTTCTCCTTGCGTCGAAATGACAAACTTTGCTTTTAAGCATAAAAAAACCTCTCAAATTGAGAGGTTTTAATTTATATCTTGAGTTTGTTAACAACTACTTTTCTATCTTCTCAAAAGCGTTCTTAACCATCTCTTTTTCTTTTGGAAACCAACCCTGAATCATTAATACAACTCCGAAAACCATTAAAACAACACTGATTCCTTTTTTGATTTTTAGAATATTGTTTGGTGTCATTTTAGACTTTAACTGTTTGGCTAATAATATTTTAATACAATCTACAATTAAATAAGTAATAATAACTGCAGTAAAAAAAGTAAACATTCTTGAATTTTGCATCTCTAATTTGGGACCAACAGAAATGATAACTGCCAACCAAAAACCAAGAACTCCAATGTTAATAACGTTGAGTAAAAAACCTTTTACAAACAAACTTCCATAGTTTCTTTTGATAATATCGCGATCAATTTCTTCGTCGTCAATTTTTTCTTCATTTTTTAATCTTACAAAAGAAATAATACCATAAGCCAGCATAATAATTCCGCCAAAAATAAAGAGTGCCGGTTTATCTTTTAAACTCTGAATAAGTCTGTAACTTCCTAAGTAGGCAATTGCTATAAAAAAAATATCACCTAATACTACTCCAAGATCAAAAACTATTGCAGCTCTGAATCCTTTTGTAATACTGGTTTCAAGTAGTATAAAAAATACTGGACCTACCATAAAACTTAAAAAAAGTCCCCATGGCAGTCCAGCCAAAATATCATTTATCATTCAAATACAATTTGTTATTTTACTTCTTCGATTTTACCTCCAAAGACTGTTTTTTGATTAATTTGTTTCGGTTTTCCATAAATGTAAATAGAGCCTCCTGCGCTTACTTTTGCATCGACAAGGGTAGAAGCATTCACATCTGCTTTTCCTCCCGCAGAAACGCTTACAGTAGTTTGAGATGTGATTAATTTACTAGCTAATAAATATCCGCCAGCTCCTAAACTTGCATCCTGATTTGCTGCTTTACCGTACAAAGTTATAGAACCGCCTGAAACTGAACTAACTTTTAGTTTATCAACATCTAAATTAGCATCAATTGTTCCGCCTTCCTGAGCACTTACTTTAAATGAAGTCGCTTTTATAGCTTCTTTACTAGTAACATTTGCACCTTCGTTAACATCAATAAGTTCTAAATGTTTATAATACACCGTAATATCAAGATCATTTCCTGATAATAATTTTGGAAAAGGCATTCTTAATTTTAATAAACCTTTCTTGTTAACAACTTCAACTTCAGATTCACGAGCACCTTTAATTACAATCTTATTCTCTGACGACTGAACTAATTTTACACTTAACTTATCAAATACTTTAACCGAATCAAAATCGCCTAAGTTTTTGGTAATCTGACCAAAAGACATTTGAACAAATAAAATTGCAGCTCCTATAATCAACTTTTTCATACTTTTATTTTTTAAATTAAACCTCTATTCTGCTCTTCTTAAAAAATGAAAATCTAATTGTTTTTTAACTAAATCGGCATTTTTTACTTTTACGTAAATTTCATCTCCTAATTGCAATACACTGTTGGAAGTTGCGCCAACTAAAGCATATTGCTTTTCATCGAAAGTATAATAATCATCTTTGATTTCTCTGATTCTCACCATTCCTTCACATTTGTTAGAAACAATTTCAACATAAATTCCCCATTCAGTAACTCCAGAAATAACTCCAAGGAATTCTTCGTCCTGGTGATCCTGCATGTATTTAACCTGCATGTATTTAATACTGTCTCGTTCAGCATTTGTCGCTAAACTTTCCATATTTGAACAATGTAAACACTTTGTTTCATAAACTTCTTCGTCTACAGAAGCGCCATTATCTAAATAATATTGCAGCAATCTGTGTACCATAACGTCTGGATAACGACGAATTGGCGAAGTAAAATGGCTGTAATAATCAAAAGCTAATCCGTAATGACCAATATTCTCTGTCGAATATTTGGCTTTACTCATACTTCTAATCGCAAGAGTATCAATTAAGTTTTGTTCTTTTTTTCCATTTACTTCTTCCATCAATGCATTCAAAGACTTCGAAATATCACCTTTGTTACGGAAATCTATTTTATAACCAAATTTAGCAATTACGGTTTGCATCGCAATTAATTTGTCTTCGTTTGGTTCGTCGTGAATCCTGTAAACAAATGTTTTCTTTTGTTTTCCAATGTATTCAGCTACTTTTCTGTTAGCTAAAAGCATGAATTCTTCAATCAGATGATTGGCATCTTTTGAAACTTTAAAATAAACTCCTTCTGGTTCACCTTCGGCATCTAAGTTGAATTTTACTTCGACTTTATCAAAAGAAATAGCACCATTTGCCATTCTTTTCTTTCTTAAAATCTTAGCTAATTCATCTAATTTTAGAGTTGCATCTACAATTTCATCTGAAACAACATAGGATTCTCCGGTAATCGAAATATCAACTGGAATCGTATTGTCTTTTGTTTCAATGATATATTGTGCTTCTTCATATGCAAATCGTTGATCTGAATAAATTACAGTTCTGCCAAACCACTGGTTGATAACTTGTGAAGTTGGTGAAACTTCGAATATTGCCGAGAATGTATATTTCTCTTCATTTGGACGTAATGAACAGGCAAAATTCGACAAGACTTCCGGAAGCATTGGCACAACTCTATCGACCAAATAAACCGAAGTTGCTCTTTGATACGCTTCATCATCCAGGATAGTTCCTTCTTCAAGATAGTAAGAAACATCGGCAATGTGGATTCCAATTTCATAATTTCCGTTCTCTAACTTTTTGAAAGACAAGGCATCATCAAAATCTTTTGCATCTTTTGGATCTATCGTAAACGTAAGTGTATCACGCATATCACGACGTTTTGCAATCTCTGATTCCTGAATCGAAGTATCTATCTTTTGAGCATAGGTCTCTACTTCTATCGGAAAATCTGACGGCAAACCATATTCAGCCAAAATAGCATGAATTTCAGTATTATGTTCTCCGGGTTTTCCTAAAACTCTAATCACAGATCCAAACGGACTATCAGCTCTTTTTGGCCAATCTTCAATGGTAACTAAAACAACATCACCATTTTCTGCTTCTCCAATTTTATCTTTTGGAATAAAAATATCGGTATACATTTTAGGATTTGCGGTAGATACAAAAGCAAAATTTGCCTGAATATCAATAACTCCAACAAAGTCTGTTTTGTTTCTTTCTATAACTTCAATAACTTCACCTTCAGGTCTTTTACCTTTTCTACGGTTATAAACATAAACCTTTACTTTGTCTTTATCTAAAGCACGATTCAAATTATTAGTCGGGATAAAAACATCTTCACTAAAATCAGGACAAATAAAATATGCCGTTTTTCTACTAGTCATATCAATTGTTCCTTCGTAATAATCCTGACTTTCTGCTTTTACTAAATATTTACCAGGTTCTGTTTCTATAATTTTCTTTGAAGCAGCCAGAATTTTTAAATCTTTTATAATCTGATTTCTGCTTTTTGTATCATCAAGTTCTAACTTTGCTCCTATCTGTTTGTAATTGAATGCTTTATTTGGGCTTTGCGATAAAATTTTTATTATTTTGTTTGAGAAATCTTTCTCGTTTTTTATCGGCTTTCTAATTTTCTTACTCATATATCTTTTCTTAAAAAGTTAAAATTACAAATAAGATATTAGATTATAGATTTTAACAAATAAATTATTAAAAAAATAACTTTCAAAAGGAGCTATTTATTGATTTCAAAAGGTCAGTTGTAATTCGTATATTTACAAAAAGACGCAATATGGAAACCTTTCAAACCATTGCAGTATTCAATTATTTGCACGAAACCATTGTTCTGAAACACTTGCTCGAACAAGAAGAGATTCCTTATTTTTTTGAAAACGAAATAACACTTTCAGTCGTTCCGATGTATACTTCGGCGTTGGGTGGAATTAAACTCAAAGTTCATCCAAACGATTTCGAAGAAGTTCAGCAAATTCTTGACAATCTTAATAACCCTCTCAAAATTGTTTAAACCAATCTATTTCTCAATTTTAAAAAATTAAATTTCGTTTTAAATTTTCAAAGTTGTCAACATATATTAAATACAACAAAAAGAAAAATTTAAATTAAATTAATTTTTGTTTGTTATTATAGCTTGTTAATATGTCATATAAATTTATTTTTAAAAGTATTGAAATGAAGTTTCTCTTAGTTATATTGAGTTATCAACATACTTATATTTTGTTAAAGGATTAATTTGCAAGACTTTTTGTATTTTAATTAACAACGGTTGACAACTAAAAATAGATTCATTTTGTAGATAAGTTAGTATGTTGATTTTTGTTGAAAATGGCATTTTTGATATTGATAACTTTTCCAAAAATTCATGAAAGTTTATTAGGTTATTTCATTCCGGTTTTGGATTAGGTTTTTTTTCGACACAACCAAAAAAAACTTCTAATTTTCTATCCGAACTTATTAACAAATAATGTTAATTTAAAGTTAACTGAATATCAACGAATTAGGTTTTGCTATTAACATTATAAAATTTTAACAAAATATATGTTTATTTCTAATTGATCCTCAGATAATTATAGATATATTAAAATTGTTAATAACGCTAAGTTTTTGATATAAAGGTATTTGTAAAAACGTTTAATTTAACCGCAAAGAGCGCCAAGATTTACGCAAAGTTAATAAAGTTTGAATCTACTATATATGTATTAATATGTGGAAAAAGATCTCCAAGTTTTTAGCCACGAATTTCACGAATGTACACGAATTCTATTTTAAAAGTTGAAAAGGAAAAAATTAGTGATAATTCGTGAAATTCGTGGCAAACATTTTTTAATTGATTAAATTTGCACAACACAACTAAATAGTATTTACAATGAAAATTTCGATAGGAAACGACCACGCAGGACCAGATTATAAAAAAGCAATCGTTGCGATGCTTAAAGCAAAAGGATATGAAGTAACAAATTACGGAACAGATTCTGAAGATTCTGTTGATTATCCAGATTATGGTCATCCAGTGGCAAATGATGTATCTGAAGGTAAAGCTGATTTTGGAATTGTAATCTGCGGAAGCGGAAACGGAATTGCAATGACTGTTAATAAACATCCAAAGGTTAGAGCCGGTTTATGCTGGACTAAAGAAATCGCTTATTTAACACGTTTACATAACGATGCCAATATTGTGAGTATTCCGGCACGTTTTACATCGATTCCGCAAGCAGTAGAAATTGTCGAAACGTTTTTAACAACTGCATTTGAAGGCGGAAGACACCAAAATAGAGTGAATAAAATCGCTTGTTCGTAAAAATTCAAAAAAATCGGGTGCTGCGCACCTATAAATAAACACACCGGGCGGATTTTTTAATTCATCCGGTTTTTTATTTAAAAACTTTAAAATTAATAAAATAACTATTTGATAAATAGATGTTTGTGGAGTTGTTAACAATACAAATGTTTATATTCTAACTTGTTAAAAATAAGGCAATATTAAAGATGTTAACTTTATAAACAAAAAGAAGTACAGCTATTAAAATCTGAATAAAAATAATGGCTGAGAATTTTATAATAAAAGAAGATTTACTCGTTTTATGTCTAAACAATAACATTGCTAACACTAAACCAACAGAACCGCCAAAAAAGGCAATTGCAAAAAGCGTATTTTCTGGAATTCGGCGTTTATGTTTTGTAGCTAAGTATTTATCATATCCGGCTAAAATAAATTCAATACTATTTACAATAAAAAAATATAGTAATAAAACTTTCATTGGCTTAAAATTAAAAACAAAGATATTATTTTAGCGGAATTATTGATCAATTTACTATTTAGTTTTAACAAGTAAATTATATCATTTTATAATCAAGAAATTATCTCATTAAAAGTATGACTAATATTCAATTCATTGCCAAGACTGTTCAAACAGCAGCGATTAACATTCAAAATACGGTAAAATTATTAGAGGAAGATTGTACAATTCCGTTTATTTCCCGATATCGAAAAGATACAACCGGAAATCTTGATGAAGTTCAGATTGAGAACATTGCGAAACTTCAAAAAGAATATGAAACGATTGTAAAACGTAAAGAAGCGGTTCTAAAATCAATTGAAGAACAAAAATCGCTTACGCCGGAATTGAAACATAAAATCGAGCAAAGTTTTGATTTACAAGAAATTGAAGATTTTTATTTGCCTTTTAAAAAGAAGAAAAAGACAAAAGCCGATGTTGCGCGCGAATTTGGTTTAGAACCTTTGGCAAAAATCATTATGTCGGAAAATGATGTTGATGTTGATTTTATTTCGACGCAATACATTAATGAAAATGTTATTAATGAAGAAGCTGCAATGCAAGGTGCCAGAGATATTATCGCAGAATGGATTAATGAGAATATTTTTGTTCGTAAACAATTACGAAGGTTATATCAGCGTAAAGCAACAATTGGAACCAAAGTTGTAAAAAAGAAAAGCGAAGAAGAAGGAGCTCAAAAATTCAGTCAGTATTTTGATTGGGAAGAACCTTTGACAAAAGCACCGTCACACCGTTTATTAGCAATGCTTCGTGCCGAAAATGAAGGATTTGTAAAAATGAAAGTTGATGTTGATATCGATGAAGCTTATGATATTATTGATGAAATAATCATAAAAAAACAAAATAGTACTACAGCACATTTGCAATTAGCAATTGAAGATAGTTATAAAAGATTATTGAATCCTGCTATTGGAAACGAAAGTTTGCAGGAAGCAAAAGCAAAAGCAGATGCTAATTCGATTCAGGTTTTTGCGAACAATTTAGGACAGTTATTATTAGCGCCGCCTTTGGGCGAAAAGCGTATCTTGGCAATCGATCCGGGATTTAGAAGCGGTTGTAAAGTAGTTTGTCTGGATGAAAAAGGTGATTTATTATACAATGAAACCATTTATCCGCATGCACCTCAAAATGAGGAAACAATGGCAATCAAGAAAATCCGTTCGATGGTAAATGCCTATCAGATAGACGCAATTTCTATTGGAAACGGAACTGCTTCGAGAGAAACCGAATTTTTCATAAAAAAAATTGCGTTTGATAAACCACTGCAAGTTTTCATCGTTTCTGAGGCTGGAGCTTCGGTTTATTCGGCTTCAAAAATTGCTCGTGAAGAATTCCCTAATTATGATGTTACGGTTCGTGGATCAGTTTCTATCGGAAGACGACTTTCAGATCCTTTGGCCGAATTGGTTAAAATTGATCCAAAAGCAATTGGAGTTGGACAATATCAACATGATGTTGATCAAACTAAACTAAAAGAAGAATTAGATAATACGGTAATTCGTTGCGTGAACTCGGTCGGAATCAATATCAATACGGCAAGTAAACATTTACTAAGTTATGTGAGTGGAATAGGAGAGAAACTGGCCGAAAATATTGTACAATATCGCTCTGAAAACGGCCCGTTTGAGGACAGAAAACAGCTAAAAAAAGTGCCTCGCTTAGGCGAGAAAGCATATCAGCAAGGTGCGGCTTTTATTAGAATTTCGAATGCTAAAAATCCGTTGGATAATTCGGCAGTACATCCGGAAGCATATCCGGTTGTTGAAAAGATGGCAAAAGATTTAAATCTTTCGGTAAACGACTTAATTGCTAACAAAGACAAAACAGCCTTAATTAAGCCCGAAAAATATATCACTTCTGAAATTGGTTTGCTTACGCTAAAAGATATCATAAAAGAGCTTGAAAAACCTGGATTAGACCCAAGAAAGTCAGCGAAGGTTTTTGAATTTGATGCAAATGTAAAATCTATCAAAGATTTGAGAACCGGAATGATTTTACCTGGAATTGTTAATAACATCACCAATTTTGGATGCTTTGTTGATATCGGAATCAAAGAAAGTGGATTGGTTCACATTTCTCAGTTAAAAGCTGGTTTTGTGAGCGATGTAAATGAGGTTGTAAAATTACATCAACATGTTGATGTTAAGGTTACGGAAGTTGATGAGGATAGAAAACGAATTCAGTTAACGATGGTTTTGTAAAAAAAATAAACCCCAAACTACATTTGTAATTTGGGGTCTTAATAAGATATATAAATACTTATTTTGTTTCTTCCTCTTCTTTTTTGGTAGCAGCAGGTTGATCGTCTTTAGCAGCGTTTTTGAATTCTTTGATTCCGCTTCCTAAACCTTTCATTAATTCTGGAATTTTTTTACCTCCAAAAAGTAAAATCACAATACCTACTATTACAAGGATTTCTGTAAGACCTAATCTTCCCATGATTGTATATTTAATGCCGAAGCAAATTGTTTTCTAATTATACCGCAAAGGTATATAGAAATATACGAACAAAAAGTGTTTTTAGATTAAAATATTTGCTTCCCGCAGCGTTAAATATTTTATAAAATCGTAAATTAAGCGGATTCGTTCAAATTTTGCCAGCATCAACAAGACTATTAATTATTATATTTGCTTACATAAAGAACCGCAATGGCTAAGAAGAAATTCGATTTTAGAAAAAAATTATTTATCAAAAACCGATTGGTCATTTTGAATGAAGATACTTTTGAGGAGATTTTCTCTTTCAAATTAACGTTAATGAATGTATTTGTTATTTTCTCTTTAGGCGGAATATTTTTGATCTTAATTACCACTTTTATTATTGCTTTTACACCTTTAAGAGAATTTATTCCAGGATACTCTTCTTCTCAATTAAAAAAGAATGCAACAGAATTGGCTATAAAATCTGATTCGTTAGAAACGGCTTTGAAGAAGAATGAAGCTTATATAAAAGGAATTCAGAAAGTATTAAGAGGCGAATTAGAATATGCAAAATTCAATAAAGATTCTATTTTAGCCGAAGTTGATGAACCTTCAGAAGTGAATATGACTGCCTCAGAAGAAGAAATTAAATTACGGGAAGAAGTCGCAAAAGAGGAGAAGCAGTCGGGCGAAAAATCGCCAAGTAAAAACAAAAGTGATAAGAAATAATACCGAAGAAAATGTCTATTAAATCAGTAGCAGCAAAACTGTTTGCCAGCAAAATATATTACGATACTTTGGCTTGGGCCAATAAACCGGTAGAAACGCAACAAAAAACATTTAAAAGTTTAATTAATAGTGCAAGGGAAACCGAATTTGGAGCTGATCATCATTTTGATAAAATAAAAACAGTTCATGATTTCAAAAAACGTGTTCCAATTCGGGATTATGAAGATCTAAAGCCTTATATCGACAAAGTTCGAATGGGCGAAAAAAATATTCTTTGGAAAGGGAAACCATTATATTTTGCAAAAACTTCAGGAACAACTTCCGGCGCAAAATATATTCCGTTGACCAAAGAGTCGATGCCATATCATATTGAAGCTTCGAGAAATGCGATTTTGCATTATATCTATGAAACTGGAAATGCCGATTTTGTTGACGGAAAAATGATTTTCTTGCAGGGAAGTCCTATTTTAGTGGAGAAATACGGAATCAAATTTGGAAGATTATCTGGAATTGCAGCACATTTTGTTCCAAGATATCTTCAAAAAAATAGATTGCCTTCCCTACAAACCAATTGTATAGAAGATTGGGAGACTAAAATTGATGCTATTGTCGAGGAAACGATAGAGCAGGATATGAGCATTATTTCCGGAATTCCGTCTTGGGTTCAAATGTATTTTGAGCGTTTGCAGGAAAAAAGCGGTGGAAAGAAAATAGGTGACTTATTCAAAAATTTCAATTTGTTTATTTATGGTGGAGTAAATTACGAACCGTATCGGGCAAAGTTTGAAAACATGATTGGCAGAAAGGTAGACAGTATTGAATTGTTTCCGGCTTCTGAAGGATTTTTTGCCTATCAGGATTCTCAAAAATCAAAGGGAATGTTACTGCTATTGGACTCAGGAATTTTCTACGAGTTCATTAAAGCTGACGAATTTTTTACAGAAAAGCCAAAAAGCTATACTATTGGAGAAGTTGAACTTGGTGTAAATTATGTTTTGATTATTTCTACAAATGCAGGACTTTGGCGTTATAATATTGGTGATACTGTTCAGTTTACATCTTTGTTTCCACACAGAGTTATTGTTTCGGGGAGAATCAAACATTATATTTCTGCCTTTGGAGAGCACGTGATTGCCAATGAAGTCGAAAAAGCGATGAAAGAAGCAACAGAAGGAACCAAAATTGTAATTAACGAATTTACAGTGGCACCACAAATTAATCCACAAAGCGGATTACCATATCACGAATGGCTGGTTGAATTTGAAACCGAACCTGAAAACATGGAAGTTTTTGCAGAAGCAATTGACAATGCAATGAGAAAACAAAACATCTATTATGACGACTTAATTACGGGAAGTGTTTTGCGAAAGGTGGTTGTAACCAAAGTTTCTAAAAACGGTTTTCAGGACTATATGAAATCTCAGGGAAAACTGGGCGGACAAAACAAAACGCCGAGATTGTCCAATGATAGAAAGATTGCAGATAATTTGAAGTAGAGAAAATTGGGAGATCATATATCATATAAACAAATTAGAAATAGAGAATGTGATTTCATAGTTAGCTATCGTTTTTTTTCATTAGAAGAAGGAGGAAGAGAAACAAGTCCTACGCAGGGATATCGTTCAGATTTTATGTATTCTGGTGATGAAAATATAAAACAGTTATGGATGATTTGGCCTGAATTTTTAGATAGTGAAAATAATGTAATTCTAGACAAATCAACACCAGTTCCAATATTTGGGAAGGCAAAAATGTGGATACTAAATGAATCACTTCACGAAATACACGCAGAACGAATTAAAATTGGGCTAAAAGGTTATTTTGTAGAAGGACCCAGAAAAACAGCGGAATGCGAAGTTATTCAGATTGTACATTTGAATTTGAAATAAATGTTACTAAATACAGACATTGACAGATTTCAATTGAAATAACATTTATAATTCCTAATTTCGTTTAATAAAAAAAGAGATTACATCTTCTCAAACAGAAGATTTAAAATAAAAAACAGAATGAAAGAAACCAAACATATATCAAGATCAAGAGCGCAGGAATCATCTGCGGCTATAGAAAAAATGTACATTACAATGCGTCACTTATTCAACCGTGGGTTTTATAAACCAATGGGAGTTTCAGGTGATAGTTTACGTGAATCATTATTAGCATTACGTCCGGAAATATACGGAAATATAGGCGAAGAAAAAGTAGAGCTTAACGGGCTTTTATACGTTATAGAGCGTTTACCAATAGGAATAGAACAATGTCGATTCATCAATTTAACTTCGGATGAAGGATATTCTAAATCGCATTTTCAGGCAATTGTTCCTCCAAAAAGAAGAAGAAATTGTTACCGAATCGATGAGGAACAAATGAATGTCGAAATCACTCGTGGGCGTTCAGATATTTATGATATTCTGACGCATTTGACTTTTATTTTTATCGAATCGCATAAAATTAAAAACAGAGTTTTATTAGATGATGGCGGCGAAGTTTCACGCGATTGGATGAAGTTGGAACAAGCCGTGATGCAGACTAAAAAACTTCCTCTTATAGAAAAAGAAAAAGCAATATCGCACGTTGCTAATATCTTAGGAAGAACTTTTGAAGAAGTATTAGATATTTATGACGCATTTGGGTCTGAAAATGCTCCTGATCGTTTTCTACACGTTATTTATTGGTTAGGAAAATTAGCGATCGAAGAAGTTATCGATAATAATAAAAGAACCATAACTTTTAGTCCAGTTTTAAGAGAACGTTTAGGACATCATATTCACGGTGAAATCTGGGCAACCAATATCAAGGAAGTTTTAAAGGCAAATAATCTTTTAAAAAGACCAATTCACGTAATTAGTGCAAATATGCACAGTGTGATGAATTCTATTTTTGCAACGCCGTTGTTGAAAACGAAATTCAAAGACAAATCAGATTTCTTTATTTATGAAGAATTAAGCAAATCCGGCGCGAAAGATATTAGAGGTGTCGTTGAAGAATTAGCCTTGAAAAACGGAATGATTTCGTTACCGGATACTTCAGGAACCAATATTGATGTACAGATTTTTGATACGGCCAAAATTGATTGGGCAAAAACCGGATTTCCAAAAGCACAACTTGACGAAGCACAACCTGTTATTATTGTAATGGATTATGCTTTTGGTGAGCAGGCTTATGAAACGATCGACGAGCTTTTGAAACCTTATAAAAAAGACACAAAATTAGAAGTAAAATCAGTTTCTATAATGGGTAAAGCCGGAATCCTTGAAGGAGGAAAAGGTGATATCATGATCCCGACGGCACATATAAACGAAGGAACTGCGGATAATTATTTCTTCGAAAATGAATTAACAGGCGCAATGTTCGAAGGAAATGATATTGCTGTTTTTGAAGGAGCAATGGTTACCGTTCTTGGAACATCATTACAAAACAGAGATTTACTGAAATTCTTCCACGAATCGACCTGGGGAGTAATTGGTCTTGAAATGGAAGGTTCTTATTATCAAAAAGCGATACAATCGGCATCAAAAATTAGAAAAAGTGTTCCACATGATATCAAAGTACGTTATGCGTATTATGCCTCAGATAATCCTCTTGAAACCGGAAGTACATTAGCTTCAGGCGGATTAGGGACAACGGGTGTAAAACCAACGTATTTGATTACTATCAAAATTTTAGAGCAGATTTTCAACGTAAAATAAAAAACAATAAATGAGTGCAAAATTACCCCAAGACACCAATGATCAGGAAATTGATATTTTTCAGCTTTCGCGAAGCATTGGCCGTTTTTTCGATCGCGTTAATGCATCTATATTTCGCTCGATTCAGTTTTTTGTTCGAAACTGGATTATTTTCCTGACATTAATTATTATCGGATTTGGATTGGGGTGGTATTTGGACTCAAGCAGAAAATCATTTCAAAATAAGGTTATTGTAGCGCCAAATTTTGGAAGTGTTGATTATTTATATGCCAAAATAGATTTAATTAATTCAAAAATTATTGCCGGCGATACCATTTTCTTAAAAAATGTTGTTGGAATTTCGCATCCGGAAACCATAAAAAAAATTGAAATTAAACCAATTTCTGATGCTTTTAAATTTGTAGAAGATAAAGAACAAAATTTTGAACTTATAAAGTTAATAGCCGAAGATGGTGATATTAATAAAGTCTTAGTTGATAACATTGTAAGTAAAAATTATACTTTTCATACCATTTCTTTTATTTCAAGTGAGTTGGCTGATGAAAAAGAACTTACTGAACCATTATTAAAATACTTGAATAATTCAGAATATTTTAATTCAATTCAAAAAATAGGTTTCAAGAATCTCGAGCAAGAGATCGCTCAAAATGATACGATCATTGCTCAAATAGACAATGTTTTAAATGGTTTTTCGAGTACAGTAAAAAACACAAGCAAAAATGATAAATTGGTGTATTATAATGAGAATACACAATTAAATGATATCATAAAGACGAAACAATATCTGGTTAATGAACAAGGAAAAAACAGATTAAAAATAGTACGTTTTGATAAAACTATTAAAGAGATTAATTCTACTTTAAATATAAAAAACACACAATCTGTCAATGGGAAGTTAAAATTCGTACTTCCAGTTTTGTTTATTTTAATTTTTAGTTTTATATATCTTTTTAAAGCTTTTTATAGAAAGCAATCTCAAAAAAACTTTTAGAATTAGCTATCAAAAGATGTTTAAAAATAAATTTACGGAAACCTTACTTGCAAATAAAAGGCATATTAATTCGTCTTTTTTTTTATTTTCAATCAATTTCGTCAATTTTATTTATCCGCTCTTAATTTCTCCGATAATTATAAAAAAATGTGGTTTGGAGGGTTTTGGATTAGTGATCTTGTTCCAATCCCTTTTTATTTTTATTGCCTCAATTACAGATTATGGCTTTAATATTAACGCAACAAGAGATGTTACATTAAATGAAAAAGACAAACAATTTGTAAACAGACATTTCTTTGTAATTGGATACACGAAAGCATTTCTATTTATAATTGCTCTATTATTTTCAATAGTTATATATATCTTTTTACCAAAGGCAAATGAATATTCCGTTTTATATTTTTCATCTTTAACAATTTTAATTGGCAGGGCTTTTAATCCTTTGTGGGTATTACGGGCATTGCATAAAATCAAATATTTTTTCTATTTATTTATAGTGAGCAAAGGAGTAAGTTTTTTAATAATTTATTTTTTTCTTAACGATATAGAAAATTTATTTCTAGTGAATTTGACCATTGGATTATCGGATTTTATAACTTGTTTTTTTTCCATTATTATTTTAATTTTTAGAATGAAATGGCATTTTTATAAACCAAATTTTTTGGCTATTAAAAATGAAATTATAGCAGGCTTTTCCATTTTTGTTCAAGTAATTTCTATTAATGCAAATGCATATCTTAATCCTATGATATTGGGATTATTTGTAAATGAATATGCTCTGGGAATTTATTGCGTTGTTGAAAAAATTATTTTGGTAGTTAAGTTTTGTGGTTCTTTTATTATTCAAAGTATTTTTCCAAAGGCTTGTGAATTGGCGGCCAAAAGCATTATTGATTATAAATTATTTGCTCGAAAACTATTTGTTTTTTTAGTAGTCTCGATGATTTTTGCTGGATTATTTTTAACAGGGTTATCAGATTTTATTGTTTCATATTTTTTAAAAACCAACCGATTATCGTGTAGTAAATTTTTAATTTACAATGCCTGGATTCCTTTTATTGTTGTATTAAATATGGTTCCTTATATGACATTTATGGTTTTTAATAAGCAAAAAAGAACAACATTTATCATGATATTTTCAGTGTTATTAAATGGTATTATAAACGTGATATTATCAAAAAAATTCGGCATCTATGGTATGGCAACTGGAATTTATATTACAGAATTGTTTATTTCGATATCTTTATGGACTATTTTAATATTAAAATTTCCAAAACTTAATTTTTTTAAAAATGACAAATAAGCTTAATATTGGTTGCGGAAATGATATTAAAGTAGGGTTTATAAATTTAGATATTGCGCAATTACCTGGTGTTGATGTGGTTTGTGATATTGAAAACAATAAACTACCTTTTGAAGATAATTTTTTTGAGTATATATTATGTTATGACGTTTTAGAACATGTAGAATATATAAAGGTATTAAAAGAAATTCATAGGGTCTTGAAACCTAGCGGAATTGTAGAAATAAGAGTTCCACATTTTACATCAAGTAATAATTTTATTGATCCAACGCATAAAAAAATGTTTTCGTTTCGAACCTTTGGTTTTTTTGTTAATAATATTCGATATAAGCGTAATTATTATTTTGATTTTCAGTTTAGCGAAATCTCATATTCAAAAATAACGTTCATGAGTAAAAACCCTTTAAATTGGCCATTTCTTATTTGGGTGAATATAAATGATACGACTAGAAAAATATACGAAGAAACATTTTTTCGCAATTTTGCACCAGCATATAATGTTGAGGTTCAACTTAAAAAGTAAAAAACAAAGCTCAATTCACAAATTGATTTAATAAAAGTGAAAATAAATACAAATAATCTTAAATTGATTTTGACAGTTTGCCTGATTACATTTTGTATTCAAACGCCAGATGTTAAGTTAGGATTTGTAAAAATTTCGGAACTCATATTGTTGTTAATGTCTCCATTTCTTTTAAAAAAATCAATTAATAAATTTATTTTTTATTTTTTTATTTTCTTTTCAATTGAAGCTATTTTGGGACTCATTATTACTTCGACACATCACTTTGACATTCTTGGTCCATCTAAATTTAAGGTACCCTATTTTATTACAATTGCTCGTTATTTTGAACTAGTAGCATGTATTAGTTTATGTATTATTACTTTTCGATTGTTTAAAAGTAATACAGATCAATCAAAAAAAATAATTGATTATGTAGTGAATTGGAATATCCTAATTACTGCATTGTTCTTTTTGATTTACATATTGGTCAAAATAGGTTTACTATCGATACACAATAGTATTGTTATTTATGATAACAACAGATTGCGGGGACTTTATAATGAAGGGGGACCTTTTGGATTAATGCTCTCTTTTATTTTTATACTTACGTTTTTTCAGCAAAACACCAAGGAAAGGTTTTTTAAGCAATTGTTTTTATTCATAGTGATTGCTTTTTTTGCCAGATCTAAAGCAGGAATTTTATTTACTGTAGTTTGGATTGCGTTATTCAATTTTGAAATTTTAAAAAACAAATTACGAATCTTGATTTTCCCTATAATACTTGGTTTCTTAACGGGATTTTATTTCTTGTTTATAAATGTTAGCTCGATGTATGTAACAGAACTAAACAGGGTAAAACAATCAATTAAAGAACGTCCTAGAGATATTAATTTAATTTTAGGTAGAGTTTCCGGAGTTTATATTGTTCCTAATATGATAGAAGAAAATCCAATTTTAGGAATTGGTCTTGGTAATTATCCACTATTAAGAAACAATGCTGAGTATCGAACTTTTTTTCCTAAACCGCCAAAAGAAGCAATAGATATTGATGCTCACGGATTTGGTGGTATTGTAGATATTATTGTTGAAATGGGAATTGTTGGTTTTTTCTCTTTTATGTATATTATATATGGCGTTTATTATGAAATAAAGAGCTTAAATAAAGGAATAATATTAACACTTGGTTTTCTCTTAATTTATTGCTTTGGAGTACAAATTTACTTTTTATATCCATGGGTATTACTGGCTGTTGTTTTGGCCTATAAAAACAATTATATAGATGAAATTAATAATTGATATTCGGTTAATAAATGCATCTGGAATTGGAACTTATTTAAAGAATGTAATTCCTGGAATTTTGCAGGCTTTTGATGAGGTTTCTGTTTTGGGAAACATTCAGGAGATTCAACTTTTTGATTGGAGCAAAAGTGTAGAAATTATAGAATTTAATACTAAAATTTATTCAATAAAAGAACAAATACAATATCCTTTTATAATTCCGAAATGTGATATTTTGTGGTGTCCTTTTTTTAATGTTCCCCTTTTTTCTGTTCGGGCAAATAAAATTGTTACAACAATTCATGATGTGTATCATTTAACTGATGGTGCATCCATTTCTTTTTTAAAGAAAAAATATGCTAAATTACTATTTAATAATGCTGTAAAGAAATCGAGTTTAATTTTAACCATTTCAGAATTTTCAAAAAAAGAAATTTTAAAATTCACTAAAGCAGATTCACAAAATATAGCACTTGTTTATTGTGGTGTAAAAAGATCTTTCTTCGAAAACCCAAAATCCGGAAACAATTTAAAACTTCCTGAAAATTATATTTTATATGTTGGAAATATAAAACCGCATAAAAATTTGATTGTACTGTTGCAGGCATATGCTACTTTTTCTGAAGAATTTAAAGCAAAACATCCATTAGTTTTTATAGGAAAAAGAGATGGATTTATTACACAGGATAATACAATTCAAAATTTTATAGATCTTAATCATCTGCAAAAACATATTACATTTACAGGTTATGTTAACGATTCTGAAATTCCAGAAATTTACAAAAAGGCAACATTATTTGTTTTTCCTTCATTGTATGAAGGTTTTGGTTTGCCCATTTTAGAAGCGTTTGCAACACGAACAAAAGTTATCAGTTCAAATGCTGCAAGTTTACCTGAAGTTGGAGGAAATGCTGCTGTTTATTTTGATCCGAAGGATTATATTCAACTCGGAAAAATAATAAAGCGTAATATTGAAGACTCGTCAAATAATGAATATTTATTTGCTCAGGGAGAACTACAATTAGAAAAATTTACTTGGGAGAAGTCTATAGAAAAACACCTAATAGCTTTTAAAAAATTAGAATGAAACAATTTATTTTACATTATAATAATTCAGTTGTTTATTTTTTTCTCATTATGATAGCTTTTTTCCCTGTTTTACCAACGGGAGTTGAAAGTGTTTTGATGTTTACTGGATTTTTATTTTCATTATTATATTTTATTTTCGAAGGAAAAAATTTTTGGAGTAAAGAAAAAACAACACAACTTTTACTTTTCTCCACACTCTTTATAATTTTTGCATTTTCATTGTTGTATTCCGATGATATTAATACAGGAATTAAATTTGTAGTCCGGCTTTTGCCGACTGTTTTATTCCCCGTAATTTTTTTATTTAATGATAAAAATTTTTTAAACGCTACCCGATTTAGCAATGTTACAAGTATTTATTGTTTAGCAGTTGTATTAATTTTGATTTTCCTGCATCTAGCGTTATTTCACGAATTATACAATTCAGATTTAAGATTTTGGGATTTTAGACAGCATATTGAAAGTAAAATAAAAGTACACGGAACTTATTTAGCAATGTGGGTAGGTTTTGCCATTATTGTTTTAGTTTATAAGATTAAAAGTAAAACATCATCAAAAAAATATCCGATCGTTTTTTTAATGATATTTATGATCAGTTATTTTTTCTATTGGCAATATATTATTGGATCCAGAATGCCTTTTGTTGCGACAATTATTGTTTGCTTTTTTTGTCTATTTAAAAATCCAAAACAAATGATAATTGCCACTTTTTTTGTCATTGTTCTTACCATTATCTTAGTTTCTAAAGTGGATAGATTAGGGGAAAGATTCGAAAAACTAAAAACATACAATTTCTCTTTTCCAGAAGGAAAATATGAAGATAATTATCCTAATATCAGTAACGAACAAATTAGAAACGGAATTTACTATTGCAGTTATGAAACATTAAAGCTTGAACCAATATTAGGCTATGGAATTGGAGATGCTGATGCCAAATTACAATCGTGCTATGATGAAAAATTCACAAATACAGATACTTATAAAATTATTAGTTATAATTCGCATAATGAGTATTTAAATATAATTTTGTCTTCAGGAATTCTTGGACTTGTTTTGTTTTTATTTTCACAATACTATTTTCTAAAAAAGGCACTTAATCGCAAAATTGGAATTTACATTTCATTTTTGTTATTCATTTTTTTAAATTTTTGTTTTGAGAATATTTTAAGCAGACATGATGGTGTTATCTTTTTTGGATTTTTTAATTCTTTACTATTTTTTCAAAATAGAAATTTAAATGAAAAAAGCACTAATTAGCGATTGGTATTATGTAAACGGCGGTGCTGAAAAAGTGATTCATTCGATAAACTCAATATGGAATGACTTTGATCATTTTGCCTTAATCGACTTTTTGAATGAAAGTGACCGGGCTTATATTTTAAACGGTAAAAGAGCCAAAACTAGTTTTATTCAAAAGCTTCCAACTGTAAAGCAAAATCATAGAAAGTTTCTACAATTATTTCCCATTGCAATTGAACAATTTGATCTGAAGGATTATGAACTAATTATCAGTTCTTCATCTGCAGTAGCAAAAGGTGTTAAAACCAGAAAAGATCAATTACATATTTGTTATTGCCATTCGCCAATGCGATATGCGTGGGATTTGCAGGATCAATATCTAAAAGATTCAGGTTTAGACAAAGGATTAAAAGGGTTTTATGCGAAGTTTGTTTTAAATAAAATTAGAAAATGGGATGTTAGAAATTCAGAAAATGTTGATTTTTTTATTGCCAATTCTAATCATATTGCGCAAAGAATAAAGAAGATTTATAATCGGGAATCAACAGTTATTTATCCTCCTGTTGATGTTGATTTTTTTAGTTTAGAAAAACTAAAAGAAGATTATTATTTTACCGCTTCAAGACTGGTTTCTTATAAAAAAACACAGTTAATTGTTGAGGCGTTTAATGAACTACCCCACTTGAAACTGATTGTTGCAGGTGATGGACCTGAGTTTGAAAAACTTCAGAAAATAGCTAAAAGCAACATAGAATTTGTTGGTTTTGTAGATGCGTCAAAATTAAAAAGATATATGCAAAAAGCTAAAGCATTTGTTTTTGCTGCCGAAGAAGATTTCGGAATTATCCCAGTCGAAGCACAAGCTTGCGGAACACCTGTAATTGCTTTTAGAAAAGGAGGAACACTAGAAACGGTTATTGAAAATAAAACGGGAGTTTTTTTTCAGGAACAAAACCCTCAAAAGATTAAAGAAGCTATAGTTAATTTCGAACAGATAAAATTCGATCCACAAATAATTCGGTATCATGCCATGAAATTTTCGAAGCAACGCTTTGAAAATGAAATCAAAGAATTTGTTGAAGACAAATTTAGAAAAAGCTGTTAAATCAATACCATTTCTAACTAATTTTTGAAGTTTCTATTTCTTTTGAAATTTCATATTTGGTATCACCACAAAAGATAATTTTTGGACTAAAGAAGAATTGAAAACCCTTTTCAATTGCCTAATAAATTTCTTTCAAATTTTAAAGTATTACTTCTAAGCGAAGAATAGCCATTTGGTGTAAAAAAGTTTCTTTTTTTGAATATGAAAAAGTAAGCAATAATCCTGCCTAAAACTCCAGCTTTTGAAGAATGAAGGTGAATAACATCGGGATCAATTCTTTTAAGCTCTTTTACTAATTTATAAACTGATTTTAAATCCTGAATTGGAGAAAACTCCCTAACCATATTAACCTGAATCAGGTTAACTCCATTTGAAAACTCAAATTTTATTTTTTTAGGGTCAATTTCTTTTCGATTGTCACTGTATATGATAGTAGTGTCGGTGCTTTTAGTTATTTGATCATCTCCAAAGAAAGTCGATAGATCTCTAAAATAAGTATAAACTCCACCACCAAGAGCTTCTATAATGTGTACAACTTTCAAAATAAGCAAATTTTATCAGGTAAAAATATTGTAAAGATTTTCAATTAAAATATTGTAGAAATAATATTTAACAGAATTACACAAATATTACTGGATTTTATTATAATAAAAAAACATTAAATTCTTTTAAATGGTTAAAAAACTTACAATAAATTATTTAACACTATTTAAAAAATAAGATAATACTTATAATTAATACATTTATCCTAATAACTATTTAAACTATAAAAAAGATGAAAAAATTATTTTTTGTATTAACATTATTTGTTAATACTATGTGTTTTGGACAAATTTATACACAGTGGGGAATTACTAACGCAACAAAAGTAGCAAGTGGAAATATCGGTATAGGTCAAGATAATCCTATTGCTAAACTTGAGGTCATTGGTGATATTTCGAGTAATTGGATAAATCAAAGAATTGGTTTTGACACAAAAGATAATTTTACTAATGCGACAGGTACAATTGCAAATTATGGGATGTCTCTTACGAATAATACAGCAAAACAACCTATTGTATCTCATTCAGGGTATTTTGGAATGGAATTTTTAACTCTGGGAAAATCAAGAGTTAAAATTGATGTCGATGGAAATGTTGGAATAGGATCAACAAACCCAGATGAAAAGCTTACTGTAAAAGGTAAAATCCATGCTGAAGAAGTTATAGTTGATCTTGCTATACCAGCTGATTATGTTTTTGAAAAATATTACACAGGAAAATCTTCTCTAAAATCAGATTATGTTATGCTAACGTTAGCAGAGATTGAACAATTTGCTAAAGAGAATAATCATTTACCTAACGTACCGTCTGCTCAGGAAATTAAAGATAAAGGATTGCAATTAGGAGAAATGAGTAATATTTTGTTACAGAAAATAGAAGAGCTAACACTATATATTATTGAGCAAAATAAAAAAATTGAAGCCTTAGAAGCCAAAGTGTATCAGTAGTAATCGAAAATAAATTGATTATGAGAAATTTTGCATTGCTATTTCTGATTTTAATATGCCTTTCAAATTGTGCCGAATTTCAATATTCAGCACGAAGACAAAGTCAAACGTATAGTGTTCAAAACTGTAAAGAAATTTATGGAAAATGGGAAGAATTTAATAAATATCGCGGTGCTGAAAATGAGGAACAAGAGCATAAACCTAAAACATGGATTTTTAATGAAGACGGAACACTTTTAATAGACAATGAAATAAGGGTTTTTAAAATAGAAGATGATTGCTCAAAATTAATTATTGGGAGCGATTCTAATTTTTATAGAATAACGCAGACTAAAGACGTATTGTATTTATATAAAATGGAGATTTGTCTGGGGTCAAGAGCAGTGTCAGGTAGTATCAGCCTAAAAAAATAAAATAAAAATGAAAAAACAGGTAAGTATGATCGTTTTTCTTTTTATAAGCACTTTATGTTATCCACAACAGTGTTTAACAGACGAGTATTTTCAAAAAAGCAAAAAAAAAGATCCTCAATTAGAGAACAGAATTAAGAATGTTATAAGCAGTTTTAAAAATAATGAAACAAATGTGACAAAAAAATTGTCAGCGACAAATGAAATAATTGGGGAAGAAATAGTTGTTGTTCCTGTGGTTTTTAATATAGTTCATAGTGGTGAACCATTAGGAACAGGCAAAAATATATCAATGAGTAAGATTGAGGAACAAATTACTATAATGAATGAAGCCTATAGCGGAAAGTATGGCGGAGTCGATACTAGAATTAGATTTTGTTTGGCAAAACAAAATATTGTAGGACAAGCATCAACAGGGGTTAACCGTTTTTTTGGGAAGGCCTCTTATGATGTTGCATATCCTTATTGTGAGCTTTCTAATTTTCCAGATGATGCGGAATTAAAAAGAATGACTTCTCCAGGTTTTCCAAGTAATTTATATTTAAATATTTGGACGACAAATTTGTTAATGTGCGGGAATGATAATTATGTGAATGGGTATTCTAACTTTCCATTTGTTACAGGAGTTGATAATTTAGATGTTTTACTAGATGGCATTGTGGTCGATTATTTGAAAGTAGGGGTTAATGCTACTTCAAATCCAAAGGATCCTAAATTCTCTAATGGAGGTACACTAGTACATGAAGCAGGTCACTGGTTGGGACTTTTTCATGTTTTTGCAGGTAGTCCCCCAGATCTATATGAAGACAACTGCAATGAGAGAATTTATTATCCGTGCGATATTGAAGGTGACATGATTTGTGATACAGACTTAGTACCACGTTCCGGGGATTATAATGTTGCACCAGGAAATTGCTTAGGATATAACTGTAATGGACAAACAACAAATGTAGTTCAAAACTTTATGGATTATCAAAGATCAGAAAGATCATACTGTAGAACAAAATTTACATTAGGGCAGAAAAAAAGAATGAAGAGTATATTATCGTATTATAGACCATCAATTTATAATCAAGGAATGGTAATGGATCTTATTTCTTGTAAATCCATTACTATGAGTGGCGGTGGCGGTGGCGGATGTAGTGAGGATCCGACATTACCAGCACAAAAAATAATGAAACCATATGTTTATCAAGATCTGTCGCAATTTTCTGCAACATCTGTAAAATTTGGTCAAAGACTTGAAGTGAATGATAAGTGGTTAGTGACAATATTCAATACAAATGCAATGTATGTAACAGGAACTCCCAAACCAACCGCACCTATCGAAAATTCTTTGGTAATTTATAAACGAGAAGGTTGTAAATATGCTTTGCATCAAATGATTGATATAGAATTTAATAATTCTCAAAAAATGACAGATTTCGGTTTATTATTAAATGGAAATGAAATAATAGTTAGTTCTGCTATAAATGATGAAGTGAATGTATGCCGTTTAAACGAATCTAAGGATAAATGGGATCTAGTCCAGAAAATTAGAAATATTACATCAGAAAGTGCGGTAGGAAGTAGTACTTATACAATCGGAAAATTTTTATTCATTTTAGAAAACAATGCTAAAGCAAATAATATATTTAGAGTATATTATAAAAATAATAATGGAACGTATGTTTTTCATCAAAATATTGGAGTACCAGGATTTAATTTACCTCGATATGGAAAATACATACAATCTGGCAACTTTAGAAAAACAGTTGTAAACTTTAATTCCAGTACTTTTATAGGATCTTATGACCCACCAGAAATTTTAGTTTCAAAATCTGATGGCACTGGTCTTGTTTTACTTGAATTAAATAGTAATAATATGTGGATTCATACAGGCACAATACAGCCAGTAGGAATGCCAACTACAGAAAGAACATACGATATTGAGCTCTCTAAGGATTACATTCATATATTAACAAGTGCGAACACAACAGGAGCGCCAAATGATGATGTATTGTATTTATACTCGTATAAAATTACTGATAGATCAGGTACTAATTTTCCTTTTCAAAGTTCTTACAATAAACAAACAATAATAAGTAATACAGATAGAATATATTCAGATACTAAATTACAAGTGTTTAATGATCAATTTCTATTTCTTGATAACATAAAATCTCAACCTTTGGCTTTGTTTTATAATGCAAATTTTGGTTCAACTAATTTACCTAATTGGCAAAGAAAGGGAACTAAAAAAATAACATGTTCAAATCCAGCAGGAGACCCGGATGATTTTGAAGTGTTTGGTAATTTATTGTTTTACGGTTATGGAGAATCTATGATTCATATTTATAACATGTCAGATATTCTAACAAGAGAAGGCTACGATCAAACATTTATTAATAATTCAGATTTTTACAATAAAAAGATAAATCTGGTACCGGATAATTATACTACTTCAGCTCAAAAAATAACAATAAGTGAATCTACTCCGGTAGAATTTAATTATGTAGAAAAAGAGTTTGTAGCTAGTACAAGAGTTATTTTAAAACCTGGATCAAGAATATCCAGAGGTTCAAAAGTTAAATTAAAGATCTCAGATAATTACGATCTCTGTAATTCACTTTTAACTTCTAAGAAAAGTAATGTTGAATCAGATATAATGAATGATTTTTTAAGCGAAAAAGAGGATGAAAGCTTCTTTACATTAGAGGGAAAAACGATACTTTATCCAAATCCCAATACAGGTATTTTTACAGTATATTTAGGTAAAGAAAATAATAAACCAGTTAGTTGTGATATTTATAATAATGTGGGTCAGCTACTATATCAATCAATTACAGATAAATCAACTATTGAAATAAGTTTGCCAAATCTACCTACAGGTAATTATATAATAAAGCTCAAAGGAGATAATTACAATGAAGCAATTAAATTCATAAAACAATAAATGAATTGAGATATTTTTAAAACTGCCTAATTTTAGGCAGTTTTGTTTTTTATAATAGTTTCTATAATTTTCAAATCACTTACATTTGTGACGAATAATAAACCAATTATGAAAAGAATACTTATTACCGGTGCAGCAGGATTTTTAGGATCACATTTGTGTGATCGATTCATTAAAGAAGGCTATTTTGTTATTGGAATGGATAATCTGATTACCGGAGATCTTAGAAACATTGAACATTTATTCAAATTAGAAAATTTCGAATTCTACCATCATGACATCACAAAGTTTGTTCATGTTCCTGGTGAATTAGATTATATACTGCATTTTGCCTCACCAGCTAGCCCTATAGATTATTTAAAAATTCCGATACAGACTTTAAAAGTTGGTTCATTAGGAACTCATAATTTATTAGGATTAGCGAGAGTCAAAAAAGCCAGAATTTTGATCGCTTCAACTTCTGAAGTTTATGGGGATCCGTTAGTTCATCCTCAAACTGAAGAATACTACGGAAACGTAAACACAATCGGACCTCGTGGTGTTTATGACGAAGCCAAACGTTTTCAGGAATCAATTACAATGGCATACCATACATTTCATGGCGTAGAAACTAGAATCGTTCGTATTTTTAATACTTATGGTCCAAGAATGCGCTTAAATGATGGTCGTGTAATTCCGGCGTTTATTGGGCAAGCTTTGCGTGGAGAAGATTTAACCATTTTTGGAGATGGAATGCAAACCCGTTCTTTTTGTTACGTAGATGATCAGGTTGAAGGTATCTTTAGATTATTACATTCTGATTATGTATATCCGGTAAATATTGGAAATCCGGACGAAATCACAATTAAAGATTTTGCTGAAGAAATCATCAAGCTAACAGGAACGAATCAGAAAGTAGTTTACCATCCATTACCAATAAACGATCCTTTACAGCGTCAGCCAGACACTACAAAGGCAAAAGAATTATTGGGTTGGGAAGCAAAAGTAAATCGTGCCGAGGGAATGAAAATTACCTACGATTATTTTAAATCACTTTCTAAAGAAGAACTTTCAAAAGAAGAACACAAAGATTTTTCAAGTTACATCAAGTAATAAAAGCTTAAATCCCGAAGACATTCCAATCTAATGAGCGAATTAGTATCTATTATAATCCCAACATATAATACTGAAAAGTTCATTGGGTTGACTTTGCAATCAGTTCAAAATCAAAGTTATAAAAATTGGGAAATAATTTTGGTTGATGATGCATCTACGGATAAAACTGTAGAAATCATAAACAGTTTTGCTGGAAAAGACAATCGGATAAAACTCTTTCAATTAGCCAAAAATTCCGGAAACGGAGTCGCCCGAAATGTAGCTTTAGAAAAAGCAACCGGAAAATATATAGCTTATTTAGATGCTGATGATTTATGGTATCCGTCGAAATTAGAAAAACAGATTCAGTTTTTAAAAGCAAACAATTTACCTTTTACCTTTAGTTTTTATGATTCTATTGATGAAGAAGGAAATAATCTAAACAGGCGAGTTGAGGCACCATTAGAATTAACTTATTATCAATTGTTTTTTTGCAATTACGTTGGCAATTTAACCGCTATTTATGATGCTGATTATTTTGGAAAAATTGTAATTGAAGCCACTCAAAAAAGGCAAGATTGGCGATTGTGGCTTACTATTTTAAAACAAATTCAATTTACCAAACCAGTTCCAGAGCCTTTGGCATTTTATAGAATAAGAAAAGATTCAATTTCATCTTCTAAATTCAAATTGATAAAACACAACTTTGGAGTTTATAGAAATTTTCACAGATTTAATTTTGTGTTTTCGGTTTTATTAATGATCCGATTTTTATTCACACAATTGATTATAAAACCTCGATATATTAAGAAGATTTAGCATTCTTCAAGGTCACAATTTGTGACCTTGAAGAAATCATGTTTAGTTTATTTCACTTATTAAATCTTGAAGTCGCAAATTGCGACTTCAAGTTTGCAGTTTACATTTCTAAGGTCGCAATTTGCTACCTTAGAAAATCTCGGTCAGAATTGGAGATCACAATTTGTGACCTCCAATTATTTTTTATATCCAATTTTTATTCTTTCACTTTCGTTGTCTTTTTTATCCGTCAATTCATCCAAATAGGAGAAAACCAATTCAATATTTTTATCATGATTCTCTAATTTCTTTTGAATCTGAAGAATATCAACCTTAATTTCCGTTGTATCTAGAAGCATTTGTCTCACTTTCGTGAAAATACGCATGATTTGGATATTGGTTTGAATTGCTTTATCGCTTTTTAGAACGCCTGATAACATTAAGACACCATGTTCTGTGAAGGCAAAAGGTAATTTTCTAATTCCTCCCCAACTTGATGTCGCAATTTGCGACATCAAGTTTTCTAATTCAATTTCCGTAAGTTGAAACATAAAATCTGTTGGAAATCGTAATATATTTCTTTTTACTTGTTCATTAAGTCTTCTTGTTTCTACTCCATAGAGATGAGCCAGATCAAAATCAAGCATCACTTTTTGATTACGGATAAAATATATTTTGTTTGAAATAGTTTCTTCAGAAAGCAGAGAATGATCGTCCATAAGTTTTTTATTAGTAAAACAAATGTAGGATTTTATTTATATTATAAATAAGATTTAAATTGCTTTAATTTTCCGCGATTTGTTCTTTCCAGAACTGTTTTTCGGGTAAAAGTAAAGTTTAAATTGGGTTCAAGATACAATGCAATAGCTTCTTTTATTTTCTGAATTTGATATGAATCTAGTTCATTTTCAGAAACATATTCAATTTCAAAAGAATCTAATTTTGTCTGTTTGATGATAAATTCTTTGACATTTCCATCATCTTCAATAATGCTTTTGGTTACATAGTAAAACGTTAATCCAGGTGATTTTTTCCCGCTTGGTAAGATTGCAACATCATTTGTTCTGCCAATTAATTTCTTTAAGATTGGTTTTTGTAGCGTACTTTTTTCGTCCAAAATTCCAATATCTCCAATATCATATCTTATAAATGGGTTTGCTTTATTAAATAGAGAAGTAATCACAATCTTGCCTTCTTCCCCGTAAGGGAGAACATTATTATCGTCATCAAGAATTTCTACAAACAATGTTTCGGCATTAATTTGCCATTCGCCTTTTGTGTTCTCAAATGCAATTAAATCAAGTTCTGAAGCTCCGTATTCATTGATTATCGGAATACCGAATTGCTTTTCTAAAAGCTTTTTATCCGATTCAAAAAGCATTTCCGAAGTAACAAAACAAGCTTTTAAAGTTGGACAGATTTCTTTTAATACGATATTTTTTTTTCCTAAATACTTAGCAAATAAAACAATCGAACTCGTGTAACCATTGAGATAATCGAATTTTTTCGTTTTGAATTTTCGTAGAAATTTTTCCAAAACTTCATCAGATAAATCGAAAACCGGAAATCGAAAACGACCGCTTAAAAAATCTTTAAAACGTTCTTTATGATATCCAATAAAATCCATTGGAATACCATAAAAACGGGCTTGATACGAATGATTAAAATCAATATCAAACCAGCCAAAACGCATAATATTAGATGCCCAGGTTAAAGCATGAGAATATTTGTCCTTTGCAAAAACAAATGGAGTTCCGCTAGATCCTGATGTTTTGTTGAGGTAAACGTTTTTTAAAGTATAACCTTTTGAAAGTCTTTCTTCCAGCGGTTTTTGTAAATTTTGTTTGTTCAGAATCGGTAAATCTTCCCATTTCCAATCCGTTGTATTACCGACTAATTCCTGATAAAAAGAATTGTTTTTTAAATGAAAATCGACAATTTCTTTCTTTTTATTCTGAAGAAAAATAGCATAATCTTTTTCAGATAAATTTACGATTTCATTCAATTCGGCTTTAGCTTTCTTTATCGGAAAACCATTTAATTGAAGCGAAATGTCAAAAAGTGAGATCATTTAAATAGCTTCTTTTAAATCGTAACGTTTAATAGACCTTAATTCCTGACCTTTGTTTGTTTGTTCTTCTTCAATATCAAAATCGTCTTGAAGACCCAGCCAAAATTTAGCCGAATTTCCAAAATATTGACTTAAGCGCAAAGCAGTATCAGCAGTTATTCTGCGATTTCCTTTAATGATTTCAGAAATTCTTGTTTGCGGAATTTTTAAATCTTTTGATAAACGATAAGAAGTTATTTTTAAAGGAATTAAAAATTCTTCCATTAAAATTTCTCCCGGATGTATATTTTTTAATTTTTCCATTTTACTTTTTTAATGATAATCTACAATTTCAACATTTGAAGCATTTCCATTTTCCCAAGAAAAAATAATGCGCCATTGATTATTAATTCGAATACTGTAAAACTCTTTTAAATTGCCGGAAAGTTTTTCCAGACGATTAGATGGAGGAATTCTTAAATCTGTTAAATTCTGGGAGTTGTGTAACATTCTAAGTTTTCTGCGGGCAATTTGTTGTATTTCTTGAGAAGGTTTTTTTACAATGATTCCATTCCAAATTTTTTCAGTTTCTTTAGATCCAAATGAAATTATCATACCTTTCGCGTTGCTAACGTCAAAAGTAAGTAAAAAAAATTATTATTTAAGGTTAAAACCCACTATTTTTGCACCACAACTAAATACAACTATAACATGACAATTTTACTATTGGGATCAGGCGGAAGAGAGCATGCTTTTGCGTGGAAAATGATTCAGAGTCCGCTTTGCGAAAAACTTTTTGTTGCACCAGGAAATGCAGGAACGGCTGCAATTGCTACAAACGTTGCAATGTCTCCAACCGATTTTGATGCTATTAAAACATTTGTACTGCAGGAAAACGTAAAAATGGTTGTTGTAGGACCAGAAGATCCTTTGGTAAAAGGAATTTACGATTATTTTAAAAATGACGAAAGTTTAAAGCATATTCCGGTTATTGGACCATCTAAATTAGGTGCTCAATTAGAAGGAAGTAAAGAATTTGCAAAAGAATTCTTGATGAAACATAACATTCCAACAGCGGCTTATGATAGTTTTACTGCTGAAACTGTTGAAAACGGATGTGCTTTTTTAGAAACTTTACAACCTCCATACGTTTTAAAAGCAGATGGTTTAGCAGCTGGAAAAGGTGTTTTGATTATTCAGGATCTTGAAGAAGCTAAAACAGAGTTAAGAAACATGTTGGTTCATGAAAAATTTGGTGCAGCAAGTTCTAAAGTTGTTATCGAAGAATTTCTGGACGGAATCGAATTGAGCTGTTTTGTTTTGACTGACGGAAAAAGCTATAAGATTCTTCCAACAGCAAAAGATTACAAAAGAATTGGTGAAGGTGACACAGGATTAAATACAGGCGGAATGGGAGCAGTTTCTCCAGTTCCTTATGTTGACGCTGTTTTGATGGAAAAAATTGAAACTCGTATCGTAAAACCAACAATTGAAGGTTTCCAAAAAGACGGAATCGAATATAAAGGTTTTGTATTTATTGGTTTGATTAATGTAAAAAATGAGCCAATTGTTATTGAATACAATGTAAGAATGGGTGATCCGGAAACTGAAGTTGTGGTGCCAAGATTAAAATCTGATTTAGTAGAATTGTTCTTGTCTGTTGCAAATCAGAAACTGGATGAATTTACATTAGAAGTTGATCCTAGAAGTGCGACTACAATTATGGTAGTTTCTGGCGGATATCCTGAAGATTTTGAAAAAGGAAAAGTAATTACCGGATTAGAAAATATTACAGATTCTATTGTTTTTCACGCCGGAACAAAATTAGATGACAAAAATGTCGTTAGTAATGGAGGACGTGTATTGACTGTAACCTCTTATGGAGACGATTTCCAACAGGCTATAAAAAAATCTTACCAAAATATAGATAAACTAAATTTTGATAAGATGTATTTTAGAAAAGATATCGGCTTCGACTTACTTTAAGAAAGAGTGAGCTGTAGTATCTTGGTTTTCTGTTCCAGCATCATCAAATATGCGTAATTGTTTAATCCAATAAACGATTGCGCATGCGCAGATGGTCATAAAAATCCAGTTAATTGTGTTTGCACCAAACCAAGTAATTAGTTCTAAATGACGTAAAAAGTCAAGCGGAGCAAATAAAATGTTAACGAATAAGTATTGTATTCCTTCAAAAAAAGCTGTCATAATTTATAAAATTATATGTTATTTATTGTTTTGTAACGCATTGAAGTTAAAATTCAATTAATAGAATCTTTTTTCAACTTGTTGGTTTTTCCTTTTAAACAAGTATTATATTTACAATCACAAAAGTATAAAATATCCTTATGATAACAAGTGTTTTTAAAAAATCTACGCCATTAAATTATTCATTGGCCGTAATTTTAATACTGGTTTTCTTTTTTCTGTTTCAAATCCAAGAACCTTCCTGGATTAATTCTTATTTTTTGGGATTTCAAAAAGTGAGTTTATTGTGCTTTATATTGGCTTCTTTTTTTATGATTAATTTCATCGTAAAAAAGAATGGACTCAGTAAAGACAATGGTTACGCAATACTTTTCTACTTATTGTTTATATTATTTTTCCCTACAATATTTAATAATCCAAATGTAATATATGCCAACTTTTTTCTTTTATTGGCGCTGCGACGATTGATTTCTTTACAATCCTTAAAAGCTTCTAAAGAAAAAATATTTGATGCTTCTTTTTGGATTTTTGTAGCTTCTTTATTTCAATTTTGGTGTGTGCTTTTTATTATTTTAGTATTTATATCAATTGTTTTTCACGTTTCAAGAGATTATAGAAACTGGGTTTTACCTTTTGTAGCACTTTTAGCCGTTTCGATTGTTTTTTTGATGATATCCTTAATCTTTCATATTGATATAGTTGAATTTTTTGAGAAAAGAGCTATACTTGATTTTAACATTGATTACTTTAAGAATAATTACGAAAACGGAGCACTCTCAATTTATGTTGCAGTAGCGTTGTTTTTTGTGGCTTCAATGTTAATGACATTATCAAATAGACCTCAAATAGTTCATACTTCTTATAAAAAAGTGGTTGCCTGTTTTTTTATTGCAATCGCTGTTTACATCATTTCGCCTAATAAAAGTAATGATTTATTATTGTTTAGCATTGCACCATTAACTATTATGGCGGCAAGTCATGTAGAGTATATGCAGCAAAAACTCAATAACGAAATTGTTTTTTATGTGTTGATTTGCTGCAGTTTATTTACTTATTTTTCTCAATTATAGTTTACTTCCGTAAGCAAGATCTCCGGCGTCACCAAGTCCGGGAACAATGTAATTTTTTTCATTTAGTTTCTCATCCAGAGAAGCAACCCATAGATGACAGTTTTCTGGAAGACTTCTTTCCAGAAAAGCAATTCCCTCCGGAGCAGCAATGACAACAACAATATGAATTTCTTTGGGAGTTGCATTTTGAACTAATTTTTCATGAACAGCAACTATCGATTGTCCTGTTGCCAACATTGGATCAAGAAGCAAAACTGTTTTATTGTTTATGTTTGAAAGTGCTTGATATTCAACCAGAATTTCGAATTCATCATCATTATTTGGATGATGTCTACAAGCAGAAACAAAGCTATTTTCAGCATGATCAAAGTAGTTTAAAAAGCCATTGTGTAATGGTAAACCAGCTCTTAAAATAGAACATAAAACCAAATCACTTTCAATTTCGGTTGTTTTTTTAATACCAAGCGGAGTTTGAATTTCGACATTTTTATAGGACAAATCTTTGCTTAATTCATATGCCATAATTTCGCCAATTCGCTCTATGTTTCTTCTAAAACGCATGCTGTCGTTTTGAACATTTACATTTCTAATTTGCCCCAAAAAATGGTTTAATACGCTATTATTCTCAGATATATAATGAATTTTCATAATGATTTTTAATATTATCAATTGTTTATGCGATGTAAACGAAAAACTAAAGGTTTTATTCGCACTATAAAAGTATAAAAAGTATCTTTGTGTCTCTAAAAAATAAAGACATGTTTTCAAAATTAGCATATTCTGTTTTCGAACAAAGCATCAAAGACTATCATCAATTTGATAATGTTGATCAGCCAATAAACAATCCTTTCCCAAAAGATAAATTTGAGCATTTATTATACTTAAAAAACTGGATTGATACTGTTCAATGGCATTTTGAAGATATTATTCGTGATCCGCAAATTGATCCTGTAGCAGCTTTGACATTAAAAAGAAGAATCGACGCTTCAAATCAAGAGCGTACCGATATGGTTGAGTATATTGATAGTTACTTTTTGCAAAAATACAGTGATGTAAAAGTAAAAGATGGAGCAAAGATTAACTCTGAAAGTCCAGCTTGGGCATTTGACAGATTGTCTATCTTGGCATTAAAAATTTATCACATGCATGAAGAAGCTACACGTGCTGAGGCTTCACAAGAACATAGAGATAAATGTCAGGAAAAATTAAACGTGCTTTTAGAGCAAAGAAGTGATTTGTCTACTGCAATTGATGATTTGTTGACAGACATTGAAAATGGAGATAAATTCATGAAAGTGTACAAACAAATGAAAATGTACAATGACGATGAATTGAATCCTGTTTTATACCAAAATAAAAAATAATTGGCAGAATTGTCCAATAAAATTAAGCATATAGCCGTCATGAGACTATCCGCAATGGGAGATGTCGCCATGACGGTTCCTGTTTTACGCGCTTTTGTAAAACAGTATCCAACGGTAAAAATCACCGTAATTTCACGCCCATTTTTTAAACCTTTTTTTGACGGAATTCCGAATTTGGAATTTTTTGCTTTTGATGAAAAAGAGCGTCACAAAGGTTTTACGGGACTTTTGAAATTATTTAGTGATGTAAAAAAACTGAAAATTGATGCTTTTGCAGACCTTCATAATGTTTTAAGATCTAAAATTGTGAGTTTACTTTTCGCTTTAAGCGGAAAAAAAAGAGCCACGGTTGATAAGGGAAGAGAAGGAAAAAAGGAATTAACCCGTGCCGAAAATAAAATATTCAAGCAATTGCCAACAATGTTCGAAAGACATTCAAAAGTGTTTGAAGAACTTGGTTTTCCTTTAGATTTATCATCTCGAAGCGTCGGGACAACTTTCCCTGAAAAAGCAAATTTAAGTGTAGATATTCTGGAAATCATTGGAGATCAAAATCAAAAATTAATCGGAATTGCTCCTTTTGCGCAGTATGATTCTAAGGTCTACCCACAGGATTTAATGCAGGAAGTTATTGAAAAACTGGCTGAAAATAAAGCATATAAAATTTTACTTTTTGGAGGAGGAAAGAAAGAAATCGAGATCTTGGATTCACTTTCAAAACCATTTGAAAATGTAATAAATATGGCTGGAAAAATAAAATTTCAGCAGGAGTTACAATTGATAAGTAATCTTGATGTGATGCTTTCTATGGATTCTGGAAACGCACATATTGCCGCAATGTTAGGCATAAAAGTAATAACGCTTTGGGGTGCAACACATCCTTATGCAGGATTTTTGCCTTTTAATCAAAGCCTTGAAAACGCTTTAACTTCAGATAGAAATCAATATCCAAAACTGCCAACCTCTGTTTACGGAAATAAAATTGTTGAAGGTTATGAAGATGCAATGAGATCTATCTCTCCGGAGAAAGTAGTTCACATTATTCAGTCGCAGTTATTGTAGAAAATTCAATAAAAAGCTCCAATAAAAAAAATCCAAATTCCAACTTGACAATTGGAATTTGGATTTTTTTTATTGGAATTTTCAAACTATTATAAATCAAAAAGAAGATATCCCATTGGTTTCTTTTTGTTTCTATCGACTACAACTTTAACAAAATGATTTTCTTTTTCAGTAGCTAGTAAAATATGTTCAAAATCTTCTGTTGAATTTCTATAAACTTTATGTATCAATTCAGATTCTTTAACTTTTTTTGATAAAATTTTGGCTGCTTTTAATTCATTTACATAAGGCCAAATATTAAAAAAACTATCATTAGTGACTGATATTTCTCTCATTCCATGAATCATTGATGAGTTATACTTTTCTTTCGAAATTAGTTTAGGGCCTTTTCTGTTTCGTCTTTTTATAATTATAAAATAGATGCAAAAAAAAGAGGTTACTACAAAAAGTAATATAAAAGATAAACGAAGGTAGTGATGCATTGCCATAGTATTTAATGTTTTAAAAGTTGACAATCAGAAAATTATAATACTAATATAATAAATTTTTAGCATGTTTTTTAAAAAATATTTAAAATGTCACATGCTTTTTTGTTTATTATACAGAAACGTTTTCAAATCGAACACTATACTTTCAAAATCAAAAAGACAATATTGTAAAATTCTGACAAAAAAATAGTTCATAAAAAAATCCAAATCTCAATTGTAAAGTTGGGATTTGGATTTTTTATTAGAATTTATTCCTATTCTAACCATATCTTCTCATCACGACATCTGCTGTAAATATAATTTTTAAGATTCGAAATAGTAGCTTCATAATCTGGTGCTTCATAACCAAATCTTTCATGTTCTATTAGTTCTTTTTCGATTTCATTACAGCCTTTTATAACTTCTTTGAGCATATCCAACATTGCCAGCTCTTTATTGTTTGTTTTCTGAAATTTAAACTCAACAATTTCGTCTTGAAGTTCTTCGCAATATTTAATAAGTTTCTCTACTTCAGGTTCGTCTAAAAGATATTCTTTGCTTTTAAAAATTTCTCGTACAGATCTCATAAAAAATAAATTTCAATTTTTAAATTCCAATATTCCAATATTCCAATTTGACAAAGATTGCTAATAATCATTAAAAGAAAAAATTCCAAATCCCAATTTTAAAGTTGGAATTTGGAATTTTTTTATTGGAATTTCTCCTTGTTTTTGGAATTTTAACCTCTAAACATCATCATAATCTATATAAATAGATTCTGATGTTGGATGCGCCTGACAGGTTAAAATTAAACCAGAAGCGATTTCTTTATCTGTCAAAATTGAGTTTTTAGTCATTTCTGCAGTTCCAGAAGTTACACGAGCTAAACAGCTGCTGCAAATTCCGCCCTGGCAAGAATATGGAGCGTCAATTCCTTGTTTTAGAGCAGCATCTAAGATGGTTTGCTTTTGAGACATTTCGAACGAAACTTCGTCATCATCGACTAAAACAGTAATTTTTGTATGACCTTCTAATGAAGTATTGATTTTATGTTCTTGAGTAGAAGATGTAAAAAGCTCAAATTTAATAGCTGATTCTTTTACATTTTTCTCTTTCAAAACATCAGAAACTGTATTGATCATTTCTTCAGGACCGCACAAGAAAAATTTATCAAACTGAAGTTCTTTATGTTTGTTGTTTAGTACAAAATTTACTGCCGATTTCTCGATTCGTCCAAACAATGCATTTTCGGCTTTAGCCTGACTAAAAACATAATGCACGAAAAAACGACCTACATATTGCAATTGTAAATCATGTAATTCTTGATGAAAAATAGTTCCTTCAGGAGTTTTATTTCCGTAAACTAATACAAATGAACTTTTTGGCTCACTTTTCAAAACGGATTTAATAATAGAAAGAACAGGAGTAATTCCGCTTCCGGCAACAAAAGCTGCGTAGTTTTTTTGTCTTTCGGCATCAGGTTCAAAAGTAAATTTCCCTTCCGGATGACCAACTTCAAGAACATCTCCAGCCTTTAATCTGGTATTTGCAAATTGTGAAAACAAACCATTTTTAACTGCTTTTACAGCAATTCTTAATTCGCCGCTTTCTGGTGCAGAGCAAATCGAGTAAGCACGACGAATTTCTTGATTATCAAGTGTTAACTTAAGATTTATGTATTGTCCAGCTATGAATTTATAGTCTGGTTTTAGTTCTTCCGGAACATTAAAAAGTACAGAAACTGCGTCGGTCGTTTCGCGTTTTACCTCTTTAATTATGAGTTTTAAAAATGAAGGCATGATTGTATATTTTATGCAAAAGTAGCAAACGACTATTAAATGACGGGCACGAAATTATTTTTTTTAACTTTTTTTGTAACGTTTTCTTACATTTGGTCTCTTACTACAAAACTCAAAACCAATTAACCATGATTAAAAAGTTTATTTACCTCGAATGGAAAGCCTTCACCAGATCGGCATCGTTTGGTAAAAGTGTAGCGATGAAAATAATAATAGGTTTCTTTATGATTTATTTTTCGCTGCTTTTTATTGGCGGAGGAATAGGAATATTTTACGTACTTAAAAAAATGAATCTGGAGCCTTTTGAAACCATTAATAAATTTTTGATTTATTACTTCTTATTCGATTTAATTATTCGATTGTTATTGCAGGCGATTCCGGTTCTTAATATCAAACCATTATTGGTGCTGCCGTTTCAAAAAAACACAATTGTACATTTCTCTTTAGGAAAAACAGCTTTGTCTTTTTTTAATTGGCTTCATGCACTTTTTTTCGTTCCGTTTTCGATTGTGTTAGTCATAGAAGGTTACAGTCTGATGGGAGTCATTTTCTGGAATTTGGCTATTATCGCTTTAATTTACATCAATAATTTTCTGAACATTATTTTAAGCAATATCGACAAATTGTTTGTTGTTTTTCTTGCTGTAGTTGTTTGTTTAGCCGGAGCGCAATATTATAAATTATTTGATATAACGACTTTTACAACACCTGTTTTTCAAGGCTTCTATGCACAAATGGGATTATTTTTGATTCCTGTTTTAGTTTTAATTGGATTGTATCAACTTACTTTTAAGTACTTTAAAAATAATTTGTTTTTAGACGCCGGTCTTTCTAAAAAAGAAGATATAGCTACTACTGAAGATCTTTCATGGTTAAATCAATTTGGAACTTTAGGAACTTTTCTTAAAAATGATATCAAATTGATTAAGAGAAACAAAAGGTCAAAAACGACTATTGTAATGAGTGTAATCTTTTTATTTTACGGACTTATCTTTTTCGGAAATTCTCATCAACCAGAAGTGATGAAAATTTTTGCGGGAATATTTGTCTCGGGCGGATTTCTATTTGTTTTTGGTCAGTTTGTACCAAGTTGGGACAGTTCATATTATCAATTAATGATGACACAGAATATTCCGTATCGCGGTTATATTACTTCAAAATGGTGGCTGATTGTTATTGTAACTTTTGTTTCGACAATTTTAGCTTCTTTTTATCTTTTTTATGGATGGGAAACGTATTTAATTATAGTAGTTGGCGCAATTTATAACATCGGAGTAAACTCTCATATGGTTCTTTTGGGCGGTGCATTTACAAAAACACCAATCGATTTAAGTAATGCCGGCGGAGCTTTTGGAGACAAAAAAGCATTTAATGTGAATTCAATGCTGCTTTCGTTACCAAAGATATTTTTGCCATTATTACTCTATTGGCTTGGGCTTCATTTTGCTGATAAAACAGTAGGATTGGCATTAGTTGCCGGAGCGGGAGTTTTAGGTTTTATATTTAAAGACAAGGTTTTTTCTTTGATCGAAAAAAGATATAAAATTGAAAAATACAGTACAATAAGTGCTTATAAACAAAAGAATTAATTAGTCAATTTGAAAATGTGTCAATTAGATAATTAGCTTCAATTGGCTAAATCAAAAATTAAAAAAACATCAAATTAACGATTAACCAAATCAACAATTAAACAGTTAAAAATGATACAAGTAAATCAACTTTCAAAACAATATAACGGTACAACAGTTTTAAACATTAGTAATCTTGAAATTCCAAAAGGGCAAAGCTTTGGATTGGTTGGCAATAACGGAGCAGGAAAAACGACTTTCTTCAGTTTGTTATTAGATTTGATCCAACCTTCGACGGGATTTATTAAAAACAATGATATTCAGGTAAATACAAACGAAAAATGGAAATCTTTTACAGGATCATTCTTGGATGAAAGTTTCCTGATTGGATACTTAACTCCTGAGGAATATTTTTATTTTATTGGAGATTTACGCCATCAAAACAAAGCTGATATTGATGCTTTATTGGTGAAATACGATGAGTTTTTTAATGGAGAAATTCTCAATAATAAAAAATATTTGAGAGATTTATCTAAGGGAAATCAGAAGAAAGTGGGGATAATTGCCACACTTATAGGTAATCCTGAGGTTGTCATTTTAGATGAACCTTTTGCAAATTTAGATCCAACCACGGTTAGCCGATTAAAAAAAATTATTAAAGAATTAGCAGAAGATCCAAACGTTACTGTTTTGGTTTCAAGCCATGATTTACAGCATACAGTAGAGGTTTGCGATCGAATTGTTGCTCTTAATAAAGGAGAAATTGTAAAAGACATTCAAACATCAAGAGAAACCTTACAAGAATTAGAATCGTTTTTTGCGGTATAAGTTTCTAAAGTTTGAAAAAAGAAGTGTATTTTTACAAGTTATTATACTAAAAATCCTTTTTAGAAGTTAACTTGATAAACTCTTTTCTATTGAAAAAGAATACTCTAAAATATAGTTTTGTTCTCGTGATTTTGCTCTTTTTGATAGCTTGTTCTACCAAAAAGAATACTTTTCTATCTAGAAATTCGCACGCTTTAAGTACAAAGTATAATATTTTGTATAATGGCGGGATTGGTCTTGATAAAGGGTTGAAATCTATTCAGGCTAATAATCAGGATAATTTCTGGCAGATATTGCCTATTGAAAAAATGCAAATTGACGAGAATTTTTCTGAAGGGGAAAAGTCTAAAAATGCTGATTTTGAAAAAGCCGAAACAAAAGCAACAAAAGCTATTCAGAAGCATTCAATGAATATTGGAGGAAGAGAAAAAAACTATCAAATAGATGAAGCTTATTTAATGCTTGGTAAAGCCAGATATTACGATCAACGATTTATTCCGGCACTTGAAGCATTTAATTATATTTTATACAAATACCCAAATAGCAGTAATATTTATACAGCAAAAATTTGGCGAGAAAAAACCAATATGCGTTTAGGAAATGACGCTATTGTGATAAAAAACATTAATCTTCTATTAAAGAAAACAGATTTAGATAAACAAACTTTTTCGGATGCAAATGCTTTATTGGCAGAAGCATTTTTAAACTTAGAAGAAAAAGATAGTGCTATAACGAAACTTAAGGTTGCCGAGAAATTTACCAAGATAAAAGAAGACAGAGCGAGATATCGTTTTATTTTAGGACAGATGTATCAGGAAGCCGGAAAAAAAGATAGTGCGAATTATTTTTATGATGGCGTAATTGATATGAATCGAAAAGCAGATCGAAAATACATGATGCATGCTTATGCTAAAAAAGCAGAAATGTTCGATTATCAAAACGGCAATCAGGATTTGTTTATTGAGATGTATAATAAACTGGTTAGCGATCGTGAAAACCGACCTTATTATGATATCCTTTTTTATGAAATGGGTGTCTTTTTTGATAAGTATAAGGTACAGGATACAGCTCTAATATTTTACAATAAATCATTGGCAAGAAGATCTAAAGATTCTTATTTAGTGGCTTCGACTTACAGAAATATTGGAAACATGTATTTCAAAAATACCGATTATACAATGGCTGCCAAATATTATGACAGTACATTAACAAAATTGGATAAGAAAACCAGAGAATATGCTTTTATTGAAAAAAACAGAAAAAATCTTGACAACGTAATTAAATATGAAGGTATTGCAAAACGCGATGATAGTATTATAAAGGTTAAAGGTTTGTCTGATCCGGATCGAAAAATTTATTTTGAAGGATATATTGCTGAGCTTAAAAAGAAAGATGAAGCAAAACGTATTTTACAAGAAAAAGAGAAAGAAAAATTAGCAAATATCGATCGGAATAATAGTACTGGTAATTCGCCAACAGCTATTAATCCAAACTCTACAGGAATGCCAACAGATCCTGGAACACCAACGCTCCCCGGTGGAAACGAAACCGCAAGTACGTTCTATTTTTATAATCCAACAACGGTTGCTTATGGAAAACTGCAATTCAAGAAAATGTGGGGGAATAGAACTTTAGGAGGAAACTGGAGATTAGCCGGATTAAGATCTGCGAATAATGCAGCAATGAACGATACAATAAACAGTAAAGATGCGGCAAATGCTCTGAAAGATACTATTGTGATCGAAAAATATACTACTGACTTTTACGAAAAACAACTTCCAACAACACAAGTTGCGATGGATAGTATAAATAAAGAACGTAATTTTTCATACTATCAATTAGGACTTATTTATAAAGAAAAGTTTAAAGAATACAATTTGGCGAGCGACAAACTCGAACAATTATTAAAAAACAATCCGGAGGAAAAATTGATTTTGCCATCGATGTATAATTTGTATAAAATCTATCAGATTACAAATCCTGCTAAAGCCGAAAGAGTTAAGTCTGATATTATTACCAATTATCCAAATTCGAGATATGCGCAGATTTTAAATAATGCGAATCCAGATGATTTGGCATCAGCCGATAAGGAATATCAAAAATGGTACAAACTGTTTCAAGAAGAACAATTTGAAACTGTTTTGGATAACATAGACAATCTGATTAATCAATATTCCGGTGACGAAATTGTTTCTAAATATGAATTGTTGAAAGCAAATACTTTAGGAAAAGTAAATGGTTTGGCAGCTTATAAAAAAGGATTAGAATCAGTTGCAGATAATTATCCGAATAGTGAAGAAGGTAAAAATGCCAGAGAAATTTTAGAGAAGCAAGTTCCAAGTTTAGAAAAGCTTGATTTTACTACCGTTGACAATAAAAACTGGAAAATTATATATGTGATTTCAAAAGAAGATACTAAAGCACTCAAAAAAATTGAAGAGGCAATCAGAGTATTTTTGTTAGTTGAAAATTATGAAAGGTTAACAACTTCTTTTGATAAATACAATAGAACACAAAGTTTTGTAGTTATACATGGTTTAAAATCGGAGGCTTATGCCAAAGATGTTTCAGAAGTTTTTAGAGATGATAATAAGTATAAAATCACACAACCTGCAATTATCATATCGAGTGATAATTATAAAGTGATTCAAATTAAAAAAAATCTCGAAACTTATTTAGCCCCAAAAACCCCATAATCATGTTTGATAAAGTCAAAAAAAACGGAACAGAACTCTTAGGAAAAACAAATAGAATAGTAGAAGGTACTTCTATAATTGGTGATATCGTTTCAAAAGCTGATTTTAGATTGGACGGAGAATTGATTGGAAATTTTACTTCGCAAGGAAAATTAGTTATCGGAGCATCGGGAATTATTAAAGGAGAAATTGTTTGTAATAACGCTGATATTGAAGGAGAGTTTCAAGGAAAAATTAAAGTTTTAGAAGTCCTTAATATAAAAGCAACAGCCCGTATTCACGGAGAAGTTATTGTTGGAAAATTATCTATCGAACCTGGAGCAGAGTTTACAGCAACTTGCGCAATGTTAACAAATAACACTAAAGAAGTTACATTAAAAGATGGAAAAGGAACCAAAGAAGAACTCAAACAATAAATGGTTAGTTTTTGTTAATATTCCCATTCAAATGGGAATTATTATTTTTATATTTTCCTATCTGGGAGTGAAGCTAGATGAGAAGTATTCAAACGGTGGTTCATTGTGGACAATTATTTTTTCACTATTTTCGGTCTTTTTAGCACTTTATAATGTTTTAAGACAAGTAAAAAATTTGAATAAATAATGAACAAGACTACCGATTTTCTAAAGTATTTCCTTCCTTTCTCTATTGTATTATTTGTTGCGCAATATTTTGCCATGCAATTCCTATCAGATAAATTCGTCTTCCTGTACTCAGCATGGAGTATCTATTTATTTAATATTGTAGCAACTTTTTTGGTATATCTCTTTTTGATTTTTGTACATAAGAATTTCGCAAATTATACAGGATTTGCTTTTCTTGGCGCGAGCTTTATTAGAATGATGGCTGCTATCGTTTTTTTAATTCCTTTGATAAAAGCACATGTTAAAAATCCGATTGTTGATATTAGTACATTTTTTATCCCTTATTTTTTATTTTTACTTTTCGAAACATATTTCACAATTCGCTTAATAAACAGAGGTTAATTGCTTTATTAACAATAAGATTGCCTCTTAAAAACTTAAATATTAAAAATTACATATATAAATTTTCAATTTTCAATTTTAAATGTACCTTTGCAAAAAATTTTTGGAACCTAAAATTAGATACAGATTTAATAATGATAATTTCAAATAAACCAGTCCAGTACTTATTAGTTACCTTATTAGCACTTACTTCGTCGACAAATTTTGCTTCAACTCCTGTTGATAGTGTTTCTGTGAAACATGAAACAGTTGAGACAGTAGAAGGAAATCATGGAGAAACAAGCGCTCATGGGGAAAATGTTGGTCACAAGATCGAAGAAGAATTTAATGCTAGTGAATTAATCAATTCACACATTGGAGATTCTCATGATTTTCATATCGCTGATTGGGATGGGCATCCAATTTCTTTTAGTCTTCCAGTTATTTTATGGACGAATAACGGATTGGAGATTTTTTCATCTGCAAAATTTCACCACGATAATTCAGGTGAGCATGTAGTTGATATTAACGGTGAGAAATTAGTTCGTTATAAAGAAATAATTTTTTATGCGGATAAATTCGAAACAATGACAGCTGATCAGAAAAATACAGGTGCTTTTGCTTTTGATGCAAGACCTTTAGATTTTTCTATCACAAAGAATGTTTTTTCTATGTTGATGTCTGCAATTATTTTGTTCTTCTTATTTTTTGCAGTTGCAAGATCTTATAAGAAAAACCCAAATGCACCAACAGGATTAGCTGGATTCTTAGAACCGTTGGTTACTTATGTTAGAGACGAAATTGCTGTTCCAAATATTGGTACAAAAAAGGCTGGAAAATATATGCCATACCTTTTGACAATCTTTTTCTTCATTTGGATTAACAACCTTATTGGATTAATTCCTTTCTTCCCATTCAGTTCTAACTTAACAGGTAATATCTACTTTACATTTGTAATGGCATTTATCACTTTCATCGTTACAACTTTAAGCGGAAATAAATCTTACTGGGGACATATTTTCAACACACCAGGAGTTCCTGTGTGGTTGGCTCCAATCATGATTCCTGTAGAAATTATCGGAATGCTTACTAAACCATTTGCATTAATGATTCGTTTATTCGCAAACATTACTGCTGGTCACATTATCATTTTGAGTTTAGTTTCTTTAATCTTCATTTTCAAAAGTATTGCTGTAGGACCAGTTGCCGGAGCATTCGTATTGTTCATGAGTGTTTTAGAAATGTTAGTTGCTGCTTTGCAAGCGTATGTATTTACTTTGCTTTCAGCATTATTTATTGGTCAGGCTGTTGAAGAGCACGATCATCATTAATTAGAGTTTTATTAATTATTAACTATATAAATTTATTATTATGGTATTAGCTGGAATCGGAGCTGGATTAGCTGTAATTGGTGCAGGTCTTGGTATTGGAAAAATTGGTGGTTCTGCAATGGACGCTATCGCTCGTCAACCAGAAGCTGCTGGAAAAATTCAGACTGCTATGATTATTGCTGCTGCACTTATTGAAGGTGTTGCTCTTTTCGCAGTAGTTGTTGCGTTAATCACAAACGCATAATTAAAAAAATTAAACTTCCTGTAGCGGTTGGCTTCAGGAAGTTTTTTCAAAAAAACGACAAACAAATTTTAAATATATACTGTTATGCAATTAACTTCACCAGAAAGTTTAATTTTTTGGACAACAATTATCTTTATTGTTTTCTTCATTCTTTTGGCAAAATTTGCTTGGAAACCGATATTGGGAGCTGTAAAAAGCCGTGAGGAATCTATCAACAATGCTTTAGCATCTGCAGAAGCAGCACGTTTAGAAATGCAGAATTTAACTGCAGACAATGAGCGTATCTTGAAAGAAGCTCGTGCAGAACGCGATGCAATGTTAAAAGAAGCTCGTGAAATGAAAGAGCAAATGATAGCTGATTCTAAAAATGAAGCACAAGAGCAAGGTCAAAAATTGATTGCTCAAGCTAAATTGGCAATAGAAAATGAAAAAAATGCTGCTATGGCTGAATTGAAATCACAAGTTTCAACTTTATCATTAAGCATTGCTGAAAAATTATTGAAAGAAGAATTATCTAACAAAGAATCTCAAACTAAATTAGTAGAGAAATTGTTAGGTGACGTAAAGTTAAACTAAGATTATGGCAAGTACAAGAGCAGCAATTCGTTATGCACAAGCAATTCTGGACTTAGCAAACTCTAAAGGTGTTGCCGAAGCTGTCAGTAACGATATGAAATCAATTGCTTCAACAATTGGTTCCAATATAGAATTGAGTACCTTTATCCAAAGCCCAACTAAAGTTGAAGTTAAAGAGAGTGCTCTTTTAGAAGTTTTCGCAAATGTAAATGGTGTAACTAAAGGGTTATTTCATTTATTGTTCGAAAATAAAAGATTTGAAATTCTTGAGGCAATAGCTCTTGAATACAATAAATTATTTGATCAAAGTAATGGTGTTGAAGTAGCGAAAGTTACAACTGCAATTCCTATGGATGCTGCTTTAGAAGCTAAAGTTTTGGCTAAAATTGCAACATTGTCAGATAAAAAAATAACAATAGAAAATATAGTAGATCCGTCAATTATTGGAGGATTTATTTTAAGAATAGGTGATCAACAATACAATGCTTCTGTTGCAAACAGATTGCAGGTATTAAAAAGAGAGTTAAGTAATTAGTTTTATTACACATAAAAGTGTCTAAATTATAAATTTAAGATGGCGGAAATCAAACCTGCTGAAATTTCAGCAATATTAAGAAAGCAAGTAGAAGGTTTTGAATCTGGTGCTACGCTAGAGGAAGTAGGAACGGTACTTCAAGTTGGAGACGGTATTGCTCGTATTTACGGGCTATCTAATGTACAATATGGTGAGTTAGTTGAATTTGACAACGGACTTGAAGCTATTGTATTGAACCTTGAAGAAGACAATGTTGGTGTGGTACTTTTAGGACCATCAACAGGAATCAAAGAAGGATCAACAGCAAAAAGAACACAACGTATTGCTTCTCTTAAAGTAGGTGAGCAAATGGTAGGACGTGTAGTTAACACTCTTGGTTTTCCAATTGATGGAAAAGGACCAATTGGTGGAGATTTATACGAGATGCCTTTAGAGAGAAAAGCTCCTGGAGTTATTTTCCGTCAGCCGGTAACTGAGCCATTACAAACAGGTATTAAAGCTGTTGATGCTATGATCCCAGTTGGTCGTGGACAACGTGAGCTTGTTATTGGTGACCGTCAAACAGGTAAATCAACTGTTTGTATCGATACAATCTTAAATCAAAAAGAATTTTACGATGCAGGAAAACCTGTATTCTGTATATATGTTGCAATTGGGCAAAAAGCTTCAACTGTAGCAGGAATTGCTAAAATGTTAGAAGAAAAAGGTGCAATGGCTTATACCGTTATTGTTGCAGCTAATGCTTCTGATCCAGCTCCAATGCAAGTTTATGCTCCTTTCGCAGGTGCTGCAATTGGAGAATATTTTAGAGATTCAGGTCGTCCGGCTTTAATTGTTTATGATGATTTATCTAAACAAGCTGTTGCTTACCGTGAGGTTTCTCTTTTATTAAGAAGACCACCGGGACGTGAGGCATATCCTGGAGACGTTTTCTACTTACACTCTCGTTTATTAGAGCGTGCTTGTAAAGTAATTGCAGATAATGGAATTGCTAAAAACATGAATGATTTACCAGATTCTATTAAGTCTATCGTAAAAGGTGGTGGTTCATTAACTGCTTTACCAATTATTGAGACTCAGGCTGGTGACGTTTCTGCATACATCCCAACAAACGTAATTTCGATTACAGATGGTCAGATTTTCCTTGATGGAGATTTATTCAACTCTGGAGTTCGTCCTGCGATCAACGTAGGTATTTCTGTATCTCGTGTTGGAGGTAATGCTCAGATTAAATCTATGAAAAAAGTTTCTGGAACTTTAAAATTAGACCAAGCTCAATTCCGTGAATTAGAAGCTTTCGCTAAATTTGGTTCTGACTTAGATTCAGTTACTTTAAACGTAATTGAAAAAGGAAAAAGAAACGTTGAGATTTTGAAACAAGGTTTAAACGATCCTTATCCAGTAGAAAATCAAGTAGCTATTATTTATGCAGGTTCTAAAAACTTATTGAAAAGTGTTCCTGTAAATAAAGTAAAAGAATTTGAAGCTGATTTCTTAGCTTACTTAAACAGTAAACATAAAGATACGCTTAATGCGTTGAAAGCTGGTAAGTTAGATGACAACATTACTGATGTTATCGAAAAAGCAGCAAAAGAAATTTCAGCAAAATATATCTAATTAGATGATTCGTTAATTAGATAATTAGAAAATATCTCAGGAGACTTTCTAATTATCTAATTTTCAAATTGTCACATTTTTTAATCGACAAATGGCAAATTTAAAGGAAATCCGTAATAGAATTACTTCCGTTTCATCGACGATGCAAATTACATCGGCTATGAAAATGGTTTCTGCAGCAAAGCTTAAGAAAGCACAAGATGCAATCACTGCGATGCGCCCTTATGCCGAGAAATTAACGGAATTGTTGCAAAATCTATCTGCTACACTTGATGGTGAAGTTGGAGGAGATTATACAACACAACGTGAAGTAAAAAAAGTATTGCTTGTTGCTATAACTTCAAACAGAGGTTTATGTGGAGCATTCAATTCAAATGTTATTAAAGAAGCTAAAAACCGTGCTGCTTTTTATGCAGGAAAACAAGTTGATATTTTTCCTATTGGTAAAAAAGGAAATGATGTACTAAGTAAATCTTTTACAGTACACGGTCACCATAATGCAATTTTCGATCATTTGACTTTTGATAATGTTGCCGGAATTGCTGATAATTTGACTGAGAAATTTTTATCAGGAGAATATGACAGAATCGAATTGATCTACAATCAGTTTAAAAATGCTGCTACACAAATCGTTCAAACAGAGCAATTTTTACCGTTAGCACCAATTAAATCTGATGCACCAGTTTCTGCTGGAGATTATATTTTCGAACCGTCAAAAGAAGAAATTGTGTTGACTTTGATTCCAAAATCATTAAAAACTCAATTATACAAAGGTATTCGTGATTCATTTGCTTCAGAACATGGAGCGCGTATGACAGCAATGCACAAAGCAACTGACAACGCAACTGACTTGAGAAACCAATTGAAATTGACTTATAATAAAGCCCGTCAGGCAGCTATTACAAACGAAATCCTTGAGATCGTTGGTGGAGCAGAAGCTTTGAAAGGATAAGATAATTTTCTATAAAACTTAAAAAGAGCTAACATTAATTTGTTAGCTCTTTTTTGTTTCTGTTATTTATCAAATTACATCCTTTTATTTTGAAATTTTGGACCATTTACTGTTAAAAGACCATTTCGTTTTGATCGTCTTTTTAATAATATTAGAGTAGTTATTTTTATTATTTATTGCGATGGTAAAGAGTATTTCTTCTTTCTTTAATGAATAGAAATAGTTAGATTTTAAAGATTGATATAAGCAGTGCTCAAAAAGAAGATTGTAAGTAAATATTCTTCTTTTTTATTGTATCATTTATTCAAAAGATCTATTTGAGTTTTTATCGCTTTGATGATTTTTGATCAAATTTTATTGAATTTTATTGAATTTTATTGAATTTGTTGATAAATTTTTGGGCTTTTACGGGAACCCACATTTTTACTCAATTTGCTTTTTGTATCATTGTATGTTTAAAATTTAAATAAGAATAGTATAATGGCAATAAATTTACAAAAAGGACAAAAGATTGATATTGGTTTGTCTAGAATTTCTGTAGGATTAGGGTGGGATCCTAATGAAGGTACAGGGCATGAATTTGATTTAGATGCTTCTGCTATAATGATTAACTCTGATCGTAAACTTTTAGGCGAAAAATACTTTATATTTTATAATAATCTAACCTCTCCTGATGGGGCGTTAGAGCATACAGGAGATGATCCTACAGGTGGTAATAGTGATGGTGATGATGATGAGGCTATTAAAGTTGATTTAAGTAAAATCGACACAAATGTGCAAGAAATCCTTTTTGTAGTTACCATTGAAGATTTTGAAAGAAGAAGACAAAATTTTGGACAGGTAAGAAACTCTTATATAAGAATTGTGGATGATGCAAATGGGCAGGAAATTGCTAAATATGAATTAGATGAAGATTTTTCAGTTGAGACTGGAGTTGAATTTGGAAGACTGTATAAACGAAACGATCAATGGAGATTTGAAGCTTCCGGAATTGGATATAAAGCAGATCTAGGCTTTTTCCTTGAAAAATATTATTCGGGAGAGATAATAAAATAGATCAGTTAACAACGAAGTATATAGTGCACACATTTTAAGCTATTATATTTCATGATTTAAAAGTATATTTTGAAACTAAATTATAAAAATTACGACCATTTTTCTTTTGATTTATGGTTAACATTAATAAGATCTAACCCTGAATTTAAAAGGAAGAGAAATTTATTATTTAAAGACTTTTTTGAAATAAATGCATCTATCGAAAAAGTATCTGAGGTAGTAAGATATTATGATGTTTTATGCAATAATATTAACGAAAAAACAGGGTTAAATTTAAGTACATACGAGATTTATTATCTAATTTTAGGTGCACTCGAGGTAGATTTAGCTTCAAATGGTTTAGAACGATTAGCAGCATTTTATGATGAAACAGAAGCTTTGTTTTTTAATAATAAACCAGAATTGATTTTTCCGGATATTAAACTTCAGTTTGAAGAAATAGTAGCCGAAGGAAAATCAATTAACATATTGAGTAATACTGGATTCATAAAAGGAAAGAGTTTAAGAAAGCTGATCTCGTATTATGAATTGGCTGATTTTATTTCTTTTCAGATTTATTCCGATGAAGTAGGATTTTCAAAACCAAACAAAGAAATTTTTCAGTTGGTTTTTGATCAGGTAAAAGAATCAAAAAAAATAGAAAAAAGCGAAGTACTGCATATTGGAGATAATAGTATTGCAGATTATAATGGCGCAATCAATTTTGGATTTGAAGCGCATTTATTAAAAATTTAAAAGTGAATAAAAGTTACAGCCTACACAAAATTATCGATAAAGATAATTGTCCATTTAAAGAAAAGGAATACAGCCGATTTAAATTTGGTGACAAATTCTATGCAGAAAAATTTGCCAAAGATTTGTTTGCCGGATTTGTAGATCAGTTTAGAGAATTACTTCTTTCAGGTGAGGAAATTGTTATTTTGCCAAGTCCATATTTGTCAATACCAACAGCTTCAAACTTTTTGTGTTACTACTTCAAAAAAGAATTAAACAGCTTTTTATTTAGAAATGGTAAGAAAGCTAGTATAGAATCAAAAATTTATAGAAATCAAACTTACGTTACAGATTATGGAAATTTAGACTTTAACGAAAGGGTAAATTTAATATCTAATGACACCTATTATATTGATCGAAATTTCATTAATAATAAGCTCTGCATTTTTGTAGATGATATTAAAATAACCGGAAGTCACGAACATACCGTAAACAAAATATTGAACCAGTATGAGGTAAACGGAGATTTCATTTTTATTTATTTCGCAGAACTGGCAAATAAAGATATTCATCCAAAAATTGAAAATCACTATAATTATTTTGATATTAAAAATGTTGAAGATATCATTTCGGTTATTAATAGTGAACATTTTCAATATAATACCAGAATAGTAAAATTCATTTTAAGTTTAAACGAAGATGAGTTTGGGTTTTTAATAAATAGCATTTCTTCCAAAAAAAGTGATGAATTATTTCATTTGGCGATAAGTAATAATTACCACCAGATTTTAGAATATAAAACAAACATTAATGTAATAAAAATAGAGTAAAACTATGGCTATCAACTTACAAAAAGGACAGCGCGAAAATATAAACGCTCCAAAATTTACAATTGGTTTAGGATGGGATACAAATAATAGCACCACAGGATCAAGTTTTGACCTTGATGCATCTGTTTTTATATTAGGTGATAACAGAAAAATTTTATCTGATTCTCATTTTATTTTTTACAATAACCTTAAATCTCCGGATGAGGCGGTTATTCATACAGGGGATAATTTAACTGGAGATGGTGACGGAGATGATGAACAGGTAAAAATCGACCTTACCAAAATAAACCCGGCTGTAAAAGAAATTTGTATTGTTGTAACGATTCATGATGCTGTAAGTAGAAAACAAAATTTTGGACAAGTTAGAAACTCGTTTATTCGAATTGTAGACGAAAGCAATAATGCCGAAATAGTAAAATATGAATTAGAAGAAGACTTCTCTATAGAAACTGCTGTTGAATTTGGAAGAATTTACAATAAAGACGGGCAATGGAAATTTGAAGCAATGGGTGTTGGAATGAAAGGCGGATTAGAAGATTATTTAAATAAATATAACTAAAAACATGGCAATTAACTTAGAAAAAGGACAACGTATAAATCTTGAAAAAAGTAATGGTTCTAAATTACAAAACATTTGTGTTGGTGTAAATTGGGGCGCAATTGAGAAAAAAGGTTTTTTTGGAACTAAAAAAGAAGCGGTAGATTTAGATGCAAGTTGTGCCGTTTATGACGACAAAAAAAATCATATCGATTCTGTAAATTTCAGAAAATTAATTTCAAACGATCGTGCTATTAAACACAGCGGAGATGATTTAACTGGAGATTTAAATGGAGACGACGGTTTAGATAACGAAGTAATTACTTTAGATTTTTCGCAATTATCACCAGCAGCAAACCATGTTGCATTTTTTATCAATAGTTTTAGAGGGCAGGATTTTAAAGATATACCTTTTGCTTCTATCCGTATCTACGAAGGAACACCTACAAAAGTAAGCCAGGAATTTGCACGTTTTGATGTGGCAAACGATGCGACTTTTGCCGGAAACGTTTCTATGGTTTTAGGTGTATTTTATAAAAGAAATGAAGAATGGAAATTTAGTGCAGTTGGAGTTCCAACCAGTGATAAAAAGTTAGAACAGACTATCGTTACAATTCAACAAAATCACCTATAATTTAAAATGGAAGAAAATCAATTAATTACTCAGGAAAATACCGCTTTGATTGACAAAGATGGTAATGTGAATTTAACTTCAATCTCAGAAGCTGAAGTAAATAATTTCAAATCAATTTCGAACCAGTTAAACGAAAATGATGCGAATTCGATTTTAAACTATGGAGCCGAAATTCAAAATTCGATAGCTAAACAAAGTGATACTTTCTTAACAAATGTTAGAACATATAACTCTGGGGAAGTAGGAACTTTGATCAATGATTTATTGACAGAATTAAATTATGTTGATGTAGATCAGCTTGATCAGGGACCGTTTAAAAGATTTCTTTCTAAAATTCCGTTACTGAATAAATTAGTAATAGATGTAAAAAAATTATTCCAGCAATATGATAAGATTACCGTTAATATTGACAAAATCAGTAATAAGGTAAAAGCCGGAATGATCAATTCTGTAAAAGACAACAGTGCACTTCAAACCATGTTTGACGGAAATGTTGGCCTTATAAAAGAAATGGAAAAACATATCATTGCAGGTCAGATTCGTTTTAAAGAATTAAACGAAGAACTTGCTGTAATGGAAGGAAATCCAGCTCAACATCAGGATTATCAAATTTCAGATAAAAGAAATTTTATCAATCGTCTTGACAAACGTTTGGCCGATATGAAAATTGTTCGTTTCATTATGTTGCAATCTTTAGCGCAAATACGTGTGGTTCAAAACAACAACACATCAATTGCCGAAAAAGCACAGTCTATCCTGACTACAACAATGCCAGTTTGGAAAAACCAACTTACTCTTGCTGTAGCACTTCAAAGACAAAAACAAAATATTGAAGTACAGCGAAGAGTGTCTGAAACTACTAATACCATTTTACAGAAAAATGCAGAAATGCTAAAACAAAATAGTATTGAAGTAGCCAAAGAAAATGAAAATACAGTCGTTTCATTAGAGACATTAAAAATGACGACTAAATCATTAATAGATACTTTAACTGAAGTAAAACAAATTCACGAACAAGGTACAGCAACCCGCAGACAGCTTGACGAAGGATTACAAAGCCTTGAATTAGAATTGAAAAAAGGGGTTATAAGTTAAAAAGAATAAGGTATTAACGGAATGCAGCAAGAGGAAGAGGAAAGGTACGTTCAGATAATAAAAGATAGTAACAGAAAGCTTGTGGTTTTAAAATTGTTATCCAATTTTTTTAACCACAAGGATTTTGTTGGCGTTTTGGTAAGGACAAAAGTAATCCATTCCCTTTTTCAAAAGAACCAATCATTAGACATTAATAAACTGGAATTGTTTCATATTCAGTATACAAATAGTCTGATTGATTTGTTTCAAAAGATAAAAAAATCTAAAGAACAGCAGTATACTCTCATTTCAGATGAAATATATATCAACGGAGATATAATTTCGAAAATGAATTTTGAAATAGGAGAAGAAAAATTCTCTGATCAAACAAAAGAGCATGCCCAAAAAATGTCTAAAAAAATTGAGCAGCTGTATCAGATTTTTGCAACAGATAGTAATAGTTTTTTTGACTGGAATGATATAATGTCTTTTTCTGATGGAATTAAATCAGAATATTACAGAGAAATTAATATCGACCAATATGAAAAACTGACTGCTGCCAATAAGAAAAATTATGAAAACAAGTACGTTAAGTTTGAAAAGAAACTCTTAGGCCGGCTTAATATACTCAATTTTAAGATTAAATTTTTATGCGGCTTAGTTTGTAATAATGAGATTATTGAGGTGTATGAATTTAGAGATTCTAACGACAAATTTATTTTTGTTGGAAACGAAAAATCTTTTTCTCTCATCGAAAATGATATGGAAAAAGTAGTAAATCTTTCAAAAAATAATTCGGCCAAAGAAGAAATTATTGCGCAGTTGAAAGATAAAAATACTTTGCTGGAATTAGAATTAAGTACAATTAAAACCACTCTTCCGGAAAGTGTGCAAGAGGTTTTAAAAGATTATTTAAATAAAATATCGTCTGTCGACTTTTTAGAAGATTTACAAAACGTCGACGAGCAAACGAATATTTTAAAAACAATGTTGAATATTAATATTAATTAAAGAATAAATAAAATGGCAATTAACTTAGAAAAAGGTCAAAGACAAAGTATTGACGCACCAAAATTTATTGTAGGACTTGGCTGGGACAGTAACTCAAGTAATACAGGTTCAGATTTTGACTTAGATGCTTCAGTTTTTTTGGTTGGTGCAAATGGCAAAATTCCAAATGACAACCATTTCGTTTATTACAACAATCTAAAATCTCCTGATGGAGCCGTAACTCATACTGGAGATAACTTAACAGGAGCGGGAGATGGAGATGATGAAAAAATACAAATCGATTTATCTACAATATCTCCGGATGTTCACGAAATTTCATTTGTTGTAACAATTCACCACGCCGAGACAAAAAGACAAAACTTTGGACAGATTAGAAATTCATATATCAGAATTCTGGATCAAACCAATACAGAATTAGTTAAATATGAGCTTGATGAAGATTTTTCTATAGAAACCGCAGTAGAGTTTGGAAGAATTTATAAAAGAAATAATGAGTGGAAATTTGAAGCAGTTGGTATTGGAATGAAAGGCGGCTTACAAGATTATTTAAATAAATATAATTAATTTAAACCCTATTAAAAACTATGGCAATTAACTTAACCAAAGGACAAAAAATTGATTTAAGAAAAACAAGCGGCGAAACATTGACAAATTTCTGCGTTGGTGTAAACTGGGGAGCAATCGAAACCAAAGGATTCTTAGGATTATCAAAAAACGTAGTAGAAATCGACTTAGATTTGAGCTGTGTGCTAATTGACGATCAAAATAAACTTTGTGATCATTTATATTCTCCGTTATACAGAGTAGAAGTATTACAGCAATTTGGACTTCCAAAAGGTAAATTGCTTAGTGTTGATGGAGCTTTAAAACATACCGGTGATGATCTTGCAGGAGATACAGGCGGTGATGATGGTTTAGATAATGAAATTATTACAGTTGACCTTTCTAAAGTTGATGCAAAAGTTAATCAGATATTTTTCTTTTTAAACAATGCAGGAAAAGAAGATTTCTCTCAAATTCCTTATGCAAAAATCAGAATGTACGAAGGTACTCCAACGCGAGTAATTTCAGAATTCGCTTCGTATAATGTTTCTGCCGATTCACAATATGTAAACAAACGTTCAATCATTATGGGTAAACTTTACAAACGTAATGGAGAATGGAAATTTAGCGCAATTGGAGACCCAACAGATGATACTTTTTTAGGACAGACTATTCATAAAATTGTTCAGTCTTACCTGTAATGCAAATCAAAAACATAGAAGGACTAAGAGTTTCGCAAGTTAGAGATCTGGTTCATCAAGGTGGGAAATTTGTAGTATTTCCATACACGGTTTCATTTATATTAATGACTCTGAAAAGAAGTTCTGATATTTATTTTATCAGACCTGACGAAAATACTTTTAAGTATTCTTACGGATATGTATTTCTAAATTTAATTATTGGATGGTGGGGAATTCCTTGGGGACCAATTTACACAATTGGTTCAGCATATCATCATGCAGTTGGAGGCAAAGATTTGACCCAGGCAGTTATGAGTCACTTAACGCACCATGATCCCGAAGCCAATACCAATACATATAATATCAATGGTATCGAAAGCTCTAATCAGGCAGGCGATAGTAACGAAACACCAATCTACAATATTCCTGTATAAATAAATTTTTACCATGAGAAGACTGCCTGTATATTTAGTATTAGACACATCCGGATCAATGACCGGCGAGCCTATTGAAGCTGTTAAAAATGGCGTTCAAATGATGATTAGTTCGTTAAGACAAAATCCGCAAGCTATTGAAACTGCTTTTTTAAGCGTGATAACCTTCGATACTACAGCGCAGCAAATTATTCCGTTAACAGATTTAGCCTCTTTTCAAATGGTTGATCTTAAAGCGACAGGTGTAACCGCGCTTGGAGAAGCATTAAGATTAACAGCACAAAAAATAGAAACTGAAGTTGCTAAAACAACAACAGAACAAAAAGGAGATTGGAAACCATTAGTGTTTATTATGACTGATGGAATTCCTACTGATAATTGGGAAAATGGACTTAATGAGTTTAAAAAAGCAAAAGTAGCGTTTACAGTTGCCTGTGGTGCAGGCGGAGGTGCCGATACTGCAATTTTAAAACAAATTACAGATAATGTAGTCAGCCTGGATACTGCGGATAGTGCTAGTATTGGCAAGTTTTTTCAATGGGTAACCGCTTCAATTGGAGTAACTTCAACAAAAGTTGAAGATTTTGGTAAAGAATTTACAAATTTTAAAGAATTACCTCCGCCACCGTCTGAATTAAACATCGTAGTTTAAATTTCAGAAAGGCGGAGTTTTATAATACCGCTTTTTTAATTAATTTTTTTATATTACGTCTTTTTGATAGAAGTTATACGCATTAACTATGCTTATAAGTTTCTGCCAAATAGTTTTGAGTATTAGGTAATTTCGTTTATTAAATCATTTTCTTTAAAGTATATGAGAAGACTACCAGTTTATTTTTTATTAGATACATCAGGTTCGATGTATGGCGAGCCAATTCAAGCTTTAAATAATGCTTTAAGCGGAATGATAAATACATTACGTTCTGATGCTCAGGCGTTAGATTCTCTTTGGATCAGTATAATAACTTATGATAGAGAAGTAAAAGAAATAGTGCCGCTTACAGAGCTGGTTCAGTTTCAGCTTCCGGAAATTACTTGTCCGCAAAGTGGCCCTACAAATACAGGAGCCGGACTTGATTTTGTTATTCAAAAAGTAAATAAAGAAGTTATAAAAGGATCTGCAGATCAAAAGGGCGATTGGAAACCATTGCTTTTTGTTTTTACTGACGGAAAACCTTCTGATATACAGTTTTACAGAGAAAAAACAGCCGAAATACGAAACATGAGTTTTGGAGCTGTTGTAGGATGTGCCGCCGGACACATGGCCAACGATGATATTCTAAAAGAGTTGACAGATAATGTAGTGCATTTAGCATCAGCTGATAGTTCTACACTGAAACAATTTTTCAAATGGGTTTCAGAAACCATAGAACAAGGAAATAAAAGTCAGAGAACTGGCGAAAGCGTAACATTGCCACCACCGCCGAGCGAAATAACAGTAGTAATCTAGTTATGGAACTGCTAGGAACCCTGATCACGATTATTAGTATAATTGTGCATATAGTTCAAAAAGTAAATCAATCGTCGTATGGCAACGATAATGGCAGAAGTTCTTATAGAGATGTAACTTATGAAGTTGTTCATGAATTTACACCGCAGGAAAAATTAGAAAACATGAATATTGACAGTTTAAATATTTGTTATAAAACTGCCGGGATAAGTGGCTTTTCTACTGAAAACGCAAAACGGACTCTGCTTAATAGTTACGCGCAGAATGATTTTTATATAGATGATGTTATTGTACGTCAAAATTGTATATATATAAAAGTAATGCATGCAATTCCGTATAATGGTAGAAATAAATGTTACGGCGCTTCTTTTTCCATGAATTTTATGACTGTAAACAATGGCGTAGCTGTTTATGGATCAAAAAAAATCAATACCGATGAAGAACTAGTTTTTAAAGAAATCGCTAACGAATTAATAAACGCAGTTTCATAATGTATTTTTTAAAGATATTTATTCAAATACTAATTGTCGGGTTGTTTTTGTACTCCAAACTATTGCCTTACAAAGACAAATTGAATCCACAGTACAGAAGTATTTTTGATTTTTTCAATAGTATTTTTTCGCCCATATTCAATTCTCTAAAAACAATGATAAAACCTTTTCAGGTTGGAGTAGGTTTAGCGGTCGATATGACCCAGATATTGCTCTTAGTTATTTTTTTAATGTTATTAAATTTCCTTTAAAATGAGAAGATTACCTATATATTTTTTAATCGATATTTCGGAGTCAATGGTTGGAGAACCAATCCAGCAGGTTGAAGAAGGATTAGCTACCATAATTCAGGCTTTAAAAACAGATCCGCATGCACTTGAAACCGTTTTTGTTTCGATTATAGTATTTGCTGGACAGCCAAAAACATTAGTTCCCTTGCAAGAAATCGTGAGCTTTTATCCGCCAAAATTTCCAATAGGAAGCGGTACATCATTAAGCAAAGGCCTGGGACATTTAATGCATGAATTAAGAACCAATATCGTTAAAACAACTTATGAGGTAAAAGGCGACTGGAAACCAATTGTTTTCTTATTTACAGATGGAGTTCCTACTGATGACAGTCAGGCAGCTATAAATGAATGGAAACAAAACTGGCAGCGAACAGCCAACTTAATTGCGATATCTTTTGGTAGCGAAACAGATACAAAATTATTAGGCGAGCTTACAGAAAATGTACTTCATTTTAAAAATACCAATGTACAATCGTACAAAGAGTTTTTTAAGTGGGTAACAGATTCAATTAAAACAAGCAGTATAAGCGTAGAAAACAATTCAAGTGGTTTTGAATTGGCAAAATTGGATGGAGAAACACTTTCGAAAATAGATTTAACCAAAGAAACTCCAAACCGACAATATGTTGATGATAATTTTGTGGTTTTAAACGGAAAATGCCAAAATACAAAAAGGCCTTATTTAATGAAATACCGAAAAACCATTGCAGAATCTATCTATGCAGGTATCGAATTATCGTCTAAAAATTACAAATTAGTGGGTGCTTATCAAGTTGATAATTCTTATTTTGAATTAGCCGATTCCGGAAATTTCAGCAATAAAGTCAATACAGATGAACTTATTGGCGGACCAACCTGTCCATGCTGTGGTAATCAAATTGCTTTTGCCGTTTGTGTATGCGGCAGTATACATTGTATTGGCGATGAAGATATAAGCACTTGTCCTTGGTGCAACAATCAGGGAAGTTACGGCTGTGGTGAAGGCGGATTTGATGTAAACAGAACTCAAGGATAATTTCATGGAAGAGACTAAAAGATATATTCAGTCTTTTTTATCACAAAAGAAAATTGATATTTCTTTAGATAAAGTGGCCTTATTTGAGGACTTTGCATCTAATGAAAAAAATGTCAATGCAGTAAAAATAATTCGGGAAAACCAAAAAATGATTATGCAGAATTGGATATTGAAAAACAGAATCGATGATATTTTGACCCAGACTGTCTCGATACCAAATGGCACAGTAAACAAAAAATATTTGGCAAAGATTGATTTCAATACTTTGGGTTGGAATGATATTATTTCTTTTGAAATTAAAGGTTTAGAAAATACTGGTCTTGAATTTAATAAGAATGATGAATTAATTGGAGTTCCAGAAATAAGTGGAGATTTAAAAATAAAACTATTATTTAGAGTTCAAGACGAAGCAGAAGATTCAGTTTTAAATGAAAAAATAATAACACTTATTGTAAATCCAGATCCAAAATCATTGTGGAAGAATCTTGAAAACGATAAAAATGATCCTTTCTCGAAACCGGATAATGAAGCCGTTGCGGCTAAATTTTTAGATAAAAATATTGTAATAGCATCAAAACGAGGAAGAAGCCATGCAAATGTCGGCTCATTTAGAGAAGACGATTTTGCATTTAAAAACTTTAAAGAAATAGGTTGGAGTGTTCTAGCAGTTTCTGATGGAGCAGGTTCGGCAAAATTATCAAGAAAAGGATCGAATTTAGCCTGTAATTCAGTTATTCAATATTTTGAAGAAAATTTGAAAGCAGAAAATCTAAAAGAATTTGATCAGGTTTTGGTTGATCATCATAATAAGGTAAGTGAGGAAACATCAAAAAAAATCAGTCATTTTGTTTATCAAAACCTTTCAAAAGCAGCTCATTTTGCGCATCAAAAAATAGAAGAATTTGCGATAGAAAACAAAACTGATTTAAAGAATTTTCACGCTACTTTAATTTTTGCTTTGGTTAAAAAATATGATTTTGGATATGCCGTTCTAACATTCGGAATTGGTGACTGTCCAATTGGATTATTAAATAAAGACCTAACGGAAATAAAATTAATGAACTGGCTTGATGTTGGCGATTTTGGCGGCGGAACGCGTTTTATTACCATGCCTGAAATTTTTCAAAATGATAAATTTTCGACGCGATTTGGTTTTAAATTGGTTGATGATTTTTCTTATTTAATGCTAATGACAGACGGAATTTACGATCCTAAATTTGTAGTTGAAGCCAATTTGGAAAAAGTCGAAAAATGGAACGAATTTCTGGAAGACTTAAAAGGAAAAAATGAAGATGGAATTAAAGTTGATTTTGATCCGGAAAACCCTGAAATTGCAAACCAGCTTTCGACCTGGATGGATTTTTGGAGTCCGGGAAATCATGACGACAGAACCCTTGCTATAATTTATTAAGTATGAGTACGATTACAGTAAAATCTATTAATGACAACGCAAAATCATATCAGTTTGTAGATAATGGCGAACCTATGCGCGGTGGTGTAAAGGATGTTTATTTTAGTCCCGATAGAAAATATGTAGTAGCAATTTTCAGAGAAAAACTAGATTTTAATCAAAAAGAAAGACTTCAAAGAATAACAAATAAATATTTAGTTCAAATTCAAAACGGAGATGCAGGCGATTATTATCTAAACGAAGTGTACAGATGGCCAACTGATGTTATTGAACATAACGGATTAACGGGGATCATTGTACCTATTTATGATTCTAAATTTTTCTTCAAAAAAGGATATGAAACTAGCGATTTAATTCAAGGAAAAGAAAAAAACGGAAAATGGTTTGCAGGTCCAAAATTTAGAAATCTGCATTTTCCGCTTAGAGTAGCCAATGCAGAGTTAGGCGATTGGTTGAGTTATTTCCAGGTTTGTGTTAATTTAACCCGCGGTGTAAAAAAAATGCATGCAATGGGATTGGCCCATTCTGATTTGTCATATAATAATGTTCTAATAGATCCAATCAACAAATCGGCTTGTATGATTGATTTGGATGGACTTGTAGTTCCGGGTTTATTTCCGGCCGAAGTAATTGGAACAGCTGAGTTTATAGCTCCAGAAGTTCTTTCGACCAAACATTTAAATAAAACAGATCCAGATAGAAAATTACCAAGCAGATTGACCGATTTGCACGCACTGCCGGTTTTGATTTATATGTTTTTATTGCACAGACATCCCTTAAAAGGAGGAAAGGTACATGATCTAGATACCGAAAAAGACGATTTGTTATCGATGGGCGCAAAAGCAATGTTTATAGAACATCCAACTGATCCCACAAACAGACCAAAACTCAATCAGGTTTCTAAATGGGATTTACCTTGGGCCGATATAACCAAATTGCCGTATGCCATTACAGGTCCGTATTTAAAAACCTTATTCGATAAAGTTTTTATAGACGGATTACACAACCCTATGCAAAGACCAACTGCCGAAGAATGGGAAATTGCATTATTGAAAACAACTGATTTAATGCAGAAATGCCATAACGCTTTATGTGAACAAAAATGGTATGTTTTTGACAACACAAATACACCAAGATGTCCGTTTTGTAAGACGGCTCACAAAGGCACGCTTCCGATTTTAGATCTCTATTATCAGTTTCAGGAAACCGTCTGGAAGCCCGAGAATCATAGAGTAATGGTTTATAACGATCAATATTTGTGTCAATGGCATGTTAATCGTAATATTGCCCGAAATGAAAAATTGACGGCAGAACAAAAAGTGCCCGTAGGTTACTTTACTTTCTATAATGATAAATGGGTATTTGTCAATCAAAAACTGAGATCATTAAAAGACGTTACCGAAGACAAAGAAATTCCTATCGGCACAATGCTTGAGCTTACAGATGGTAAAAAAATACTACTTTCAAAAGAAGAAGGCGGAAGAGTTATAGTAGTTACAATGGCCAATAAATAATTTAAAATCTAACCTAATTAATATTTAAAAATGAACGAATTAATTCTTCACATTAGCACACTATGGCAAGATATAATCAGCCATCCAGGAGCATCATTAGCGATTATTGGAAATCTAATAATTATTGAAAGTTTACTTTCAGTTGATAACGCGGCTGTTTTGGCTACAATGGTAATGGACTTGCCACAAAATCAAAGGGATAAAGCACTAAAGTATGGTATTTGGGGCGCTTATTTCTTTAGAGGATTGGCGATGATTTTTGCTGCTTTTCTAATAAAAATTTGGTGGCTTAAACCATTAGGAGGATTGTATTTATTGTACTTAGTGTATGATTACTGGAAAAGTAAACAAACTGAAAATGAAGATGATGATACAATAGACAAAGAAAGTAATTGGCTATATAAACTCACAGTTGGATCGTTAGGTACTTTTTGGGCAACAGTATGTCTTGTTGAATTAATGGATATGGCATTCTCTATTGATAATGTTTTTGCAGCTGTAGCTTTTACACCCAATATTATTTTAGTTTGTATCGGTGTTTTCATAGGTATTTTGGCAATGCGTTTTATTGCGCAATGGTTTGTAAAACTAATGGAGAAATATAATTTTCTTGAAACTGCGGCTTTCGTAGTAATTGCAATTTTAGGTATTAAATTAACTTTATCTCTAGTGGAGCATTTTTATCCTGAAAGCGCATTTAGTGTTTTCTTAGGTAGTCATACTGCTGATATTGGTATTTCTGTTTTGACTGTAGCAATTTTCTTTATACCTATTTTAACTTCAACATTTTTTAATTTTCCAAAAAAGAATTTAGTTTCTTCTAATGATTAACTTGTGGTGTTGTTAAAATATACCTTATATATTGTATATGTTTTTTAAACTAAAAAGTTTAAAATTATTATTTATAAGATACCTTTTTAGTTAAAAAATGGAATGAAAATGTACTTATCCTTTTTATTTCTTAAGTCATAATATTTTAAAATCTAACAAAATTAACAGATATCCAAAGTGTGATTTAGAAAAGAAACTTTTGATTTTTGTATTCAGTAAGGAGTAGATTCAATTTTTAAATTACAATAAAAGGTTAGATAATTTAGATAAGTTTTTAATTTTAATGTCTCGTCCTAAAAAAACGACACTGATTATTAGATAAAAATAATTAATTAAACAGTTGCAAGAACGTTCTTGCAACTGTTTTTGTTTTTATAGGTTCTTATTTGGATTTGATTTTGACAATGCATTTGATTTGGTGTTAGCATATGATTAGAATAATGTGGTCTTTGTTCATTGTAAATATTGATCGATTCTTTTATAATTTGTTTTGTAATTTTTATTTTTTGATGATATTTATCGATCATAAATTCTTGTTTTAAAATTCCATTAATTCTTTCTGCTACGGCATTTTCATACGGGTCTGAGTTTTGGGTCATACTGCATAAGACTTTATTTTTGATTAGTTC
>NZ_FZNL01000042.1 GCF_900187965.1 Flavobacterium sp. ov086 | reverse complement strand
TTACATAACGCAGCGAATGTGCTGAACTTTCGGATAGAAATTCCTCCTGAAGTACATAAAATGAACCAGGAGTTTGATTTAAAACCGTTACGCCTTCTTTTATTAGTAATTCCTTAAAAGAAATCGCATCTTTTGTAAGGTCCTTACCAACAATTACTAAACGGCCTCCATGTAATAAGGCGCCATACATTTCCCATACCGAAAAATCAAAACAAAACGAGTGAAACAAAGTCCAGACATCACTTGATCCAAAATCATATAATGAAGATTCATTTTTGAATAATCGAACTACATTTTTATGCGTTATCAAAACTCCTTTAGGAGTACCGGTACTTCCCGAAGTATAGATAACATACGCTAAATTAGATGCAGACAACACAGTGCTGAGTTTCCCTGCAGAATATCCCGAGATAAGATCCCAATCTTTATCCAGACACAGAACTGATAAAACTCTATCTTTATTTATAACATTACTACTTGTTTCACTGCTTAAAACCAAACCAATACTGGCATCTTTAAGCATGTAATCAATACGATCTCTTGGATACTCCGGATCGATTGGAACATAAGCTCCTCCTGATTTTAAGATTCCCAGAATACCTACGAGCATTTCCAGGCTTCGCTCCAGACAAATACCTACAAGATCATCCTGCCCTACGCCCTGTTCACGTAAATAATGCCCTAATTGATTTGAACGCTTATCTAATTCTTTGTAAGTCAGCTCTTCCTGTTCATAAACAACTGCGATAGCATTTGGTGTTCGTTTAACCTGTTCTTCGAATAAATCTACTACGGTTTTATCTAATGGATAAGCAACATCAGTGTTATTGAAAACATTCAATAATTGATGTGATTCTTCTTTGGTAAGCATCGCTAAACTGCTTACAGGCTGCGTGATATTGCTTGCAATACTAACCAACAGCTCTTTATAATGCAGCAGCATTCGGTCTATTGTAGCTTTATTAAATAAGGCTGTACAATAATTTATTCCTAATGAAATACCATGGTTACTCTCTGATACACTAAATGTTAAATCAAATTGAGCTGTAGCAATATCTAAAGCATAATTTGATAGAGTAACTCCTTTTATACCAACTCCTTGTTCTACAACTCCTCCAGAGTTTGATTCCATATTTTGAAAATCAAACATCACTTGAAACAACGGCGTCATACTCATATCACGAGTCGTAATCACCCGATCTACAACCTTTTCAAATGGTGTTAACTGATGGTCATAACCTTCCAGAGTTGTCTGTTTTACTCGTGACAACAAATCTCTAAAACTCGGATCACCGCTTAAATCACTGCGAAGTGCTAAAGTATTGACAAAAAAGCCTATCATTCCTTCTAACTCTGATTGCGTTCGATTCGCAATTGGTGTTCCTACACAAATATCGTCCTGTCCACTATATCGGGATAACAATACTTTAAAGGTTGATAGTAATAACATAAACAGCGTAACGCCTTCTTCTTTGCATAATCTTTCTAAGGAAGTACTTATTTTTTCATTTAGCTCTAAAGAAACACTGGCTCCTTCATTGCTCTGCACAGAAGGACGAACATAATCCGTGGGTAAAGACAAAGTGTTTACGCCTTTTAATTTTTCTTCCCAATAGGATAACTGATTCTCTAAAACCTCGCCTTCTAAATACTTGCGCTGCCAAATGGCATAATCTGCATATTGTAAGCTAAGCTTTGGTAAATCAGGGGTTTTGTTTGATTGGAAGGCACTGTACAATTCCATAAACTCATTGGTCAGGATTCCATCTGACCAGCCATCACTGGCAATATGATGGAAAACGCAAGCCAAAACATACTTCTCATTCTCTAATGTATACAAACACGCTCGCAGTTTGTAATCTTTTGATAAATCAAAAGGTTTATTTACGTAGTCTGCTATATTATTTTCTAATGATAAATCATCTGATACAATTGCCTGATCCAATGACCAGCCCTCAGCGCCAATAATTTCCTGATAACCGATTCCGTCTTCTGATAAAAGCATGCTGCGTAAAACCTCATGACGCGAAACGATCTCCTGTAAGGTTTGTTCCAGTATTGATACCTCTAATGCTCCTTCTAAACCAAGAACTATAGGAATGTGATATTCGGTACTGCCTTGTAACTGATCCAAAAACCATAATCGTTCCTGACTAAACGATAATGGGATACGCACAGGACGATTTTCTACTACAATTGTTGGTAATAAAACCCCTTCTGACTGAGCGGATATATGAGTCCCTAAACTTGAAATCGTGGTATAGGCGAAAATATCAGCAATTTCAATCTCTTTGGACAGTTCTTTGCGGATCATGGAAACTAAACGTGTAGCCAATAAACTATGACCACCCAATTCGAAGAAATCATCATGAATCCCTACTTGTTCTATGCCTAACAAATTCTGCCAGATTTCTGCTAATTGTATTTCTGTTTCGTTACGTGGTGCTACATATTCTTTACTGGATAAATCTGAGTTATCCGGATCCGGTAATGACTTCTTATCCAGCTTTCCATTACCCGTTAATGGCATTTCTTCTAAAGTCACCCATAATTGAGGAACCATATACTCAGGCAGACTTAGTTTTAATTGTTTTTGTAATACTTCTTTATCGAAATCCCCTTCAGGTACAACATAACCAACCAAACGTTTAATTCCATGATTATCTTCCTTAGCCAGTACACAACACTGTGTTACTCCCGGTAAAGATGATAAGACGCTTTCAATCTCGCCCAACTCGATTCGATAGCCGCGGATTTTAACCTGATCATCTTTTCTGCCGATATATTCTATATTACCATCCGGCAGCCAACGCGCTAAATCGCCTGTCTTATAAATTCGTTCACCCTCTTTAAACGGATTCGCTATAAACTTCTCTTGAGTTAGTTCTTCTTTGTTCAAATAGCCTCTCGCTACCTGAACACCTCCTATACATAATTCACCTATTACTCCTATTGGTAATAATTGGTTTTGATTATCTAAAACATATAAACTTGTATTGGCTACTGGTTTTCCTATTAGAATTTGAGACAAAGAGCCTTCTAGTGGTACTTCCCATGAACTTACATCAATTGCTGCCTCTGTAGGTCCATATAAATTATCTAATCGAACATTCTTGAATTTATCCTTAAATAATATTACCTGATCTACCTGTAAAGCTTCTCCACTACACAAAACCTGCTTTAAGGAACTACAATCTCCCAATTTGATGTCTTCTAAGAAAGCCCTCAACATCGAAGGAACAAAATGAATCGTCGTGATATTTTCCTTGTCTATAATGTATTTTAAATACTCAACATCTTTGTGTCCTTCCGGTTTGGCAAAAACCAATCGTGCCCCACAAGTAATAGCCCATAAAAATTCCCATACTGATACATCAAAACTAAAAGAAGTCTTCTGTAAAATTGCATCATCACTCTTAAGTTGATAATGCGATTGTGTCCATAATAAACGGTTCACAATACCTCCATGTTCATTCATCACTCCTTTAGGAGTACCAGTACTTCCGGAAGTATATATAACATAGGCTAAATTAGATGCAGACAATACATTGCTGAGTTTCCCTGTAGAGTAGCCAGAGATAAGATTCCAATCTTTATCCAAACATAGAACTGATAAATCTTCACCTTTACTTATAACATTGCTACTTATTTCACTGCTTAAAACCAAACCAATACCTGCATCTTTAAGCATATAATCTATACGATCTGTTGGATACTCCGGATCGATTGGAACATAAGCTCCTCCTGATTTTAATATTCCCAGAATACCTATGAGCATCTCTAAACTTCGCTCCAGACAAATACCCACAAGATCATCCGGCTGTATGCCTTGTTCGCGTAAATAATGCCCCAGCTGATTTGAGCGTTGATCTAATTCTTTATAACTTAATTCTTCCTGTTTATAAACAACTGCAATAGCATCTGGTGTTCGTTTAACCTGTTGGGTGAACAAATCTACTACGGTCTTATCTAATGGATAGGCAACATCAGTATCATTAAATTCATATAATAATTGATTTGATTCTTCTTTGGTCAGCATCGACAGATTGCTTAGCGGCTGAGTGATATTCCCTGCAATACTAACCAACAGCTTCTGATAATGCTGCAGCATACGGTCTATTGTTCCTTTATCAAATAAAGCTGTGCAATAATTTATGCCTAATGAAATACCATTTTCTTTTTCTGATACATTCAATAGCAAATCAAATTGAGAACTTCCCACTTCAATATCATACGCTGATAAGGTCAAGCCTTCTAAAGCTGCATCCTTGCTTTCTTCATTATTCTGTAAGGAAAACATCACTTGAAACAATGGACTCATACTCATATCACGAGTTGTAACCACCCGATCTACAACCTTTTCAAATGGTGTCAACTGATGGTCATAACCTTCCAAAGTTGTCTGTTTTACTCTTGACAATAAATCTCTAAAGCTAGGGTTGCCGCTTAAATCACTGCGAAGTGCTAAAGTATTGACAAAAAAGCCTATCATTCCTTCTAACTCTGATTGTGTTCGATTCGCAATTGGTGTTCCTACACAAATATCATCCTGTCCGCTATATTGCGATAATAATATCTTGAAAGCAGATAACATTAGCATAAACAGCGTTACGCCTTCTTCCTGACAAATAGAGTTTAATGAGTCTCTCAGCTCTTTTCCTAATTCTAAAGAAACATTGGCTCCTTCATTGCTCTGCACAACAGGACGAACATAATCCGTTGGTAAAGACAAGGTATTTACGCCACTTAGTTTCGCTTCCCAATATTCTAACTGATTCTCTAAAACCTCGCCTTCTAAATACTTGCGCTGCCAAATAGCATAATCTGCATATTGTAAACTAAGCTCTGGTAAAACTGCTTCGCGACCAGATTGCAGAGCACTATACAGTTCCGTAAACTCATTCACTAAAATTACGTCTGACCAGCCATCACTGGCAATATGATGGAAAACACAAACCAATACATATTTCTCATTCTCTAATGTATACAAACACGCTCGCAGCTTGTAATCTTTTGATAAATCAAAAGGTTTATTCACATAATCTGTTATAATATTTTCTAATAATAACTCATCAGATACAATTGCTTTATCCAATGACCAGCCCTCGGCGCTGATAATCTCCTGATAACCGATTCCGTCTTCTGAAAGAAGCATAGTTCGTAAAACCTCATGGCGCGAAACAATCTCATATAAGGTTTGTTCCAATATCGATACCTCTAATGCTCCTTCTAAACCAAGAATAGTAGGTACGTGATATTCTGTAGTGCCCTGTAACTGATCCAAAAACCATAGTCGCTCCTGACTAAAAGACAAAGGAATGCGAACTCCTCTTTCCTGAACAACAATAGTTGGTAGTAGAAGTTGTTTATCTTTTGACAACAAGAGTGCCGATATCTCTAAGATACTTTGATATTCAAAAACCTCATGGATTGACATTTCGACTTCAAAAACCTTACGGATAAGCGATATCATTCTAATAGCCAGTAAACTATGACCTCCCAATTCAAAGAAATTATCGTGAATTCCTACTTGTTCTAATCCTAACAAATTTTGCCAGATTTCGGCTAATTGTGTTTCTGTTTCGTTGCTTGGTGCTACATATTCTTTGCTCGATAAGTCTGAATTATCCGGATCTGGTAATGACTTCTTATCAACTTTACCATTACTGGTTAATGGAAAACTATCTAATACTACCCACAATTGAGGTACCATATAATCCGGCAACTTCGTTTTTAATGATTCTTGTATCGATTCTTTATCAAAATCATCGTCAGATACAACATAACCTACCAGACGCTTGCTGCCACTTGCATCTTCCTTAGCCAATACACAGCACTGTATTATTCCTGGTAAAGAAAATAATGCATTTTCGATCTCGCCTAACTCTATTCGATAACCACGGATCTTAACCTGATTATCTTTTCTGCCTATATACACTATATTACCATCAGGCAACCATTGTGCCAGATCGCCAGTTTTGTATAGTCGCTCCCCTTTAATAAAAGGATTCGCTATAAACTTCTCTCTCGTTAAGTCCTCTCTATTCAAATAGCCACGAGCTAATCCAGCTCCTGATATACATAACTCTCCAATTGCTCCAATAGGAACTATATTTTGACTATCATCAAGTATATAAACTTGTGTGTTGGCTATTGGTGTTCCTATAGGAACTGTTGTACCAATTTCCCCACTAAAGGTAGTAGCACAAATACTAACTTCTGTTGGTCCATAAGCATTGATGTATTTTCCTGTTTCTGCAAATAACTTTGCCTGTTTTAATGGCGCTTGTTCTCCTGCTGTTATCAATGTTCTTATGCTGGATATTTGATTACAATCCAATAATGTTAAAAAGGCAGGAGGTAATGTGGCTATTGATATTTGATTTTTTTCAACATAATCTACAAAATAACTCACATCAAGCTTATTTTCTTCTTCTATTATATATAATTGTGATCCTGATAATAGCGATATAAAAATCTCTGATATAGAAGCATCAAAAGAATGACTTGCAAATTGTAAACAACTATCAGCTTCGGTTACTGAAAAAGTATTTATTTGTGATAATATTGTATTAACAATACTACTATGCTCTATCATAACTCCTTTTGGATTACCTGTACTTCCGGATGTATAAATTATATAGGCTAAATCTGAAGATTTAACATTACTATTATTTAAATCTAATATTGTTACTTCTTTTGATATTGTTTCAAACTCTATGTCTATTGAAAATATCTTTGTATCATAGTCCATTACTTCAAATAAGCTTTCTGAATCTATAATTAACAATTTTACATTAGCATCTTCTATAATAAATGACTTACGTGAACTTGGATAATCTTTATCAATTGGTAAATAGCAGGCTCCTGATTTCATAATTCCCAGCATAGAAACAATTGACCGCATATTACGATTCATCATTACTCCTACTATATCTTCTGATTCTAGCTTACCTGTATTCTTTAAATAATACGCCAAACAATTTGATTGTTCATTAAGTTCTCTATAAGTTAATACTTCATCTTCAAACGCAACAGCAATATTATTTGGGGTTCTCTTAACCTGTTCCTCGAATAAATCAACCAGGGTCTTGTCTTTTGGATAAACAACTTGTGTGTTATTAAATTCAAACAGTATTTGTTGTTTTTCTTCAATAGACAACATCTCAAGATTACTTACTGGCTCATTTATATTTTTAATTATACTGCTAATGATTTCTTCAAAATGAATAATCATAGATTCAATAGTATCACTTTTGAACAAATCTGTACAATATTCAATATCAAATAAGATCTCTTTTTCTGTTTCCTGAGCATTAAATGAAAGATCCAATATAGAGCTTATATTATCTCTCTCATAGCCATCTATAGTTATTTTATCTAAAAATACTTCTTCTGATCTTGGGGTATTATTTAATAAAAATTTTACCTGAAATAAAGGGCTCATACTCGTATCGCGAGTTGTCATGACTCTGTCTACAACTTTCTCAAATGGAGCACTTTGGTTATTATAAGCATTTAAAGTTGTTTCTTTAACTTGAACTAATAGATCCTTAAATGAATTTTTACAATCTATCTTGGTACGTATCGTTAGATTATTAATAAAAAATCCTATTACTCCTTCTAATTCAGCTTGTGTTCTATTGGCTGTTGGCGTACCAACACAAATATCTTCTTGTCCACTATATTTATACAGCAACACTTTGAAAGCAGATAGTAACAGCATGAACATCGTAACACCTTCTGATTTACAAATTAATTCTAATGCACCTTTTTGCTCTTGATTAATATGAAATGACGTACTCGCTCCCGCTCTACTCTGAATTGATGGTCGTACATAATCTGTAGGCAGCAACAATGGTAATACTCCTCGCAATTGATTATCCCAATAACGCAACTGAGCTTCCAAAACTTCCCCTGAGACATATTTACGCTGCCAAATAGCATAATCTGCATACTGGATTGGTAATGAAGGCAAACTCGGAGTCCTACCTAGAGTCTTAGCACTGTACAGTTCTATAAACTCATTCACTAAAATACCCTCTGACCAGCCATCGCTGGCAATATGATGGAACACGCATGCTAAGACATACTGCTCGTTACCCAAATGATACAAGCAACTTCTTAACTTATAATCCTTCGATAAATTAAAGGGTTGGGTCACATAACTATCCAGACTGGTTTCCAGCAAGGTTACATCGGATATTTCAAACTGATCCAACGACCAGCCTTCTGCGCCGATAATTTCCTGATAACCGATTCCGTCTTCTGATAAAAGCATACTGCGTAAAACCTCATGACGCGAAACAATCTCCTGTATGGTTTGTTCCAATATCGATACCTCTAATGCTCCTTCTAAACGAAGAATACTAGGTACGTGATATTCTGTACTGCCTTGCAACTGATCCAAAAACCATAAACGTTCCTGACTAAACGATAAAGGAATACGAGCCGGACGCTCCTCTGCAACAATTGTTGGTAATAAAACACCCTCTGACTGGGCTGATAGATGAGCTTCTAATTCAGAAATCGTGGTATGTTCAAATACTTCACGGATAGAAACTTCTATCATCAAATCCTTTCGGATCATAGATACCAAACGCGTAGCCAGTAAACTATGACCTCCCAATTCAAAGAAATTGTCATGAATCCCAACTTGTTCTAATCCTAACAGATTCTGCCAGATTTCTACTAGCTGTACTTCGGTTTGATTGCGTGGCGCTACATATTCTTTGTTGGATAATTCTGAATCATCCGGATCCGGCAATGCGTTTTTATCTACCTTACCATTACTGGTAAAAGGTATTGCTTCGAGTTGAATAAATTGATTAGGAATCATAAACTTAGGAAGGGTTTTGGATAACTGTATTCTTAAATCCTCCGTATTTATTTCTTCTGTAAGTTCTAAAAAAGCTACTAATCGCTTGTTTGAATTTTTATCAACTTTTACCAGTACTACTGCTTTTTTGACTTCGCCTAGTTTTAATAATGTTTGTTCTATTTCACCTAATTCTATACGATGACCTCTTATTTTTACCTGATCATCTTTTCTTCCCATAAACTCTACGTTTCCATCGGGCATCCACCTTCCTATGTCACCAGTCTTATACATCTTTTCGCCAGATCGAAAAGGATGATTTATAAACTTCTCTGCCGTTTGTAATGGCTTATTTAAATATCCTCTGGCAATACCATCTCCAGATACACATATTTCTCCTAACAAACCTATAGGAACTAAACAATTTCCTTCATCGAGAATGTAAACCTCAGAATTTCCTACAGGTGCACCAATAGGTATAGCGGTATATTCTCTATCATTCTCAAATCGATAAATAGTTGAATCAATTGTATTCTCCGTTGGTCCATAAGAATTATGAAGGGATATTAAATATCTATTACCAAGCCTGGCAATAAAAGTATTGACAACTTTCGTATTAATTTTATCTCCACCTGATACCACATGACGCAAACTTTGTAATTTGTTCAGATCAGTATCGGATATGTAATCCAACATATTTTGCAATAATAAAGGCGGCATATTTACCTTTGTTATCTGATATCTTTCGATATAATCTATAATGTTCTGAAATAAATCATCTTTGAAGTTTACCGGAGCCATAACACAGCAGCCTCCAACAGTAAAAGGCATAATATATTCTTCTAAAGAACCATCAAAGCTAAAAGATCGATAAAATAAAACCTTATCCTCAGATGTCATATCATAATATACCTTATAGAACTGCAATCTTGAGGCTAATGATTTATTACGAATTTCTACGCCTTTTGGCTGCCCGGTACTTCCGGATGTATAAATTATATAAGCTAAATTCTCCGGAGATGATATTCTCTCCATTGATCCTGTAGCTTGTTGGGCTATCAAATCCCAATCCTTATCTAATAAAACAATATCCAAATTATCTTTACCTGGAAATGTAACTAAGCTAGTACTATCACTAAGCAGGAATTTTATACCGGAATCCTCTAACATATAATCGATTCGTGCTTGTGGATATTCCGGATCAATAGGAACATACGCTCCACCTGATTTCAATATTCCCAGAATACCTATAATCATCTCGAAAGAACGATTAATGCAAATACCTATCAGATCTTCTTTTTCTACTCCTTTACTTACCAAAAATCTTGCTAATTGATTGGATTTCTTATCCAACTCTCCATAAGTCAGCTCCTGATCATCGAAAACAATAGCTACAGAATTTGGTGTCTTAGATACCTGTTCTGAAAACAAATCTACAATCGTCTTATCCTTAGGATAATCTATAGAAGTAGCATTAAAAACATTCAATAATTGATGTGATTCTTCCTCTAACAAAATTGAATCTGTACCAACAGGGCTATCAAACTTATTTTTAAAACAACCTAAAATATTATCAATATAAGTATGAAAACGTTCTAAAGATATTTCTGATTTAAATTTCTTAAACAATTTATACTCGATCTTAATGTCCATACCACCCGTTAGATCGACGGTTAAACTTAAATTCGAATTTGTACGCTCAAAAGAAGATATTTTCAAGTCCTCGTTAAGATTGTTCTTATCAGTAGATTGCAAATTATTTGCATAATCATCTGACATAATTTCATTATACACGTGAAAATCAATATAGTTAAATAAAGCATCATAAAAGGAATCATCTTTATTCATTCCTGCAAGACGCTTGATTTCAAAAAATGTCAAGTGATTATTAATTTGGACCTCCTTTATCTTTTCTTCTACATTCTTGAAATATAACAACCAATTTTCTTCAGATTGAAAAGTATAGCGTACAGGTAACATATTTAAAAAGCACCCTAGTAGATTGTCACCATCCTCAATAGATGGGCGGTTATTAGATACTAAACCGACAGTTAACTCATTTTCCAAGGTGAGCATTTTTAAGGCATAGATATATGCTCCAAAAAACACTGTTTTTAATGTTAAATTATATTGCTTACAATGTTCTTGTAAATTATTTAGAAAAGTAAGATCATATTGCTTATTATAAATTTCAAAAACTTCCGTTTCTTCTTTAAAAATATCTAAATATTTGTATCCTGATAATTCTTTTTTCCAAAAGGAAATTGCGTCAACGTCTTGCTTAGCTACCAATTCACTAATAATAGCATCACGGTGAGTACATGCAATTATTGATGGTAAATAAGAAATATTCTTTTTGAGTTCAAAGTAAGTTTTATAGACTTCTGTAATAAATGAAGCTATACTCCATCCATCCATGATTGAATGATGAAACTGAAATATAAATAACTTACTATATTCATCAATAGTAAAAAGATCAAAACGATATAATGGAACTTGTTCCGACACAAAAGAAACACCTCTTTCTGTTTCAAGAAATTGTTCAATTTTCTTTTCTTGTGCTTGTCGATCAAACAAACTTAAATCAGTATTTTTCAGATCAAAAGAAACCGATTTCGATACTATCTGTACTGGTTTATCATAATCAGAAAAATTAAAACTTGTACGAAATATAGAATGCTTTTCAATTAATAAAGCAAGTGATTTATGAAATATAGTAATGTCAAAAGATTTGTCCTCAATGCTAAATATCAACTGATCATGAAAAATCCCTAATTCAGGAGCTACTAATGACTCCATAACCATACCCTGTTGGACATCAGTCATTGGGTAAACATCTTCAATTAAATCTGGATTTTTTATAGACGCCAAGACAGATAAACGTAATGCTTCTATTTCCCACTCAACTATTTTATGAAGTTCTTTAAGCTTATCATCATCAGCAACAGCGTCACTATTTAATACTGAGGCAGAAAAATTCTGTATAGTAGAGTATTCAAAAAGATTTCGTAATTGAATATGTTGATTAAAACTTTTATTTATTTGTGAGATTAATCTAATAGATTTAATAGAATCACCGCCCAATTCAAAGAAATTATCATTAATTCCTACTTGTTCTATGCCTAACAGATTCTGCCAGATTTCTGCTAATTGTATTTCTGTTTCGTTGCGTGGTGCTACATATTCTTTACTTGATAAATCTGAACTATCCAGATCTGGCAATGACTTCTTATCCAGCTTTCCGTTACCGGTTAATGGCATCGCATCTAAAGTCATCCATAATTGAGGAACCATATACTCCGGCAAGCTTAGCTTTAATTGATTTTGTAATCTCTCTTTGTCTAATGTGTCTTCCAAAACCACATAACCAACCAGACGCTTACTCCCAACTGCATCTTCCTTAGCCAGTACACAACATTGTGTGACTCCATCTAATGAAGACAATACATTTTCGATCTCACCTAATTCTATTCGATAACCACGGATTTTAACCTGATCATCTTTCCTGCCGATATATTCAATATTTCCATCCGGCAGCCAACGCGCTAAATCTCCCGATCTGTATAATCTGGAAGTTTTATCCTCACTAAACGGATTCTTTATAAACTTCTCATTCGTTAAGTCTTCTCTATTCAAATAGCCTTTGGCTACACCTGCTCCTGAGACACACAACTCTCCTTCTACCCCTATCGGAACCAGATTTAAATGAGCATCTACTATGTAACATCCTAAAGTTGGAATTGCTGCACCTATATTACTGATCAGACTCTTTGTATCTGACTCCAGAATCTCTTTGTATGTAACATGCACAGTTGTTTCTGTGATACCATACATGTTTATCAGTTTACAATCCGGATAAGAACGTTTCCATCTTTCCAAATAAGTTGAATTTAGTGCCTCTCCTCCAAAAATTACATAACGCAGCGAATGTGCTGAACTTTCGGATAGAAATTCCTCCTGAAGTACATAAAATGAACCAGGAGTTTGATTTAAAACCGTTACGCCTTCTTTTATTAGTAATTCCTTAAAAGAAATCGCATCTTTTGTAAGGTCCTTACCAACAATTACTAAACGGCCTCCATGTAATAAGGCGCCATACATTTCCCATACCGAAAAATCAAAACAAAACGAGTGAAACAAAGTCCAGACATCACTTGATCCAAAATCATATAATGAAGATTCATTTTTGAATAATCGAACTACATTTTTATGCGTTATCAAAACTCCCTTAGGAGTACCGGTACTTCCCGAAGTATAGATAACATAAGCTAAATTAGATGCAGACAACACAGTGCTGAGTTTCCCTGCAGAATATCCCGAGATAAGATCCCAATCTTTATCCAGACACAGAACTGATAAAACTCTATCTTTATTTATAACATTACTACTTGTTTCACTGCTTAAAACCAAACCAATACCGGCATCTTTAAGCATATAATCAATACGATCTGTTGGATACTCCGGATCGATGGGAACATAAGCTCCTCCTGATTTTAAGATTCCAAGTATACCTACGAGCATTTCCAGGCTTCGCTCCAGACAAATACCTACAAGATCATCCGGCCCTACGCCCTGTTCACGTAAATAATGCCCTAATTGATTTGAACGCTTATCTAATTCTTTGTAAGTCAGCTCTTCCTGTTCATAAACAACTGCGATAGCATTTGGTGTTTGTTTAGCCTGTTCTTCGAATAAATCTACTATGGTTTTATCTAATGGATAGGCAACATCAGTGTTATTGAAAACATTCAATAATTGATGTGATTCTTCTTTGGTAAGCATCGCTAAACTGCTTACAGGCTGCGTGATATTGCTTGCAATACTAACCAACAGCTCTTGATAATGCAGCAGCATTCGGTCTATTGTTGCTTTATTAAATAAGGCTGTACAATAATTTATTCCTAATGAAATACCATGGTTACTCTCTGATACACTAAATGTTAAATCAAATTGAGCTGTAGCAATATCTAAAGCATAATTTGATAGAGTAACTCCTTTTATACCAACTCCTTGTTCTACAACTCCTCCAGAGTTTGATTCCATATTTTGAAAATCAAACATCACTTGAAACAACGGCGTCATACTCATATCACGGGTTGTAATCACCCGATCTACAACCTTTTCAAATGGTGTTAACTGATGGTCATAACCTTCCAGAGTTGTCTGTTTTACTCGTGACAACAAATCTCTAAAACTCGGATCACCGCTTAAATCACTGCGAAGTGCTAAAGTATTGACAAAAAAGCCTATCATTCCTTCTAATTCTGATTGCGTACGATTCGCAATTGGCGTTCCTACACAAATATCATCCTGTCCACTATATCGGGATAACAATACTTTAAAAGCTGATAACAATAACATAAAAAGGGTAACACCTTCTTGTTGACAGATAGAACTTAATGAGTCTCTAAGCTCTTTTCCTAATTCTAAAGAAACATCAGATCCTTCATTACTTTGCACAGAAGGGCGAACATAATCCGTCGGTAAAGACAAAGTGTTTACGCCTTTTAATTTTTCTTCCCAATAGGATAACTGATTCTCTAAAACCTCGCCTTCTAAATACTTACGCTGCCAAATGGCATAATCTGCGTATTGTAAACTAAGCTTCGGTAATTCTGGCTTTTTGTTTGATTGGAGAGCACTGTACAATTCCATAAACTCATGGGTCAGGATTCCACCCGACCAGCCATCACTGGCAATATGGTGGAAAACACAAGCCAAAACATACTTCTCATTCCCTAATGTATACAAACACGCTCGCAGCTTGTAATCTTTCGATAAATCAAAAGGTTTATTTACGTAGTCTGCTATATTATTTTCTAATGATAAATCATCCGATACAATTGCTTTATCCAATGACCAGTCCTCAGCGCTGATAATTTCCTGATAACCGATTCCATCTTCTGATAAAAGCATACTGCGTAAAACCTCATGACGCGAAACGATCTCCTGTAAGGTTTGTTCCAGTATCGATACCTCTAAGACTCCTTCTAAACCAAGAACTATAGGAATATGATATTCGGTACTGCCTTGTAACTGATCCAAAAACCATAGTCGTTCCTGACTAAAAGATAATGGGATACGCACAGGACGATTTTCTACTACAATTGTTGGTAATAAAACCCCCTCTGACTGGGCTGATATATGAGTCCCTAATTCAGAAATCGTGGTATGTCCAAATACTTCGCGAAGAGAAACTTCTATCCTCAAATCCTTACGAATCATAGAAACTAAACGAGTGGCTAATAAACTATGACCACCCAATTCGAAGAAATTATCATAAACTCCTACTCGTTCTACGCCTAAGAGATTCTGCCAGATTTCGGCTAACTGCGCTTCGGTTTCGTTACGCGGTGCTACATATTCTCTACTGGATAAGTCTGAATTATCAGGTTCCGGTAATAATCTTTTGTTTAACTTTCCATTAGTGGTTAAAGGGAAGCTCTCCAATTGTATCCAGATCATAGGAACCATAAATTCTGGTAAGCTTAATTTTAAATATTCTTGTATTTGATTTTTATTTAACTCCTTATCTACAACAACATAACCAACCAGACGCTTGTTCCCACCTGCATCTTCCTTAGCCAGAACACAACATTGCGTTATTCCGGGTAAAGACGATAATACATTCTCTATTTCTCCCAGTTCTATTCGAAACCCACGAATTTTAACCTGATCATCTTTTCTTCCAATATATTCTATATTTCCATCGGGTAACCAACGCGCTAAATCGCCTGTCTTATAAATTCGTTCGCCTTCTCTAAACGGATTCGCTATAAACTTCTCTTGAGTTAGTTCTTCTTTATTTAAATAACCTCGGGCTACCTGAACGCCTCCAATACATAATTCTCCGGCAACTCCAATAGGTAATAAATTTAAACTATTGTTAAGAATATAAATTTGGGTATTGGCTATAGGCTTTCCTATTGATATAGTTTCGTCTTCGTCACTTCTACTTTTGTAGTCTATAATATCTGTTGTTACAACATGCGTTTCTGTTGGACCATAATGGTTGTGCAACATAACACCTTGCTGCTTTAGATATTTTTTTACATTTTCAGACAATTTTAATTGTTCTCCTGCTACAATAAGGTCTTTTACTGAATCTATTTTTTCGAAAACACCCTCGGCTCCAAGAAATATAAAAAAAGCTGTTGGAAGAAACATTGTTTCAATATTCTTGTTCTTAATAAAATTTACTAAACCAGCTAAATCTTTCTTAGTTTCTGATGGAACTATATATAATTCTCCCCCTTGTGTAATTGCAAAAAATATTTCCTGAAATGACATATCAAAACTTATACTTGACAATTGTGTCACCCTTTGATTAGAAATACCTAATTGATTATTATTACATATCAAGTTGAATAATGCATAATGAGACATCATTACACCTTTTGGCTTTCCTGTACTTCCTGAAGTATATAAAACATATGCCAAATCATCTGGAGCTATTACTTTATTCAAATTCTCTGTTGAATAGCCTGAAATAAGATCCCAATCAGTATCCAATAATAAAATCGATAAATCTTCATAGCCCTCTAATAAGCTACCAGTAGTATTGCTGCTCAGCACCGTTTTAATACTAGCATCCTTAAGCATATAAGCCACACGATCACTTGGATATTCCGGATCAATAGGAACATAAGCTCCTCCTGATTTTAATATCCCCAAAATACCAATAACCATTTCCAGGTTACGATCTAAACAAATTCCGACTAAACTATCTGTAATTATTCCTTGTCCATGTAAATAATGACTCAATTGATTCGAACGTTGATCTAATTCCTTATAAGTTAATGCCTGATCTTCAAAAACTACAGCAATTGCATCAGGAATATTTTTTACCTGTTCCGAAAATAAATCTAATATTGTTTTGTCTTTAGGATATTCTGTAAAAGTATCATTGAAAACATCTAATAATTGTATCTCTTCCTTTTTGGTTAATATTGATAAACTATCTATTGGCTGTGTGATATCGCTTATTATGCTTTGCAGCAAATTTTGGTAATGCAATATCATGCGATCAATAGTAGTCTTATCAAACAAAGCTGTGCTATATTCTAAATTTAATGTAATGACTTCTTCAAATTCAGAAATCACCATATTTAAATCAAACTTAGAACTAACCATATCAAACTCATATCCAGACAAGGTAAATCCTTCTAAAGATATATCTTTAGATTCTTTAGGAGTATTCTGTAAAACAAATAACACCTGAAATAATGGTGTCATGCTCATATCACGGGTATTAACTACACGCTCTACAACCTTTTCAAAAGGTGTTAGTTGATGGTCATAACCCTCCAGAGTGGTTTGTTTTATTCTTGACAATAAATCTTTAAAACTTGGATTATCGCTTAAATCACTGCGAAGTGCTAAGGTATTTACAAAAAAGCCTATCATTCCTTCTAACTCCGATTGGGTCCTATTGGCTATTGGTGTTCCTACACAAATATCATCCTGACCACTATATCGGGATAACAAAACCTTAAAAGCTGATAACAGCAGCATAAATAGTGTTACACCCTGCTCTTGACATATAGAACTTAGTGAAGCGCTTATTTTTTTATCTAACTCTAAAGATACAATAGCTCCTGCATTACTCTGTACAGAAGGTCGTGCATAATCCATTGGTAAGGACAAAGTACTTACAGCCCTTAATTTTGATTCCCAATAGGATAACTGATTCTCTAAAACCTCGCCTTCTAAATAGTTGCGCTGCCAAATGGCATAATCTGCGTATTGTAAACTAAGCTCCGGTAAAACTGCTGGACGACCGGACTGCAGAGCACTGTACAATTCCATAAACTCATTTACCAAAATCCCCTGTGACCATCCATCGCTTGCTATATGATGGAAAACGCAAGCTAAAACATACTTCTCATCTCCTAATGTATATAGACATGCTCTTAATTTATAATCATTTGACAGATTAAAGGGAGTATTTAGATATTTATTTAAATGACTCTCCAACAATTCTTCATTCGATACCGCTTCTCGTTCCAAAAACCAATTCTTAGCACTTATAACTTCCTGATATCCTATTCCTTCTTCTGATAAAAGATTCGTGCGTAATACCTCATGGCGTGAAACAATAGTCTGTAATGATTCTTCTAAAATTGAAATATTTAATGCTCCATCTAAACGTAACGCAATAGGCATATTATATTCTGCGCTACCGCCCAACTGATCCAAAAACCATAAACGCTCCTGACTATAAGATAGAGGAATGTGTTTGATAAGATCTCTATCGAATGGTTTTACAGTATACTTCCCTAATCCTTTATCGTGATTTCTATTTACTTCAAACTTTTCAAGATGTTTAATAATAAGATCTTTATTATCTTTTATATCTGCTAGCAATACATCATTAATATTCTCACTTTCTGATTTTAAAACTAAATTCTCGCCTTCTAGCTCTAACTTTACTCCTTGATCCTGAGCTATTTTTAAAAGATTTAATATTTTATCCATTATATTGTTATTATTTTTTTATAAGTAATGTCTTGGTTTTCTTTTTCTTTGATTTCTTTGTGTCTTAAATAGGTACTTAATTCTTCTATTCTTGTAAATTCAAATACATCTTTGATTGTAATTTCACTCTCAAATTCTTTACGAATCATAGAAACCAAACGCGTTGCCAATAAACTATGCCCCCCCAACTCAAAGAAATTGTCATTGACTCCTACTTGTTCTACTCCTAATAAATCCTGCCAAATAGCAACCAATTTCTCTTCTGTTTCATTACGGGGAGCTACATACTCTTGTACTGAAAACACTAAGCTATCCATCTCTGGTAACGCTTTTTTATCTAACTTTCCGTTACTGGTTAATGGCATTTCTTCTAACTCTACCCAAATCATAGGAACCATATATTCAGGTAAACTAAATTTTAAATTTTCTTGTAAATACTCTTTATCCAACGCTCCTTCCAATACTACATATCCTACCAAATGCTTTACTCCTTTTGTATCTTCTTTAGCTAATACACAACACTGGGTTACTCCCAATAAGGATAACAATACATTCTCAATTTCACCCAACTCTATGCGATATCCCCGTATCTTGACCTGATCATCTTTACGCCCCATAAAAATTATATTCCCATTTGAGTGATGATATCCCTGATCTCCTGTTCTATATATTCTACCTAATTTCTCATGGGTAAAGAAACTCTTATGCGTTTTTTCTTGATCTTTCCAATACCCCAATGCTACACCTATACCTCCAATATATAAATCGCCAATTACTCCTACTGGAACAGCTTGTAATTCTTTTGTTAATAAATAAATTTTTTGATTTCCTAGAGGTTTCCCATAAGGAATACTTGTTAGATCGGTTACATCTATTTCTATTGGATAAAAAATAGACCAAATAGAAGCCTCCGTAGCTCCTCCTAAACTATATACTTTCACATCCAAACAAGAAGATCTGATTCGTTTAGGTAAATCTGTTGGAATCCAATCTCCACTCATTAATACTGTTTGTAATGACAATCTGCTATGGTTATCTTCAATATAATCCATGAAAATTTGCATTAAGGCAGGTACCGTATTCCATATTGTAATAGAATATTTTTGACAATATTGTAACCAGGATTGCGGATTACGATATTCATCCGGTGCTGGTAATATTAATTGTCCACCAACCCCTAAAACTCCAAAAATATCATAAACTGACAAATCAAAATTTAGTCTAGACAGTCCTAGTACACTATCATTTTCACTAATTTCAAAGCGTTGATTAATATCCTGTATTGTATTTAATGCTCCTTGATGATCAATCATGACTCCTTTAGGCACTCCAGTTGATCCAGAAGTAAATATTATATATGCTAAATCACTTGGGCTACAAATATGTGGAACCTTTATTAAACTATCTTGAGTATCCCACTCGTCGGGTTTTATAACATAAGTATTATAACATTCATCCAATTCTAAATTATCTAAAACTTCAGAAGTTGTTATTACTTGACTTACCTCTGCTAATTTAAGTAGTTGATTAATACGGAGGCTTGGCAAACTTGCGTCAATAGGCAAATATGCAGCTCCTGAACGTAAAATACCCAATACTGCTACTACTTCTTCCCAACCTTTATGCATCAATACAGCTACCGGTACATTAGGTCGCACATGATGACGATATAAGTATCCTGCCAAACAAAGGCTACGCTGACCTAATTCTTTATAACTTAAATTTTTATAATTTGTAATTACCGCTATCTTATCAGGAATCTCTTCAATTTTTTTGAGTAAAGGAGTATGCAAAAATCCTTTCGGAAGATTAATATTAGTAGCATTAAAATTATCGACTAATTGCTTTTCTTCATACTCTGTTAACATGGATAAATTACCTATAGTCTGAGTAACATCATCTACAATGCTGCGTAACAACTCCTGATAATGACGTAACATACTTGTTATAGTTTCTTCATAAAACAATACTTTACAATAAACTAATTCTAATGATATCCCTAAATCATTTTCTTTTACGAATAAATTTAAATCAAACTGAGTCGCAACCTCTTCGTAATCATATGATGATAATTTAACTTCCTTTAATTTAGTCTCTAAATCATTATCTTTAAGAATGTTCTGCAGCCTAAACATTACTTGAAACAACGGCGTCATACTCATATCTCGGGTAGTAACCACACGATCTACAACCTTTTCAAAAGGAGTCAGCTGATGGTCATAACCTTCCAAAGTTGTCTCTTTCACTCTTGCCAGTACATCCTTGAAACTCGGATCGCCGCTTAAATCACTGCGAAGAGCTAAGGTATTTATGAAAAAGCCTATCATGCCCTCTAACTCCGATTGCGTACGATTCGCTATTGGTGTTCCTACACAAATATCGTCCTGTCCGCTGTATCGGGATAATAATACTTTAAAGGCTGATAACATAAACATAAACAGCGTAACGCCTTCTTTCTGGCATATAGAACTTAATGAGTCACTCAGCTCTTTTTCTAATTCTAAAGAAACACTAGCTCCTTCATTGCTCTGGATAGAAGGACGAACATGATCAGTGGGTAAAGACAAGGTACTTACACCTCTTAGTTTTGCTTGCCAATAGGATAACTGATTATCTAAAACCTCGCCTTCTAAATACTTGCGCTGCCAAATGGCATAATCTGCGTATTGTAAATTAAGCTCCGGTAAAACTGCTGGACGACCAGACTGCAGAGCTCCATACAATTCCATAAACTCCTTCACCAAGATTCCCTCTGACCAGCCATCGCTGGCAATATGATGAAATACATTTGCCAATACATATTGATTGTTTCCCAAACCATACAAACAGGATCGTAACTTGTAATCTTTCGATAAATCAAAAGGACGCATCAGATAATCCTGCAGACTGCTTTCTAGCATTAATGCATCCTCTATTTCCAATTGATCCAATGACCAGCTTTCTGCGCTGATAATTTCCTGATAACCGATTCCATCTTCTGAAAGAAGCAAACTGCGCAATACTTCATGACGCGAAACAATTTCCTGTAAGGTTTGTTCCAATATCGATATATCTAATGCTCCTTCTAAACGAAGGACACTAGGTACGTGATATTCGGTACTGCCTTGCAACTGATCCAAAAACCATAAACGTTCCTGACTAAAAGATAAAGGAATACGAGTTGGACGATCCTCTGCAAAAATACCTGGCAATAAAACCCCTTCTGACTGGGCTGATATATGAGTCCCTAATCCAGAAATCGTGGTATGTTCAAATACTTCCCGAATAGAAACTTCTATGCGTAACTCCTTTCGGATCATGGAAACTAAACGCGTAGCCAATAAACTATGACCACCCAATTCGAAGAAATTATCATGAATTCCTACTTGTCCTAATCCTAACAGATTCTGCCAGATTTCTGCTAATTGTGTTTCTGTTTCGTTGCGCGGTGCTACATATTCTTTACTTGATAATTCTGAACTATCAGGATTAGGCAATGACTTCTTATCCAACTTTCCGTTACCGGTTAATGGCATCGCATCTAAAGTCACCCATAATTGAGGAACCATATACTCCGGCAAGCTTAACTTTAATTGATTTTGTAATCTCTCTTTGTCTAATGTATCTTCCAAAACCACATAACCAACCAGACGCTTACTCCCAACTGCATCTTCCTTAGCCAGTACACAACATTGTGTGACTCCATCTAATGAAGACAA
>NZ_FZNL01000034.1 GCF_900187965.1 Flavobacterium sp. ov086 | reverse complement strand
GTCGTCTCTTTTACTATTCAAAAATTACAAATCTGTATTCTCTTTCAGGTAGTTAAATTGCTAATATGTAAAAACACCTAATCTAATACACTACCGATAGAATTATTAACCACCAACACATCTGATACATTACCCTAATCTGAATCACTATCCTACCATCGTTTTATATTATCTCATTTAAAATGTAATAGAATTGTCATTTAGAATCTTTTGCAAACGCAAAATTTCTGTTACTAAATCAGGCATTTTATTTCTTGCCATTGCAATAAAATCTTGGTCGTTATTCTTAATATTAATAAATTCTATATCATAATCCCTATCACTTTCCTCTCCTGTCATAATAAAACTTGAGCCACTCTCATGGTCTCTACCTTCTATAAATGATTTCCAAGGTGCTTTTGTGGCCTCATTACAAATATTTATTATCTCGTTAAGTTTTAATGCTTCCATTTAAATTATTTTTTTGGGTTTTTAATAGTTGGTGCGAAAAGATTTTCTGCTTGCTGTGGAGTTATGCCTGATAATGTAGAATGGAAAGGATTATTTGTTGTTGGAGATGGAGTGACCTCCCCGCCAATAGCTCTAACTTCTCCTACTGTTGTTACACCTACTTAACCATTTCTGATAGTACCTGATAAGGATTCTAATGAAGCACCATTGGCACTATTAACAGATACACCATCTAAAACACCATTTGACACTGTTACTCCAGAACCGTTTTCAAATTGGCATCCTAAGCATGTTCCTCCTCTAACAACATTTGCTTCATTCGCTAAATTAGATGCCGTCGCTCCTCCTCCTTCAGCTGCTACTGTACTTGCTTCAGCTGATGCTCCTCCAACTTTAGCCACTTTATGTGTCAATATAACAGCAGCAACATTAGCGGCAACTGCGCCTACAGCCTCAGGGTCACCTCCTGAAGCTTTTTTTACTGTTTGTACTATCGCTTTTGCCCCGCTAGTTTCATAAAGTTGATTCAAATACTCTTTACCTGCTGCTTTTGCACCGCCTTTTTGATAAGCACTCGCAACTTGTCTAGTTGTATTTATTCCACCACGAATACTAGTATATGTACTTGTAAGAGCTCCAACTACCATACTCCCTGCAGTTTTCACAAAACTCTTGGCAAACATAGTGCCCCATCCTGGAGTTATGGGAAACATCCCATCTGGGTCGATAAAATACACTGGATTATCCATTGCATAATTATATGGTGACCATCTTCGTCCTTGCTCGGCAAGTGGGTCAATGTTCATCCATCTTCCTAAAGCAGGGTCATAATTACGTGCTCCATAGTCGTACATGTTAAGCCCCAGCTCGTCCTGCAATTCTTTTCCGTTATACTTGAACTTATAAGGTTTTACAAATTTTCCTTTATGGTAATTAGTATACTTTACCTGTATTAGTGAGATTCAAAGAACTTGCTTTTCATTACGAAAATAGAGGTAGTTTATTAAATAACCTAATCATAGTAGGATTAAAATCTAATTATGAAGAATGAAAAAGCCTATCATTCTCATGATAGGCTAAAAAAAGGGTAATTGTTTAATTTCTTAACTTTGTGCTTAACAAATTATAAAACAACTATTATGCAAAATGAATTCAATCCTTCGCAGGAAATCAAAAGCTTTTTATTGACTTATAAAGACGAATCTTATTTAAAAAGACCTTCAATTTACTATTTGGAAAATTATGCTGACAAACTTCGGTTCTGTCGCATCTGTCAGAATCAAATATAAGAATTGAAGTAATTTAAAAGTTAACCCGCCAATTTACAGAATGATTTAAACATACTTGTACCTGGTTCAATCATCTGATTCTTTCTTAGCATATGCACTGCTTCAATTCCCCCCAATGTTCGTCTTGCCGATTCAAAGCTTTTAAAGCCTAATCCATTTTGTATTCGCCACTTGATAAAACGATGATCCTGTTCAATAATATTATTGAGGTATTTACACTGTCGGATCTCAATCTTTGAGAACGAACGCTTGTTATAGACTTTGATAGCGGCAGTATTAGAACCACTTTTATCAATATTTATTACTCTTGGCCTGTAGTTATTACTAATTGCTTTAATTAGAAATGACCAAGCACTCATTCTCTGTCTTTTTCTGGTCAAAAGAAAGTCTACTGTATTGCCCAATTTATCTACCGCTCGATATAAATAACACCAAATACCTTTTACTTTGATATAGGTCTCATCCAATCTCCAACTCGCCCCCACTCTGCCTTTTCTCTTCTTCATCTCTGACTCAAGCAAAGGTGTAAACTTATAAACCCAGCGCTGAATAGTAGCATGATCAACAGAAACTCCTCGCATTTTCATGATCTCTTCAACATCCCGATAGCTTAATGTAAACCTAAGCTTAAAATATACGGCCTGCAGTATAATAGACTTCGGATAGCAATGACCTTTAGTATTCATGAGTTTAAGAATTTAAAAAGGCAAAGATAAAACTTAGCTTTAGATGCGACAGAACCCTTCTTTAAAAAGCAATTCTAAAATTCGGTTTTTTAAAAATCCATAAGACAAATTTGTGTTTATTTTATAATCTAATTTTGTGTTTTTGATTCTTAACCTTTAATTCTTCTTCTAAATCGTTTACAATAATTGACTGCATCTTATTCCAAGATTATGCTTACTCATACATTAGAAAATCGTACTCATGACATTTTTTGCATTATAAAAGCCTATTAGTTGGTATTTTTAATAAAGAAATTAAAAACTAGGTAGAAAACTCTAAAATTCTAATCACATGAAAAGCAAAAAAAACTTTACCGGCGCCATCGGTGCGTGGCTGACTAATGAGCTACATCCAGCAAACGCGACCTACAGCTCACCCAACAGCAATTTTAGTTCTATTAAGCTCAACGGGATATACAGCACCCTTGATTACCTGAGCATCGGCTGGTTTGGCGTGGATATGAGTAACCCTAGCAGTCCCACCCTGCAAACCAGTAACACATATCTTGCACAACAGGTTTTAGATGCCCGTGCACAAAACCCGGACATCACCATATTTGCTTTACTGGCCTATACCCAAGAAATCACCAACGATCTGCAAACGATCATCAACAACCCCGCCCTGCTGACCACTTTTGCGACCAATGTTGCCAACTTTCTGGCTACCAATGACCTCAATGGTTTCGACATTGATTGGGAACAGCCCACGAGCCAACTCTCTCATAAGCAATGTGGCCACTGGCTCAACGCATTGGGTAAGGCTTTCGGGGATACCTATTATCTGGCCATTTCGGCGAGTTCTAACCAGTCCGGTAATGTCAACAACCTGAATGCGGATGCTGTGAATGCCAATGTGGATGTGTTCAATTTGCAAAGTTACTGGGTTAGCGATCCTAGCGTATTTATTGCACACGGCATCAATGCCGATCTATTGGGATTCGGTGCTTATTTAGAAAGTGGTGTCACTGCGCTTTATGCTTCTCAGCAATACGCTGCTGGGATTCAGTACCAGAGTAAGCAATACCCCTACCAAACTATGATGAGTTGGCGGCTTGATTCTTCCAACTGGCCTTTCGAGCAAAGTCAGCAACTATTGATGCGGCCATACCTGACCGGCCAACCGGATGTGGTTGTGTTCGACGATGGAGCCATCTTGAATGCGCAAACTACTCCTACTATTATGCAAAGTATCGTTATCCGTAGCGGAGATGTTGTGGATGCCATCCAATGTACCAATGCCAGCAGCGACGGCTCGTATGTGGTACAACTATTACAACACGGTGGTGATGGCGGCAATGGGAATAATCCGATCAATCTCACAAATGGCCTCACCGCTTTCAGTTACGTAACAGGCTACTGGTACGGACAAAATGTGGTAGTTCAAATCACCATCAACGGCACAAGTTATCCCGCCACCATTAATCCCAATGTAGTTGATCCACAAAATTTTCAGGTGACTGCTCCTGCGGGTAGAACTATTATTGCATTCAGTGGACAAACCTGTTATGTGAATTTGGCAGGCGGAGGTTTCAGTTGGGTATTATCGCAGATCAACGGAGTATTCGGTTAGTGATTTTTTTATTCCCTCTGGTGCTCGTATGCAACGAGTGCCTACATAATATTTAAAAGATAATTGTAGCGTTTGTAACGCGGGCTAATAAAAAAAGGCTCTTAATACGTTTTATTAAGTAGTAAGTATCTAAAAAGCCACATTGCAAACGCTTTGATTTAGTTTATACAAGTAAAAGGGTACTCGTTCAAAACAATCAACAGATTGAGTTTTTACAGGAAGTTATTTTTGTAGTTTAAATCAGCTATATTTACGTTCAAAATAATAAAAAATGGAGGTTTTGAGACAAACTGACGTTAGCGTATTTAAACTATTATATCTTGGAGAAATCATCCGTTTATTTTGACACCATACTGGGCAGGCTTGCCGGGAGTTACCCCGGGACCTGCACATTAGAAGAGCTGGCGGTACTTGTAATGCCTCCTTATAATATACTCAAGACATTTAAAGAGAATATTGCTGTCCAAAGGGAAAACCATGCAAAAATTTTAGATGCGCTACTGCTTTTGGATTATAAGAGGTATATCGTTCTGAATCCGGCTACAGACGAAAGTTCTATAACCCTAAAAGGCCTGATCAAAATCAATCGCATTGTATTTTGCAATTAACTTCTTTTAGAAAATTCAAAAAAAAGGAAAAACTCACAGCTGTTTATTTGGATTTTTAAGGCCCCTATATATCCTATATCAATGGGAATAAGCGCGGATTTCTTTTAAAAATAACAGGACCCCGATGTCATTATTTCACCGCACTAAGAAGAATAATGGTTCCCTCAAGGTCATGGCTGGAAATATAATCCAGCACGAAATCTTCCGCCTGTTTTTTATGATCGGGCGAAGTTGAAAATGAAATTTGAGTTGTCCTGAAAAAGGTTGACTCCATTTTTTTCGATTTAAGGCATTATAAAATAAAAAAACAGCCTAAAGGCTGTTTTAATTTTTAAGCGATATTAATATAAATATCTGGTTTTCTGTAAATGTTAGATGCAATAATTAACCACCAACACATCTGATACATTACCAAAAACACCTAATCTGAAACACTACCCAATTTCGTTAGTTTAAGACTTAATTCTGAAATAGATAAGCTCTTCGTAAATTTATTGTTATTATGATATTCTTTCTTTAATAAATCCCATCTATTTTTTTCAATTCCAAATACATTGTTATTAAAATCTAACAAATCATTTTCATCCATATAAAAAGTTGCAAGGATTTTTGAAAAATAATTCAAACAGTCTTTTTTAAATTTTATATCAATATTCTTACTTAAGAAAATTTCATCTAATAAATCTATTTCAAGATATTTATAAGTAAAACCAATCAATGAATAAAAAGAAAAAGGGTTTTGTCGCATCTGTCAGAATCAAATATAAGAATTTAAGTAATTTAAAATTTAGCCCACCAGTTTACAGAATGATTTAAACATAGTTATCCCTGGTCCAATCATCTGATTCTTTCTAAGCATATGCACAACTTCAATTCCACTCAAGGTTCTTTTGGCCGATTCAAAACTTTTAAAACCTAATCCGTTTTGTATGCGGCACTTGATAAAACGATGATCCTATTCAATAATATTATTGAGGTATTTACACTGTCGGATCTTAATCTTTGAGAACAAGCGCTTGTTATAGACTTTGATCGCTGCAGTATTAGAACCGCTTTTATCAATGTTTATTACTCTTGGCCGGCAATTATTACCAATTGCTTTAATTAGAAATGACTGAGCACTCATTCTTTGTCTTTTTCTGGTCAAAAGAAAGTCAATCGTATTGCCTAATTTATCTACTGCTCGATATAAATAACACCAAATACCTTTTACTTTGATATAGGTCTCATCCAATCTCCAACTAGACCCCACTCTGCCTTTTCTCTTCTTCATCTCTGTCTCAAGCAAAGGTGCAAACTTATAAACCCAACGCTGAATAGTGGCATGATCCACAATGACTCCTCTAATCTTCATTATTTCTTCAACATCCCTATAGCTTAGTGTAAATCTAAGCTTGAAATATACTGCTTGAAGAATTATCGATTTTGGATAACAATAACCTTTAGTATTCATCTTTTGATCGGTTTAAAATTCTAAAGATAAAAGTTATTCAAAGATGCGACAGAACCTTACTTTTTCAAATTAATCTTCAACTTTAGGTCTGAATGTGCAGTTCTCCAAAGACAAAAAGTGCTCTGTGGCAGCTCTAGCCCCGATTGCTTCGCCAGTTCGCTTCGCTCGTGTGCAGTGGAAATCCTTTTGTGCCGGGTTTCGGCGCAAAAGATTGAAGCGAATAGCGGGAATAGCTCCCAAAAAATAAATACTATAATATTCATAAAAAACAATATTACACTATTGACATAAAACAAAAAAGGCACCTGATTAGAGGTGCCTTTATAAAGTTAACTGTGAAGAGTATATTATGATACAACTACGTTTACTGCGTTTGGACCTTTACGGCCTTCTTCTACGTCATATCGTACTGCATCGTCTTGACGGATGTTTTCTGACAGACCTGAAGCATGAACAAAAACTTCGGCACCTCCATTATTAGGAGTTATGAATCCGAATCCTTTTTCTTCATTGAAAAATTTTACTGTACCTTCTTGCATTTTAATGTATTTAATTGCCCAAAGGTAGCTTTATTAAACCATAACTGACTGAATTTGAGTTTTTATTTTTATTTTTATTTACATTAAGGTATTCCAAAACAAAAAAATACAGATTTGCCTGAAACTTCTGCTGTTTTGTCAGCCCTAGCCCCGATTGCTTCGCCAGTTCGCTTCGCTCGTGTGCAGTGGAAATCCTTTTGTGCCGGTCCCGAGGCTTCGGGAGGCGCAAAAGATTGCAACGGATAGCGGGAAAAAGCTCCTAAAAAAAAAGATTAAACCTAAAAACTCAGTGATCAGCATTAGATACAACAAAAAATCACGACAAGGATAACCGTAATTCCCAAAACCAAATCAAAGACCCAAAAACCGCAGCCGAAAACAGCAGGCCCCTATGACCCGGAGAACCCTTATAAGGAACCCCAAAGCGACCCCAAAGACATAACCGGGAAGGACATAGAAAAGGACCTTATAGAGAATGCCCCTTCAAAGGGGGCTCAAACTGATTCTAAAAAGTAATAATAAATTCAGCATAGTAATTTAATGACTGCCAGTATAGTTGGAACAAAAGCAGAGAAGATAACTTAAATTTTAAGCCAACAAAACCCCTCACCCCTTGACAGGCCTGAACTTTTTAACTAATTTTGCCCCATGACCCCAGAAGAAATAAAACGCTATTTTGAAGCCACTCCCCCTCCGAAGGAAGTGGAGTTAAAGCCATGGGCTAAAATCACAGATTCCCAACTTTTCCTTAAAAGCTGTTTTCTCACTATATACCATTATAAAGGAGACCTTGAGATGTGCCCTGCCTGGTGGCATTTAAAAGAGTTCTATACACTTGTAAGACGAGTTTCAAAGGAAACTAAAAGCGAGAATCAAACGGAGTAAATTCGAAATTCCAGCTTTGCTTTATGCGCATCTGTATACTTACAAAAAAGTCATGGCCCTGCCCTAGCCACGATTGCTTCGCCAGTTCGCTGCGCACGGGTTCAACGTATAGCGGGAAGAGCTCCTGAAAAATAATATTAAAAGTCACTCTCACTACTTTTTTAATATCACATAGAAAATGAAAAAACGCCTCTTTCATTGAAAAGGGCGCTTTATTTGTAATGCTTTTTACCGGCTAATTAATTCAATTCCATACCTTTACTTAAAAATAGATATGCTGTCCTCAAGCTGCTCTCTGGCAATAAATGCAGTGATAAATTCTTGTACTTCACCAGCCGTTCCCATTTCAATATCAAAAGAATTGATATGAAATTCATCATCCTGATCCAAAATATGTATGATCTCTGTGTAGCCCTTTGAGATCAGACTTCCTTTTAATTTAATAATATTAGACTGCTGCCTGCCGTCCAGTTCTTTTCGAACCTTAAGCTTCATCCCCTTTTCCATTGCAATTAATTTAGATAATACTGATGCTGTTTGGTATCAAAAATAAAATTATTTACTGAATTCCAATTGAAGGTTCCATAAAATAAATCGATACTGTCATTAATTAGTTTTCAGGATTATCCATCCTGCTGATGATTTTGCTGACTTCCGCTTCTGTGTTTTTAAGTTTGGTCTGGCAGAACTCAATAAGCTCCGATGCCCTTTTGACTTTGGAAGCCAATTGGTCAACTGATATTTCTTCGTTTTCTATTTCTTTTGAAATGGCTGTCAGCTCGGACTTTGCCGCCTCATAGGTCAGTTTCTCTTCCATCATATTGTATTTTTTGTTTAACGGTACTTTTAAGTTTTGCGTCTTTCAGTATCACTTCTATCTCTTGCCCGGCCTCTATATTTTCGGCGTTACTGATAATTTTTTCATTTACCTTCACAATTGCATAACCTTTACGAAGGATATTATGCGGAGACATCATCTGAATGCTTTTCTCATGGTATTCCAAAGTAAGTCTCTCATGGCGAATATACTCACTCGTTGTATTCTTTATACTATTTTTTATATTCACTAAATCATTTTTTTTCTGCTGAAACAGTATTTTGGGACTTTGCGCCAGCTGATGTACAGCGAGGATAAGTGTCTTTTGATGACCATACAAAATAGCTCTTGAACTGCTGATAATTCGATGATTCGTTCGCGTCAGCTCTTCTCCGCGCATCTGTATCAGCTCCTTTGTGTTACGGGAAATGTCATTTTTGAGCTCGCTTAGTTCTTTGTAATGGAGATGAAAAAGTTGCTGTGATTTTATGATTATATTTTGCTGCAGGGAGAGGATTCCAAGCTCAAAACTGCGGTTATGAGCAATGATAAACTCAGCCGCCTTGGTTGGTGTTTTGGTATTCGTATGGGCCATCAGGTCCGCTATACTTACATTTTTCTGATGCCCTATGCCTGTTATGACCGGAATAGGAAACTTGGCCACTGCCCTTCCAATATTATAATTATCAAAAATCAAAAAATCAGACTGTGATCCTCCTCCCCTGTTAATTACAACAGCATCGTATGGGATTCCCGTATTATAGATCTCGATGAGTTTATTTAAGAATAGTTTTGCATTGTTATCTCCCTGCACAACGGTATAATAATCATCAATCTGGAAAACATACCCAAAATTATTATGTTGCATCGTATGGCGGAAATCCTCGTTCCCTGCCGAGCTGCTCGAAGATATCACAGCTACCTTTTGAATTACGGCAGGAAGCTGTAGTCTGCTGTTATACGTCGAGTAACCATCTCCTTCTTTTTGGATATAATCATTTTCTCTGACCAGGCGCTCAAGGGTAGCATTTCGCTGCTGCTCGAGTATGCCAAGCATAAAATTACTGTCTATATCCAGCACACTTACAGACAATCCATATAACGGATGATAATCCACGCTTACCTGCACCAGGACATGTAGGTTGTTGGTAAAGGTTTGTCCTGTATTTTTTTCAAACTCCTCAATACGAACTGCTCCCCCTCCCCATGATTTGCCCATCATCTTGGCGGTGATTGCGTTGCCGTTCTGCGCCTTCTCCACGAGCTCAAAATAATGAATCTTTTTATCGGCTTTAAAGGAATGATTGGTAATATCGGCCAGTATCCAGAAACGCTTTCCTTCAAAACGCGAACTAATCGTGTCATGAATCATATCGTTAAGCGCTGATAGTCTGATATACTGTTGGGGTTCCATTGATAGGGATTTCTTACTACCTGCTAAGGTACTAATATTAGGCCGGAATCTCAAAAAGGCTTAAAAAGGGCAGTTTCATCTTCATTCAAAACGGACTAAAAGGGCAGCTAAAGTAGTGCTCGCCGTCACTTGCATGCACATAACGGCTACCGCCGCCCTTCGGGACTTATAGTACTCCGGCTTCCTTATCCGGACACTCTACTTATGCTTTCTTTTTTCCCGTTTTTTCTGGAATATAGTATATTTTCTTCATAATTTTATGCTATAATTATTAGCAAACATAATAAGTGATTTTAACTAGCCAAATCGATTTAAAAATAGTATCCAATTTGGATTAGCTTTTTTTGTTCTAATTTAGAACAAGCGATTTAGATAAAAATGTTGCCATCTGTACTAATTTTGTCGATCTAAAATTGATGAAGGTGAAAACAGATGTCGAAAAAGCCGTAGAAGTTGATGCATATATATTGAAAGCATCAGGATTAGTAAAGGAAAAAAGAGGTTACAATGCACTGCTGAATTTGTTACAGTCAGGCATTTTAATGAATGACCGACTGGGTATGCCAGATACAATGGAACTATGTAAAGTTCTGATTCACTTAAAGTTTGATTATGAGTTTATTCCAAATGGTGTAAAGCTAAAGGATAACTCAAAGGTCAATTATTATAATAAAGTAATGTACCCACCCAAACCAGAAGTTAACACGGAAAGAATTTACCAAAATAAGCATGACCGTAGGCTAAGTGTTGGAAAAGAAGAAAGTGGAACACGGCATTGGGGTAATCAAATTATGGCAAGTAAAAAAGATTCAGAATATGGAATGGATACCTTTTTTGCCACAAAAAGCTAAGGCAGTAAGGTTAATTTTTTTCTAACTTGTTGACGTGTCTAGTTTTGTGGCATCATCGTGGCACAAATTATTTTAAAAAGTAAAATAGCAAAATCAAGAACTACAGCTACTAGGTTCGAATGTGCAGCCTTCCAAAATAAAGAGCAAATATCACTATTTGCTCTAAATCAATATTAACAAAAGGAAGTTGGTAAGTTAATCTTTAAATATTTTATGTAAATGCTTTGAATCCCAGCATAAATCAATGCAATTCAAATATAAAAAAAATGAAAGAAATAAACTACAAAAAAAATATTTTAATGTAGAAACCGCAAAAAGGCCAATCTTTCTGGCATTTTTTTTGCAAAAAAATGAAATTATATATTTTAGCAATGTTAATTCACTAAATAAAATTTAAATATTTGGAAGATTTAAATTTGTAACTATTGGTGTACTTAATAAAAAGTCCTGCCCTCTCATGCAGGGCTTTTTCCAAATTATCCTCTTCTAACGTATTGAAGGTTTGTAAAATTAAATGTCTTTCTAATTAAAAATTTACCCTAAAACTAATATTGGGTGTTAAACCCAGTGATTTGTTATCTACCTCGACAGCCTCATTGGAGTCCTTTGGATTAACTTTATAATAGCGATTAATAACATTATCCCGATTGGTAAGATTAATGACACCAACAGTTAGCAAAGCTGTAGTGGATGGTGAGAAATTAAAATTATAATTTAAAGAAGCATCCAAACGCATGAAATTATCCAGATTCTCACTATTGGGAGCATCATAATTTACCAGGGTTTTATTTCCGCTTTGTACCGTCGGATCACCATCAACCGGTTTGGTGTAAGGCTGACCGTTTCTCCACATGGCCCCGAGCGATATTTTTACATTTTTAAGAATCTCATAATAAAAACCAATCGATACAGAATGTCTGATATCGACATTGTTAGGAAAGACAGAAGGGGTAAGAGTATCAAACTCATAATTATTTGTACTAAAGGTATAACTCATCCAGACACTATATTGACGGGCTGTTTTATTGGCTAAAAATTCAAAGCCTTTGGCCGTATAACTTCCGCTGGCACTGGTAAACTGAAAGTTGTTATAGAAACCCTGGCTTGAGGCTGTTATGCCATCAACAAATTTATAAAATCCTGTCGCCTCAATATTTAGTTTGTTTTTATTGAATTCTACCCCAAAAGAGCCTTGTTTACTTGTGGCAATAGGCAAATCTTTATTGGTTACTAAAACCCAATGCCTTTTTTCGACACCCAAAAAATCATCTTCAAAATCCACAATTTGGGTTGTAGACTGATTTTTAAATTCCCCCTCTAATTTTAAAGCAAACTGCTCTGATAATTTTTGCCGAACATTTACCCTCGGTTCTATTAAAAACTTATCAAACTTTTGAAAGTAGTTAGCACGTAATCCCACTCTCAAATAGGTATTCTTTCTATTATATTGGGACTCAAAGAATAGGGCATGATTTAGTAAGACATCTTTTTTAGTGTTAACATAAGATGGCTTGTTAACAGCAGTTTGGTTCAGCATTCCTGTTTCATTATACTGATAACCTAGCAAAAAATTCAGGTTATCGTTACTTTTGTAATAGGTATTGAGTTTAGTTCCTGTTTCCAGTACTTCATTGGCTTCATTTAAGCGCTGATCTGTTTCTACCCTGTAATCAGTAGCATCAATATTATAGCGGGAAAGGTACGTTATTAAGTTTGTGCTTAGCTTTGAATTCCACTGTGCTTTCCAGTTTCCTCCATAACCAATATTTTTTTGGGATAAATTGCTGATTTTAGATTGGGTTTGACTTGAATTTGTCCGCCTTTCCGAGTAATCCAGAGCATTATTAATCCCGATAATATTGGCCCTGAACTGATGTTTTTCGTTCAAATCGAAAAGCAATTTAGCCGTATAATCATAAAAGTAGAAATCAGAAGAGGTGTCATACTGGTCGCTATCGGCATTGATTTCAGTATCCTGAAAACTACGGTCAAAATATTGGGTGTAGGTAGGAGATTCAACCACATCAGTAATGGAACGACGTCCTGAGATGTGAAATTCTAATTTTTTAGTTATTGGAATCTCTAAAAAAACATCAGCACTAATGCAGTTAATACCTGCACCACCTGAAAAGGTATTCGAAACCAAATCTTTTGTATACATATTGATAGTACTCGAAACACCATCACTGTATTCAGCACTTGTTCCATTTTTACTCACAACAACTTTATTGGTAAGATTGGGATTATAAGCGGATATCAAGCCAAAAAAATGGCCAGAATGATACATCTTAATATTGTCCCAGAGCACTAAATTCTGATCATTAGTCCCGCCGCGTACATTAATATTTGCGATACTTTCATTGGTACTTTCAACTCCGGGCAATATCTGAATGGACTGCAGGATATCAGGTTCTGTTAATCCGGGAAGGATACCGAATTTTTTAGTATTTAAAACCGTACTTCCATCGACATATTTTTGCAAACCGGGAGTCAAATAAACATTGATCAAAACCTGATTCAATTCCTCGTTTTTAGTAGTAAGAATTATCTCCCTGCAATTGTTTTGTGCAGCAAACAATTCTTTAGCAATAAGTTGTCTGGATTCAAAACCCACATAGGAAACAGTCACTGTGGCATTTATTGGAATATCCTGCATACTAAATTTACCGTTTTGATCTGTTATGGAGTGCCTGCCTATATCATCCACAAACACTGAGGCACCGGGCAGACCAGATTTAGTCTCGTCGGATAAAACGGTTCCACAAATGGCTATTGTTTTGTTTAGTACTGAAACGGTAACATACCGGTCGTCTAAAGCCTTAAAATTTAAAAGGGTTTTCGAGTTGAGGTACTCAATGGTCTGCTCTAATGTGAAAGAAGCATTCGGTTTCTCAATGGTCACCGCTGCCACATCTTCAACAGCATAGGAGAACTTAATATTAAACTGTTTTTCTATTGCAATAATAACCTCAGTTAAAGGTATTTTTTTGGCCGTATTTTGTCCATAACAAAAACTGCCAATACAAATCAATATATAAATCAGTCCTTTATTTGAGACCATAATTATAAAATATAATGGTTTTTCCCTCGATCCTGTAACTTAATTTAAGCGGGATAGTAACGGCTTGAAGTGCTATTTGTTCATTGGTATGGGTAAAACTTCCCGTGAAAAGTTTTGAGGTATCCACACCTTCTGTTTTTATTTTTATATCGTACTGGCGCTCCAGCTCTGCAATAACCTGATTGAGTGGTATTTTATCAAAACTAGACTCCTGCTCAAGCCAGGAAGGTTTTTTTGCATTAAAATCTTCAACGGCTTCAATGGTGCCATTTATAACCCTAAAGGTTTTTCCGGGTGGTAGTTTAACGGCTGTCTGCTTATAGGCAACACTTACCAGACCGTGATAACAAGTAACCTCAAAGTAGTTTTTGCGCTGTTTTACATTAAATTGCGTTCCCAAAACTTTTACTACACCCGCAGCAGTGTTGACACTAAAAGTCTGTCCTTTCTTTACCCTGAAAAAAGCTTCTCCCTCTAAAGTTAAATCTCTTTTAACTGCCCATTTTTTTTCGTTAAAACTTAATTTTGAGCCCGCATTCAATATTGCCTGAGAATGATCTGGCAATGTAATCGATTTTGTTTGCGCTATTGAAGTTTCAAATGATGTAATGTTATTGGAAAATAAGAAATAGGCAGAAGCAAGCACAATAGCCAGCACAGCTGCTACGCGGTAAAAAACTTTGTAGTTTAAAGTTCTTACTTTTGGTTTCTTTTTAGAATGATTTCTGGCTTCGAAAGCTTCCAGAGCAGCATGAATATCTACTTTTGGAGTCTCGAATTGCGATGCATAATGATTAATCTTTTCAAGTGTTTGTAAATCTTCCGATTGTTTTAAATCTTCAATTTCTTTACCTGAAAGCTCATTATTGAACCATTTTAATATTTCTTTTTCGTTTTTCATTTTATACCTCTGTGTTTATAAGACAATTAACTTTTAAATTACCCTATAGCTAAATCATTAAATTATATATTTTCTATCTGGGATTTTAATATTTGTAGTGCACCGGACATTCTTTTTTCTACCGTTTTTTGAGAAATGTCGAGTAGCTCCGCAATTTCCCTGTATTTTTTCCCCTCTATTCTATTCAATAAAAAAACTTCCCTTTGTACATCACTCAATGATGCAATTGCATTGGTGAGTTTAATCCTGAATTCTTCCTCTTCAAGCAAATAGTCAGGGCTTTGATTATGGATATCCAGATTAGGCGCATCTTTAGCGTACCTTAATACTACTTTTTGATGTTTTACTGTATTTAGAAATAAATTATTAATACTGGTAAACAAATACGTTTTGACTTTACTAAAGTCTATTTTAGAGCAATTTTCCCAAATTTTGGCAAACGCATCCTGCACCAGATCTAATGCAGTCTGGTCATCTCCACATTTGTAATAAGCAAAATTATTTGCTGATTGTACATGCGTTAAATAAAAGTCCCTAAAGTGATTTTCTTGGCAAAGTTTACTTTTCTTGTCGCTCATTGAGATATTAATTCTTTTTTTGTAGTTTGTAAATGTAAATTAATTTTTCAAAAATAGCTGAATTGATCGTAATTGCTTTTTTATGAAAATTTATCAAAATAATAAAATATTAACTATCAGTGAATTATGATTTTATTTGCAAAAAATTATATTTTTTTTAAATTTTTCATAGGGTAAAAATAATCCCGGTTGTCTTACCAATAGAAAGGCGCTAAAAACATCGCTGGTTACTATAAAAATATATAAAATTTTAAAATTATGAAAAAATTAAAAATTGTTACCGCAGTTGCATTGATGGCTATTTTAGGTTTTACATCATGCCAAAGTGAAATTGATAATGAACAGGGCGAAAATCCAAATACAAATTCAGCCAATTCAACTACAACAAGTAACCTTAAACGTACTTCTATGTATGACGGTTCCTTTGATGATTTTTTGGATGGAGCATCATGTTCTTCCATTTTGTTACCCGTTACCGCTAAAGTTAATGGAGTTCAGGTTTCTATCCTGAGCCAGGCAGATTACCAACAAGTTATTTCTATTTTGGGACAATTTAACGATGATCAGGATACTGTTGTATTACAATTTCCATTAAAAGTTAAATTAAGCAATTACAGTGAGGTTATTGTTAATAGTCAAACAGAATATAATGCGATTCTTACTGCCTGTACAGCAGCGGAAGTAGCGGGTCAGAACGCCGTTTCTTCTGTAAATATCAGCTTTCCCATTACAATTTTGACATTTGATTTAAGTTTTAAACAAACAGGAAACGTTGTTATTACATCAGAACAACAATTATTTACCTATATGTCTAATTTAAGCAGTACAGAATTATATTCTGTAAACTACCCAATATCAGCAACAATTGCAGATGGAAGCAAAGTAACGCTTTCCAGTGATGCTGAATTGCAAGCCACTATAAATGCAGCTGTAAAAACACAAGAAGCATTAACTCTGGCTGCTGAAAATGTTAAAAAAATAGAGCCTATTTTAGTTAATGGAAAATTTAAAGTAGAGTCCTTTGTAAAGGCAGGCGTAAACTCAGCGGTAAACTATAAAGATTTTACCATCGATTTTACAAATAATTTACTTGTAAAAGCTACAGATTTACTAAATACAACTGTCAATGGAACCTACGGGGTAAGCTCGGAATTAAATGTACTTCTACAACTGAATTTTTCAGGGAATGCTTCCTTTGCTTTGCTGAATAATACCTGGAAAGTAACCAATTTTACCGCTACAACCATCACCTTACAAAGCACAACTGATGCGGGGGCAACACTTGTACTGAAACAAATATAACTGGATTTTAACTGGTAGTTTATTGCGGACAGCGCTAATTTCGCTGTTCGTAATAAAATACATACTAATGAAAATAATAAATGAAAAAAACATTTTCTCTATTAACCATTATTTTGTTGCTCTCTGTTGGGTCTTGTTCAAAGGATGATAGCACAGACAATTCAGTTGCCCTAAGTACTAGTGCAAACAGACAGCAAACCGGAAGTTCTGCTAATGATTTACTATCAGATAAAAAATTTAAGAGTATGGTTATTGAAGTGGTGTATGTAACCGGTTTTGAACCCAGCAGTACAGCAATCAATAATTTTGTAAGTTTTATTACCGCAAGGACATACAAACCAAACGGTATCAGTGTTGTAAAACATGCTATACCAGCTCCGGGAAATGCATCTTACACCGATCAGGAGATCGTAAATATTGAAAATGCTAATCGTACAAAATACAACAATTCAGACCAAATAGCCCTTTGGGCATTTTTTGCAGACGGAAAATCTTCAAAAGACACTCAAACTTCACTTATTCTTGGAACGGCATACAGAAATACTTCTTTTGTTATTTTTGAACAAACTATTCAGAATCTAAGCGACAGTCCATTTGAACCCAACAGAAGTTTGCTGGAGACCACAGTAATTACCCATGAATTTGGTCATATTCTAGGGCTCACAAACCTTGGAACGTCCCTGCAAAGCAATCATGAAGACACAGAACATCCGAAACACTGCATTGAAAAAACATGCTTAATGTATTGGTCATCAGAATCTAATGCCGGTATTTCTAATATGCTTTCAGCAGGTACTGCCCCTGAGTTAGATGCGCAATGCATTGCGGACCTTCGTGCCAATGGAGGAAAATAAAAATTTAATAAATAAACAATTATAAAACCAAACAGATGAAAATAAAATTTTCAATAATAGCACTATTTTTTGGTGCCGTAACAACAATAAATGCACAGGACAACACTATTCCTAAATCCACTGCAGGAATAAAAGGAGGCTATAATTTGGCGGCGGTAAGTTTTGACGGAGATGGAGAAACCGGGCAACGACATGGTTTTCATATAGGAGTTTACGGTGAGTCTTTTATCAGCGAAAGCTTTTCTATACAACCTGAATTGCTATATTCTCAACAAGGATATAAAATAACAAATAGTAGCGGGACTTTTACCCAAAAGTTAGATTATATAAACTTGCCAATAATGCTTAAAGCCTACCCTTCTAAAAATTTCTTTTTGGAAGCCGGACCACAAGTTGGATTAGCCATATCACATAAAGAAGAATATGATGGGCTTTTCAGCAGTTCACAAGAATATGATCCCAATAGTTTTGATTGGGGATTAAACTTTGGAGCAGGATTTAAAACAAATTCCGGTATAACTTTATCGGCACGCTACCATTTAGGACTAGGGGATTTATATGATAAGGATAAAGCACAAAATAGGGTTTGGCAATTTTCTGTAGGTTTTGATTTATAAACTGGATATACCTTTTTACATTTTTACATTTTTATTTCTTAACTTAGACAGGAGTATTACTCTTGTTTTTCAATCAATTAACAGCTATCTATTTTAGATAAACCTTTGTCGCTTTCTAAATTCCTACCCTAGTATTAGTCTAATAAAAAAAAAATAGATATGACTCTACCGCTTCCCTATTCTCAAAAAAATATTTATTTGGCTGACGATGACGATGATGACCGTGAAATGTTTGCAGAAGCATTGTCTGAGATAGACAACACAGTAATTCTAACTCAAGCCCAGGACGGTCAGCAGTTGATGGATATACTTTACAAAGAGCCAAATCCTCTACCCGATATTATTTTCATGGATATCAACATGCCCAAACAGGATGGACTTAAATGTTTGGAAGAAATAAGAAATCAGTGTGGGAATTTGAAAGAATTATTTGTGATCATACTTTCCACCTCTAGTGATCCTCTAATTATAGATAAAGCTTTCGATCTTGGGGCGACATTTTATGCGGTAAAACCAAGTTCATTCGTTGATCTGAAATCATTTATTAAAGAGGTTTTACAAATAGACTGGTTTTCAATTGAAAAAAGCAATTTAAAGTTTCGATTAATTTAAGGTATTCTATTCAAGGGGCCAATAGTATGGTCCTTATAAACTAACTGTAATTTTATACAACACTTGCAAAGCATCCGGTTTTTTTGCCAAACTTTAAAAATGATGCACCATATTTAATTCCATTTTACAATTTTATAAATACAAACTAACTCAAACAAAAGCCTAAATGGGAAAATTTATTATTACCAAAAGAACCAACGGGGAATTCCAATTTAATTTAAAAGCCACAAATGGGCAAACTATTCTATCCAGCGAAGGTTATACAGCCAAATCCAATTGCATCAATGGGATAGACTCGGTAAAATTCAATTCACAGAATACTGCTAGATTCAATAAGAAAACATCGGGTAATGACAGGCCCTATTTCAATTTAAAAGCTGCAAATGGGCAAATTATCGGCACTAGCGAAATGTATGAAAGTTCCATTGCCAGAGATAAAGGAATTGAGTCTGTACAGTTAAATGCCCCTTTGGCAACAACAGAAGATCAAACTGCATAAGCTTATTCTTTTACTTTATACAAAGATAATGAGATACCTAGTATACCACTTCAAACAGACTTATAACTAAATTAAACAAAAAAGAGCAAGTATTTCACTACTCGCTCTTTTCCTTTCCTTTAAATTCTAGACATGATGTTATGAATAATTCTTAAAGGCTTATTTTGCGTTAATTTACACAGGCATATAAAATTTATTGAGTTCTGTTTTTGGTAAATGCAAGTAACGCATTATCAAAGATATACAAAAACAAATTACATTAAAGAATTAACTTACATAATTCTCTAAATTGGGGTAATACCTACTTTACAAGTTCTTCTATATCATCCTAATAGGTCTTCTATAGCTTCTTAGATGCATGGCCATAGGACTTACTACGATTTTTTATAAAAAATGACAGGAAAAACACCCAACTATTACATTTTGCAACATAAGTTTTAAGAAAAACACTAAAACATCTATAATTCAATAATTTACATAATTAAAAAACAAGTTTTTTTGCATAAAATCGAACTTCTTTTTTAGTTTTTCATCCCCAAATTTACCTGAATATCAAACAATTACAATATATATTATAAAGAGCTTAATTACTGCCTTGTTATTGATAGCGGTTTTGACTTATGAAGGTAAAAAAGGAGATTACATTTTAAACATAGCAACTACAAACGCAAAAATACTAAACTTTACTCTTGATGCTCTTAATACCTCGTCTTTCTCGATCTATGATCAAAACCACAATTTAATCTATACCAAACAAGCTATAGTCCACAAATTAGAGGTTTCAAAAACAATAAGTTTAGAAGGTCATCCCACTGGAACTTATGTCTTAGAAGTAAATGAGAATGGTAAAATCATCAAACACGAAATTAAAATAATTGCTAAAAAAGCAAAAACTCTTAGGATCGATGAATCTATGAATGAGAATCCATCTTTACGCCGTTAATTTTTTGCCCCTACAACTGAGAACAACTCATTTCTGAGTTTACTAAGAGCAACTCATTGAACTGCTTTTTTTTCTTACTGGGTTTTGTCGCATCTGTCAGAATCAAATATAAGAATTTAAGTAATTTAAAAGTTAGCCCACCGATTTACAGAATGATTTAAACATACTTGTACCTGGTTCAATCATCTGATTCTTTCTGGGCATATGCACAAATTCAATTCCGCCCAATGTTCGTCTTGCCGATTCAAAACTTTTAAAGCCTAATCCATTTTGTATTCGCCACTTGATAAAACGATGATCCTGTTCAATAATATTATTGAGATATTTACACTGTCGGATCTTAGTCTTTGAGAACGAACGTTTGTTATAGACTTTGATAGCGGCAGTATTAGAACCCCTTTTATCAATATTTATTACTCTTGGCTTGTAGTTATTACTAATTGCTTTAATTAGAAATGATCAAACACTCATTCTTTGTCTTTTTCTGGTCAAAAGAAAGTCAACCGTATTACCTGATTTATCTATTGCTCGATATAAATAACATCAAATACCTTTTACTTTGATATAGGTTTCATACAACCTCCAACTCGCCCCCACTCTGCCTTTTCTCTTCTTCATCTCTGACTCAAGCAAAGGTGCAAAATTATAAACCCAACGCTAGATCGTGGCATAATCCACAATCACTCCTCTAATCTTTATTATTTCTTCAACGTCACGATAGCTAAGTGTAAATCTTAATTTAAAATGCACTGCCATTTTCAAAAACTACACGAATTTATAAGTATTTATTATTTAAAATAAAATACTAGTTTTGGGTATAATTGATGTTAAAACCTGCTCGCTCATATTGAATCCAAGCCGAAACCTATATTTTTTAAAAACATCTCCAACTGAATTCCGAAGATTGATTTCTTAGTTTTTTTCATCATCCTTTTATGAGGTGACTATTTTACTTAATATTTCTTCGAATCCTGCTCAGAGATTGTGGTGTTATTTCAAGATATGCTGCAATATCACTTAGCGATACACGAGATGCAATATCAGACTGCTGCTCTATGAATTTTCGATATTTAGTTGTTGAATCCTGTCCCAGATAACTATTCCGGATCAGAATCTTGTCTAAAAGAGTTTGTTGAATAGTTTGTGCTATAATAGATTCAATGGCAGGAATCTTTAAATAGAGTACTTCCAGTTGTTTTTTTGAAATTCTAAAAACCTGGGTATTACAAGCTGCCTGGATGCTTTCTGTAGCAACTGTCCCATTCTTAAAATTGTTCAAAATGGTGCAAAATTGATTTTCTTTTAAAAAGAAGTGGGTAACATTATTACCGTTTTCATTTTGCACTAAAATTCTGAGGACACCCGAACTGATAAAGAATAATTCATCTGGTACATGCCCACAATAAAAAAGATAATCTCCTTCCTTATGGCTGCTTTCCATAAAATATTCTGAAATTAATTCTTTTTGATTTTCTTCAAATATATGATACTGCTGCAAAAAAGAAATGAGGTTGTTAGTGATGACTGGCATGTTGATCCAAATTAGTTAGGCAATCAAAATTATAACTTAATTTTGAATAATACCTGACAAAAAACCGATTCGTTTTTACCATTTGTTAAGTATCACAAGTTTTATTTTCAGGAGATTTGCAATCATAATTAAATAATGGGAATTGAGAAATATCGATAATGCCAATTGCTCTTTTTAATTATTACTAATCTCCGTTTATGTAAATTTAATTTTATGAATACAAATTTAAAAACCCTTTCGGGTAAGAAGATCATTTTATTGGGAGCCAGTTCCGGCATTGGATTAGCTACCGCTATCGCTGCTGCGCAAGAGGGAGCAAAAGTTATTATAGTGTCCAGTAACATGGATCGCATCAATAATGCTCTACGTCAGCTGCCTAAAAATTCAGAAGGCTTTGCGTTAGATTTAAGCAAGGAGAGTAATATCGGGAGCTTCTTTACGAAAATTGGAAATTTTGACCATCTGATTTATACAGCTGGTGAGAATCTTCAATTAAGCCTTATTAGTGAAACCGATATTGATACTACAAAATCTTTTTTTGACCTGCGTTTCTGGAGTGCTGTTGCGGCGGTAAAATATGCTACGCCTTTTATAAATCAGGGTGGTTCTATTTCCCTGACCAGCGGAACTGCCAATGCACGTCCGGGAGCGGGATGGTCAGTAGCTTCCGCCATATGCGGAGCCATCGAGGCTTTTGTAAGGGCTATGGCTGTTGAATTAGCACCTATTCGGGTTAATTGTGTAGTGCCGGGTGTTTTAAAAAGCAATTTGTGGGATACAATGCCCGAAGCCGATCGCGAGGATATGTATAGGTATTATGCAGATATTCTCCTCTTGAAAAGAGTGGGTGAAATTGAAGATGTTGCCGACGGATTCTTATATCTGATGAAACAGCAACACGGGACAGGACAAAGCCTGGTTATTGATGGTGGGACATTGTTAATATGAAGCAAAAAGTGAATTAAAAGCCAGTATCGGTTTTTTGTTGATAATAGCATAAAAAGAAGCCAAAACTAAAAATTCTAATTTCAAATAAGAAAAAGCTACCATTTTTTTAAACTTATAAAAAACAAAAAGAATACCCAACCGTATAGGATTAATTTTAATAATTTTCCATCAATCCCCGACAGGACATCCAAACCAGATTCATAAAGCCAATCAAAGACAGTACCCACATGTAGTAAGCCAATCTCTTCAAATCTTCCATAAAATTTATAGAAATTTGTCCCGTCGAGGTCACAAACAAGCCAAATGGCGCCAATTGAAGACAATTGGTGCCATTTTTTTATAACCTTACTTATTTTTATTAGTCAAAAGAGCCGGGCTCCTCAGCAGCCCTAGCCCCGATAGCAGTGAAATCCTTTTGTGCTGGGGGTCGGCACAAAAGATTGCTTCGCCAGTTCGCTGGAGCTCGGGTGGAACGAATAGCGGGAAGAGCTGCTAAAAATAGCTTCAATGAAAGGTATAAACTTATAAACCCAACGCTGAATAGTGGCATGATCCGCAATGACTCCTCTAATCTTCATTAGTTCTTCAACATCCCGGTAACTAAGTGTAAATCTTAGTTTGAAATATACTGCCTGAAGAATTATGTATTTTGGATAACAATGACCTTTCGTATTCATGAGTTTAAGAATTTAAAAAAGCAAAGTTAAAACGTAGCTAAATGCGACAGAACCAATTCGTTTATATATCTAATTAAAATCCAATAAAACTATTTTTCAAGATCTTTTATTTTATTCTTTAAAAATGCATTTTCTTTTTCTAAAGATTCTATATATATAGATTTTGATTTCAATTCAATTTGAATTTGACTATCATTTGTTATATCTGAAATCGCATTATTAACAAATGGTTGATAAATTTCATCTAAATTGACATTTAAAACATTTGCAATTTTGGTCCATTCATTTAATGTAATTTCTTTTTTTCCATTCTCTCTTCTACTATAATTGCATTGAGTCATTCCTATTAAATCAGCCAATGTTTCTTGAGACAATCCTTTATTTAATCTTGCATTTTTTAAATGTAATTTCGACACTTGTTTTTTTTCTTACAAAGAAAAATATTTTTTCTCTATTTATCCCTAAAGAACTTAATAAAACTACTGATTATAATTATTATTTTTCTGAAAAAATCAACAAAATAGTAAGTAAAAGAAAAGAATACTCTCACTATTATTATAATCAAATAATAACATATTTCAATATAAGATAGCTTAATTCGCATAAAATCGCATAATGTTTTTGTTCTACTCCTCTTATATTTGAAATAAATATCTTATATTTTTACTATTATAAAATTAAGTCGACGTGATTTTTATTGTAAGACAACATGAGAGATTTATTTTGAATTTTAAGAATTTTTATAAACAACAAAAAATTGGAAAATGAAAAAAATTGAAAAAATTAGTCTTGTAAATTTGAAGAATTTGTCAAGAAATCAAATGAGAAGTATAATGGCTGGTAGTGCCGGAGATTGTGAACTACCTAATGTCAGATGTGGTCTCAATGGCGAAGGAAGATGCGATGTCTCAAGTAACGACTGTGTTTGCAATGTAGGTGGACGAGTTGCTTCTGATTCACATTGCAAAGTTTAAATAATCATTTAGAGAGGTTTTATAAATATTAAAACCTCTTTATTTTATCCAAAGACAACATAAAAATTTATGAAAAAAATATTTATTTTCCTGGCAGCATTAGCTTGTAATTATTCTTTTAGCCAATATAAATTTGTGTTAGAAGGGAAAGTTCAGGATTCAACAAAGAAAAAAATCTATCTGGAAATCCGAGATGATTATTCTTTAAATGAATATGTGAAAATTGATTCTTGCATTATTCAAAAAGGTTCATTTCAATTTTCAGGAGAATTAAATAAAAAATCAGAAATTGCAAATTTGTTTTTTATAGATGAAAGTAAAATTCGATCTGATCCAGATAAATTTCGTTTTATTCTGGATAACGGAATCAATGTTATAAATGTAGATTTTCCAAAAGTTCATTCTACAAGTTTGTTTTCAAATGCAAAACGTCCGGTGTCTGTCTCTAATGACCTTTATAACAAACTAAATTATCTATATGAGAATTACTTTGAAAAATATGCTTCAAATGTAAAAACTTGGGACCCAAAAAAACCTGAAGAAATTTCAATGGTAAAGATGCTGGACAATCCTGAAATTACTGTTAAATTAAGAAAAGAACAATTACAAATAGTAAAAAACTATTCTAATTCATTTTATTCATTAATTTTTTTATATGAATCATTACATTATAGGCCTTATATCAAATCTCCTTCTTTATTAGTAGAAATATTCAACAATCTTAATGAATCTATTAAAAACACCCCTTTAGGAAATGAATTTATTAAAGAATGTTTACATATTATGAAAGTTGAAAAAGAAACAAGTACTCAGCATCAAGTTCCAATCTTTAAAATTAAAACAGATAAAGAAGATACATTTACCAATGCTTCATTATTAGGCAAGCCATATATTATTGCATTTTCTGCAACGTGGTGCACTCCATGCAAAAAAATGGAGCCTAAATTGAAATCATTTTATAATAATTATAAAGATAAAGGTCTTGAAGTGATCTATTTTAATTTTGATGACAACGATAAAAAGTGGAAAGAGCACATCTTCAAAAATCAATTAGATTGGATAAACGTTTCTGATGGCTTGAAAGCAGGATCCAGTCCCATTATTAAACAGTTCAATATTATAGGCATTCCACAGTATATTGTAGTTGATAAAAATGGAACGATAATTTATAATTCTACTGACCCTAGTGACAGCAACTTTTTAATGCTTGAAAGCTACATTTTAAAAGCAATCCAATGATTTTAATATCCTGGATAAAATAAAACAAAAAAGCACTTTCAAATATAGAGACAGTATTATAAAATACTAACCTCTATAAAACTCTTGAGATGAATTAAAGAATGAATTGCTCAAAATTGGATTAAAAATTAAAGCAAAAATACTTACCAGTCTACACTATCAAAATTAAAAAAATACAATTGAAATGCCAAATAAAAATGCTTTTTACTAATTCACCTCTCTATAATAAATAACCTAAACCAGATAATAATGACCGAAAATTTCAACTTTCTTTTCCAATATTTGGAAAGGGAAGAGATCAGTATAAACAAATCCGAATTTGAATTTCAAATTGAATCCCATCCAGATTATCCTTCTCTGACATCTACCGTTGATACATTGAGTTTTTTCAATATAGATAATAGCGCCCTATCTATTCAAAAATCTGAAATTGATTTATTACCAGATCGCTATTTAGCATGGTTATCCATGGAAGGAAATCGTTTACAATTTTATTTAATTGAGAAAAAAAGTGATGTCTATCATTGTTCACAAGATAAAAACAGAAGAATACTATCGAAAAAAGAACTTGAAATGGCATGGCGAAATATTGTACTACTAGTAGAAAAACCTAAAACAGATAACATTCAACAACCCAGTATAAATATGTGGAATTGGGTACTGCCTATTTTATGGTTAGGATTATTTTTATTAATACTATTAGAATTTGAAATTAATTTAGTAACAAAATTCTTCTTTGTTTTACCTTTTTTGGGTATATTATTCTCTATTGCGGCTTTAAAGGATTTATTTGGAACTAAGAGCGAATTAATTAATAACTTTTGCAATATAACCTCTTCTTCCAACTGTACCACAGTTGTAAGTTCAAATAAGTGGAAATTTTTTGAAGTCATTAATTTTAGTGATTTAAGTATAATATTCTTTAGTTCTCAATTTTTGGGACTGTTATCATTTTTATTTATAGCAGATACAGTAACATATTTTTCTTCTCAAAATTTATTACTTATTTACTCAATCCCTGTATTATTAATTTCAGTATATTATCAAAAATTTGTTGAAAAAAAATGGTGTCCGATCTGTTTAGTCATTATTTCCATAATTCTCATTGAGTTGGTATACATTTATTTTTTAATCCCGGTTTCAATTAAATTTTTAGGATTGCCAAGTATCATCTTCATATTTATATTTACCTCAATATCCTTGGTATGGTTTGAACTCAAAAAACTACTGCTCCAAAAAAAGACCCTAAAGGAATTTCAGTTCAAAGGCAGTCGCTTTATGCGAAATTATACAATTTTCAAAAATAATCTAGTGGCTTCGGATCTTATAAAAAGTACTCCAATGCTCCCAGATGAGACTATTTTCTTAGGTAGTTATACTGCTCCGGTAAAAATAATAATGGTTACCAACCCTTACTGTGGATATTGTGCAAAAGCGCATTGGGTTATGGAAGAATTACTAGATAAATATGCTGAAAAAATTTCTTTCGACATTCATTTTAATTATTATGATTATGAAAATATTAGCCCTGAATCAAGAATACTACATCACAAATTGGTTTCAATCTACATAAACCAGGGACAAGAAGCCTTTATCAAAGCATTAAGAAATTGGTTTACAAATAAAGATGTAACCAAATTGAAAATTTTAGAAAATTCAAAACTTAATGAAGTTAGGGCTGATCAAATACTTGAAAAGCAGTTGCAGTGGAATAAACTTAACCACATAACATATACACCTTCCATAATTATCAATGAATACTTTTTTCCAAAACAATATGACAGAAATGATATAAAATATTTTATTGATGATCTGTCAGAGGATGAAGATTTTATTATAATTGATAAAAAAAATAGACCTGCATAATAATTCATTAAACTATTTACTTATTCAACCACCACCATTACAAGATGATAATCAATGTAATTTCATAAATGTAAAAAGAAAAATATTAAAAATAAATTATGAAACAATTAACCTCGATAGCAGTACTTACCTGCTGGTATGGTGCATATCCATGGTACTTTCCGTATTATGTACATTCCTGTTCATTTAATCCAACAATTGATTTTTATATTATTACAGATAATCAAGAAAAAATTCCAAATAAACCTGATAATTTAATTATCATTAACAAGACACTTGACCAAATAAAAACAATAGCCACTAAAAAATTAGGTTTTAATGTCAGCCTGGATTATCCATTTAAACTAAATGATTTTAAGCCCGCATATGGTTTTTTATTTCCAGAAGTATTTAGAAACTATTCTTACTGGGGGCAATGCGATTTAGATATTATTTATGGAGATATCAGAGGTTTTTTAACTGAGGAAATGATCAAAAATTACGATTATCTTAGTATGAGGCATGATTACACAACAGGCTGTTTTTCATTGTATCAGAATAATGACAAAATGAATACTTTTTTTATGAGAAGCAAAGATTATAAATTTGTATTGTCCCATTATGATTCCTGGTGCTTTGATGAATGTAGTAAACTTGGTTATGCTCCCTTGTTTTTTAATAAATCAATCTTTGAATTTAAAACAGAAATTGAGAGTTTTACTCATGTAATTAAAGCCGGAGAAATAACTAAAGAAGTCAGGGCTCATTTTGATTTTATTCTCTTAGAAGGCAATCCTGGAAAAATTGTTTTTGACAACGGAAAAATTATTTACAACAAAAATATGGAAGGAATAATGTATCATCTTATCGAATTCAAAAAAAGAAAAACATCATTTAAAATTCCAAATAAAATTCCAAATATATACAATATCAGTTCAACTAAAATTTATTAACCTTAACAATTTTAATCGCTGTGTAGTTGTTCTTAATACAATTGTTTTTCTTGATTCGCAGATACATTGGAGAAAAATAAAAAAAGCATGGTCCTAGGATGTCAAAATTATATACTTTCAATATGAAATATTAGATTGTCCAATTAATTATCCTGACTCTAAAATATTTACCATTTCACCGCCAAAAAATAAAATTGAAAAAATTCCCTAATTACAGACAGGCTGACAATAAAGATTGTGGCCCCACATGTTTAAAAATTATTGCTAAACATTACGGTAAGACAATCAATATTCAGGAGTTGAGAGATATAAGCGAAACGACTCGTGAGGGAACAAATTTACTTTTTTTAAATGATGCCGCAGAAAAAATTGGTTTCAAACCTTTTGGTGCACAATCAAATTTAAAAACCTTAAAAGAAACACTATTACCATGTATACTCCATTGGAATAAAAATCATTATGTAGTTCTTTATAAGATAAAAAAAGATTCTTACTATATCTCAGATCCTGCCTTTGGTTTAATTCAATACAATAAACAGGATTTTATTAAATTTTGGATCGGAAATAATGCCGATGAATCTACCGAGGAAGGAATCATTTTATTAATAGATACTTCACCAAGATTTATTCAATCTGATTTTAGCAAAGAAACTTTCAGAGAATTAAGCTTTGAAACATTATCCCAACATATACTAAAATACAAACCCTTTTTAATCCAACTGTCAATTGGATTATTAGGTAGTAGTTTAATACAACTAATTTTTCCTTTTTTAACTCAGAGCATTGTTGATGTAGGGATACAAAACCAAAATATTCACTTTATTTACTTAGTTCTTCTTGCGCAGCTGTTACTTTTTACAGCGAGAATTGGTTTGGAACTAATTCGAAGTTGGATATTACTACATCTTTCAACTAGGATCAATATTTCGCTCGTTTCAGATTTTTTTATAAAACTTATGAATCTGCCCATTTCCTTTTTTGATGTGCGTATGACTGGAGATATTATGCAGCGTATTAATGATCATCATCGAATTGAGAGAATTTTGACATCATCATCACTAAATGTTTTGTTCTCGACAATTAATATGTTTATACTGGGGGGAATATTAGCATATTATAACATCCAAATATTTATACTTTTTTTCTTAGGTAGTGCAATATATTTCGGGTGGATTATTTTATTTCTAAAAAAAAGAAAAATACTGGATTATAAACGTTTTGCTGAAAGTGGAAAAGAACAGGGAAAAGTGATGGAACTCATTAACGGAATGCAGGAAATCAAACTCCATAATGCAGAAAAGCAAAAACGCTGGAGTTGGGAGTATGTGCAGGCAAGGCTTTTTAGAGTCTCGATAAAAGGATTGATTTTAGAGCAATCCCAAACCATTGGCTCCTCTGTAATCAATGAGCTAAAGAATATCTTTATCATATTCTTTTCAGCAAAATTAGTTATTGATGGTTCCATTACACTAGGTATGATGCTTGCCATAAGTTCTATTGTTGGGAGTTTAAACGGACCAATAACGCAACTTATTGAATTTGTTAAAGAGTTTCAGGATGCTAAAATATCATTGGCAAGATTGTCTGAAATTCACGAAAAAGAAGATGAAACCCAGCAGGAAATTCATCAAACCCACGAAGTCCCCTACGATTCTGATATAGAGATAAAAGGCCTTTCGTATCGTTATTTAGGATCGGATATTCCGATTCTGGATAAGTTGAGTTTAATAATTCCTGCCAATAAAGTAACAGCAATAGTAGGCGTTAGCGGAAGCGGAAAAACAACACTCATGAAATTACTGCTTAAATTTTATGAACCTGAAAAAGGAGAAGTTGCAATTGGGAACGTACAGCTAAAAAACATTTCGCAAAAAGCATGGAGATCCAATATTGGTGCTGTCATGCAGGAAGGTTTTATTTTTAGTGATACTATCGCCAATAATATTGCCATTGGAGTTGATAAAGTAGACAAAGAACGATTAGTATATGCTGCAGATGTTGCTAATATAAAAGAATATATTACAGGTCTTCCACTGGGTTACAATACAAAGATTGGTGCCGAAGGAACGGGAATGAGTACCGGGCAAAAACAACGATTACTGATTGCAAGAGCCGTTTATAAAAATCCCGAGATATTATTTTTTGATGAAGCTACATCGGCTTTAGATGCCAATAATGAGAAAGAGATTATGCGAAAATTGGATATTTTCTTCAAAGACAAAACTGTCGTTGTTATCGCACATCGTCTCAGTACCGTTATGAATGCAGATCAGATAGTGGTTTTGGATAAAGGGAAAATCATCGAAATTGGAAGTCATTCGGCTTTAGTGCAACAAAAAGGGAATTATTTTGAATTGGTTCGAAATCAATTACAATTAGGAAATTAAATCATGGCAGAAAATATATTTGAATTAAGAAGTGAAGAAGTTCAGGGCATTCTCACCAAAGTACCACACTGGATGATACGTTGGGGAACAGTCTTGATATTTGCTATTCTTTTTATGTTGTTTTTCGTGTCCTGGTTTATCAAATATCCGGATGTTGTCAATACCGAAATTGTGATCACCACTAACATTCTGCCGAAGAAAATAGTTTCTAAATCTTTCGGCAGAATTGAAGTTATTTTGGCAAAGAATAAAGCTTTTTAAGATTAATCGAAAGAATATCCGTTTAAAGTGCTTCTGAGCAAGTTTAACCATAATTTCTGCAGACTTTATAAATATAATTTGAAAATTATCCATGCCATATTAACTAGTGTTTCAAAATTTTCAATGGAAATTATTAGTGCTTGTTGGTTAAATCTTTTAGATATATTACTATCTAAAATTCAGTTGATTAATTAAAAAAATGCAAATAATAAAAAACGATAATATTATAACGTATGAATGAAAAAGTAAAATATATTCATGAGGAAAACTTTCATAATTTCGGAGCAGCTAATGAGATAGTACCATTCATTATCAATCTTTTAGAACCTAAATCAGTTGTTGATGTTGGCTGTGGAATTGGAACATGGTTAAAAATTTTTAAAGATAAGGGTGTGATTGACATTTTAGGAATTGACGGCGGTTATGTTGACAAAAGAATGTTAAAAATTAATCAAAAGAACTTCAAAGAATTTGATTTAGAAAAGTTTTACAGATCAAAACGGAAATTCGATCTAGCAATTTCTTTAGAAGTTGCCGAACACTTAAGTCCTACAAGTGCAGATGATTTTGTTAAGACATTAATTGGCTTAAGTAATATAATTATTTTTTCAGCAGCAATACCTTATCAGGGTGGGCAAAATCATATAAATGAAAACAAACCCAGTTATTGGATAGAAAAATTTGAAAAAAGTGGATTTAAATTATATGATGTTTTAAGACCTCAGTTTTGGAATAATGAAAACATTGATTCTTGGTATAAACAAAATATTTTTTTATTTACAAATCAAATTAATTTAGACAGTAAGCTTAATACTTTAAAAAGCTTTTACGGAAGTTATTTGGTACATCCTGAAATTTTTAAATACAAAGTAATTGAACACAGACATTACAAATTTCAGTATGAAACAATTATGGACGCTTTACCGGATGAAAATATAATTGATTAAATCAAACTTACAGAGAATTTTTGAAAACTAGAAATCCAGTAAAATCAATATCTGCGGACTTTAGGTTCGAATATATTATACATTGTTTTTTAGTTTTTTTACCAGTAGGGTTCGAGTCCCGTTCCCGCTACTAAGACAAAGTAAAAGCCTGAGAAGTATAGATTCTCAGGCTTTTTTTGTGATTCTAAAAATCTTATTTCATTTTTTTTTAAATAAAAAACCCCAGTGTTTTCTAAGGAAAATTGGTTCGAATCCCGTTAAGTTAATTCCATAAAACAATTGACTAACTAATCTCAAAACCAAAAATAAATCTTTAAAATGGCAATCAAAACTACCAATCTTTTACTACAACATATCGTTTTTCGATTTAGTCTTTTAAGATGAGTTCTGAGTGTCAAATTTTTCCTTTCAATATGATTTTATCAATAACTCTGAAAAACTACCAAACTTTATTTTTTTAATTTAAACTTAGGGTGTCCCATCTGCCAAAATGCAAATGCAAATGCATCAGCGTAATCATTGTAAAGTTGTAAATTAGAGCTATCCATACCATGTCCTGTATTATAATCAACTGCAAATAAAATTGGATTACTAGAAATTGTAGATGCTCGTAATTTTGCCACAAATTTTGCAGACATCCATGGAGCTACTCTTGCGTCATTTATTCCTGTCGTGATTAAACATGCAGGGTAATTTATTGCTTTCTCTATATGGTGATACGCATCCATCTCATATAACGTATTAAATTCTTCATTTATTAATGGATTTCCAAATTCTTTCATGTTATTTGGCCCGTTAGGAGCAACATCTATTCTCAAAGTATTAACAAATCCATTTTCACAAATCATTACCTTAAACAAATCCGGTCTTTCTGTTATAGCTCTTCCAACCATAATACCTCCAGCACTAGAACCATATATTGCTATCTTTTTACTGCTGGTTATTTTATCTTTTATTAGGAATTCTGCAGTACTTATTAAGTCTTTCCATGTGTTAGGTTTTGTGCTTTTATAACCACCTGTATACCAATCATCACCTTTTTCCCCGCCTCCTCGAACATGAGATACAACATAAACTCCACCATTTAATACCCATGATAAATATATAGGTTGAAAAGAAGGGCTCATAGATTCGCCATATGCTCCATAACCATCAATGAGAACGTAGTTCATTTTATTCTTCTTTATTCCTTTTTTATATATCAAAGACACAGGAACTAAAGTGCCGTCATTGCCTGGTATTTCTATTTCTTCAACAATAAAATCATCAAATTCCGGATATGTAACTACCGGGCTAATATTATCTTCTCTAAAACTGTTTTTTGCAATATCATAACGATATCTTTTTAATGGATTTAGCCAACCGCTCGTATAAATCCATAAATCACTATAGTACTTGTTTTTTGATCTAATAATAATTCTGCCTGCTTTCTTTGGCAAAACTAAAGTTTTATGCACTTTACTGTTATCCACAAAATACAATTGTGCTTGTACTCCATTTTTTGTTGTTGAATATACAAGTCCATCTTTAATAACTTCATAACTGTCGATAATTTCATTTTTATCTTCATTTACTATTATTTCAGGATTAACAAAATCAGGGTTTGTAATTTTAGTTTTAATAATTTTATAGTTTGGCGAACTTTTTGACGCTAAAGAATAAATGTCTTCGTTAACAATTACAGGAGAACTAAAGCCATCTTTTTTGTTAAAAAGAGGTTTCCAGTTTATTTTTTCAGAATGTAATTCTTCGATCTTTGCATAATAATAATCAAAATAAGCAGCTGCCCCATCTAATTTTCCGAGTATATATTTATCATTTATACTATACTCGCAGATTTCAGGAAAATCGACAGGACCGATATTTAGGTCTGGATTATTCTCTTTTGAAAAAATAACTTTTCTCACAGAAGGATTATCTCCCAGTTTATAAATTACAGATTCTGTGTTTAATATGTAATCTGCACTTTTTTTATCTATTACAGGTATATGTAAATAAACAATACCTGAATCATCTGGCAGCCAATTAACACCTCCCAATTCTGCAGGCCAACAGTTTAAAAGTATTTCTGGTAAGAGTGTTTTTGACTCAACGTCCAGAAAAGCAATCTCTGATATTTCTTCTCCATTTTTAGAAAAACTCAATGCAACTTTTTTACCATCCCAAGATGGCTTTAAGTATGTGATTGAATAATCATTTCCGGAATCTTTTTTATACTCTCTGGGATCAAATAACATAACTTCCTGTGCCTTTTCAGAAGGTTTGTAAAATAATTTCGCCCTTTTGTCCTGATCCGTTTTCTTTAAATAAAAAAAGCAATCATTAGCAGTAATTTTTAAATGAGTCACGCTAAATGACTTTCTTTTTTCAATTTCAACAAGTTTATCAATTATATCTTTCCTGCCTGTAATACTGTTTAAAATTTCACGCGTTTTCAAACTATTTTGTTTAAACCAGCTCTTTGACAACGTATCATTGGCATTTTCTAAATAGGAATAGGGATCATTTATTGATTTACCAAAATAATCTTTGGTTGTAGGTCTCTCTGGTAAAACATCTTGGCAAAAAACATCATTACTAAAACTAGAAATTAAAATCAGGACAAGTATTATTTTTTTCTTCATATTCTAAAAAGAATGATATATTTTAATGAATTATATATATTCAAAATTAATCTAAAATTTACAAATAAGCCTTATAATTAATTATAAGGCTTATTACTTTAGACATTCGTTGGTGGGATTTTATTTGTTCCTGCTGTTCCACCGCCGCCGCCGCCGCCATCACCACCAATAATAGCTCTACGATTTTTAAGTTCAGCAATTTTAAATTTCTCTAGCGAAAGTTTCTTTTTAACCTCATTTTTTTTCTTCATTATTTCTATTTCGTATTAATTTTCAACAAATGTATTAAGCGTATTTATCTTCAAGCAATACTCATACTCTACATTTATAAATCTAGACTAAAAAAGAAGTTAAAACACTGTTTATCAAAAACAAAATAATCAATCCCTACTGACATCTTCGTTGGTTTTTTTGATAAAATAAGAAGGTTGCAACCCCGTTTTACTATGAAAAGCTTTTGCAAATGATTCTGAATTATTAAAGCCAAATTCTTCTGCTAGTGCTTTTACAGTATATTTTCTTATCTTTTTATCTTTCTTCAATTTAATTACTGCATAATCTATCCTTAAATCGTTTAAATATTGGCTAAAGTTTTTTCCTTTATATTGATTTATAGTTTTAGACAAATAACTGCTATTAGTATCAAAACGGTCAGCAAGGTCAATTAGTTTTAAATTCAACTCTAGATAGCCAAATTCATTCTCAAATTTTCTTAATTTTTCAATCAATTCTTTTGCAATAGGCAAATCAAAGGATTTCGCATTACTTTTTTCATTATCCACCAACTTCCTTAATTTGTTCTCATCAACAATTGAAGACTCTTTTTTAAATTCGTTTTCTGAATTATTAATCAAGTCATGGAATCGTTTATCCAAAATTTTCTTTTCTCTCTTAATTTTAAATAAATAATAGAAGGAAACAACCAAAATAATAAAAATGAAACAGCCTGTTAGTACATACATCTGTTTTTCACTATTGATTTTAGAAATAATCTTTTCTTTTTCAGATAATAAATGTGGGGTATCATAGTATTTAGTAACATTCTTTGATAGAACATGATCATTTTGATTCAAAATTATATCTATTTCAATTAGACGATTTAAATAATACAATTGCTTTCTATCATTATTTAATTTTTTAGAAATCTTAATAAGTTTAATGTAATTGTTTCTAATGTCAGGAGTATATTCTTTAGAAATAACCATAATTGAATCTACTTTTTCGAAATACATTTTAGCTTTTTGCAAATTGTTTTCTCCATCTAGAATATTACTGCCTTTATAATAATAACTAATTGCTAAGTTTAATTTATCAGAAGACGGATAAATTAATGAGATTGCACTATCTAATAGGATGTTACTAGTTTTGTACTCCTTTTTTATATGATAAGCAATCCCATTACTCAAAATAAGATACTTATAATACACATTTTGTGGTTTAATCTCTTTTAACCTTTTATTATTATAATATAAGGCTGAGTCAGGTTTCTTTAATCTGTTATATAAATCAGATAACAGAAATGTGGAATAACTTATTTCAGCTGGAGAACAATCATTATTTGATTTCAAAAAAAGATAATGCTGTTTTATTAGCGGAAGAGCCTCTTCATATTTCCCTAAATTAGTCTTAATTAAACCTATTTGCTCGTTGATGAAACTATTCTGCTTAATATTTCTTTTTTTTTCTGAATACTTTTCTGCTTTAAGCAAATTAATCAATCCCTCATTCCAATGATTATCATATAATAAATATTCACTTTTTAAAATATAAGCTTTAGCCGGATATATAAAATCACTTCTATCGGCAGATAAGGAAATAATAGAATCTAAATATGAAATCCCAATTTGTTTATTTTTTGATATTGTTGCGGCCATAAACAAACCTTCCATAATTATCATTCTGTCATTTTGATATTTAGATTTTTTATAATACGTATTACCATACAGTAATCTATTTTTATCATTTGCCGAACAATTATCAAATTTTTTTTTCAATTCTGTAAAGCCCATTTTTTTTACAGAATCTAAACTTGTAACGTAATTTACTCCTTGAGCACAAAGAGATATACATAGTAATAAAATCGTAATTACTAATTTATTTTTCATTTGTTTTCATTAAAGTTTTATAGTATTTATTCATAAAGTCAAAACATAGCATTTCATATTGTCTTTGCTTAGACCGAAATATTCTATTAACATTCATATGAATAATGGAACTTATTAAAGTTAGAGAATCAATTTTTTTATTCTTTTTTATTTTTTTACAAATTATTTTTATATTCTCCATTTCCTCATCACTACTATTTAAAATTTCAAATAGTCCTTCTAAATATTCCGGTTCTTTTTTATGTTGGAGCAATAAAAAAATATCCGATTTATATTTTGAATATAAATCTGCCATTTTTTTAGTATTATGTCTGTTTATATCCTGTTCTAATCTAAAATAAACACATTTTTCTTTTGCAAAATCCTGACGTTCCAATAATGAAATTTTAAAATAATCCAACAAATCATCTATATCTTTTAATGCTGCAAATATTCTAACAATTTCATCATTTTCCAACAGTGTTTCACTAAGAATCTTTAATGTTTTTTGACTATGATAATAAAACATTTTTTCAGCCTCTATTATAGTATTACCACCATAGCGTTCCATTTCTCTTCTGTATGTTCCAACGTTAATTTCATAGGCTGTTTCTTCTTTAATCAATTTACTGAGGTATGATGTCATTATTTGAATAACTTCTTGAATTTCTTCAACTTTATTTAAATGAAGACGTAATCTTAAATGATTCTTAGGATCATTATATCGTATAAAAAACCAATAATCAACCAATTTTCTTTTTTGCAACTCAAATATAACAGGACTTATAGTTTCAACTAAAATCGTATCGGCAGAATAACTTCCACAATAAATTTTATAATAGAGCCATTCTTCTCCAATAATAAAAGTTCTTTTAAGATTTCTCATAAAATTTATTCTCTTTGCCATTTTAGCCCTACAATAAATTGATTCCCATAATAATTTCCCTCAACATCATTTACCAACTTCTTTGAGGGAAACAAGTATTCTTCTAAGACGAAATGAGTTTTATTTTTTACTGATTTCACCAGTATTTCAATACTTGTTCTATTTTCTAAATTTACAATTAAGGTATTATCGTCATCTACTAATGAAACATATTGAGGTAATGGTGGTCTGGAACCAGAAAAATATAATTCTAAATTAAAAATGCTTCTATCGTAAACTAAATTCTCCTCTTTAAATTTCTCAAAAAGAACTTGCTGTTTTTCTCTGGTAAATATCCATTTCTCCTTAGATACGATACAATTCTCAATAATTATTCTAGGGGAATAATCGAGCATTTTATCAATTTTAAAATGATTAATTCCTACTGAAGGTTTACAATTTTCAAATTGCATGTCACATAAAAACTGATAAATAGGCAACGAATTATAGGAATAATTATGGGCATTAGTAAGTCTTGGTATAATCTCCTTATTGTTTATTCTACTCCACATTTTTAATCTGCCATTATCAATAAATAACATTATATCTTCAATATTTATTTGTTTAGAAAATGGTAGGCTTGATTGCCCCAAATAAGGAATTTCATAACATCTGAAATTTGGTCTGCGTAATACATTACCTGTTCTATTTTCTGGTAAATGAACTATTTCTGCAATGATTTTATCCCCAAAACTATCTAACTCATATTTTGTAATTTCATTTGCGAAGTGATCTATATCCTCATTACCATAACAAAATCTTGCCAATAAGTTTGCCGCACTAGATCCTCCAATATTATGAATTACAACCCATTCTTTATCATCTTCTTCTACAACCTCAAAAACACACGAAAAAGTAGTAGGAAGATTTTCATTTGAAAAATCTATGTTTTCAAAATCACTGAATTTAAATCTTACCCTATTTTTATTTTCTCTGCCAAAATATTGTAGTTTATCTAAAATGATTTTTTCAACTTTACTTAAATGAACTTTAAAGTCTTCTTTTGGTTCTTGTTTTATTTCTATTGTATCTAGTAATGGGGTTATATCAAAATTATTACCTTGTACATAACCTATTCCCGTCTCAACATCTAGCGCTTTAACTAAAGGTATCATTTCTTCGTCATAACGCTCAATAAACCTTTTTTTAAAATTCTCTAATAAAGAATCCTTTGGTTTTTCGGATATTTTGTTCAGAAATGATATGGCTTTATTAATATCTTGCGTATACTTTTTGTTTAAACTGTAATTACTATTATTTAAAAACAAATCTGTTTGAAATAGATACTTTTTATCAAAAGAAACTCCTTTTGATGTAATTGTTTTAGCAATTTTCTCATAAAATTCAAGTATTTTCTTACCACAATCCAATCTATCAATTTCTATTAATGTATTGGATATTTTTTTTAGAAATAAGGTCCAATCTTCTATTTGTTCCTTCTCAAATTCAGAACTATTTAATAATTCTTCGGAGTGTAAGCCATCAGATTTTTTTAGAGAACAAACCAAATTCATTAATCTGTTTAAATAGTCATCGCCTGTCAGGTTCAGTTCTGTTTCATAAACCAATATTTGGTGCGCAATCAGTTCATTGATAAATTCGATTGCTTCGTTTTCGCTTATTTTTTTTGAAATCAAAATAAATTTCAGGTCCTCTTTATTTATCCCATACCTCGCCTTTTCCATAATCAAGTCCAAATACTTAGTTCTTTTAAAACCTTCCAGAGAATAAATTCGTTTCCCCTCGTTTATTGTATATTGTATGTATCGGTAAAAATTAACCAGTTTATAAAGAGTTGTATTAGGGTAAAGAAGTAATACTTTTTGAATAGTCGGATTATTAGCATATTCATATCCTAAATTACCCAGCAATTGCATGTCCAATCGTGTTTTTCTATAAAAACCGATTGTTCTATGACTTTGTGAATTATTAATCTGAATTTTAGTTTTATTATCTAATTTCCCAATTCCACAAGCCGCAAAAAGTCCAAAAGGTGTACATCTGGTTGACATCCTAATTAAATATTTCAGTACTGAAGCTTTAATTTTACTTGCCCTTTCATCATCCCAATCCTCTTTAATTAGATGCTTCTGAATTTCACGGTACAACTCAGGGGAGGCCAAAAATATTGCTTCTAAAATATCTCTGTCTTTTAGTTTCTTTTTTATTTCATCAGGTCGAATTACTAATTCTTTAGTCAAATTTTGATAAAAGCTAATAGGATAACGAGGGGTTCTAACAATAAAAGAAGAGAAGAAACTAAAATTTGTTTTTGATTTTGACATAAAAAATTATACGACGCACTTAAAGAAGCGTAGAAACGCATCCAAAAGTAGTAAATTATATAAGAATCCAAATTACTTTATTTAAAAATCAAGAAAAATCTTAAAAAAAAGCACCCTTATATCGTATTGAAAATAAGTTCATTAATTCGAATATTATTCTTTGTTTATAAATATCGAGTCGGCATTTATAAATCTAGACTTAACGTATTTGCATAAGCTATAATGTTGATCTAGTTTTGACATTATAAAGCAACAAAATTAATTCAGTACACCAACTAACATCATTTTGCCTTTAAGAACTATATAACGTTAAAAGAAATAAATCTGCAATTATAATGAATAAGGTTCTCGTAATAGTATTATTACTTTTTATATCCAATAAACTGTTTTCTCAAATAATAATTCAAGGACAAATTAAAGATCAGAATAACAAATCAATTGAGTTTGCTGAAATTTTAATAAAAAATAAAGACTCTTTATTTATAAAAAGTGAATTAACAAATGCCAAAGGTAGATTCTTAATCAAACTTGAAAAAGGAGAATTTTTATTAATTGTAAAAGACTCCGGAATTATAGCATATCAAAAAAATATTAATGTAATTGAAAACCTTGACCTAGGTGTCTTGGTAATGAACAAAAATGATCAGCAGCTAAAAGAGGTCATTATTACCTCAAAAAAAAAGATAATTGAACGGAAAAATGATCGATTAGTTTTTAATGTCGAAAATTCAATTACTTCTATTGGTGGAGATGCCATGGATGCTTTGAGAGTAACACCTGGTCTTAAAATTCAGAATGATCAAATTATGATGATAGGTAAAAGCGGAATGTCTGTTATGATCGACGATAAAATAATTCATCTATATGGAGAGGATTTAATTAGCTTTTTAAAAACTATAAAATCTGACAATATCAAAAGTATAGAAGTAATTACTGCGCCTCCTGCCAAATATGATGTTGAGGGTAATAGTGGTATCGTGAATATTAAATTGAAAAAAGCAAAAAAAAATAGCTGGGGAGGTGATTTTAACAGTTCTTATACAAAAGCAAAATTTGATCTGGGAAGTATTGGAAGTGTTTTGAATTATCAAAAAAATAAAATAACAATTAATTATACAATTAACTATACTAACGGTAGTACAGCTCCTTATCAAGAAAATTACGTTTACTATCCAAAAGTAACTTGGTTCGAAACTAATCACAAAAGGAGCTATCAAAATAACTTAAGCAATCGATTTAATTTTGATTACCAACTAACTAAAAAAACAACAATAGGAATGCAATACACAGCTTCCAAAAATAAACCTTTAGATGTGAGCCTTAGTAATTCAAAAATAACTGATGAAATAACCCACCAATTAGATTCTCTTATAGTTACGCCTTCTTATGTAAACTCAAAAAAAACAACACATACTATAAATTTTTATAGTCTGACTAAACTCGATAGCATAGGAAGACAATTATTTTTTGATACCGATTATTTTGAATTTAATTTAAATTCAGATAATAATTTTAGTTCTAATTATTATTATGGAGATGGTTCAGAAATCCCTAACCGAAACTTAAAAGCAAATAATATAACTGATCAAAAAATTAAAATTTATTCTTCGAAAATAGATTTGGATTTGCCTTTGCAATGGGTAAAAGTTTCTTTTGGAGCAAAAGTTTCTTTTATAAAAACCGATAATAACGTTGCGTATTACAATTTTTATAGTTCTGAGCCAATACTAGATCTAACAAGAAGTAACCTATTTAACTATTCAGAAAATACCCAGGCGTTATATATTTCTGCACAAAAAAGTTTGGCAAAAAAATGGGACCTTCAATTAGGATTGAGAGCCGAAAACACTCAAACAAAAGGAGTCTCTGCAACTGTTGAGCAATTAAATACAAATACCTACATTAGATTATTTCCTACACTTTATCTTACTTACACAGCAAATGAAAATAGCACTTTTTCATTTAATTATAATAGACGAATAGACAGACCTTCTTATGCCGATTTAAATCCATTTAGACTTTACTCTACTGCGTTTAATTATATGGAAGGAAATCCTTTTTTACAGCCCTACTTCACAAATAATATAGAAATATCTCATAGCTACAAAGATTTATATAGCTCCTTGTCATACAAAAATCTTACTAATGGGATAGATTATATAACGGTGGTCTCTGCAGATAGTGGAATCCAAATTGCAAAACCATATAATTTTTATACTCAAAACAGTATTGTTTTAAGCGAAAATTATACTTTTTCTAAATGGAAAGGATATGAAAACAATATAGGTTTTAACTTGTTGTATGCGGTGACTAGTCCTAAAACAAATACAATTGTTCCCGAAATAAGTAATTGGACCGCTTCCTTTAGTTCCTATAATAGTTTTGTGTTAAATAAAAAAAAGAGTATTAGAGCTTCACTCGATTTTGTCTATTCATCCCCATCAGTTCTTGGAAGCTATAAACTAGAAAGCTACTATTTTTTTGATGCCGGAATGAGAATGTCTCTTTTTGAAAAAAAGGTAAGAATAGCAATTAGTATGGTAGATATTTTTAGAACAAATAAATTGAGATATTCCCAAGTAGTCAATAACATCAAAATAACCGCATTAGATTACTCAAATCCCCAAAGCTTACGTTTCTCATTATCCTATTATTTTGGTAAATCATTTAAAAAAGATGAAAAAACAAATACTAGCAATGAAGATGAAAAAAGCAGGGTAAAATAAACTTTTTTTTAACGTTTTTCTTTTTCAGATGACGATTTGGAGATTTTAAACGTCGAAATAAATCGCTTGCAAGCAAACCGAGGGTACGGTTTATAACCTAATTAATTCTTAATAATTCTTAAATCAATTAAAAATGAAAAAATTTAAATTAGTGAAAAATGATGCTAAATCACTACAAGGTTCAATTAGTATGATGGATAATCCTGTACTTACAGGCGTTGCTCTAGATGTAACAAAATATGCCTTTATGGGTGGATTTGCAAAAGCAGGTCCAATTTCATTTGGAAAAGTTGTACCACCAGAAGTAGCGCAATAAACTCAAACTAAATCACATAAGGCTTCTATCTTTAGAAGCCTTATTATTAATGAATAAAAAAAAACGAAATGAAAATTGATAAGTTTGTTGTAAAAGTCGCCAGCCGCTGTAATATTAATTGTTCCTATTGCTATATGTATAATCTAGGAGATTTGTCATACAAAAACCAACCTAAGTTTATAAGTGATACAACAATAAAAAGTTTTGTAAAAAAATTAAAAAATCATATACAAGTAAATGAACTAAAAATAGTTCATGTGGTTATTCATGGAGGCGAACCATTACTATGGAATAAAGTAGATTTTGAGAATTTTATGTTAGCATTTAAAGAAATCACAAATGAAAATATTGAAATATTCTTTTCTATGCAGACAAATGCTATTTTACTAAATGATGAATGGTGTGATTTTTTAAAAAAACACAAAATTAATATCGGTGTTAGTTTAGATGGCTCTAAAATAAATAATGACAAACATAGAGTTGATAAAAAAGGGAATGGGACTTATGATGATGTCATCAAAGGACTGAACGTTTTAACAAAAAATGGAATAAAAGCGGGCATTTTATCCGTTATGAATTTGGAATCTGATCCAATTGAATATTATAACCACTTTAATAGTTTGAATTTAAGATCAATCGATATTTTATTATTAGATTCAAATTACGATAGCAAAACAGTAGTTTCAAATCATTCAAAAAAAGTATGGGAGTGGTATATTAAAATCTTCGACAAATGGTATCATGAAAAAGGAGAAAAATCAGAAATTCGCTTTTTTGAAATGATTATCAGAGAGGTATTGGGTGAAGAACAAAATATAGATTCATTAGGAAGTCACGAAAACAATCTTTTAGTATTAGAAACAAATGGAGGGTTGGAAGCTGTTGATGCTTTGAAACTATGTGGAGATTCATTTACAAAGAATGAACTAAATATCAATAGTCACGAAATAGACGAAATTAGTAAGTCTAATCTAATGGAAGTTTATTATAACAGTGGTAAATATTTACCTAAAAAATGTTTAGCGTGCCCTGTTCAAGATATTTGTGGAGGAGGTTATTTGCCTCATCGATACAGTTCAAAAAATGGTTTTAACAATCCTTCTATTTACTGCGATGATCTATTAAGAATTATCACTCACATACAAAATACTGTTGTAGAAGATATGCCAAAAGAATTGAAAATTGAAACAGGTATACAAAAACTAACATATGAAAATGCACTACAAATAATCGAAGAAACTTTACCAAATATTTCTGAACCTGATTACATAGAATTATTAGAAAGTTTTCGAAAAAAAGAATATGAGACTATTTAAAAAATCGTTCCCATTTATAAACCAATTAGATAGTCAAGACTGTGGTTTTGCCTGTTTAAAAATGATAGGCAAATATTATAATAACAATTTTAGTATTGACAATAATTTTATCATAAATTCTAATTTAGAAAAACAAGGGGTATCTATCTCTAGTCTAGAAATGTCAGCCAAAGAATTGGGTTTTATCAATCTAGTGATAAAATTAGATTTTGAAAAAATATTCAAAAATGTGCCCTTACCTTCAATTTTTATTTGGAATCAGAATCATTTTGTTGTGGTTTATAAAGTTACAAATAACCTAATTTATGTTGCCGACCCTGCATTTGGTAAAATAATTTATACAAAGGATGAATTTATTCAAGGATGGGCACAAAATGAGAAAGAAGGTATTATATTGGTACTAGAGCCAACAGAAAAAATATTTGATCAAAGTGAAGAACAAAATAAAGCGAAAGTAAGTTTAGGATATGTTACCAGATATATGATAAAGCATAAAACTCAGCTATACTTTATTATACTTACTCTAATCTTTTCTTCTTGCGTTGAACTTATATTTCCTTTTTTTACTCAAAAAATTATAGACAAAGGTGTTGCGCTAAAGGATATTCCTTTTATATACTTAGTTTTAATTGCTCAAATTATGCTATTTTTAAGTAAAATAGGTTTAGAGTTCTATCGCTCTTGGTTATTTATACATATTAGCAGTAGAATAAGCTTATCAATTATCTCCGATTTTCTCATAAAATTGATGAAATTACCTTTGCGCTTTTTTAATACAAAAAATATTGGTGATTTGAGTCAGCGAATAGAAGATCATAAACGAATAGAAGATTTTTTATCAAAAGATTTAATTCAAACTTTATTTTCATTTTTTAGTATACTTATTTATTCAAGTATTTTATTATACTTTAATTTTACTATTTTTTTAGTAGTACTTGTTGCTGCTATTATAAGGGTTCTATGGATATTTAATTTTATAGAAAAAATAACGCAATTAGACCGGAAAAATTTTTCATTACAATCAACGGATAAAAGCAAAATATACGAGTTAATAAATACTATTCAAGAAATAAAACTAAACAATCTTGAAGAAATCAAAACAAACCAATGGCAAACTATTCAAAAAAATATATACCTGAATAATATTGATAAATTAAAAGTTGAACAAAAATTTGATAGTTACATATTTATAAGTTTCCTGCAAACAATAATAGTAGTTTTTGTAGCCTCTTTGTCAGTAATTCATCACCAGCTAACTATTGGTTCCATGCTTTCAATAATGTTTATATTAGGAGGATTAAATAGTACTATTAATCAATTTATAAATTTTATACAACAGTATGAACTTGCAAAAGTCAGCTTTGAACGTCTTAATGAAATTCATAACAAGAAGAATGAAGAAAATCTTTCAAAAGTTCAGGTGTTAGATGGAAATTTTGATATTGATTTAATAAATATAGATTTTTCATACAACACAGATAACAAAATATTAGAAGACATTAACCTTTGTATTCCAAGTGGCAAAACTACTGCAATTGTAGGTGTAAGCGGAAGTGGAAAAACAACTTTAATTAAACTACTATTAAAATTTTATGAACCTAAAACTGGACAAATATTTGTTGGTAACAACAAAATAGAGGAGATTGACAATGCACTGTGGCGTAATAAATGTGGGGTGATATTACAAGACAGTGCTATTTTCTCGGATACGATTAGATATAATGTAACATTAGAGGAAAATCCAGATCTTGATAATTTCAAATACGCATTAGAACTTGCAAATATTTCAGAATTTATAGAAACATTACTTTTAAAAGAAAATACTATTATAGGTACTGAGGGCATAGATATAAGTCATGGGCAAAGACAACGTATACTAATTGCACGAGCCATTTACAAAAACCCTGATTATTTATTTTTTGACGAAGCTACTAATTCCCTTGATACTGAAAATGAAAAGATAATTGTTGATAATCTGAACGCACATTTCAGCAACAAAACAATGGTTATAGTTGCACATAGATTATCCACAGTGAAAAATGCCAATCAAATAATAGTATTAGACAAGGGAAAAATTATTGAAAAAGGAAATCATGATGAATTAATCATATTAAAAGGTAAATATTTTAGTTTAATAAAAAACCAATTAGAATTAGGGCAATGAAACAAGAGCATAATAATATACTAGGAAAGATACCAACTAAACTTATTTTTTGGGGAATAATAATATGCTTATTGAGTTTTTTTTGTTTGCTTTTTGCTATATATATATTGTTTTACTAAGTTTACTCTTCCACTAAAATTTAATACCCTACTCAATATGAACTTTTCCAAATTTCTATTTGTCATTATTATAATTAACCTTCTAGGTTGCAAATCAAAAACAAATCAAATCAAAGATCATCAACGAGAAGGGAAATGGGTTAGTATAGACACACTTGATTATATTTACATCACAAAAGGTAAATATCATAAAGGTATAGAGGTTGGGACATGGAGGCATTATTATAACCAAAAAATGATTAAAAAGGAAAAATATCATAAAGGCTCTTCATATATTAAATATTATTACCCAAATGGAAAAATAATAAAAAGGGGACATACTAAATCAGACTCTAATGAAATAGAAGATCATTGGTACTATTATGGAAAATGGTATTTTTATAATGAAAAGGGAAAATTAGATTCTATAAAAACATATAAAAAAGAGAGCGTAACAGATAGTGTAAAAGCACCTCAGTAAATAAATCAAAAAAAATATTAGAAATTGGCAAAAATAAAGTCGCTCTCTTTGTCGATGGGATGACTTTGCTTAAACTCAAATATATTTATATTTCGTTGATAGTCTTTAAATCCTCTATAAAATGGTTCGAAAATTGTCCCGTTTGGGCTACAAGGTTAAAGCAAAAGCCTGAAAAATAAAGATTTTTCAGGCTTTTGCCGCTTGATAAATTTCACTTCAATTTCTTAAAAAATCTAAACGCCCTGTATTTTCAAGGAAAAATGGTTCGAGTCTCGTTAGGGTAAATTATTCAACAAGATATTTATCTATTTAAAAAATCAAG
>NZ_FZNL01000026.1 GCF_900187965.1 Flavobacterium sp. ov086 | reverse complement strand
TTCTCTACAAACAATGTTTTCAATGTAGGTCCTGGAACTTATACTGTTTGGGTAAAAGACGGTAATTTATGTCCGGCTTCTGCACCAGCAGTTACGGTTTATGATCAATTAACAGCTGGTACAGTTATAAAAGAACTGGATTGTTCACTAACGCCTAATGCGACAATTACGGTTACTCCTTCAGGAGGATTAGCGCCATATAAATATGAAGTTTCAACAAACGGAGGAACTAGTTATTCAGCAATGGCATCAAATGTTTATTCAACAGCAGTTGCAGGAACATTTAAAATAAAAGTAACCGATGCTAATTTATGTACGGTTATAGTAACTGAAACGATACTTTCTATTTCAAATCCAACAGCTTCAATTGTTACACAAAGTAATGTGAGCTGTAACGGAAAACTGGATGGATCAGTTACTATAAAAGGTACAGGCGGATCAGGCGGATTTACTTATAGTAAAGCTGCAACATCAGGCTTTGGACCAAGCGCTACCTTTACAGGATTAGGCTTAGGAGATTATACTTTCTATGTAAAAGACAGTAAGGGATGTATTGGAAGTATTCCGGTAAAGATTACAGAGCCAAATCCTTTAGTGATTTCTTCAACAGTTACACCATTTGCATGTAGTACAACTAATACAAATGTTCAAGGAAAAGTTGTAATCAACCCTCCGGCAGGTGGTACTTCACCATTCCAATATAGTTTTAACGGTGGAGGATATTCTGGAAACAATACATTATTGGTAGACGATAACGGAACAACCGATGTTACGGTTAATTACTCAGTAAAAGATGCAAACGGATGTATCACTACAGGATCAGTTACATTATTTAAACTGAATCCACCTGTAATTGACAAAATTACGCCATCAGCAATTACTTGTCTTGCAGGAGCAACTACAAGTACAGTAACAGTTGATTTAGTGGCTGGTACAGGAGTAGTTGCATTAAAGTATGAAACTATAGCACCGTCTCAGGCAATAATTGCACAACAATCTTCGAATTCATTTACAGGATTAGCTGCAGGAAGTTATACTTTCAAGGTTACTGATGCTAATGGATGTTTTGATACAAAAGTTATTACGATAAATACAGCAGTTAAAATTGCTGTTTCAGGAAACAAGAACAATGATGTTAAATGTAAAGGAGGTTCAACAGGAAATGGTACGTTTACGATTTCAAACGTTGCAACTCCGGGAGATTATACATTTGTTTTAACAGCAGGAACATTAGGAACAGGTTCACTTACAAAATCTGCTACTGATGCTAATGTTTTAGTATTGAAAGATGTTGCAGTAGGAACTTATACAGTAGAAGTTACTTCAATTTCGACAGGATGTAAAAATACTGCAACAATTACAATTGGTGAGCCGTTAAATCCTTTGACAGCAAATCTTGTACAAGTAAATGGAAATTGTAAAGTTGGTACTTCAGCAGTTACAATAAATGCTGCAGGAGGAACACTTGCTTACAAATATGCATTTGTTTTGGATGGCGCTGCTATGGGTACATTGACAACATCAAATACGGCCAATTTAGATCCGGCTTTAGGTTCAGATTGGGATGGTTATGTTGTAGATGCAAATGGTTGTCAAGTTAAATTTGATATCAAAATTGTTAATGATGCTGTGCCAACAGTTACAGCGACAGCTACTAATCAATGTTTAGGAGTTGGAACTTATACTATCACGGCATCGGCACTTGGAAAAGGACCTTTTACTTATAGTATAAACGGTACTTCATTTGACACTCCAAATACGTTCACAGTAACTACTGCAGGAACGTATAATATTTGGGCTAAAGATGCAAATGGATGTATTGCAAAAACAACAACACCGGTTACTGTTTATGATAAATTAACAATAACGCCAATAATAGATAAAGACATTACTTGTACGGTAGGTTTAGAAGCTGCCAAAGTTACCTTAACAATTGGTGGAGGTAGCGGTTCTTATAGTTATAGTTATACGGCTACACCATCTACTGCAGTAGGAACTTTTGCTGGAAATGTTTTCACGACAAATGATGCAGCAGATTATATCTTTACTGTTAAAGACGATGTAACTAACTGTACAGCAACGATCGCTGTACCGGTTAGTATTACAACACCTACACTTCCACATTTTACAGCACCAATTCCTGCGGTACTTGGTTGTAATGGAGACGCTTCAGGATCTTTAACTATTAATATCGACCCTACTCAAGGAGTAGCACCGTTTGTAATTAAGGTTAAAAATAAAACGACTGGACAAGATTATGGTACACAAACATCTGGTTTACCTGCCGCTATTTATGTAGTTACAGTTACAGATGCAAAAGGTTGTTTCTATGCAGAAGATATTGAAATTAAACAACCAGACCCAATCGTAATTGATTACGATACTGAAGACTTACAATGTATTGGTGGAGGGGTTTCTCAAGGAAAAATTATTATTAATTCTGTTACCGGTGGTACACCATTGTATGATTATTATGTAACGGGAATTAATGGATATAATAAACAAATCTTAGATACAAACGGATCTTATACTTTTGAAGTTGTTGATTTTGGGTTGTATCAAATTAGAGTAGTAGATGCTAATGGATGCTCAGTAATGATATCGGATGTTACTATAGCGGCACCACCAAATTACTTAGACATAGACATAAATCTTACTGCAAGTTGTGGTACTACAGGAGGAACAGCTAATGTTAAAATTGGATCTGCATTCCCTAGTGCAGGACCATTCCATTTTAATATATTTAATGGAGGGACTCCAGCACAAGTTTTTGTTGCTGATGGTGTTGATGGATGGCAAAAAGAAACTTCACCAGGAAGTAAATCTACCATTTTTACTAATTTAACGCCAGGAGTAACTTATACTTTCATAGTTTATGATGAAATTACAAAATGTTATTATTATCAAACGGCAAAAGGGCCGGTTCCAACAAGTTCTCTAATAACAATAGAAGATGATGTTGCACATAATATTACATGTACAGGATTGAATAATGGAAATGTTGATTTTGTAATTAAAAACAATTATTCATCTCCAATTACTGTAAGTTATTTAGTTTATGAGGCTATTACCAACAAAGGTGTTGTTACACCTTTAACACCATATGTACCAGCTGTACCAGCTGTACCGGAGGATCTCACTGCTGTACCACCTGTAGTAGGCTCTCCTTATATACCTGCTACTGCTCAGGCAGTGACAGCTACAATTGCTGCCAATGGATCACTTACTGTGACAAATTTTGGTCCTCTTCCAGTTGGTAATTATTACATATTAGTAAAAGAAGAAGCTGGACCTAACGCAGGTTGTGCAGTAGTTTCAAAAAGTTTTGAAATTAAATCATCTCCAGTATTATTAAAGTTAACAGCTTCTGCAACTTCAATTGCAGATTGTAATAACTTAGGAACTATTTCTGCTCAGGCAAAAGACGGAACGGCACCATACACTTATCAGGTAGTTGCTTCTGGAGCTTCTCCTGTGGATGCAGATTGGAAAACTCCAAATACGTTTACAAGACCAGGAAGTGTTGCCGGAATTGTGTACGATGTATATACAAAAGATGCTTTTGGATGTATTCAACATGTACCAGTTACAGTTTATAAATATGAAGCGCCAAAAATCAATCTTCCAGCACCAATTTGTTATGATGGAAATCAATTTACAATTAGTATAACTGGTTTTGTTGATCCGGCAATTGTCGGTGGTGCAACTTATAGTGTTGACGGAAGTGCTTTCCAAGTGTCTCCAAACTTTAAATTCAATGGTGCGAAAGTCTACAAATTGTATATCAAAGACGGTAAAGGATGTACTGATACAGTAGATTATGAGGTTAAACCACAATTGAAACTTGATGTTGATTTGACTAAAGATATTGATTGCTCAGGAACTCCGGATGCAAAAATTACTTTGACAGCTTCAGGTGGTTTTGGACCAACTTATAAGTTTGAGTATTCAACTAATAATGGAGGAAGCTGGACTACAATGCCAGGTAATGTCCTTGATACAAGTGTTACAGGAAATTATATCTTTAAAGCTACAGATAATGGGAATACAACAGCTTGTAGTGTTGAAAAAGGGTTTACTTTAGATCCAATTCCAACGATTGCCTTTACGGTAGATCCTAAAGACGTGACTTGTTTTGGAGATTCAAATGGAACAATTACAGTTAACGTTACAAGCGGAACAGGTCCTTATGAATATCAATTAGAGCAAGGTGCTACTATTCTTGTGCCTTTCCAGGGATCAAGTCAATTTAAAAATTTACTGGCAGGAAATAATTATGTTGTTAGAGTTAAAGACGCTAAACAATGTACAGATAATCATACAGCAACAGTAGGTACACCAGCATTGGCATTATCAGCGAGTTCGTCTATAACGGCTCCATTGAATTGTACTACAGGAAATGCGGCAACAAAAGCAATAGTAACTGTAAAAGGAATAGACGGAACTTCACCATACCAATACAGTTATGATGGAGGATTGACGTATACAACAAATGATAAGTATGAAACATATGCAGGAATAAAATTCGATGTTTATGTAATGGATGCTAACGGATGTAAATTCCTTTTAAAAGATGGAATTGATGTTCCGAAATTAAACGCTCCAACTGATATGGACATTTCAGGAACACTTGTATTCTGTCAGCCAGTTGGTAGACAAACAAGTACAGTTACGATCGATAAAGTATATAATGGAGTTGGTACTCCACAATATGAGATTTTATCTCCAATTGTAAAAGTAAAACAACCATCAAATGTATTTGCAGGATTGGCTCCAAGTAATGATCCTTATGTATTCCAGGTTACAGACGCAAACGGATGTACTTATCAGGAATCATACATTGTTAAACCAGCTGTAAATATTACAGTTTCGGGAACAGTGGTTAGTGATGTAACGTGTAACCCGGGTAGTAATGGAGAAGTATTATTTACAGTAGGTAACTTTAAAGGAACTTACAGTTATGTACTTAACGCAGGAGCTCCGGTTACAGGACAAACAAGTAAAACAATATCAATTACAGGATTAACTGCTGCAAGTACACAAAGTATTGTGGTTACTGATGAAGTTACAGGTTGTATAGCTCCGGCTTCAGTAAATGTTATTCAAAACCCTGCATTATCATTGTCATTACTTGCCAATGTACCTGCAAATTGCGATAACAAAGCTAAAGTACAAGTAAAAGCGGCTGGTGGAGTAGCACCTTACGAATATTCATTCGTAGCTGCAACAGCGACTGGACCAGGTACATATACTACATCAGATACTGCATTTTTAGATGCAACAGTTCCTAATTGGAAAGTGTATGTAAAAGACGCTAATGGTTGTGAAATTACAGCACCATTTGCAGTAACTATTACTAAAGACGCAGCACCAGTAATTGCAATGCCAGCTTCAATATGTTATGTTGGATCAAATGTTATAATTGATTTGAATGCATTATCTACAGTAGCTGTAGGACCTGCAAAATATACACTAAATGGTGTAGAGATACCAGGTACTACTTATACAGTTACAGGTGCGGGAACTTATATATTTGGTATCATTGACGGTAATGGATGTAAATCAAATCAAGTAAGTTTTGTAGTAAAACCACAAGTGTTTTTACAAGCAGACCTGAATCAGGATTTAACATGTGCTGTAGATGCTACGATTAAGTTAACTCCAAGAGGAGGAACAGGAACATATAATCTTTACGAAGTAGATATTAATGGAACTGGATACAACGCATTCACAACATTGCCTTATGTTGCAACAGTTGATGGAACGTATACTTTTAGAGTAACAGATTCTCAGGGATGTCCTGCAGTATCAAATGCTGTAATAGTAACTCCAAAAACAGTTCCAAAGGGAATTGCAGTAGCAACTAAAGTAAGTTGTTTTGGAGACAGTAACGGAAGTATTGTTGTTACAGCTTCAAACGGAATCGAGCCTTATAAATATAGAATCGTCGGAGGAATTTTCCAAGATTCAAATATATTCAAAGGATTGGCAGCGGGACCTTATAATATTGAAGTTAAAGATGCTAAAGAATGTATCTCAGTATTAATTCCGGTGACAGTTGGTGCGCCAGCAGCATTATCAGCTAGTTCATTAATTACGACGAAATTAGAGTGTTCTACAGGAAATGCGCCAACAAAAGCGGAAGTTACTATAACAGGAATAGGCGGAACTACACCATACCAATTCAGTTATGATGGTGGATTAACGTACTCAACAGATAATACATATGAAACATACGCAGGAATAAAATTCGATGTTTATGTGATGGATAATAATGGATGTAAATTCCTTTTAAAAGATGGAGTTGATGTTCCAAAATTAAATGCTCCAACTGATATGGACATTACAGGAACTCTTGTATTCTGTCAGCCAGCTGGTAGACAAACAAGTACAGTTACAATTAGTAATGTGAAAAATGGAGTTGGTACTCCACAATTTGAGATTTTATCTCCAATTGTAAAAGTAAAACAAACTTCAAATGTATTTGCAGGATTAGCGCCAAACAATGCTCCTTATGTATTCCAGGTTACAGACGCAAACGGATGTACGTATCAGGAATCTTACATTGTTAAACCAGCTGTAGTTATTACAGTTTCTGCAGGATCAACTACTGATGCTTCTTGTAACGGTGGTGCAAATGGTTCAGCGAAATTTAATGTAGATAATTTTACAGGAACTTATTCAGCTGCACTTATTGCAGGAACAGGAACAGTTACTATAGTAGGTAAAGTAGTTACAGTTACAGGACTTGTTGCCGGAACTTATACGCTAGAAGTTACGGACGATGTTACAGGATGTAAAAACACTGCAACTATTAAGATAGGTGAGCCAGCTGTTCTTGATGTTAAACTAATTTCTCAAACAGCAGCAAATTGTTATTCAGGAGCTATTGTTAAAGTTCAGGGAATAGGCGGAACACCAGTGTACAAATATGCTTTTGTTGTTTCTGGAGCGACACCAGGTCCTTTAGATTATACAACTGACGACACTACAGTTTTAGATTTTGCAAAAGGTCCTAACTGGGATGTATACGTACAAGATGGAAACCTAATTTGTTCTAATAAATTAGCGATAACAATCACTAAAGATGATGCACCAACAATAGATGTTATTACAGATAAATATTGTTATACAGGTGGTCCGGTTCCAATTAAAATTAATGGAAAAACAGATCCGGATATCGTAGATCCACCAATGTACAGCATTGGAAATGGGTATTACCTAAGTCCTAATTTCACATTAAATGCACCAGGAACTTACGACTTCTATATTAAAGATGGTAATGGTTGTATTGCACATGCGAAATACACATTAAAACAAGAATTATTATTGCAGGCAACACTTGTACAAGATTTGAATTGTACAACAAATGATGCAACGATTACATTATTAGCAACTCAGGGAACAGGAACATATCCTACTTTCCAGGTTTCTAAAGATGGAGCTCCTTATACTACAGTTACATCGCCTTACAAACCAACAGCAGCAGGAACTTATACGTTCAAAGTTAATGATGGTCAATGTGATGCAGTTTCTGTACCAGTAATTATTACACCAATTACAACTTCAAAATTTACAACGACTCAGGTTAATGTAAGATGTAAAGGAGATTCTAACGGTAGTATTACGGTTACAGCTTCAAATGGAGTTGCACCTTATGAATACAGTATTGATGGAGCAGCATTTGGTTCATTGAATGTTTTCTCTGGATTAAAAGCAGGTACTTATTCTATTGTAGTTAGAGATGCTAAAAAATGTCCATCGTTACCGGTTGATGTTACAATTACAGAGCCGGAAACATTAAAAGTATCAAATGCGGTAACACCGTTTACATGTAGTACGACAAATACTGCACAAGATGCTTTCATTACACTTACAGCTACGGATGGTACAACACCATATAGCTATAGTTTTGATAACGGACAAACATTTGGAACTTCTCCGGTGCATATAATGAATGCCGCAGGAACAATTAATTATGTAGTTGTAGACTTTAATGGATGTAGAGTTTCAGGATCAGCAATAGTTGTTCCTTATACTCCGCCTACTAAATTTGTTATAGCAGCAACGCCAATTTATTGTAAAACTGCAGGTGGTTTCACAACAATATCGGTAGATCCAGTAACTATTGTTGGAGGTGTTGCACCATACAAATATGCTATAATTAGTCCGGCAGCTTCGGTGACCGCACCAAGTACAGTAAATACTTTTGCTGGTCTATTGCCTAATACATATGTAATAGAGGTTACAGATGCTAATGGTTGTAGCACAACAAATTCAATTATTGTTAAAAAAGCAAGTGAAATTAGTGTTGATGCACAATTATTAAATGATGTATTATGTAATGGAGGATCAACAGGATCAATTGCATTTACTGTAAGTAATTACATTACAGCTAATAATTATGATTTTGGATTAAATCCAAATAATGGAACATTCACTCAAACAGGTGATGTTATTACATACACTGGATTAACAGCTGGAAAATACACCTTCACAGTAACTGATAGAACATCTGGATGTACAGATAGTGTAGTTGATTTCGAAATCAAACAGCCAAGTGCAGCACTTGCATTTACTACTGTTGCAACAAACATTAGTTGTAACAATAAAAATGCAACGATCACTGTAACTGTTACAGGTGGAACACCATCTTACGGTTATGCAGCTGTTGTTGCAGGAAAACCTGCTCCAACAACATTCAGTGCAGATAATAAAATTGTAGTAGACACCAATAACGGTGCAGATATGGTTTGGGATGTTTATGTGAAAGATCTTAACGGATGTTCACCAGTGGCACAACAACAAACTATTTTAGTAGATCCACTACCAAGTGCTATTACTGCAAGCGTTACAAGTCAATGTGCAAGTCCGGCAGGAACATACGAATTTATTGTTTCTGCAACAGGAGTAGCTCCTTTACAATATAGTATTGGAGGTGATTTCCAAACAGATCCAAAATTTGTGGTAACAGTTGCAGGATCTTATGACATTACAGTAAAAGATGCTAACGGATGTACAACAACTGTAAATGCAGCGGTAGTTATCGAAGACGCTTTAGATTTACAAGTAGAAACTAAAGCTTTACCAAGTTGTGATTTCCAAGACGGAATTGTAATTGCTAAAGCAACAGGAGGTTCAGGAAGTTACAAATATACTTCTGGAGCATATATCCCGGTTGTAGTTGGAACTACAGCAACATTCAACAACATGCCTGCAGGAACTCATACTATACTTGTAAGAGACCTTGTATATGGTTGTACAGATACTGTAATCGTTGAGTTGAAAAAAGCAACAGAAATTACAGGATTAAGTTTAACCGGTAATGATGTTTCTTGTAACGGAGGTTCAGATGGATTAATTATTGTTAATCTTGATCCAACTAAAGACGGAGTAAATGATAACCCGGTTTATACCTATACTTTAACAGGAACTACAATTAGTGGTACCCCGGTAAGTAAAGGACCTCAGGAATCAAATGTATTTGATAATCTTCAAGCAGGAGATTATACAGTACTGGTTACTTCAGGAAGAGGTTGTCATGCTCAGGTAGACAAACGTATTAAAGAGCCAAAAGCTATTGTAGTAGATGCTCCGATAGTGACATCATTTAATTGTACAACCGGTACAAACGCAGTAAACTTTGCTACGATTACGGTTAACTCAGTTAATGGAGGTTCTGGTAAATATGTTCGTTATGAATTTAGCAAAAACGGAACAGTAGTTCAAAATACTGATTCTAATGTTTATACTGAATATAATCTTGCAGGTGGTTCTTATACTGTAAGAGTATTTGATGATAAAGGTTGTGAAGGTTCTTGGACAACACCAATTATTATTGACTCATTCATAACAATGGATAAAGTTAATGTGGCAATTGTTAAACCAATTACTTGTCTTGCAAACGAAACAATTCAGGTTTCTGTTACAACGACAGGAGGAACACCAGCTCTATTAAGCTATACACTTACGGGAGTAAACGGAACAGTCTTTAGTGAAACAAATTCAACAGGATTGTTTAAAGACTTAGCAATTGGTAACTATAAAATCACTGTTTTCAATGCGACAACAGGTTGTACAATAACAGATTTCCACTATGTATTTGATCCAAATACTTTTGCAATCAATGTTGAACCATTGAAAGGAAAACTTTGTTATGGAGATGCAGATGGAAGTGTTAATTTAACTTTTGTTGATAACCAATTGGTACCAACAAATGATGCAGGACCATTTAGCTATGTAATCACAGGTCCGGTACCAAGTAACGGAACAACAACTTCTGCAGGACCAATTTTGGTTTCAGGATTAAAAGCCGGAGTGTACACTGTCACAGCAACATTGACCGATATTAATGGTCCTTCTTGTACCGTAACAAATACATTTACGATAGATCAGGCAGCAGCTCCTTTAGCAGTGACTAAAACCCAATCTGAAATTACTTGTCTTGCAGGTAATAAAGATGGTATAATAACAGCATCAGCAACAGGAGGATGGCCAGGTGACTATTTATACGAATTAAGATTAGGTACAACAATCGTAAAAGGTTATAGTACTTCACCGGTATTTGAGAATTTAACAGCAGGAGATTATACTGTTTATGTGAAAGATGGCTTGGGTTGTGAAGCGTTTGTTGATGCTAAGTTAACAAACCCGAAACCAATAGATATCCAGATAAGTGCTACTCCAATGTTAACTTGTTTTGATAATGAGGACGGAGTTGTGACTGTAGACGTAATAACAGGAGGTTCAGGAAACTATACTTATACCTTAAATGGTGTATTAGCTGATGGAACTGTAGTTGTTGTAGAATCACAAGGCACGAAACAATTTATAGGATTAAAAGCGGGAACATATACAGTAACTGCAAAAGATACCTGGGGTTGTGAGAACATTTCTAACAAAGTTGTAATTGATCAGCCAACAAAAGTGAAAGCTGAGCTTACGATCGCTAGAAATGAAACATGTCAACTAGTACCAATATTGAAAATTACAGCAACAGGCGGAAAAGCACCATATTATTATAGTGCTGACGGAACTAATTATTCAGCTTCGTTCAATTCAACTATTGATATTACATTGCCAAAAACAACTGTAAGTAAAGACTACCAATATTTTGTAAAAGATCAGAATGGTTGTGTTAGCACTGTTTCAAACATCGTTAACGTTCCGGTAGTTCCAAAATTAGATTTTACAACTCTTGTAGATGTAGATATTAAATGTAAAGGAAGTGCTGAAGGTACAATTACAGCGGTAGCAACAGGAGGATTAGGAAACTATGTTTATACACTGCAAGATGCTGCAGGAGTTGATATTACTCCAGCACCAACACAACTTACTCCGGGAGTATTTACTGGATTAGCGGTTGGAAATTACAGAGTAAAACTAGAAAGTTCTGATTGTTCAGTGACTTCTGCGCCAATTGAAATTTCTCAGCCTAATGTAGAATTATCAGCTGAGGCGATACCAACAAACGTTACATGTAATGGTTTCAATAATGGAAAAATTACAGTAAATGCTGCAGGTGGAACAGGAGTTTATAAATATGCTATCGAACCGGAATTCAGACAGTTCTTTGACAAAAATGTATTCGAAAACTTGAAACCAGGTTTCTATGATGTATTAGTTCAGGACGAAAATGAATGTTACATATTCATCAAAGATGTTGAAGTAAAAGAACCAGCACCATTGACAGGAGCATTAGTAGATGGTACTTTATTCCCTGAAACATGTGCTGGTGAGAAAGATGGTTCATTTAGTGTTATACTTTCTGGAGGTACATTAGATTATAGTGTAAGTCTGGATTCAGAAACCGGACCATTTACTCAAGGTACTCCAGGTCAGACAACATTTGATTTCGATAATCTGTCAGGAGGTCCTCATATTGTTTATTTCGTAGATGCATCAGGTTGTAACAATCAGGTAGATATCGCAATGGATTATGCAGTAACGCTTAATCCAACAAACGAAGTTAGCTATGACTGTGTGAACAATGCAGCTTCAAATATGGTAACAGTAGATCCTGGTTATGATGGAGATCATTCTGAGATTGATTACAGTTTAGATGGTGGTCCATGGCAAATGAATAACATCTATACAGGTCTTACACCGGGTGATCACACAATCAAAGTGAGACATACAAATGGATGTACTGCAGATACAAGCTTCAACATAAAAGTTGTTAATCCGTTACTATTGACTTTATCTGAAGAGAAAGGTGTTTGGAACGTGATCACAGCAACTGCTACTGGCGGAAGCGGAGATTATGAATACAGCATTGATGGTATCAACTTTAGTTCTGAAAACAAATTCACGATCTATAGAACAGATACTTATACAATTACTGTTAGAGATAAAAACGGTTGTACACATGCAGAGTCTATTCCAGTTAAATATGTAGATGTATGTCTGCCTAATTATTTCACACCAGATGGTACTTACTATACCGGATGGGGACCTGGATGTACAAACATTTATACTAATTTAATATTCTCAATTTTCGACAGATACGGACGTGAGATCGCTAAATACCATTACGGTCAAAAATGGGATGGTAGATACAACGGCGAAGAATTACCTTCTGGTGATTACTGGTATGTTCTTAAACTAAATGACGAGAAAGATGCAAGAGAGTTTGTTGGACATTTCACTTTATACAGATAACAAAATAATAGCCCCTATGATGTTATCTAAAAAAATTATTACAATGAAAAAATTAATTTTATCCTTAGTACTCATGGCTGTAACAACAAGTTACAGCCAAGAGTTAAACCTACCAGTGTTTACTCAGTATTTGGCTGATAACCCTTTTGTGCTTTCCCCAGCTTATGCCGGTATTGGTGATAATCTTAGAATTAGAGCCAATGGATTAACCCAATGGGTTGGAATTAAAGATGCGCCGGAGAATCAATCGCTATATGTCGATTTTAGAGTTTTAGACCGTTCCGGAGTAGGTATCTCGCTTTACAATGATAAAAACGGATATACTAGACAAACGGGAGCTAAAGTTTCTTTTGCGCATCACATTATTCTGGATTACTATTCAAAACAGTATTTGTCATTTGGTATTTCGTATAACTTTAATACTTTCAAAATCGATACAGACGAGTTCAATACAGATCCGTACGAACATCCTGTTATCGATCCAAGTGTTACAGATAATCGTTATAATGCAAATAATAACTTTGATATTAGTGCTTTGTACCGTAACAAAAATTTCTTTTTAAGTTTTAATGCAAACAACGTATTAAAGAAAAACACAAATAAGTACAGAGGAGTAGAACCTAATTTGCTTTCAAACTATCAGGTTTATTCCGGATTTACTTTTAGAGATAAAGAAAATAGCCGTATTGAATACGAGCCATCGGTCTACTTTCAATATTTTGCAAGTGATAAACGATCTTCAACCGATTTAAACTTTAAGTACAGACGTTACAACCGTTATGAAGATTACTATTGGATAGGAGTTTCATATCGTTTCTTAAACGACCAGTTTCCAAAACCATTATCAGTTGGACCAATGGCCGGTTTCATGAAATCTAAATTCTATTTTGGATATTCTTATCAGGTAATGTTCAATGATCTTGGAGCTTACAATACCGGAACACACGTAATTACCATAGGATTTGATTTCTTACAATCGATCAGTAACTGTCCTTGTACACAAGGTCCTGTTCACGATTAATTAGTACGATAAGGATTTTTAGCAATTTTAATACTTAATTTATTTTTTTTCATGATTTACAACGTTTTCGTTGTTATTGATACATTATTTTTAGAATTTTCAAATTTATTACTACTTTAAAAGTTCTATATTTGTTTTTCTATCAGAAAAATTAAAAAATTATCATAATGAAAACTTTAAACGATTTCGATTTTAAAAATAAAAAAGCAATTATCCGTGTTGATTTTAATGTGCCACTGGATGAGAATTTTAATGTAACAGATGCAACACGTATTGAAGCAGCGAAGCCTACAATTGATGCAATTTTGGCACAAGGCGGAAGCGTTATTTTAATGTCGCATTTAGGAAGACCAAAAGGTGTTGAAGAAAAATATTCATTAAAACACATTTTGAAAACAGCTTCTGAAATTTTAGGAGTTCCTGTTAAGTTTGCAGAAAACTGTGTTGGAGAACCAGCTCAAACAGCTGCTAAAAACTTGCAACCGGGAGAAGTTTTATTATTAGAAAATTTACGTTTTCACGCAGAAGAAGAAGCTGGAGATGTTGCTTTCGCAAAAGAATTGGCTTCACTTGGAGATATCTATGTAAACGATGCTTTTGGAACAGCGCACAGAGCACACGCTTCGACTACAATTATTGCACAATTTTTTCCAACAGAAAAATGTTTCGGAACATTGTTGGCTAAAGAAATCGAAAGTTTAAATAAAGTACTTAAAAACAGCGAAAAACCAGTAACAGCAGTTTTAGGAGGATCTAAAGTTTCTTCTAAAATTACAGTTATCGAAAATATTTTGGACAAAGTAGACCACATGATTATTGGTGGTGGAATGACTTTTACATTTGTTAAAGCACTAGGTGGTAAAATTGGAGAGTCAATCTGCGAAGATGACAAACAAGAATTAGCACTTGAAATTTTAAGATTAGCTAAAGAAAAAGGAGTTCAAATTCATATTCCGGTTGATGTAATTGCAGCAGATGATTTCTCAAATACAGCAAATACACAAGTAGTAGATGTAACCGAAATTCCTGATGGATGGCAAGGTCTTGATGCAGGTCCTAAATCATTAGAGAACTTCAAAAAAGTAATTTTAGAGTCAAAAACTATTTTATGGAATGGTCCATTAGGAGTTTTTGAAATGGAATCTTTCTCTAAAGGAACAATTGCATTAGGAGATTATATTGCTGAAGCAACTAAAAATGGCGCATTTTCATTAGTTGGAGGTGGAGATTCAGTTGCTGCCGTAAAACAGTTTGGTTTTGAAGACAAAATGAGCTACGTTTCCACTGGTGGCGGGGCAATGCTAGAAATGTTAGAAGGAAGAATTTTACCTGGAATCGCCGCGATTTTGGAATAAAATATCACAATTAACATTTTTTTGCGTATTTTTCATCGTTAATCTATTTAAGTTTGCAAAAATAAGACTTCTGTAATTCTTTGGATTATAGGATTTTAAAAAAATGTTATATGATTGTAAAAAAAATATCAATAGTGGTTTCGGCTTTTTTTTCAATGTCGATGTTTGCGCAGGAAGCTGCAACAACATCAACAGTAGAAATCAAACCAGAAGTAAAGTTATCCTATCTTGATTCGGTTAAAAGTACTTTCAAAAAAGATGATGTAGCTACTCGCGTAGACAGTCTCTGGATGAAAGAACTAACAAGTTTGGATATTTATGACGATCTGACAAAAGACATTCAAACCATTAACACAGACGTTACCGTTGATGAAGAATTGCCAACAGAGTTGCTAAAACAGCGACTTGCAGCAATGAATGAGAAATCGCCTTTTGACATTGAATACAATCAAGGATTAGAAAATATAATAAAGTCATTTCTTAAGAATCGTAAAAAATCGTTTTCTCGATTAATGGCTTTATCAGAATATTATTTCCCAATTTTTGAGGACGCTTTTGCCAAACAAAATGTTCCCTTAGAAATTAAATATTTAGCCGTTGTAGAATCTGCTTTAAATCCTAAAGCAGTTTCTAAAATGGGTGCCACCGGACTTTGGCAGTTCATGTACGGAACCGGAAAACAATACGCACTGAAAATCGATTCTTATATTGACGAACGTAGTGATCCACTTAAAGCTACAGCTGCGGCATCAGAATATATGACCAAGATGTACAACATTTTTGGTGATTGGGAACTGGTTTTAGCTTCTTATAATTCAGGACCGGGAAATGTAACAAAAGCAATTCGTCGCTCTGGAGGAAAAACAAAATACTGGGACATTCGCAGTTTCCTTCCAAAAGAAACACAAGGTTATGTTCCTGCCTTTTTAGCAACAATGTATCTTTTTGAATATCATAAAGAACACGGAATTAATCCGGAAAGAGCAGTCGTTAAAAACTTTGAAACAGATACAATCAATATCAAAAATGAAATGACATTCAAGCAAATCGCAGATTTGTTAGACATGCCACAATCTCAAATACAACTTTTAAATCCTTCGTACAAATTAAATGTAGTACCTTATTATCAGGGAGAACAACATTTTTTACGTTTGCCGAAAGACAAAATTGCGACTTTCGTTTCAAACGAAAATAAGATCTATGATTACGTAGCTTATCAGTCACAAAGAAAAACATTGCCAGCTCAGTTAGCACTAAAAGTAGCTCCAAAAACAAGAACTTTTGTAAAGGAAAAACCGGAATTGGCTAAAGACATTCAGTTATACAAAATTAGAAAAGGAGATAACTTAAGCGCAATTGCAGCAAAGTATGATGTAAATGTAGCTGATTTAAAGAAATGGAATAATCTTAAATCGAATGCTGTTGCGTTAGGTAGAACATTGAAAATTAAATCAAATGCCGATCCGATTGCTAAGAATACGGAAGAAATAAAATCAACTCCTGTAGTAGATAAAAATACAGAGACGGCAATTGCATCTACAGATAATACTGAAAAATCAAATACAGTAAATCAGGAATATATTGTTGCAGCAGGTGATAATTTAGGAAGTATTGCCAAAAAATTTGGTACGACTGTTGCTGATCTAAAAGATCTGAACAATCTAACATCAAACAACGTTGGTCTTGGTAAAACATTAATCATCTCTAAAATTATTACTACAGTCGAAGGAAACAATGTAACAACGGCAGTAGCAGTAAATAGTTCTATGGATCCATTTAAGAAAAAAGCAGTTTCTGCAAAAATGGGAGAAGATTATTACGTTAAGAAAGGAGATTCGTTGTATAGCATTTCAAAAAAATACCCTGGAATAACAATTTCAGATATTAAAAAATGGAATAATATTAAAGATGGAGATATTAAACCCGGAATGAAACTTAAAATAAACGGATAATAAAAAATCTTATTTAAATTTGGGTTTTATTTCATAAATTAATAAAATGAATAAAACCCATTTTTTATTGTTACTACTACCATTTGTCCTGATTTCGTGTTTTAGAAACGAAAGACAATCCCAGCCCGTATCCGGTAAAACAAATACAATTTCCATAATCATTGACGATCAGTTATGGTATGGAGAAGTGGGCGATACCATTAGAAATAAATTTGCTTCGCCTGTTTGGGGACTTACCCAGGAGGAACCACTTTTTACAATCAATCAATATCCTGCCAAATTATTGGAAGGTTTCGTGACCGATAGCCGAAGCATTATTGTTGTAAAAAAAGCCGCTGCAGACAAATTCGAAATTATTAGAAGCAAAACATTACCACACAATACCTTTCGCATTTACGGAAAATCCATAGACGACATAATTTGTAGTATCGAAATGAATTCGGCGCAGATTATTAAGATCATTCGCGATGCTGAGATTCAGAAAATTCAGGAAGATAATAGTAAGTCATTGCTTCATCCTGCAGTTATCAAAAACAAATTTCATATCGATATTCAGATTCCAACAGGATATGAGTATATGCTGCACAAAAAGAATTTTATCTGGCTAAAGAAAGATATTATAAGCGGAAACACCAGTTTGCTCATTTATCAAATTCCGCTTCACGATTTTAAAACCGGTTCAAATGTTGTTGGAAGCATTATAAAAATGCGCGATTCAGTAGGTTATTATATAAAAGGCCGGGAACCAAATACAAGAATGATTACCGGAGAAGCTTATGCACCTTATTTTTCAACAACAGAATTAGACGGAAAAAAAGCCTTTGAAACTAAAGGAAGCTGGGAATTAAAAAACGATTTTATGGCAGGTCCGTTTATAAATTATGCTATTGTAGACAAAACCTATAATAGGATTTTAGTCATCGAAGGATTTTGTTATTCACCCTCAAATGAAGAACGAGATTTGATGCTGGATCTGGAAGCCATCATAAAATCAGTCAAAATCGATAAAAGATAGTTTATATATTTTTTTATACTTTTGTTTTAATAATCATTAAATCAGTTAATTATGAAAAATTTTTGTATCAAACTATCAATGTTAGCATTGTGTTTTGTTTCGTGTAAAAAAGAAGTAAAAACGGAAACAGAAACTTCAAAAGTTGCTGATAGTATCAAAACAGAAGAACCAATTGCTGAACAACCTTTAGATTCGGCAGCACAAATGAAAGCCTGGACAGAATACGCCACACCGGGAAATCCGCACAAAATGATGGCAGACGAGACTGGAACGTGGAACTGTGATATGACTTTTTGGTCAGAAGCGAATGGAAAACCTGAAAAAGCAACTTCCACGGCAAATATCAAAATGATACTTGGCGGACGTTATCAGGAAGCAAATTATCAGGGAAAGATGATGGGACAGCCATTTGAAGGAAAAAGTACCTTAGCCTACAATAATGCAAGTAAAGAATATACCACCACATTTATCGACAATATGGGAACAGGAATGGTAGTTGCCACCGGAACATTTGACGATAAAACGAAAAGTATCGAATTCAAAGGCGAAATGGTGAATCCCGTAAATGGTAAAAAAACACCTTATCGGGAAATTTACACTATCGTTGACCCAACTACTCGTAAAATGGAAATGTTTGACACCAAAAATGGATCAGAATACAAGAGTATGGAAATCATAATGAAGAAAAAATAAGCACACGATTTAATACTTTAGAATTAAACTTTCAAGCAAAAACAAAGAACCTGACTATTCTCGAAGTCGGGTTTTTTTGTTTATATCCGGGAAATCTTCGTTTAATTCTGTTTTTTTGAATTAATTTAGGCGCTTCAATGTCAACAATAGGGAATAATGGAATTAAAATGGAAAATAAAGCCGTTTGAAGCACTAACGGTTCATGAGTTATATGATTTGCTTAAACTAAGAAGTGAGATCTTTGTATTGGAGCAAAATTGCGTTTATTTAGATCTTGACGGCAAAGACAAGAAAGCATTGCATCTAATAGGAGAATATGATGGTAAAATCGTCGCGTATTCACGTTTATTTGATGCCGGAATTAGTTTTGATAATAGTTCAATTGGTCGGGTAGTAGTTGATGCCAATTATCGCGATAAAAAATGGGGACACGATTTAATGCGTGAAGCAATTGCCGGAATAAAAACACATTTCAATAAGGATCAAATCACGATTGGAGCACAATTATATTTGAAGAAATTCTACGAAAGTCACGGGTTTGTTCAATCAAGCGAAATGTATCTTGAAGATGATATAGAGCATATTGAAATGGTGAGAGGGTAACTAAAGATTTTTTAATTTTTTTAATTGCTCCTTTAATTTCTTGTTTTCTTTTTTTAGTAGCTCAATATGCTGCATAACAAAATCAGGGATGTTAAAATAAAGCATATTTATTTCATCCCTTTTTTCTTTATTTTGTTCTTCAGGTTCGAAAATGATTTCTTTTTCTACCCCTAATTCTTTGGCGATTCTTTGCCATTCTATTTCTGTTATATTTGTACGTCCACTTTCTCTACGGCTATAATTTGATTGGGACATACCAATTAAATCTGCTATTTCCTCTTGAGATAGACCCTTTGCCAATCTTGTCTGTATAAGTTTTATTTTACTCATAATTAGATTTATTTTCTTACAATGTTAATTAAATAACACAAAGAAAACAACTAAAAAACTTACTTTATTGTTTTTGGATTAATGCTTTACTTTTTTCCTTGTGGAATTTTGTTATTTATGCGATAGAAATAATTATGCACTCAAATTTGCATAGATATGCATAAGGATAGTTTTGTTTCCATTGTAAGTTTGACGAAATATCTTACTTTTTTATGATAATTGCTAAGTCGACGTAGTACAATGTCAGTGAGAGAAGTATAAAATTTATAAATATTGTTTAATTAAAAAAAATTAATATGAAATTAAGCTTAGATGATTTAAAAGATAGAGCAGAAGTTATTACTTCTGATGAAACATTAAGGCAAATTTCAGGAGGTACGGCAAATAGATGTCACACTCTTGAGATTACAGTCACTATTATGAATTAGGCTATTATTTGTATTATTAAATCAATCATTAAAACTAAAAATTATGAAATTAAGTTTAGACGCTTTAAAAGAAAGAGCAGAAGCAGTAGCTTCAGAGGAATTATTAAATGAAATAAAAGGTGGAAACGCCAATGGCTGCCATAGTAAAATGGAACAAGCTGCAGAAGCAATCGGGACTTATCTTTTTAACACAGGTTTTGGACGTTAGTAATTAATAATCCTATGAAGTTATGAAAACCTACACTTTTTGAAATAAAGGATTTCATTTCTTCATAGGTTACTACTTTTTGTTTTTTAATTTTAATTAAATGTCAGTGTTTAAATTATTAAATAAAGATATTCAAAACGTATTCTTTTCTCCAAAAACGATTGAGTATGTTGGACTCTCTAGTAAATTATTATTTTATTACTTTTTTATTTTGACATTGGTATTGATGTTATTTTCAATAATAGTTGGAAGCTTAACGAATTTTTTTCCTAATGAATCTGAAATAGTAATACCAAAAAACATTACTTTTTTTAAAGTTGCAATAATATCGCCAATTATAGAAGAAATTTTATTCCGGTTAATAATTTTAAAAAACAGGTTTAATTATGTTTTGTTTTTTATCTATTTTTTGATTTATATTTTATATGAAAAATTTGTTATACCAATTATTTTATATCAAATACTTGTTATTTCCTTTTTATTTATAATCTTTTTCAAAAAGTTTGATTATAAAATTAATATTTCGTCTGACAGTAATAATTCAATGCTGTTGAGGGTTTATTTATCATGTTTGTTTTTCGGGATATTTCATTTGACAAATTTTAATCATATAAGTGCATTAAACGTGATTATAATAGCTTACTTGTTTTCCAAATTTTTCGCTGGTTTTATTTTTATTTTATTAAGAATAAAATTTGGAATTATTGCATCAATTGCGTTGCACGTTTTTTTAAATTCATTCTCATATATTTTAATTTATTGATTTTAATATTTAATACCCCGCTTAAAAATGATAATTATTGACTCGATCCAAATGGAAATTATTAATACGATAAAATTACTTATCTATAAAGAAAATCCAGGTTTATTAGAAAAAATAGATTTTGATGATGATCGGTTATTTCTTGAACCATTATTGTTTGCTTATTTTAATTATAAAAGTGAAGCCTTATTGCCAAGTGAACTTTTGACTGAAATTATGCAAGGATATTTCGTAACACAGCAGGAGATTATTATCAGTCATTCCTTTAAGAACTCAAGTGTAGCGTATCTTCCAAAATTGGGATACTTTAAGAAAGGAAAAAAAACGCCTTTTGATGAGATAGGTATGATTGAAAATACTAATATTGAAATCTTGAAGTATCCGGTTAATTTACTTCAAAATATTTTTAGAGATTTCTCAGGAAATTTAATTCCTAGTACTGAGATAATCTGTGATAATGAATTGGTAGAAAACAATCTAATTTATTTAACAAATGCGATTTCTTTAATTAAAGAAAATTCAAATGAACACTTTAAATTAATTGAAATTTGCTGCCAAAAAATACTGCTTTTTAAAACAGATACAAACAGAACGAACTCTTTTGCTGCAATAACAGCTCATGGAATAGCTTTTCTGAATGTTTATCAGGATGATTATGATGAAGTGTTTTTCGTAGATGATATTGCTCATCAAACAGGGCACATTATTTTGACAACATTGTTTTATAATAGAAAGACTATTTTTAAAATAGATGATGAACAAAACGTTGAAGATATTATAAAGTTAAAAGATCATAGAACAATTTATATACTCCTTCATGCACTTTATACATATTTTACGACATTTTTATGTTTAGATAATTGTTTAAAAAATGATAGGTTTAAAGGAAAACAAAAAAAAGAAGCTATCGGGCGAATAGGTTTCTATTTAAAAAAATGTACTGGAGATTTAGATAGATTCAAAAAAATAAACACTTTTTATCAAGGAATTGAGAACGTTCTAACATTAGAAGGAATGGAAACATATAATTTAATTGAAGAAAAGTATATGGAAGTTTTTCAAAGATGGGACGCTATAATAAATGTTTTTGATTACAGTAATCAAACTTACAATTTCGCATTCAAAAATTTCAACGAATTAAATTAGAAACAAATCACCAATGCTAAAAATAATTATTTTTCTTGTATTATTTCTTTGTTCAAATTTTAACTATGCCCAAAATCAATTGCAAGATTCTATAGTTCAGAAATATGTAATTAATTGTGCAAAAAAGTACAATTATAATTATCAAATGTCTGAATGGCAAAATTGCTTAAATAACGGGTTAAAAAGCGATAGTACCGTTGCATATCTATGGCAACAAAAAGCGATGCCCTATTTTAAAGCTAGAAAGTATGATGTAGGAATGCAATATCTTAATAAAGCTGTTCAATATGATGCACTAGAATGGCAACCTTATAGGGCTTTTATTAAGTGCATTTTTGCTAAAACATATAGAGAGTCAATTGTTGATTTTGAAGATTGTATAAAGAAATTTGGTAATGGATATAGCATGGAACATAGGTATAGTTTTTATATCGGATTATGTTATTTACAATTAAATGAATATGAAAAAGCAGAAAAAATATTTAAAGAATATAATGATGATTTATTCAAAAACAGACAAGGTTTGGAACATCCGACTGCATTGTTTTATTATGGAATTGCAAAATATGAATTAAAAAAATGGGATGAAGCAATTGTATTATTCGATAAAGCATTAGCTATATATCCTAATTTTTCAGATGTAATATATTATAAAGCTATATGCTTAGCAAGATTAGGAAGTAAAGAAGAAGATATTAAAGCATTATTGACGTCAGCTCGAGAAGATGCTAAACTTGGGTATACTATAAATGAAGACAATACTATATATGAAATATATCCGTATCAGATAAGATGGGGATTTTAATGAATGTATCGTATAATTAAAATAGGTTAATAGTCAATTAAAAAGAGCATTCCGAATTAGCTAATAGAGTAAAAATAATGGTTAAAAATTTTTTCCCACATTTTAGACAATTAGACTACAGAGATTGTGGGCCAACTTGTTTACGTATGATTGCCAAGCATTATGGCAAAACGTTTTCAAGGGAATTTTTGAGAGACAAAGCTGGTATTACTAGAATTGGAGTTACTATGGCGGGAATTGCTGAGGCAGCTGAAGTGATTGAAATGCGTACTTTAGGAATGCGTATTAATTTAGAAAGTTTAATAAATGAAGTGCCTACGCCATTTATTGTGCCTTGGCGTCAAAAACATTTTGTTGTAGTATATAAAACCAGTAAATCTAAAATTTTTGTCGCAGACCCTGCTTTGGGATTATTAGATTATTCACATCAGGATTTTAAAAAAGCATGGACCAATACTGATGATGGTAATGGTTTTGTATTATTGTTGGAACCAAATGCGCAATTTTATAAATTGGATGAAGATAAGGTCAAAAGCAAAGGATTCGCTTTTTTAATTCCATATTTCAGACCTTATAAAAAACTAATTCGTCAATTGTTTATAGGCTTATTGGTAGGTACTATTATTCAGTTTATATTGCCTTTTTTAATGCAGTCAGTTATAGATATAGGAGTAAATAATCGTGATGTTCCTTTTATTTATTTGATACTTATTTCTCAATTGGTTTTGATAATATCACAAACTATTGTTGCAATCTTCAGAGAATGGATTTTAATTCATGTAACAAGTCGATTTAATATTAAAATGGTTTCTGATTTTTTGTTTAAAATGCTCAAATTGCCAGTTTCTTTCTTTGATACCAGAAATACCGGAGAACATTTACAAAGAATTGCAGACCACACCCGTATTCAAAACTTTGTTTCTTCTTCGACTTTGAATATGATATTTTCGATAATTACTTTTATCGTTTTCAATTTTATTTTAGCATATTATAACCTGAAAATATTTTTTGTTTTTATAGTTGCATCTGTGCTTTATTTGAGTTGGGCTTTCTTCTTTTTGAAAAAAAGAGCCGAATTAGATTATAAGCGATTTGATGAAACATCACAAAGTCAAACTAGTTTGATTCAAATAATTAATGGGGTCAAAGAGATAAAAATCAATAATTCTCAAAGAAAAAACCGATGGAAGTGGGAATACACTCAAATTAGTCTTTTTAAGACTTCATTAAGTACATTAAAGTTAGCACAATATCAATCTGTAGGAGCGACTTTTATAAATGAGATAAAAAATATTATTATCACTTTTCTTTCTGCCAAAGCAGTAGTAGATGGTCAATTAACTATTGGTATGATGATGACCATTCAATACATTGTTGGGCAGCTAAATTTACCATTAGGGAATTTTGTCTCTTTTATTCAATCTTGGCAGGATGCAAAAATAAGTTTAGAAAGATTGTCCCAAGTACATACTAGAGATGATGAGGATTTAGTTTCTGCAAATAAAATTAGTGAATTACCAAATAATAAAACAATTGAAATAAAAGATTTATCGTATAGATACGGTGGAAAATCTACTCCCTTTGTTCTTAAAAATTTGAATTGTAGTATTCCCGAAGGGAAAACAACAGCGATTGTTGGCGCAAGCGGTAGCGGTAAGACAACATTAATGAAACTGTTGTTGAAATTTCATGAACCTACAAAAGGAAATATTACTGTAGGCTCAATAGATTTAACCACTATTAATAATGATTATTGGCGTTTGAATTGTGGGGCAGTAATGCAAGATACTTTTATGTTTAATGATACTATTGCCGGTAATATCTCCGAATCTGAACAAAATGAAATTATCGATAGAGATAAATTAAATAATGCTGCTTTTGTTGCTAACATAGAAGATTTTATCGAAAAACTACCTAATAAATATAACACTGAATTAGGCACATCTGGAATACGCTTAAGTGGAGGGCAGGAACAACGACTTATGATTGCCAGAGCAGTTTATAAAAATCCTTTTTATGTTTTTTTTGATGAAGCAACATCAGCTTTGGATGCAAATAACGAAAAAGTAATAATGCAAAACCTTGATGCCTTTTTGAAAGGAAAAACTGCAATTGTTGTAGCCCATCGTTTAAGTACAGTGAAAAATGCCGACAACATTATTGTACTCGAAAATGGAACAGTTGTAGAGCAGGGAACTCACGAGAACCTGACAGAAATAAAAGGGAAATATTATGAATTGGTCAAGAATCAATTGGAATTAGGGAATTAGATTTTTGAGTATAGATTAGCGTTTTTAAGTTTAAGATAACATGGAAGAATCAAACGACGGATTAAAAATATATAGTGAAGAAGTAAGGGATGTATTGTCTGAACCTCCCAGTTCAATACTAAGATGGGGAAACTCTATATTGATGGGTTTTGTTCTTGTTTTGCTGCTATTATCTTGGATAGTCAAATACCCTGATATTGTATCAACTCAAATTGTAATTACAACTTATATTCCACCTGAAAAAACAGTTGCAAAAACCTCAGGAAAAATCGAAACTATTTTGGTACAAGACAAGGCTATTGTTAAGCAAAACACTCCCTTGGCAATCATACAAAATTCAGCAAATTATAAAGATGTCTTTTTATTAGAAAACCAAATAAAATCTCATTCTCAGGGAAATGGATTTAATTTTAAAGCATTAGAAAATACCGAGCTGGGAGACATAGAAAGTACTTATGCTCTTTTTCAAGCCGCCTATATTGCCAATGAATTAAATGCCGATTTAAAGCCTTTTCAAGTTGAGGGAAACGCTCAAAATGTAGAAACAGTTCAGATTTTGGCAAGATTGGGTCTTTTGCAACAGCAGAAAACCCTGAATGTGAATGAATTGCAATTGCAGAAAAGTGACCTCAATCGATATGAAACTTTGTTTAATAAGGGAATTGTTTCAACTCAGGATTTTGAGAACAAGAAATTGGGATATATTCAAGCTGAGAAGAGTTACAGAAGTTTGTTAAGCAACATTTCTCAACTAAAATCTACTTTGAACGATAATTCCAGAAATAGTAAAAGCACAAAAATTAATGGAACGAAAGAAGAAGTCAATTTAAAAAGTGCAAAAACACAAGCTTTTTATCAATTGAAAAAGGTCATAAAAGATTGGGAATTAGCATATGTATTGAAGTCATCTGTTACAGGAAAAGTGTCCTTTTTGCAAATTTGGACAGCCAATCAAACTATTATTGCTGGAGAAACAATTTTTTCAATAAGTCCTGTTTTAGAAAAAGGTTATATTGGAAAATTAAAAGCGCCAGCATTGAACTCTGGAAAAATAAAAGAGGGACAAGATGTTAATATAAGATTGACAAATTTCCCAGATAGCCAATTTGGCATGTTAAAAGGTAAAATCAAGAACATTTCATTGACCCCTGATAAAGATGGTAGTTTGTGGATTGATGTAGCTTTGCCTAAAGAGTTAGAAACATCCTATGATAAAATAATCCCTTTCCAGCAGGAGATGTCAGGAACTGCCGAAATTATTACCGAAGACTTAAGGCTGATCGAAAGATTACTCTATCAATTTAGAAATATTTTTAAAAGATAGTATTGGTTTTAGAAACCAAAAAATCCATATTAATAGTTTAATATAATCAATAAATTTCTCGAAGGAAAAGAAATTTTGAAATCTGATAACAGGGTTTCAAATAGGCCTGGAATGCCAACTTTTAAATAAGTATTTATGGATTAATAGTACAAGGAATATTTTCAAGATTACTAGCTGATTTGTAATGTTACAATGTTGCAATAAAAATAAGCGTTTTTTGTTTTTACTTATAATACCTTTAAATATAATTGATTACTAGTTATGTTTAGAGTAAAACTTTAAGTAAAAAAACTTAATGTCTTGCGATTTTGTGGCAAATAACCTAAATTTTCGTAATCACAAATTCAACACGGCGATCTAAAGCATCGCCTTTTTTTAGTGGATATTTATTGCCACAACCCAAATACGTCATTCTGCTTTTGGAGACTTTTTTGGAAATCAGATAATTGAAAACCGTTTTGGCACGGTTCCAGGAAAGTCTTCTTTCTTTGGTATCTCTGTCAATTGCGTCACTGTATATTTCAGGAGTACAGCAAACATGACCTCGAATTTCAAATTGATAGCTTCTTTTCTGAAGAAGTTTTTCTGCGATTTTATCTAATTCTTTCTTTGAATTATTGGTAAGTTTTGAGCTTCCAAGATCAAATAAAATGTTATCCAGATAGATTTTATCGCCAACCTTCAAATCATTTCTAAGGGAATTGTAGATTCCTTTGCCAAAACTATTTCGTTTTACAACAATCAAATCTACACGACGATTTCTGGATCTTGTTTCATGAAGATTTTCGATAGTGTCAGGTCGCACAACCACACGTCCTTTTCCTTCCAGAATCACAATTCTACTTTGATTAAAGCCTTTTGAAATTAATAATTCCTGAATGGTATTAACGCGGTTATTTGATAAGCGAAAATTATATTCGTCATTACCACGATCATCGCAGTAGCCATAAATCTGTATTGACTCCACTTTTGAAGTGTCAATGGTTTTAATAAAATTAGTTACGACCTCGGTTTGTTTGTCTGTAAGATCATACTTGTCGAAATCAAAATAGATAGTTTCGATAGGTTTTTGCTGTGCCGATAAATTGTAAATAATAAACAGAAATAGGGCTCTACAAATCTTCATTCGTTGTTACATTTTTAAAATCGTTTTATATTCAGTCTGATTATTTAAAACGCTCACTGCTTTCTTAATTTCTGAATTATTTTTAATGTAAAATTGATACAAACCTTCTTGATATTGGTATCTTTTTATAAGCTCTTCCTGAATCAGGTTTCTAATTTCCTTTTGATTTTTATCTAACAAAGTCGTTTCGCTTTTTTCAAGAGCGTTTAGCAATTGCTGATATTCCGGAGCAATAGTTTCGTCGATTTTTTCAGTTTTGGCTGCAGCCAAAGTATTTTTCAAAGCTAGCTCAGTCTCCGTATCAAAAGTGATTTTGTTGGTTTTTAAATATTGTTTAAAGCTTGTATAATCAGCATCTGTAACCGTTGGAATCTTTTCTCCTAAATTTGGATTTTTGTAATAATACGAAGTTGCATAATCAAAGATCCCGTCGTTTTTTAATAAAGCAGTTGTAATCGGGCTCATTTTAGTTTCGTCCAGTTCAATATCCGGTAAAACTCCGCCACCATCATAAACTGTTCTTCCTTTTCTGGTTTTAAAAGCATTAAAGTTTTTGGCATCCGTTTTTTGAGCAACACCATTTTTGTCTTTATGTGCATAATCCAAAGCCTGAATACAACGACCGGAAGGCGTGTAATAACGAGAAATAGTTACTTTAAGCTGAGTTCCATAAGTCAAATCAACAGAACGCTGAACCAGACCTTTACCAAAACTACGGCTTCCTAAAACTACGGCACGATCTAAATCCTGTAAAGCTCCCGAAACAATTTCTGATGCAGAGGCACTTCGTCCGTTCACTAAAATTGCCAACGGAATTTGTGTATCTACAGGCTCTTTGGTCGTTTTATAAGTATTGTTGTGTTTTTCGATTCTTGATTTTGTAGTTACAATAACCTCATTTTTAGGTACAAACAAATTACAAATATCAATAGCTTCATTTAGCAAACCACCCGGATTTCCTCTTAAATCCAGAACAATTTGAGTAGCTCCGTCAGCTTTTAGTTTTTCAAGAGCATCTTTTACTTCATTTGATGCTTTTCGGCTAAAATGTGCCAAAACGATATAACCCGTTTTTTCGTCTATTTTTCCGTAGAAAGGAACAGATTTAATATCAACTTCGTCCAGAACCAATTCGGTTGTCATGGTTTTACCCTGACGAATGTATTTTATGGTAATCTTAGTATTTTTTGTTCCCTTCAGTAATTGCGAGGCATCATCTTTAAAATCAGCAATCAATACATCTCCAATCTGAATAATTTCGTCACCCGCTTTTAGTCCGGCTTTGTCGGCAGGATAATTTTTATAAGGTTCGCGAACGATTAAACGATCTTTCTTTCTGGCGATCATAGCACCAATTCCGGTGTATTCACCAGTATTATTGATCTTGAAGTTTACAACATCCTGCTCATTAAAATAAACCGTATAAGGATCTAAACTTCCCAACATACTTTTAATCGCCTTATCCATTAAATCGCCCGGATTAGTCTCGTCGACATAATTGGTGTTTACCGCTTTGAATAATGTCGTGAAGATTTCTATTTGCTTTGCAATCTCAAAGAAATCATCTTTGAAACTGGTTCCAATAAATAAAAATCCAGCTGCAACGGTTGGAATAATGAACTTCTTTTTGAAATAAGGATACATGATTATATTTTTTTTCTTTTAAATCTTTTTCTAATAAAATAGGCAAGTACGCAAATTAGAATAATAAACGGCCAAACACTAATAAGCGAGAGTAAAAAATCTGACAAACTAAAGAATCCCGACTGAATTGAGTTCCAAATTTTTGATCCGTACGAAATTTTAACGCCTTCTTTTTGAGCAATAGTTTTATAGAATTCAATTGTAACGGTACTTTCAGATACACGACTTTCTAAATATTTAAGTTGACCTTGTTTCGCTTCAATTTCTTCTCTAATTGCTGAGATTTGCTTTTCGATTTCCAGAATCTCACTTACTTTAGTGGCTTTTTTTAATATTTCGATGTAACGCTCTTCGAGTTTACGTTTTGTGTTTAATCTCGAAGTTAAGTCGATATATTCTTCTGTAACATTCTGAGATGAAATGTTCTTTTCGTCAAAATAAGAAACCCCTTTGGATATAGATTCTAAAAAAGGATCAAAGTTTTGACTAGGAATTCGTACCGTAAGTCTTCTGGTGACAGTTCCATAATCTTTTTCCTGAGAATCATTTTGAATACTTGCTTTATTGGCTGCAATTGCAGTTTTAATTTGATTGTAAGTGTTCTCTAAATCGTTAGTTTCGAATTTAAGAAAAGCTTCTTTGATTATTTTTTGAGAAATTATGGGGCTTTCATTTCCATTTGATTCCCTTGGTGCCGGAGCATTTACGGTCATCATTTTCTCGTCGGCAGAATAAGCAGGTTCGGCATGTTTTTCGCAACTTGAAAAAGTCAAAACAGCAAAGAATAAAAAGAAAAATTGTCGCATAAATATTTCAAATTAAAGCTAAAACTACAATTTTTTTATAATTTTTCGTATAATTTGATAAATAAAGTTGCTTTTGGAGATCTACGACTCGGTTTTATTTTCAGAATCGGGTATTTTATTCACCTGAAGTAAGAATTTCTCAAATAACTGAATCGTTTTGGTATTGATTTCTTCATACGATAATCTGTCTTTGGTCTGATAAAAAAACATCAAAGAATAGGGATGTTGAATGTTATCCAGAAGCAAATGTTTGTTTAAACGATATGTTTCTCTCAAAACACGTTTGAAGTAATTGCGATCAACGGCTTTTTTAAAGTATTTTTTAGAAACCGAAACTCCAATTTTGATCTTTTCTGCTGAGTCAACTTCCGCTTGACGGTAAACCAAACGCAATGGATATTTAGAAACCGATTTTCCTTCAGAAAACAGTAAACTAATTGTAGTATTGCTCTTTAAGCGTTCATTTTTAGGGTAAGTAAAGTTCATTTAATTCAGAAAAAATTTGCAATTTCAAGGACAAAGGTACAATTAAACCATAAAAACAGTTATTGTTTTCAATTTTTATACCGCTAAAAATTTATTTATTACTTTTGCGCATTAATTTTTAAAGCATGCAAAAAATAATTTCGTATCCCATATCCGTAATTTACTATTTGTTCTTTAGTTCGGTTTTATTGGTATTTCATCCAATACAATGGTTTTGCCTAAATGTTTTTGGTTATCAAGCGCATAAAAAGAGCGTTGATTATTTAAATTACTTCCTTTTAAGATGTACAAATCTGGTAGGAACAACATATAAAATCGAAAACAGAGAAACAATTCCAACCGGAGTTCCCTTGATTTTTGTTTCAAATCACCAAAGCATGTACGATATTATAACAATGATTTGGTATTTTAGACGATTTCATTGTAAATTTGTAAGTAAGAAGGAGTTAGGAAAAGGAATCCCAAGTGTATCTTATAATTTACGTCACGGAGGATCTGTACTAATTGACCGTAAAGACCCTAAACAAGCGATTCCGGTAATCAAAAGCTTGTCTGAATATATCGAAAAAAACACAAGATCTGCTGTTATTTTTCCTGAAGGAACAAGAAGTAAAACAGGAAAACCTAAAGAATTTGCTCAAAGTGGTTTAAAAATCCTATGCAAATATGCGCCTTCGGCATATGTTGTGCCTGTGAGTATTAATAATTCATGGAAAATGGTAAAATATGGTCTTTTCCCGGTAACCTTAGGAAATCGCCTTACCTTTACCGTTCATGAGGCCATGGCAGTAAAAGATTATGATTTTGCCGAGTTAATGAGATTGACAGAAAAGGCTGTTGTAGAAGGAGTAAACGAGTATAAATAGATTTTTGATTCAGAAATAATCTGAAATAGAAATCCCAATCTTAAATAAGTAATGTCTATAAAAAACATTAGATTAGAAGTAATGCAGTTTTTGGAAAAAAACGTGGATAGCTTCGTAGAACAGTATTTAATTCCAGTGGAAAAAATTTGGCAGCCGTCAGACTTTTTACCTAATTCTGAAGGAGATAATTTCTTTGAGGAGGTAAAAGAGTTACGTGAAATTGCTAAAGAATTACCATACGATTTTTGGGTAACGCTTGTTGGTGATACAATCACTGAAGAAGCTTTGCCAACATACGAATCATGGTTAATGGACGTGGAAGGAATAAATCAGATAGAAAATGGTGGAAACGGCTGGTCTAAATGGATCAGGCAATGGACTGGAGAAGAAAACCGCCATGGTGATTTACTAAATAAATACTTGTATTTGTCTGGTCGTGTGAACATGCGTGAAATCGAAATGACAACACAGCATTTAATTAACGACGGTTTTGATATTGGAACTGGATCTGACCCGTACAAAAACTTTGTATACACTAGTTTCCAGGAATTAGCAACTTACGTTTCGCACAATAGAGTAGCACAAATGGCTAAAAAATTTGGTGATAACAAGTTGTCTAAAATGTGTAAAATGATTGCAGGCGACGAAATGCGTCATCACCATGCATACAGCGAATTTGTAACACGTATTTTTGCAGTGGATCCTAGCGAAATGATGTTGGCGTTTCAATACATGATGAAACAAAAAATCGTTATGCCGGCACATTTCTTAAGAGAATCTGGACAAAAAATCAGTTCAGCTTTCGAACAATTTTCTGATTCTGCTCAACGTATCGGGGTTTACACCGCAAGCGATTATGTAGATATCATGCAGAAATTAATGGATAAGTGGGAAATTGATAAAATGTCTGGTTTAACAGACGAAGCTGAAAAAGCACGTGATTATTTAATGAAATTACCAGCTCGTATGGCTAGAATTTCTGAAAGATTAGTAATTCCGCAAGAATCACACATCTTTAAATGGGTTGAACCTGCTAAATTGTAAATTAAATTTTAGATTGCAGATTTCTGATTTTAGATTTAAAATTAATTTCTGCAATTGATATTGATATTGAAAAAACATTGTTGATTGTTGAAGTTTAGTAACTTTGACAATCAACTTTTTTATTTACAGAATACAATTAAAAAATCTGCGCTAATCCGTTTAAATCCGTGTCATCTGCGTGCCATTATTATCCCACGAAAATACTACTATGAATAATCCCGATTTAATAAATAAAACAATTGCTTTTGTAAAAGAAAAACTCAATGATGCCGAAGGCGGACACGATTGGTTTCATATCGAACGTGTTTATAAAAATGCACTTTTAATTGCAAAAGGCACCAACTGCGATTTGGTTGTAGTACAATTAGGCGCTTTGCTTCATGATATTGCCGATAGTAAATTTCATAATGGAGATGAAACCATTGGACCAAAAACAGCACGTTTGTTTCTGGAATCTGAGAATGTTTCTGAAGAAATTATTCAGCATGTGGTCAATATCATCGAAAACATCTCATATAAAGGCGGAAATTTTGAAAAGAGTTTCCATTCTGTAGAATTAGATATCGTTCAGGATGCGGATCGTTTAGATGCAATAGGGGCGATTGGAGTGGCAAGAGCGTTCAATTATGGCGGATTTAAAAATCGTGCCTTACATAATCCTGAAATTGCTCCAATAACCACTATGACCAAAGAGGAATACAAAAAGAATAGTGCGCCAACGATAAATCACTTTTACGAAAAGCTTTTACTATTAAAAGATAAGATGAATACCGAAACCGGAAAACAAATTGCTTCTGAAAGGCATAAATTTATGGAAACCTTTCTGGCGCAGTTTTATGCCGAGTGGGAGGGAGTGAAGTAAATAATAACAATCCATTATTCGATATAACGGATTAAGCTAAATTGAACTGAAAGTAGATTTTGGTTTTGTCAGGTTTATTTATGAATGATGTTTCATCGTGAAGTATGTTATTATAACCGCACATATAAATCCAAGAAAAAACCACAACATTCTTGCTACTCTATTATCTCTTATTATCTCTATTTTATCTTCTTCTGACATTTTTAGATGAAATTAAATTACTCAAAAATAGTTTGCGAAAAATTTAAAAACAGGAAGTAAAAGTTTTTTTAGTAACATAAAAAGACAAATTTTATTCTGCAAAGACACATTAAGAAAGCAGAAAGCTTCACAAAGAAATTTAAATCCCTGTGAAGCTTTCAGTTTTAACCCTATGTATCTCTGTGAAATTGTCTTTTTTTGAAATCTTTGCAACTTAAAGCTTCAGCAACTCAGAACCTTTCCTCTAAGAACATCCACAGTTTCTGTCGCCGCAATCTTTTTTCTTTTTAGATTTCCAAAAGATCTTTTTTATCAAAAAACCGACTGCAATAAGTAAAATGGCAAAAGCTATAATTTCTTGTATCATGGCTGTTTATTTTAAAAGTTGGTAGGCTAAAAGCGCTACAAAATAGGCTAGTCCGCTCATAAGAACGAGTTGCAAGGCTGGCCATTTCCAGGAATTAGTTTCTTTTTTAGTGATGGCAAGTGTACTCGCACATTGCATTGCAAAAGCGTAAAAGAGTAGTAATGAAATTCCTGAAGCAAAATTGAAGATCTTCTTACCCGTTTCCGGATTTATTTCTTCCTGCATTTTACTTTTTATGGTGGCTTCATTCTCGCTGTTTCCAACACTATAGATTGTTGCAAGAGTTCCAACAAAAACTTCACGTGCAGCAAACGAACTAATAATTGCAATTCCTATTTTCCAATCGTAACCTAATGGAGCAATTGCAGGTTCAATTACATGACCCATGATTCCTATGTAAGAGTTCTCTAACTTTTGAGAAGCAACTTCATTTTCAAATTCTATTTCTGTTAAATGTTTGTCTGCAAAACGTTCTTTTACAATTGTTTCTGCTTCATTAAAATTTTCTCCAGGTCCAAAAGAGGCCAAAAACCATAGTATAACTGATATTGCTAAGATTATTTTTCCTGCTCCAACAACGAAAGCTTTCGTTTTTTCAACCACATTAATTCCAACATTTTTAAAAAGTGGCATTTTATAGCTTGGCATTTCAACAACGAAATATGTTTTTGCGCTTATCTTTAATATTTTGTTCAGGATATAAGCCGAAAGAATAGCAGTTCCAAAACCTAATAAGTACAATAACATCAAGGCTAATCCCTGCATATTTAATATCCCAAAAAGGCGTTCATCCGGTATTACCAAAGAGATAATGATCGTATAAACTGGTAATCTCGCAGAGCAGGTTGTAAAAGGAGTTACAAGAATTGTGATTAAACGTTCTTTCCAGTTTTCGATGTTTCGAGTTGCCATAATTGCCGGAATTGCACAGGCAGTTCCTGAAATTAATGGCACAACGCTTTTTCCGGAAAGTCCAAACTTACGCATGACTTTATCCATCAAAAATACAACACGACTCATATAACCGCTTTCTTCCAGAATAGAAATAAACAAAAACAGAAAGGCAATTTGAGGAATAAAAATAATAACACCGCCAATTCCCGGAATGATTCCCTGCGAAAGTAAATCAGTCAAAATTCCGCTTGGTAATTCCTGAGCGGTCCAACTGCTTAAAGACGCAAAAGTGCTGTCAATGAAATCCATAGGGATAGTTGACCAGCTGAAAATGGATTGAAAAATCAAAAATAAAATCGCTAAGAAAATAACATAACCCCAAACTTTGTGTGTTAAAACACGATCCAGTTTAGCTCTGATGTCTTTTGCCATTGATTCATCAACTTGTAAACCTTGTTTTAGAACATCATTTATAAATTGATAACGTTTTATGGTTTCCTTTTGCTGTAAGCGTTTTAATTCTGAGTGCGATTTAGTAAAAGTGCTTCTGATTTCATTTCGTTCTAAATTCAAAAAGTTTACATCTTGCGTAATCACCAACCATAATTTATACAATAATTGATTTGGAAATGCATGTTGTAATTTTTCAAAATACTCTGTATCAATAACCGAAGCGTTTAAACATGGCTCATGTGGAATTGTTTTATAAGAGACAATTAGCTCTTTCAACTCATCGATTCCTAAACCTTTACGTGAACTTACTAAAGCAATTTTGGTTTTTAATTTTTCTTCCAAGAAAGGAATATCAAGCGTAATTCCTTTACGTTCCATACGATCAGACATATTAATGACTAAAATAGTAGGAATTTCAAGGTCTTTTATTTGAGTGTAAATCAGTAGATTTCGTTTCAGATTTTCAACATCGGTTACAACTACCGCAACATCAGGATATAATTTGTCATTTTTGTTTAGTAAAAGTTCAATAACAACACTTTCGTCCATCGAACTGGCGTTCAAACTATAAGTTCCGGGTAAATCCAGAATATTAGCTTTAATATTGTGCGGTAATTTACAGAACCCCATTTTTTTCTCAACAGTAATTCCGGGATAATTCCCAACTTGTTGATTTAAACCTGTAAGCTGATTGAAGACTGAAGTTTTTCCGGTGTTTGGATTCCCAATAAGGGCAACATTTATATTTTGAATGCTCATTACAAATCGGTTTTGATAAGTTCAACTTCAATTTCACGAGCAGTTTCAATACGAATGGCGACATGCGAACCATTAATATCTAAATATAACGGATCTCCAAAAGGAGCAATCTGAAGTAATTCGACTAAATTACCCGGCAAACAACCCATCTCTAGTAGTTTTAAAGGAATCAAATCGATATCAAAATCTTTGATAATGGCTTTTTCGCCTTTTTTGAGGGTATGGATTGTATTTTGCAAGCTTATTTAGATTGAATTTAGATTGCAAAAATAGACAATTATTCTTTATTTCAAGGCATTTAACACTTAGGGAAATGCTAAATCTTTCTAAAAATAAGGGATTTTACTCCTGACACAAGAAATTTATGTCTTCTATAAGACGTTGAATTTCTTCTTTATTTGTTCCGTCATAAAAACCGCGAACACGTCTTTTTTGATCTACCAATACAAAATTCTCTGTATGAACCATATCATACAACTGATCTGGGCGACCTAATTTTACGGCTAGATAAGATTTTCTCGCCATAGTATAGATTTCTTTTTTATCACCTGTAACCAGATTCCATTTGCTGTCAACAACATGATGTTTTATAGCATATTCTTTAAGAACCGGAATACTGTCAACCTCAGGAAATACAGTGTGAGAAAGTAACATTACTTTAGGATTGTTCAAAATTGCTTTTTGAACATCCTCAAGATTCGTTGTCATTTTTGGACAAATTGATCCACAAGTCGTAAAGAAAAAATCAGCAACATAAATCTTTCCTTCGTAGTTTTTTTGAGTAATGGTATCGCCATTTTGATTTACAAACTTAAAATCGGCAATTGTATGGTATTTGCTTTTGTATTGAATGGTACTGTCAACCAATTCAGGATTTACATCGGCAGGATTGTAAATTGGTAATGTTTTTTGTGGCTTTAACGCCAAATAAAATAAGGATATAGTAACAGCTGAAAATACAATTAAAACAATAAAGAATTTTCGGTATTTATATAGAAAGGATTTCATAAATGCAATTTGTGTCGCAAAAATACAAAAAGAGGTTTTTAAAAGCTGTAATTATAACGCTTTTTAACAGAGTTTTGATGTGATTTTAAATAGCCACGAATTTCACGAATTTTCGCTAATTGTTGGATAGCGTGATATTTGCAAATCGACAAAGTAATTAGCGAAAATTCGTGAAATTCGTGGCAAACTTTTTTATTACTATTTTTTAATCTTTCGAATGGATTTATTCACCAGATACAATCCCATTAAGGTTACGGCAACTCCAACAACAATAGCTTGTGTAAGCGGTTCTCCGAAGATAAAAAAGGCAAGAACAATTGCTACGATCGGATTCATATAAGCATAAATACTGCTAACTTCTGTTGGAAGATGTTGCAACGTATAAATAAAAGCAATAAAAGTCAGGATTGAACCAATAATTACCAAATATCCAATTGCCCACCAAGACGTTAATGGAATCTCAGTTAACGAAATATTCATTCCTGCGGTTTCGGTAATTCCGAAAAGGATAAAACTCGAAAGCAACATTTGTAATCCCAAACTAAAATAGGGATTGAAACTTGCTGCTTTTTTCTTCGTATGTAAAATTCCAAAAGCCCAGGTAATTGTTGAAGCCACAGAAAGGAAAATACCAAATTGAAAATCAGGTCGAAGGAAATCACCAAGATGATCCGCAAAAATAATACAGATTCCGCCAAAACAGATTAAAAGTCCTGTCACTGCCAATTTTGCAATACGTTCACCTTTAAAGAAACAAATAATCACGATCCAGATCGGAAAAATTGCTCCAATAATAGCGCCTAATCCTGAACTGATATATTTTACGCCCCAAGTGCTTAAACCATTACTACAGCAGAAATTCAAAATTGCCAAAACCAAAATTGTACGCCATTGTTTGCCTTTTGGCCAAGGTTCTTTCTTGATGATAAAATAACCAACATACATTATACCGCCCAAAAACTGACGAATGGTTGCTAATTGCAAAGCCGGCATATGTTTCACACCTTCTTTTGAAGCCAGCCAGGTTGTTCCCCAAAAAAAGCTCACCCAAAATAAAGCCAGAATCGGAAGTCCGATCGCTTCAATTTTTCCCGAAAAGGCAGTTTGTATCCTAGTTCTCACGTTGTTGTTTTTTTTTAACAAATATTCTAAAAACAAATCCAATTAAAAAGAAAAACCCTAAGATATATTCATGAAAATTTTAGCTGATTTAAATGAGGTATTTTCATTAAAAAAGGCAAAATATTATTGCGTGATTTTAACACATTTTTTAGAATATTAACAATAAGTTTGTATGTACACAAAAATCACACTCGAAAATGAACAAACAGCTTACTAAACCTTTGTTTTGTGCTTTTTCTGCAATACTTTCATTTACTGCAGTTCAAGCTCAAAACACAGCTCCAAAAGAGCCAGGGATTAATGTTTCGTATATGAATACGAAAATTAGCCCAAGCCAGGATTTTTTCCAATACGTAAATGGAACCTGGCTGGATGAAACTAAAATTCCAAGTGATAGAACAACTTGGGGAAGTTTTAACGAATTAATCAAAAAAACGGACAAAGATGCGATGGCAATTTTGAAGGATGCTTCAAAAAATCCAAAGTATAAATCAAACACAGATCAAGGTAAAGCTGTGAATTTGTTCAATACTGTTTTAGATACAGTTGGAAGAAACAAAAGAGGAGTTGCACCACTTCAGCCTTATTTAAAGAAAATCGATGCGATCAAAAACGTAGCGGATCTTCAAAAATATTTGATCGAAATGGAGTCTGAAGGAGGAAATGACTTCTTTGGAATTTACATTGGTGCCGATGACAAAAACAGTTCTAAGAACTCTGTAAGTTTAGGCGTAAGCAGATTAGGATTATCTGATAAAGATTATTACAACTCAGACGATAAAGATTCTAAAGAAAAACGTGCAAAATATGAGCTTCACGTAGCAAGAATGATGCAGTTTATTGGAGAAACTCCAGCTAAAGCAAAACAAAGTGCTGCTGAAATTCTAGCTTTAGAAACTGCTTTGTCAGCTCCAAGACTGGATCGTGTTGAGAGTAGAGACAGTCGTTTGCAATACAACCCAATGACAATTGCTGATCTTCAAAAGTTGACTCCGGCAATTAACTGGAATGCTTATTTTACAGGACTTGGTCTGGCAAAATTAGACAGCGTTATTGTAACAGAACCACGTTACATGAAAGCAGTACAAACTGTTTTTACTGAAAATAAGGTTGCACAATGGAAAGAATATTTGAAATGGACTTTACTAAACAGATCGACATCACAATTAACAACGGATATCGAAACCGCAAATTTTGACTTTTACAGCAAAACTTTAAGAGGAGCAATTAAGCAATTACCTCGTGAAGAAAATGCTTTGTCTGTTGTAAATCGTGGTATTGGTGAAGCTCTTGGTAAATTGTATGTAGAGAAGGTATTTCCTGCTGAGGCAAAAACTAAAGCGCTTGATATGATTCACAACGTGATTTTGGCTTACCAAAACCGTATCAATAATTTAACCTGGATGTCTGATGCTACAAAAGTAAAAGCAATCGAGAAATTAAATAAAATCACCATTAAAGTAGGTTATCCTGATAAATGGAAAGATTATTCAGCTCTTGAAATTAAAAGTGTAGCTGAAGGCGGAAGTTATTTTGAAAATTTACGCAATTTATCAAAATGGACTTTCAAGGAAGATATCGAGAAATTGAAAAAACCGGTTGATAAAACAGAATGGGGAATGTCACCACAAACTGTAAACGCTTATTACAACCCATCTTATAACGAAATTGTTTTTCCTGCAGCGATTCTACAATCTCCATTCTATAATTACCAAGCTGACGAAGCTGTAAATTATGGTGGAATTGGAGCTGTAATCGGACATGAGATTTCACATGGTTTTGATGATTCAGGAGCACGTTACAATGCTGAAGGAAATCTTATAGACTGGTGGACAGCTGATGATTTGAAACAATTTACAGCTTTAGGTACAGCCCTTGCAGATCAATATAGTGCTTTAGAGCCTTTACCAGGAATTCACGTAGATGGTAAATTTACTTTAGGTGAAAACATTGGTGATTTAGGTGGAATAAATGCTGCTTTTGATGGTTTGCAATTGTACTTAAAAGCACACGGAAGACCAGCTTTAATCGACGGATTTACTCCTGAGCAACGTTTCTTTATTTCTTGGGCTACGGTTTGGAGAACTAAATCAAGAGATGAAGCGATTAAAAATCAGGTAAAAACAGATCCACATTCTCCGGGAATGTACAGAGCTTATGTACCTCTTCAGAATGTTGATGCGTTTTATGATGCTTTCGGAATTAAAAACGGAGATAAAATGTATGTAAGTCCAGATAAACGAGTTAAAATCTGGTAATCTAAATTAAGTATAAAAAACGGCGCTAATTTTAGCGCCGTTTTTCGTTTATACTATTTGATTTCTGATCCTATGTTTCAATCAATTATTAAATAAAATTAACATAGAGTTTGAAATAATTGCAATATGTTTGTGTATATACTAAAATCTATAAACAAAAATGATTAAACAACTACGAAAACCTATATTTTGTGTTGTTTCTGCAATGATTACAATTACTGCAGTAAACGCTCAAGATTCAAAAAAGAAAGAACCAGGTATCAATCTTTCTAATATGGATACTAAAGTTAGCCCGGGACAGGATTTTTTCCGTTATGTAAATGGAACCTGGCTGGACAAAACCGAAATTCCAAGCGATAGAAATTCATGGGGAAGTTTTAATGAATTACGTCAAAAGACAGATAACGATGCACTTGCAATTTTAAAAGAAGCTTCAAAAGATCCTAAATATAAGTCGAATACAGATCAGGGTAAAGCAATTGCTTTGTTCAACACTATTATGGATACTATTGGGCGCAATAAAATAGGTGTTACGCCACTTCAGCCTTACTTAAAGAAAATCGATGCAATCAAAAATGTAAATGATTTACAAAACTTCTTTATCGAAATGCAGCCTCAGGGGGGTATTGGTTTCTTTGGAGTTTATGTTGGAGCTGATGCAAAAAATAGTAACAAAAATTCCGTTAACTTAAGCCCGGGAAGTTTAGGATTATCTGATAAAGATTACTACAACTCTGACGATAAGGATTCAAAAGAAAAACGTGAAAAATACGAAGTACACGTTGCCAGAATGATGCAGTTTATTGGCGAATCTCCGGCAAAAGCAAAAGAAAGCGCTAAGCAAATCTTGGCATTAGAAATTGAATTGTCTGCTCCAAGGTTAGACCGTGTTGAGCGCAGAGATCGTAGAAAACAATACAATCCAACTGCTGTTGCAGATTTAAAAAAGAACACACCTTCAATTCAATGGGATAAATATTTCACCGGAATTGGTATGTCAAAATTAGATACAGTCAATGTAGCGCAGCCAAGATATATGATTGCTCTGGAAAAAACATTTTCTGAGAAGAAAGTAGAAGCTTGGAAAGAGTATCTAAAATGGTCTTTATTAAACAAATCAGCTTCAACATTGTCGACTGATATAGAAAATGCTAATTTCGATTTCTACGGAAAAACACTTACGGGAGCGTTAAAACAACGTCCGCGCGAAGAAGTAGCTTTACAAGTAATAAACGGTGCAACTGGAGAAGCTTTAGGAAAATTATATGTAGAAAAGTTATTTCCGGCTGAAGCAAAAGATAAAGCAAAGAAAATGATTGCTAATGTAATGTTAGCATACGAAAACAGAATCAATGCATTGCCTTGGATGTCTGCGGCAACAAAAGCAAAGGCAATTGAAAAGTTGAAGAAACTAACCATTAAAATTGGATATCCTGATAAATGGAAAGATTATTCAGCTTTAGAACTTAAAAATGTTAGTGAAGGCGGAACTTATTTTGATAATTCGAGAAGTATAGCAAAATGGGCTTATGCAGAAAATTTAGCTAAATTGGCTAAACCAGTTGATAAAACGGAATGGGGTATGTCGCCACAAACTGTAAATGCTTACTTCAATCCATCTTATAATGAGATTGTTTTTCCTGCGGCAATTTTACAACCACCTTTCTACAATTATCAAGCTGATGAAGCTGTAAATTATGGAGGAATTGGAGCGGTAATAGGACACGAGATTTCTCACGGATTTGATGATTCTGGTGCACGCTATAACGCAGATGGAAATCTTGTTGATTGGTGGACTGCTGATGATTTAAAACAATTTACGGCACTTGGAGCAGCGCTTGCGGCACAATACAGCGCTTTAGAGCCTTTACCGGGAATTCACGTAGATGGTAAATTTACTTTAGGTGAAAACATTGGAGATTTAGGCGGAATCAATGCTGCTTATGATGGATTACAATTGTATTTGAAAGCTAATGGAAATCCAGGTTTAATTGACGGATTCACGCCAGAACAACGTTTCTTTATTTCTTGGGCTACCGTTTGGAGAACTAAATCAAGAGACGAGGCTATTAAAAGTCAGGTAAAAACAGATCCGCATTCACCGGGAATGTATAGAGCTGTTGTTCCAATTCAGAATGTAGATGCTTTTTATCAGGCTTTCGGAATCAAAAAAGGAGATGCAATGTATGTTGATCCTGAAAAGAGAGTTAAAATCTGGTAATATCAAATCCCATAAAAAACGGCGCTAATCTAGCGCCGTTTTTGTTTTTATCTGTTTATTGCAATGAAAATGTCAACTTCTGCATTTTCAGGATTTTGTGCTTTTTCACCGTAAATTTCAAAATCAGAAGTAAAGCTTCTGTCTAAATCTGAATTCCAGATTTTCATCCATTCCTTATAAACAACACCTTCAGCAAGATTGCCTTTTGCAGTGAATTTATCGTAATGAATGCCTTCAATTGTTTTACCCGTCATTTCTTCGGGAATTGAATCTAAACTTTCTACTGGACATCCTAAAATGGTTGTATAAGGTTTTGTATGATCCTTTTCATAATCCGTATAAACGAAAATAATATCGTTGCTTACTTTATTCGGAATCTTTTCAGCAATTCCTCCACCTATAAACTTCTTTAAAAGTGCAGGAATATCTTGTCCTGATTGTCCATTTTCGTTAGTAGTTCTAACTGAAATCCCGATGACGTTGAATTTTTGAATATCCATTTTACTTAATTTTTTTATTTGTATCCAAATTTATAATTAAGTGGTGACAACAGTATGTCAGCAGTAAATCAAAAAAGATAATTTAAAGAGCTATTTTAAATTGCTGTAAATATAAGCTTCAATTGCTTTCAATTCTTCGTCAGACATTGCCTGAGTTATCGGAATATTAGTTTTCATAACCGCAAACTGACTTGGATCTACAATTGGATCTGTATTTCCTTTTAGGAATGTTACAATATCGCCGTTTTTATCTTTATAAATTTTAGCGATTTCCTGAATACTTGGACCAATTACTTTTTGATCTACCTGATGACACGAAACACAATTTCCTTTTCCTTCAAAAATGTCTTTTCCAAATGCTTCCGGTGTTTTGGCTTTCGCCGATTCTCCTTCTGAATAGGATTCGGTTGAGTTCTCGGTTGCTTTTCCAAAAGGTTCCTGATTTTCTTTTTTACAAGATGCTAAAGCTAAAACGGCAGATAAGAATAAGATTTTTTTCATTGATTATTTATTTAAAATTACAGCAGCTTCTTTTGCAAAATAAGTAGAGATAATACTTGCTCCTGCACGCTTAATGCAATAAAGTTGCTCTATCATAATTTTATCGTGATCTAACCATCCTCTTTCGGCTGCGGCCTTTACCATAGCGTACTCACCAGATACTTGGTAAACTGCAACAGGCACATGAACGGCATTTTTTACCTCACGAACGATATCTAAATAGGCTATTCCTGGTTTTACCATAACAATGTCAGCCCCTTCTTCAACATCCAATAATGCTTCACGAATTCCTTCGATTCTGTTAGCATAATCCATTTGATACGTCTTTTTATCTTTTGGAATATTTTGAGAATCTACCGGAGCAGAATCTAATGCATCACGAAATGGTCCGTAAAATGCCGAAGCATATTTAGCACTATAACTCATGATTCCAACATTGTGATGTCCGTTTTCTTCCAATGCTTTTCTAATCGCCAAAACTCTTCCGTCCATCATATCACTTGGAGCTACAAAATCGGCTCCAGCCTCAGCATGACTTAAACTCATTCGGGTTAAAGCATCAACCGTTGCGTCATTGATTAATTGACCGTTTTCGATGATTCCGTCATGACCATAAATCGAATACGGATCAAGAGCCACATCCGGCATTACAATCATTTCAGGAACGGCATCTTTTATAGCGCGAATAGTTTGTTGCATTAAACCATCTTTATTCCAGGCTTCAACACCTTTATTGTCTTTTAAGCTATCGCTTACTTTTACGTAAATATTTACTGCTTTGATCCCTAAATCCCAAGCTTCTTTTACTTCTTTAATAGTATTGTCTAACGAATGACGGTAAATTCCCGGCATTGACGGAATCGCAACTTTTACGTCTTTTCCTTCCGCAACAAACATTGGAAGCATAAAGTCTTGCGGGCTTAAACTAGTTTCACGAACTAACGAACGAATTGATTCATTGGTTCTTAAACGGCGGTTTCTTTGTAATGGGAACATTTTTTTTTGTTTAAAGTTTCATGTTTCAGGTTTTACGCTGAAATTATAAATTGTTTATTGTAAGTTTTTTATCTTTTTGAGAAGACTAAATCCTGTCTGTATATTATTTTATGTAATGGAAGCTTGGTAAATTTCTTTAATAGTTTTGCCGAGCTTGGTGTTAAACTCATCATCAGACTGATTGGCAAAAAGCCCTTCAGACAATGCTCTTGAAAAACTTGCGATCAATCCGTGGTTTTGGGCAAGTTTATCATTGGCTTCCTGTTGGGCATATCCCCCAGACAATGCCACAACACGCACAACATGTGGATCAGATATAAGATCAGTGTAAAAATCATTCACCGTTGGAATAGACAATTTCAGCATCACCTTTACATCTTTGCCTAATAAACTAAGTTGTTTCTTGATTTCTTCTTTTAGAATTTCTTCTGATTTTTCCTTGTCAGTGCTATAGATATCTACCTCAGGTTCAATAATTGGTACAAGTCCTTTTGCAAAGATTTGTAAGCCTACTTCAAATTGTTGTTCAACTACTTGTCGAATTCCTTCAGCATTTGCCTCTTTAATAACAGAGCGCATTTTAGTTCCAAAAACATTTCGTTCTACAGCTCTTGTCAGTAATTCGTCCAGATTTGAAATAGGTTTCATCAACTGCACTCCATTTGCGAGATCAGCAAGTCCTTTGTCAACCTTTAAAAAAGGGACAATGTTTTTTTTCTCCCATAAATAATCAGCAGTCCAGTCTCCGTCAATTTTGCGATCCATAGTATTTTCAAACAAAATAGCTCCAAGGATATATTCGCTGTCAAATGCAGGACTTTTAATAATGCGGGTTCTCATTTCATGCACAAGAGTGTACATTTCCTCGTCATTTGTATAGCTGCTTTCTTCAACGCCATATTGCGATAAAGCTTTTGGTGTACTGCCACCACTTTGATCTAATGCAGCGATAAATCCTTTTCCGGAATGCATGCGATTTAATTGTGCCGTGTTCATCTCTCTCTTTTCCATAATACTTTAAATTTTAGATTTTAGACTGAAGATTTTGGATTACTATAACTATTTACAAGCCTGTTTTTTGATTTACCTTCTCATAAATTTCTTTTACTTTATTTGGAGGATCAAAACGATATCCTATACTGAATTTCAAAGTTGATATATTATCATTCAATCGGGCTTCGGCATCACCGTTCTGAACGAAACTAACGGTGTTTAAACTCGCAAAAGCAAAAAGATGATCTGTATTGTAGGCAAGCTTAAAATTAAAGTCTAATTGAAGCAAAGCTGAGGTTACTTTATCAATGTCATTAATTCCTGCTCCAAGAGCAATTCCGGAACCTATTAAGAATCGATCACTAATCACAAAATTGTAAAAATAGGAGGGAGCTACTGAAAAAACATAAAAGTCACCATTTGATGAATTAGGAACATCGTTTAAATTAAGATTTGTGTAGTAAAATGAAAAACTCGGAATAAAACTTCCTGAACTTTTGGTTTGCCATTCGTTCTGATTTACTAATGTTTTATACGAGAATTTGTCGTTAAAAATATACGAGGTAGATCCGCCAATTTTTGTGGTACGCATTCGTGGAAAAGCGGCCTGAATGTTTTCTTCACTAACATAAAACCCTTTTTGATTGATAAAAGTGAAAGATTGCATCCACTTTTTATAATAAAAACGAGTATTAAAACTAAAAAGCTTAGAGTCTGAATTGTCTTTGTTTTGACTAAAGAATTTCGGTGAAAAACCAAAACTTATATCAGCAAACTGATAGCTCAAACTTACACCAAGCTGCTCTCTTCGATTTGGAGTTAATGCAAGGTATTTTTTCTTTCCTTCAGAATCAAAACCAATCTGAAAACTATTTGAAGTGTCTAAATAGTAAACACTAGTAGTGATTTTATCATCATAAGATTTAAAATAGGGGTTATGAAGCGTATCATTTTGGGCAAAACACCCAAAAACACTTCCCAAAAACACTATATAAATCAGTTTTAGATTCATTTTTTTAATTTTTAGAAACACCTCTAAATTTACAATTTAATTGTATGTCTCTATGGGTAAAATTAATATTGAGTTGAATAGATTAAATCCAGTCAACAGGATTCTCTAATACATTTATCAATTTTTCTTCAATGCTTCCTGCTTCTGCATGATGATCGTAAACCCATTGCACGTGTGGCGGTAAACTCATCAAAATACTTTCAATTCTTCCGTTGGTTCTCAAACCGAATAAAGTGCCTTTGTCATGAACCAAATTAAACTCAACATAACGACCACGGCGGATTTCCTGCCAATTTCTGTTTTCTGGAGTATATTCCAGATCTTTTCTTCTTTCCACAATCGGAACGTATGCTTCAAGGAAGCTATTACCAACTTCAGTTACGAAATTGTACCAGTCTTCCATTGACATTTGTTCATTTGCTTTGCAATAATCAAAGAATAAACCGCCAATTCCGCGGGCTTCGTTTCTGTGTGCATTCCAGAAATAAGCATCACATTGTTTTTTATATTTTGGATAAAACTCCGGATTGTGTTTGTCACAAGCCGTTTTACACGTTTGATGAAAGTGTTTTGCATCTTCTTCAAACAAATAATAAGGGGTTAAATCCTGTCCGCCACCAAACCATTGTTCGATCACTTTTCCAGATTCATCATACATCTCAAAATATCGCCAATTGGCGTGGACAGTAGGAACCATAGGGTTTTTGGGATGTAAAACCAGACTTAATCCACAAGCAAAGAAATCTGCTTCGCCAACGCCAAACATCTTTTGCATCGCTTCTGGTAATTTTCCGTGAACGGCAGAAATGTTTACACCGCCTTTTTCAAAAACATTTCCGTTTTCAATAACACGAGTTCTTCCGCCGCCGCCTTCAGGACGTTTCCATAAATCCTCACGGAATTTTGCCGTTCCATCAACAGCTTCTAATCCAGCGCAAATCTGGTCTTGTAACTTTTGTATGTAAGCGTAAAATTTATCTTTCATTTGTATTGTATTCTGATTTGAGTAATCCAAAATAAACAACATCTTCTAATGTTCCGTCGCTGCTTTTGAACTCTTCTCTCAATATTCCTTCTTGTTTAAAGTAATGTTTTAAAGCAATTTGTTGACTTGCTTTATTGATTTTTGAAGTACAGATAAAAACCTTGTTCATGTTCAAAGTGTTGAAACAAAAATCTAAGGTTTCTGAAACTAACCTTGAGGTAATTCCTTTTCCTTGAAAATCTTCATCAACAAAATAGCCTAATTCGCATTTTGCTTTTTGATTGTCAATGCTTTTGATACATAAATAACCAATTAAAGTGTTGGTTTTTATATCTCTCGGATAAAAAAAGTATCCTTCTTTGTGATTTTCTTTGTCTTGGTTAAAAGCGATAAATTGGCTTGTTTTTTCAAGATCCGGGCAATGTGAAAGCGTGACCGGGAAAGTTTTTTCAATGTGACTTTTGTTCTTTTCGATGAGGTAGTAAAACTCTTCCGGAAGAATACTGTTAATTGTTTCTGTTTTCCAATCTGTAAAACTCATCTTTATTTGTTTTTAGCCGAAGCAATTTTAGTATTTATTCCAAAGGAGAAAACTTTGCTTTCCTGCTGTATGTATTGGTAAATAGCAAGTGCTTTTCCTAAAAAATCAAATTGTTTTTCTTGTGATAAGCCAACTAGAATATCTGCAAATTGCTCCTGTTGGTTCCAATCTAAATGACATCTTTGAAGTAGAATAATTAATTCTTCTTCGGGTATTTCAATTGTTCGTTGCAGACTTAAACCAAAACTTTTAAGTTGTTCATCTATAAGACTTGTGTCTTCAGCATTCCAAAATTTAGGCACAAAAATAAGTGCATGCAAAGTCCTGAGAGTATTCTCAATTCTAATGCTTTCTTCGTCTCTTAGGCCTTTGTTTAACATATGTTTTTTACCGATTTCCTGCAAGGTTTCCAAAACCTTGTAGGTATTCTATATTAGGAAAGCTAGATCCTTTTTATATTTCAGACCTACAAGGTTTTGGAAACCTTGCAGGACGAACAAAACCGAATCACTCAAAAGTATAAGTTTCGTTTAAAAGTTCATTCTTTTGTTTATGACAAAAAATGAAATTTTCAAAATCTCCAAACAAATTCAACGTTTCTTCTCTTTCAATTTTAGTTTCTCTATTAGACATATAAGCTTGATAGGATGAAAATCTAAAACCTTTAAAATCTATATTAAGATGATGTTTAGGATTTAGATGAATATATACGATCAGATGTTTTAGATAATTTTCGTTTTTTAATTTTATTCTTTTAAAATGTTTCTCAAATAAACTTCCAGTTCTGTTTGTTTGCTTATTAAATGCTTTTGCATACGAATTAAACAAGTTCGAAAATGCTTGAGTAACTTCTTTTTCTTCAGAATTAAGTCGAATTACTAAATGAAAATGATTATTCATTAGACAATAAGCAAAAACTGAAATTTTACCAGATAAATACTTTGAAAACTGTTTTAAGAAATAAATCTTATTGTCATCACTTTCAAAAATATTTATCCCATTATTACCACGATTATAAATATGATAATAACAATCTTTCTCTAGAGCCTCTAACTTCATATTGCATCTCTTTTTCATTTCCTGCAAGGTTTTCAAAACTTTGTAGGTCTTCATTCATAATCAAAGGAAAGACTTCATCATACCTACAAGGTTTTGAAAACCTTGCAGGAAAGCAAAACGCTAATGAAAACTGAAATCTGTATACTATTGACCGTATTCCTTAACCGCGTCAATAAACGCTTTAGCGTGATCTACAGGAATATTTGGTAAAATTCCGTGACCTAAATTTACAATATATTTATCTTTTCCGAATTCGTCGATCATTTCGTGAACCATCTTTTTGATAGTCGGAATTGGAGAAAATAATCTTGACGGATCAAAATTCCCTTGTAAAGTGATGTTTCCACCAGACAAATAACGTGCATTTCTAGCCGAACAAGTCCAGTCTACTCCAAGTGCAGAGGCTTTACTTTTACCCATTTCGCCAAGAGCAAACCAACATCCTTTTCCGAAAACAATAACCGGTGTAACTTCAGCCAAAGCATCAATAATTTGGTTGATGTATTTCCATGAAAATTCCTGATAATCTACAGGAGAAAGCATTCCTCCCCAAGAATCAAAAATCTGAACGGCATCAACTCCAGCTTTTACTTTTTCTTTTAAGTATAAAATGGTAGTATCTGTGATTTTTTGTAATAATGTATGTGCTGCAACAGGGTTTGAGAAACAGAATCCTTTTGCAGTATCAAAGCTTTTAGAACCTTTTCCTTCAACCGCATAGCAGAAAATTGTCCAAGGCGAACCAGCGAAACCAATTAGTGGCACTTCGTCGTTCAGCATTTCTTTAGTCAATTTAATAGCGTCAAAAACATAACCTAAAGTTTCATTCACATCTGGAACAAAAACTTGATTTACCTGTTCCATTGTACGGATTGGGTCCGGAATAATTGGTCCCAAATTGTCTTTCAATTCTACGTGAATACCCATAGCGCGAGGAACTACCAGAATATCTGAAAATAAAATCGCAGCATCCGGAGCAATTCTGCGGATTGGTTGAACCGTAATTTCGGCAGCCAATTCCGGAGTTTCACATCTTGTGAAAAAATCATATTTGTCACGTAAAGCTCTAAATTCGGGTAAATATCTTCCGGCCTGACGCATCATCCATACTGGCGGACGTTGAACAGTTTCTCCTTTTAGTGCTTTTAAAAATAGGTCGTTTTTTAACATTGTTTTTTTATTTTAGGTGCAAAGGCACAAAGTGACAGAGTTGCAAAGGTTTATTTATATTCTTGTAAAACATCTTCAATTACATCTTCAACTGTTGGCTGATCTGCAATAATGATGTTTTTGGTGATTTTTTCTAAAGCTTCTGCAGTGGTTTCTCCAATACAAAAGCAGGTTTCTTTCTTGATAGTATTCTCTTTTAAATAACTTTCAACGCCAGAGGGACTGAAAAAAAGAATAGCATCAACGGTTGTTTTTATTTTCTGAGGTGTTAATGACGTATCATAAACCTGAATTTCATTGAATTTTATATCCGCTTCCTTTAAAGCTTTCGGTAAAGTTTCTCTACGGAGATTTCCGCTAAAAAAAGTATAGCTTTCATTACGGTAAATCAAAGTGATAATTTCGGATAAATCAGAAGCATAACCCGTATAAGCTACAACATTAAAGCCACTTTCAGACAAAAGAATTTTGGTTTTTAGACCAACGCAAAAGACATTTTTGCTTTTTAATTCCTCAGCTTTTGGATGTCCTAAAATACTGTGAACGGCATTTTGACTCGTAAAAATCAGGTTTTCGTTGAGGTCTTTTAATTCGAAAGGTTTGTTTTGTGTTTGAATAAAATCAGCTTCGAGAACTTCAATATTGGCTTTTACCAATGCTTGTTTTTGTTCGCCCGACAGCTTTTTTGTAGATAATATTTGAATTGATTTACTCATTATTTTTTTAAAGATTCTTTAATAGATGCCATTAATTCGGCTCCGCCATTGTTTATAATTTCCTGAGCGGCAAAGAATCCTAGTTTTTTCCATTCTGAAATGTCAACTGTTTTTTCAATTTCCAGCTTTTGCTTTCCATCAACAGAAAGTAAAACACCTTGAAAATGTAAAGTGTCTTCATCTTCATTATATTTTACCAAAGCCCCGATTGGCGCGGTACAACCGCCTTCCAGCGTTCTTAAAAATTGACGTTCGATATACGTACAAATTTCAGTTTCAATGTGGTTTAATTGCGAAAGTGCATCCAGTGTATAATTGTCATTTTCCATTGCCACAACTAGCATTGCTCCTTGTGCCGGCGCGGGAATCATCCAATCTAAATCTATAAAGTTTCCTGGTTTTAGGTTAATACGCTCCAATCCTGCAGCAGCAAAAACAGCTCCGTCCCAGTTATTGTCTTGTAATTTTTGCATACGAGTGTTTACGTTTCCACGTAAATCAACGACCGTATGATTTGGATATTTATTAAACCATTGCGCCTGACGACGTAAGCTTCCAGTTGCAATAGTACTTGGATTCGTAAAATCAGGATTTCCTTTATGAACCAAAATATCAAGAACATTGGCTCTTTCTAAAACTGCTGCCTGAACAATTCCTTTTGGTAAAGCTGTCGGAACATCTTTCATGGAATGTACTGCGATATCACAATCGCCATTAATCATGGCAATGTCTAATGTTTTCGTAAAAATTCCAGTGATTCCAAGTTCGTATAGAGGTTTGTCAAGAATAATATCACCTTGTGATTTTACTGCAACAATTGAGGTTTTATACCCTAAATCGTTTAGTTTTTTCTCTACAGTATGCGCTTGCCAAAGTGCTAATTCGCTATCGCGAGTTCCAATTCTGATTGTTTTTTCAGCCATTTTTATTTTTTAAAACCAAGGTTTTTTTCTTTTGAACCATTAAGATATTAAGTATCATTAAGGTTGAGTTTGTAAACACAAAGCTTAATTTATCTTAAATATTAATGATTCCCTTTCATGATTTTTTACCCAGAAAGCTTAACTTTCTTAATATCTTAATGGTTAAAAAATTAAGATGCTTTTATTTTGAAGACTTTTTCGATCCATTCGATGCTTTCATCAACCATGGTATCATCGTCTTTTAAGTGATTGGCAAAATGAGTAGTGATTTTCTGGATGATTCTGTTGCTGATGATTTCAGCCTGAGCTTCATTAAAATCAGCAATTTTTCGGCTTTGAAAATCTAATTCAGAAACTTTAATCTCATTCAGTTTTTCTTTCAAAGCATTTATAGTTGGAGCAAATTTTCTTCCTTTAGTCCAGGTAACAAATTCTTCCTTAACTTCTTCGATAATTGCTTCGGCTGCCGGAATGTGTAATTTTCTGTTTTCAAGAGTTTCATCTGTCAATTGAGACAAATAATCCATGTGAATCAACGTTACACCTTCTAATTCCTCAACGTTTTCGTTTACGTTTTTCGGAATAGACAAATCTAAAATCAATAAAGGTTTCTTAAGATTCAAGATTGCTTTGTCAACTGTTGGGTTTTGTGCGCCTGTAGCAACTACAACAACATCAGCTTTTTGAAGTTCTAAATGAAGTTCCGAATAATCTTTAACAATCAAATTTAGTTTTCCGGCCAATTTCTCAGCTTTATCCTTAGTTCGGTTGATTAAAGTAATATGTTCGTTTTTGGTATGTTTTACAAGATTCTCGCAAGTATTTCTTCCGATTTTTCCTGTTCCGAAAAGTAGAATGTTTTTATTACCGATATCTTCTACATTTTTAATAATGTATTGTACCGATGCAAAAGAAACCGAAGTCGCTCCAGAGCTGATTTCTGTTTCGTTTTTTATTTTTTTACTTGCCTGAATCACCGCGTTTACTAATCTTTCTAAGAAAGCATTCGCTAAATTCATAGATTTAGAATGAGCAAAACTGGTTTTAATTTGAGATATAATTTCAAAATCGCCTAAGATCTGACTGTCTAAACCAGTTCCTACGCGAAACATATGATTAATGGCTTCCTGATTTTTATAAACGAATCCTACTTTCTGAAAAGCATCCACAGATCCGTTGCTATTATCGCAAATTAGCTTTATTAATTGAAAAGGGTGTTCGGCAAAACCGTAGATCTCGGTTCTGTTACAAGTCGAAGTAACAATTAGACTTTCTATTCCTTCTGTTTTAGCTTGTTCCAGTAAACGCGTTTTGGCAACTGCATCCAAACTAAATTGACCTCTGACCTCAGCATCAGCTTTTTTATAACTCAGACCAACTGAATAAAAATATAGGTGTTTCGGTACGATATTGTTTTCCATAAATTCACTTTCATAAAAGTGCAACAAAATTATCATTATACTGTTTACAAAAGTAACGCTCAAAGTACTATTTGTGTCGCTACATGTTTTTTTGTTTCTAAACGACTGTTTTTATGCAAAAAGGATTATTTTTGTAGCAAAATCAAGTTGTTAGAATCTATTTGTTTAGAGTCATTCTAAATAACATTTCGCTTTTGCTTTGATTTTTATCTAAAAAAAATATCGCTATGAGTTCTCAGGAAATTATAAAAATTGAAGATGACTTTACGCTAATCCGTTTTCAGAACGATAGTTCTGAACCTTTTTTTGGACAGCATGAAGTTGGTAGTGGTCTGATACAGTTTCACTTCGGGATAAAAGGGAATGCAAAATTCTTGTTCAATCAAGGCAGTTACGCTTTAGATTTGAAAGAAGAAAAATCGTTGCTTTTGTATAATCCGCAGAAAGAATTACCACTCAATTTAGAGTTGGCTCCAAACTCGTGGGTGATTTCAGTAATTGTTTCGATCAAGAAATTTCACGCGTTGTTTTCTGCGGAAGCAGATTATATCACTTTCTTAAGTCCGGACAATAAGGATAAAAAGTATTATAACGAAGGAAATATTAGTCCGTCGATGGCAATTGTTTTGAGTCAACTGTTTCATTATAACTTACATCCGTCCATAAAAAACCTTTATTATAAAGGAAAAGGATACGAATTGTTGAGTTTGTATTTTAACAGAACCGAAGATCCAAATGCAGAACAATGTCCGTTTTTGATTGATGAAGATAACGTTTTGAAGATCAGAAAAGCCAAAGAAATTATCATCGCCAATATGGCTGAACCGCCCGGATTGCAAGAGCTGGCAGATGAAATTGGTTTGAATTTGAAGAAACTCAAAATGGGTTTCAAACAAATCTACGGCGACACAGTTTACGGTTTTCTATTTGATTATAAAATGGATTTCGCCCGAAAACTTCTTGACAGCGGATCTTATAATGTAAACGAAGTAGGGCTGAAAATTGGTTACAGCACCGGAAGTCATTTTATCGCGGCATTCAAAAAGAAGTTTGCCACAACTCCTAAAAAATATTTGATGTCGATTAATACGAATGTATAGTTTGCCACGAATTTCACGAATTTGCACCAATTAATTATCTGCGAAAATCTGTTAAACCCGTTAAATCAGTGTGCCAATATCTAGAAATCAATTTTCGATATTCAACAATAAATAAAAAGTAACATTTATCATATTTCTAAAAAGTTACAAGTAATACTTTTGACGAAATTTTTAAAAACAAATTAAATGCTTAAAGCCTAGAGCTTAAAGCCTAAAGCAAAGAATAAATGAAAGGCGTATTATTAGTAAACTTAGGATCTCCAGAAAGTCCTGAACCAAAAGATGTAAAACCGTATTTAGACGAATTTTTAATGGATAAATACGTAATTGATGTTCCGTATTTGTTAAGAGCCTTTTTAGTTCGTGGTATTATTTTAAGAAAAAGACCGGAAGAATCAGCGCACGCTTATAAAAAAATCTGGTGGGAAGAAGGTTCTCCTTTGGTAGTACTTTCAGAAAGAATGCAGAAAAAAGTACAACCTCTGGTAAATGTTCCGGTAGCACTTTCTATGCGTTACGGAAGTATGACAATCGAAAAAGGACTTCAGGAATTGCATGATAAAGGCGTTACCGAAGTATTGCTTTTCCCTTTGTATCCGCAATACGCAATGGCTTCGACTTTGACTATTTTAGTGAAAGCAGAAGAAATCCGTAAAAAGAAATTTCCACAAATGACTTTTACTGATGTTCCTGCGTTTTACAACAAACCGGATTACATCAAGAATTTGGCCGATTCAATTCAGAAACATTTAGTTGGATTTAATTATGATCATTTATTGTTCTCGTATCACGGAATCCCGGAACGTCACATTCGCAAAACCGATGTAACGAAATCACATTGTAAAATTGATGGTTCTTGTTGTAATACACCTTCGCCGGCACATGATTTCTGTTACCGTCACCAATGTTATGAAACAACCAGACAAGTCGTAAAATTATTAGGACTTCCTGCCGATAAATACAGTCTGACTTTTCAGTCACGTTTAGCAGGCGATAAATGGTTGGAACCTTATACAGATGTTGAAATCGACAAAATGCCAGCAAAAGGAATCAAGAATCTTGCAGTTGTAACGCCAGCTTTCGTTTCGGATTGTTTAGAAACTCTGGAAGAAATCGCAATGCGCGCCAAAGAAGATTTCGAAGCAAAAGGCGGTGAGAATTTCTTAGCGATTCCGTGTTTGAATGACGATGATGAATGGTGTGAAACTGTTGGGAATTGGATTAATGATTGGGCTAAATAGATAAAAAATAGAGTAAAGAATAAAGAACAAAGACTTTATCAATGGAATATTATAACTACTTAAAATCGTTACATATCATTTTCGTACTAACTTGGTTTGTGGGATTATTCAATATAGTGCGTTTGTTTGTTTATCAAATTGAAGCAAACGATAAACCATCTCCTGAAAAGGAAATTTTACAGGCGCAATTCAAAATAATGAGCTACCGTTTGTGGTACATTATTACATGGCCTTCGGCAATTTTAGCAAGTATTTTTGCTTTTTGGATGTTGTTTTTTACCGATTTAGGAAACGCCTGGCTGAAAATGCCCTGGATGCATATTAAATTGGGTTTCGTTTTTCTATTGTATTTGTATCATTTAAGATGTCATCAAATTTTTAAGCAATTACAAAATGATGAGGTAAAATATTCAAGCAATTACATGCGTTTATGGAACGAAGGCGCAACTATTATATTGTTTGCCATTGTTTTTTTAGTAGTTTTAAAAAGTGCTTTTAATTGGATCTTTGGTGTAGTTGGAATCATTTTATTCTCGGCTTTACTTATGCTGGGTTTTAAATTTTACAAAAGAATACGCGAAAGAAAATAAGAAAAGTTGCCACGAATTGACACAAATTTTTTTTGCCACAGATTAAGAGGATTTTAATGATTTCTTTCAGGAAGGATAAAATCTTGATAATCCTCTTAATCTGTGGCATTATAAATGATGATTAATTTGGGTTGATTCGTGCAATTCGTGGCAAAACAAACAAAACAAAAACTATGTTTAACAACTTCAAAATGTCGATGCTTTCTCTTCGTGTTAGGATATTCCTTTCGATGATTGTATTGATTGTTGTGGCATCTTTTTTATTGGCTTCTATTTCGATTATTCAGTTTAAGAATGAAGCCAAAGAATACCATCAGGAACGTCTCGAACGAAAAGAAAATGCGGTAAAAGAACACATCAATTACGTGCTTTCTACTACAACGTATCCTTTAAAAACTGCCAATTTAGATTTGATTTTTAAAGATAAAATCCATGAATTAGCGCAGATTCACAAAATCGAAATCAATATTTACAGCCTTGACGGAAAACTATTAAAATCATCCAAAGAATCTTTTGCGGTTGATAAAGTAGCGCCACCGGTTCCGGATTATATCTTGAAACTGGTGCGTTCTTCAATCGAGAAGCGTTTTGTAGATATTAAAACCATTGATGGTGTCAAAAACAGATCTTCATATAGTTTGATCAAAGACGAAAAATTCAAGCCACTTGGGATTTTGAATCTTCCATATTTAGAAGACGACGGTTATTATGACAACGAGTTGAATACTTTCCTGATTCGTCTTAGTCAGGTGTATTCGTTTATGTTGGTTGTGGCTTTTGCATTAGCCTATTTCCTTTCGACTTATATCACAAAATCACTGAAAACCATTTCAGACAGATTAGAAGAAACCAATTTAGATCAGAAAAACGAGAAAATCGTATTAGAAGCTAATAGTAAGGAAGTGAACTTCCTGATAAAAGCTTACAACGGAATGGTGGATAAATTGGAAACCAGTGCCATAAAACTAGCCCAAAGTGAACGTGAAGAAGCCTGGCGTGAAATGGCGAAACAGGTAGCACACGAAATTAAAAATCCGCTTACGCCGATGAGGTTAACGGTTCAGAGTTTTCAGCGAAAGTTTGACCCGACAGCTCCGGACGTAAAGCAGAAATTAAACGATTACTCTGAAACTCTAATTCAGCAAATTGATACAATGACGGCAGTAGCTTCGGCATTTTCGAATTTTGCATCGATGCCGGCACAGCAAAACGAAACCTTAAATGTGGTTGAGGTTGTGGAGCTTGCTTTGGATATTTTCAACGAAGATTATATTGTTTTCGAAAGTGAAGAAGAAGAAATCATCTCAAAAATGGATCGTACGCAACTGATTCGTGTGATTACCAATTTGGTTAAAAATGCAACTCAGGCGATTCCGGAAAGTCAATTTCACAAATCTATCGTGGTTACAGTAAAACGTAGGAATAACAATGTCGAAATTGCGGTAAAAGACAACGGAATTGGAATTCAGAAACTCGATATTAGTAGAATATTCGAGCCAAAATTCACCACTAAAACAAGTGGAATGGGACTTGGACTCGGAATTATAAAAAACATCATAGAAAATTACAAAGGAACAATTACCTTTGAATCAACTTACGGAAAAGGAACCACTTTTAGAGTTTCTTTACCTATCACAAACTCATAAAACCAGCGTCATGAACTACGAAAATCTTTTAATTTCAATTGAAGAAAAAATTGCAACCGTAACCATTAATCGTCCTACAAAATTAAATGCTTTAAACAAAGCTACGATCAGCGACTTGAGTAAAGCAGTTAAATTATTAGGCAAAAATGATGATGTTCGTGTTATTATAATTACCGGAAGCGGCGAAAAAGCATTTGTTGCCGGAGCTGATATTTCGGAATTTGCAAATTATACTATTGTCGAAGGCGCACAATTAGCCGCTGAAGGACAAGAAAGCTTATTTGATTTTATCGAAAATTTAAAGAAACCCGTAATTGCTGCCGTAAATGGTTTCGCACTTGGCGGAGGGTTAGAGTTGGCAATGGCGTGTCATTTTAGAGTAGCGTCAGATAATGCAAAAATGGGATTGCCGGAAGTAACTTTAGGATTGATTCCGGGTTACGGAGGAACTCAGCGTTTACCACAATTAGTAGGTAAAGGCCGCGCAATGGAAATGATTATGACTGCAGCGATGATTTCTGCCGATGAAGCAAAACAATTCGGTTTGGTAAATCATGTTGTGCCTCAGGCTGAACTTCTTGAATTTGCAAACGGAATTGCTCAAAAAATCATCAAAAATGCTCCTTTTGCAATAAGCAAAGCGATAAAAGCAATTAATGCCAATTATACTGACGGTAAAAACGGTTTTGATACCGAGATAAAATCATTCGGAAAATGTTTCGGAACTCAGGATTTTAAAGAAGGAACAACTGCATTTTTAGAAAAAAGAAAAGCAGAGTTTACAGGAAAATAATTTTTCTTAACCGCAAAGTTCGTAAGGAATTACGCTAGGTTCACAATTTTTTTTTAATTTTCTTGTGTCCTTTGTGTAAATCTTAGCGAACTTTGCGGTTAAATAATAGACAAAGGTTTTAAAAACTTAGAACCTTAGCATCTCAGAACCTTAGCATCTAAAAAAAATGTACGAACCAATATTTGCTCTTTTTTGCGAACGCGTTAAAGAAAGTATTCATGCAGGCACTTTTGCCAAATTAACCCTGGCGAAAACCATGGGGGATACCGAGATCAAGAACATTTATTTCCGTTTAGTTTTAAACGAAGATAATACCTATTCGATTTCGCTAACAACACGATATAAAACCGAAGAAATAGAAAGTATTCATACTTTGGATGAAGCTTTGATGGTTTTAGGAACTTATATTAAAAATCCGTTTTTGACAGCACTTTTATTCACAACAGACAATGATGTGACATTTAAAGTAAACAAAAAGAACGCAGGAAGTATCATTGAACAAGAACCGACTTTTAAGAATGCTTCACCAGTTATGCTGGAAATGATAGAGAAGGGGATTGTATAATAATAGCTTTTAGGTTTTTTGGGAGCTAATCCCGCTATCGTTACAATCTTTTGTGCCGAACCCCGGCACAAAAGGATTTTCACTATCGGGGCTAGGGCTTTCGGTTTCAAAAGAGGCATCGACCTATAGATATTGTAGAGATGGATTTTAATCCATCCAAAAAGATAGATTTGCAATATCTTATATCCTTTGCGTTCAACGGATTAAAATCCGTTGCTACATTATGGTTCGTTCCTTCGGAACTTTATAAAAACTTTCGTGAACCTCTGTGAAATTCTTCGTGAATCTCTGCGGAATAACCCTCTAAACGAGCTTCACAAACAAATTCGAGGCAATCTTATTAGAAATAGACAATTCTCTTCCATCAACTTTAATCTTGACAGATAAATCGAAGCTTTCTTTAGACAAAAACTCGATTTTAGAACCTAAAGCAATTTCTTGTTTGTCGAGATATTTCAGGAATTCTGATGAAGTGTCTTTTACACCCACGCAAACACCAGTTTGATTTTCGATTAATTCAGAAAGCAAGTGTTTTTCGATTTTAACGATTCTTCCATTTGCATCCGGAATTGGATCTCCATGCGGATCTTCCGTAGGATTTCCAAGAAAATCATCCAGACGATTAATCAATTGTTCTGATTTGATGTGTTCTAATTGCTCAGCAATATCGTGAACTTCATCCCAGCTAAAATTCAATTTTTCAACCAAAAATACTTCCCATAAACGATGTTTTCTAACAATCATTTTAGCCGCTAGTTTGCCATTTTCGGTCAAAGAAACACCTTGGTATTTTTTATAATTCACCAAATCTTTTTCCGATAGCTTTTTAAGCATATCTGTAACCGATGAAGCTTTAGTTTCCATCATTTCGGCAATAGCATTGGTGCTCACTTCAGCATCATTCGATGCCGTAAGGTGATATATTGATTTTAGATAATTTTCTTCTGAGAAAGTCATTTTTTTTATTTTTGAGGCTCAAAGCTACAAAGTCACAAAGCTTCAGAGTTTTCAAACCTTTGTCGCTTTGCACCTCTGAACCTTTGCCCCTCTAAAAGAGCCTTTATTTAACAATCAACAAAGGTATTGAAATTTTATGTCTCAATTTGTCAACTGTTGTACCAAACAAAATATCTTTTAAGCCCGTGTGACCGTGAGTTCCCATTACGAGAATATCAAAATTTCCAAGATTGATAATCTTCGGAATCACTGTGTTAGGTTTTCCAAAACCAAGTTCAGTTTCGATTTTGAAGCCCTTCTGCGAAAGCATATTTTTATATTCTAATAATAATTTTTCGTCGATTGTAGTTTCATGGTCTTCAATATTCTCTCCGTAGACTAATGCGCCAACAGTTTCTACAATGTGAATTAAGGTGTATTGCGCGTCGATTCCGCCAAGTTCTAAGGCATTGTTTAGCGCAGCTTCGTCGGCTTTAGAGAAATCTACAGAAATCGCTATATTTTTCTTGCTGTAACTTTCCTTTGGAGTGTATTGCAGTTTTAAATGATGAGGAGAGTGGTTTTCGATATTCGATTTTGCTCTTGCAATAAAAGGTTTTGCAATGATGTATAACAATAAAGCAAGGAAGCTAAAAGCAAGCGGAACAACTGTCAGCCAAAGCACAGTTGGATTACTTGAGGTTTCTAACCAAGAACTGATTTCATCGTAAACCAATTTGGCATTAAGAGAAACAATGATCGTAGCAATTATCCAGGCCGCAATTTGAGTGGTTCGCGAGATATGAAACCCTTTCATTTTGGTTTTATCACTCACAAAATGAATCAGCGGAATAATCGCGAAACCTAATTGTAAACTCAAAATAACCTGACTCAGGATTAAAAGTTTTCCCGTTACGCTTTCGCCATAAATTAAGATCACGATAACCGCGGGAACAATGGCAATTAAACGTGTGATAATACGACGAACCCAAGGCTGAATACGTAAATTCAGATAACCTTCCATTACGATTTGTCCGGCTAAAGTTCCTGTTACAGTGGAACTTTGCCCGGCAGCAATCAATGCAACGGCAAATAGTATAGGTGCCCATTTAGTTCCTAATAAAGGTTCCAGAAATTTATGGGCATCCTGAATTTCGGCAACTTCAAACATTCCGTTTTTGTAAAATGTGGCTGCAGCCAAAATTAAAATGGCGGCGTTTACAAAAAAGGCTAAGTTTAAAGCAATTGTCGAATCGATGAAGTTATATTTCAGAGCTTGTTTAATTCCTGCTGGAGTTCTGTCGAATTTACGGGTTTGCACTAAAGAGGAGTGTAAATACAAGTTGTGTGGCATTACTGTAGCACCAATAATCCCGATTGCGATGTATAAAGCTGCTGAACTTGGAATTGAAGGAACCAATCCGTAGATTACTTTGTCTAGCTCTGGTTCGGCAAAAATCATTTCGAAAATGAAAGAAAACCCGATGATTGCAACCAAAACTATAATAAAAGCCTCCATTTTTCGGATACCTTTATTTATCAAAAACAACAGTAGGAAAGTATCTAAAACGGTAATCAAAACACCCTCAATTAATGGAATATCAAAAAGTAAATTGATTCCAATTGCCATTCCCAGAACTTCGGCCAAATCACAAGCCGCGATGGCAATTTCGGCCAAAAAGTATAGAATGTAGTTGATAAATCTCGAGTATGTTTCTCGTGAGGCTTGCGCCAAATCGCGTTGCGTTACGATTCCGAGTCTTGCACTTAAGCTTTGAAGCAGCAAAGCCATTAAGTTGCTCATTAACAAAACCCAAAGCAATGAGTATCCAAACTGACTACCTCCGGCAATGTCTGTCGCCCAGTTTCCCGGGTCCATATAACCTACGCTTACTAAATATGCCGGACCTAAAAAGGCTAATATTTTCCTGAATCCTGTTTTTTTATGCTGTGTCGCAACCGATTGATGAACTTCTTCTAAGGATTTACCCATTGTAAAAATGTTGTTTTAGCAAATATATACAAAAATCATATTCGCGTAACAATATTTTTAGGCTTGTCTAAAACTTAAATGTTAGAATTCAAACATTTTGGGCATAATCCTGATAATGTAAAGTTTATATCGTTGACTTTATAATTGTGCGGAAGGATGTAACTCGGCTTCACATTTTCGAGACAAGTTACCTCCAAACATTTTTCACAACTAAAGTGAGCGTGATTATGAATGTGTACCCGCTGTGCATTATGATGGCATTTTGCATACTTTACCGTTCCGTCAAGATTGACAATTTTATGCACAATATCATCATTTACCAGGCGATCTAAGATTCTGTAAATCGTGACGCGATCGCATAAATCTCCTATTTGTTTTTGAATTTCGGTGTGTGACAGCGCAGTCTTAGATTTTCCAAAAATCTCTAAAACGGCCGTCTTTGCTGCGGTATTACGTGTTGTTTTCATTTTATATGGGATTAAAAAAAATAACGCAACAATGTTGCAATTGATTTTTATGTGTATATTTGCAACAAAATTGCATTAAGCAAATGTACAGAAAATGAAGAAAACTACAACATCTATTTACGATATTTTAGGAATCTCGAGCGCCACCGTTTGTTTGGTGCATTGTTTGATTTTTCCGCTTTTAACGATTCTGCCTTTAGGGTTGAGTCATAATCCTTTTATCGATTTGTTTTTTGCCGTGATTGGGCTTTTTGCCATTTTTAAAATTATAAATAATTCAAATCTTTTAGTGGCAAGTATTCTTATTGTTTCAATGTCTTTGATTTGGATTAGCGTTTTGAGCGAGCTTTTTCTGGACATTCATCTCGACCTGATATTCATTGGAGGAACCGGAATGATCATCGGACATCTTTTAAATTATAAATCACATATGAAACAAAATCATTAAAATAGTATAGTTATGACAGAACAAAAAGACTTCGAAGTTATTATTGTTGGCGGAAGTTATAGCGGACTTTCGGCTGCAATGAGTTTAGGTCGTTCTTTACGACAAGTTTTGGTTATTGATAGTGGTGTGCCTTGCAACAGACAAACACCACATTCTCATAATTTCATCACGCACGATGGTGAAAAACCCGCTGTTATTTCGGCGAAAGCCAAACTGCAAGTTGACTTTTATACTACAGTTCAGTTTTATAACGGATTAGCAATAAGTGCTATTAAAACGGAAAACGGATTTGAAATTAAAACAGAGTCCGGATTAACTTTTACTTCAAGGAAAGTATTGTTTGCGACTGGAGTAAAAGATCTGCTTCCGGATATAAAAGGTTTTGCAGAATGTTGGGGAATTTCGGTTTTGCATTGCCCGTATTGTCATGGTTATGAAGTCAAAAAAGAGAAAACAGCGATTATTGCCAATGGAGAAATGGGATTTGAATTTGCTAAACTAATCTCTAATTGGACCAAAGATTTAAGATTACTGACCAATGGAAAATCTACTTTAACCGAAGAAGAAATAAAGATCTTACAGCAACATAAAATCGAGATTCTTGAAGATGAAATTGATTCTTTTGAACATGAAAACGGAAATATTCAGAATATTATCTTTAAAAATCAATCAAAGATTTCCGTAAAAGCTATTTACGCCAGACCACCTTTTGAGCAGCATTGCCATTTACCGGAAGCTTTAGGCTGCGAATTGACTCAACAAGGTTTGATAAAGATAGATGCTTTTCAGAAAACCAATATTCCGGGAGTTTTCGCGAGTGGCGATAGTGTTATTCAGGCAAGATCTGTTGCAATGGCAGTTTCTTCGGGGTCTTTTGCCGGAGCATCTATTAATAAAGAATTTATAGAGGAGTCGTTTGCTTAATCATTTTTTACCACAAGTGCACAAAGTTTTTTTATAAGCGAGGTTTTGTAAAAACAAAAAGTTCGCAAAGCTTTGTGCTGATCTAGCTTTGTGAACTTTGTGTTTTCTATGCGTAGTAAAACTAAATCTTAGCACATTCTGCGGTTAAATGGTATAGTGCTTAATCTTAATTTAAAACCTGAAACGTTCATCGTTTCTATGTGTTTAGAAAAATATAACATATTGTATTAAATAGAGTTAAATTTTTTTAAGCTCAGAATCTATATTTGTCAAATTTAATTTTTAGTTTTGCCTAAAATTAATTTTATAATAATGAAAAAACTATTTTTGATATTACTTTTGTTTAGTTTACAATTCTCGTTTGCGCAGGAAACCACTTCTGTATCCGGATTTATATCAGGCGAAGGGCAGAAATTACAGTTGGTAAACGTTCACTTATTGGGAACAAAACATAAAACGGTTACGGATAGTTTAGGATATTATAAGTTAGAAAATGTGGCAGTTGGAAATTATACCATTCAGATTTCTCAAATGGGTTTCCAGACTTTAAAGAAGAAAATTGAAGTTGTGAAAGATTCAATTCAGTCTTATGATTTTGAATTAACTGATAATGAAAATCAACTTAACGAAGTTGTAGTTTCGGGAACTTTAAAACCTGTAAAACGATTAGAAAGTGCTGTTCCTGTTGAGGTTTATTCCCCGGTTTTCTTCAAGAAAAATCCAACTCCAAGTATTTATGAAGCGCTTCAAAATATCAACGGCGTTCGGCCTCAGCTTAATTGTGGCGTTTGTAACACGGGAGATATTCATATTAATGGTTTAGAAGGACCTTATACCTTGGTTTTGATTGACGGAATGCCAATTGTAAGTAGTCTTTCGACAGTTTATGGTTTATCCGGAATTCCGAATTCATTGGTTGAGCGAATAGAAATTGTAAAAGGACCGGCTTCGTCCTTATACGGAAGTGAGGCAGTTGGAGGTTTAATCAATATTATTACTAAAAATCCAACGAATGCGCCATTGTTTTCGGCAGATGTTTTTACAACGACTTACTTAGAAACGAATGTCGATTTGGGAATGAAATTTAATCCGACAAAGAAATCGACGACGCTTTTAGGAATTAATTATTTTGACTACAATCAGGTTATCGATAAAGACAAAGACAATTTTACAGATGTGACTTTGTCTAAGAGAATTTCAGTATTTAATAAATGGAGTTTTTTGAGAAATGATAATCGCTTGTTTACGATCGCAGCACGTGGAATGTATGAAGATCGTTGGGGCGGAGATGTGCGTTGGGAGAAAAAATACCGTGGCGGCGACGAAATTTACGGCGAAAGTATTTATACTAAAAGAGGGGAATTGATTGGAAGTTATCAGTTGCCTTTTGAAGAAAAACTGATGCTTTCGTTTTCCGGAAATGTGCATTATCAAGATAGCCGTTACGGAACAACATCGTTTATTGCCAATCAGAAAATTGGGTTTTTGCAATTGACTTGGGATAAAAAAATAGGTAGAAATGATTTCCTTGCGGGAATTGCGAACCGTTATTCGTATTATGATGATAATACCACGGCTACAAAGGAAGCAGAAAGTACGTGGTTACCCGGAATTTTTGTGCAGGACGAAATTACGCTTTCGCAAAAGAGTCAGGTTTTATTAGGAATGCGATACGATTACAACTCCATTCACGGTTCTATTTTTACACCAAGAGTTGCTTATCGATGGAAGAAAAGTGATAACACTATTTTTAGATTCAATGCAGGAACAGGTTTTCGTGTGGTGAATTTATTTACCGAAGATCATGCTGCGCTTACCGGTTCTAGAGACGTTGTGCTGAAAAGCAATCTGAAACCGGAACAATCAATAAATGCAAATCTGAATTATATCCAGAAAATAAATTTTGGAAACGGAACTTTTATCGGGATTGAAACTACTGCTTTTTATACTCGATTCAGTAATAAAATCATCTCGGATTATGAAACTGATCCAAATAAAATCATCTACGATAACATTAACGGATATGCGATAAGCCAGGGAATCAGTACCAATATTGATGTTAATTTTCCAACAGGATTAAAAATGATTTTGGGAGCAACTATTTTAGACAACAAAAATGTAGAAAACGGAGTTTCGGAAAGACCATTTTTAACAGAGAATTTCACGGCAACCTGGAGCGTTTCGTATAAAATAGAGCCTTGGAATTTATTACTTGATTATACAGGAAATGTTTACAGCCCAATGAATCTGCCTTTGCTAAGCGAATACGATCCAAGAAGTCCGAAATCGCCTTGGTATAGCATTCAGAATATTCAATTTACTTTTACGGGCTGGAAGAATTTTGAACTTTATGGCGGAATCAAAAATTTACTCAACTTTACACCAAAGCAGAATAATCCGTTTTTGATTTCGAGAACCAATGATCCTTTTGATAAAAATGTGCAAACTTCAGATGGAACCGCAGTCGGTATTCATGGTAAAGTAGTTCCAAAAGGTCAGATATTAGATACACTAGATAATCCTTATGGTTTGACATTTGACACGACTTATGTTTACGGACAAAATCAGACAATCCGCGGATTTTTTGGATTGCGATATACTTTGAGGTAAAATTGTATGCTGCAGATTAAAAAGATTTTTTCGCCACGAATTGCACGAATTGTCTCGAATTTAATTTGTGTAAATTAGTGAAATTCGTGGCAAACCATCTTTTAAAATAATCCTTTTAATCTGTGAATCCCGATAGCTATCGGGAGTGGTTAAAAAATAAAAACAAATGAAAAAGCTAGCATTAATTATCTTCTTTCTTGGAATTACTTCAACAGGTTTCTGTCAACTACAGAGCAGAACTTTTGAGGCGATTGATAGTTTGCAGCAACTTCAAAAGCGAAAAACAGTCGTTTTTATTCATACTGATTGGTGTCAGTTTTGCCAAAGAATGAAAAATACAACTTTCAAAAATCAAGACATTATCGAGAGTCTGAACTCCAATTTTTATTTTATTGATTTCAATGCCGAAGAAAAACGAAATATATCGTTTAATAATCAGGTTTTTAAATACCAGCCTACGGGAAATAATGTTGGTGTTCATGAACTGGCTTTGCAATTAGGAACCGTGAATAACCAAATTGTTTATCCTGTTTTATGTGTTTTGAATGAGAAAAACGAAATCATTCTGCAGTACAACAATTATCTCAATCCGAAAGATTTTAAAGTGCTTTTAGAAAAATTGAAAGAATAAAATTTCTTATTTTTGAAAATGACTTCTTCGCAAATAAAACACTTCAACTACATTTTTACCGGAACAGGTTTATCTGCTTTGATGACTGTTTATAAAATGGTATTGTCTGGAAAATTTAAAGATAAGACAATTTTACTTTTAGATCAGGATGCAAAGAAAACTAACGACAGAACATGGTGTTTTTGGGCCGAAGAGGAAACAATCTGGAATTCTATTATCTCCAAAAAATGGGATTTAGCTTTATTTGCCAATAAAGATTTTAAACGTGATTTGGCGTTTAAACCTTATCAATACAGCCAAATTCGAGGTTTAGACTTTTATAATTTTGTTTTTGAAGCGTTTTCTAAACATTCAAATATTACGTTTCTAAAGGAAAAAGTAACGGATATTAATGAACTTGAAACGCATGTTTTTGTTGGAACGGAAGAGAACAGATATACTTGCAATCATTTATTCAACAGTATTTATACTAAAGTTTTTGCTTTAAGCCAGACTAAATATCCGGTTTTGCAACAACATTTTGTAGGTTGGTTTGTGAAAACTGAAAGCGAAGTCTTCAATCCAGAAGAAGCTACTTTCATGGATTTTTCGGTAAAACAAAAAGGAAATACCCGTTTCATGTATGTTTTGCCAACTTCTAAAACCGAAGCTTTGGTCGAATATACTTTGTTTTCTGAAAGTCTTCTTCCAAAAGAAGAATACGAAAATGAGATTCAGCTTTACTTAGAAAAACTTGGAATACAGAAATTTGAAATTCAGGAAAAGGAGCAGGGAAGTATCCCAATGACGTCTTATCCTTTTTGGAAGAAAAACACCAAAAGAGTCTTGAATATTGGAACCGCAGGCGGATGGACAAAAGCAAGTACAGGATTTACATTTAGAAATTCCGATAAAAAAACATCTCAATTAGTAGAATTTCTTCAGAAAGATACTTTTAAAATGTCTTCTTTTTATCAGAAAAGCAGATTTTGGTTTTATGATTTACTGCTTTTGGATATTTTGTACTGTCATAATGAATTGGGAAGTACTATTTTCTCTTCTCTATTCAGAAAAGGAAAACCAGCTTTGATCTTTAAGTTTTTGAATGAAGAAACTACTTTAATTGAGGATTTTAGAGTGATTTTAAAATGCCCTAAAATTCCATTTATCAAAGCTTTGTTTCGAGTAATATTGAGATAAAAAGTTTTTTCACGCAGATTTTACAGATTTAAGCAGATTTGTTCGGATCTGTTTTATTTATAGAAACTTAAATAAAATCTGTGTTTATCCGCTTAAATCTGTAAAATCTGCGTGCAATTTTCTCAAACTCTTGAAGCTTTTATATGTGCTTTGATAAGAGAAAATTCTATTATCGTAAAAAATAGTGGATACCTTTAAAATCTAAATTTGTCTGTATAAAAATGTCTTATATTTTTGTTTTAAGAACTTCTAGAGGTGATTGAAAAGTCATTTAACATCTAGATTTGCCGATTGAAAACAATGTAAATCTTGTGTAATCGTCGATTTACGATAATGAATTAATGAGCAAAATTATGGGAGTTACAAAATACTTGAATTTTGATATAGAAACGAAAGCAATAGGAAAAATTTGCAAAGCCCTCGGGCATCCAACGCGAATTCAGATTATGACGCTGTTGTGGAAAAGAAACAATAGAACTTGTGGTGAAATTGTGGAGTTAATTCCATTGGCACAATCAACTATATCAAAGCATTTACTGGAGTTAAAAAAAGCAAATTTGGTAAATATTGAAAACATCGGAAAGAAAACGATCTATTCTATTGAAGTTGACAATATTCAAATGCTTAAAAAATATTTGAGCAGTTACCTTTCGACAATCGAAATTCCGGAACAAAGTAAGTCAACAGTTTCAGCAACTAGGCACAAATTGATAGGAAGAAAAAACCATTTGAAACAATACAATTATCAATTTCCGGATAGAAGAATAAAACAAGCGCTTTAATTATTGAGAATTCTATTTATTAAAATAGTAAAAGGACATAATTTTAGACTATTATGTTCTATTTAAAACCTTTTATGGTACTATAATAAAACTTTATACTTCAAATTAAGTAGTTGCGAGTAAACTTTGTAACTTTGCAGTTCGAAAGTAAAATTTAAAAAATAAAAATATGTATCCAGAAGAAATGGTAAAACCAATGCAAGCAGAACTTACTGCTGCAGGTTTTCAAGATTTACATAGTGCCGAAGCTGTAGAGAATGCTATCAAAGCCGAAGGTACCACTTTAGTTGTTGTAAACTCTGTTTGTGGTTGTGCTGCAAGAAATGCACGTCCGGGAGCAAAAATGAGTTTAGAAGGAGCTAAAAAGCCAGATCACTTAATCACTGTTTTTGCAGGTGTTGACAAAGAAGCTGTTGATGCTGCAAGACAACACATGTTTCCTTTTCCTCCATCATCGCCATCTATGGCTTTGTTCAAAAACGGAGAATTGGTTCACATGTTAGAGCGTCACCATATCGAAGGTCGTCCAGCGGAACTAATTGCTGAGAACTTGCAAGATGCGTTTAATGAATTCTGCTAATTAGATTCAAAGAAGCAAAGGTACAGAGGTACAAAGATTAAAAAAGCGCTATGAAAATAGTGCTTTTTTGTTTTTACTTTAGTTTGTTATTAAAGCCTTTGAACCTTTGTAACTCTGAATCTTTGAACCTCAAAAAAGACTAATTCCACCCTCCGCCAAGCGCTTTATACAATTGGATCATTGAGGTTAATTGTTTTTGAGTTAATTGAGAAAGGCTAAGTTGCGCTTCAAATAAAGATCTTTGTGCATCAAGAACTTCCAGATACGAAACGTAACCATTATAATATCTGGCGTTTGATAAATCATAATTGGTTTGAGCGGCTACAACTTGTTTGTTTCTGGCTATCCATTCTTCTTTATACATCGCAACATTTTGAAGTGAATTTTCTACTTCAGAAATTGCTGTTAAATAAGTTTTTTGGAAGTTTAGTTTGCGCTCTTCGGCGATTTGACGATTGACTTCAACACGACGTTTGTTTTTTCCGAAATTGAAAATTGGACCCGTTACTCCGGCACCAACGTTTTGCAAATAAGAAGCATCGTTAAATAAATCTGCTACCATAATACTTGTAAAACCTGCAAGCGCTGCAATATTAAAAGATGGATAACGCATGGCTTGAGCAACACCAATTCTTTCGTTTGCTGATCGGTACAAAAGCTCAGTGGCTTTTACATCAGGTCGGTTTTCAAGTAAGGCAGATGGAACCGAGGTTGGAAAAGTCGCTAGAATCAATAACTCACTATTGGTTTTTCCTCTTTCTATAGGTTGTGGAACTTGTCCGATTAAAATAGAAATTGAGTTTTCGAGGGCAGTAATTTGCCTTTTAATAGCCGGAATATTGGCCTCGGCAATGGCAACTTGCTGTTCGATTTGAACTTTATCTAATTCGGCAACATAACCACTTTTAAAACGTTCGTTTATAATGTCGTATGCCTTTTGTCTGGTTTCTAATGTATGAATGGTTATTTCTAACTGATTGTCAAAATCTCGCAATTCAAAATACGAAGTGGCAATATTACTGACAATGTTTGAAAGCACCACTTTTCGGGCTTCATCTGTTGCCAAAAGTTCGTTTTGAAGTGCTTTATTCTGATGGCGGTATTTCCCCCAAAAATCCAACTCCCATGACATATTTGCAAATGCAGAATTTGGCTGTGCAAACGTTTCAGCACTATTTACTTGTCCAGAATATTGAAATGCAGGATATAAATCGGCTTTAGCAATTCCAAGATTAGCACGTGCCTGCTCTAATCGCGCAATAGCGATCTTTAAATCGAAGTTGTTTTGAAGCCCTTTTTCTATTAATCCAATTAAAACAGGATCATTAAATATCGTTGACCACTTTATGGTTCGTACTGTATTTGTTGTGTCAGTAGTATGATCTCCATGCAGAAAACTTTCCGGTTTAGGCTGTTCTGGCTGCACGTATTTTGGTCCAACCATACATCCAAAAGGAAAAATGGCTATCAAAAGTACTGCTACGGCTAATTTTAGATTTTTCATGGTTCCTCCTTTTTAGTTTCATCAATTTCCTCTGAAGGTTTTTTCCCAAAACTTTCGATAAATACAAATAACACCGGAATCAAACATACTCCTAAAATGGTGGCGACGAGCATACCGCTAAAAACGGTTAATCCCATAACTTTTCTGGCTTGTGCTCCGGCTCCGCTTGCGGTTAAAAGCGGTACAACTCCGAGGATAAAAGCAAAAGCAGTCATTAAAATAGGGCGGAAACGAAGTTTGGCAGCGTATAAAGCGGCTTCTTTAACCGGCATCCCTTTTTCATATTGTTCTTTGGCAAATTCTACAATCAGAATGGCATTTTTGGCGGCAAGACCAATAAGCATTACAAGCCCAATTTGTGCGAAGACATTGTTGACATAATCCGGACTAAAGAATCGACAGATGTATAGTCCTAAGAAAGCACCAAAAACGGCAAAAGGCGTTCCTAGTAGTACACTAAAGGGAAGTTTCCAACTTTCGTATTGTGCGGCAAGAATTAAGAACACAAAAAGCAAAGCCATTAAGAATACTGTGTTTCCTTTTCCTTCGGCTTGTTTTTCCTGATAGCTCATATTTGCCCATTCGTAGCTCATTGCTGCCGGTAAAGTTTTTTCGGCAGTTTCCTGTAAAGCATTCATGGCTTGCGCCGAAGTAAATCCGGGAGCGGGTGTTCCTCCAATTTCGGCAGCGCGATACAAATTGAATCGGGTCGTAAATTCCGGACCGCTTTCTTTTCGAATAGTGGCAATACTCGAAATCGGAATCATTTTGTTGCTTTTACTTCGAACAAAAATCTTATTAATGTCTTCGGGATTTACCGTAAAATTTGGATCTGCCTGAAGTAATACAATGTATTGACGTCCAAATTTGTTAAACTCATTAATGTATTGACCTCCCAAACTGGCACCAATAGCAAGATTTACATCTGATAAGGAAAGCCCAAGTTCGGTGACTTTTTCCCTATCAATATCTAAACTAATTTGAGGCACATTAGGATTAAAGGTCGTTCGGATGGTTCCTATTTCTGGTCTCTTTTTGGCTTCGGCCATAAATCGTTGTGCGTTTTCGAAAAGATATTGAGGCGTATTTCCTTCTTTGTCCTGAAGCATCATCGAGAATCCGGCGGCGTTACCAATTCCGGTAATTGGCGGAGGACCAAAAGCAAAGACGGTAGCTTCGGGAATCCCAAAAACTACTTTTCCGTTTACTTCCTTTAGAATCTGAAAAACATCTTGTTTGCGTTCTTTCCACTCTTTTAAGGCGACAAAGAAAAATCCGTTATTGGTTGCCACTGAGTTTTTAATCAAACTAAATCCGGCGACAGAGGTATAATATTCAACTCCATCATTTTTAGCTAAAATATGCTCGATTTTCTGGATGACTTTGTTGGTTCGTTCTAACGATGAAGCACCGGGCAATTCGATATTCACAAACATATAACCCTGATCTTCTTCGGGAACGAATCCACCCGGAATTTTTCCTCCCAAGAGAATAATAGCTCCAATCAGAATTCCGATGAAAATAAAACTTCGCGCCATTTTCTTGATTAAATAACCTGAAAACCCGGTGTATTTATCTGTAAAGGCAGAAAATTTTCGGTTAAAGGCGGCAAAGAATTTTCCCAGCCAGCCTTTTGCTTCCTGATTCGGTTTTAATAATAACGAACATAAAGCGGGACTTAAAGTTAAGGCGCTTAAAGCGGAGAATATTACCGAGATGGCGATCGTAATGGCAAATTGTTGATAGAGTCGTCCTGTAATTCCGGGCGTTAAGGCAACCGGAATAAATACGGCGGTCAGTACAATAGCGATGGCAATTACGGGACCAGACACTTCTTTCATCGCTTGATTCGTGGCTTCTTTTGGTGACATGCCTTGCTCGATATGATGCATTACGGCCTCGACGACGACAATGGCATCATCGACCACAATACCAATGGCAAGTACTAATCCTAAAAGTGAAAGTACGTTTACTGAAAAGCCCAGTAATGGGAAAAGCATGAAAACTCCAATTAAAGAAACGGGAACGGTTACTAACGGAATAAGCGTTGCACGCCAGTTTTGCAAAAAGATAAAAACTACTATAATTACCAGTATAATCGCTTCGAATAGTGTGTGCATGATTTCATTAATTCCTTCAGAAATGGCTAAAGTGGTATCTAATGAAACACTGTATTTTAAATCCTGAGGGAAACGTTTGCTTAACTGTGCAATGGTTTTTTTGACATTATCAGCAACTTCCAAAGCATTAGAACCTGGCATTTGTTTAATCCCGATGGTTCCTGCAGGACTTCCGTTTAGTCGTGCAACTGAAGCATAACTTTCTGTTCCTAAAGTTACGGTTCCAACATCTTTCAAGCGAACTTGTTGGTTGTTGATGTTTGATTTTAGAATGATGTTTTCAAAATCTTCTGGATTTACGAGGCGATCTTTTAGGGTTACATTATACGTAAACTCGTTGTTGTCTGTTGCGGGTGGTGCTCCAAATTTTCCTCCGGGCGAAATCGCATTTTGTTCTTTAATCGCCTGAATAATATCGGGAACCGTCAAGTTGTACTTGGACATGATATCGGGCTTGACCCAAATTCGCATTGCATAATTACTTCCTCCATAGAGCGTAACTTCTCCAACTCCTTTAATACGGGCCAATGCATCGACAATATTGATGTTGGCATAATTGGTCAGGAAGTTATTATCGAATGTTTTGTTGGGAGAATACAAAGACAAAATCAGCAAAGGCATCGAAAGTGACTTTTTGGTCGTAACCCCCGTAGTTTTAACATCGTTTGGGAGTTTATTAGTGGCTTCGTTTACTCTGTTTTGGGTTAGCATTGTTGCAATATCCAAATCAGTTCCCATATCGAATGTAATATTAAGCGTCATACTTCCATCACCAGTATTAGTCGATTGCATGTAGAGCATGTTTTCGACCCCGTTTACCTTTTGTTCGATTGGTGTAGCAACAGCTTGTTCCACATTTAAAGCGTTAGCACCTCTATAACTGGTTGAAACTTGTACGAGAGGTGGAGCAATTTCGGGATATTGCGCAATAGGAGTTCCAAGTATAGAAAGTCCTCCAATAATAACGATAAATACAGATAGCACGATGGCGACTATCGGTCTTCTTACAAAAAAATTATCCATAATTTAGTCGTTTTGAGATGATGCAATCTGTTTTTTATCGGCTACATAAGGAACGGGAGCGACAGTTGATCCGGGCTGAATAAACTGATTACCAATTATGGCTACTTTCTCATTAGGTTTTAATCCTTTTGTAATAATCCAGTCAACACCTGTTTTCTGGCCCACTTCTACCATTCGGTTTTGAATCGTGTTTTTATCGTCAATTATAGAAACTTGAAAAAGTCCCTGAATTTCGGTAACAGCTTTTTGGGGAATTACGATTGCATTTTTTGCTGTACGGATAAGAACGCGAACTTTTCCAAATTGTCCTGAGCGTAAAGTCCCGTCAGGATTTGGAAATTGTGCTTCAATTGTTACGGTCCCGGTTGTGGGGTCTATTTTAGTATCAGAAAAATTAAGAGTCCCTTTTTGAGGATGAATACTTCCGTCGGATAATATTAATTGAAGATCTGTAATTTTTTCACCTTGTTTAGTGCTTTTCTGGTATTTTAGAAAATCAGATTCACTCACTGTAAATTGTACGCGTACTTTTTCGAGTTTCGAAACCATGTTTAATCTTGAAGCATTGCCTATTTTGGTGATATAATCTCCTAATCTTGCATTCGAAAGTCCGATGACGCCATCTATTGGTGATTTTATATTGCAATAACTTCTTTCGATTTCCTGATTTTTTAAACTCGCCTGCATGCTGGCATAATTAGATCTTGCGGCTTTGTCTTTCGCAACAGCGGCATCTAATTCTCTTTTACTCACAGCATTCATATCAGCAAGTGGTCGAATCCTTTTTAATTCTTCATTAGCATTTACTAAACTACTTTGAGCTACCGCAACTTGTCCTCGTGCCTGCTCGACTTTCGTTTCATATTCCAATGGATCAATGGTATAAAGTAGTTGTCCTTTTTTGACTTTTTGACCTTCTTTAAAATACACTCCGGTCAATATTCCGTCTACTCGGGCGATTAACTCAATGTCTAAATCTCCAAAAGTCTGTCCCGCAAAGTCTTTATAGATAGGGACATCTTCAGTTTTAACCACAACAAAAGGCGCCTGTATGGGTGGAGGTGCTTGCTTTTGTTCTTTTTTGCAGGAAATAAAAGTTGTCAAAACTAAGATAAGGGGAAGGAGGAATTTTGGTAGTTTTAAAGCATTCATAAGCATAAATGTTAAAATTAGTTAACATAAATATACTGAATTTTTGTAACAGTCTGTTAAACAGGTATTGTTTTTTGATTTTGTAAGGTTTTATTGTTGTTTTAAGTGGTGTAGGTTCAGTTTTAACCATTCTTGTGAATTTGTGAGAGATAAAGTCATATTTAGATTCATTTTCTTACATAATTAACAGAGTTTAACTTTTGTCTGTTTTAAAATTGAATATAAAGGCTTACCTTTGCGCCCGAATTCACTAGGAAAATAGAATTCACTACATATTTATTTCTCAACTTAAATTAGTTTATAGCATGCAACTGTACAACACTTTAAGCGCAGAAGAAAGAGCCATCATGATAGATGATGCCGGTAAACAACGACTAACGTTGTCTTTCTATGCGTATGCCAAAATTCAAGATCCCAAAAAATTTCGTGATGATTTATTTTTAGCCTGGAATAAGCTCGATGCTTTAGGCCGAATTTATGTTGCCACCGAAGGAATAAATGCTCAAATGAGTATTCCTGAAGAAAATCTGGAGGTTTTTAGAGCAACTCTTGAAGTTTATGATTTCATGAAAGGCATACGATTGAATGAAGCTGTAGAACATGATGACCATTCATTTTTAAAATTAACCATTAAAGTTCGTGATAAAATCGTTGCCGACGGTCTTAACGACGAAACTTTTGATGTTACCAACATAGGCGTTCACTTGAAAGCCAAGGAATTCAACGAAATTCTTGACAATCCAAATACTATTGTAGTTGATTTTAGAAATCATTACGAAAGTGAAGTCGGACATTTTAAAGGTGCAATTACTCCGGATGTTGAAACTTTTAGAGAAAGTTTACCGATCATCAATGATCAGCTTCAAAATCACAAAGAAGATAAAAACCTTGTTATGTATTGCACCGGAGGAATTCGTTGTGAGAAAGCAAGTGCGTATTTTAAACACCAGGGTTTCAAAAATGTTTATCAATTAGAAGGCGGAATTATCAATTATGCTAAACAAATTGAAGCAGAAGGTTTAGAAAGTAAATTCATTGGAAAAAACTTTGTGTTTGATAATCGTCTTGGTGAAAGAATCACGGATGATATTATCTCTCAATGTCACCAATGTGGAAAACCTTGCGACAATCACACAAACTGCGAAAATGATGGTTGCCATTTATTATTTATTCAATGTGATGAATGTAAAACAGCAATGGAAAACTGTTGTTCTGCAGAATGTCTTGAAATTGTTCACATGCCTTTAGTTGACCAAGTTCGTTTGAGAACCGGAAAACAAGTTGGAAATAAAGTTTTTAGAAAAGGAAAATCTGAAAATTTAAAATTCAAACACTCAGGAGACTTGCCAAATACTGCTTTAGCTACTTCCGAAAAACCTGCGGATATTCGCCAAAAAATAAAAGTAAAAAAAGTACTTCTTGGAAAAGCAGAACATTATTATGTGAAAGCACAAGTTGGGCAATTTACTATCGAAAACCAAGAGTTAACCATTGGTGATAAAATCTTAATTTCGGGACCAACTACAGGTAATCAGGAATTAATTTTAGATAAAATGGTTGTCGACGGAGCTGAAACTACTACAGCAAAAATTGGAGATAAAGTTACTTTTGAAGTTCCGTTTCGTATTCGTTTGTCAGATAAGTTGTATAAAATTGTAAATTAGCGGAAATTTTATGCTAATTTACATATGTCACATTCCTTTACCAAATTATGGATTCATACAATTTTGGAAACCAAAAATCGTCAGGAATTAATTGATTATGCAATTGAGAAGCAATTGTATGATTGTATTCGAGAGGAACTAAATGAACTAGGATGTCCCCGTTAGAATTATTAATGGAATGCCTGATCATGTGCATGTTTTATTTTTACAAAATCCACAAAAATCTATCTCAGACTTAATAAAGCAAATAAAAGGAAGTTCTTCTCATTTTATGAATAGAGAAGAACTTATCCTTGAAAAATTTGCCTGGCAAACAGGCTATGCGTCTTTCTCTGTTAGTGAGTCTCAATTAGCGGTTGTTTATAATTATATAAAAAATCAAAAGCAACATCACCTTAAGAAAAACGGACAAGAGGAATTTGACGAATTTGTAAAATTGCATCGGTTGGGGAATGATCAATGATTAAGAATATTCTCCAAGTTTCCCAAGGTTTCAACCTTGGGCTGTATTAGAAACTGAATTTATACAGAATACCACAAAAATTGTCAACGGTTTCAAATGTTGGTAGTAAACCAAAATCCTTAACGTTGCGTATCCCAAGGTTTCAACCTTGGGTGACGATATGATTAGATAATACAATTCAAAAACAACATTACCAATGGTTTCGACCGTTAGGAGTCAATACAAATAAAAATGACAACAAATAATAAAATTGAACTTATGGCTCCTGCCGGGAGTTTTGAGTCACTTCAGGCTGCTCTTGATAATGGCGCAGATTCTATCTATTTTGGTGTAGAACAACTTAACATGCGTGCACGTTCGACAGTTAATTTCACTATGGACGATTTACAGGAAATCGCCAATCGATGTGAGGCTAAGTATGTTCGTAGTTACCTGACTTTAAACACAATTATTTACGATCACGATTTATCTGTTGTAAAGACGTTGTTGAACAAAGCTAAAGAAGCTAATATTACTGCAGTAATAGCCTCTGATCAAGCTGTAATTGCAATGGCAAGAGCAATTGGTATGGAGGTGCATATTTCAACTCAGTTAAATGTAACGAATATTGAAACCATAAAATTCTACAGTTTATTTGCTGATACTATGGTTTTGAGCAGGGAACTAAGTTTACGGCAGGTAAAAAACATTACAGATCAAATTGCGAAAGAACAAATAAAAGGTCCAAATGGAAATTTAGTAGAAATCGAGATTTTTGGACATGGTGCTTTGTGTATGGCAGTTTCGGGAAAATGTTATTTGAGTTTACATTCACATAATTCATCTGCAAATCGTGGTGCCTGCAAACAAAATTGTCGTAAAAAATATACGGTTATCGATCAGGAAACGGGTTTTGAAATCGAATTGGATAATGAATATATGATGTCACCTAAAGATTTATGTACGATTGATTTTCTGAATCAGGTAATTGATTCTGGAATTCAGGTATTGAAAATCGAAGGTCGCGGCCGTGCACCGGAATATGTGGCAACAGTAATAAAAACATATCGGGAAGCTATTGATGCTTATTATGAAAGTTCATTTTCGAAAGAAAAAGTTACTGTTTGGATGGAAGCTTTGAATACAGTTTACAATCGTGGTTTTTGGTCTGGGTATTATCTTGGTCAGGAATTAGGTGAGTGGAGTGATATTCCAGGTTCTGCTGCAACACAAAAGAAAGTTTACGTTGGTAAAGGAACGCATTATTTCCCTAAAGCAGAAGTTGGACAATTTAAAATCGAAGCTTACGATATCAAAATTGGAGATAGAATTTTGGTAACGGGTCCTAGTACTGGTGCCCAAGAAATGATAATCGATGAAATGTTTGTTAATGATATGGTTTCTGAAAAAGCAACAAAAGGTGACGACTGCACCTTTAAATTACCCTTCAGAATAAGAATGTCAGATAAACTATATAAAATTGTTGAGGTATAATGGTTATTATAACTTTACAAAGAGACAAATGCATCGGCTGTAACTACTGTGTAGAAATGGATCCGGTGCATTTTCAAATGTCTAAAAAAGATGGAAAATCGGTTTTGATTCATTCCGTAAATGCAAAGGGTTTTTTTACTTTAAAATCTCCAAATCATGCTATTGTTGAAAGTTTTGAATTAGCAGCAAAGGCTTGTCCCGTGAAAATTATCACAGTAAAGGAAACATAAAAATTTTTTATTTAATGACGGATTGGACTTTGTGTACAAGGACAATTACTGATTCCTCTAAGAAAATCAAGCCCAATAGTAACAACATGAGTTCCTGAGTTATAGGCTCCAATCTGATTTAATGATGCCTGATAGGAGTACCCAAAGTAAAAATTAGATTTTTTAAATCCAGCCATTGGACCAATCATTAAAGGCTCTAAAAACTGATCGTTTAGGAAACGATACGAAGCACCTACCCAGAAATAATCCTCATATTTATTATATTGACGATATTTAAAATTAAGGTCAGTACTTGAACGCTTGTCACTTGCAAATTGCTGGAAATAAACAGAAGGCTCAAATTCGACTCTATCGTTTTCAGCTCCTCTGAAAACGTAACCTGTGTATACTTGATAATTTCGAAGTAAATTAGGTTCTATTCCATAAAATTTATCAATATTCTTGTTTAAAAGATTGCCGACATTTAAGCTTAAATAAAAATCATTGTTTCGGTATAAAAGCCCCACATCAAAATTACTATTAGATATAGATCTATTATTAGTAATTCCAGGATCTGATGAACTTGGCATACCAGTTGCAGAGTTAAATTTATTGATATCAATTTTAAAATTATTGATATTGTATGAGATTCCAAATGATAAATATTGTTTTGAATAATAGTCCAGTATTAAATGATGGGCAAAAGAAACTTTAGCACCGGTTTGGCTTGTGTTTCCATTACTGTCGTTATAAAGAGAAATTCCCACCCCTGAGCGATCAAAGATTCTAAAATCAGCGTAAAGAGATTGGTTGTTGGGTGCGTCTTTGATGCCAACCCATTGGGTTAAACCATTTGCTCGTATTCTTAAGTTGTCTCCAATACCGGCATAGGTAGGGGAAATAACAAAAGGATTATCTGCTAAATATTGTGTAAAAACGGGCAAATTTAACTCTTGGCTGTAACCTGAAGTTACAGCTAAGAGTAGAAATGATATGATAATTTTTTTCATGAGATTATATATTTTAAATGTCATAATTATCTCTTTAGAGTTTATCTGTAAAGAGTGAAATGTCCAACAAATTCTCTGTTGTCTTTAGGATCATTAAGTTTTAATACGTACCAATAGTCACCAGATGTCAACTCTACACCATTGTATTTTCCGTCCCATTTTTGGCCTAATTTATATTTGCCAATTATGCGGCCGTATCGATCAAAGATGGTATAGGTTAGATTTTTGTAATTTATGGTACAATCGGGACCCCACTCGTCGCTAATACCATCACCATTTGGTGTAAAGTAATTTGGAATGCAGACATCGATATATTCAAAGTATTTTGATACAGTAGCTGTACATCCTTTTTTATCTGTTACAGTAACGGTATAAGTTCCTGATTTATAAATGATAAATTTGTTCGTTGAATTGTAAGACTGTCCTTCAAATGTGTATTCATATCCTCTAATACCGCCAGTGGTGGTAGCAACAATTTCGTTTAGTTCACCATCAGCTAAGGTTAAGGACAGCGGATCAATTTGATTAACAACAAATGAGCTTGTTGATTGTTCGCAACCATTTGTATGCCTCGCGGTAACGATATGGTTTCCTGGCGCTACGTTTATAAAAACATTGTCCGATTGAAAAGCGGCTCCATCAAGAGAATAATCCAGATCTACAGGATTTGTATTACTAGAATCAATGCTTATAACAACTGAATTTTCCGATGTATTGTTCATACAAGAATAATTAACCTCCGCAACAGGGTTGATTACGATTCCTGCTGGTATAACAACTTCTAATTGAGAACTACAGCCTATAGCATCTTTAATATAAACAATATACTTGCCTCCGGTAAGATCTGTAAAATCAAATAAAGATTGATCAGAGGTACCTTCAATAAAAGTTCCGTTTTGTTTATTTAAACTATAACTGTAAGGTTTACTTCCACCTGAAATTTCAAGAGTAAAAGCTCCATTTTTATCTCCACTACAGAATTCAGGCATGATAGTCCCTGTTACTTGAACCTCTAATGCAGCAGGTTCACTGATTGTAACAGGAACCGTTGTTTTACAATTATTGGCATCTGTTACTGTAAAAGTATACGACCCTGCCGCTAAACTTGTTTGAGCAGGAGTTATGTTATAAGGCGCAGTTCCTCCGTTTGGCGTGATGGTAACCGATCCGTTATTGTCTCCTTTACATTTTGCGTCAACCAGATTTGAAGCAGCTGCACTTAATGCATCCGGTTCATTGATAGTTACCTCAACTGTTGTAGAACAATTGTTGGCATCGGTTACAGTAAAAGTATGCAGTCCTGCTGTAAGCCCAGATTGAGC
>NZ_FZNL01000046.1 GCF_900187965.1 Flavobacterium sp. ov086 | reverse complement strand
CAAGGAAGCTTGTCAGCCAATGGACCTTTTTGTGCGACAGGTGCGGGTCAATTAACCTTTACTGCTACTTCAGGCGTAGGACCATATACAATAGTTTACAATGACGGAACCGCAAATCGCACCGCAAACAATGTTGTAAGCGGGACCGCATTTGCAACCTCCGTTACACCAGTTTTAAATACAACTATCTATACTTTAGTTTCAATTACCGATGCTAATAGTTGTATAAGAAGTTCTAGTTTTACCGGAAGTTCAGCAACGATAACCGTTAACCCATTACCAGTTCCAGTTTTTTCTGCACAGCCGGGAGCAACAGTTTGCGTTGATGACAATGTAACTTATACCACTCTGGCAGGACAAACAAATTATCTTTGGACAGTTCCGGGAGTTGCAGGTATAGATTACGCTATTGTTTCAGGAGGAATATCGACCGCTGATAATACAGTTTCATTGCAATGGAAAACATTAGGAAATAAAACAGTTACTGTAAGTTACTCTTCACTTGGATGCGCAGCAGTTGTAAACGCCAGCAACACAACAACAGTAATAAAAACAGAACCAGGAATTGTAAGTGGAGGCACACATGTTTGTAGTGGAAATTCAAGTCCGTTATTAATATTAAGTGGTTATAATGGTACTATTGTTAGATGGGAATATGCCGAATCTTTGCCTTATGTCTGGCAGCCCATAAGCCATACAGGTATCACATATCAACCGGGAGTATTGTCAACAAGCACTAGCTATAGAGCTGTAATAAAAAATGGAACTTGTGCCGAAGATTTTTCAGCCGAAACAAGAATTGAGATTGATTTAAGACCATCAGTTCCCGTACTTGGAACACCAACACAACCAACTTGCATTAATTCAACCGGGAGTGTAGTTTTAAGCGGTTTAATTACAGGACCTAATGTAATTCTTAGTCAAAGCGGTACATCTCCCCAAACCTATTCTAATTTTGGTACCAGTTATACAGTTACCAATTTAGCACCGGGAACGTATTATTTTACTATTCAGGATGGAGCTAATTGTTCTTCGTTATCAACAATTGGAGTTGTGATTACAGCGCCTATTATTAATATCTGGAATGGTTCAGTCTGGTCTAAAGGAAGCGCGCCCATAAATACTGATAGCGTTGAGTTCGCAGGAAATTATGAAACAACAGGAAGTTTAAGTGCGTGTTCCTGCATTGTTCATCCCGGGGTGAATGTTACTGTAAAAGCCAATCATACATTAACTATTGAGAACTCTGTAGATAATAATGGGGGGACTTTTATTTTTGAAAATAATTCCAGTTTACTTCAGATTAATAATTCTGTAAACACAGGAAATATTATTTATAAGCGAGTAACTTCTCCAGTTCGTCGTTATGACTTTACCTATTGGTCTTCGCCAGTTACTCGTACTCCGGCTTTTACATTACATGATTTGTCACCTAATACTTTGATTGATAAGTATGAAAGATATGACCCCTTGGCAGGATGGATAATTATTAACAATGGAACAGCTCCAATGTTAGCAGGAGTTGGTTATACTGTTAGAGCTCCACAAAATTATGATATTACTATTCCTGCTGTTTACCCGGCATCTTTTGAAGGAGTTCCTAATAATGGTCCGTACGCTATAAGTTTAGGAGGAGCTGAGAAATGGAGTTTGTTAGGAAATCCGTATCCTTCTGCAATTTATGCAGATCAGTTTATCGTTGATAACATGGCAAATATTTACGGTACGCTATATTTTTGGACGCATAATTCATCTCCAAATAGTACAACATATGCTTATACAGAAGAGGATTATGCTATTTATAATTTATCAGGCAGTACAGTTATAGGAGGTATGACAGGCGACGGAGCATCAACACCAGGAAATAATAATCCACCATTAGGCTACATTGCAGCCGGACAGTCTTTCTTTGTAAAATCAAAAACGGGGCAAAATGCTGTTTTTACAAATTCAATGCGTATTGCGGGGAATAATACCCAGTTCTTTAAAAATACAAATACAAAGATTGAAAAAAATCGCGTTTGGCTTAATCTGACTAATACTCAGGGGGCTTTCAAGCAATTATTGGTTGGTTATATTGAAGGAGCAACAGATGGTTGGGATACTAATTATGATGGAATCACAGCAGATGCAAACAAATATTTAGATTTTTACAGCATCAACGGAGATTTAAAACTTGTAATACAAGGCCGAGCTTTGCCATTCGTTGATTCAGATATTGTTCCGTTAGGATATCGATCTGCAATTGCAGGTGATTTTACGATTTCAATCGATCACGCCGATGGTAACCTGAGTGCGCAGCCAATCTTTCTTGAAGATAAAAAAATGGGTGTTATGCACGATTTAAGAGCAAGCAATTATACTTTTACAACGGCAATAGGCATTTTTGCCGATCGTTTTGTACTGCGATACAAGAAAACATTGGGAGTTAAAGATTTTGAAAAAGAGGAAAGCAACATTATTGCTTTTGTGAAAAACAAGATCATCAAAATAACATCTGATAAAGAACCCATCAGTGAAGTTGTTATCTATGATGTTTCAGGTAAAATGCTTTACGACAAAAAGAAAATCGGAGATACAGAATTGCAAATACCAAATTTACAATCAGGAAATCAGGTTTTGTTTGTAAAAGTAATTTTAGAAAATGATCATATATCGACTAAAAAGATTGTGTTTTAATAACTAAAAAGAAAAGGGCTGAAAGTTTAAATTTTCAGCCCTTTTCTTTGATCTTTCCTCTCAAAAAGTCTTCTGTAAACTTTCATTGGTATTGGTAATTGCCTTTTCGTTTTTATAATCAATCCATTTTTGACCTTGAAATTTCCGCATCATAATATCAAAATGGCGCATAATAAAAACATTATAAACTGCTTTTGATAAATTGGTAATATTTTTTGGGAAAGCCCTTAAACTCATCGAGAATCCGGGAGTCAAATATTTCATGTAATGCCAATAACCTTCCGGCATATACAACATTTCGCCGTGTTTTAGATTGGTGATATAACCTTCAGTATTTTTAAGAGCGGGGAATTTTTCGTAATCAGGATTGTCAAAATCAATGTCTTCTCTGGAGATTAAAGCATGTGGGACTTTGTACATATATTTGGACTGATTTGGAGCAAAAAGCATGCATTGTTTTTCTCCATGAAAATGAAAATGCAAAATATTCGAGTAGTCGATATCATAATGCATAAAAACTCTTGAATTTTCTCCACCAAAAAAAAGCATCGGCATTTGCCGGACTAATTTCAAGCCAATATCCGGCCATAGAAAGTCATCTTTTAATGTTGGCACTTCTTTCATTAAATTATAAAGAAAGATGCGGTAATTGGTAGGTTTTTGTTCTAAAAGATTGATGTAATCGCTCATCTTCATTTTAGTATGAGCTTCATTAAAGCCATCTTCATGATTTACGGGTCTGTTATCGTATAAAGGAACGATGGTATCACCTGCGATTTCTTTGATGTATGATAATTTCCATTTATGATATGCTGGCCAATCTTGGGTCAGTTCTTCAATAACAACGGGAATTTGTTTTTTTACATATTGGGAAATAAAATCAGATTTTGAGATTTTTTTTACCCTTTCGATTTGTTTTAACTTCATCTCTTTAAATAAAAAAATTGCTTCTGACATAAGTCAAGAAGCAATTTAAAAATATTTTGTGAGATTTATTAACTCTTTTAATTAATTTTTTGATTTGATCGAAGCCTCAAGGTTTCTTTCAATAGTATGTCCCGGTCTTGACCACTTAGGTTTTTCGCCTAATGGAGAAAATTGAGAATCTTCTGCTTCAACTGTTTGAGGCTGTGAAACTTTAACAAATGGTTTCTGCGGAATCAATCCTAATAAGTCAAACATTTTCATGTCTTCGTGAACATCAGGATTTGGAGTAGTCAATAATTTATCTCCTGCAAAAATAGAGTTTGCACCTGCAAAGAAACACATTGCTTGTCCTTCACGGCTCATGTTTGTTCTTCCAGCTGATAAACGAACTTGTGTATCCGGCATTATAATTCTTGTAGTAGCTACCATTCGGATCATTTCCCAGATTTCAACTGGTTTTTCTTCTTCCATCGGAGTTCCTTCAACAGCAACTAATGCATTAATTGGCACAGATTCCGGTTGAGGATTTAAAGTCGAAAGAGCAACAAGCATTCCTGCTCTGTCTTCGATACTTTCTCCCATTCCAATAATTCCTCCACTACAAACCGTCACATTCGTTTTACGAACATTTTCGATAGTTTGCAAACGGTCTTCGAAACCACGTGTCGAAATTACGTCTTTATAATATTCCTCAGAAGTGTCTAAGTTATGGTTGTAAGCATACAAACCAGCTTCTGCCAAACGTTGCGCTTGATTTTCGGTAATCATACCCAGAGTACAACAAACCTCCATGTCTAGTTTATTAATGGTACGAACCATTTCAAGAACCTGATCGAATTCTTCGCCATCTTTTACGTTTCTCCAGGCAGCTCCCATACAAACACGAGAAGATCCGCTTGATTTTGCACGCAAAGCCTGAGCTTTTACCTGACTTACACTCATTAAATCATTACCTTCAACACCAGTGTTATATCGGGCAGCTTGCGGACAATAACCGCAATCTTCCGGACAGCCTCCGGTTTTAATAGAAAGTAAAGTAGATACCTGAACTACGTTCGGATCATGTTTTTGTCTATGAATAGATGCTGCTTCATAAAGCAAGTCCATCATAGGTTTGTTATATATGGCGATTATCTCGTCTTTTGTCCAGTTGTGTTTTGTAATGCTCATTAGGTACATTGTTTTTGAAGCTTCAAAAGTAACGAAATTGTTCTAATCAACCAATGTTGAATCCTGTAAATGAATATTTGACAGCTATTTTCAAAAAAGAAACACTCTAAAATCATATAATTATATTTTTTTATGATTTTAGAGTGCTAAAAGATCTATTTTATTTTGAAAAATTAATCGGCGATATATTTATTGTTCCAGTACAACATCATCATTAACGTGACAATGACCGAAGAAGCAATTCCTTCAAATAATAAACAAATGCAATAAGTTGGTACAGAAGGATTTCCTCCAAACATAAAAGTTGAAGATAATGTTTTTACATAAGCATCTCCACCTCTTGCATAGCTATAAACCAATAATCCAAAAACGCTCAAAGCCACACCAACTACTGAGGTTGCCATTGCAGAAACAGCATTTGAGACAAAATTAGTTTCTCCTTCATGCAGGTTCATTTTCATGGTTCTGTTTACGCCATAAAATATAAAAAACACATTAAGGACACGTAGATAGAACAAATGAGCTAAACCTAAAACGTTCATCAATAAAAAATAAATTCCTATTCCGAGGAATATCAAAAAACCGTTGGTAATTTCTTTAGGTAATTTCATGGTGGTTATTTTTAAAGAAGTTAATAGTAAACATTTGATAAACAGAGATCTGTATGTCAAATTTACTAAAAAAACAACTACGATGATTTAAAAAGGGTAAAAAGTGTATAATGGAAATGATTAAAATAATGTAGATACCGAAGTAGTGTAGTCCCGCTGGGCAATGTCATTAAGTTAAGCTTTTTTAAACACAATCCCTTTGTGATCTTAGAGCAAAGAGTAATTCACAAAACTTTGCGTCCTGAGGCTTCGGGATGCGTAATTCTTTGTGTCCCGAGGCTTCGGGATGTGGTAAAATTTTCTTTGTCGAGTTACTTATGGGCTTCTCCTGAAGCGTCGGGACGCTCAGCCTGACAAGATTGTGTTTAAAGCTTAACTTAATGACATTGCCCGTAAGTATTATATAGAATTTTTAAGAAATAAAAGATGTAATTTTTTAAAGTTGGCTCACAAAAGTCAAAGCATTTATCTTATCCTGATTTAGTTGTGCTTTCAATAAATCTACCGAACCAAATTTTTGCTCTTCACGAAGATATTCTAACAACGAAACTTCGATTTTTTGACCATAGATATCAGCGTCAAAGTCAAAAAGGTTTACTTCAATGGTTTGTTTTTGCCCGTCTACTGTTGGATTAAAACCAATATTCATCATTCCAAAAACTTTCTGTTGATCAATAATGGCTTTAACTACATAAACACCATTTTTAGGAATCAACTTGTAATCTTCTTCAATCTGGATATTTGCCGTTGGGAAACCAATAGTTCTTCCTAATTGTTTGCCTTTTACAACTTCTCCGGTCAAAAAGTAATCGTAACCCAGATAATCATTGGCCAAAGCCATATTTCCTTCGTTGAGTGCTTTTCTAATTTTTGTCGAACTTACAGAAACATCCTGAATTTCCTGAGCTGAAATCTGCTCTACTTCAAAACCATATTCGGCTCCAAAAGCAATTAAATCATCAATATTTGCTGTCCTGTTTCTTCCAAAACGATGATCGTGACCTATAATTATTTTCTGAATATGAAATTGATCTACTAAAATAGAATGCACGAATTCTTCGGCAGTTAATCTTGAAAAACTTTCATTAAACGGATGAATAACAAGATTTTCAATTCCGGTAGCTTCCAGAAGTTTAGATTTTTCAGAAATAGTATTTAAGAGTTTTATTTCTGATTTTTCTTGTAAAACCATTCTTGGATGCGGAAAAAAGGTAAGTACTAAACTTTCGTATTTTCCGTTTTCAGTATTTTGAGTAATTCGTTCCAGAATTTTTTTATGACCAATATGTACGCCGTCAAAGGTACCAAGAGTTAAAATCGTTTTCTTGGTTGACTGAAAATCGTTTATAGAATGAAAGAGCTTCAAAACAAATAATTTAAGATGGTGCAAATTTATACTATCTATTTCAAATTTGGTACTCTGCTTAATTGATTTTTGACGAGATTCTATTACTTTTTGTGAAAATGAGTTTACTCGTCGAGTAAAAAGCATTAAATGTCGTATTTATGTAAGAATTTAATTTAATTCGTTTAATTTTGAACTTTAAACGCCCCTGAAGTATGAAAAAACAATTACTTTTTTTATTGATTATATTCTGTAGTGTGAAAATTCATGCTCAAAGCGATGATTTATGGCAAAAAGTTAGCTCAAGTTCGTCTCTTAGTAAAAGAGGAATTTCTGATGACTCGGATAAATTGTACTATAAGCTAAACTCGGATTTTCTAAAAGCAAAACTTTCTGTTACAACAGATAAAAGTTCAAAAAGCAGTACCGCAGAAATTACAATTCCAAATGCTAAAGGTGTTTTAGAACGTTTTCAGGTTTGGGAATCTTCAAATTTTGAACCGGAATTACAAGCAAAATATCCGGAAATCAGAGCTTATGAAGGAACTGGTTTAGATGATAAAACGGCTAAAATTCACTTTAGTGTAGCACCTATCGGAATGCAAACGATGGTACTTCGAGCAGATAAACCAACAGAATTTATAGAGCAAAATCAAGATGACAAGACAGGTTATGTACTGTTTACGTCTAATAGCAGTATCACTTCAACTTCGCGATTAGTTTGCGGAATCAAAGATTTAGTATCTAATAGTAATTCAACCAATAAGACAGGAAAAACAACCGTAAATAATAAAGTTTTTAAAACTCTAAGATTGGCATTGTCTTGTACAGGTGAATATACTACATTTTTTGGAGGAACAAAAGCCGGAGCATTAGCAGGTATGAATGCTTCTATGGCCAGAGTAAACGGTGTTTTTAATAAAGATCTGGCAGTAAAATTAATTTTGATAGCAAACAATGATGCTATTATTTATACTAATTCAGTTACAGATCCTTACTCGAGTGCAAGTGATGGTACAAAAGATTATCCGGGAACGAGTGATTATCAAGTATGGAATATTGAAGTGCAAAATAATTTAACAAGTGTGATTGGTGAAGCAAATTATGATATAGGGCATTTGTTTGGTGCTTCTGGAGGAGGAGGAAATGCGGGCTGTATAGGTTGTATTTGCGCTAGTCCGCCAGCAATAAATAAGATTGGTAAAGGAAGTGCTTATACATCTCCGTCTGATAAAAAACCACAAGGAGATACTTTTGATATTGATTTTGTGGCTCATGAAATGGGACATCAATTAGGCGCAACGCATACTTTTTCATATTCTATTGAAGGTACCGGAACTAATGTTGAGCCAGGAAGTGGTTCGACTATTATGGGTTATGCAGGAGTAACAGATTATGATGTTCAGAATAACTCAGATGATTATTTTGCTTATGCCAGTATTTCTCAAATTCAGGACAATCTTGCTACAAAAAACTGTCCGGTTAGTACTGCTTTAACTAATAATCCACCAATAATCAATGCAGGTTCAGACTATACAATTCCAATTAGTACTGCATTTGTTTTAACCGGTACAGGTTCAGATCCTGAGGGAGATACTATTACTTATACCTGGGAGCAAAATGATAGTGCAATCACAACAGATAAAAGTACTAGTATTGCATATGCCACAAAACCCGACGGGCCATTGTTTAGATCATTACCGCCTGTAAGTTCACCAATTAGATACATGCCCGCCTATAGTTCAGTATTACAAAATAAACTGACAACTACCTGGGAATCTGTTTCATCTATTGCAAGAACACTGAATTTTACATTAACAGGACGTGATAATGCTGCTTTAGGAAAAGCACAAACCAATACAGATGAAATGGTTGTTACTGTTGCTTCATTTGCGGGACCGTTTGCTGTTACCTCACACGCAGATAAAAATCTAAGTTGGAATCAAGGATTAACTGAAACAGTTACCTGGAGTGTAAATAATACAAATACCTTGTTTGGTTCGTCTACTGTAAATATAAAATTATCTACTGATGGAGGATTGACTTTCCCTATAACTCTGGCGGCAAATACACCAAATGATGGTTCAGAAGTTATAACACTTCCTACGAGTGTACCTTCTTCAACAAATTGTAGAATTTTGATCGCACCGGTATCAAATATTTATTACGCATTAAATACAACAGCATTTGCAGTAGGATATACATCAGTAACAACTTGCGATACATATAGTTTTGGAAATCCTTTCAGTATTCTATATTCGAGTACTTTTACTTCAAAAACGGTTACAGTGCCTGCGTCAACAGGAGTTGTCACAGATGTAAATGTTTCATTAAATGTAACACACGATAGACTTTCTGATCTGGAAATTGAGGTTGTAAATCCACAAGGAACTGTTGTTCGCTTATTTAATCAAGCCTGTACAGATGTAGCTTCTACCTTAATAGTACAGTTTGATGATGACGGAACAAATTTAGATTGTAGTAAAACAACCTCACAAATTGTGCTTCCGGTTGATGTTTTGAGTGTTTTTAATGGTCAAAATCCACAAGGGAATTGGGTTTTCAGAGTTCGTGACGCTGTTTCGGGAATGTTTGGAACAGTAAATTCTGCTTCAATAAATATTTGTACTCAAACTTTTACTTTAGGAACACCGGATTTTAATACAATAGATTTTGTTCTTTATCCAAATCCAAATAAAGGAAGTTTTACAATTCAATTTGAAAGTGATGCCACAAATAGAGTTCAGGTTTATGTGCACGATATTTTAGGTAAAAAAGTATATTCGAATTCTTTTGATAATACTTCTAATTTTAATCAAAACATCCAATTGTCAAATGTGTCTTCAGGAATTTATTTGGTAACGGTAATCGATGGAGATCGCAGAACAGTTAAGAAAATCGTAGTAAATTAAATTTGCCCGCGGATTTTACGGATTAAGCGGGGTTTACACAGATTTCTGTATTAGAATCGTTTATTAACTGTATCGATTAATCCGTAAAACCTACAGGCTAACTAACTTGGGATTTGGAATTTATTTTTTGGAATTTTCTAAAAGGGTTATGAATTCGCTATGGCCATACAAACAATACTAATTTTTGCTCCCGGAATTTTTAATAATGCACGAGAGCAAGCTTCAAGTGTTGCGCCGGTTGTAAGAACATCATCAACGATTAAAAAATGCTTGTTTTGATATTCTTCTGAAACATATGAATCAAAGATGTTTTCGATATTGTCGGCCCTTCCTGCAAGATTCTTTTTTGATTGTGTTTTGGAATATGTTTTCCGATATAAAATAGAATCGTTGTATGGAATATGTAATCCTTCAGACAAGGTTCGTCCAAAAGTAGCAACCTGATTATAACCCCTTTCTTTTAGTTTTTTGGGATGAAGCGGAACAGGAATTACAATGTCAAAAGGCGTTTCCAGATTCAATTCTTTTAAATCTTCGGCGTACCAATTTGCCAAAACAGTTCCAATCTCTTCATGTCCTTTGTATTTCAGGTTATGAATAAGTTCCTGAACGATTCCTTTTTTATTAAAATACAAAAGAGCCGAGGCGTGTTCGATTTCAATTTTGCCGTAGAATTTTTTGACAGCTTCATTTTTTGGATCTAAATGATATTGAGTAAGAGGCATTTCATGGCGGCAGCTAGTGCATAAAACAGTTTCATTTGTGACTAAAACAGTATGGCATCCGGCGCAAACTTTAGGAAAAAAGAGGTCAATTATAAATTTAAACACAAATAGAAAGAATTTAGTTACAAAAATAACGAAATCAATTCTGCAATCTTTGTTATTTTTCTTTTTTTTAAACGGACTTTTTATATTTTTGCATCACTATGGCAAAACAAGAAGATATATTTAAGAATGTGGTTTCGCACGCAAAAGAGTACGGATTTATTTTTCCGTCAAGCGAAGTATACGATGGATTGAGTGCAGTGTATGATTATGCACAAAATGGTGTCGAGTTAAAAAAGAATATCCGTGAATATTGGTGGAAATCAATGGTTCAGATGAACGAGAATATTGTGGGCCTTGATGCTGCAATATTAATGCATCCAACGACTTGGAAAGCTTCAGGTCACGTTGATGCTTTCAATGATCCGTTAATTGATAATAAAGATTCAAAGAAAAGATATAGAGCTGATACTTTAGTTGAAGATTATTGTAAAAAAATTGAAGATAAGATTAAAAAAGAAGTTGATAAAGCAAGAGTTCGTTTTGGTGACGCTTTTAATGAAGAAGAATTTATTACAACAAATGCTCGCGTAGTTGAATATTTTGCAAAAATTAGAGAAATTTTATCAAGACTTGCAAAAGGTATGACTGATGATCTTCAGGATGTAAAAGCTTTAATTGAAGAATTAGAAATTGCTGACCCTGAAACCGGTTCTAGAAACTGGACAGATGTTAAGCAATTCAACTTAATGTTCGGAACTAAATTGGGAGCTTCTGCAGATTCTGCAATGGATTTATATTTACGTCCGGAAACGGCGCAAGGTATTTTTGTGAACTTTTTAAACGTTCAGAAATCTGGTCGTATGAAAATTCCTTTTGGAATTGCTCAAACGGGTAAAGCATTTAGAAACGAAATCGTTGCAAGACAATTTATTTTCCGCATGCGTGAATTCGAACAAATGGAAATGCAATTTTTCGTTCGCCCGGGAGAAGAAATGAAATCATACGAATATTGGAAAGAGACACGTTTGAAATGGCATTTATCTTTAGGATTAGGAAAACAAAATTACCGTTTTCATGATCATGAAAAATTAGCACATTACGCTAATGCTGCTGTAGATATTGAGTTTAATTTTCCTTTTGGATTTAAAGAATTAGAAGGAATTCATTCTCGTCAAGATTTCGATTTAAAACAGCACGAACAATATTCTGGTAGAAAATTACAGTATTTTGATCCGGAATTGAATGAAAACTATGTGCCATATGTAGTAGAAACTTCAGTTGGTTTAGATCGTATGTTCCTGGCTGTTTTTGCAACTTCATTACAAGAAGAAACTCTTGAAGATGGTTCAACAAGAACAGTATTGAAATTGCCATCTGTTTTGGCACCAACAAAAGCGGCTATTTTGCCATTGGTTAAAAAAGACGGTTTACCGGATATCGCCAGAAAAATCATCGAAGATTTAAAATGGGATTTCAGTGTGGCTTATGATGAGAAAGATGCTGTAGGACGTCGTTACAGAAGACAAGATGCTCTTGGAACGCCGTTTTGTATTACAGTAGATCACCAAACGATCGAAGACGAAACTGTAACAATTCGTCATAGAGATACAATGAAACAAGATCGTGTAAAAATTTCTGAATTGAAAGATATTATTGAAAACGAGGTTTCTATGAAAAACTGGTTGATGAAAATGTAAATTTTTATACTTAATAATATGAAATCCCAAATTCCTTTATGGAATTTGGGATTTTTTTAATTCAAAAATGTGTATTTTGTCGATGAAATTTGCATTTCAGCTTTATGTTTTAACATTTGTTGGTAATGTATTAACATTGAAAAGTTTAGATAAATGAATTGCGTAATTTTATTTACCGAAAATATATTAAAAGTAAAATTTTTCAAAAGTATTGATGAAACTAAAGGAACAGTTGTCGTGGATTCATGAAAAATCAACAAAAGCTAATATTGAAAAAATATCCGTATATTATAATTGACGATGATGTGGAAAGTATTTTGAAGACCAAAACAATTGCAGAAGGTTTTTCAGAATTAACTTTTGTCGCATCGGCGACGAATTATCGAGAAGGGATAAATCTGGTTTTAGAACACAAACCATCATTTGTTTTTCTGGAAATAGATCCCACTGATTTATCCAGTAACTTATCGCTCGCTTTTATCAATGAACTACACCGGTATTTGTCAGTTTTGCCTAAAATAATTGTTACTACTACAAAAAAAGAATGGGCTTTTGATGCTATTCAGTATGGCGTTTTTGATTATGTCCTAAAGCCAATATCAACAATTGACATGCTCAAAAGTATACTTAAATTGAATAAAGAAGTTGTTGAGGTCAATGTTGTAAGTACGTATCCGGAAACTACTCCTTTAAAAGTTGCGAATGAAAAAACTTCGCAAATTGTTGAAAAGTCACTTTTAATATGTGTAAAATCTTACGGTGATTATCGTTATATTTGTTCATCAGATATTTCTTATTTCCAAGCTGATAATAATTCGACCGATATTTATTTAAATTCAGGCGAAATGATAACAGCTTTTAAAACATTGAAACATTTTGAGAGTGTTTTAGAGTATCCATTTATTCGAATTCATAATAGTTATATTATCAATCGAAATTATATTGCGAGAATTCATAACGGAAACTCAGTTTGTTACATAAAAAATTCTTCGAAAAAGATTCCTTTTTCGAAAACCTATAAATCAAATGTAGATTTAATTATTGCTGATTTTGCAGCGGGAAATTATTTAGAAGTCTAAAAATTAGGTAATTACATTCTTTTAACGTCCATTGACTATCAATTGGGCATGTTCTACCATAAACCTGTTTTTTCATATACGTTTTTTTCGATTGTAGTGTTAGTTTTACACCATGATTCGCACCCAGCGATGATACCCCAAAACTTTTAAATCAATCACTTAAAACCTCAAATCATGAAAAAAGCAGCTTTAACATTCGGATTATTTTCTTTAATAATGGTAGCAACTTCATTCGCAACTCCAGAAAAAACAAACAGATCAATTGCAGGAAACATCGAAATAAGTATTGGTGTAGATGGCGGAAATGGAAGAGTAAGTAGAAAAGGAGACTTTGTTTCTAATGCATCCAAGGAATCATACTCAGATGCAAGTCAAATAAAAGGTTTTGCTCTTGACAGTCAATTGACAAAATCCAGAGTAAAAGTAGACTAAGAGAAATATAAATGTCTCGTCCTAAAAAAACGACACTGATTATTAGATAAAAATAATTAATTAAACAGTTGCAAGAACGTTCTTGCAACTGTTTTTGTTTTTATAGGTTCTTATTTGGATTTGATTTTGACAATGCATTTGATTTGGTGTTAGCATATGATTAGAATAATGTGGTCTTTGTTCATTGTAAATATTGATCGATTCTTTTATAATTTGTTTTGTAATTTTTATTTTTTGATGATATTTATCGATCATAAATTCTTGTTTTAAAATTCCATTAATTCTTTCTGCTACGGCATTTTCATACGGGTCTGAGTTTTGGGTCATACTGCATAAGACTTTATTTTTG
>NZ_FZNL01000024.1 GCF_900187965.1 Flavobacterium sp. ov086 | reverse complement strand
CTTAATTTTGATTCTCTATGCTCTTTAGGTATAGAATTAATTTCTTTTAAATACAGATGCAGAGTTTCGTCTTCCTTTTTATAAGAAGTAAGTTCAAAGTAATCTACTATTATCTCAGGCAATAATAACTTAAGAAGGTCAATAAAAGAATCTTGCATTAGGGGGAATTTTAAAATACAAATATCTAGGTTTTAATATTTCCCCACAACAATATGTCTTGATCCCAAATGTTGGAATATAATCTACAAACCGTATTCCTCCCATAAAGTCAGAAAACCATTGCCACATCGGGTAACCGTCCATATTATTTTGAAGGAGATGCATGTAGGCTCTTTTTGCACCATCTAGATATTGTTTGGATGTAAATTCTCCATTCTTATCCCATTGCGAAATTCGGGCAAGAGCAGCAATTGCCATTCCGCCACCTTCTCTAAAAGCACTTTGGTATTCGTTTGTAGTTACGCTATTTGCTTTAAGACCAACAATTCTTCTGGCAGATGGATCTTTACCAAAATAGCTAAAAACAATCATATAAAAATAATCTTCGCCAGAGAGACATCGCATTAAGTAATCAGCTCCCCAGAGCGCCTCATTGTTTAGAGAATCTTTTATTTTTCATTCTTTTAATTCTTTCGAAATTGTCTCTGATGTATTAACAAGTGACCATGTAACCAAAGGTATTTGCTGAGGCGATACAAAATTGGCATAAGCCAAATGCGAAAAATATTTACTTACGTCGCCAAAAGCATCGCACCATCCGCCATGAACATCTACTTTTTTTGTACTGCCATACAGCAGCATATTTTTATCGGTATTAAGTTCTTCGGGAGTATTAGCTCTTTGCTTGTTATAGTAATGGACAATTGATGAAATTTTTGAACCCTTGGTATCAAAACCAATCTGATTTACATAAATAATAGGCTTGCTATAAGCAATAAAAGAAAAAAGCAGTAGTGCCAGATATACTGATTGTCTAGAGAGCTTTAGCATGGTTTGGTTTTTTGGATAGGATGACTTAGTTTTTAGTTTTTTACAAAAGGCAAATTACAAAAAAGTAAAACTTTACGTTTCTTTTATTTTTTTTCTCTTTCTTTTTGTAAATAGAATAGGTTGAGTTTTTTACGAACATGATCTCAATTATTATCAGAGAAAATTAGCTTTTTTGACTTTCTTGAGAAATCAAGTTGATGTGTATTTGATAAGCTTTTTTTAGAGTATTTGTAATTTAAGTTTACCCCATAAGGTGTCAATGTTTTCTGGGATCAGAGTATTATTTGCTCAAAAACTTCAATTTTTGCCAGAAGGCCAGCTTGTTTGTGTTTGTTACTAAAATAAAGAAAAAGCATCTTTATTTTACAAAATAGCTTCTTTTAAGAACTAATTAGAATGTAGTAGAATGATTTTCAACATGTTTATTTATAGATAATAAGAAGTTTCTTTGGAACGAAACACGATTTGTAACTTTTGTAAGGGAGTTTTTTAGGTAAAGTAAAAATAAATGTACTTTTTTCTTTCTTAAAAATAAATACTATAAGATAAAACTGATATTAGTCAAGAGGTAATTGTTAATTGTAAGTTATTGGTATTTAGTTTGTTAAATGTTTGAGAAGAATTATCTTTTTTCAGATTAAGTGCGTGATAATATGCGGAATCGGTTTGTTATTTTTCAGATTTTTTTTGTTAATTTCATAAACGCATAAATGTAATTTATTGTTTTTCAGTATTTTATGTTTTTTTTATTTGTTATTATTTCTGCTTTGAAAAAAAATCTTGTTGATTGCCCTTAATTAAGGATTACTTTTTTTTACTACACGCCTTATAATTACTACTAAGAATTAATTAATTATTTAATCATTAAAAGTTATTATTATGAGACTAAAATTATCTTTATTACTCGTTTTTATTATTACGTTTTCATGGTCACAGACCACGAAAACATTTACCACGAATGGAATACTTGCTATTCCCGCTGGTGTAGCTAGTATTAATGCCCAGGCTTGGGGTGGTGGTGGATCTGGCGGAGGAGCCAGTGGCTCAGGAATTCTTTTAGGAAGAGGTGCTGCTGGTGGAGGTGGAGGTGCTTATGTTAGTGCGACATTGTCCGTTGCTTCAGGGCAGGTTATAAATGTCGAAGTTGCAGGTCAAACACCCGGAACTTCAGGAAGCAATGGAACTCATGGAGGTTTTTCGACTATTACAGGATTTGAATCTTCATTTTTAGCTGCCGGAGGTTCTGGCGGAGGAGCAAATAATGATGGAGGTACCCCACTTGGTGGTAATGGAGGTTCAGTTTCCAGCTCTGCCGGAACAGTTAAGTTAGCTGGCTTTAATGGTGTTCAGGGTAATACGTGGTCACTTTTATCGTTGTTGCTTACTTCAGGTGCTGGTGGTGCCGGTGCAAATTTAGGTGGTGCAGGTGGTGCAGCTGTTGGAAGTCTTATTTTGGGTAATGCACCTGGAAATGCCGGATCAGCACCTGGCGGAGGTGGTAGTGGTGCCATAAATTCGGCGCTGGGTACTGCTCAGGTTGGTGGAGCAGGTGGAGCAGGACGGGTCATTATTTCGTATACTTGTCCTACTTATAATATTACTGGTGCAACAGCGTCAAATGTTTGTATATCAGGTGGTTCTAATGAGTCTTTTGTGACAGTAGCGTCAAGTGCTGCAGCATTACCGGCAGGTGGTTATACGGTTACTTATAACAGAAGTAATCCTAATGCTACAGGACTAACAGCAAATATGAATGTTACTACAACAGGAACCGGTACATTTACAGCAACAGGATTTACTGCTGTAGGTAATAGTATTATACAAATTACTAATATTACTTCTCAGTCCTGTTCATCTAATATTACTTCTAATAATACAGCTACAGTAATTATTTCTCCGGCAACGGTTGGTGGAGTTGTAAGTGGCGGAACGACTATTAATGCAGGAAACACAAGTGGCTTATTGACTTTATCCGGACATACAGGATCAGTTGTTAAATGGCAGTCATCTGTTAGCCCTTTTACGACTTGGGTTGATATAGTCAATACTAATGCAACCTATACTTCTGGAGTATTAAATGAAACTACGCAATTTAGAGCCGTTGTAAAGAGTGGTACCTGTATGGGTGTAAATTCTGAGCCAACAACAGTAATAGTAACAACAATACCATCAATACAGCTTGCAGAATTTGCTAGTGATGTTTGTTCGGATGGTAGTGCAACAACTACATCATTATCGTACAAAGGAACAACTGGAAATCCGTTTTCATACAGTATTGTCTGGAATTCCTCTCCAGTAAATAGCTTTGCAGCTGTTACTGATGCTGCATTGCCGGCTAGTCCGATCACTATTAATGTTCCTGAAGAAACTGCAGAGGGAACTTATACAGGAACATTGACTGTAAAAAATGCGGGGGGTAATAGTATAGGAAAAACTTTTGAAGTTACTGTACGTAAAACTCCTTACATTAGTACAACGGGAACAATTACTCCTATTACTGCAAATACCAATTCACAGTTTGCTTCATTATTTTATTCCGGCACTTCAGGTAGTCTTTTTCTTTATAGTATTGATTGGGATTCAGCGGCAAATGCGGCTTTATTGACAGATCAGGTTGAATCTGCATCTTATTTTCAAACAGAAGGAGGCTCATTAGATACAATTGTAATACCTGCAAATGTTCCAGCAGGAATTTATAATGGCACTCTGTACCTTTCTAATCTTACGGGTACATGCACTTCAAGTCAATCAGTATTAATATTAATAAACGAACCCGAACCTCCAACGATAGAGCTGGCTGATTATGCAGAAAATGTTTGTTATAATGGCAGTGCAACAACGACATCATTATCTTACCAGGGAACAACAGGAGATCCGGTTACATACAGCATAGCTTGGAATATTTATACAGAAACAGGTTATCTGGAAGATGTTACAGATGCAGTTTTACCATCAAGTCCTATTACAATTAATATCCCGGCAGGAATTCCGGCGGATACTTATATTGGAAAATTAAAGGTCAAAAATGCAAATGGTGATGTTAGTGCGTCGTACACTTTTAGAGTAGTTGTAAATGAAAGTTTTGATATTACAACAGAAGAATATGCTTCTCAGGTTTTCCAAAGTACTAACGATCAGAATACAAGAATATCTTATTATTTAGAACCAGGTACTCTTAGTCCTACGAGTTATTATATTGATTGGAATCCAACAGCAAATCAGGCTCTATTGGCTGATCAGCCCGATACTTCTTTCTTTTTTGATCCTAACGCAGCACTTCCGGAAATAAACACAATTTATGTTCCGGCTAATCTTTCGCCTGGAGTTTATAGTGGTACCCTATACGTTACCGATGGTATTTGTGTTGTATCTAATGAAATCGGGTTAAATGTTTTGGCAGCATCAGCATTTTCTAAAAGTATAGCAGCAACACCAGAGATAGAAAATTCTGCAAAAAACGCAATTTTGGTTACAACTTTAAACAAAGTGATTAATGTAAGTTCTTCTGATCAAAATATCAATAAGGTGTTTGTATATGACACATCAGGAAATTTAATCTATAAAAAGAATACAGTTGGAGATTCTAAATTAGTTATAGATAATTTAGGAGCAAGTAATCAGATTTTAATAGTTAAGGTGATTTTAGATGATAATAGTATCAAAACAAAAAAAGTCATTCATTAAATTAAAATCAGAATTAAAATTCAAAACCATTTGTCGAAAGATAAATGGTTTTTTATTTGGTAATGCTTTGTTTTGGTGTTGTTTAACTTTTTTTATTGAATTTGTTGTAGGAATTTCTAGCAATACCTGTTATGGAAAAATTAAAACGTCCGGTTTATAGCAAAGCCGGTACTGATGATTTTTTTAAAAGATGCGCACAGAAGTAAACGAAACTATTTTACAAAACTCATCCTTGTACCAATTCAGTATTATTAAGTCTCTGGGACTGGTAATTCTCTTCTTTTTATTTTATTCCTGTATTCTGCTGTTTGGAAATAATACTTCTTTACTATTTTTCTTTTATATTTTGTGCGGCATAACTATGATCGTACTTTTTATAAATGCTTTTCATGATGCCACCCATGGCGCACTTTTCAAAAAATCAAAACATAACGAATGGTTTATGTATATATTCGAGTTTTTTGGCGGTAATCATTGGCTTTGTATGCGCAGACATATTAACCTTCATCATGCTTATACCAACGTTCCCGACTGGGATATAGACATAAAACAGAGTGATATTATCAGAATTTTTCCAAATAATCCGTTGTTTGATTATCATAAATATCTGCATATTTACATGTGGATGATTTATCCGTTTTATAGTTTAAATTGGATTTATATCAGAGATTTTAAAGATTTTTTTGGGAAGAAAGACAACTATATAAAGAAAGTAGTAGATAAGATTCCAACAGATCAAACATATAAAATGTTTGCCTTAAAAGTGACTAATCTTTTTTATTTGCTTTTTATACCAATGATGTTGCTTCATCAGCCTTGGTATATAATTTTAGGAGGTTGGTTTGCCATGCATTTATGCGAAAGCATGCTTGGAGTTGTAGCGCTTGTGTCGACTTACGTTGATGAAGATGCTCATTTTCCGGGAACGGACGAAGACGGAAATCTCTCAGCAACATGGGTAATGCACCAAATGATTGTTACCAAAGATTTTAGTATAGACAGTAAACTGGCCAATTTTTTATACAGATGTTTTACACATCATATTGCAGATCATCTTTTTCCGGGAGTAGGTCATACTTATTATCCTTATATCACGCTAATAATACGAAGTTATGCTCAGGAATACGACCTTCCGTATACCTCTTATCGATTTTATCACGCAGTTCGCTCTCATTTTAGAATATTAAAGAATAAAGGAGTCCAGGGAAATATTATGATGACAGGGGAGATATAAAAAAGGCTGTTAAAATTTAAATTAAATATGTTCGCTCCTGTACGGTTTTTTTTATGCAGTTATCTCATATTCTATTTTTTATAAGCTATGAAAAACATTAAACAATTCTAAAAAATAAATCAGCTTGACGATATCTCAATCACTATTTTGTTAATTCTGTTGTTTTTCTTTTTTTCTTTTGAATTATATGTAATTAGTCGGCTTATTTTGCTTTTTGTCGATTTTTAAAGCAATGTTAATTGAATATTAATACATATATTCGCAAAAATTTTTGTGAATGAAAGTAATATTACACTTATTAATATTTGGTTGCTTTTTTAGTAGTGCTCTTTACGGGCAAAATGAGACTAATATTACCTATGGTTTAAAGCTTGGCGGACTGTTTTCTAAGATCAGTAATTTGCCTGAAAGTATTAAAGGACGCGATAATACTTTTGATAATAGTGTAATGGAAAGTAAAGGTGCCTACGGATTAGAAGGCGGATTTTTTTTGAATTGCAAACTTCACGATACCCGCGTTGCTATTCAGCCTGAGATTTTATTCAGACAATCAGGAGAAACAGTTAACTATCATGATGCTACAGGCAAAGAATTTGAGTTAGGCTTACATTACTCGTATTTGCAAATTGGAGCCTTGTATAAAGTATATCCATATGAAGGTTTGAATTTAGGATTTGGCGCATTCTACGGCATCAGTTTATCGGCAAATAACGTTACTTATAAATCCAATGAAGCCAACGGAATGTATGATGTTGCAACCAGACAATTCTATAAAGACGGTTTGGACGGAACAGATGATTTCTCTTTGTGTTTTGCATTAGGATATGAACTACATCAAAGTATTCATTTTGATTTACGCTATTATCTTGGTGTAAAAGATGTAGTCAAAAGTAATTCTTCTTCCTTTCAGTTTATCGAAAATCAAAACAAAAGCAGTGTTATTTGTTTCTCGTTAGGCTACAGTTTTCATCAATGGTAATTTCAATAAAAAACATGAAAAAAATTATTATACTTCTACTATTAGTAAGTACAAAATCGCTATTTGCACAAGGTGACAGAGAGATTACTTACGGACTTTTTGCAGGCGGAATTTACTCGTCAATGTCTAATTTGCCAAATGTTATAATTTCGCAGCCTATTTATGAAGGTTATACTTTAGACGAAAAAGGAAAATTTGGCGGTACAGCAGGTTTGATGATCAATTGGAAATATCCTTACGCAAAAGTTAGTATTCAAACCGAACTTTCGTATTCCGGACAAAGTACAGATTTGAATTATGAAGATATAAAAGGATTGAAGTATAAAATGACTTTTGGTTACAGTTATATCAATCTTGGGGCACAATTTAAATATTATCCTGTCGAAGGATTTTATATTGGCGCAGGTCCTTATGTGGGATTCAATATTGCGAGTGATAATATAAAATATACCTCAAATGCTCAGGAAGTATTTGGTGGTTCAGGCGCTTATTTTGAGCCGGACGCCAATGTTCAAAAAGTACTAAAAGAGTCTTTGACGGGGAAAAATTATTTCTACGGAATGTTATCTGCCGGATATGAATTTAGTTCCAATCTTTCTATTGGAGCCCGTTATACTTTAGGACTTACAGATGCTTTAGCAACCGAAGAAAATGGACATAAGTATATCGAAAACAATAACAAAATCAATAGCATTTCATTGATTATAGGCTACTCTTTTGACTTTGATGATTTAGCCAATTTCTAATCGTTGCCCATCCTTTAAAAACATAGAAAATATGTGTAAAAAGATTTTTATAATAGCTTTTTTGGGAATTTTGTTAGCAGGTAATTCCGTTTTTTCTCAAAAGAAAGTTTTACCCGGACTAGTAGAAGAACCACAATTTTGGATAAAATCCAGAAATAGTGGTGAAGCTTATTATTGGGAAAGCCTGACAAAAAAAGAAGCCAAAATATCAGGTAAAAAACAAAATGGGGCTGTTTTTAATTTCAATCCAAGTATTGTTTTTGATACGACACAAGATTCTTTGATTTTGCCATTAGGAACAGAAAGTAAAAGAAAACAGACTTTGTTTATGGTTTACAAAGTAAAAGATAGTTTGAAAGAACAATTTTTATGGACCATAAACGATCCTAAAAAAACACTTTCGGTGGCAACCAATAAACGATTAGTCGATTTAAAGAAATATTCTTATCAAACGTATCAGGAAAAAATCAAACCGCACAAAGCCAACATTCATTTTTTTCAGCAAAACGTAACAGATAGTGTTGCGAAGTTATCGTCTTTGACTATCGGACAGAAGTCGAAATTTGATAAGCTTCCGCCAGAAGAATTTAAAGGAAATATAAGTGAAATTTTGGTTTACAACAGAGTTTTAACAGGATTTGAAACCCAAAAAGTTGCCAGTTATTTAGCTATTAAATACGGTATTTCGCTTTCACAATTTGATATTAAAAATTACCTCAATAGTAAAGGTGAAACCATTTGGGATATCGAACACCATAAAGGTTTTGAATCTTCTATTACAGGAATTGGTCGTGATGATTCCAGCGGATTATTGCAGCCCAAAAGCAGTAATATGGCCGAAGAAGGACTTTTGACGATTGAACTTAAAAGTAATTCAGATAAAATTCCGGATAATTATTTTGCTTTTTGGAGTGATAACGGGAAAAATCTTTTGGTTAAAAAACAAGAACAAGGAGAACCAATTGGGATTGCAAGAGAATGGCAATTAGATTTTACAAACCCTGCTGATTTAAGTCTGGATTGGAATTTTAATCCAAATTTTATAAAAGGAACATTACCAAAAGATACGTATTACTGGTTATTGGTTGATTATTCCGGTAAAGGAACGTATGACGAAAAAGATTCTGAATATGTTCGTTTAGCAAGTACTTCAAGCAAAGAAAAACTGGTATTGACAGATTTTAATTGGGACAAACAAAAAACGGGCAAAACAAAATTTACACTAAAAGTAGCACCGGAAATGTTCAGCAGAGTCTGGATTACTGAAGCAACTTGCGGAGTAACTGGATCCGGAGAATTAAATTATACTATAGAAGGAGGTCAGGCGCCATTTACGGTTACGGTTAAAAAAGAAGGAAGTGAAACCGTAGTAAAACAATGGAACCAAGCAGCAAAAAGTACTTCTGGATTGCAGCTTTCATCAGGAACGTATGATTATATTGTGAGGGATGGAAAAGGGAATTTATATTCAGAAACTGTTTTTGTAGCAGATAAGCAAGGAACATTTCCTAATCTTAAACCGAACTATTTGTTGACAGAAGGAAATGCTTTGACTCTGGATGCAAGTGCAGGTTTACCAAATGGAAACTATGAATATCAATGGTTTTATGAAGGCGATTTTATCGATAACAATCCCAAAATACTAATAGATCAGGCAGGTAATTATGAATTAAGATTACTGAACGGTCAGGAATGTAAAACGTCAACCAAGATTGCAGTTGCAACTGATGGAAAAGAAATTACAGATTCGAGCGTGTTGATTTTATATCCAAATCCAACAATAGAAGGTCGTTTTTCTATCGCAATGCAGTTTCCTAAAAAGACAAATGCTACGATTTCTATCTATACTCCAACCGGTTCGCTAATAAAACAAAAACAACTCACGCAAGTAGAAACTTATTTGCATGAGGAGGTTATTCAAAGTGCTGCAGGAATGTATTTGGTAACGGTGAATTCTGATTTTGGAACTAAAACTTTTAAAGTTATTGTGAAAGACTAAAAGATTTAAGAATGAAGATTAACGATTTTAGATTTCAGATTAAAAAATCTATTTGATCTGCGAGAGAAACATTTAGCGCAACAAAAATCTGCGTGAAAAAATATTTAGCAGATAGTAATATAGAACATTTGAAATAATTAAAAATAAATCGATTGCGTTATAATCGATTATCATACTTTATGAAAAATAAAATAATAATACTGGTATTTTTAATAGGTTCTTTTTTGTTTGCGGCCAATTTTGGACCGTACAAAATAGCTTCTTTATTTACTCAAACTACTTCAGAAAAGGAAACAGTTATTTCAAAGACAGATTCAATTGGAATTTATAACAGCGAAAATAAAAATACAAAATCATTCAGCGCAGATATTGCCGAAGGAATTATTGGTACAAAAGACGAATTTGATATTGATGATGCTTATGATAATGTTTTTCATCTTAAAGTTGATGTTTTACCTTCAAATGAAGAACATGCTTATCTGGAATATGAATTGTACGGTTACGATCAGGCAGCTTCGATTTCGAGAAGTTTAAACAATCAGCCGAGTATTGGAGGGCAATTTTTATCCCAAAATAAAAACTGGACCAAACAATCTGAGTTGCTTTCTGAAAAGTCATTGCGAGAAGGCGATAACGTCTTATTGTTTACCGCTCCTGAAGGAATTTTGAATGGATATAAAATTAAAAATGTTCGAATTGTTTATAAATCGGCAAAACCATCATTTCATTATACATTATTAAAAACAGAAAATAAACTGTATATCAAAGGAGCCAATTTCCCTTCTGAAATTAGAAAAATGAGTATTGGCGGAATTGCTATTGATGTCAATCAACCTGAATTTGAATTGGTATTAGATGCTCAAACTATGGGGAAATCTATTTTAGTTACCAAAGAAACTTCAACGGGTATTATTGTAAATGAAAGATTAGAAACCAACCAATTTTTGAAAGTAGAGCGTTTCAGAGCAATTGAAAATGCCAAAGAACGTATTTCAAAAATTGTCGATTTTCAGATCGAAAATAAATTAGTATACAAAGACTTTCTGGCTGTTTTTCCGGTTGGAGCTTTAAAAAATAACGTATTAGTTTCCGTAAGCGGATTACGAAAAATTGATGTTGCGCCATTAAATTCTGCAATGGTAAACGTTACGGGAACAAATGCCGGTTTTAGATTATTACCACACGGAACCATTTTTGAAAAAGCCGTAACATTAGCAATTCCATTTGATAAAAAAGCAATTCCTGAAGGTTATACCGAAAAAGATATTAATGTATTTTATTTTGATGAAAATAAGAGATTGTGGCAAGAAGTAACCAAAGATTCCTTAGACATTAAACAAGGAATTATTAAGGCAAAAACAACTCATTTCACGGATTTTATTGCCGGAATTATCAAAATGCCGGAATCTCCGGAAACTTCCGGTTATACGCCAACGAGTATTAAAGATCTAAAAGCGGCAAGTCCGTTAGTTGGGATTCAGTCCATTGCTCCGCCTTCGGCAAATGGAAGAGGAACCGCAAGTACAGGATTTTCTATAGCGATACCAAGCGGAAGAGGAGGAATGCAGCCGTCGCTTAATTTGCAATATGACAGTGATGGCGGTCATAGTTGGGCAGGAATGGGTTGGGATATTTCGGCACCAACAGTAAGTATCGAAACCCGTTGGGGAGCGCCACGATATGATGCATCAAAAGAAACCGAAACGTATTCGATTGCAGGAGAACAATTAATTCCAAATTCGCATAGAGTTGACTGGATTGGACGAACTACGGACAAACAATTTTATCCGAGACGCGAAGGTGCTTTTCAGCAAATTATCCGTAAAGGATCTTCTCCCAAAGATTATTACTGGGTTGTAAAAGATAAAAGCGGAATCACAAGTTATTACGGAGGAACAGATTCCGGACTTTCGTCAGATGGAGTTTTGCAGGATGCCAACGGAAATATCGGACATTGGGGACTTTGTTTACAAGTCGATTTAAAAGGAAATTCAGTTACTTATGAGTACGATAAAAAAGACGGAGAACTCTATCTTAAAAAAGTCTATTATACCGGTTTTGGATCTGAAAAAGGAAATTATAGTGTCACTTTCGTAAAAAGTGGAGATTTAGGAGAAGCAACCCGACCAGACGTACAAATTTCGGCAAGATTAGGTTTCAGACAATTGAACGATCAATTGTTGCGAAAAATAGAAGTACGTTACAAAGATGACATGATTCGTAGTTATGAGCTGAATTATACTTTGGGAGCGTTTAAGAAAACGTTGCTTAAATCAGTTTCTGAATATGATTCTGAGTCAAAATTGTTTTATACGAATACCTTAGATTATTTCGATGATATTCGTGATTCTTCGGGAAAATATAATCCTTTTGGACCCGAACAAACCTGGAGTGTTCCAAATGATAATCTTAAAAACAGTTCGATTCCATCTTTCAGTGATGTTTTATTTTCAGGAAAGCACTCTTTAGTCAGCAGTTCTGAGGGGGCTACCGCAGGAGTAAGTTATCGTATAGGCGTTGGATTGGCGCTTAATAGCGGAAGTTTGAAAGGATTTACAGTTGGTGGTCACGGAGGAAATAATTGGGGATCCTCTGATGTTGCCGTGATCTTAGAAGATCTTGACGGAGACGGATTGCCGGATAAGGTGTTTAAAACCAAAGACGGTGTTTATTATAGAAAAAATTTATCGGCAACAGGTCAAAATTCCTTTGGAGATTTGCAAGCCCTTAATATTAGCGATGTTGGATATTCGAAATCAACTTCGTTTAATTGGGGAGTCGATTTGAATTTAAAATACGGAAACATAGGTTACGAAGAACAGCGTTCGACCAATAAAACAAAAGTCTATTTTATGGACTTTAATGGTGATGGTTTAACTGATTTTGTGCGTAACGGACAAGTATATTATAACCGATTGGAAGGCGGAATTCCAACTTTTAGAAACAGCAGTACGGGAACTCCGTCTCCTGTTTTTGGAGGAGGAAATGTAACGATTCCGGGATTTACAACTATTTCGGCAGCCGAAATAGAAAAACAAAATCCGCTGCATGATGTGGTTCGTATGTGGGAAGCTCCGGCAAAAGGAATTGTTTCTGTTTCGCATGAATATCAACTTTTAGAAGAAACTACGCCAGAAAGAATAAAAGCTCGTGCCGAATATGTAAATAATGCCGGTACTGATAAAGCAGATGGTGTTCGTTTGTATTTTCAAAAAGGAAACCAGTTGATTTGGGATGAAACCATTGGAGCAACTGATTATTCGGTGAAAACCAAACAAAATAATACAGTTTCTGTCGAAAAAGGAGAACGATTGTATTTCAGGGTCAGTTCATTAAAAGATGGAAATTTTGATACCGTAAATTGGGATCCGGTTATTACATATTCGCAGGTAAAACAATATGACAGAGATATTAACGGAAATTTGGTTAATAGTGATTTTATGATTGCTTCTACTTTAAAAGACGTAAATACATATTCATTGTCTAAATATCAGGCAAGTACAGATTTCTTTAGCAGTTCTCCTGCCGGAAAAGTAGTTCCTGTTGCCGGAAATGTTTTATTGAAAGGAATTTTAAATAAACCCGTTACTTCAGATCATATCAAATTGATGATTACCAAATATTATCTGGATGGTACGAATGCTCCTGTAGTTTTATTCGAGAAAACTTTTCTGGCAAATGATGTTGCAACTTTCGATTTGTCAACTGTAAGTTTACCGGCATTCGAAGCCGAAACACAAATAACTTTAGCATTAGAAACGGAAACGAATATCAACTGGCAAACCATTTCTTTTGCACCAACAGTTACTGTACCGGTAATTTCAGGAGGAACTCTGGAAGAAGTTCCTATGGAAGTTTCTCATTTATTATACAATAAAAGAGAGGGGAATTATGCTATTCCGGGAGTAACTACGACAGTAAACGGAAAAGTAAAATTAAATATATTGCCTCTGGATTTAGTTCTGGCTCCGCCTTTCCCGGCGGGAACTGTAAATACATATAACGGTGATGTTATTTTATCGGCGAAGCAAAATAATGTTTTGTTAGCACGTAAACGATATAAATTGACAACCGGAACATTGACAGAAGTTATCAATGCTTTTGATAATGCCGTTGATTATCCATTGGCAGTTGCTGGGATTCCAATTCAGTTGGAGGTAACAGTTTCTAATCCGTTATCTATAAATATTCTTAGAAATTATCCAAAGGTAAATGCTTTGAATATTCAGGTTCAGGTAACCGATTTAAAAGATATTGCAGATCTTACAGATGATGTTGTATCAAATAACACGACCAATGATTTTGCTATTTACAGCCTTTTAAATCCTGACGAAAGAACGTTAGGATTGTATCAGCACAATTGGGGCGGATTTGTTATTAACGGAAATCTGGCTTCAGATACTATAGATCAAACATTGCTAAAACAATCAGATGCTTACAACACAGAACCTGATTTGAATAATACAGATCCCGAAAATTATAACGGAAAAGGATATGAGGTTGCCAATAGTTATTTTGTTTCGCTAAATCCATCTTATGCAAGAGCAAAATGGGAAGGTCTGGAAGAAGGAATTTATATAAAAGGGCAAACAATAGGAACTTCGCGATTAGGAGAAGATGATATTGCCGATTATACTGATTTTTCTTTGCCAACCTTAACAGGAGGAAGCACTTCGGCGCTTGATATGATTAACGAAAGCAAGAGTAAAAGTATTTCTGCCGGAGTTTCTGCAGGGGGGCAGGCAAACATAGGTTACAGTAAATCGATTGACGGAGATTCGTACGTAACCCAAACCATGAGTGATTTTAATGGCGATAGATTTCCGGATTATATTCGTGGAGGAAACGTACAGTTAACAGCTCCTGTTGGATCTGTTTCAGACGAGGTTATCAATATTGGCGATAATTTCAGTCATTCTAAAACAAGCTCTGAAGGACCTAATTTTGGAGGAAGTTACAGCCATGGAGCGCCATCAAATTCGCTTAGTGTTACGATTGGAAAAGCGAGTGTCAAAAAAGATTCTGCAAAAGTTACCGCCTCAGACGAAGCCGAAAAAGGAGGAAACAGTATCTCTGTAAGTGCTTCTCAGGGAAAAGGCGAAGACCGCTCGACAATGTTGCACAGTGATATTAATGGTGACGGATTGCCAGATAAAATATCAGAATCAGGAGAGGTATTTCTGAACACAGGATATGGTTTTTTACCAGCCGAAAAATGGAATTTTGATAGTTTAAACAGTGGTACTTCTACAGATTGGAGTGCTGGTTTGGGATATAGCATTAAACAAGGATCAATTTCCGGAGGTGCCAATTATGCAAGATCTCAGTCTGATAGTGACGAATCTTTTATGGATATTAATGGCGACGGATTAGCTGATAAAATAAAGTATGTTGGCGATAAGATGTTGGTTTCCCTAAATCTAGGAGGTTCTTTTGATGACGCAATTGAATATCCGAGATTCGCAGAAATGAACCAAAACAAAGGCGTAAGTTATGGCTTTAATGCCAATGTCTCGATAGATATTAGTATTTGGTTGTTGCGTATTACACCAACTATTGGAGGAAGTAAAGGATGGAGTACCAACCGTTCTGAAGGGACTTTTACCGATATTGACGGAGACGGAAACCTGGATTATATTATTTCTAAAGATGACGGACATCTTACAGCACAGCTTTCAAATATTAGAAGAACCAATAAATTAAAAAGCGTTACCAATGCCGCAGGAAATAGTTATACGGTAGATTATGAATTATTAAAACCAAGCTACGAAAATCCTTCTGCAAAATGGGTGCTGCAATCTGTAGATATTTTTGACGGACATGTGGGTGACGGAATTGATCATTCGATTGCAAAATTCAGATATGAAGATGGATTTCACGACCGTCGTGAAAGAGAATTTTATGGTTTTGGAAAAGTAATTCAGGAACAAATTGACGCGGCAGATAATTCGGTTTTTTCGACAACCGTTCAGGAGTTTTACAATCAGGATTATTTCCGTAAAAATCTTTTGAAACACAGTTATACAAAAGATAAAAACGACAAAATGCGTCAGGAATCAGAAAACGAATATAGTTTTATTGATGTTGATACGCAGTCAAGCGTTCCTGTATCTGACTTGAATTTACCGATATGTGATGCCAAACGTATTTTTGTGGGATTAATTCATGCCAATCAAAAAGTATACGAAGGCGGAAGCGATTATCTGGAAACCAATACTTTTAATACCTATGATGCTAATGGAAACATTACGCAATATGAAGATTTAGGAAACGGAACCGCCGATGATAAAGTAACGGCTAAAATTAGTTATTACGAAAGTACAACGCCCTATTATGGAGGAATTCCGAAACAATTGGAAGTTTACACAACGAATGGTTTACGACGTAAAAGAGCCACTTCTATAGATGCAACAACAGCCGAAGTTACCCAAATAAAGAATTATAGCGCGGCTGATAAAATTGCACTTACGGATATTGAATATGATACTTACGGAAACCTGCAAAAAATAACGGGACCTGACAATTACAAAGCGCAGCGAATGACATTAGAATATACGTATGACACAGACAATCATCAGTATATGACGGCAATAAAAGATGCATTTGGGTATCAGAATAAAATGGAATACGATTATCGTTTTGGCGTTGTATTGAAAACTACGGATCGAAATGATCAGAGTAATATCATTACATTGGATGCAAAAGGACGTCCGGCAACTATAACAGGACCTTATGAAATTGCTTCAGGAAAACCGTATACGATTGCGTATGAATATTTTCCGGAAGCCAAAGTTCCGTATGCAAAAACCAAAAATTACGATCCGGAATTAGACAAAGACATTGAGACTTTTACCTACACAGATGGTTTAGGAAGGGCTTTGCAGGTTAAAAAAACGGCAAGTTTATTTATACTAGCCGGAAGTCCGGATCAGGAAGCTCAAATTGTTTCAGGGAAAGTTATTTATGATGGTTTAGGACGACAAACAACCAGTTATTATCCAACTACGACAACAACTGTAGATAATGATTTTAGTACTGCATTATCAACAGTAACACCTACCAAAACCGAGTATGATGAAGTTGGACGTGCTGTAAAAGTAACTTTGCCAGACGGAAGCAGTAATACAACCGCTTTCGCATTAGAAGATTATGATGGAGTTCTGGCATTGCATACTACACAGACAGATGCTTTAAATAAAACGAGTGAAACTTACACAGATGCAACAGGTCAGAATATGGCAAGTAAACAAAATGATTTGCTTACAAAGTTTGAAACCAATGCATTAGGCGAAACCATAAAAGTGACTGATGCGATGGATCATATTACCAAAAGCAGTTATGACTGGTTGGGTCGACGCATAGAGTTTACACATCCTGATGCAGGAACCACAACCTTACAATATGATTTGGCAGGTAATTTGACGTCACGCATTACACAGGATATTAAAAATACAGTACCAAATGACGGAGCAATACAATACGAGTATAATTTTAATAGACTAGAGTCTATAAAATACCCTAAAAACCCGCAAAATAATGTACAATACAATTATGGCAAAGCCGATGGAACTGCAGCACGAAGAGGAAGACTTTGGTTTGTGCAGGATGCGAGCGGTGGACAGGAATTTTTCTACGGAAAACTAGGCGAAGTCGAAAAAGAGATTCGTACGCTTCGTATTACGCCAACAGATGTACAGACTTACATTTCGCAATTCGAATACGATACCTGGAACAGAATACAGAAAATGACTTATCCTGATGGAGAAGTGGTAGATTATACCTATAACCGAGCAGGAAATCTGCAAAGTATGCAAGGCAAGAAAGAAAGCCATACTTATGATTATATCAAACAATTGAGTTATGACGAATTCGAACAGCGCAAGTATTTAAAGTATGGTAACGGAACCGAAACCAATTATACTTATGATGATGTGTTGCGCAGATTGCAGCAATTGCAGGTAAAAAGCGGTGCAAGACAAGTCATGAATAACAGTTATAGTTATGATTTGGTTGGAAATGTTTTAGGAATTAAAAACACCGCTCCAGTCGTAAACAATACTTTGGGCGGAACCTCCAATCATGAATACCAATACGATGATTTTTACCGATTAAAATCGGCAAAAGCGACTTATCAGGGAGAGTTTACCAAGGCAAGTTATGAGCTGAATATGAGCTATAATAAAATGCATAATATTACCAATAAAAATTTGGTACATACGGTAAATAATGTGCAGAAAGGATATGTTTTGGATTATAATTATGATAACGAATTGCATCCTAACGCACCCAACAAAATTACCGAAACGGGAAAACAGGAACCGAGACAATATGCATACGATGGTAACGGAAACCCAACTAGTTATACTGAAGAAAAGAGTTTCAGGAAAATGACTTGGGACGAAGAAAACCGTTTAATGGGAATCAATGACAACGGCAGAATTCACCAATATACTTATGATGCAAGTGGCGAAAGAGTGATTAAAAGTTCCGGAGATTCTCAAAACGTAGCTATTAATGGCGAAACTGCGGCGACTATAGTTCATACAGATGATTATACAGGTTATGTTTCTCCGTATTTTGTAATAAGCAAAGGTAAATTCACCAAACATTATTTTGAAGGCGCGGGACGTTTAGTAAGCAAATTAGGTAACGGAACTTTTGCTCAGCCATTAGGCATCACAGCCGGAGGAGTAAATTACACCAAACTTACTGCCGAGCAACAAAAGGCTTTAGATGCTTACGTAAAAAGTTTAGGTTTGCCTCCGGGTCCGCCAACACAGCAAGGGATTTATGGTACGCCTGAGTTTACAGGTGATCCTTACCCAAGCGGAGTTCTAAAACCGGTTGAGGAAAATCAGGAACCACCGGAAGGATGGCCACGTAACCCAATTTTTAATGCTCCGGGAGATGTTCCGGGACCACCAGTACAATTTGGACCTCCAATAGAACCTACAACGGTAAAAGCAGGAGAAGGTTTTACAGGAATTGGCATGCCGGAAAATGATATTTTTTATTTTCATCCCGATCATTTAGGAAGTACTTCGTATATTACCAGTCGAAATGGAAGTATAAGCCAGCATGTTGAATACATCGCATATGGAGAAGTTTTGTTTGAAGAGCATAGTTCTTCTTTTTCTAGCCCATATTTGTTTAATGGGAAGGAATTGGATAGGGAGACGAATTTGTCTTATTTTGGGGCAAGATATTATGACGCTAAGACAAGTGTTTGGCTGAACGTTGACCCGATGGCAGATCATCCTAATCAGATAGATAAATCTGCATATAGTGCATTTTGGGGTAATCCAATTACATATACTGATCCAGATGGTAAATGTCCTAAATGTGAAGATGAAATTTATTTAGAATTAGCAAATCATGCCTATGAAGCAAAGAGAGGTGATATTTCTCCAAACGGATGGCAGGCAATTCGTGTTGATGAAAATAAAAAAACTGGCTATAAAGGTGTGCTTTACCAGGGGTTTAATGAAACAAATGAAAAACAATACATTTATGCTACCCAAGGAACTAATCCTGGATCTGGAGATGATTGGAAAAATAATATTCAGCAAGCAGTAATGGGTAATTCACCACAGTATAAGCAATCAGTAGAAATTGCAAAAGAATTGGCATCTAATTATGAAGGTATTTCTTTTACAGGACATTCTTTAGGAGGAGGATTAGCAAGTGCAAACGCATTGGCAACTAATGGTAAAGCTGTAACATTTAATGCTGCGGGGCTTTCGAAAAAAACAAAAACAAATTTAGGATTAGATGGAAAAAAAGCAAATATATCAGCATACGTGGTTCAGGGGGAAATAGTGAGTCATTTACAAGGGAAAATTGGATTAAGGGCAGAAGGTAGAATTACCACATTACCAGCCTCATATATAATGCAAATACCATATCTCAAAACTGATGATCAAATAAGAACAACCCAGCGTATTAGTAATCACTTGATGGGACCTGTAATGGAAAAATTTAAAGAATTAAAAAGATAAAACTATGAAAAGTTATTTTAAGCTTGTCATTTTTGCAATTAGTATGTTAGTAGTAGGTTGTAAACAAGAAAATAGAAATGTTACATTTTTTAAAGATACAAAAGCTTATGATTTGGCTAAAGCTGTTGAAAAAGAAGATTTAGATAAAATAGAAAGCATAGTTCAAAACGATAAAAAATTATTGGAAGTAATCGATCCTGTTTCAGGTTCTAATGTTTTAAGTTTAGCATTGACACTTGAAAATTTTGAATCCTTTAAGAAATTATTGGAATTAAAAGCTAATCCAAATTTCATCAATCCTCTTACTAAGCGAAGTATTCTAATAGATGCTTGTACTTTTTATAATAAACCGGAACCTTACACTATTGATTTAAGATATATTAGATTATTATTAGAGAAAGGAGCTAATCCAAATTATATTTTAGAAAATGATTTTACAGATAAAGAAGGGAACTATCACATGGCAACTTCTGCACTTCATGAAGCTAGTGCATTAGACTTAGGAATGGTTAAAATCTTAATAAAGGCTGGAGCGAATCCTTATAAAAAACTGGAACAAAATCAAAGTACTCCTTTTTCAAGTGCTTTAAAAGGATTTAAAAATAAATTCGAGATAACAAATTACTATATTGATAGTTTAAATGTTGATTTAAAAGAGCCATTAGGAATTGTTAATAGACAACCTTCTAATGAATTGGTCGAGTTTTATATACAAGATTATATAAATAAATTTTTTTCTTATGAAAAAGGAACTGAGGGATATCAAAAGACTCAAAAACTTATTGAAAAGCTTAAGAATAAAGGAGTGAATTTTAATAATTATGAATATAAAATGTAAATAATTCTTTGATATGTAATCTAGTTGGTGCGAGCATCTTGCTCTTGAACGCAGTTAATCGAAAAAGAATAAAAAAAAGTAAAAGCCTCACTGAGAAGCGAGGTTTTTTTATGCCTCTAAGATTGTCCGAATAATTTAGGAAGTACTTCGTATATAACGAACAAAAATGGTTCTATATCGCAACACGTGGAGTATATTGCTTTTGGAGAGGTTTTGTTTGAGGAGCATAGTTCATCGTTTAGTTCGCCTTATTTGTTTAATGGCAAAGAATTGGATAGAGAGACGAATTTGAGTTATTATGGGGCTAGGTATTTAGATATGAAGACTTCGCTTTGGTTAAGTGGGGATAAATACAGCGAAAATGACCTAAGTATTGGTAGTTATGTGTATTCGTTTAACAACCCAATACGATTTGTTGATCCTGATGGAAATTGGCCTGATTTACCAAGTTGGAAGGATGTTAAAAAGTCTTATAATGAAGCTAAAAGATCTACTTCAAATTATATCTCATTTCAAAGAGAAAAAATTAAAGGAGATTTAAAAAATATAAAGCGAGAACTTTATAATGGTAAAGGATGGGATGATACGGTAAAAGATGTTAAAAAAATAGGAAGTAATATTCAAAAGTGGACAAAAGATAATAAAAAAGGTCTATTAGATATTGCTAAAGTACTGCAAAAAACGGGTGATGCTACCACAACAACAGGGCTGGTAGGTGCTGCCGCTGGTGCTCCTTTTGCTGGGGTTGGTGCTGCGCCAGGATTAGCTGTGGCAACCGTAGGTGGATACGTTAGTACTGCTGGTTCAGTTTTAGAAATAGGAGTAAAATTTATTACTGAGGATGAGGAAGCTGTAGGAGATGCCGGAGCTTTTGTTGCTGGTGAATTGGCTGGTTTTGCTATAAATAAAGTTTTACCTGGAACAAAAGGTGAAGTAAAACAAGAAATAAAAGAGGCAGTAAAAGCAGGAAGAGAGATTATAAAAAATGAAACAAATAATAAAACAAAAGAAATAATTAAAGAAGAAAGGAAATAAATTATGAACTATAAATTTTTATTGTATAGTATTTTACTAGCTGTAATTGCATTTGCTATTTATAAATATCAAAGATGGTGGCTTAATGGTATAAAAAATAACAATCCTGATACTTATTATAAGCCAAGTATCAAATTAGATGTTTTTAAAAGTTGGTTAATCATAATTGGTTTTGCAATAGCATCTATAATATATTTTTTTAAAGCGATAGGATAATTTTAAAAAAAATTATGATGATGTATGAAAAATTTAGGTGGATTTTAGCACCTGCAGTATTTATTTTTATTGGTTTGATAATGAAATTTTCAAATAATGAAAAACAGTTTGGTTTAATTTTAAAGTATAATAAGTATTGGTTACTTTTAATAATAGGTGGTGTTCTACTATTAGGAGTCAGATTATATATGTTTTTGAAATAAATAAGATAAATTAAAGTAATACTAATAGACAACCTCGTAGAAATGTGAGGTTATTTATCTGTTTAAGATTGTCTTCTTTTGATACAAACAAAGTGTTAAAATACTCTTTTAATTTGTGTTATAATATAAATTTGAAAAGCTAAAAACATGAAAACCTCCATGAGAAATAAAAAAATAAAGAAATATGGATTTTTATTAATATTAGCAGTTTTACTTTCTTCTTGTAAAATAACGGATCATGAATTTTATTTTGATATTAAACAACAGGCAATAAAAAGTTGTGATAATGTAGGAATATTGAAATTAATGATTAAGAATGATTCTATTAAGCTAGGTGGTTTTTTGTATGAAGATGGAAAGTTTTTAGTATGGAAAGGTGATCCAGGTTTGGCTCCGGATGAATTCTCATTTATTAATGTTAATAAAGATTTTCATTATTTTGAGGGTAAGTCAGCAAGAGATTTTAAATTTAAGTCAAATTGTAAATATACGATCGAGAACTCTGGAGGAGGAAATCCTTCTTTTAAAATAAGAATTTGGACTGATTCTGTGGGAAAAGTATATAAGACCACTCATCCTACATGTGGTTTAAAAAGTTTAGAAGAAGATGGATATGTAAATGTACCGAAGTAGGTCTTTTGTTTAAAATATATCTGCAAATTAATAATTATGATATTATATAGAACTAATGTCGGTTCCAGAATATTTACAGAAGTTTCAAAATAAAAAAAACATGAGTGATAATCAATTATTATATTTCAGTTCTATTTTGTGTTTTATATTAATACTTTTTTTAAGTAAACCCAATAAATATTTTTTTTTAATAAATATTGGAATATTCGTTTTATATAGTAGCTTTCTATATTATAAACTTTTGTGTCAAAGTAATGAAGGCTCAGCTTTACTATGGTTTTTTTATTTGGAAGTTATTACTGTAATACAAATTCTATTAATTGGAATCTATTTACTTATTAAATTTTTTAAATGATAGCCAGCTGCAACCCTGCTGCTCCAACACGAATCTTTTCTTGTGGCAATAGCTGTATAGTAAAGTGTTCATACTATAAAATACGCTTCGAAAAGCACATCAAAAAAAAATAGAATAAATATAAAACTTGAAGTGTTATTGTTTGTTTTGCAAGATTTATTTATACTACATTTACTGTTAATATATTTAAACAATGAAGAAAATAATTTTAGTTGTAATAGCTTTTTTATTTGCAACTGTTGGACATGCCAAATACAATAAAGCAGTTTTGTATATGGAAGACGGATCAATCAAAAAAGGTCTTGCTGAGATGGTAGAAAGTGATGATTCTAAAGTGCATTTCAAAACAGATGAAGAAGCTAAAAAAGAAAAAATTGCAAGTACAGATATCAAAAAAATCGAGTATCTATCATCTGAGAATACTAAGTATATAGCTGAAAGATTGTATGCAACAACAGCCAATCTTTTGACCGGTAAATTTTCGAAATCTAAAAAAAAGCTGTGGTTTTATATTATTTATGACAAAGATGTAAAAATTGGCGGTATCAGTGCCGAAGGCAGCAGAAGACCAAATGCTGGCGGAACAAGTACTGTAGTTACTTTTGCCAATACAGCCTATTATTTTGGTAAAAAAAATAGTGACGCACTGGTTTTTGGTAATGCAACGACAGCATCAATGGGTTTCGCTATAGGAACAGATTCGTTAATTAGAAAAATGTCCAAAGAAGCTTTTGCAGATTGTCCTAAATTGATTGATGCAATTGCAAAAGAAAATTTCAAAAACGGAGATGTTTTGAATCAATTGAAAACACTTTTCGAAAAATATAAATGTAAATAAATATCTTAAAAACAGATAAAACAAAACCCATTCAATTTGAATGGGTTTTGTTTTTGAATACTGGTAAATTTGGTAATTGGCAAGACCAATTTGTTATTAAAATATTAAATAAGAGATTGATTTTTTTTATGTAATTTCATTTCTCAAATTATATGACCCATGAATCAAATAATCAAAACTATTTTTTGTGCAGGATTTCTTTTTTGGATGACTTTCTCTAACGCGCAAAACGAAGTTCACACGGCTGAGGTAAAGCAAGAAATTGCCGATACTACTTTTGTAAATTTAAAAGATTACAGTCAGGATTTTGTTTATGATATGAAGTATGCAACCGAAGATAATTTTCTGAAAGCTAAGGTTTATGATTGTGCCGAATGTATGTTGCGTTATAAGACGGTACAAGCCCTAATTGCGGCCAATAAAGAATTTATGAAGCATGGCTGTAAAATAAAACTATTTGATTGTTACCGACCTTTGTCTATTCAGAAAAAAATGTGGGAGATTGTTTCGAATCCGGAGTATGTTGCGGATCCAAAAAAAGGCTCCATCCACAATAGAGGAGGAGCCGTAGATATTACTTTAGTAAATGCTAAAGGAGAGGAACTTGAAATGGGAACTCCTTTTGATTTTTTTGGTATTCAGGCGAGTCATAATTATAAAAAATTTCCGGTATCGGTGCGTGCAAACAGAAAGTATCTTAAAAGCGTAATGATACAAAGTGGTTTTAACTCATTTGACTCTGAATGGTGGCATTATAATTTAAAAACAGGATTGAAGGATAATGTTTCGAATCAAAAATGGGATTGTAATTAATTATTCAACACATCTGATGTTGTCTATAAAATAGGTATTCGGATGATATACTTTACCAGTTAATTCAGATGTTAAATCAGCTTTTACGATATAATCTTCAACATCTGTCAGGTATTTTATTCTCATAATAGAAACCGGAGATTTCTTTAATTCCTCATAATTATCTTTCATGAACATAAAGTATCCTGTGTTTACGCGGTTATCATAACCTTTGTCATCATGAATAAGAGTTCCGCAATTCTCCTGATTAACGTGAAGTAAAGTGACAATTTTACCGTTTTCTAATTGTAAAAATACTTTTGAGTTTTTGTCAAAGCAGTTCGCTTTTATAAAGTCTTTGCTTTTTTGAATTAATTGCAGGTTTAGGGTTGGTAAGCCATCAGTTTGAGCCAATGAAAAGAAAACATAACTGAATGTTCCTCCAAAGTTTTTTTCACTGATTAGGTATTCGTTAGTTATTTTATAAGTACCAATAGAATCGGTAACGTTAGCACTGTATTCACATGGTTTTTGGGCAAATGCAGTAAAGGTTAATAGAAAAAAAGTTAGTGTAATTAGTTGTTTCATTGTTAAATTATTTTTCTGCAAATTAAAACTATTTTGTTATCATTTTTATCTGTTGTAAAAAAACAATAAAGATTTCCACCATTTTTTATTTTCCATTTTTTCCTGATGTTTTCTACCGTGTCCGGAAAGTTTCGTGTAGTAAGGTTTGCCTGCTGATTTGCGAGTTCTGTTTTCATCTCATTTTTGCTGTACGGAATGACTTTTTGAATTTCAAAAGTTCTTCCCGGAAAATCAATTAATTCATCCGAAGTGTATAAATGAGAATGTTTGTGCAATTTATTAATGTCAAAAATAGCGCTCACTTCATCAAAACCGCCAGATTTCATAATAGCTGAGTTAGGTTCGTAAACATACTTTTGTGGTAAATGGTAAGAAGCAAAATGAGAATCAGAACCTAAGATAAATCCGAAAGCTTCTGTTTTATCTTTTAATATATTGGCAGTTTTAATCGTGATTTCGCCTTGGTAATGATTGTGAATTTCAAAAAGCAATTCCTTTACTTCATTTTCAAGAGCAATAATATGTATGTTTTTAACGAATTTAAGTTCAGATAAACCAGCAGAAATATCCAGCAAAGGAGCCGTTTTTATTAAAAAGGAATCTGTTTTTTCGAAATAAAAATCTAAAGATTCCGGTACATTCGGTAAACAGTCTTTCAGCATAAAAACTTTGCCTTTGGCATCATTTCTGCGGGAAGGATCAATGTAAATCCAATCCCATTTTTGGTTTGACTCTTTTAGAACATTTGCTGAGTCATTGGCATAACAAACACAATTCTTGACTTTAAGCTGTTTAAAATTATGTTTTACAATTGCAGATAAATCTTCGTTTATTTCGCAATGTGCAATGCTTTTAAACTTTTTAGAAAAGTAATAATCATCAACACCAAAACCTCCCGTAAGATCAATTAAAGTTTCTCCTGAAATTAAAGAGGCTTTATAAGCAGCTGTTTTTTCAGATGAGGTTTGTTCAACCGATATTTTACTTGGATAAATAATATTATCGGTAGCAAACCAAGTTGGCAATTTGTCTTTTGCTTTTGATTTTGCTTCAATTTGATTTAAAATCAAAATCCATTCAACCTCAGGAAACGGATTCTTCTGAAGGGCTAATTTTGCAATCGGGGCACCGCTATTTTGAGTTATAAAATCCTGAATATTTTGGCTTAAAATAGAAGTGTTCAATGTTTTAAATTCTTTCGGTTAATACGGAGACAATTTTGTTTTCAGGGAAAAACTCTTTCAGGATTACTTTCAGCATTGTAAATACAGGAATTGCAATAATCATTCCGACGATTCCAAAAGTAATTCCGCTGATTAAAGTAATCAGGAATATTTCCAGCGGGTGCGAATTTACACTTTTTGATGAAATTATTGGCTGACTAATATTATTATCAATAGCCTGAACCAGTAAAAAGCCAATAATTACATATATTGTTGTTGGAAGAATTTCGGTTCTGAAATCACTGCCTATTAAACTAATCATGGTTAAAATTCCAGCTAATATCGTTCCGATAATTGGACCTATATAAGGTATAATGTTTAGAATCGCACAAAGAAAAGCAATTACAAAGGCGTTTTTATTTCCAAAAATTATCAAAACAATAAAATAGAGAATAAATACGACGGTTAATTGAAGCAATAACCCAATGAAATAGCGCGTTAAAAAATGGTTTATTTTAGTAATTGAGTTCAAAATTTTATCCTCATTGGTATCCGGAAGAATTTTTCTGGCACTTATTTTAAAAGCATCCTGATCCTTAATAAAGAAAAAAGTAATAAAAAAGACAGAAACCAATCCCATTCCCATATCGGCCATAAAGCCTAAAATAGAATTTAGAAAAGCTGTAAAATAACTAAAATCGAGTAAAGAAGTTACTTTTGGATTCTTTAAAACTTTATCAAAATCGATGTGCTGAATATTAAAATAAGTCTCTATACTTTTTTCACTTTGAATAAATTCCTGCTGTAAATGATTTGTATCTAATAATGACAAATTATTGGCTTGCGAAATAATTAGCGGAACAAATAATAGAATAAAACCGGTGATTGCCAGAATAAAAATAATCAAAGTAGTTGTTGCGGCGAGAGAATTGCCGAATTTTAATTTATTTTTCAAAAACTGAACTAACGGATTGGCAATTAAACATAATATAAGAGAGATACAGAGATAGACAATTACGGTTTGTATTTCGTATAAAAAGTATAGGGCCAGAGCAATAACTAAGATTGTTGCCAAAGCTCTTAAGATTCCGTTAGAAATAATTTTTGATGTTATCATGTTTCGATTTTAGATTATAAATATAGGGAAAAGCTTTTAAAATTTTCATTGAAACAAAAAAAAGCGAGATGTATACATCTCGCTTTTAAGTTTGCTATTTTGAGTTTCTTTTTTAGATTCCAAAAGCAGCTCTTGGTCCTCCTGAAAGGAAAATTGCAGCCATTCTGCTTTTTTGACCATTTGAGAACATGTACATTGCGTTATCGTCAACATAATCCATGTAATTCATTGTCATTTCTACAGGAGTTCCTGCACAAGTACTGTAATGAGGGTAAGCAGGTACACCATAGTTTTCCTCATTGTGAGTTGGAGTATCAGATACTAAATCGCTTCCGCAAGTTGCATCTCCCCAGATGTGACGTAAATTCATCCAGTGACCTACTTCGTGAGTAGCAGTTCTTCCTAAATTGTAAGGAGCAGCACCAGCACCAGATAAACCAAAATATTTAGAATCAATTACAACACCGTCAGTTGCAGAAGCACCTCCAGGAAATTGTGCATATCCTAAAATTCCACCACCAATAGTACAAGCCCATAGGTTTAGTTTTGTAGTTGGCGAAGTTGGAGCCAAACCACCTTTTGATGTTTTTTTCATGGCATCAGCTGTTCCCCATGAAGTTTTTGTAGTCGATTTTCTGATGATTTGGTCTAAAACAAATGTAATTCCAACATTCGCTTTAACGCCAGAAAAAAGAGCAGGTACGCTGTTAAAATCTGAATTTAATGCATTAAAATCTTTATTAAGGACATCAATTTGAGATTGAATTTGAGCATCAGAAATGTTTTCAGTAGCAGTTCTGTACAATACATTTACTACAACCGGAATTTCGACTTTGCCATTTACAAGTCTACCAGTTAACATCTTTTTTTCTGTAAATGCTTCAATTTCATTCATTCTGATCGCTAACATTGGATCAGCTTTTAATTGTGCCTCTAATACTTCTTGTGTGGCGCATCCACGACGAGCTGTAGCGCTTGCTTCTGAGCCAGCTGCTTCAGATTGGTCATTTTGGCAAGAAAACAGCACTAATGCTGTGAATGCGGTAATAAGAACTTTTTTCATAATAATTTGGATTTTTGTTATAAAAAATTAAATTTGGTTAATTATGTGACAATTTTATAACAAAAAGATATTGTACCAAAATTTTTTTACTAAATTATTTTTAGGAAATTTTACAAACCCTTGTATAATCTAGTTCCTACAAAAAAGTTAAAGTTTTTTTTAAGATGTTTTTTCTTACTTATTGTTTTTGAGCGCACTTTAACGATGTTATTTGTCTTTAATCGAGAGTTTTGAATATTTCTGTTAAATACTATCCAGAATCGGTTTAGATTTTAGTTAATTGTTTTGTAATATTTTAACAAAAACTCAGAAAGCAGTAATCTCGTACAATGCTATACTTGCAGCTTGTACAACATTCATACTTGAGTTTTTTCCGAACATATTTATGTGTACAATTTGGTTCGAAATTTTTAGAAGTTCATCAGAAATTCCATCAATTTCACTTCCTATTAAAAGTGCAATTTTTTGGTTATCAGGAATAACAACTTCTTTTAGTGGTTTACTATTACTTGCAATTTCCAAAGCAATAATTTCAAAGTTGTTTTGAAGTAAGTAATCAACAAGCTCGCTCGTTTCTTCGATTACTATATGAGGCACGTGAAGATGTGTGCTTCTTGAAGTTTTGTTTATTTTACGGGGCGTGAGTGGAATATCTTTTCCTAGAAAGATGATATTTTCAACCCCAAAAGCTTCAGCAATTCTAAAAAGAGAACCAATATTTTGTTGAAAATAAATGTGATCACAAACTAATGTTATCGGAAATGTTTTTCGTTCAAATTGATTTTCTTCGTGAGTAAGCTGCACTTTCTAAAGTTTAATTGGTAAAAATATAATTGATAATATTGGCGCCCATTTTTAAGGCTTTTTCTCTAACTGCCAGCGGATCATTATGCACTTCGGCATCTTCCCATCCGTCACCTAAATCGCATTCATAAGTATATAATAAAACAAGTTTATTGTCTACAAATATCCCAAAAGCCTGCGCTCGGGTTCCGTCATGCTCATGAATTTTTGGTAATCCGTTTGGAAAAGGAAACGGTTTTTGAAAAATTGGGTGATTTGCCGGAAGTTCTACCAGATTATTATTTGGGAATATCTTTTTGATTTCTTTTCGGATATATTGATCCATACCATAATTGTCATCAATATGAAGAAATCCACCACCATATAAGTAATTTCTAAGATTGCTTACATCAGAATCGCTAAAAACTACATTTCCGTGTCCCGTCATATGCACAAAAGGATACGAAAGTAAATCCGGATTACTGGGCTCCACTGTAGATGGTTTTGGTTTTATGCGGGTATTAATATTGGCATTACAAAACTTAATCAAATTAGGTAAAGATGTTGGATTTGCATACCAATCGCCACCGCCACTGTATTTTAACAAAGCAATTTCCTGCGAAAATGCAGATACGGAAACCAATAAAAACAAAAGAAATATTTTTTTCATATAATTTTATTTTTTTTGTCATTTCGACGAAGGAGAAATCACAAAGCTAATCGGGAAATAATATTTTAACTCGAAATCTCATTAAAAAACACTACACTATGACATGCTACAACTGCAGCAGTTTCAGTTCGTAAACGAGTATTTCCTAACGTAACAGGTTGAAAATTATTTTCTATAGCCAATGCAATTTCTTTTTCAGAGAAATCTCCTTCCGGACCAATTAAAAGCGTTACGTTTTCATTTGGTTTTAAAATGTCTTTCAAAGATTTTTTGTCGGTTTCCTCGCAATGTGCAATTAATTGTAAACCTTCATTTTTTTGTTTGATGAACTCTTTAAACGAAATCGCCTCATTCAATTTTGGCAAATAAGTTTCATTCGATTGTTTCATTGCTGAAAGAATAATCTTTTCAAAACGCTCTAAGTTAATCACTTTTCGCTCAGAGCGATCACAAATTATGGGCGTAATTTCCTGAATTCCAATTTCGGTAGCTTTTTCTAAAAACCACTCAAAACGATCATTCATTTTGGTTGGAGCAACTGCCAGATGCAGACGAAATTTAGGTTCAGGAGATTTTTTTATCGAAAGTACTTCAACTATACATTTGTTGTCTGAAGCCAATGTGATTTCAGTTTCAAATATTAATCCCTGACCATTTGTAACGTGTAGAATATCTGAATCTTTCTTTCGTAAAACCTTTATAATATGACGGCTTTCTTCTTTATCAAAAAAGAAAGTTTCAGTCGTTTCGTCAATATCAGGATTGTAGAATAATTGCATAATTTAAAATTGAATTCGCGCTTTTGAAACCACAGATGAAGTTTCGAAACGACTTGATAAATATTTTTGATACCCTACAATTCCAATCATTGCGGCATTATCTGTTGTGTATTCGAATTTTGGAACAAAAGTTTTCCAGCCATACTTAGCTTCACTTTCTTTCAATCGGGTTCTGATTCCTGAATTTGCCGAGACTCCGCCACCAATCGCAATTTGTGTGATTCCGGTTTCTTTTACGGCTAATTTCAGTTTATCCATCAAAATTTCTATAATCGTATATTGAATAGAAGCGCAAATATCATTGAGATTTTCGTCAATGAAGTTTGGATTTTTTAATTTTTCCTTCTGAATAAAATATAAAATTGCGGTTTTTAATCCGGAGAAACTAAAATCTAATCCTGGAACTTTAGGTTTTGTAAAAGCAAAGGCTTTTGGATTTCCTAATTTCGCATATTTATCAATTAATGGCCCTCCGGGATAAGGAAGTCCAAGGATTTTGGCACTTTTGTCAAAAGCTTCCCCAACGGCGTCATCAGTGGTTTCTCCGATAATTTCCATTTCAAAAAAACCATTTACTTTTACGATTTGAGTATGACCACCACTAATAGTTAAGGCTAAAAACGGAAATTCGGGTTTGTCAAAACCTTCTTCGTCTATAAAATGAGCCAAAATATGGGCATGCATATGATTGACCGCAATTAGCGGAATTTTTAGGGCTAATGACAACGATTTGCTAAAAGAACTTCCCACTAACAAAGATCCCATTAAACCCGGACCCTGTGTAAATGCAATGGCAGTTAACTGTTCTTTTTGTACATTTGCTTTACGAAGCGCCGCATCAATTACAGGAACAATATTTTGCTGATGTGCTCTTGAAGCTAATTCAGGAACGACACCACCATATTGATTGTGAATTAGCTGATTGGCTACAACATTTGAGAGTACTTTGTCGTTATGTAAAACCGCTGCGGCAGTATCATCGCATGAACTTTCGATGGCAAGAATAAAAACCTCTGAATTTTGCATATAAAGGCACGAATTTTGAATTATATTTGACAAATCAAATTTTTAATTTTATTTGACTGTAAGGAGAGGCCAAAATTAAAGAATTTTTATCAAAAACAGTCGTTCTTTGTCTGTTCAAAGTAAATTTAAAAGAAAACAAAAATAAAAGCAGCTATCAGAAAAGTAAAGAAAATAGTATCCAGAACCCTAATTGGGTTAATCTTACTTTTGTTAGCACTCGCTATCATCTTGTCTTTGCCTGTGGTTCAGACAAAAATCGCCAATTATATTACAGACTCTCTCAACAAAGATTTTAATGTTACTATCAGTGTCGAAAGAACAGCAATTAATATTTTTGGTGGTGTTAAGTTAAAAAAAGTCTTGATTTTAGACCATCACAAAAAAACAATGATTTATTCAGACATTGTTGCAACTGATATTTTGGGTTTAAAAAGATTGCTGGATGGAGATTTGATTTTTGGAGATATCCGTCTGACAGGTTTGATTTTTAATTTAAAAACCTATAAAAAAGAGAATGAAAACAATCTTAACGTTTTTATTAAAGCATTCGAAAAAGGTCCAAAATCTCCATCAAGCAAGCATTTTTTATTAACTGCCAAGAATGCTTATATCGACAAAGGTGCTTTTTCTGTAGTGGATGAAAATAAAACGACCCCCAAATTCCTTGATTTTAAAAAGCTAAACGCTTATATCAGCGATTTTAAATTATACGGACCGGATGTTAATACAACAATTCATAGATTCTCATTTTTAGACCATCGTGGTTTGTATGTTTCTAATTTTGCGGGGAAATTTAGTTATACCAAAAAACAAATAAAAGTTGAAAATCTGGCTATAAAAACCAAAAGATCGTGGATTTATGGTAAAGCTATTTTGAATTATAAAATTGAGGACTTCTTAGATTTTACAGACAAAGTAAAGTTTAATGTGGCACTTGATTCGGCTTCGATTGCTTCAAACGATATTCGCAATTTTTATGACGGATTAGGTAAAAATCAGCATTTTAGAATAAGATCTAAGATAAGAGGAACACTGAATAATCTTAACTTAAGGCATCTTAAACTTAGTGATACTAATGGCTCGAGGATTGCCGGAACTATTAATTTCAGAAACCTTTTAGGAAGTAAAACTCAGAAGTTTTCTATGGAAGGGAAGTTTGATAAATTAATTTCCTCTTATGATAATCTGGTAGTTTTATTGCCAAATGTCTTAGGAAAAAAACTTCCAAAGGAACTGCAGCGAATTGGGAAATTTAATATTGTTGGAAAAGCAAAAGTCTCCACAACAGATTTAGAGACAGAGTTTAAAATGATAACTGATTTAGGAAATGGTCAGGCCAATATACATATGAACAATATGGACTTTATTGATAAAGCGTCGTATTCTGGAAATGTTATTTTGGACAATTTTAATATTGGAGCTTTATTAGATCGAAAAGATATTGGGAGAACAACTTTAGATCTGGATGTTGACGGAGTTGGTTTTACAGAGAAATACCTGAACACAATTGTAAAAGGTGATATAACAAAATTAGATTATAATAAGTATACCTATAATAATATTGTTGTAAACGGTAATTTTAAATTGCCTTATTATAAAGGACAAGTTGCGATAAATGATCCAAATTTGAGTTTGACTTTCGATGGTTTGGTTGATTTGAGTAAAAGAGAAAGTAAATATGATTTTCATATAAATGTTGAAAATGCCGATTTACGAAAATTGAAATTTGTTAGCGATTCGATTTCTACTTTTACGGGTGATGCAGTTGTGGAACTAACAGGAAACTCGATTGAGAATCTTCAGGGGAGTGTATATATTAAGGATGCTGTTTATCAAAATCCAAAATCGACTTATGCTTTTGATGATGTAACGATCAGTTCTAATTTTGATGCAGATCGATTAAGAACCATTACTGTTAATTCTACAGATGTTGTAAACGGAAAAATTGTAGGTAAATTTCAATTTGCGCAATTAGATAAACTGGTTATGAATTCGGTAGGAAGTTTGTACACTAATTATAAACCCTACAAAGTTAAAAAAGGACAGTTTTTAAATTTCAATTTTCATGTTTACGACAAGGTTGTCGAAATGTTGTATCCGGAAGTAAATATTGATTCTTCGACAGTAATGCGTGGCAAGATCGATTCAGACCTTGAGGAGTTCAAGTTTAAATTTAAATCTCAAAAAATTACCGCTGCAAAAAGCACCTTTGACAATATCCGAATTAATATCGATAATAAAAATGTGCTTTATAATGCTTATATCGAGCTGGATAGTATCAAAACCCCTTATTATAAAGTTCGGGATTTTAGTTTAATCAATGTTACTGCAAAAGATACACTGTTTGTTCGTTCAGAATTTAAAGGAGGAGATAAAGGCGAGGATTATTATAATCTGAATTTATTTCATACCATAGATAAAAATAAAAACAATATCGTTGGTATTAAGAAATCTGAGATGAAGTTTAAGGACTATTTATGGTATTTGAATGAAGACGAAGAAAAAGATAATCAGATTGTTTTTGATCAGTTTTTTAAGAATTTCACGATAGATAATATTGTGCTTTCTCATGAGAATCAAAAGATTGATTTGAATGGTATTATAAAAGGAACAGATTATAAAGATGTCGTTCTTAATTTTGAAGATGTTGATATTAATAAGATTACACCATTTAATTCTAAGTTTGTATTTAATGGTAACCTAAATGGCCAGGTAAATTATAAGCAGAATAAGAGTGTTTATCAGCCAACAGCATCTATTGTTATCGATCATCTCAATTTGAATAAAATTGACTTAGGAACGCTCAACTTCGATATTGCCGGTGATGAAAGCTTTAGAAAGTTTACGGTAAATTCTTCGATTCAAAATGGTTTTACAGAATCATTTAAAGCTAACGGAACTTTTGCAATCGAAAATAAAGAGACTCTTCTGGATCTGAGTTTAAAACTCGAAGGATTTAACCTGGCAACTTTAGGAGCTGTGGGCGGCGACGTTTTATCAAATGTAAGAGGAAGCGTTTCCGGAAATGCTGCTGTTGTAGGTAATCTTAAAAAACCGGAAATCAATGGTCGTTTATATGTAGAAAAGGCCGGAATGACAATTCCATATCTGAATACAGATTATGAATTAAGCGATCGAACCGTAATTGACTTAACGGATGAAAAATTCCTGTTTAGAAACAATCAATTAACGGATACTAAATACGGAACTAAAGGTTTGCTTAACGGAAGTATTGAACATCATAATTTTGGAGACTGGAAACTGGATCTTACCATAACTTCTAAACGATTGGTGGCACTGGACACAAAAGATAGCGAAGATGCAGCTTATTTTGGAACGGCATTTATAAATGGTACAGCAAGTATAAAAGGACCAACAGATGGTTTGTTTATTAAAGTAGCTGCAAAATCTGAGAAAGGTACCGAAGTAAAGATACCTATTAATAATGCACAAAGCGTTGGAGAAAGCAGCTGGATTCATTTTGTTACACCAAAAGAAAAATACAATCTGGCAAATGGTATTGTCGAGAAAACCAGAAATTATAACGGACTTGAATTGGAGTTTGATTTTGATATTACGCCAGATGCAGAGGTTGAAGTAATCCTGGATAGAAATTCCGGACACGGTATGAAAGGAAAAGGGTACGGATCGTTATTATTTAAGATTAATACACTGGGTAAGTTTAATATGTGGGGAGATTTCCAGGCATACGAAGGAACCTACAACTTTAAATATGGAGGTTTGATCGATAAAAAATTCTCTGTTAAAAAAGGTGGATCAATCATTTGGGAAGGAAACCCGATGAAAGCACAATTGAATTTAGAAGCCGTTTATAAAACATCGGCAAATCCGGCAGTATTATTAGACAATACTTCTTCATTCAATAAAAAAGTACCTGTAGAAGTTGTTATTGGTTTAAGAGGAGATTTAACAAGTCCTGAGCCTAATTTTGATATTCAGTTTCCATCCGTTAGTAATGTCCTTAAATCTGAGATACAATATAAATTAGACGATAAAGATATTCGTCAGACACAAGCACTTTATTTATTGTCTACAGGATCGTTCATGAGTACAGACGGATTTAGTCAGGGTGATTTATCAGGAACATTGACAGAAACGGCGTCTAGTTTATTAGGCGGCATTATAAAATCAGATAATGATAAAGTAAATATTGACTTGAATTATATTTCTGCAGATAAAAGATTGGGGCAGGAAGCTGATGGTCAGTTTGTGGCTAATATATCATCTCAGGTAAACGAAAGAATAACAATCAATGGTAAACTTGGAGTTCCGGTAGGAGGTGTAAATGAATCTGCAATTGTGGGTGATATCGAGATACTATATAGAGTAAACGAGGATGGATCTATGAATCTCCGTTTGTTTAATAAAGAGAATGATATCAATTATGTAGGGCAGGGAATTGGATATACACAAGGTGTTGGTATTTCGTATGAGGTGGATTTTGATACCTTTAGCGAGTTGGTAAATAAAATATTCAAAGATCATAAACTTGAACGTGCTATAAAAAGCTCTAACAATGATTTGCAGGATTCTAATTTAAATCCTGATTTTGTAAATTTCTCTAATAAAAAGGATGCTGAGAAAAACAAAAAGAAAACGGAGAAAAAAGAAGAAGAGAAGAAACCACCTCCACAAAATAATAATGAAGGTCTAATTCCTGATAATGATTTTTAAATCATTTTGTTAAATATATGTTTATAAAAAACCATTCGTTATTGCGAATGGTTTTTTTATACTAAATTTAAAGGTCCAAAAATAAAATTTAGAATTTGCAAAAGCTCTGATTTTTGTAACACTTCATTAATGTATTGTTAATTTTAAACATTTAATTAAAATAAGAGCCTTTTATTATTTTAAATGAATTTTTTACTATCGAAAAACTTATTAACGAAAACGTTTGAATTTAACATATTTTATTAATTTATTATAAACATAACCCGAAAAGTGGTGAATGTTTGCTAATTTTACACTTTAATACTTAAATAATGCCAAAAACAATAAAAAAAGTAGGTGTTCTAACCTCAGGAGGAGACTCGCCAGGAATGAATGCCGCAATACGATCAGTTGTTCGAACATGCGCTTATCATAATATAGAATGCATAGGAATTTATAGAGGGTATCAAGGAATGATCGAAGGTGATTTCAAAGAAATGGGACCTCGAAGCGTAAATAATATAGTAAACAAAGGTGGAACGATCTTAAAATCGGCTCGTTCTGTTGAGTTTAGAACCCCGGAAGGTAGAAAAAAGGCTCACGAGAATCTTTTGAAAGCAGGAATTGATGCTCTTGTTGTCATTGGAGGAGACGGAAGTTTTACCGGAGGTTTGATTTTTAATTCAGAATATGATTTCCCGATAATGGGAATCCCGGGTACAATTGATAACGATATTTTTGGTACAACTCATACATTAGGTTATGATACTGCCTTAAATACTGTTGTAGATTGTATCGATAAAATTAGAGACACTGCGAGTTCTCATAACCGTCTGTTTTTTGTAGAGGTTATGGGTAGAGATGCCGGTCATATTGCTTTAAATGCCGGAATTGGTGCTGGTGCCGAAGAAATTCTTATCCCTGAAGAAGATTTAGGTTTAGACAGATTGCTGGACTCTCTTCAAAAAAGTAAAGCTTCAGGAAAATCATCAAGTATAGTAGTTATCGCTGAAGGTGATAAAATTGGTAAAAACGTATTCGAATTAAAAGATTACGTTGAAGCTAACTTGCCTGAATATGACGTGAGAGTTTCTGTTTTAGGACACATGCAGCGTGGTGGATCTCCATCTTGTTTTGATCGTGTTCTTGCAAGCCGTTTAGGTGTAAAAGCAGTAGAATCTTTGATCGAAGGTAAATCAAATTATATGGTTGGTTTGCGCGAAGATAAAGTAGCACTGACTCCATTAGAGCAAGCAATTAAAGGTAAATCTGAAATTGATAGAGAATTGTTGAGAGTGTCAGACATTATGTCGACATAACATACATATAAAAGTTTAAAAAAGGAATGAAGTTTATTGTGAGGAAATTAGACTTTAAATTAGTGTAATAAAAACAAAAATTAAGTAAAATGTCAAAAGTAAAATTAGGAATAAACGGATTTGGACGTATCGGAAGAATCGTTTTTAGAGAAACTTTCAATAGAGATAATGTAGAAGTTGTAGCGATCAACGATTTATTAGATGTTGATCACTTAGCTTATTTATTAAAATATGATTCAGTTCACGGTCGTTTTAATGGAACTGTAGAAGTAAAAGAAGGAAAACTTTATGTAAACGGAAGAAATATCCGTATCACTGCAGAAAGAAATCCTGCTGACTTAAAATGGAATGAAGTTGATGTTGATGTAGTTGCTGAATGTACTGGTATTTTTACAACTATCGAAACTGCAAATGAGCACATTAAAGGTGGTGCTAAAAAAGTAATCATTTCAGCTCCGTCTGCAGATGCTCCAATGTTTGTAATGGGAGTAAACCATGAAACAGCAAAAGCTACTGATTTAGTAGTTTCTAACGCTTCTTGTACAACAAACTGTTTAGCTCCTTTAGCTAAAGTTATTCATGATAATTTCGAAATCGTTGAAGGTTTAATGACAACTGTTCACGCAACAACTTCAACTCAAATGACTGCTGATGGTCCTTCTAGAAAAGACTGGAGAGGTGGACGTGCTGCTAGCATCAACATCATCCCATCTTCAACTGGAGCTGCTAAAGCGGTTGGAAAAGTAATTCCTGCTTTGAATGGAAAATTAACTGGAATGTCTTTCCGTGTTCCTACGGCTGACGTTTCTGTAGTAGATTTAACTGTAAAAGTAGCTAAAGAAACTTCTTATGAAGAAATTATGGCTGTTTTGAAAAATGCTTCTGAAACTACAATGAAAGGTATCTTAGGATATACTGAAGATGCAGTTGTTTCTCAAGATTTTATCTCAGACAAAAGAACTTCAATCATTGATGCTGGCGCAGGAATTGGATTAAATTCTACTTTCTTCAAATTAGTATCTTGGTATGATAATGAGTACGGTTACTCTAGTAAATTAATCGATTTATCTGTGCATATCGCAGGTTTAAAATAATAATATATAATTTTGCAAAATCCCGTTATTTTATAGTAACGGGATTTTCTTATTTTGTTCCTTCTTTAATTAATGTAAAAAACACACTTTTAAATTAATCAAAGAGAAACTAATCCAAAAACTGAATAAAATGAAATTAATAGTTGATAGTGGATCTACTAAAGCCGATTGGATTGCAATTGATGATAATGGAAAAGTATTATTTACCACGCAAACTCTGGGATTAAATCCTGAAATTCTTGATGGTCCTGAAATTATAGAAAGATTAAATGATCGTTTTGATATTTTACAAAACAAAAAAAATGCTTCACATTTGTTCTTTTACGGAGCCGGTTGTGGAACAGACAGAATGAAACAATCTTTGTCACAAATCTTTCAGGAATATTTTTCTAATGCAATTGTAGAAGTTCATGAAGATACATATGCTGCTGTTTATGCAACTACTCCAAAAGGAGAAGAAGCAATCGTAAGTATATTAGGAACGGGATCTAACTGCAGTTATTTTGATGGAAAAGTTTTGCATCAAAAAGTACAGTCTTTAGGGTATATTGCCATGGATGATTGTAGTGGAAATGTTTTTGGAAAAGAATTAATCAGAAAATATTATTTCAATAAAATGCCTAAGGAATTAGCAGTTGAATTTGAAAAAGAATACAACTTAGATCCTGATTTTATTAAAAATAAATTATACAAAGAACCAAATCCAAATGCTTATTTGGCGACTTTTGCAAAGTTCTTAATCAAGCATAAAGACACTGAATTTTGCAGAAAAATCATCTTTAAAGGGATGAAATCTTTCGTTAAGAATTACATCAAACAATTTGATAATTGTAAAGAAGTTCCAGTTCATTTTGTGGGTTCAATTGCTTTTTATTTAAAAGACGAATTACAGGAAACATTTAATAAATATGAACTTCAATTAGGGAATGTTTTAAGAAGACCTATTGATGGATTAATTGCTTATCATGTTGCTAATCAATAAATAAAAGTAAATGATTGAAATTGCTATTATAGCTCACGACGGTAAGAAGGCAGATATGGTTCAGTTTTTGAATAAAAACAAGACACTTCTCCTTAAAGAAAATATTAAGTTGATAGCTACAGGAACTACAGGAAGCAAAGCTGTAAATGCCGGTTTTAAGGTAAAAAGAATGCTTTCAGGACCAATGGGAGGTGATGCGCAAATTGCTGCGCGTGTAGCCGAAGGTAAAACACAAATGGTTTTCTTTTTCAAAGATCCGTTGGCAAGCCACGCTCATGAAGTCGACATTAATATGCTTATTCGTGTGTGTGATGTACATAATGTGCCTTTAGCAACAAATGAAGCTTCTGCTCAATTATTATTAAATGCTGTTGTATTAGAGCTTTAGAGTTTTAATTCATTTCTATTATATAAGAAACCGTTTCCTATTACCGAAACGGTTTTTTTATTGCCTATAAAATAGTAATAATGACTTATTTGTAGTCTTTTTTTGCTGTTGTGCTAAATGTTTGATATTCATTATCTTATATTTAATCTGTTTTGCTTTTTTAAAGTAAATTTGATTAGTATAATTATTGTTAAATCATGAAAAAACAAACTTTAATTGCAATAATTGCTCATGATAATAAAAAAGCAGATATGATTCAGTTTTTAATTAAAAATGGAATTACGCTGCGACATGATAAAGTAAAACTTATTGCAACAGGAATATTAGGAAGAAATGCTGAGAAATCGGGGTTTAAAATAAAAAAGATGCTTCCGTGTTCAATGGGTGGGGATGCTCAAATTGCTTCTAAAGTGGCAGAGGGTAAAATTAATGTCGTCTTTATGTTTACAGATCCTTTAGTGACCAATGCTCATGAAGTCGATATTAAGATGCTTGTCAGGATATGTGATGTACATAATGTGCCGCTGGCAACAAACGAAGCAACGGCACAATTATTTTTAAACGCTATTGTACAGCGATTATAGATATTTCTACATTGACATTTTTTGGTAAACATGCTACCTGAACAGTTTCACGTGCAGGAGCCGTTTTTTCGTTAAAATAAGATCCGTAAACGGTATTTATAGCAGCAAAATTATTCATATCCATAATGAATATAGTTGCTTTTACCACGTTTTCAAAAGTCATATTTGCGGCTTCCAAAATTGCTGCAATATTTTCCATTACCTGTTTAGTTTCATCATTGATGTTATCAGTAATAAGTTCTCCAGAGGCTGGATTTATAGCAATTTGGCCAGAAGCATAAAGTGTGTTTCCGGATAATACAGCTTGGTTATAAGGTCCGATTGGAGCCGGAGCTTTTTCAGTAAAGATGATTTTTTTCATAACAAATTATTTTTATTCGATCAATTATCGATTTAATGTACTTCGTTTATTCCATTTGATATCACTAAGCATTCCAGACTTGATTCCAATAAAGAAGTTCCAGTTTGAATTAGTTCCCAATGGTGACCAGTTAAAAGCCATTCTCCAGCTCAATAAATCTCTTTCAAAACGCAATTGAGTAAAAGTAACTCCCTTTTGTACAAAGTCGTAACCTGTAGAAACTCCACCTTTCCATTTTGGAGTAATATCCATATTTACAGACATCATAATAGAGTTTCCTGAGATTTTATTTTCTCTTCTGATATTTGTGTACGTTAATGAATAAGCAAGCGTCATGTCCCACGGAATTTTTGACTTAAAGAATTCACTGATTACATCTTTGTCATCATCTTTTTCATTTGCAAACTGACTATTTCTTGGATCAGTTAAGTCTGTATTGGTACCAAACAAATCATCTTTTCGACCTCCATTCCGCTGACTTTGGTCGTTTTTATCATCTTTAGTTGTGCCTTTGTTAGAAAACGAATAGTTTAAAGTTAGATTGGCATTTGTCATTCTAAATAAACTTCCTCCGTTGTTGATGTTATAAGTATCAATTCTGTCGTTGTTATTGTTTAGAGCATATGGATCTAATGTAGTTCCAAAATTGACATTCATCTTATTTTGGAAAAGCTGAGTTCCACCGCTAATAAGTATTGGCTGCCAGGCTAAAACATCTTTACCGTTAGCATTAAAATTATAATTGGTACTAAAGTTTAAGTTGTTTAATAACATTACTTTTTTAGGCTCCGTTTTTGTACTGTCACGATCTCTTACTTTGGCTTCAAAAGTGTTGCTCAAAGCAAAGGCAACAATGTTTGAGTTGTCTTTTCCTGGAGCACCATAAACACCTCCTGCAAATCTTGTGTATTCATCTGTCATTCTTCCTGAAGCATCTACAGCATAAGTGTCGTAATATTTCTCGAAACTTGGTGTATAAGAGTAACTAATTGTAGGACGCATTACGTGACGAATCGATTGAATTCTTTTATCACTTCCAAAATTAAATGTACCATATATAGTGGTACCTAAACTTGAGGTGAAATTGTAAGTTCTAAACGAGTCAAAACCATTTACAACTTTATCAACAACTTTTCCCTGATCTGTATCGTAGTTTTTATTAATGGTTTTAGTAACCCATGTTTCCTGATAATTAGTAGCTGCCTGCGCACTAAAATATTTGAAAATTTTAAAGTTTGTACTTAACGGAATAGTATGCTGCATTCCTATTTGTGCATCTCTGAACATTTGAGGTTTAAAAAACAAAGAATCAGTTGTGGTGATATTGTTTTTCCCGCTTAAGTTATATTGTAAGTTAATGTTTTTTATAAAACCTTTTTTGACACCGTCTTTTCCAACAAAAGGATAGACACGATCAACACTGGCTTGCAAAGTTGGTAAAGTCATTGTAATAACTTCTGTTTGTGTGTTTTGCTGATGTGTTGCCGATAATGAAAAACGTGCTTGCGGAATCGTATTAAAAGTCTTGCTGTAAGATATAGAAGAACTTAAAGTATTGTTCAAATTTGAACCAATATTGGCCTGATTGATAGATTGCTTAAAGTACTTACTACTACCCATATTCACCGACGCAGAGAAAGTTGAATTAGGGCTTGATTTAGTATCTCTTGAATGTGACCACTGAATGTTGTAAATATTCTGTCTGCTATAATCCGGATAACCGCGCTCACTGTTAATCAGATTTTCAAAACGTATATTAACATTTCCTCGATATCTGTATCTTTTGGCATAAGCCGACTCAAATCGCATGGCGTAACTACCATTAGTATAATAATCTCCTAAAACGGTCAAATCATAATTCTCGCTTAAAGCAAAATAATATCCCATATTCTGAAGCGAAAATCCTCTTGTATTTGAATCGTTATAACTAGGAATAATGATACCGGAAACACTCTTCTCCTGGCTCATTGGGAAATAAGCAAAAGGTAATGCAAGCGGAGTAGGTACATCAGCAATAACCATATTGGTTAAGCCGGTAATTACTTTTTTGCCGGGTATAAATTTTACTTTATTGGTCTGAAAATAGTATTCAGGGTTGTCGATATCTGTTGCCGTTGTAAATCGGGCACCTTTTAAAAAGTAAACAGAATCATTTTCCTTTTTAGTAACAGCAGCTTTTATTTTAAATTCACCCTGTTCAGTTCTTGAATTAAAAATTAAAGCTTTTTTTGTTTTAAAATTAAAACGGATAGAGTCAGGCTGAACCTCGCTTGCGCCTTGTTTAAAATTTGGATATTGTGACAAAACCCCGGCAGAATCTTTTATTCTCCCGGCATAAACTTCGTCTTTTTCGTAGTTTAAGACAATTATACCTGATTTTAATTCGACATCTTTATAGTATAATTCAGCTTCGTTGTATAATGTAATCAGTTTTCTCTTCTGATCGATTTTTGCGTAATCTTTGGCTCTATATTTTACTTTTCCGTCAAGAAAAGTCTTTTTAGGCCTAACCGTGTCAAGTTTTATGGTATCAGTAACAGAAGTTACAGGTTTATCAGTAGTAACATCAGTTTTCGATTTATCTGTTTGTTTTACAGTTGATAACGGCTTTTTTTTGTTTTTTATCTCTTGCGAATATAATTTACCACTTCCTAATGTTAGGAAAATTGATAATAAAACGATATTAAATAAGTTTGTATGCAAAGGTTTAAATGCTATTTTTGTAAAATTATGGCTTGTTTTTTGACATGTCAAACTTACATATAATTTTTTGTCAAAAATAATCAATTGTAAAAATTATAGCAGTTGCGTTTTATTAAAATTAACTTTTAGATTTATGAATAGATTTAACAAAATTAAGGTAATATTTACTTTTTTTCTAACGATAATGTCATTTTGTGCTTACAGTCAGGCAAATGTTTTTAAGGTAACTCTTGATGCTGGACATGGTGATCACGATTTTGGAGCAGTTTATAGCGGACGAATTGAAAAAAATATTGCTTTGGCTATTGTTCTAAAAGTTGGAAAGATATTAGAACTTAATCCAAACGTTGATGTTATTTATACTCGTAAAACGGATGTTTTTATTGATTTGGTAGAAAGAGCCAACATCGCAAACCGTGCAAATTCAAATATTTTTGTTTCTATACATTGTAATGCAAACAAAAATACTGCAGCAGACGGAACCGAAACTTATGTAATGGGTTTGAGTAAAACAGCTTCAAATCTTGAAGCAGCGAAAAAAGAGAACTCGGTAATTACTTTAGAAAAAGATTATAAACGTAAATACGAAGGTTTTGACCCAAATTCGCCAGAATCTATGATTAGTATGACCTTAATGCAGGAAGAGTATTTGGAGAACAGTATTTCATTAGCAAGTAAAATTGAAGATAATTTTGAAAAACTTGGTAAAAAAATAAGACAAGGCGGAGTTAAACAAGCCCCATTTATGGTACTTCATAAAGCATATATGCCTAGAGTATTAGTAGAAACAGGTTTTGTTTCGAATCCTACGGAAGGAAATGTTTTAAATTCAGAAGAAGGTCAGGATGAAATTGCAAGAGCTATTGCTGAAGCTATTTTAAGTTATAAGAGAGAATATTTTGGTTCTGGCGCTCCGGAAATTGTAGAAGCAAGACCGGCGAGAGATACCACTCCTGCAAAACCTAAAGCGGTCGAATCGGTTGCTGTAAAAAAAGCTCCAAAAGGAACGTTCTTTAAAGTGCAACTTATAGCCAGTATCAAAAAAACGTCTTTGGAACCTAAAAATTTTAAAGGACTAAAAAATGTAACGATGTTGTACGAAAATAATATTTACAAATATTTCTATCAGGAAACGGCAGATTACGAAGCTGCCAAAAAATATTTGCAAGAAGCTAAAGACAAAGGATATGGCGCAGCTTATTTAATTGCAAATAAAGATGGAGAAAAAATCAGTATTCAAGACGCTATTAAATAATAGTCTTTTGTTCGAATATTTATATTAATTTTGTAGAAACACTTAGAATTTTGAAACTAACAAGAGAAATTAAAACGGCTATTTTAGTCATCGCGTCAATTTTATTATTTATTTGGGGCTATAGTTTTTTAAAAGGCAGAGACCTTTTTACAAATTACAAAACATTATATGCAGAGTATGATAATGTTGAGGATTTGTCAGCATCAGCACCAGTTACCATAAACGGACTTGTTATTGGTAAGGTAAATAAAATCACAATTAGTGAAGTAACAGGTAAATTATTAGTTGAACTTCAGTTAAAAACAGATTTTCCAATCTCAAAATCAAGCCAGGCATCTTTGTATTCTCCAAGTTTAATAGGGGGAAAACAGATCAAGATTATTCCTAATCTGGCGGATAAAGAACCAGCAGAAGACGGACAAACTTTAGGATCTAAAGTTGAATTGGGATTAACAGAATCTTTAGGAGGTAAAATAGAGCCAATTCAGCAAAAATTAGACGTAATGCTTGCTAATATTAATACGTTGGTTTCAGGACTGAACAATGTTTTAGATAAACAAGGACAGGAAAATTTAAAAAAATCATTAGCAGAATTGAGTCAGACAATGGAGCAGTTTCATAAAGCTTCAGGAAGTCTTAATACTATTTTAGATACTAATAAAGGACAAATTAATGGAGTTGTAACAAACTTTAATAAAATGTCAAGTAACTTTAATAAGATATCAGATTCTTTAAATAAAGCCGATTTAGGAAAAACAGTTCGAAACTTAAATCAGACTTTGGCTAAAGTTGATAATCTCATGAGTAACTTAAACTCAGGAAAAGGTACTGCCGGTAAATTATTAAGTGATGACGCTTTGTATAATAACTTGTCTAAAACTTCAAAAGAGTTAGAGTTGTTATTACAGGACGTTCGTCTTTACCCAACACGTTATGTAAATGTTTCTCTTTTTGGAAAGAAAAACAAACCATATGTAGCACCAACTGAAGAAGCTAACACAACAACTAAAAATTAATTAGAATGAGTTATTTAGATAATATTTTGTTCGCTATACTTCTAATTGTTGGTTTCGGTTTTTTTGCATCGAGCGTAAAAAAAATCATCCGAAATATTAATTTAGGAGTAGATGTAAATCGAAAAGATAATTCTAAAGCACGATGGAAAAACATGGCATTGATTGCTCTTGGGCAATCAAAAATGGTGAGACGCCCTGTAGCTGGAATACTTCATATTTTCGTATATGTTGGATTTATAATTATTAATATCGAATTACTCGAAATCATAATCGACGGTTTAATAGGGACGCATAGAGTTTTTGCGCCTTATTTAGGTGTTGTTTATGATATTTTGATTGCTTCTTTTGAGATATTAGCACTACTTGTGATTTTTGCTGTTACCGTTTTCTGGATTAGAAGAAATGTCATTAAATTAAAACGTTTCATTAATCCTGATTTAAATGGTTTTCCTAGAAGTGATGCCAATTATATCTTGTATTTTGAAACAGTTTTGATGATTTTGTTTCTGTTAATGAATGCTTCTGATCTTCATTTGCAAAATGTTCCTGGTGGAGTTTTTCATAAAGCAGGAAGTTTTCCGGTGAGTCAGTTTATAGCGCCAATTTTTAATGGAATGTCAAACGAATTGGTTGTTTTGTTGTTTGAAGTATTCTGGTGGTTGCATATCGCCGGTATTTTAGTTTTTATGAACTATTTATACTTCTCAAAACATTTACACATACTTTTAGCTTTCCCAAATACTTATTTTGCAAACTTAAATCCGGAAGGACAGTTTGATAATTTAGAATCAGTAACTAAAGAGGTTAAATTAATGATGGATCCAAATGCAGATCCGTTTGCAGCCGCTCCTGTGGATGAAAATGCTGTTCCAAGTAAATTTGGAGCTAGTGATGTTCAGGATTTAAACTGGGTACAATTACTAAACGCTTATACTTGTACAGAATGTGGACGTTGTACATCGTCTTGTCCAGCAAACCAAACGGGTAAAAAGTTGTCTCCTCGTAAAATTATGATGGATACAAGAGATCGTTTGCAAGAAGTTGGAAAAAATATTGATGCCAATAAAGGTGTTTTTGTTCCGGATAATAAAACATTATTGAACGATTATATCACGCCTGAAGAATTATGGGCATGTACTTCATGTAATGCTTGTGTTGAGGAATGTCCTGTAAACATTAGCCCGTTGTCTATTATTATGGATATGCGTCGTTACTTGGTTATGGAACAAAGTGCTGCTCCAATGTCATTGAATGCCATGATGACAAACATTGAAAATAATGGAGCGCCTTGGCAATATAGCCAGCAAGACAGATTGAACTGGAAAAACGAAAACTAAAACGAAAACCGTTTAATTGGTTATTTGTTTAACCGTTGAATGGATTAATAAAATAAATTTCTGTGTTAATGTTAGCGAAAGGGTTATTGCAAGAGAGCGATTAACCAAATTAACAATTAACCGATTTAACAACAAAAGAAGATGTCAGAAAGTTTAGTAGTGCCAACAATGGCTGAAATGCTAGCCCAGGGAACACAACCGGAAGTTTTATTTTGGGTTGGTTGCGCAGGGAGTTTTGATGATAGAGCAAAAAAAATTACAAAAGCATTTGTGCGAATCTTAAATCGTACCAATGTTTCATTTGCAGTATTAGGTACTGAAGAGAGTTGTACCGGAGATCCTGCAAAACGTGCCGGAAATGAATTTTTGTTTCAAATGCAAGCCATGATGAATATCGAGGTTTTGAATGCATATGAAGCTAAAAAAATCGTAACGGCTTGTCCGCATTGTTTTAATACTTTAAAAAATGAGTATCCTGAATTAGGAGGTCAATATGAAGTAATTCATCATACTGAGTTTTTAAAGTCATTAATAGATGATGGAAGATTGACAGTTGAAGGCGGGCAATTTAAAGGAAAGAAAATTACTTTTCACGATCCTTGTTATTTAGGAAGAGCAAATAAAGTTTATGAAGCTCCAAGAGATTTGATTCAGAAACTTGATGTTGAATTAGTCGAAATGAAGCGTTCAAAAGCAAATGGCTTGTGTTGTGGAGCAGGTGGAGCACAAATGTTTAAAGATGCTGAACCAGGAAACAAAGAAGTAAATGTGTTGCGTACCGAAGATGCATTAGAAGTAAAACCGGATATTATTGCAGCAGGTTGCCCATTTTGTAATACAATGTTGACAGATGGAATTAAACATCAGGAAAAAGAAGGGCAGGTAAAAGTAATGGATATTGCGGAGCTAATTGCTAATGCGCAGGATTTGTAATATGAAGAAAATATTTTTATTAGTTGTTTTGCTTTGTAGTGTGGCATCTTATTCTCAAGATGTTCTGGAAGTTATTGCAAAAGAAACTTGTCAATGTTTAGAAACTAAAAAAGCCAAAGACCCGAATTTATCTGCTGCAGATTTTAAAACTGAAGTAGGAGTATGTATGATTAAAAGTTATACAGATCATATGTCGGAGTTTAAGCCTTCAGAGAAAGTTGATTTTTCGGATGTAGAAGGTATGACTAAGTTAGGAGAAAATGTAGCTATAAAAATGATGCAAGTATGTCCTAATGTAATTATAGAATTAGGAAGAAGTGCTATAAAAGAAGAGAAAGAAGTTGAGAAAGAGGATTCTTTTGTTTCTGGTGAAGTAATTGATATTAAATGGGAGCAGTTTGTGACTTTGCAATTAAAAGATCAAACTGGTAGAAATTATAGTTTTCTTTTATTAGATTCTTTTGATACGGCTCCATTGCTGACTAATAATGAAATTAAGAAAAAAGATAAGCTTAAGGTAAGTTACACTGAGATTGAGTTGTTTGATTCAAAAGCCAAAGAATTCAGGTATTTTAAAATTCTTACCAAAATAGAGAAACAGTAAAATTTGAGGTTCAAAGTTGCAAAGGTTCAAAGGTTTTAACCTGAAACTTGAAACTTGAAACAAAAAAAACTAAAAGAAAGATTAAAATGTATATACCTTTTGAAGATTTACCTGGTGAATCCAGAATTTGGATTTATCAATCAAACAGAAAGTTTTCTGAGGAAGAATTTTCTGAAATAGAAACTGACCTGAAAGCTTTCGTTGAAGGCTGGGCAGCACACGGAACGAGTTTAGAAGCTTCGTATCAATTGAAATACAACCGATTCATTATTTTGGCTGTAAATCAAGATGTACAAGCAGCTACAGGATGTTCTATCGATAGTTCGGTAGAGTTTATTCAGAGTTTAGAGAAAAAGTACAACGTTGATCTGTTAGATAAAATGAACGTTACTTTTAAACTTGGTGAGCATATCGCACACAAACCATTGATTGATTTCAAGAAAATGGTTAAAGATAAATCGGTTTCTGAGAATACAATTGTTTTCAATAATCTTGTAAACAATATTGAAGAATACAATGAATCTTGGGAAGTTCCTGCTGCTGATAGCTGGCATAGCAGATTTTTCTAAAAGAAATTTATATAATATTTGAAAGGTGCAAAATTTAGTTTTTGTGCCTTTTTTTGTTTTTTAGATGGTAGTAAAAGTTGCGTTTAGTTTTACGACATATTGTGAAAATCTTTGTCAAAGTTCAAAACTTTGACAAAGAGGAATTGCGACAAAAGGGACAGGTTTTTATCCCGAGGTTTCGGGAAGAAAAGATCTTATAAAACCAAAAGCTTCTAATCTAGCCCCGATGGGAGTGGTATCCTTTTATGGTGGGGTTCACCATAAAAGATATAGTGGACAGCGGGACAAAAGCTTTTTTTGAAAATTAATTTTTCTGCTCCTGAAAATAATGAGGAATTACAAGTTATGAATTATGAGTTTGGTTGAAGATCTTGAGATTTCTACTGGATTTATCATGATTCTAAAATTCAGTAATCTTGAATTCTAAGCTAGTCTAAAATTCTAAGTTAGTCTAACAATCTAATAATCTGCGGACTAATATTCACAAAAATCTAACAATCTAAAACTTCAATTAAACGTGATTTTTGAGTACTTTCGTAGAACTAAATTTAATACATGAAAATAGCTATAGTTTGTTATCCGACATTTGGCGGTAGTGGTGTAGTTGCTACAGAATTAGGCCTTGAATTAGCCAGACGCGGACACGAAATACATTTTATTACTTATAGTCAGCCGGTTAGGTTGGCACTTTTGAATCCTAATGTTCATTATCACGAAGTAAACGTTCCGGAATATCCACTTTTTCATTATCAGCCTTATGAGTTGGCTTTGTCAAGTAAATTGGTTGATATGGTGAAATTGTATAAAATCGAAGTGCTTCATGTGCATTATGCTATTCCTCACGCATATGCGGGGTATATGGCAAAGCAAATGCTGAAAAATGAAGGAATTAATCTTCCGATGATTACAACACTTCACGGAACGGATATTACGCTGGTTGGAAATCACCCGTTTTATAAACCTGCAGTAACTTTTAGTATCAATAAATCGGATTATGTGACTTCAGTTTCTCAGAGTCTGAAAGATGATACTTTGAAGTTGTTTAAAATCAAAAATAAGATTAGGGTAATTCCAAATTTTATTGAATTGGATAAAGTCAGAAAAGACCCGCAAGAGCCTTGTCATCGTTATGTAATGGCGAAGGAAAATGAGCGTATCATTACTCATATCAGTAATTTTAGAAAGGTAAAACGTATTCCGGATATTATTAAGATTTTCTATAATATTCAGAAAGTAATGCCTGCTAAATTAATGATGGTTGGTGATGGACCGGAAAAAGAAAAAGCGGAGATTTTATGTATGGAATTAGGAATTTACGACAAGGTGATTTTCTTTGGAAATAGTAATGAAATTGATAAAATCTTATGTCTGACAGATTTATTTTTACTTCCGTCAGAAACAGAAAGTTTTGGTTTGGCAGCACTGGAAGCGATGGCTTGCGGAGTTCCTGTGATTTCGAGTAATTCCGGTGGTTTGCCTGAAGTTAATTTTGATGGTTATTCAGGATATTTGAGCAATGTTGGAAATGTGGAGGAAATGGCTGCAAATGCAATTAAAATCCTAAAAGATGATGAAACTCTGAATAAGTTTAAGGCAAATGCGCTTGAAGTAGCGAAGAAGTTTGATATCAAAAATATTCTACCTAAATATGAGGCTTTGTATCAAAGAGCAATTGATGATTATAAGGCAGAGAAACAGCAATCTTAAAATAAAGATAAATGAAAAAAATAATTTCGGCCTTAGTAGTTTTGCTACTCGTTTCTTGTGGAGTAAAAAAGACATCAGATTCAAAGGTTTTATACGAAGTTTTGACAGAGCAATCTGATGGGGGAGGAAACATCAAGTTTTTTGAGATTCTGACTGAACCTAATGAAATCAAAATGTTGGAAAATGATCCGCTTTTGACAAGTAAAATGAAACAGACAGATATTGGTAATTCAAATTATGTTATCCTGAATATGGGGGAGAAAAACACTGGCGGATATTCTATTGGTGTTGAGAAAGTAGAGGAAACGGATAAAAATATTATCATTACTGTGAAAGAAAATAATCCTGCTCCGGATGCAATGGTAATGCAGGTGATTACATATCCTTATACGGTTGTGAAAATACATTCTAAAAAGGATATTATTATCAAGTAATAAATTTTATGTCAGGCTCGAAATAATACCGTGAGCGAAGTCGAAGACTTGAAAGCTTGCGAGGGCTTCGACTTCGCTCAGATTGATAATACATAAAAAAAACCTGTCGTTAATGCGACAGGTTTTTTTATGTAATTATTTTTTATTTAGAATCTAAACTTAACGCCTAATCCAACGTCAAATCCAAAGTTGTCATCGTCATAATATCCGGAACCAATTTCTGGTCTTGCATCTAATGAAAGTGTAATTGGTGCTTCACTAAATCTATATTCAATACCAATATCTCCTGCAGCAAATACATAAGTTCCACTATCATTATATTTGTAGTTGTTGTTGTAATAATCGTGATCCCAAGCTGCTAATCCTCCACCAACACCAGCATACCAGTTAAAACCACCATCAATATTCCAAACCCATTGATAAAGGGCAACACCTTTAATTGCATCTACATCACTACTGTTTCTCCATCCTAAATCAAATTCAAGTCTATTTTTTTGGTTTAAACCCAATTGATAGGATACTTCCCCGCCAAAACCGTTATTGTCTCCTAAACGGATTCCTAAAGCGTTTTTCGAAATTTCTTGTGATTGAGCCGTAAACGCTAATCCTAATAGCATAATGGCTGATAAAATTATTTTTTTCATAAAATTGGTTATTAATTTTCTTCAAATGTAATGTGGGATACCATTCTCAAACGTATAAAATTATTTGAAATTGTTATATAATTCACATTTTTGAAACCAATGAAATTTCATGAAAATAGTGTTATCTGTTATAATCAGAGTGTTTTAAGAATTATAGTGTTATTTGTTCAGGATAATTGAAGAAATTAATTGTGAACTTAAAATGTCTTCCATTTCAAAAAGATTTTCTTCTTCAGTAAAATTACTTTCAGCGTATGAATATAATTTCCAACGCTTTTTGTGGTACTCTAAAGCGGTCAGGTTTTCGACCCAATCTCCCGAATTTAGATATAAAGTAGATCCGTGTTTATTCTCTTTGGTAATGATTTTTGGTTCGTGAATGTGTCCGCAAATTACATAATCATATTTTTTTTCGATCGCTAAATCTGTTGCAGTAGTTTCGAAATCTGAAATGAATTTTACAGCCTTTTTTACGCTCGCTTTAATTTTTTTAGAGAATGAATAAGGTTCTCTTCCTAGTTTTGCCAGACACCAATTTGCAAAACGATTGGTAAGAATTAGATAATCGTAACCTAAACCTCCAAGTTTAGCAATCCATTTGGAGTGCTGAACAGAAGCGTCAAAAACGTCTCCGTGAAAAATCCATGCTTTTTTGTCGTCTAATTCTAAAACTAATTTATCGACTAAAGCAAAATTTCCCATATTCATATCACTGAATTTTCGAAGGATTTCATCATGGTTTCCAGTAATATAATACACCTTTGTACCTTTCGAAGCCATCCCTATAATGCGTTGAATGACTCTTAAGTGCGCTTTTGGGAAATAGGATTTTCTAAATTGCCAAGCATCAATAATATCACCATTTAAGACTAATGTTTTTGGTTTAATGCTTGATAGATAGTTGTTTAATTCTTTAGCGTGACTTCCGTAAGTTCCCAAATGGACATCTGAAAGGATGACCAATTCAACATTTCGTTTTTTCAATTTTTCGTTTTTGAAGTTTAGCAAATAAAAGAAACTCTAGTCAGATTTGTTTTATCAAAAGGTTACCAATTTGGCGACAATTTTAATAAATTGTGATTTTTATTGGCCGCAACCCTTTCTTAATAATACTAATTTTAAATTTTTTAATTTAATTCATAAAACTTACATTTGCTCAAAACTAAATACAATGGCAGGAAATAGCTACGGCACCCTATATAAAGTTACTACATTTGGAGAATCTCATGGTGAAGCTTTAGGCGGAATTATTGATGGATGTCCATCTGGAATAGAACTTGATCTGGAAGCAATCGAGGTTGAAATGTCTCGTAGAAAACCGGGACAATCAGCAATCGTAACACAAAGAAAAGAACCGGATGCAGTTCAGTTTTTATCCGGTATTTTTGAAGGTAAAACTACAGGAACTCCAATTGGTTTTATTATTCCGAACACCAATCAAAAATCAGATGATTATTCTCACATAAAAGATAATTACAGACCAAGTCATGCTGATTATGTTTATGACCAAAAATACGGTTTTCGTGATTATCGCGGTGGCGGAAGAAGTTCTGCAAGAGAAACTGCAAGTAGAGTAGTAGCTGGTGCAATTGCAAAACAAATGTTGCCGGAAATTAAAATTAATGCATACGTTTCTTCAGTTGGTCCAATTCATTTGAATACGCCATACCAGGATTTAGATTTTTCTAAAATAGAAAGCAATCCTGTTCGTTGTCCGGATGAAAAATCGGCAGCAATTATGGAAGAATATATTCGTGATATCCGCAAACAGGGAGATACTGTTGGTGGAGTTGTTTCCTGTGTAATTAAAAACGTTCCTGTTGGTTTAGGCGAACCGGTTTTTGATAAATTGCACGCTGAACTAGGAAAGGCAATGCTTTCTATAAATGCAGTAAAAGGTTTTGAATACGGAAGCGGATTTTCCGGTTCTGAAATGAAGGGTAGCGAACACAACGATTTATACAATCCGGACGGAACTACAAAAACAAATCTTTCAGGAGGAATTCAGGGAGGAATCAGCAACGGAATGGATATCTATTTTAGAGTAGCTTTCAAACCGGTTGCGACTATCATGCAAACTCAGGATTCATTAGATAATAAAGGAAATATTACACCAATGACGGGTAAAGGCCGTCATGATCCGTGTGTAGTGCCTCGTGCAGTGCCAATTGTTGAAGCAATGGCGGCAATTGTTTTGGCTGATTTTTATTTAATCAACAAAACATATTAATAAAAGTTAAGACAGTGAGGGTCTTGATATTTTAATCTAAAAAAGTAAATTAATGCAAGTTACAGAAACTAAAAAAAAATCATTTATTAAAGGCTTAACAGGGCAAATTATAATTGCAATGGTTCTTGGAGCGACTCTGGGAATTATTATTCACAATTCGATTTCGCCGGAAACAGCACTTTCGTTTAGTAATAAAATAAAAATGCTTGCAACGATCTTTATCAGATTAGTGCAAATGATTATTGCTCCTTTAGTTTTTACCACGTTAGTAGTGGGAATTGCAAAGTTAGGAGATATAAAAACGGTGGGAAGAGTTGGAGGAAAAGCACTTGGATGGTTTTTTACTGCTTCTTTTATATCCTTATTGATTGGATTGTTTTATGTAAATATCTTAGAACCGGGAGTAGGTTTGAAGCTGGATCATGTTGATATGTCTGCAGCTAGTGAGGTTACCGCTAAAACAAAAATCTTGTCTGTTGAGAATTTTGTGGAACATATTGTTCCTAAAAGTATTTTTGAAGCAATGGCAACCAATGAAATTTTGCAGATTGTAATATTTTCTATCTTTTTTGGATTAGCAGCAGCTTCATTAGGAAGTACTGTAAAGCCAATTATAAATGCTTTTGATAAAGCTTCGCATATTGTTTTAAAAATGGTAAACTATGTAATGAACTTTGCTCCAATTGGAGTTTTTGGTGCCATTGCAGGAGTATTTGCTATTAGAGATGCAGAAGAATTGATCATTACTTATTTTAAATTCTTTGGATCATTTCTGATAGGAATCAGTACATTATGGGTGGTTTTGATCGCTGTAGGTTATATTTTCTTAAAAGGAAGAATGACTGAATTATTAAAACGTATTATTGGACCATTGGCAATTGCGTTTGGAACAACAAGTAGTGAGGCCGTTTTTCCTAAATTAACAGAAGAATTAGAAGATTTTGGAGTTAAAGATAAAATTGTAGCATTCATGCTGCCGCTTGGATATTCGTTTAACCTTGACGGAAGTATGATGTACATGACTTTTGCCAGTATTTTTATCGCTCAGTTTTACGGTGTACATCTGGACTTAGGGACGCAAATGGCGATGCTTTTGGTTTTAATGTTAACCAGTAAAGGGATTGCGGGAGTACCAAGGGCTAGTTTGGTTATTGTTGCGGCTACTTGCGGAATGTTTAAAATTCCTGTAGAGGGAATTGCTTTGATCTTGCCAATTGATCACTTTTGTGATATGTTCAGAAGCGCAACAAATGTATTAGGAAATGCTTTGGCAACATCTGTTGTTGGGCAATGGGAAGATGATAAAGAGGAGAATTCAAATTTAGAAATCGAAAGTTAAGTATTGCTTAATTTACTTCATAAAAAAAACCGTAATGAGTTTATACTTATTACGGTTTTACTTTTAGTAATAGTTTGTAGTTGAGGAAATATTTCAAACTACAAACTTATTTAGCAATTATGCTGCTACTTTTCCTTTTCTTCCTTCTTCATCATCTGGTGGAACATCTCCGCCTTGGATAGTTTTTTGTTGTGCTTTAGTCAATTTTTCTACTTCTGTAAATTTTAAAAAGTTTTCTAACATAATTTTTGTTTTAATGCACCAATCTTCTAAAACACTTGGGGCTTGTGTTTGTAAATTTTGTTAAAGATAAAATTTTATTTCATTTATAGTGTTAAAATGTTATTGGATTTTGAGTATTTTTTGGTTTTTAGCTAAATTTAGATTGTTGGTTTTTTTTTGCAAAATCTTGATATATTCTCTATGCATGTGCTCTTGAGATTGTTTAAATTTTAAGATTCAAACGCAAGTTTATCTTTTTTGTTAAACGTTATTATTAAATGATGAAACAAAAAATAACTTTGTAAAAATCAAGCTGTTATTTTTTGTCGTAATAATGTATATTTGAATAAATATTTCCAAATTATGTTTCGATTTCGAATCTTTTTCTACTGTTTAATATTGTTAAATTTTCTTTCCTTTAATTTATGGGCACAGAGTAATTTACCAACAGAAAAGATCGATAAACTTATATTAGAGGCACTTTCCAATTATAGAGAGTCAAATTTCGAAAAATCTTTAATTATTTCCAGAGTTGCGCTCAATCACTCAACAATTGCCAAAAATGATTATTTTATTGCCCGTTCGTATAATATAATCGGAGCTAATTATAACGATTTGGGAGAATATGACAAAGCAATTTTTTTTTATAAAAGAAGTCTTTTTTATGCCGATAAAGCAAAAAATGATGGCTTTAAGAATATGCTGTATAACAATCTTGGGAATATATATTGCTTTGAAAAGAAACAGTATAAACGAGGAATCTATTTTTATAAAAAATCCATCGAATTAAGCACTAAAAGCAAGGATCTGAGCCAGATATATTTTACAAATGTCAATCTCGCGTGGTCCTATTTTGATATTGGTAATTTTGAAAAGGGATATCCTTATTTGAACTTTGTAAATAATAACCAAAAGAAAATTGGAGATGATGATACCGTCATAATTGTTAATATGTTAAATGGTATGTATTGCAGTTACAAAGACGACAATCTGAAAGCTCTTGATTATTTTGAAAAAGCAATACAGTTAGGTAAAACAAATATAGAAAAAATCGATCTCTCCTATGCACATCTGGAGTATTCAAAATTTTTGAATAAGAGTGGGAAATATAAAGATGCTTACACTAATTTATCTGCTTATAATAAAATAACAGAACAAATCTATAATGAAGACAAGCTTAAAAAAGCATCTATTGCAGGTTTTAATCTCGAATTGGACGAATATAAAAGGCAAATTGATAAAATTGAAAACGAAAAAATAACGCAGTATCAAAGTCTAAAGAAATCAAGAATTATTGTTATTCTGTTCATTGTTATTTCCTTAATTCTTCTTTTATTAATTGTCACTCTGGTAAAAAATATAAGATTTAAGAAAAGGCATAATTTGGAGCTTTTAAAGGCAAAAGAAATTGCAGAAGAAGCTTCAATGCTTAAAACCCAGTTTATCTCTACAATAAGCCATGAATTGCGCACACCGCTTTATGGAGTTGTGGGGATAACTAATATGCTTCTTGAAGAACATAAAGAGTTGTCGCAAAGTCAGCATTTAAGTGCTTTGAAATTTTCAGCCAGATATTTATTGTCTTTAGTAAATGATATTCTTCAAATCAATAAAATTGAAGAGAACAAAGTTGTTCTGGAGAGTTTGACATTTAATATTTCGGATGAAATTACAATGATAAAAAACTCACTTTCCTTTTTATCCCAGAAAAACAATAATAAAATAAATGTATCGATTGATCCGGATATTCCGGAATATTTAATTGGAGACAAGTTAAGACTAGCTCAGATTGTAATGAACCTGGTTAGTAATGCTTTGAAATTTACAAAAGACGGAGAAGTAGAAATTATTGTAAATCTCGATAGAATAGAAGAAAAATTATATTTTCTGGATTTTCTTATTAAAGATAATGGTGTTGGAATCGCAGCTGTTGATCAGGGGAAAATTTTCGAAAAATTTGTTCAGGTAGGAAGGAAAGATGAAGATTATCAGGGAACCGGACTGGGATTAAGTATTGTAAAACGATTATTGGGCCTTTTTGGAAGTACAATAAGTTTAGAAAGTAATATAGGAGAAGGAACTTCCTTTTCGTTTATGATTCCGTTTGAATATGATCCTCAGAAAACAAAAAATATTATTGAGGAAATTGAGGTTGATTTGACTTCAAACGAAGTTTATAAAATACTAGTTGTTGAAGATAACTTGATTAACCAGTTGGTAACAAAGAAAATTATTGAAAAAAATAATTATATCTGTAAAGTTGTAGACGATGGTTTTGGAGCCCTTAAAATCTTAGAAAATGAAAAGTTTGATCTTATTCTAATGGATATAAATATGCCGTTAATGAATGGATTTGAAACAACCAAAAGGATTCGTCTGCAAGACATAAAAACACCAATTGTAGCGCTTACAGCTTTTGATAAAGATGAAATAGCAGAAGAGGCAATTTCGTCCGGAATAAATGATATTATAATAAAACCATTTGAACCGGTTAAGTTATTTAAGATTATAAATTACTTAATAAATGAAGCAAAAAGTATTGATTAGTACAATACAAGTATAAAAAAAAACACGAATTTCATCAATTGTCACTAATTCGTTTGTGAAAGTAATTCCTCAAACAAGGTTAATTAACCTGTTAGAATTTGTGTAAATTGATGAAATTCGTGTTTAGAACTGTTTTTATAATGCTTATCTCGCGGGAGTAAGATTAATACCAGCGTTTTTTATTCTGTTTAGAAGCATTTGATTTTCTCGATTTGTGAGCACCACCGCTTCGGTTGGAATTTTTAGGCTTTTCGGCCGTTGCTTCCGGACTTCCTGAATGCCACTGATACGGATGATCTGTGATAACTTTTACATCAACTTTTATTAACTTTTGAATGTCTTTCCAATAAGGCTGTTCATCTTTACTGCAAAAAGAAATTGCAACACCACCATTTCCAGCGCGACCTGTACGTCCAATTCTATGGACATAAGTTTCAGGAATATTAGGTAGGTCAAAATTAATTACAAATGGCAGCTGGTCAATATCAATACCTCTTGCTGCGATATCAGTCGCTACAAGAACACCAACTTCTTTGTTTTTGAAAGCATCTAAAACACGTTGTCTCGCATTTTGAGATTTGTCCCCGTGAATCGCTTCTGCCGGAATATCTTTTTTGCGAAGTGCTTTAACAACATTATCTGCCCCATGTTTAGTTCTTGAGAAAACTAAAACATTTGATAGATCTTCGTTCTTTATTAAATGATATAATAAGTTTCTTTTTTCTGTTTTTTCAACAAAATAAACGCGTTGTTCTACATTTTCAGCAGTTGATGAAACTGGAGAAACTTCTACTTTAGCAGGATCTTGAAGGAACATTTCAGCCAGTTCGCGAATTGCGATTGGCATAGTTGCAGAAAACAATAATGTTTGACGGTTTTTAGGAGTTAGTTTTACGATCTTTTTTACATCGTTTATAAAACCCATATCAAGCATTTGATCAGCTTCATCCAAAACCAAAGTATGTAAATGATCTAAGTCCAGAAAACCTTGTTTTTGTAAATCTAGTAATCTTCCGGGAGTTGCTACCAGAATATCAACACCTTTTTTTAGTGTATCTACTTGCGGATTTTGTGAAACTCCTCCAAAAATAGTCAGCTGAGTTAAGTTGGTGTATTTTGCATAAGTGTCAAAACTTTGACCAATTTGTACCGCTAATTCACGTGTTGGAGTTACTATAAGAGCACGAATTACTTTAGCTTTTTTTGATGAGCCAACAATTCGGTGTAATTGATGTATGATTGGAATGGCAAAAGCAGCCGTTTTTCCCGTACCTGTTTGTGCACAACCAATTAAATCTCTTCCTGCGAGAACAATCGGAATAGATTGTTCCTGAATAGGAGTAGGATTTAAGTAGCCTTCTTCAAATACGGCTTTTTGTATACTTTTTGAAAGTGATAAATCTTCGAATAACATATCTTAGGTATTAAGAATTTAGTTTTAATTACTAAAATTCTGTGCAAAGATAGGTTTATTCAGTCAATCCTTTATTTGAAACTTGTTTTATTTGGTAAATGGCTTGATTTTTAGGAGTTAACATTCTAAGGGATTACTCTTTTTCGTTGTTAGCTTTAATAAAATCAGTTATTAAATACCCAATTAATTTACCAATTAAATTATTGTTTGGAGAATTGTCTAAATCTGGTGCGCCTTCGCAAATATGTAAATAAGTAGCATTTTTATGTTGTCCAAAAAAGGATATAAACTGCCTTAATTCTTCTACAGAAAACCCACTGATTGTCATGGCGCTGCTGGCGATGTTAGGAATTGCATCCAGATCAATTTCAATTCCAAAAGAATCTGTTCGGATAAATTCTAAAGCTAAAGCCATTTCTCTGCTAAAATCTTTCTCCTTGCGAATATTGACACTGTCGTAAGTATTGTAGCGAACACGATCTTCTAGTTTTTTAATGATATCCAGAACGCTTTTTGAAGTGTAATTTTCATGTAAACCAAAGATGAAGTATTTCTTTAAGAAACCTTCTTCGTAGGCATATGAGAAACCGTTTCCGCTGTGACGTCCTTCCAGAATTCTAAAATCAGAATGAGCATCAAAATTAATTGCGTTTATTGGTTTTCCTTTGGCTAAAGCCGAGCCCTTTATATTTCCGTAAGCATTATTATGACCTCCACCGATAATGATGGGGGTTTTTCCTGCTTTTACGATAGTAAAAATAATATGTGAAACTTCTTTGTCAATTTTTTCTACTAACTGGCTTAGTTTCGATCGGTCGTCAATATCGTTGAAATCAAGATTTTCGACATCACGCATTTCTTCGGTGACATTAATTTGCCCTAAAACAATAATCTGGCTGCCTTTTGAAAAACGATTGTGCTGAATGTTTGCAATGCTTTTAATGGCACTTTCCCATGCAGAAGCCGCTCCGGGTCTGCCAAAGTTTGCGCGAACGCCAATGTCTTCGGGTATTCCCAAAAGCACATATTTAGCTTCACTTTCTTTTAAGAAATTGAGTTTGTCTACTCCCTTGGGAATAACAATCATTTTTTCTCCAAATTTTATTTCACCGCTTCGGTGATTTGTGATTTTTGCTAAATCATTTACAGTAAAAGGAATTACTTTCTCCATGAAAAAAAAATATTTTCCAAAAATAATATAATTGTAACAACTTACGTTATTACCTTTATATTAATTCTTAAATTTGTTTTAAAGAAAATTATTTAAATATGGAAAACCCAAAGAACAACAACTCAAGTCTAAAGGCGATAATCGCGGTTTTAGCAGTCCTACTAATTGGTAGCTTAGTGTATATTTTTAAATTATCTTCTGATACAGAGGTAGTTAAAACTGAACTTACAACAACTATGACAGAAAAACAATCTGTTATGAAAGATTTGCAAGAATTGAAAGCAACTTATGATGCTGCAATTGCCGAAAACACTTCTATGTCTGACGAGTTAATTCAGGAAAGAGATAAAGTAGTAGCTTTGATGGATGATTTGAATAAATCAAAAGGTGATGTGTCTAAATTCAGATCACAAGTTCAGGCTATGCAAGGTAAAATGAAAACTCTTGTAGCTGAAAACGACGAATTGAAAAAACAAAATGGTGTTTTAACAGTTCAAAGAGATAGTACAATTACAGTTTTAGGAGAATCTAAAAAATACAATGAAGTATTAGTTGGGCAAAACGAAGAATTGGCTAAAACAGTTGAAAAAGGAGCTAAATTATCAGTTTTAAATACAAAAACTGCTGCTTACAAATTGAGAAGCTCAGGGAAACAAATCGAAACGGATAAAGCAAGCCGTGCTGATGTTTTGAAAATTAGTTTTACAATTGCTGAAAATCAAATTGCTAAATCTGGAGATAAAACGTATTATGTACAAGTTATCGATGCTAAAAACAATGTTTTAGGCGAAAAGAAAACAGAGAGTTTTGGTGATAATTCATTGACATATAGTTTTAAAACTACTGTTAAGTACGAAAATAAAACAGTTAATGTGAGTGAAGATTTACCAGGTAAAGATTTTGCTAAAGGGACTTATTTTATCAATGTTTTTGATAATGATGAATTAGTTTCTAAAACTAGTTTCAACTTAAGATAATACGTCGCTTAGATTGCAATACCACTAAAATATTAAAGGTCTGTGAAGTTTTTCACAGACCTTTTTTCATTAAATTAAAAATCACATTAATTTAGTATCTATTTTCTTTTTCTAGTTTGTTGTTCTTCTAGCTTTTTTTGAATTTTCTCCTGCTTTTTCGCTTTTAAATCTGTTGTTGAAGCTTTCTTAGCCATGATTTCTTTTTTGTTTTAATTATTAAAATATTTTATAATCCAGATCCTGTAATTTATTTTGTAATAAATAAAAACTTTATGGCGAGTCACAATATTCAATATGGATTGAAAGGTATCGTGCAGAAAAGTTTTATAGGATTTTAGTAAGCACACTCGCGATGCTTAATAATTCGGGAAGATTTTTAATTTTAACAAAGAAGACAATTTTGAAATGTTCTCGTTAGTATACAAGCTTCTGTTGGTACATGAAACATTTTGCTTCGTACCAAATTTACTTATACTTATTAGGACTAAAATTTCCATATCTAAAAATCTGAATTGTAAATATAGGATCTTTTTTAGAGATAACTATTTATTGTAAGATTTTTATGTTTGTTTTAACTATTGAATGAATTAGCGAATAGGATTCTAACTATTAGATGATTTTGCCATTTACAAAAACACTTTCAATTAAATTACTCCCAAATGCATAAGGAATTTGATAATAAGATGAAATTGGTTTTGTAAGGATCAGATTGGCTTTCTTTCCTTTTGTAATACTTCCGTGAGTTTCTGAGATTCCCATTGCATAAGCGCCATTAATAGTCGCTGCATTTATAGCTTCTTCCGGTGTCATTTTCATTTTGATACAAGCTGTTGATACAACAAAATTCATATTTCCGGATGGAGTAGAACCAGGGTTAAAATCAGTAGCTAAAGCTAATGGTAATCCTGCTTTTATCATATCTCGCGCAGGTGCGTATGGGATACTTAAAAAATAAGAACATGAAGGGAGTGCAACAGGCATTGTTTCGGTATCTTTTAATGCTTCGATATCTTCCGGGTTCATAATTTCAAGATGATCGACAGAAAGGGCGTTAAATTTAATTCCGGCTTGTATTCCTCCTATAGAATTAAACTGATTTACGTGAATTTTTGGCTTTAAGCCGAGTTGTATTCCCGCTTCCATTATTTTTTCGGTTTCTTCAACAGAAAAATAGCCTTTTTCGCAAAATACATCAACGAAATCAGCTAGTTTGTTTTGAGCAATTTCGGGGAGCATTTTGGTTATGATTTCATCAATATAACCGGCTTTGTTTTCTTTGTAATGCACAGGAAAAGCGTGTGCGCCCAAAAAAGTTGACTTTATAGTAATTGGATAATTTTCTGCCAGTTTTTTAATCACGCGAAGCATTTTTATCTCGCCTTCGATTGTTAATCCGTAACCTGATTTTATTTCAACAGCTCCGGTTCCTAAATGCATGACCTCTTCTAAACGAAGTTTTGACTGCTCATAGATTTCTTCTTCTGAAGTTTCGTTGAGTTTTTTAGCCGAATTTAAGATTCCGCCACCGCGATTGGCAATTTCTTCATATGAAAAACCATTGATTCGATCCACAAATTCCTGCTCGCGATTACCGGCATAAACAATATGCGTGTGACTGTCGCACCACGATGGTAATATAATTTGCCCCGTTGCATCGATAATTTTGTCAGCTTTAATTTCAGGAAGATTATCCATGGAACCGAAATCTGCAATAAGATCATCTTTTAGAACCAAAAAAGCATTTTTGATGGTTGGAAGTTCCGCCATTTCAGTTCCCGAAACTTTAGAAATTGAAGTTTCACGAATCTGAAGTAGTTCTTTTATATTTGTTATAAGAGTTGTCATTGTTTTGGTTTTATTGTATAAAGGTATTTTAAAAGACAAATTTCACAAATTATCACGGAATAATTCGTGAAATTTGTGAAATTCGTGTTTCTAAATTGGAATGTATTCTTTTATTCCGAAACAGTAATTTCGAACATTTTGCTCCAATTTTTACCAGTTACAAAAATAGTTTTAGTTTTAGGATTGTAAGCAATTCCATTTAAAACATCTTCCGTAGTAACATCAGGCATGGACTTACGTAAATCAGACATATTCAAGATTCCTTCAACAGCTCCCGACGTTGGGTTTACAACTGCAATTGCATCTTTAAACCAAACATTAGTGTAGATTTTTCCGTTAATCCATTCTAACTCATTAATTGCTTTAATTTTTGAACTTCCTGAGTAAACGTTGATATAATCTATCATTTTTTGAGTTGCCGGATCCATTTTCCAGATTTTTTCTGTTTTATCCGTTTGATAAATATATTTCCCATCATTTGTCATTCCCCAACCTTCAATCTCTTTGTCATAAGCAAACGTCTTTTCAAGTTTCAAGGTTTTTGCGTCATAGATAAAACCGGTTTTGTTTTGCCAGGTCAATTGAAATAATTTTCCATTGATGAAAGTGATTCCTTCTCCAAAGTATTTTTTATCAAGATCAATTTGTTTGAAAATCTTCCCTGTTTTATAATCATATTTTCTCAAGTACGAGGCGCCCTCTTGTCCGGTACTTTCGTAAAGGGTATCATTATGGAATTCTAATCCTTCAGTAAAAGATTTTTTATCGTGAGGATATGTATTGATAACTTTATATTTTAATAATTTTGGTTCAATGTTCGAAACTAGTTCAACACGTTTAGTAGCATCAGAAGAATCTGAGCCAAAATATACGGTTGCTTTTAAGTATTGATATCCTAATCGTTGATCTTTTAAGTCAAATTTGAATTTTTCAGAACCTTTTGTGCTACCCACTTTTTTGTCGTTTATAAAGTAAGTTACACTGTCAATTTCTTTCGAATTTGGGTTCAAAATTCCGATAGAAATTGATTCTTGAGGTAAAAAATGAGCCGGAAAAGCAGAATCATCAATGTTAAATAAAGAATTTTCACCTTTTTTTGTATCTCCACATCCAATTAATGTGATTCCTAATAAAATGACAGTTAGGAAGTTATATTTTTTCATAGTTTAAAATTTGAATAAGCCAATATACGACGATATTTTTATAGCAACAAAGGTCTTGCAAAAATATAAAAAGATTGTATATTTGCACCGGCAAGTCCTACACGACCAGCTCCTGCAGACTCCCCCAGGATGGGAACATAGCAAGGGTACGTGGTTGAGCGGTGCGATGTAGGTCGCTTGCCATTTTTTATTTTATTGTCCCGAACTGTCGGGATTTTTTTTAGAATTAATACAAAAGTAGTCTTCCTTATGGAGGATTTTTTTATTTTTGGACCTTTCGTGAGTTAGAAGTTAATTGTAAGAGGTTAGAAGTTTTATGGATCAATACAAAAAAACCGTGGAAAGAGAAAAAAAATTTACCGCAAAGTTCGCAAAGTTTTTTTATATGCAAGCTTAATATAAAGTACAAAGTTCGCAAAGCTTTGTGTTGAACCAGCTTTGTGAACTTTGCCTTTTACTTACCGTAATACAATGCAAAAAAACTTTGCGAATTTTGCGGTAAAAAAATAATTGGTGAGTATATTTTTAATATTTTTCCACAACATTTAGTGTTGATCTAGTTTTATCCTGCACATCAACTCATAACTTATAACATTTAACATCTAACTTAATAATGAGCAAAGTCGTTTTAATTACCGGAGGATCCTCAGGGATTGGAAAATCAATTGGAGAATTTTTACATAAAAAAGGTTTCGTTGTTTATGGAACGAGTAGAAATCCTGAAAAAGTACTGAATTCTATTTTTCCACTTGTAGCTTTAGATGTTAGAAATGTCGAATCTATAAAGTCTGCTGTAGCTAAGATTATTGCAACTTCAGGAAGATTAGATGTTGTAATTAATAATGCCGGTGTTGGTATTACTGGTCCATTAGAAGAAATTCCGATGGAGGAAATCAAGAATAATTTTGAGACTAATTTTTTTGGTCCAATTGAAGTTATGAAAGCTGCTTTGCCACAAATGCGAGAACAAAATTCAGGTTTAATTATTAATATTACTTCGATTGCAGGTTATATGGGTTTGCCTTATCGCAGTGTTTATTCGGCATCAAAAGGAGCTTTGGAGTTAATTACGGAGGCTTTGCGTATGGAGGTCAAATCTTTTGGAATTGAAATCACAAATGTAGCACCGGGCGATTTTGCAACAAATATTGCTTCTGGTCGTTACCATGCGCCTGTCATAAAAGGTTCTGCTTATGAAAAAGTTTATGGAGATACACTTGCAACGATGAATGATCATGTTGATGCGGGAAGTAATCCAAATGAAATGGCCGAGTTTGTTTATAAAATAATGCAGGAAAAAAAGCCTAATGTTCATTATAAAGTGGGGGCTTTTATGCAGAAATTCTCAATTGTTCTAAAACGTGCTCTTCCAGATAAGATGTATGAGAAAATGCTAATGAATCATTATAAATTATAATATTATGGATAAGATTACAGATTTTCTACCTACTATTTTTGCCCTTTTAGTTTTTATTGTTATTTGGTTTATAATTCGCAGAATAGTAAGTTCACTAAGTGATAAAATCAATAATTCAGAAGTTTATAAAGAAGATACTTTAAGAGTTTTGGAAGAAATTAGAGATGAATTAAAACAATTAAATAAAAAGGATACTTCAAAATAATTATAAGTTGTAATTTTGCAGCTGAGTTTGCGTGAGGGATAGAGGTGGTATCCTTTTGTGAAGAGAAGCGGAACAAAAGATATAGCCGAAAGCCTGATTCGCCGCAGCGAACACGCCCAAAATAAATCAACACAATTAAATATAAATAGATTATGAAATTTTTTATTGATACAGCTAATTTAGCTCAAATTAAAGAAGCGCAGGCTTTAGGTGTTTTGGATGGTGTAACAACTAATCCGTCATTAATGGCGAAAGAAGGTATTACCGGGAAAAACAATATTTTGAAGCATTATGTTGACATCTGTAATCTTGTTGAAGGTGATGTAAGTGCTGAAGTAAATGCGCTTGATTATGATGGAATGATTAAAGAAGGTGAGGAGTTGGCTGAATTACATGACCAAATCGTGGTGAAATTGCCAATGACTAAGGAAGGTGTTATGGCTGCAAAATATTTTTCGGATAAAGGAATTAAAACGAATGTAACCCTTGTGTTTTCTGCTGGTCAGGCTTTATTGGCTGCAAAAGCTGGAGCTACTTATGTTTCGCCTTTTATTGGTCGTTTAGATGATGTTTCAACTGATGGTTTAGCATTGATTGAAGAGATTAGATTGATTTTTGATAACTACGGTTACGAAACTCAAATTTTAGCTGCTTCTGTGCGTCACACAATGCATATTGTAAACTGTGCTAAAATTGGTGCTGATGTCATGACGGGACCTCTTTCTGCAATTTACGGATTGTTAAAACACCCATTAACAGATATTGGACTTGCTCAGTTTGTAGCTGATTTTGAAAAAGGAAATAAATAATTCTACCTTTTAAATATAATTTAAATCGCCATTTTCGTCAGAAACATGGCGATTTTTTTTACTTTTATATGTCTAAAAAAGAAGTACATATGAAAAAAGTTATCCTGATTTTGGCATTTTTGCTAATTAATATTTCGGTAAATGCGCAAGCCAAAGTACTAACATCAATAAATGAAGCTGGCGATGTAGCAACATTTGAGTTGGATTGTTCGGTTCAATTTCAGACTCTTGCCAAAGGTTTGCGGTACAATATTACACGCCATGAATTTAAAGGGCCAGAAATGAAAAATTCATATCGTTTGCTATTGGTAATGGATGGATTTTATTCAAAAACTTTGAATAATTCGATGACAATTTCGGCAGTTTTAAGTGATGGAACAATTCTGGAAGCTAAAAAAATAATAGAAGATGATGGCTTTTTTGATGGCGCTTGTACCTTGAAAATTAAAGATCCAAAAGCGCTTTTAGAAGCTAATATTGATAAAGTTATTATTCATGCTGATAAAGATGTTGTTTATATATTATCAGCGCAAAATAAGGCTGCTTTCAAGAAGAATTTGAATGCTATTATAACGGCAAAATAGATTTTTAAAAGCAATAAAAAAAATCCAAATTCCAATTATAGATAATTGGAATTTGGATTTTAAAATTTGGAATTTTTTATAATGGCTTAGTGACCTCCGCCTTCGCTTTGAATGTTATGATCGATTCCTTGTCTTTTTAAGATTTTAGGGCAATAAAAGCCATAGAATCCTAAATATGCAAAACCAAGAAGTGGTACGATATAAGAGAAATGTGTCCATGTAATACCAAAGATTCCTTCTGGGCTAGTAAGGTCGATATCACAGATACTTCCCTGAACTAAAGGAATAACTCCTCCTCCAAGAATCATCATAATCAGGAATGAAGATGCTTTTCCGGTATTTTTTCCTAAACCAGCAATCGCTAAATCGAAGATTGACGGCCACATAATAGACAAGAATAAACCTCCAGAGATAAAGAAGAATTTAGCAATAGACGGATCTGGATAAACTAATCCTGCAAACATCATTACTAAACCTGAGATTCCGAAAAGCATTAAAGTTTTTCCGGCATTTTTACCACCAACAAAACTTATTGCGATAAACAATAAAATCCAGATTGGGTAAATGTAGAAAGAAGAAACATCGTGTTTAGCAAATATATTAGCGCCAATAATTACTCCAAATGCAACTGCAGGAACAATAAATTTAAGTGCTGTATTTACTAAGTTTGAAGTGTTGAAAACGTTAACTCCACCATTCCAGCGACCAATCATTAAGCTTCCCCAGTAAAGGGCGATAAAAGGCGCAATTGCATCTTCCAGTACATTTCCGAATTCAGAAGTGTGTAATAAAGCTGGTAGATTACTGATGATAGTTACCTCAGTTCCAACATAAATAAAGATTCCTAACATTCCTAAATACAATTGTGGGTAATCAAGAATATTGAATTTTTCGTGTGCAACTTTAACTACTTCTTCCTCTTCTTTTGCAGGATCTTCGATTTTAGAAAAGTACATAAAAACTGCTACAGCAATAAATGCAAGACCTAAAATTATAAAAGGTAGTTTGATATCTTCTAATGAAAGAGATGTTTTTTTATCGTCTCCCATTCCAAACAAAGCGATTCCTAAAAGAATAGCTCCAATTGTTGTTCCAAAAGAGTTTATTCCTCCTGCAAGTGTTAAACGGTGAGCTCCGGTTTGTGGGCTTCCCATTTTAATAGCTAAAGGATTTGCTACGATTTGTTGAATTGAAAAACCTAAAGCTATTGTAAATAAAGCGGTTAAGAAGAATGGAAAACTTTCCATTGTTGCTGCTGGAATGAATAAAAATGATCCAAAAGCGGATAAAAGTAATCCGGCAGAAAGTGTTTTCTTATATCCGAATCTTTGTAAAATGTCTACTTTTAAAGATATTATAAAGAAAATTATAGAACCTACAAAATAAGAAACATAAAACGCCCAAGCTACTAATTGTGATTGTACTTGAGATAAGGTAAATACTTTTTTGAATACTGGAATAAGGATATCATTGGCTGAACCAACAAAACCCCAAAAGAAGAAAACAATTATCAAAGAGATAAACTGTCCCCATTTGGTTTGAACATTTTCTGAACTCATAATTTAAGAGGTTAATTTTTTATTATATTGTTTTTTGAAGACCGTAAATATATTTGTTAAGTATATCAAAAAAAAATAAAATGACACAAATAATGTTAAATTTAAACGAACGACGTCATTTTTTCAACAAAGTGTTAGTTTTTACCAACTTAGAAAATGAATTTATCAGAGGAAGTTATTCCAGAATTTTGTTTTTTACTTCTTTACTATAATTTCTACCAATAGGGATGGTGTAAGATTGAATCTGGATGCGGTTTCCCTCTATAGATTTTACTTTATTTAAGGCAATTACATACGATTTATGGATTCGTAAGAAGCGGTCTGCGGGCAATTCTTCAGATAATGAAGTTAAAGATTTGTGTGTAATATAGGTTTTATCAGGAGTTACAACTTTTATGTATTCCTTCATTCCTTCGACAAATAAAATTTCTTCAATATTAATTTTCATCATTTTTTTATCGACTTTGATAAAAATATGAGAATCTCCTTTGGTGGTTTCTACTTTAATATTGTTTTTTAAATTGTATTCGGTGGTGATTTTATTAATGCATTTTATAAATCTTGGCAGCGGAATAGGTTTTACTAAATAATCCAAAACATCAAGATCATAACTTTCAGCAGCAAATTCTCTAAACGCAGTTGTGATAATGACTTTAGTTTTGTTTTCGATTAAGCTAATCAATTCAAATCCAGTCATCATTGGCATATTAATGTCCAGAAAAACAGCATCTACAGAAGTGCTGTTTATAAAATCGAGCGCTTCCAGAGAATTATTAAATGTACCAATTACCTCAAAATCTGTAAAATTGGTAAAGTAATTCTGCAGGACTTTGATAGCTAATGGCTCATCATCGATCAACACGCATTTAATCTTCATCATTAATAGGTATTTGCAAACGGATTATATAGTAATTGAATTTAGTGTCGTGTTTAAGACTGAAATTATTCTTATAAATTAATTTTAATCGTTTTTTGGTATTGACTAATCCAATTCCTCCTTTTTGATTAAGATTTTGTGAAATTACAAAATTATTTAAGATTTCAAAATCTAAGATTTTATTGTCAATAATTTTACAGTTTATCTTTATTTTTAAGTTATGATTGTTTAAACTCCCATGTTTAAAGGCATTTTCGACCAAAGAAATGAAAATTAGTGGAGGAACAACAATATCATCAATATTAGATTCCAGGTTTATCGTAACTTCTACATTTTCAAAACGTAACTTCTCTATTTCGATGTAATTTTGAATATAATCAATTTCTTTAATTAAAGGAACAAATTTTGTCCCTTTTACATCATATAACACATATTCCATCAAATTTGATAGTTTTATAATTACATCAGGAACCTTATTTGAAGATTCTAGTGATAATGCATAAAGGTTATTTAAGGTATTGAAGAAAAAATGTGGCTGAATCTGGTTTTCAAGATACTTTAACTTGATTTTAAACTGATTTTCTCTTAATGATCTGTTTCTTTCTCGCTCTCGTAACCAGGTCAAAGTAAGATAAACAGAAGATGCCATTGCAAGAACATACAATTCGCCAATGCATACTGCTACAATATGATTGATCTCAAAAGGATGATACTCACGATTAGCTTCCGGCCAGATATTCTCTGATATTATATAATAGGTAAGTGCTGTTTTTAATAAATAAACCCCAAATAGACTTGCCAGCAATGAAAAAGTATATGTAATATATTTCTGTTTTAATACATATCTGGGTACTAACACAAAAAGATTGAAATAAACTAAAGGAATATGTAGCGAGAACTCAATTAAGTTTGATTTGAAGGAATAGGGGTAATCATTAAAATAAGCTCCCCATCTTAAGAAGTTAAGAGTGAAGTAAGTACCCCAGAACCAAATATGATTTTGAAGTTTAATGTCAAATTTCAATTTTTGAATTTCGCCCAATTTATAGTAGTAATTATTGCTTTGGTTGGTTTCTCATTGTAAATAATGTGCAACTTTAAACAATTAGTTGGTAAAACACAATTCTTTTGAATATTATTTTGTACTAAAAGGCAATTAATAAGTTATTTCTATGGTATAACGTTTTCGTAAAACATATTGTTGATTGTTTTGTTTGTCCTAATGATGAGATGCAGAAAAACGAGAAAAATCATTTAGAAGCTGTTGCAAGAATGGGAGGAAAGGACGATTGGATCAGTAAAGTTTGGTTGGATGTAAACTAAAAACTAAATCTCAAATATAAAGTCATGCCTAATAAGCTTTTATTGTTTTAAGATCTAGTTTGTAATGTTTTGTTAAAATTAAATGTTTGTTATTTAAAATTAAATGATTTTAAATCTAAAAATCAGATAATTACCTCTTTATTATAGATTAAACATTTGTTAACTAAATCTCTTATTTTTTTAATTAAAAAGCACATATAAGTAAAAAACGTTAGAATATGTCATCATGAAAACGTTTTCGGAAAACGGATTATTGATTGTTTTATGTCGTTTGTTTAAAATTTATTGCTGTTTGTATAATTTATTTTTTTTAACAATACCTTAAGAATAATTTTACCTCATAACTAACAAAATAAATAAACATGAAAAAAATTTTCTTAATCTTTATGATTGTTTTTACGGCGCAAGTTTCGCTTGCACAAGTAAAAAATGTCAAGGGTGTGATTACGGATTCTGACGGGATGCCATTGCCAGGGGCATCTGTTGCTGTACAAGGAGGTCAAAAAGGTTCTACGACCGATTTTGATGGTTTGTACGCAATTGAAGTACAAAAAGGACAAACATTAGTTTTTAGCTATGTTGGTCTTGAAACACAATCAATAATTGTAGGTGATGCTTCTACAATTAATGTTAAAATGCTACAAGCGTCATCAAATGCTTTAAGTGAAGTTGTTGTAACGTCATTAGGTATTAAGAAAACAAGAAAATCTTTGACTTATGCAGCTCAGGAACTTAAAGGAGAAGAGTTGACTCGTGTAAAAGATGCCAACCTTATCAATACAATCGCTGGTAAAGTTGCCGGTGTTGCTGTAACAAAAAGCTCAGGAGGTACTGGTGGATCTACTAAAGTAGTTATCCGTGGAAACTCTTCAGTTGTTAATAGCCAACCTTTATATGTTATCGATGGTATTCCTATATTGAATGCTGGTTCAGGTCAGCCAAATGATACATTTGGTAGTTTATCTGGGGGTAACCGTGATGGTGGAGACGTTGTGTCTTTGATTAATCCTGATGATTACGAAGGAATGACAGTATTAAAAGGTGCGGCTGCTTCTGTATTATACGGTAGCCAGGGAGCAAATGGAGTAATTTTACTTTCTTCTAAAAAAGCTAAAAACGGAAAAGCTAACATTACTGCTTCTTCTGTAACTACTTTCGAAAGTGCTGCTTACATGCCTAAATTTCAATCAGATTACGTTGCTGTAAAAGGTGCTGATGAAACTTGGGGAGCAAAACAAAAAACAAATGACTATGTTAAGGATTTCTTTGAAACAGGGGTTACTCAAATTACTTCTTTAGGATATTCTACAGCTAATGATTATTCTTCTACAACTTTTTCTTACGCTAATACTTCTGCTTCAGGAATTATTCCAGGAAACACTTTAAAGAAAAATAACTTTGGAATTCGTCAGACAGCTAAATTCTTTGAAGATAAATTGACTTTTGCAGCTAATGCAAACTATACTTCTCAGTCAGTAGATAACAAACCAGTTAACGGTCTTTATTTCAACCCACTTACAGGAGTTTATTTAATGCCACGTGGAAATGACTTTAATTATTACAAAGATAATTATGAATTATTTGATCCAACAAGAAACTTAATGGCTCAAAACTGGATGACAAACAGAGATATTATGCAAAACCCATACTGGGGAATTAACAGAAATAAATCTGAAGATACAAATGACTTTTTCAACGGAGCTTTATCTTTAAACTATAAAGCAACTGGTTGGTTAAGTATTGCTGCGAGATATAACTATAATAGAATCTCAAGTGGATATGACAAATATATCTACGCAACAACTCAAGGAGCTTTATCTCACATAAATGGTAGATACTATCATGAAGATGCTTTAAGCACACAACGTTACGCAGATTTAATCGCTACAATTAATACAAAAATTGGATCTGATTTTTCTTTCAATGCTAACGTAGGTACAAGTGTTAGAAACACAATGATTAATCAAAAAACAATTTTAGATTCAGGTGTTGGTGGGGGATTGAAATATGCAAACTGGTTTACATTGCATAACTTCAATAACAATGCAGAAAACTACCAAACAATTGATTCTAACAAAGAAATTCAATCAATCTTTGCTGCAACTACTTTTGGTTATAAAGACATGTTGTTCTTAGATCTTACAGGAAGAAAAGACTGGTCATCTACATTAGTAAACACTGAAGAAGGTGGATATTTTTACCCATCTGTTGGTTTGACTGGTTTGATCAGCGAAATGACTACGTTACCGGAATTTATTAACTATGGTAAAGTTCGTGTAGCTTATGCTCAGGCAGGTAATGACGTTGCTCCTTTTATTACAACTCCTACAAACTATTACCCACAAGGAAGCGGAACAAAATACAATCCATTAGTTGCTCCAAAAACAGGTACAAGTTTGAAGCCTGAATTAAAATCTGAATATGAGATTGGAACAGAGTGGAGATTCTTTAACAGTAGATTAGGATTTGATTTTTCTTACTATCATTCAGAAACTAAAAACCAATATTTGCAAGTTGTTGCTCCAGTTGGAAATGTTCAAGGTGTTGATTTCTACGGAATTAATGCAGGTAGTATAGAAAATAAAGGTATTGAGCTTATGGTAAATGCATCAATCATCAAAGGAGATAAATTCTCTTGGGATGCAATGGTAAACTATTCTCAAAACAAAAACAAAGTAAAAGAAATTCCTGAAGAATTAGGAGGTAGAATTAACTTAACAAATCCTGGAGTAAACAGTTACAGGTACTCATTGATTGAAGGAAGACCATTTGGAGTTATTGAAGGTATCAACATTAAAAAAGATGCACAAGGAAGATCTTTATTAAATGATGACGGAACATTCCAAAAAACAGATTTCCAAGAAGTTGGTAATTCTAATCCTGACTTTATGTTAAGCCTTTCTAACTCATTCAAATTCGGATCATTCTTTGCAACTATATTAGTTGATGGTCGTTTTGGAGGTGATGTAATGAGTTTAACAGAAGCACAAAATGATAGTTTTGGAGTTTCAAAAGCATCAGGTGATGCTAGAAATGCTGGTGGTGTTACTATCAACGCTGTAAGAGCAAGCGATGGTGTTGCTGTTACTAAAATGGATGCAGAATCTTACTATAAACAAGTTGGAGGTAGAGCAGGTATTAGTGGAGAATATATTTACAATGCAACAAATGTAAGTGTTAGAGAGGTTTCAGTTGGATATACTTTCAATGCAAAAACTCTACCATTCATTCAAACTGCAAGTATTTCACTAATTGCCAGAAACTTATTCTTTATTTACAAAGATGCTCCTTTTGATCCAAACGTTGCTTTAAGTACAGGTCAAGGTTTACAAGGTGTTGATATTTATGGTTTGCCTTCTACTAGAAGTATCGGTCTTAATTTAAATGTAACTTTCTAAAATTAAAAAAATGGAACTAAATAAAATAATAAAAACAGCTATCTGTGTTTCTTTGCTGACAGTAGTTGGTTGTACAGATAATTTTGATGACATAAATACCAATAAAAATGGTATTACTCCAGTAGATTTTGAACAGGATTTTAATCATATTAAAGGAGGGTTTTCTCCGATGTTTAATAATATCCAAATCCTAAATCCACCAGATTTGTATCAATTGCAACAAGGATTAAATGGTGATGTCTGGTCAGGTTATATGGCAAGTCCAACTCCGTTTGCCGGAGGAATTAATAATACAACTTATTCATTAGTTGACAACTGGAATGGTGTTTGTTGGGAAACTGCCTACAAAACTATCATGTATAATGCTAATGATATTGCAAACAAAAGTAAAGGTAAATACGATCAGTTTTATGCTTTATCATTGATTCTGAAAGTAGAAGGAATGCATAGACTTACGGATATCTTTGGACCAATCATTTATTCTAAATTTGGTACATTAGATACTACAATTGCTTACGATTCACAAGAAGAAGTTTATACTCAAATGTTCAATGAACTTGATATTGCTGTTACTGAATTAACAAAAAGAGTTGACGCAGGAGATGTAAGTGTTTTTGCTTCAACAGATGAATCAGGTTATAAAGGAGATTATAAAGCTTGGGTAAAATTTGCTAACACATTACGTTTAAGATTAGCAATGCGTGTGGTAAAAATTAGCCCTGCTGTTGCTAAATTACAAGCTGAAAAAGCTGTAGCTCATAAATTTGGAGTTTTCACTACAAATGCTGATTTGTTCAAAGTTGTATCTGCTGTTTACACAAACCCTATCGCAACTATTAGTGGTGGATGGTTAGACATCCGTATGTCTGCAGATATGGAATCAATCTTAAAAGGATATGATGATCCTAGAATGCCAGTTTACTTTGATACATCAACTCAATTTCCTGGACAATATAAAGGTATCCGTACAGGTATCGCTATTGCTGCAAAAGCAGATCACCAGGATTTTTCTGGAGTTGGTTCAGTAATCAGATCAAAAGAAGTTGTTTTAATGACTACTGCCGAAGCTTATTTCTTAAGAGCTGAAGGTGCATTAAGAGGATGGAACATGGGCGGTGACGCTGAAGCACTATATAAATTAGGTATTCAGGCTTCATTTGATCAAAGAGGAGTTTCAGGAGCCTCTGCATATTATGCTGACAATGTTAAAAAAGCAATTGATTATGTAGATCCTAATTTCCCTGAAAACAATTCACCAGCTGTAAACAATGTAACTGTTGCTTGGGATGCTGCTGCAACTAATGAAGTGAAATTGCAAAAAATCATTACTCAAAAATGGATTGCAGGTTTCCCGGAAGGACAAGAAGCATGGTCTGAATACAGAAGAACAGGATATCCTAAACTTTTCCCGGTAATCAAAAATTATAGTGGAGGTACAATTTCATCTACTTTAGGTGTTAGAAGAATCAACTTTGTTCAAGCTGAAAAAACAGGTAACAAAGGTGGTTACGAAACAGGACTTGCTAAGTTAGGCGGACCTGACAATGGTGGAACCAGACTTTGGTGGGATACTACAGCTCCTAACTTCTAAAACATAGAGATTAAAAGAATTTAAGTTTGGTTAGTAAATGGTATAAGCAATGCAAATTGCTTGTACCATTTCAAAAACCAAAATTGTAAATAGCAAAAAAAGAAAAAGAAATGAAAAGTGCTTTAGAAATAAAACCTGATATCAGCTATAAAAGCGCGGGGAAATTTGAAGAAACTCGATTTGAAAAAATCCATAACGAAATCTTCAAAAGTTCTGTAGAAGCTTCAGTAATTGTAGCGCAGGAAATTGCGCAATTAATTAGATCTAAACAAGAAAAAGGTAAATCTTGCGTATTAGGTTTGGCAACAGGTTCTTCTCCTATAAAAGTATATGAGGAATTAGTGAGAATGCACAGAGAAGAAGGATTAAGTTTTAGCAATGTAATTACTTTCAATTTGGATGAATATTATCCAATGACTAAAGAGAACAACCAGAGCTATCACTATTTCATGCATCAGCATCTTTTTAATCATATTGATATCAACCCAGATAATGTTAATATTCCTGATGGAACGGTACATATTGATGAATTAAATCAATATTGCATCGATTATGAAATGAATATTAAAAATGCAGGAGGACTTGATTTTCAATTATTAGGTATTGGTCGTACTGGTCACGTAGGTTTCAATGAACCGGGATCACATATCAACTCTGGAACCAGAATTATTACACTGGATCACATTACAAGAGTAGATGCTTCATCAGATTTTAATGGTATAGATAACGTTCCTAAAAGAGCGATTACCATGGGAGTTTCTACGATCATGAGATCTAAAAGAATCGTATTAATGGCTTGGGGACAAAACAAAGCCGATATCATCAAGAGAACTATTCAGGGAGATATCAGTTCAGAAGTTCCTGCGACATTTTTACAAAATCATCCTAATGCAACTTTCGTATTAGACCAGTCTGCAGCATCTGAGTTAACACGTTTCAAAACGCCTTGGTTAGTTGGAGAATGCATTTGGAATCAGGAATTAAAAAGCAAAGCGATTGTTTGGTTGTGCCAAAAAACAAAACAATCTATATTAAAATTAACAGACCGTGATTACAACAATAACGGAATGTCTGATCTTTTGGCGCAAGAAGGTTCTGCTTATGATTTGAACATTAATATGTTCAACGTATTACAGCATACCATCACAGGATGGCCAGGTGGAAAACCAAATACTGACGATTCACACCGTCCGGAAAGAGCCAATCCAGCAAAAAAACGAGTGATTCTTTTTAGTCCACATCCGGATGACGATGTGATTTCTATGGGAGGAACTTTTTCAAAATTGATAAAACAAGGTCACGATGTACATGTTGTATATCAAACCTCCGGAAATATTGCTGTTACAGACGACGAGGCATTGAAATTTGCTGAGGTTGCCAAAGATTTTATTGGTGAAGCCGGAAGCGGAATCAACTTCAAATCTGTAATTGAGTTTTTGAATAGCAAATCAGAAAATCAAATCGATTCATTGGAAGTTCGAAAATTAAAAGGACTTATCCGTCGAAGAGAATCTTATGCAGCGACAAGATATATTGGTTTAAAAGATGAAAACACACACTTTTTAGATCTTCCGTTTTACGAAACAGGACAAGTGAAGAAAAATCCGTTAGGACCTGAAGATATTGCCATCGTAAAAGATATTATTGCACAAATAAAACCACATCAGGTATTTGCTGCAGGAGATTTGGCAGATCCACACGGAACACACGAAGTTTGTCTAAACGCGATCTTTGCCGCCATGAAAGAGTTAAAACCAGAAAAATACATGGACGACTGTTGGTTATGGTTGTACAGAGGCGCATGGCACGAATGGGATATTCATGAAATTGATATGGCAGTTCCCCTTTCTCCATCAGAAGTATTGTTGAAACGTCATGCAATTTTATATCACCAATCTCAAAAAGACCGAGTAATGTTTCAAGGAAATGACTCAAGAGAATTCTGGGTTAGAGCCGAAGACCGTAATAAAAATACAGCTATTTTATATGATGAATTAGGATTGGCTGAATACGAAGCAATTGAAGCATTTAAGCGTTTTGATTACTAGAGTTGTTTTTTAAGATTCGGATTGGAGCGAATCAAATTCAAAATTCAGATTGATTTCATAGCGATTAGTGAGGTTCAATAGAGAGATCATTCTGAGTTTTGTTTCTATTATCTATTATTAATGTTGTCTCAGGATAACATCTTTTCAAAAACAGTAAAAATGAAATATTTATTAGTTCTACTATTAGCAGGTGTAACCTCTAGTGCTCAAATTCAAAAAGAGCAGCTAAATCTTATGCCTTGGCCTCAAAGTGTTGTTTTAAACGATGGGAATTTTGCTTTAAACAAAAATTTTAAAGTGAACATTACCGGAAACCCTAACCCACGTATTTTTAGTGGAGTAACTCGCTTTTTGCGTCGCTTAGACGGTAGAACTGGTATGTTTTTTCAACAAGGTTTTATTACAAAATTAAATGAAGTGCCAACAGCTGAGCTTCAGATTAACTGTACTAAAAGCGGAAAAATTGGTTTATACGAAGATGAAAGTTATCATTTAGACATCAAACAAAATCAAATTACAATAAATGCAACAAGCGATTTAGGAGCTTTACATGGTCTTGAAACGTTATTGCAAATGTTGCAGAATAATAATACTTCATTTTATTTCCCGATCTCACAAATATCTGATTTTCCAAGATTTACATGGAGAGGTTTGATGATTGATGTTGCAAGGCATTTTCAGCCAATTGATGTTGTCAAAAGAAACATTGACGGATTGGCAGCAATGAAAATGAATGTTTTTCACTGGCATTTGGTTGATGATCAAGGTTGGAGAATCGAAATGAAAAAACATAAGAAGCTTATAGATGTAGCTTCAGATGGGATGTATTATACACAAGAGGAAATTAAAAATATCGTAAAATATGCTGATGAGCGCGGTATTTTGGTAGTTCCGGAAATAGATGTTCCTGGTCATGGATCTGCAATTTTAACGGCTTACCCGGAAATTGGAAGTAAGGTGATTACATTGACAGGAGGAACTTCTGAAAAAAATATTCAAGGTACAGCAATTGCTACCTATGGAATTGAAAGAAATGCTGGTATTTTTTCGCCAACATTAGATCCTTCAAATCCTAAAACATATCAATTATTAAGTGAAATTTTTGATGAGGTTTGTCCATTATTTCCAGGAGCTTATTTTCATATCGGAGGAGATGAAAATGAAGGAAAAGATTGGGACTCAAACCCGAAAATTCAAGAATTCATGAAGAAAAATAAGTTAGCTAACAATCATGAGTTACAGACTTATTTTACCATGCAATTAGTTCCGATGCTTAAAAAACATGGAAAACAGTTAATGGGTTGGGAAGAAATTATGACTAAGAACATGTCAAAAGACGCTATTATTCATTCTTGGAGAGGTCCAAATGAAGGAATGGTTGCCGGACAATCTTTAGTAGATGCAGTAAAAAAAGGATATAAAACAGTTTTGTCAAACGGATATTATATCGATTTAATGTACCCTGTTGCAAGTCATTATTTAAATGACCCAATGCCAAAAGGAGCCAATTTAACTGCCGAAGAAAAAGCAAGAATTTTAGGTGGAGAAGCTACAATGTGGACAGAGCTTGCAACTTCAACAACAATAGATTCAAGATTGTGGCCAAGAACAGCAGCAATTGCAGAGAGACTTTGGTCAGCCGAGGATATTACAGATTTAGCAAGTATGCGCAAACGTCTTGATGTAGTATCATTTAGATTGGAAGAACTAGGATTAACACACATTCGTAACAAAGCGGTGATCTTGAGAAATATCTCAAACAATCAAAACATAAAATCGCTTAATGAATTTGCAAATGTTTGTGAGCCATTAAAAGGATACACACGTAATAAAGGCGGAACAGAATACCAAATGTACTCACCGTTTACACTTTTTGCAGATGCCTGTGGACCAGACGCTAAAGAGTCTTTAGCTTTTGATGATGCCGTAAATCAGTATTTGGCTAGTAAAACGCCGGAAAATAAGGAAAAAGTTGCAGCATTTTTTAACAAATGGATCGCAGTAAATAAAGGATTAATTGAGTTAAGTGCAAATGCACCTTTAGTACAGCCAATTTTGCCTTTGTCGAAGAAATTGAATGATGCATCACAAGAATTATTACTTGTATTGGATAATAAATCAACTTTAAAAGCAGATGATTTAAAAAATCTAATCGAACAATGTAATACAAAAGATCATGCAGATGTTGAGTTATCAGTTTATGCAAGTCTTAAGAAATTGATATAAAGAGAAAGTTTGGTTTGAATTAGTGTTTAGTAAGTTTAAGTTACCATGATTATTTAGTAATTTTTTTATCTCTACTAGAATTTTCTAGTAGAGATAATTATGGTAAAACTGAATAAAATCGCTATAAAAACCTGTTAAAACGAATATAAATATAAGAATTATAGAAATCAAATAGTAACCCTTAAAACCAAATAAAGAAGAATAGAATTAAAAACATGACAAAACCAAATAGAGCATAAAACTAGATAGACCCCGAATTTATCTTTTGTATTTAAACTAATTTTTAAAATTTAATAAATATCAATCACTACTATTCACTAATGATTATGGATAAAATCAGTAATAGTAATATTTATTTTTAAAAGTAATATGAATTAATCTCCAGTTGATTGCAATCTTTTTTTTGCAATTGATTGAATCCCAATTATTGCATTTTATATACAGAGTTGCGGTATGTAATTTATTGTGATTGGAATATTTCTTTTTATTAACCAATATTAATTTAATTATGAAACATTATTACAGATTGCTTTTTTTGTTACTGTTTCCCTTACTCGCGTTAGCCCAACCAGCTCACGGTAAAAAAGTAGTAGGGTACTATGCGCAATGGGCCATTTATGCCCGGGATTTTAATATTCCGAAGATAGACGGAAGTAAATTGACGCATTTGAATTATTCTTTTTATGGAACAACTTTCGATCCTGCACATCCGGAGAATACAAAGTTGTTATGTTTGGATTCGTATGCTGATTTTGAGCATATGGAAGGTGGAATTCCATGGGATGCTCCTGTAAAAGGAAACTTTTATGACTTAATGAAACTTAAGGAAAAGTATCCACATCTTAAAATTTTAATTTCTGTTGGAGGATGGACAAAAGGTCAGGATCTTTCTCCAATTGCAGCAAGTCCTGTTGCAAGAGCTGCTTTAGCTACAGATATGGCAAACTTTATTACCAAATATCCATTTATTGATGGATTCGATATTGACTGGGAATATCCTCTTTCTGGAGGAACAGACGGTACCGAAGTAATTAACGGAGCACCAATTCCTCCGCAAAAGTACAGCCCGGACGACAACAAAAATTTAGTGTATTTATTGAAAGCAATGCGTCAGGCAATGCCAAATAAATTAATCTCGATTGCTGCTGGAAACAATGTTCGAAATGTTGCCAAACAATATTTAGGACCATCAAACAGAGCACAATACGGAATGACAGAAGATATTTCTACTTATTGTGATTATATCACGTATTTTGGATATGATTTTGGTGGAAACTGGTATGATAAAACATGCTACAACGCACCATTATATGCCAGCGGAAACACAAATGATCCGCTTTATGGCGCCACACAATCAGAATCATTAGACGAATTGACAAATCAATATTTGAACGTTGTTGGTTTTCCTGCGAATAAATTAATCATGGGATTACCTTTCTACGGAAAGAAATTTGATCATGTAGCGACAAATTCAACAAATGGATTATTCGTTTCAGCACCAAGAGATATAGTTAGCGGATGTACAAATCCACAAAATCCAACAGGAACTTGGGATGGTCCGGCAGCGTGCGAAAAATCAGGAAGTATTGAAATTTGTGATCTTGTCGGAAATCCGGTTACCAATTCACACGCTTATTTAGATCCAAATACAATGCAGGTTACAGCAGCTGCAGCAGCTGCAGGATGGGTAAGATACTTTGATAATACAACAAAAGTTCCTTATTTGTACAATGCTACTTTAAAACAGTTTATCTCCTATGAAGATAAACAATCAATGGATTTAAAAGTACAATATATTAAATCAAGAAATCTTGCCGGAGGTATGGTTTGGGAATTATCTCAGGATACAAGAGGTTCTATTGCAAATTCATTATTAACTCAGGTTGATACATCATTTGGAAGCATCGTTCCTGGAACAGTAAGTATTGCAGGTTCGGTAAAAACCGGAACAGCTTTAGTTCCGGATGTAACTGTTGAATTACGTAATGCAAGTAATGTAGTATTGCAAACTGTGGTTTCTACAGGAGGTAATTTCACATTCAGCAACCTTACTACGGGACAAAATTATATCCTTACAGCGTTAAAAGCTACTTATACTTTTACGCCTGTAACTTTGACAAACGTTACTACTAATCAAACTGGAGTAATCATTAACGGATCTCAGCCTACATATACAGTAAGCGGAACAGTTCTTAATGGAGCAACAGGAGTTTCTGGTGTAACAGTTACAGCAACTTCAGGAGCAACAGTTTTAACTGCGACTTCAAATGCAAGCGGAGTTTACAGTGTTGCAGGTTTAACAGCAGGACTTAAATTTACGGTTACAGCTGCAAAAACAGGATTCTCTTATACGCCAACTTCAACAGTTTATAACGCAATTGATGCAAACAAAACATTGAATTTTGCTCAAGGTGCGCCAATTGTATATTATACAGTAAGCGGAACAGTTCTTAACGGAACAACTCCAGTTTCAGGAGTTACGGTTACAGCAACTTCAACAGGAGGAACTTTTACAGCAACTACAAATTCAAGCGGAGTTTATACAATTGCGAATTTACCGTCAGGCGGAACTTATACGGTGACTGCTGCTTTAGCAGGACAAACCTACACTCCGGCTTCAACAGTTTATACCAATTTAATTGCGAACAAAACATTAAACTTCTCACAGGATGCTATTGTAGTTCCTACAAGCAAAATCAGCGGAACAGTTAAAAATGGAACAGTTCTCGTAGCTGGTGCAAAAGTAGAAATCGTTTTACCTTGGACAGATAGCACACACAACTGGAAAAGCGTTATTGCGACAACAGATGCACAAGGAAAATACAGCTTTGATAATTCAGTTGTAGCTGGATATACAACAGTTACAAGTTTAAAATTAAATTCTTGGGAGAATGGAGAAGTGGTTTATTTACCATCAAATTTGGCAAATTTCCCTGTTCCTGCAAATCCAACGGTTTATAATTTTAATACAAGCTCAACTGCAAAAGCAGCACAAGTTCAGGCAAACTTAATTAGCGGAACAGTTAAAAACGGAACAGTTGCAGTAGCTGGAGCAAAAGTAGAAATCGTTTTACCTTGGACAGATAGTACACACAACTGGAAAAGTGTTTTGGCAACAACAGATGCATCAGGAAATTATACTTTCGATAATGCAGTTGTAGCAGGTTATACACAAATTTTAAGTTTGAAATTAAATGCGTGGGAAAATGGTGATGTAACTTACTACCCAAATAACTTAGCCAACTTTGCAGTTCCAACAACTTCAACAGTTTATAATTTTAATAGACAAGCGGTGGTTACGACTAAGCCAGTGGTTACCATTACAGCGCCAACAGCTTCTGCGATTGCTATAAATTTAGGATCAGCAATTAATTTTGTTGCAAGTGTTGGATTAAGTGCTGCTGATGCCACTACAATCTCATCAGTTGTATTTAGTTTAGATGGACAAACCTTGAGTGCTACCAATTCTTCTGGAACTTATACATCGGTTTGGACACCAGTAGCAAATCAGTTTTCGCTTAGTCATACGTTAACCGTTACGGCTACTGCATCAAACGGAACAACAGATGCAAAAACATATAGTTTTACATTAAGTTGTTCAGGTGCAAACTGCCCTAATTCATTGCCGGTAATTACTTGGAACTCACCATCTAATACTACTGTAAACCAAAGTTCTTTCCAGGTTGTGCCAATTTCGGTTACAGCTGTTGATAGTAACGGATCGGTTTCAGGTGTTACTATTACAATAAATGGAGGTACATTTAACATGACAGCAGGTACAAATAATACTTATACGTATAATTTTACACCATCTGCTTATCAGGATTATCCAGTTGTAATCAAAGCAACCGATAATCAATCTGGTGTAACTACATTAAACAATACAATTAAAATTGCTCCGGTGAGCACGAATAGATTCATTCCACTACCATCTAAAGTTCTTTTAGGATATGCACATTCTTGGGAAAATACTGGTGCTCCATTTTTATATTTTTCTCAAATGGTGGGAAGTAAGTTTAACGTAGTTGATTATTCTTTCGTAGAAACAGTTAATCGTGATGGTTATACACCAGTATTAACTACAAATGATACTAGATATTTGACCAATGGTGTTTTCAATAAGCAATTATTGAAAAATGATATAAAATCCTTAAGAGATAGCGGCGTTCCTGTTATTGTCTCTATTGGAGGTCAAAATGGTCATGTTGTTTTGGACAATGTAACTCAAAAAAATATTTTTGTTAATGGTCTGAAAGCAATTATTGATGAGTATCAATTTGATGGAGTTGATATTGATTTTGAAGGCGGATCAATGAATTTTAATGCAGGAGGTTTAAGAGATATTTCTTATGCAGGTATTTCTGCTTATCCAAGATTAAAAAACGTAGTAGATGCTTTCAAAGAATTAAAAGCTTACTATGGTCCTGGATTTTTATTAACTGCAGCTCCGGAAACACAATACGTACAAGGAGGATATTCTACCTATACAGATACTTTTGGTTCTTTCTTGCCAATCATTCAAAACTTACGTAATGAATTGGATTTGTTAGCTGTACAATTGTATAATACAGGAGGAGAAAACGGATTAGATGGTCAATATTATGGTTCTGCTAAGAAAGCAAACATGGTAACAGCCCTAACTGATATGGTGATAAAAGGGTATAACATTGGTACAACAGGAATGCATTTTGATGGTTTACCGCCTTCAAAAGTTCTTATTGCATTACCAGCTTGTCCAAGTGCTGCAGGTAGCGGTTATTTAACGCCTACAGAAGGAATTAATGCTATGCATTATTTAAGAACCGGAACCACTTTTACAGGAAGAACATACACTATGCAGCCAGGCGGACCATATCCTTCTTTAAGAGGTTTAATGACTTGGTCTGTAAACTGGGATGCATCTTCTTGTGGTAATTCATCTGAATTATCTAAAGCCTATGCTGCTTATTTTGCTTCACAGTCAACAGCAAAAACATTAGCGCTTGATGCTGTTCCTTCAAAAAGCAGTGCAACGATAGCATACTTTAAAAACAATGCATTATCAGTTACAAATGATACCGAAGAGATCGCTCAGGTTGATGTATTTAACATCCTTGGACAAACTTTAGTAAGTCATAAAAATATTCAGAATAATAAAGAAATTCTGCTACAGGATCAAAGTTTCTCAACGAAACAATTGTTCTTAGTTGTTGTAACAAACAAAGAAGGAAAAACAAAATCTTTCAAAGTAATGAACTTCTTAAACTAGGTTTATTACAATGAATAAAAAAATAGAAATAAAACATTGGAACGGTTAAAATTGAGTTTGGTTATTTATTTTTTAATCTAATTTTTATTTCGAATAAATGCATCGAACTCAGGTGATTTGTTATTTGGTTTTCACCTGAAGGAGAGCATTCTAAGCCTGGCAATTTTATTGCCAGGTTTTTTTTATTAATGCATTCCGCCCAACGAAAAATTGGCAGCACAGGTACCAAAACCAATTATAAAAGCTATAACGGAGTATAGAATAATTTTTAATGAAACTTTTTTATCGTCTGATATAAATATCAAACGACCTATTCCAATTAAAAAAGCAATCACACTTATAAAAGCAGTGAAACCTCCCACTAAAACTAAAAACTCTCCCATATAAAATATAAAATTATAGATTACTCATAATGACTACGCATGTTCCAAATCCTATTACAACAATGATTATAGGAATCAACAAAAGTGTTAAAAAAAACTTTTTGTTTTCTTTGCTAAAAATTAAACCAACAAGGCCAATTAAAAACATCGCCAACAGAATAAATCCCCAAAACACTAAACTCTCCATATCCATATTTTAATAGTTTTATTAAACATTTAATTTTTCTCTTATTTTTTCAATTTTGTTATCTCTGTAGAATAAATTCATAGTTTCAAACGGAATAATTTTCATTTTATCACTTACAATATGAACACATGATTTTTTAACCGCCCTAACATCAAAATCATGAGCATCCATAAAATTCATAATCAAAATTCGAAATAAGTTATTATAATTTAAGGTGTCTGACTGAACTCTTGGCAAACAACACATTAATTCATTAAATTCACCTTCAGCACAATCTACAGAAATACCTGTGCTGAATAAATTAAGCATATGTGTTTTTAGTTTTTCGTCATGCTCAAAAACGATTGTGTTTTTCGAATTATTCAACAGATCTTCCGGATTAATCAAATGGGTCATAGGAAAAACTTCTCCATCAATTTTTAGCGCATAAGCCATACATAAAGCGTCTGGATTGCAAGGAACAGGAATTAAATCCTGTGGAGTAAAAAGAGGAGCTTGCTCGTAAATTTTTCTGCGGACTTCTGTGAGGGTTATTCTTCCTGAAATATCATCGTAATTATCATTTCTGCCGGCAACTTGTGTAGGCTGAAAAGTAACACCACGAACACATTTTTGTTGTAAAGCATACTCTATTATTTTACCAATTTCATCGTCATTTTCTCCTTTTTGAAGTGTGATGACCAAGGTTGTCGAAATATTAAAATGATTTAGATGTTCGATGGCTTTTTTGCGTACTTCGGTTAAATCTTCACCACGCAATTTTTCCAATACTTCGGGTTTAAAACTGTCAAATTGCAAATAAATTTCAAAATCGGGCATATAGGTAGCAAGAGTCTCCACAAATTTGATGTCTTTTGCAATTCTAATACCGTTTGTATTTACCATCAAATGTTTGATAGGTTTACTTTTGGCAATATCTAAAATTTTAAAAAACTCAGGATGCACAGTTGGTTCTCCTCCTGAAATCTGGACTACATCCGGTTCACCTTCGTTTGCTACAACAGTATCAAACATTTTTTCAATTTCTTCTAATGTGCGATGTCTGCCGTAGTTTGGAGCTGAGCTGGCGTAACAAGTAGGGCAGGCTAAATTACAACGATCTGTAACTTCAATAATTGTCAAACAGGAATGCTGTTCGTGATCTGTACATAGTCCGCAGTCATACGGACAACCATAATGCACTTTTGTATTGAATTTTAAAGGCATTTCAGATTGTTTATTGTAATTACGAAGTTGCTTATAATAGTTAACATCATCTGCAATCATCGACTTTAACTCGCCATGTGTTTTGCAATGTTTTAACATCCAGACTTTATCATCCTGAAAAACAATTTTAGTGTCTACAAGGGCTAAACAATGAGGACAAAGGCTTTTAGTGTAATCGTAAAATATGTAATCACGAGTTTTCATTCTATTATATTTAAAGTGAAGAAATAAGATTTTCTTTGTATTGATAAGCAAATATTCGGCAGAGAAACTTCCAATAATAAATAAAAATTAAAATCGAACTCCATTGTATGCTGCTTAAATTAAGAAATAAAGGTTGGTATGGTTTTAAAAATTCTACTAAAAATCGAAATAAAAAATATAAAACCATAAAGAGTTTAAATCGATCTCCATTAATCAAATTTTTATTTTTTATACTTTGAAATAAAACAAAAAGAAAAATCATAAATAACATTTCATACAAAGCAACAGGATGTCTTTGCAGGCCGTCACCTAAATTCATTCCTGTAAAAAAGGTAGTTTCGTTGCCATAAGTTGGCTCTGCAATTCCCATGGAAAAACACCCAATTCTGCCAATAAATAATGCCACAATAATTGGAATAACATATAAATCTCCCGAAGCGATTTTTACTCCAATTATTTTTTTTATTATTTCAACGCCAAATAATCCTCCCAAAAATCCTCCTGCAACTGTTTTGTTTTGATATAATGTTAAAAAAGTCTGATGGGTAATTGATGACGGAGTTTCTAATAAAGCAATAAATCTTGATCCTATTAAAGCACCAATCATAGCACCAATCATTATAATTAAACGATTAATGTCTGATATAGGGTCTTGTGTTCTTTTCTTCAGAAAATAATAGATTCTTATGCCAATAAAAAAAGCTAAAGTTTCAAATATAAAATGCCAGTAAAAGGTTTTTTCAAAGATTTCAAATTGAAAAGGGAATATCATTTTTAATCAGAATTTTAGCTAATATAGGTAAATCCAGGTGAATGTTTTTAAAATAAATTTAAGTATTTTTGAAATCCAAATTCAGGTATTAAAAATTCATGAAGAAGTCAATCATTTTTCTAATAACATTTCTAGTTTCAACTACAATTTTCAGCCAAACCAAATTCGGAAATCCGGAAGTTGATCCAAGCCAAATTCAAAATAAATTCAGCGATTGGTGGACGTATCAAAGTAAAAATATAATGCTTTCCAGAGATTATGTTGCACTTGATACAGATTCAAAAGAAATTTCAAAAGAAGCTTTTCTAAATGAATTAACAAACGGAAATTACATTCCAATACGACTAAAGTCCGAGGATTCAATTTACTATTATAAGCTGTTTAAAATTCAGCCAAATTCAGATACAAGTATAAAAGCCACCATCAATCAGGAAGCTTTTGATGCCTTAAAGAATTTTGAAATGGAAGGAAAACCTTTTCCTAAATTCTCGTTTAAAGACCTAAACGGAAATCTGGTTTCAAACGAAACTATGAAAGGAAAAATAATAGTCATAAAATGCTGGTATATTCATTGTGCCGCCTGCATTAAAGAATTTCCCGAAGTAAATCAATTAGTTGAAAAATACAAAGACCGAAAAGACATACTTTTCATAAGCCTAGCCGAAGATACACCGGAACAACTAAAAGTATTCTTGGCAAGAAAACCACTTTCATATTCCGTTATTCCAAACATGAAAACGTATATGAACGAAACCTTGAATTTAAATGCCTTTCCAACACATTTTATACTTAATAAAGGAGGTTCGATTGCTAAAGTTTTAAATAACTATAAAAGTCTTGAAGTTGCTTTAGAGAAAGAAAGTAAATTGTAAAAAGTTAGATGTTAAAAGTAAGAAGTTAGGTGTTATTGTATTTTGCCTTTTATGTAAAAAGTTTATTTTAATGAACTTATATACTAAAGCTTAACTATTTCTTGTTTAATCTCATTATTTCCTTATCAAAATCAGACAAATATTCTCTGTCTTGAATAATTCGGAATTTTTCAAACTCCATCTCAGCTTTGATTTTTGCTTCTAAGTGAGTGATTTTTCCTTTATCATTCAGAATTGGATAACTTGAAAGTTGCAGAAAATTATTAAGGAAAACACTCCAATCTTCCATTTGCATAATAATCTGTCTTTTGGTATAATTTTCGGCCAGATCTAAGTAGGCAGAAACAATTCGATTAAGTTCTTGAATATGTGCGTCATTCAAATAGTTTTTAGCAACACTAACATCACTTTTTAGAATTTTTCCGTCAGGCGCATCTTTCCATGTCGACAATCCCATATAAATTTTGGCAGCATCAGCTTCTGTATAAATTATTTCCGCAGCAGTTTTTCCGGTTATTGCCCAATGAAGTTTATTTTGTACCGTTGCAAAAAAAGCTTTAGTCTCAATACTATCTTTTTCATAATTTGCAGAAAGAGCATAGATATCCGTTATTTTTTGATAAAAACGTCTTTCCGAAGAACGAATTTCTCTAATGCGTTCTAATAACTCCTCAAAATAATCTTTGCCAAAAGCCTTTCCGTTTTTAAGCATTTCATCATTCATAACAAATCCTTTAATGATGAATTCTTTAAGCGTTTTGGTTGCCCAAATTCTAAATTGAGTAGCCTGACTAGAATTTACTCTATAACCAACAGCAATAATTACATCAAGATTGTAAAAATCAATTTCTCTGCTAACTTCTCTTTTTCCTTCGATTTGAACTGCTCGAATTTTTCGAGTAGTTGAAATTGAATCTAATTCTAAACTTTTATAAATTTCTTTTAAATGATAGGTTATCGTATGGGATTCAATTCCAAATAACTGTGCCATTGCTTTTTGCGAAAGCCAAAAGCTTTCGTCAAGATAAGTTACTTCGACTTCTATTTTAGATTGAGAAGTTTGATATAATAAAATGGGAGCCTGCATAATTTTGAATAAAAAGTGAAGGTAAGCAAAATTGTAATTTTAAACCATATAAGTGATATAAGAGATTATAAGCTTAGTTTAAATATTTATAAAACTTACATGATTTATTTTTTAGCCATATAAGTTATTAAGTTTGGCTTAAATGAACTTATATGACTTATATGGTAAAAAATAAACGCCCACAATAAAAAAACTTAGAACCTTAGCACCTTTGCAACTTAGAACCTTTTTCACTACTTTTGCACCAAATTAATTAAAAAGACATTCATGTTAACAGTCAATAATTTATCAGTTCAATTTGGCAAACGAATTTTGTTTGACGAAGTAAATACCACATTCACACACGGAAATATTTATGGAGTTATTGGAGCCAATGGTGCTGGAAAATCTACTTTTCTAAAAATCATTTCGGGCGATATCGACCCAACTTCCGGACACATTCATTTAGAGCCGGGAAAACGTATGTCGGTTTTGAACCAAAATCACAACATGTTCGATGAGCATACCGTTTTGGAAACCGTTTTGATGGGAAATAAAGTTCTTTATGCTGTTAAAAAAGAAATGGATGAGCTTTATTTAGACTACAACGATAAAAACGCAGACCGAATTGGAGAACTTCAGGTTCAGTTTGAAGAAATGAACGGATGGAATGCAGATTCTGATGCCGCATCGATGCTGTCGAACTTAGGAATCAACGAAGAACACCATTATACTTTAATGGGAGATCTAGAGGGAAAAATTAAAGTACGTGTGCTTTTGGCGCAGGCACTTTTTGGAAACCCGGATTTGCTTATTATGGATGAGCCTACCAACGATTTGGATTTTGAAACCATCTCTTGGTTAGAAAACTTCTTGGCAAATTATGAAAATACAGTAATTGTAGTATCTCACGACCGTCACTTTTTAGATTCGGTTTGTACACATATTTCTGATATCGATTTTGGAAAAATAAATCACTACTCAGGAAACTATACTTTCTGGTACGAGTCTAGCCAATTGGCAGCAAAACAACGTGCTCAGCAAAACAAAAAAGCCGAAGAAAAGAAACAGGAATTAGAAGAGTTTATTCGTCGTTTTAGTGCGAACGTTGCAAAATCGAAACAAGCAACTTCTCGTAAAAAGATGATTTCTAAATTGAATATTTCAGATATCAAACCTTCAAGCCGTCGTTATCCTGCGATTATTTTTGATCAGGATCGTGAAGCCGGAGATCAGATTTTGAATGTAGAAAATTTAGAAGCTTCAGTAGAAGGAGATCTTTTGTTTAAAGGAGTAAACCTGAATATGGCAAAAGGCGATAAAATCGTTCTTTTCTCTAAAGATTCACGTGCTACAACAGCTTTCTACGAAATTTTAAACGGTCAGCAAAATGCTGATGCAGGAACTTTTGATTGGGGAATTACAACAAATCAGGCTTATTTACCGGCAGAAAATCATTCATTCTTTGAAAACGATTTGACTTTGGTAGATTGGTTACGTCAATACGCAAAAACAGAAGAAGAGCGCGATGAGGTATTTATTAGAGGATTCTTAGGGAAAATGATTTTCTCTGGAGAAGAAGCTTTAAAAACAAGCCGCGTTTTATCAGGAGGAGAAAAAGTACGTTGTATGTTATCAAGAATGATGATGGAGCGTGCAAATATCCTGATGCTTGACGAGCCAACAAATCACTTAGATTTGGAGTCTATTACGGCTTTCAACAACTCATTAAAAAACTTCAAAGGTTCAGTAATTTTCACAACGCATGACCACGAGTTTGCACAAACTGTTGGTAATAGAGTAGTGGAGTTAACGCCAAATGGAGCAATAGACCGTTATATGACATTTGATGAATATCTGGATGATGAAAAAGTTCAGGAATTAAGAACAAAAATGTACGCTAAATAAAACATAGTTTTAGATAAAAAAGAAATCCCGTTCGCAACCGAACGGGATTTTTTTATGCTTATTTATTGCCGAATATCTTGGCGAAGATGAAAATAATAATCGCAACTATAAAGATGACGATAAAGATTCCGAATCCCATTCCGGCTTTAAAAATATCTCCTATAACTTCGCAACTAGTAAATGAAAATAGTATTACAAATACCATTAACAAACGTGTAATTATCTTTTGCATGATTTTGCTGTTTTAAGTTTTGTAATAAGAATCCAGTATTCTAATTATCGTAGATTAAAATTACTTCAAACAATAAAAAAATGCTTTATATAATTTGATTGAAAAGTTCTAATATTTAGAGATTTCTATTAACTTAGATAAAGTTTAAACAAGTAAATCTTATGATTAAAAAAGTTCTGGAAAATATAGCTTATCTCTATTATCCTAAAAATATATGTGCATGGACAGAAAGGGATAAACTCATTGCATCTGATGAATATAAAAAATTACGTTCTCTTATTGATTCTTTTGATACAGAAGAATCAATAAGAGAACGTAAAGTACTTACCGATGAATTTGAACAAGATTATACATTAAAGGAGTTCCAGGACTTTTCCAAGCTTGACCATTGGGAAGACAGATGTTTGACATTTTTTCTTAATGTGATTGAGAATGGCGAATTAAAATCAATCAATTTGTATATAAGTTTTTTAGTTCCCTATTATGTAATTCAAACGATTACTCATAAAAACCAAATGGTTATTCCGCAGTCAAAAATTGATGAGTTAGAAAAAAATAGTTCCGAAACCAGAAAAATTGACGAGTTGGTTTTAGAAGTTGAAAAAATTGTAGAAAATAAATTATCATATCAGAAATTTCCAAAAGAATTATTGAATGTTGTTCTTGAAGATATTTCATTTCAGGATTCTTACTTAGGTGAATTTAAAATGTTCAATGCCTTTTTTAATAATCAATCCGTACGGGAATAAATTAAATAGCAAAAAAAATCTACTAGTAAAATATTTCAATATAAGTAGAGAGCCATCGGCTCGGCAAATATTGTAGGGCTGGATTTTAATCCAGTCTACGTATGGAGATAAATAGTTAGATTATTTCAATAAGCTGAATCTTATTCCCACAAGTATCATCCAAAATAGCAATTTTTACATTCCCCATTTCAGTTGGTTGCATACTAAATTCTACACCAAGACTAATCAATCTTTCATATTCTTCCTTAAGATTATCAACATTAAATTGCGTGTAGGGAATTCCGGCTTCAAACAACGCTTTTTGATACGTTTTTGAAGGTTCAAAATGATTTGGTGATGGTTCTAATAAAACTTCAACTCCGTCTGGTTCGTCTTTAGAAACTACCGTTAACCATCTATTGCCTTCGCCTAAAGGCACATCATGTTTTTTAATAAAACCTAATTTTGTAGTATAAAATTGTAATGCCTTTTCCTGATCTTGGACAGGAATTCCTATGATTTTTACTTTCATGATTTTTAATTAGCTTTGATTAGTATTGCTTTCGTTCAAATAATAATATTCTATTTAGATCTTTTTCAATTGATTCCAAATAATCATTTTCAGTAGGATATGTATCATATGATTGTTCCCACGGAGAAATATGATCTTCATTAGAGTTCAAATATTTTTGGATATTACTTAATAAAAGTTCGCGATTAAAAATTGGAGTATTAAAGTTTTCTATTCGATCATTTTCTTCATAGTTAAGTAGAATATTATACAACTTCCCTAAATTAATTTTAAAATTATTTTTGCCTAATACCTCAATTGTAAATTCAATATCAGATAAATCCGGATCAATCGATAAATTAAAAATTGGCGTTATGTCATCGTATGGTTCTCCCCAGTCAAATTTCTTTTCTTCAATATAACAATGAGGAAATGTGCTTTTGTCTATGTAAATCATTTTTTTTATTGACTGGATAAAATTGCTAAATCTAGATTTGAAATCTTTGACTTATACTTTAAGGACGAGGAAAGAATTTCCGCAGTATCGCCTTATATTCTTTCGAGATTGGGTTTTAATTGTCAAAATATTTTGAAAATTACTATAAGATTGTTCATTTTCTAATTACACAAATTATAATTTTATGGTTTATAATTACAAGAGCAGAATTGAAAAATATTAACAAAATGTATTAGAATTACTTATTTTTTCTAAAATACTTTTAACTGAAATTTTAACTATCTCTTTTTTTAATTCAAGAGCACGATTAATTTCTAATTCAACCCATTTAGAATTGTAAACGTTTTTTGTTTCTATAATAATTAATACATCACATTGATCTAATTCTTGAAAAACTCTTTTTTGTTTATCAAGAGAATTATTATTTATAAGATCTATATAAACATCACCGCTAATTTTTAAAAAGTTAGCATAATGTTGTAATAAAGAAAATGTAATTTCTTTATCTCTTATTGTATAGCAGACAAAATATTTCATAAGATTAGATTATATTAGTCCAAAATAAAAGAGAAGCAATTAATGTAATAATAAACATTGTTAAGTACAAAAGCATTGAATAATTGAATAACGATCTCCAAATTCTATTTTTACTAGTCCTATCAATTTCAATAATAATTTCGTCATTATCTTCACTTATAGTTTTCTTAATAATATTTCTATGCTTTATATTGTTAAATAATACATTCATCTTTTCACGTAATTTATCTTGATAGAAGTATGTATAACTATCTAATATCCAAAAAAGCAATGTTAGGGTAAAAATGCTAATAAATAAGGATCTGTCTAATTTATCATCAGATAACTTGATTAATATAGGAATAGAGATTCCTACTAATGTAAAATATAATTTTTTCAACTCTGTACTGGTAGATGCAAAGAAATTTGTGGCTGTATGCAGTTGATCAATTACTTTCCAATCTATTTCGTCTTCTAAGCTTTTTTCGTATATCATGTTTTTTGGTATTTAATATTTGATAGTTCATTTTAAAAAATCATTCGGTGTCATGTTGATAAATAAAACAAAAAAACAGCAAATGAAATGTTTTAAATCTACAGCAGCAAAAAAAAGATTTTATTTTGTAAAACTACAAATGTAAAAACTTTTGAAAATTAAATTAAGTTTAGCAACTTAAAGAATCAATTCAATAAAAAAATATTTCCCTTCCCAACACCCCAACAAATAAATTCTGATTTCGTATATTTGCCCAACCAAACATTACACTTAATTATGAGCCAAAAAGTATTACTTAATTCAAAAGAAGTTACTATCATACTCCATCGTTTGGCTTGTCAGTTAATCGAAAAACATCTTGATTTCTCCGATACTATTTTGGTCGGGATTCAGCCAAGAGGCGTTTTTTTAGCTGAACGTTTAAAACAAATATTAGAAAACGAATACAAGGTTCCTGAAATTTCTTTGGGATATCTGGACATCACTTTTTTTAGAGATGATTTCCGTCGTACTGATAAACCGCTGGAAGCCAATAAAACACAAATAAATTTTATAGTCGAAGACAAGAAAGTCATTTTTATAGATGACGTTTTGTTTACCGGACGTAGCATTCGTTCTGCTTTAACTGCAATTCAATCTTTTGGGCGACCTTCAGAAATCGAATTGTTGGTGTTAATCGACAGACGTTTTAGCCGTAATTTACCAATTCAGCCCGATTATCGCGGTCGTCAGGTAGATGCTATTAATGGCGAAAAAGTAAAAGTGAGCTGGATAGAAAATGAAGGTGAAGACGTTGTTCATCTGGTAACGAATTAGTTTAATCGGTAAATCGGTTAATTGTTTAATCGCAATAAACAAAACGATTAAACAATTTTAACAAATCAACAATTAAACAATAAACATGACAGAGAATAAAACGTTTATTTATGAATCAATTTTTAATCAGATCAGAATGGGATTTCATTCTATTGATGAGATTCAGGAAAACATTATAGAAGAAATTGAGGATAACGAATTTGCAGACGAAATCTCTGAAGAATGGGCTTTTGATACCATAAGAGAGGAATACCAAAAGTTACTTTCGGAAAGTAAACAATGGAAAAGTCCAACAGATACTGAAAGACTAATAAATGCGTTTGATGAATTATGTGATGATAATATCGTTGCGCTTCACAAAGCAGGTTACACCACAACCGATGGTGAATATGAAGTAGTTGAGGTTGAAAGAGAATTGCAGGAAAATGAAATAGAGTCTGATGGTTATTGCTTTTATCACGAACAAGACTTAGCAAGAGCAATCGCTATTGAAAATCCAAGCTTGTATATCGCTTTTCAGAAAGTAGATAATTCTGATGATGCAGTTACTATAGAAGTTGGAAAACGAGTTGCCGAAGTTTTAATAAACAACGATTTTAAAATAAAGTGGGATGGTTCTGCACGAACTAAAATTGAAATTACCGGTTTCAGATGGCAGAAGATTTTTGATGAAGATGCAAGGGATTTGCAAGATTACAGTGAAGTTGTAGATAGAATGATTCAATAAAGCAGCTTCTCGTTAAAGAAGCATTGACAAATAAATATTAAAGAAACAAAAATGAAAGAATTAAGCGTAAATCACTTATTAGGAATTAAATACATCAACGAGAATGATATTAACCTAATTTTTGAAACTGCCGATCATTTTAAAGAAGTCATTAACCGACCTATTAAAAAAGTTCCTTCATTACGAGATATTACGATTGCTAACATATTTTTCGAAAACAGTACCAGAACAAAACTTTCTTTCGAGTTAGCACAAAAACGATTATCTGCAGATGTTATTAGTTTTTCCGCAGCACAATCATCTGTTAAAAAAGGAGAAACTTTAATTGATACTGTAAACAATATTCTATCTATGAAAGTAGATATGGTAGTAATGCGCCACTCCAATCCCGGAGCGGCTTATTTTTTATCTAAAAATGTCAAAGCCAGTATAGTAAACGCCGGAGACGGAGCACACGAACATCCAACTCAGGCTTTATTAGACAGTTATTCGATCAGAGAAAAATTGGGCGATGTAGCCGGAAAAAAAGTTGTTATTGTAGGTGATATTCTGCATTCAAGAGTAGCCTTATCAAATATATATGCTTTGAAAATGCAAGGCGCTGAAGTTAAGGTTTGCGGACCAAAAACATTGATTCCAAGATATATTGAATCTCTAGGAGTTACGGTTGAACCAAATTTACGAAAAGCATTAGAATGGTGTGACGTTGCAAACATGCTTCGCGTTCAGAACGAACGTATGGATGTAAATTTCTTTCCATCAACACGTGAATACGCACAACAATATGGAGTTGATAAACCATTATTAGATTCACTTGGAAAAGAAATCGTAATCATGCACCCGGGACCAATCAACAGAGGAGTAGAGATAACCTCTGAAGTGGCAGACTCAGATCATTCAGTGATTTTGAATCAGGTCGAAAATGGTGTAGCGATCAGAATGGCTGTAATTTATCTTTTAGCTTCGAAAATACAGTAAGTTTAGTTTTTTTGTTTCAAGTTTCACGTTGTGGGACGTTCAGCTTGACAAACTTGAAACCTGAAACTTTGAAACTAAAATTAAAAACAAAAAACTTCGTACCTTAGCTCTCGAAAATAGAGCCTATATATTATAAAATGAAAGTAGATCAAAAAGGACATACCGTTACGATTAAAGATACCCAGGGAGATTTTAATTCTTTTTTGGAGAAAGTGACGCAGCAGTTTAAAACCTTTGAAAAACAAAATATTATAATCGATTTAACATCAAATGCTCAATTGGCAGAAGGTGATTTGAAACTTTTTTTACCGCTTTCCAAACAACAAAAAAAAGCTAAAAAATCATTTATAATTGTAGTTTCTGATCTTGACTTTAATGCTATTTCTGATAAATTAATCGTTGTTCCTTCCCTTTTAGAAGCACATGATATTATCGAAATGGAAGAAATCGAAAGAGATCTCGGATTTTAAGAAATTGGTTAATTGTTTATTTGTTTAACTGTTTAATCGATATTTTTATCTGATTTTTAATCTTTGGCGATTAAACGATTCACCAAATAAACGAATAAACATAAAATTGAAATTAACTATACTTGGCTGTTATGCCGCAACTCCCAGAACGATTACTAACCCAACAGCGCAGGTTTTAGAGATTAAAAACAGAATGTTTTTGATTGATTGCGGAGAAGGAACTCAAGTACAATTGCGTAAAAACAAGATTAAATTCTCAAAAATTAATCACATTTTTATTTCGCATTTACACGGAGATCACTTTTTTGGTCTGATTGGGACTATTTCGACTTTTGCGCTTCTGGGACGTACTACTGATCTGCATATTTATGGTCCAAAAGGAATCAAGGAAATCATTACGTTACAATTGAGATTATCGAGTTCCTGGACAACTTATGAGTTGTTTTATCATGAATTGGAATCTAAAGAAAGCGAAGTCATTTTTGAAGATAGTAAGGTTATCGTAAAAACGATTCCGCTGAAACATCGCGTTTACACGAATGGATTTTTGTTTCAGGAAAAACCCGGAGACAGAAAACTAAATGTAGACGCCGTAAGGCAATACGAAATTCATACGGCATATTATCAAAAAATAAAAGGCGGAGGAAATGTTACGCTTGACGACGGAACTGTAATCGAGAACGAGAAATTGTCTTTTGACCCAATTCCTGCATTGAGTTATGCTTTTTGCTCAGATACGGTTTATCATGAGAATATTATCCCAATTATAAAAGATGTTGATGTTTTGTACCACGAATCTACTTTTCTGGAATCGGAAGCTGCTTTGGCTTTAAAAACATTACATTCTACTGCAATAGAAGCTGCAAAAATAGCTTTAAAAGCAAATGCCAAACATTTGGTTTTAGGACATTATTCTACAAGATATGACGGAATTGAGCGTTTTAAAGAAGAAGCAGAAACCATTTTCCCAAATGTCTTATTAGGAAATGATGGCGTTTCTTTTGATTTTGAATAATACCAGGTTTAAAAATCAAAATTTGATCACATCTAAAAATCTAAGAAGTCCAACAATCTAAAGATCTAAAAAATGAACGATTTAAGCAATTATAGAAAGTCTTACGAGAAAAGTGAATTATTAGAAACTAATATTCCTGAGGATCCAATTAACCTTTTTAACCGATGGTTTCATGAGGTCGAAGATTTTGGCGCAAGCGGAGAAGTAAACGCTATGACGGTTTCGACAATTGGATTGGACGGTTTCCCGAAATCGAGAGTTGTTTTATTAAAGAAATTTTCTGAGGAAGGTTTTATTTTTTATACCAATTACGATTCCGAAAAAGGAAAAGCAATTGCCGCAAATCCACATGTTTGTTTGTCTTTTTTTTGGCAGGAAATGGAGCGTCAGGTAATTATTAAAGGAACTGCTGAGAGAACTTCTGAAAACATTTCGGACGGTTATTTTGATTCTCGTCCTGACGGAAGTAAACTTGGTGCGATAGTTTCTCATCAAAGCGAAGTGATTCCGTCAAGAGCATTTTTAGAAGAAAATTTAAAGAAACTGGAAGCCGAATTTGAAGGAAAACCAATTCCAAGACCTGAAAACTGGGGTGGATTTTTGGTAACTCCTTTAGAGGTAGAATTTTGGCAGGGAAGACCAAACAGATTGCACGACAGAATTCGTTATACGAGCCAATCTGATTTTTCTTGGAAGATCGAGAGGTTATCTTCTTAGTTGTAGGAATTTTACTTTGTATAATAAAATAATGATGTAGTTCATCGATTAATTTTGTAGTTTACCGATAAATTAAATACGTTTGGCTTAAGAAATACGAAAAGATTTATCTAAAAATAAATTTAAAGAATTTGCCCCAACATTTACTTTAAAGTTTTAAATGCTATTGATTATGAAGAAGATTATCTGCAACATGTTGTTCATTGTAATGTTTATTACAATGAACTCATGCACTGCTGACACTGCTGAGGGAACTGAAGATAGTACTTCAACAGAGCAAGTTGTAACAAGTTATACATACAACGATTCTGAACTTGAAACGATGCAATTAATAAACGATTACCGTGTAAGTATCGGTTTAAACGCATTAGAAAAAATCAATCACATTTCTTATAAGTGCGAAGAGCATAATAAATACATGATCGAGAACAATGTTGTTAATCACAATGATTTTGTTTTACGTTCAGAGAATATTATGAAATTGCTTGGTGCTAAAAACGTTGGAGAGAATGTAGCTTATAACTACAAAACTTCTGATGCTGCTTTTAAAGCCTGGTTAGACAGCCCGGAACATAAAGAAAATATTGAAGGAAATTATACTCATTTTGGAATATCGATAACAACCGATCCAAGAACGGGAAAAAAATACTATACAAATATATTTGCAAGAATATAGGAAAATTTTGGACTGGTTGGTTTTTATTGGTCGTTGTAATTCAAAGAATTGCAACGACTTTTTTTTTTGCAAAATTTATAAATTCCAAATAGAAAAAATTATACAGTCCTTATAGTTATCGGGAGCTAAGTTTTTTTAATCTTAGTTTTTATAAAAGGCAATCCAGATAGCTATCGGGAGCAAAGCTTTGTATTGATTTAGCTTTGTGAACTCTGTGCTTTCTAAGGCATATTCTTAGATAAAAATCTTTGCGCTGTTTGCGGTAAAAAATAATTAGTGAGTATATTTATTTTTCCCACAATATTTAGCGTTGATCCTAAAAAAAAATCCAAATTCCAATAATAGAATGAATATCATTGGAATCTGGAATTTTAAAATATTGGAGTTTAAATTTTTTATAATGCAGTAATAATAAATTCGCTGCGTCTATTTTCCTGATGCTCGGCTTCTGTACAAGGCACATCGTCGGCGCATCTATTTACAAGTTGGGTTTCTCCATAACCTTTACCTGATAATCTGTTTGGTGCAATGCCGTTTTTAACGAGCCATTGTATGGTAGATTTGGCTCTTCGGTCAGATAAGGCGTCATTGTATTTAAATGAGGCACGACTGTCTGTATGTGAGCGAATATCCAGTTTCATGGTAGGATTGTCATTCAATACAACTAATATTTTTTCTAAGTCTAAAGCAGCTTCCGTTCTGATATTTGATTTGTCTAAGTCAAAATAGATCATTTTTATTTTGAAGCATTTTCCTAAATCATCCCCAACGGTTACTTTACAAGTTGACGGATCTAATGCAATTGGAAGGCTGGTTTTACCGGTTATTTTTCCAATTGTTATGCTAACTTCTTTAGTAGAAAAATCTACTTTCTCCGCTCGGACATTATAACTTTTGCCGCATTCAACAGAGAAGCTGTAATATCCCGCTTCATCTGCAATGACAGAGCTTTTTGGGTCATTAGATCCCATATCGTATAAGGTAACTTTTGATCCCGGTAAAATTGCTCCGGTCTCAGAATTTGTGATAATACCGTTTAGTTCCTGGATACATCTTAGTCTTTTTGTTTCTAAAAATTTATAGATATCATCAGAGCCTAACCCGCCTTCTTTATTGGAGCTAAAATAACCTAGTCGGGAGACAGGATCAATGATGTAAGCAAAATCGTCTTTTGGAGAGTTAATATCGGCACCAAGATTCTCAATTCCGGTTATAGTTCCGTTATCTTCTATTTGTCCCACAAATACATCCAAACCACCTAATCCGGGATGTCCGTCTGAGGCAAAATAGATTTCCTTCTCGTTAGTGATAAACGGAAAAGTTTCTTTTCCTTCAGTATTAACGGGCTTTCCTAAACTTTCGGGCGTACCATATTCTCCGTTGCCATTTATGCTAACTTTATAGATGTCGGATTGTCCTAACGTTCCAGGCATATCAGAGGCAAAATAAAGTGTTTTTTCGTCGGGGCTTAGTGCTGGATGTGCGGTAGTGTAATTATCACTGTCAAACGGAAGTTCCGTAATATTTCCCCATTTGCCATCATTATTGAGTGTTGCTTTATATATTTTTACTAAAGTAATTTTATTTTCATTTTTTCCTTTTTTACCATTTACATAGTTGTTTCTTGTAAAGTAAACCGTTTTACCATCTTTTGTAAAAACTGGTGTAGCTTCGTGGAATTTAGTGTTTAAAGCACTTTTAAATTTATGCACTTTAGAAGCACTGTTGTTTGTGGTATCAATATCGGCATCATAAAGATTTGTAAAGTATTCTCCTGTCCATTTGTGTTTGCGTTGCGAAAAATTTCCGGTGTCTCTGGCAGAGGTAAAGTATAGTTTGTTGTTGTATACAAATGAACCATAGTCTGAATATTTACTGTTTACACCTGCATCTTCAATTTTATAACGGCCTGAATTTGCTTTAATCTTGTCGAGATAGTTTACATCTTCTTTATAAAGTTTACCTCTAATATCGTCTTTGTATTTGGTATTAAACTCATTCAGAATTTTGTTTGCTTGGTCAATTTGTCCTATAGATTTTAAAGACTGAGCATATCTGTAATAATATTCAGGTTCAAGATTTGTGTTCATTGCAAATAGTTCTCCGTACCATTTTGCAGCTCCGTCAAACTGAGAGTTGAAATAATAAGAGTTACCAAGCTTTTTAAACATGTCCTCAGATTTGTATCCCTTTTGGGCTACTTTCTCGTAGGTTTTTATCGCGTCAACATAAGCATAGTTATCATATTTTTTATCACCAGAGTTTACTTTTGTTTGCTGAGAATAACTTTTAAATGAAAAGACACTTATGATTGTTAGACAAAGGAATATATAATTTTTCATAATAATCATTTTTAAAAGAAACGAGGAGTTGTGATTTTACCATTGTTTTTGAAGATTTCATAGCGCAGGAAAATTTCATGCGAACCTGAATTGTAGTTCTTTAAATTGGTCGTTTCGTTGTCATATCCATATCCAACATATAACCCATCTGTGATTTGAAATCCTACCATAGCACTTATGGCAGCACTCCATCTATAGGCCACTCCAACAGTAAATTTTTCAAAAAACATGAAGTTTGCAGAAACATCTACTTGAAGAGGAGCGCCTTCAACCATTTTTGTTAGTAATGCGGGTTTAAATTTTAAATCATAAGAGAGATCAAAAACATATCCTACCATTAAATAATAGTTCATTTTATCTTTATAGATTGCTACATCATTATCATCATAGCGATTGGTTTCTATAAAATTAGGAACCGATAATCCTATGTATGCTTTATCTGAACGCCAATAAACTCCAGCTCCAATATTAGGTGAAAAATCACTATTAAAGTCTTGAAACTGGGGATCTCCGGCGGTTTCGGGGTTTAGCTTAGTCACATCAAGATTAAAAATATCTGCAGTGGCTTTAATACCAAAAGAGAGTTTCCAGGTCTCAGAAGTTGGTATGGTATAAGATACATCTGCCGAAATTTGGTTTTCGTTTGTGGGACCAATTTTGTCATTCACTAACGAAAGTCCTATCCCTATATTGCTATTATTGATTGGAGTATTAACCGAAACAGTATTGGTTTTCGGAGCTCCATCAAGTCCTACCCATTGATCGCGGTGCAAAGCAAAAATACTTAGAGCGCCACGAGAACCAGCATAAGCGGGATTTATATTTATTGTGTTGTACATATACTGCGTAAATTGTGCATCTTGTTGAGCATATCCCGCAATTGTAACAAACATAATGACGAAGAAAAATAATTTTGTTCTCATAGTAGATATTTATTATTTTAATTATTGCTATTGATTTTTTGTAATACGGTAAATCAAAAAAGTCAATGCACTCGCTTATTCAAAAAATAAGGATTTTTTTTATTGATTATTACTTAATGCGCTATAAAAAATATTAGTTATAGCGCATTTATCCTACTGTAATCTATCTTGACAGATATAAATATCCGTCTAGTTTATTATTTTGAATTGCATTATTTCCGTCTAAAGATTTGTAGTTAAGAATATAAAAATAGGTTCCTGTTGGTAATCCATCTGATTGTTTTACAGTTGTTCTTCCTCTTGAGGTTCCGTCAAATGCGTTGGTTGTATTATTGTAATTTGAAGTTTCAAAAACCAATATTCCCCAACGATTATATATTTCTACAGTGTTTTCAGGATAGCATTCCGTCTGATCGATATTATCAATTACGAAAAAGTCATTTTTACCGTCTCCATTAGGAGAGAAGGCATTATGTATTACAATGTTTTCACAGGCTAATACTCTGCAATCATCATTTATTTCCATAGTAAGAAATATACTTCTTGGACAATTGTCGTCGACTATTTTATATTCAAATTTATAATTGCCAAGCGCTAGTCCAAATGCATTAAGTACATTTCCTTGCAATGCATTGCTGCCATCTATATCTGTCCAAGTTCCTGTTCGTGGTGTGTTTTCTGGCAATAAGGCAAGTAAATCAACAGGAGATCTGTCATCAGTACAAGCTTCGTTTGCGAGGTTCGTTACGCCAGCCGGAGCTACTGTGATAGTGATAGTAGCAGTATCACAATTGTCAGTATTTAGTTTATCACAAATTTGATAAGCATAATTATAAGTTCCGGACGGAGTTAAACTTGATACCATTACATTTCCGGAAGCATCAATAGTAATGTTTGGATCTGTTTTTGGTTCATTATCGGTTTGGCTCAATAACGTAAAGTTTATCAGTTCTAATGAAGCTCTCGTTGCACCTATAAAGTCATTGGCTAAAACGTTTCCTGCTAATCCAAAAGTATTACAGCCAATAGTATAGATATCATTTACAGCATCAACCGGAGATATAACTGTAACGGTTACGGTAGCAGTATCACAGTTTGAAGTTTGATCGGCTTCACAAATTTGATATACCATTGTTAGAGTTCCCGCAGGTGCATTTGGTAAAATGTCTACAGAACCATCAGCATTTAATTGTAAAAATTCATTTGGTGTTATCGTAGTTATTATAACATCAGACGCCGTTACAACCACACCTTCAATGGTATCATTTGGTAAAACATTCAAAACATTTGGTGTAGTAGTATTAAAACCAGGAAACGGACCGGCACTATCATCATTGGCAACAATATCTTTGTATTCTTTACAGTTTACACCAAAGTCAGCATCTAAGTGAATTAAATCTTCCGGAGTTACCGTTACCACATATGAGGATGCGCTGGTTGTTTGACAAACAGTATGCATTGCAGGTTTGGCTGGTTTAGCGGTTTTTCTTTTATCTGCTCCAGAAGACGGAATAACTTTTACTAAACCACTAAACCCTAAAGTTGTTGCGGCAGTGTCAAAATTTGCATCTCTAACCAATTTTATAGTATAATCTCCATAAGGATTTTCAAACTCAGGTCTGCTTCTCCAGAATCCCATTATGCCTACAATTACTTCGGCATGATATCCGCTAGGACCATCGACGATAACATTTGCACTTGCTGCATTTCCAAAACCGCCGGCATTTAATTCACCAACATTTTGTGAACCTGTATAACTGCCATCACCATTTAGATCAATCCATTCCCATAGACTAAAATCAATTGATCCTTCGCTATCCGGAACATTTTTAGTTATAACACCGTCATTGTTAGCATCGTACCATTCGTCCTGAATTCCGTTACTATTAGTATCGTACCAAACAAAATCTCCTAAAATTGGAAGATTTGATTTTCCGTATTCAAAATTATGTTCTTGAAATTTACAATCTTCAAGAGTTGTAAAGAACAAACTTGTAGTTACAGGAAACAATTGATAAACACTATTTAAATTCGCATCCTGAACCTGAACTAAATAACTTCCTGCAGCCATACCTGTAAAAGTATAACGACCATCAGCTCCCGTAATACGTAGTAATATAGGACCAGTTGTAGTACCTTGCGGAATCAATGTAACAGGTACATTTGGAAGAGGAGTATTTGTATCTACATTTATAATTTGTCCGGAGATTTTAATAGTATAATTTGGCTGAGTAAGCACTACTGTAGTTGTAGCTGTACAAGTTTGATTCTCATTGTTTACCACAGATGTTGCAGTAAGCGTATAAGTTCCAGCCGGTAAATTTGTATTATCAACAATCTCGTTATTTTCATTTCTGATAATTACGGTTGAACCAGGACTATTGGTAACTGCAATCGAACCGTCATGACCTCCAAGACAAGTAACATTTGAGCCAATTGCACTTATTGAAACTTTATTGTCAACAGTAAACGTTTGAACCAATTCGGTTTTATTACCAGCACAATCTGTCAAAGTATAGGTTCTTGTTAATATGTAAACATTTCCGTCGCAACCACTTGCGCCATTATTAGAATCGCTAACTGTAATATTTACAGTACTACTGCAATTATCAGCAGCATCAGGGATGTCAGCTGGAGTTCCGGCTGGAATATCCGCAATGCTTTGCAAATTAGCTACATCAGCAGGAGCAGTTCCCGTTGGAGGAGTTGTATCTCTTACTGTTATGATTTGAATGTGTGAAGTAATATTTCCACCACAATCACTAGTAGTCCATTTACGGGTTAAAGTATAATTTGTAGCACATTCGTTTTGAATATCACTTTTTGTTTCAGTGAAAACGATTGGTAAATTTCCATTACAATTATCAGAAGCTTCAAGATTTGCCGGTGCAGGAACTGCATCACAAGAAACTGTAATATTACCCGGAAGTTCTCCTGCAAAGGTTGGCGCTGTAGTATCTTCGATTGTAATTACTTGCGTGAAAGTTTCAGAAGTATTTCCGCAATCGTCTTTTACAGTCCAGGTATTGGTATAAGTTCCTGCATTTGAGCAGCCTTCTACCGCTACAAACTGACCGGATGCTTTTACGATATTCGAAACATCAGTATCACAAGCATCGGTTGCAACAGGGAATAAGGCTTGTGCTGCTGCCAAAGCTTCCAGATTGCTGCATTCTATTTTTGCGTTAAGCGAATTAACTTCAGTAGACCAGGTTGGCGCTGTAGTATCTTCGATTGTAATTACTTG
>NZ_FZNL01000038.1 GCF_900187965.1 Flavobacterium sp. ov086 | reverse complement strand
AGAACTAATCAAAAATAAAGTCTTATGCAGTATGACCCAAAACTCAGACCCGTATGAAAATGCCGTAGCAGAAAGAATTAATGGAATTTTAAAACAAGAATTTATGATCGATAAATATCATCAAAAAATAAAAATTACAAAACAAATTATAAAAGAATCGATCAATATTTACAATGAACAAAGACCACATTATTCTAATCATATGCTAACACCAAATCAAATGCATTGTCAAAATCAAATCCAAATAAGAACCTATAAAAACAAAAACAGTTGCAAGAACGTTCTTGCAACTGTTTAATTAATTATTTTTATCTAATAATCAGTGTCGTTTTTTTAGGACGAGACAAAGTTTTAGATTGAATTACAATCCAAATTCTGCTTTTACTTTGTCTACAAAATCAAGTTTCTCCCAAGTAAATAACTCAACAGTAACTGTTTTTGTATGTCCGCCTGGAGCAGAGAAAGTTTTAGTTACAACTTCTGGTTTACGTCCCATGTGTCCGTAAGCAGCAGTTTCGCTATAAATTGGGTTTCTTAATTTCAAACGTTGCTCGATAAAGTAAGGACGCATATCAAAGATAGCTTCTACTTTTTTAGCGATTTCACCGTTTGTTAAGTTTACTTTAGAAGTTCCGTAAGTATCGATAAAAATACCCATTGGCTCAGCAACTCCAATAGCGTAAGAAACCTGTACTAAGATTTCGTCAGCAACACCAGCAGCAACTAAGTTTTTAGCGATATGACGTGTAGCATAAGCAGCACTTCTATCTACTTTACTTGGATCTTTTCCAGAGAATGCACCACCACCGTGAGCACCTTTTCCACCGTAAGTATCAACGATGATTTTTCTTCCTGTTAAACCAGTATCTCCGTGAGGTCCTCCAATAACGAATTTTCCTGTTGGGTTAATATGGTAGTTGATTTTATCATTGAATAAATGTGCGTGAGCAGGATTTTTAGCAATGATTCTAGGAATCAAAATTTCGATAATATCTTTTTTGATTTTAGCTAACATTGTAGCTTCTTCATCAAAATCATCGTGTTGAGTCGAGATTACAATCGCATCAATACGAGTTGGCTTATTATCATCGCTATATTCTAAAGTTACTTGCGATTTTGCATCAGGACGTAAATAAGTGATTTCCTTGTTTTCACGTCTTAAAATTGCTAACTCTTGTAATAATTTATGAGATAAATCAAGTGCCAATGGCATGTAGTTTTCAGTTTCGTTAGTTGCGTAACCAAACATCATTCCTTGGTCTCCAGCACCTTGCTCTTCTGGCTTAGCTCTGTCAACACCTTGATTAATATCAGCAGATTGTTCGTGAATTGCCGAAAGAATTCCACAAGAATTTGCCTCAAACATATATTCGCTTTTAGTATATCCAATTTTACGGATTACTTCGCGAGCAATTTGCTGCACATCAAGATAGGTATTCGATTTTACTTCACCTGCTAAAATTACCTGACCTGTTGTAACCAGAGTCTCACAAGCTACTTTTGAGTCAGCGTCAAATGCCAAAAAGTTATCAATTAATGCATCCGAAATTTGATCTGCAACTTTGTCTGGATGCCCTTCACTAACAGATTCTGACGTAAATAAATAAGCCATAATAATTTATTAAATTAAAATTAAGTGAGAAAAAATAATTGCTAAAAAGGGCTAAAGGAGAATTCCTGCTTTAGCATTTTTTACTACCGAAATCAATCTTTCAGTATTCATAACGAACCGTTTCATTATGAAGAGGTTGCAATCAGTTCAAATTTTTCCTCTGTATTCGGGTGCAAAGGTATAAAACCATTTTGATTTGCAAATTAAACTTTTGATTTTTTTGATTTTATAACTATAAATTTAACATAATATACTATTTTGATAGGGTAATGGAAATTATTTCTGTTTTTGTTTGGTCGATTAAAAAATAGTTTGCAAATTTGCACCATCAAAAACAAAGAAAAAATGAAATCAACAATTTGCAATATGTCTTGTAAGATGCCGGAGCCTTCCGCAGAGATGCTATTGTAGTTTTTTTTTTGAAAAATATATATAGAAACCTCTGCCAAACCGCAGGGGTTTTTTTATTTCCAAAAAGAAAACAAATTGTAAATCATCTTTAACCCAAAATAATAATAAATACCAAAAAGAAGTAATGAAAAAAAATCTAGTAATAGCTTTAGGTCTTTTGACAATTTCAGGCATTTATGCACAGGAAAATAAAAAAGAACAAGACAGCTTAAAGAATAATGAATTGTCTGAAGTGACAATAGTTGGGTCAAGAAGTAAAAACAGAGTAAAAGCAGATGTACCCGTTCCAGTTGATGTTTTTAATATATCTGAAATAACAAAAGGCTCGCCACAAACCAGCGTAACACAGATTTTAAATTATGTTGCACCCTCTTTTACCAGTAATGCAACTTCTACGGCAGATGCAACAGATCACGTAGATCCGGCGCAATTACGAGGTTTGGGACCAGATCAGGTTTTGATTTTGGTAAACGGTAAACGCAGACATACAAGTGCATTAGTAAACATTAACGGTTCTCCCGGAAGAGGATCTGTTGGAACAGATTTAAACGCAATTCCGTCATTCGCTATCGAAAGAATCGAAGTTTTGCGTGATGGAGCTGCGGCACAATATGGTTCAGATGCTATTGCGGGAGTTATCAATATTGTATTGAAAAAGAATGCTAATTTTATTTCAGGAGGTATTCAATATGGTACAAATTTATCTTCGGGATCTAATAATTTTAAAGGTGGAGCCGATGGTCAACAACTACACGTAGACTTAAATTACGGAACTTCATTAGGTAAAGCCGGAAGTTTCCTGAATGTTACGGCAAGTGCCACTACCAGACAGGCAACAAGCAGAGCAGGAATTAGAAGTAATGGAATTTTTAATGCCTACAATGCGGTAGAAAACAGAGCGGCTCAGGATGGGGTTTATATAAACTCGTTGTTTAGTAATATTAACAACACTGCAAACTCAGCGCAAATTCTTAGTTCGTTGAAACAATATGCACCCCAAGTGAATTATTTTACGACGGCACAGCAAACGGCAATTTCATCAGCTACAACTATTACTCAAATGCAAGCAGCTTTGGGGTTTGATGCCACTAATAATGAATTGGCATACAGAGGTCAGGAAAGAAGTGATTATAATATGAGTGTTGGTCAGTCAGAATTGGCTTCAGGACAAGCTTATTATAATTTAAAATATCCTTTAAGTGATATTACATCTTTATATTCTTTTGGTGGACTTTCGTATAGAAATGGTAAATCTTACGCTTTTAACAGATTGCCAAATGGTTCCGGAACTTTCACGCAAGTGTACCAAAATGGATTTTTACCAGAAATAGAACCTGATATTCTGGATTTTTCATCTGCAGTAGGGCTTACAACTCAATTATTTGGTTTTGATACCGATATTAGTACAAACCTTGGTAGAAACTCCTTTAAATATGATGTAAACAATACTATTAATGCAACTTTAGGAACCAACTCGCCTTCTAGTTTTTATGCAGGTAGAGTTTCGTTTTTGCAAAGTACAACTAATTTAGATTTGACTAAAAAATATGATGTTTTAAGTGGATTGAATGTTGCTTTTGGTGGAGAATTTAGATATGAAAATTACCAAATCAAAGCGGGAGATGAAGCGTCTTATGGATTGTATGATATCAACGGAAATCTGGTATCGGGAATTTTGCCAAGCAATTCACCATTAATTGTTACAGATTTTTTCGGAAATAAACGTGGAGCGGGAGCGCAAGGTTTCTCAGGTTTCCAACCATCGGATGCAAAAGAAAAAGATAGAAAAAGTGGTGCCGCATATATCGATTTAGAATTAAATGCTACCGAAAAATGGCTTATAAACGGAGCAGCGCGTTATGAAAATTATTCTGATTTTGGAAGTACAGTTACCTTTAAATTAGCGTCTCTTTTAAAATTGACAGACAATATCAATTGGAGAATTTCGGGACAAACTGGTTTTAGAGCGCCATCATTACAACAAAAATATTTTGAGACGAGTTCAACTCAGTTTATAAATGGTTCTCCATATCAGGTTGGTTATTTTACAAATGATTCTCAGGCAGCAAAAAGCATTGGAGTTGAAAACCTGAAACCTGAAAAATCTAAAAGTATCAGTACAGGATTTACATTCAAAATTCCTGAGGCTAATATTACAATTGCAACAGATGCTTATTTTACAAGAATCGACGACAGAGTGGTATTAACCGGACAATATGCAAGGCCAACAGATACGCAAATAGATGCAGCAACTTCACCGGCACAAAAAGAGGCATTGACATTGTTTCAACAAGCATTTGATTTAAAAGGTGTTGAAAGAGCTTCGTTCTGGACTAACGGAATCAACTCTGAAACTAAAGGTATTGACGTAGTAATTTCTCAAAAATATGATGTTATCCCTGATTTTGTGATCAGAAATGATCTTGCTTTAAGTTATAATGAAACAAAAAGAGTAGGAGATTTAAATGTTCCTCAATCTATTATAGATGCTGGTGGAGAACCTTATAAATATTCGTTTTTCCCGGAATCAAGCAGAATTTATTTAGAAGAAGCAATTCCGAAATTGAAAGCTAATTTAATGACAACATTCAGTATTAAAAAACTGGATATCTATTTAAGAAACAGCTATTTTGGAGCAGTTACAGATCCGGGAGCGACAGATGTAAACTTAGACGGATCAGCTTCTGTTTACGAACATCCGGAATACAGTGCAAAAATTGTAACCGATTTATCTTTCGGATATCAAATCAATGAGAAATTCAGATTCACACTTGGATTTAATAATATAGGAGATGTTTATCCGGACAGAAATAATCCTGCAACTCCTGCATTTACTAATACAACGCCAACATTGTCTCCTGTGCCAAGTACAGATTTAAGCAACGCAAATCAGTTTGCTTATTCCAGAGCAGTATCACAATTTGGATTAAACGGAAGATTTGGTTTTGCCCGATTGAGTTTTAAATTCTAAAATTTTGAAATATTAGCCACAGATTATACGGATCAAACGGATTAACACAGATTTTTTTAATGAAAATTACCAGCAATTTCGCTGTAAGAAAATATTTAAATGTTAAATGTTATTTTTTGATTTGGTAGTTCTAAAAATAGTTTCTATATTTACTCTATCAAATTAGTCGAGTTAATAAAGTGAATTAATTTAAAATAAATGAAAATGAAAACAATAGCGAATAATATGATGATATGTTGTGGGATGATGCAAATGTGCATCCCAAATCGCTGTTGCCAAAAGTGAAAGAGTAAATCTTTGTTATAGTTAGAACTATAAGCCCTTTTGGTAGCCATCCGAAAGGGCTTTTTTATTTCAACATTTTAAATTTTAAATCATGAAAACATTAGATATAAACACAATCGCATTTCAGTACTTATTGAGAACAGATTCTCAAAAAAATAATGAAAACTCGGAAGAACTAACAAGTGAAACTTTAAAGTATAATCCGGAATTATATATAAAAGGTCAAAAATCTTTGTTGTTTCAAATGTACAATCTCGAAGAAGAAGACCTTTTTATATAAAACATTTCAATTTTAAAAATCAATAACAATATATAATAGTATTAATAATACCTAAAAAACTAAGATCATGAGCACACAAAAATTTGCAACAAACGCACTACACGCAGGACACGATGTTACTAAAAATGCAGGAACCAGAGCCGTACCTATTTACCAGACATCATCATATGTATTTAATAATTCAGATCACGCTGCCAATTTATTTGGTCTAGCCGAAGCCGGATTTATTTACACCCGATTAAATAATCCAACAAATGATGTTTTAGAACAACGGCTTGCAGCGCTTGAAGGCGGAATTGGAGCAGTTGTTACAGCATCTGGAGCGTCAGCAATTTCGACAACATTTTTGACTTTGCTAAAAGCGGGCGATCATATTGTGGCTTCAAATAGTTTGTATGGTGGAACTTATAATTTGCTAAATGTAACTTTGCCACGTTTAGGAATCACAACGACTTTTGTAGATCCGTCTAAACCGGAAAATTTCACAAAAGCGGCTAAAGAAAATACAAGAGCCTTTTTTGTAGAATCTTTAGGAAATCCAAAACTTGATGTATTGGATCTGAAAGGAATTTCGGCAGAAGCCAAAAACTTCAAAGTACCTTTTATTGTAGACAATACAGTAGCTACTCCTTATTTATTAAACCCAATCGAATACGGAGCAAATATCGTGATTCACTCCTTGACTAAATATATCTCCGGAAACGGAACTTCATTAGGAGGTGCCATTATAGATGCCGGAAATTTTGACTGGTCTAACGGAAAATTCCCTGAATTTACAGAACCTTCAGCAGGATATCACGGATTAGTATATCACGAAGCTCTGGGAAATGCCGCTTTTATTGCAAAAGCAAGAATTGAAGGATTACGCGATTTTGGTGCAGCTTTGAGTCCGTTTAATGCTTTTCAAATCATTCAGGGATTAGAGACTTTACCAATCCGAATTAAGAAACATAGCGAAAATGCTTTGGCTCTGGCCGAATGGTTAGAGAAACAAGATGAGGTAGTTTGGGTAAATTATCCAGGTCTTAAAAACAATAAATACTACGATTTAGCGCAACAATATTTACCAAAAGGACAAAGTGGTGTAATCACTTTTGGACTAAAAGGTGGTTTTGAAGCGGCCAAAAAAGTAGTTGACGAAACTAAACTGTTCTCACTTTTGGCAAATATTGGTGATACAAAATCATTAATTATTCATCCGGCAAGTACAACACACCAACAATTGTCTGATGCGGACCAATTAGAAACAGGAGTTTCAAAAGATTTAATCCGACTTTCGGTTGGAATTGAAGATATCGAAGATTTAATAGCTGATTTGCAAACCGTTTTCACAAGCGTAACTCAATCGCAATACAGCATTAATAAAAATTAGGTTTTTTTGTTTTTTGTTTGAAAAATTGCCTTTAGCAGTGTGAGTTCTGCTAGAGGTGATTTTTTATAAAAAGCAAATCATTATAAAAGTTTATTACTATATAAGTGATATAAGTTCATTTTGTAGAGACGCACAGCAGTGTGTCCAAATTATAAGTTGACAATATTAAATGAACTTATATCACTTAATATGGTTTAATCAAACCCCAATAAATTAGAAATTATGTCAAAGCTTAAAATAAATATCATCCTTTTTGGAATTGGAAATATCGGGAGTACTTTGATCAATCAAATTATAGAAAGTCAGGAGTTTTTTCTCGAAAGTAAAAATGTCGATTTTCATTTTCCGATTATCACCAATTCAACAGTAGCTTTTTTTGAGAAAGAAGGCGTTGGATATGCCTGGGAAACCAATTTTCTGCAATTGGCAGTTCCTTTTAAAGTGCAGGATATTATTGAATTTGCCAAAGTAAATGAATTTGAAAATCTAATTGCGGTAGATGCTACGGCAAGTGACGAACTAATTCATCATTATAATACGTTGATCGAAAACGGATTTAATATTGTGGCGGTAAATAAAAAAGCCAACACATTACCAATCGATTTATATAAAGAGATTAGAACAAATCTTAAGAAGTACGACAAAGAGTTTTTGTATGAAACATCGGTTGATACCGGTTTTCCGGTTTTACAGACTTTACGGGACTTGTATTATTCAGGTGAAAAAATCACAAAGATTCGTGGTGTCTTTTCGGACAATCTGAGTTATGTTTTTAACCGATTTGCAACAGAAGAAGCTACTTTTTCTTCGCTTTTAAAAGATGCGAGTCTACTCGGATTAATGCGTTCGACTTTTAAAGAGGATTTGTCCGGAAATGATACGGCCAGAAAACTATTGATTTTGACGAGAGAAATCGGGAAGGATTTTGAATTATCAGATATAAAAATCAATTCGCTCATTAGAGAAGAACATTTAGAGCAAAACGGCATCCTTAATAAGGAAGCGGTCGACAAATCGTTCAAAATTGCAAAAATCACACAAGCGGATAATCATGTATTAAGGTATGTAGGAGAATTTAATGTGGAGAAAAATACTTTAGAAGTCAAGTTAGTTTCAGAACCCATTTCGTCAGCCATTGGTCAATTGAAGGGATCTGATACTATTTTTGAAATTTATACCCAATCTTATGCAGATGTTCCAATAGTAATTCAGAGTGCATCGGCATGTAAACAAGCTATTTCAAGAGGAGTAATTACTGACATTTTGAAAGTGGCTGAAAAAATTAAAAACAAAGAAGCAGTTTGGTTGTAAGTGGTTTTTAATAGTAGTTAGTTGTTCTTTGATATTTTGAAACAGGAAAGTTCGTAACATATTTTTTGTAGGTTTTACCGTTCATTTTAGTAAAAGTCAATTTTGTAAGATGTTTTTTAACGTTAAATTGATGTTTTTTAACGTTTTTTAAGATTAATTTGTTGATCCTCACTTGTGTAATTGAAAAAATATTCGCACATTTGTAACACCTCCAAATAACCTAAGAAATAGATTTAGTATTCTAAATATAGTTATGGCAATCGGAGCAAAAGTTAAAAACTTTATTTTTTATTGGTTCTTATAAAGAAGAACAAGTGAAAAGTATTTCAATAGTTTCGAAAAGCTTATAAAATTAAACAAATGCAAGAATTTTTTAAAATAGCAGCAAATAAGTCACAGATGAATAAGTCCCTACAGATGAACAAGATGTTTAATGTCGCACGTATTTGTGTACGCGTCTGTTGATACTAAAAGTATATATAAGTTGTTAAAAACTTAAACCCTTTTGGTATTAAAAACCCAAAAGGGTTTTTTTATTCCATTTGGTTACCATAACAAAGAATTAAAGAAATAGTAAAGATTATAAAATGCAAACTAACATAAACGTAAATATCATGAGCACATTAAACTACTTAACAAAAACTTTTTCAACATTGAGAAACTTAAGAGCTAAAAGAAATAATCCGCCGCCGCCAATAAATGAATTGGTACATCCAAGATTCGGAATCACGGAAACGGATAAAGTAACGGAGAAAAAAGAGCCAAACTCATTATTGTTTTTGATGTATTCAAAAGAAAATGAAACACTTTTTATCTAAATCAAAGAGTGCTATAAAATAAGGGAAACCTGCTTAATTTTACTGGGCAAATTGTTCGGTAATTTTTTGCGTATAATAGTTTTTGGTTGAATTATGTTTAAGAAATTGCGGAATCAGTTTCGATAAAATTTGTTAGTTTAAGAAATAAGTAGTTAATTTGCACCTTTAAGTTCAAAAACGTATTGAAATGTTATAAAGAAAGGACGAGGGATTAGACCCGATGAATCCTTAGCAACCCTTCGTTAAATCGAAGAAGGTGCTGCATTCTACCACGCCCAAACGTGGAAAGATAACAACAAGAATTTTTCTAGTTTCACTCTAGTACTTTCTTTCTAATATTTCCACATACAAATCAATAATAAAAAGATTTGAAATTGGAAAATATACCAAGTCCCATCATAATTCAGGAATTCATCACAGAAAGTGGTGCATCATATCCGTCATTACCGTTAAGTTTTACACTTTCTGGTTTGCCATTGCATAGCGCGCCTATTGTTTTGGTCAATCACGCATTGACAGGAAACGCTGAGGTAACCGGAGAGAATGGTTGGTGGAATGATTTAATTGGCGACGAAAAAACAATCGATACACACAAATATACTATTCTGGCTTTTGACGTTCCCGGAAACGGAAATGATTCGTTTATAATCGAAAACTATCTGGATTTTACAACCAGAGATGTTGCCCGAATTTTTATAAAAGGTTTAGAAGCTTTGAATATTAGTCAGTTACATGCTATTATTGGTGGTTCTGTTGGTGGAGGAATCGCTTGGGAAATTCTTGCTTTAGAACCAAACATCACCCAAAACTTAATTCCGATTGCTACAGATTGGAAATCGACAGACTGGATGATTGCTAATTGCTACTTGCAAGAGCAAATCCTGAACAATTCTTCAAGACCTATAGAAGATGCCAGAATTCATGCAATGTTGTGTTACAGATCTCCTGAATCATTCAAAGAAAAATTTCAACGTACTGTAAATACCAAGCTGCCTATTTTTAATATAGAAAGCTGGTTGGCGCATCACGGCGAAAAATTACAAAAGAGATATCAATTGTCATCATATAAATTGATGAATCAATTGCTTAAAACCATAGATATTACCAGAAACAGTGACGATTTTGAAACTTTAATGTCCAGAACAAATGCAGCGATTCATATTATCGGAATCAATTCGGATTTGTTTTTTACACCAAAAGAAAATCGGGAAACTTTTCAAGAATTAAAAAAGTTCAAAGACAATGTTTTTTACAGCGAAATAGATTCTGTTCACGGACATGACGCTTTTTTAATCGAGTACAAACAATTAGATCATTTACTTGCCGATATTTTTAAGGCAGAAACAATAGAAAAATAAAATGAAAGTATTAAAATTTGGAGGTAAATCGTTATCAAACGGAGAAGGACTTAATAAGGTAGTTTCAATCATTTCTGATAAAGTAAATCAAGGCGAAAATATCGCCGTTGTAGTTTCGGCTCGCGGAAATGCTACAGATGAATTAGAATATATTTTAAAAATCGCTGCTAAAAACGGGGATTACAAACCATTATTCGAAAACTTTAAAATCTATCAGGTTTCAGATTATCCTCAGGTTGATTTATCTGAAGAGTTCACCATTTTAGAGAAACTTTTTGAAGGAGTTAGTTTAATTGGTGATTACAGTAATAAAATCAAAGATCAGATTTTGTCTAAAGGAGAATTGCTTTCGGCTAAATTATTGACGGCAATTTTAAAAGAAAACGGAATTCCGGCAAACTTTGTTGATTCAAGAGAATTGCTAAAAACCGATTCTAAATTTGGAGATGCACAACCTTTGGAGCAGCTTTCTAAGAAAAATGTTGTCAATTATTTCAAAGAACATAACGGCTCAACAGTAAATATCGTAACAGGTTTTATTGGTTCAAACAATAACAACGATACGACAACTTTGGGTAGAAACGGAAGTAATTATACAGCATCATTGATTGCTAATTATTTGAATGCTGAAGAATTACAAAATTTCACGCACGTTGACGGAATTTATACAGCAAATCCTGATTTGGTTGCGGATGCTAAAAAAATCGAATTCCTTTCGTTTAATGAAGCAAATGAATTGGCTAATTTTGGTGCAACAATTTTGCATGCCAAAACTATTATTCCTTTATTAGAAAAAAATATCCCACTTCGTATTTTAAATACTTTTAATCACGAAAACCGCGGAACTTTAATTACTTCAGATTCTACAAAAGAAGGAATCAAAACACTTTCTGTTTTAGAAAATGTTTCGTTAGTAAATCTTGAAGGTCGCGGATTACTTGGAAAATCAGGTGTAGATGCCCGAATTTTTAAAGTAATGGGAGATCACAATATCAGTGTAAGTATTATTTCGCAAGGTTCTTCAGAAAGAGGAATTGGGCTTGTTGTAGCGACTGATAAAGCTACATTGGCAATGGTTGAGTTGGAAAAAGAGTTTGAAAACGACTTTTATTCTAAAGACGTAAACCAAATCACCGTAACAGATAATGTATCGGTAATTTCGATTATTGGTCAGGATTTGAGTACTTTTCATAAACCTTACACAGCATTAATTAAAAATAAAATTGTTCCAATATTGTTTAACAATACCGTTACGGGTAAAAACGTGAGTTTGGTAGTTAAAAAATCGGAACTTAATAAAGCATTAAATGTAATTCACGGAGAGATTTTTGGAGTTTCTAAAAAAATCAATATCGCAATTATCGGTCACGGTTTAGTAGGTGGAACTTTAATCAATCAGATTTTAGAATCTACAGCAGCGATCGAAAAAAGAAAAGATGTTCGATTGAATGTTTTTGCAATTGCCAATTCTAAAAAATTACTTTTAAATAAAAATGGCGTAACTTCAAACTGGAAAACAGATATTGAAAAAGAAGGTCTTGCATATACAATTCAGGATATTATTGCTTACGCCAATCAGCATCATTTAGAAAACTTAATTGCGATTGACAACACGGCAAGTGCAGCTTTTGTAGAAAATTATATTTCGCTGGTTGAAAGCAGTTTTGATTTGATTTCATCAAATAAAGTTGCCAATACATTAAGTTATGGTTTCTATAAAGAATTGAGAAAAGCTTTGGCAGAAAACCAAAAGAATTATTTGTATGAAACCAATGTTGGTGCAGGTTTACCATTAATTGACACGATTAAATTATTGCACCTTTCGGGTGAGAATATCACGAAAATAAAAGGAGTTTTCTCGGGAACATTGAGCTATTTATTTAATAATTTTTCGGCGAAAGATGTTCCGTTTAGTGAAATTTTGAAAGAAGCAATTGATAACGGATACACAGAACCAGACCCGCGTGAGGATTTATGCGGAAATGATGTGGGAAGAAAATTATTGATCTTGGCAAGAGAATTAGATTTACAAAATGAGTTTGAAGAAATCTCAATTCAGAATCTAATTCCGGAACATTTACGTGAAGGAAATGTTTCTGATTTCTTGACAAAATTAAAAGAATTCGACCCAATTTATGAGAAAATCAAAGCCGATCAAAAGCCAAATCACGTATTGAGATACATTGGTGAATTGTCTGGAGATTTGCAAAATGACAAAGGAGTTCTCGAAGTAAAATTAGTTTCAGTACCTTCAGATACAGCTTTAGGCGGATTGAAAGGATCTGATTCTTTCTTCGAAATTTATACAGAATCTTACGGAGATCGTCCAATCGTAATTCAAGGAGCCGGTGCAGGTTCTGCAGTAACTGCGAGAGGAGTTTTTGGAGATATTTTAAGATTATCAGATAAAGGATAAAAATATGGTACCATTTAATGAACTTATAGGATTTATTTTAGCAGCATTTTTTCTTGTGATTAGTCCAGGGCCAAATATGATTTATTTGATTTCCAGGTCAATTACACAAGGGAAAAAGGCGGGAATAATTTCACTGGCAGGAATAGTTTCCGGAATTTTATTTCATATCGTTTTAGTGTCGTTTGGAATAACGGCGCTTTTATTTGCTGTTCCTTTTGCGTATTCAATTCTGAAAACATTGGGAGTTGTCTATCTTTTGTATTTGGCTTTTCAGGCAATTAAGCCAAATGGTAAAAATATGTTTGAAGTAAATGATAATTTAACGATCGACAGACCTCGTAAACTGTTTGGTGTTGGTTTTTTAACAAGTGTTTTAAATCCAAAAATTGCAGTATTTTATTTGTCGTTTTTTCCTCAGTTTATAAAACCGGAATACGGCTCAATTATGATGCAAAGTTTACAATTAGGAATTACTCAGGTAACAATTAGTTTTACTGTAAATTTTATAATTGTATTAACGGCATCAAAAATTGCAGTATTCTTTGCGACAAAACCAACATGGTTAAAAATTCAAAAATGGTTTATGGCCGGAGTTTTGACCTCAATGGCAATAAAAATGGCTTTTTCGAAAGCAAAATAAAACAAAAAACAAAAAAAATGAAAGTAACCTTAAACAGAGTAAACGACGCGTTTCATTTTAAACTCAAAAATGAAAGAGGTCATGTAGTTGATGTTGATAGCAGAGCCGAATTTGGCGGAAGCGATTTAGGTGCAAGTCCAATGGAATTAGTATTGATGGGAGTTGCGGGATGCAGTGCTATTGATATGATTTCGATTTTGAAGAAACAACGTCAGGAAATAACATCTTTTAATGCTGAGGTAGAAGGAGAACGTGTTCAAGTTGGAGAAGCAAAACCTTTTAAAGAAATCAATGTGGTTTTTTATCTGGAAGGAGATGTTAATCCTGAAAAAGCAAAAAAAGCAGCGCAGCTTTCTTTCGAGAAATACTGCTCAGTTTCTAAAACAATTGAACCAACAGCTACAATAAAATATAAAGTTGTATTGAACAACGAAGCATTATAGAATTAGAAAATTAGTCAATTAGAGAATTAGATAATTTTTAAGTGGACTATTAAATAATGACCCACTTTGGGTTTTAAATTTTGGTTTTGCGTATAGTGAAAACTTGAAACCTGAAACAAGAAAAACAAACACAATGAGCGAACAAGAATTTGGTTTTGAAACTCAAGCCATAAGAACACAATTAGAAAGAACTCAGTATTTAGAGCATTCGGTGCCATTATACTTATCTTCAAGCTTTGTATTTGAAGATGCCGAAGATATGAGAGCTTCTTTTACAGAGGAAAAAGAAAGAAATATATATAGCCGTTTTAGCAACCCAAATACTACTGAATTTGTAGATAAAATTTGCAAAATGGAAGGCGCTGAAGCTGGTTACGCTTTTGCAACGGGAATGGCAGCTGTTTATTCAACTTTTGCAGCTTTGCTAAATTCAGGAGATCACATTGTTTCTGCCAGCAGTGTTTTTGGTTCGACACATGCTTTGTTCATGACTTATTTTCCAAAATGGAATATCGAAACTTCGTATTTTGATATCAATAAGCCGGAAACAATTGAGGGTTTTATTAAACCTAATACAAAAATATTATACGCAGAATCGCCAACAAATCCTGGTGTGGATGTAATTGATTTGCAATTATTGGGAGATATTGCCAAAAAACACAATCTGATTTTAATTATCGACAACTGTTTTGCGACACCTTATTTGCAACAGCCAATAAAATTTGGAGCACATTTGGTAATACATTCTGCGACTAAATTAATTGACGGACAAGGAAGAGTTTTAGGTGGGGTTACAGTTGGAAGTGAAGATTTAATCAGACAAATTTATTTATTTTCAAGAAATACAGGTCCGGCTTTATCACCATTTAATGCTTGGGTTTTATCGAAAAGTTTAGAAACATTGGCCGTTCGTGTTGACAGACATTGTGAAAATGCTTTAAAAGTGGCTGAGTTTTTAGAAAGTCATCCAAATGTAAATAGTGTGAAATATCCGTTCTTGAAATCGCATCCGCAGTACGAAATTGCAAAGAAGCAAATGAAAGCAGGCGGTAATATTATTGCATTCGAAATTAAAGGTGGAATTGAAGCAGGAAGAAAATTCCTGAATGCGATACAACTTTGTTCATTATCAGCAAATATTGGTGATACAAGAACAATTGTTACGCATCCGGCTTCTACAACGCATAGTAAATTGTCTGAAGAAGATCAATTAGCTGTTGGAATTACGCAAGGTTTGGTACGTGTTTCTGTAGGTCTAGAAACGATAGAAGATGTAATTGCTGATTTGAAGCAAGCGCTTGCATAATTTTAGATTTCTGATTTTAGATATTAGATTTTGATCTGATATCTAAAATCTTATCTTTATAATATGGTAAAACCAAGATTGCTTATTTTATCGGATTTATTTGGAGGGAAAGATTCGGAGTGGGTGAAAAGCTACATGGATTTATTACAATCTAAATTTGATATCCAGTATTATAATACTCCTGAACTTGCTGGTATTGATGTTTTTGATCTTACAGAAACGGAAATTCATAATCAATTCCTTAATGGCGGAATTGATAAAGCAGTAGAAAATTTACTGAGATTAGAAAGCGGTAAAGTGGTAATTCTGGGATTTAGTATCGGAGGGACTATTGCTTGGAAAGCAGCTTTAAAGGCTTTAGAAACATCTCATTTATTTGCTGTTTCGTCAACTCGATTGCGATATGAAACGGAATCTCCAAATTGTAAAGTGAAACTGTATTTTGGCAAAAAAGATCCAAACAAACCTAACTTACAATGGTTTTTGGATTTGAATTTAGAAAATGAAATTCTTAAGAACCATGATCATCAATTGTATTTGATTGAAAAGAACATGTCCTTAATTTGCAATGATATTTTAAAAACTTTATTGTAATGACGATTTTTGACTGTAAATTTATTACTGTTAAAAATCGTCATTCTTTTTGGTGATTGTCTCAGTAAAAAATATATTTTTGTTAGTGATGAATCAAAAAAAAATATTCACAATTAAACTAAATCTACATGAGCAATTCTACTTACGTTTTAGACGATAAATTATTAGCGTCGACCGGAACACGTTTTTTAAATTATATTATTGACCTTGTCTCTTTTGTAATTATCCTAATTGGAATCGGAATTATAATTGGTATTCTCTCCGCATTATTTGGGATGACCGAGATTGGTGTATGGATTAATGGTCTAGGTGATCTTGGCTGGAATATTATTGCTATCTCAGTTTCAATAATCTACTATACTTTGATGGAAGGATTATTTGGAAGAACAATTGGTAAGTTTATTACAGGAACTATTGTTGTGGATGAAAATGGAGAAAAACCTAGTTTTGGAACTATTTTTAAAAGAAGCTTGTGCCGTTATATCCCTTTTGATGCTTTTACTTATTTGGGAGGTTCCAGAGGGTGGCATGATTCTATTTCGGATACTTATGTTGTGAATAAAAAAGCTCTGGACGAAGAAATAAAAATATTCAAAGAATTTAGTTTAATTGGTGTAAACGATACAAATTAATTAAACTATACTAATTTAGTAGAACTTAGTTATGGATTCTCTTATTTTTCTCGTTCAAAAAAACTATTTTTGTAGTAGAAAAATATGAAGATTGTTATTTTAGATCAGAAATCTAAAATTAGCACTCTACACTCTAAAATCTATAAAACGTGCTTTCAAAGAAAACAAAATACGGAATTAAAGCCCTTACATATTTAGCAAGACGCGAAAATAACGAACCTGTACAAATTGCTGAAATTGCTAAAAGTGAACATATTTCAATTAAGTTCTTAGAAAGTATTCTGTTATTACTCAGAAACTCCGGTTTTCTTGGTGCAAAAAAAGGAAAAGGCGGAGGTTATTATCTGATAAAAGATCCAAAAGATATCAGTATGGCAAAAGTATATCGTATCCTTGAAGGTCCAATAGCTTTGTTACCTTGTGCGAGTCATAACTTTTATGAAAAATGTGATGATTGCGATGACGAAACAACCTGCGCAGCAAGACGTTTAATGACTGAGGTTAGAGATAATACACTTAAAATACTTGAAAGTAACTCATTGGCAGATATTGCATTTTAAACAATTCTGTTCTTAATAAACATAAAAAGACCATTTCAATAATCTTATCGAAATGGTCTTTTTATGTTTTCAAAGGGGATGCTTACTTTAAAAAATCAATTTATATCCAGCCAGGAAAAGCATCACTGCAATGGCGTTTCTAAGAAATAAGTCAGGCACTTTTCCGCTTAACATACTTCCGATAAAAATCCCGGGAAGAGAACCTAATAATAATTGAGCTAGTAAAGTCAAATCTAAATTTCCCATCGAAGCGTGTCCTATTCCGGCAACAAGAGTTAATGGAACGGCGTGAGCAATCTCGGTCCCCACCAATCTTGGTGTTGGTAAAAGCGGATAAAGAAAAAACAGCGTAACTGTTCCTAAAGCTCCGGCACCAATAGAAGTCAGTGTTACAGTTGCTCCCAATAAAACTCCAATTCCTATAGTAAGCATATTTTGCGTGTGACTTTCACTGTGGAATTTGTCTCCGGCATGTTTTTGTGAGTATACTAATAGCTTCTTTTTGAATAAAATGGCAATAGATGTAAAAAGTAAAGCCCATCCTAAACTGTATTTTATTACGGCATTTATAGTCGAAATATCTGTTTTGATACTATTCAAAATCCATAGAGTAAGTAAAGCGGCGGGAACACTTCCTAAAGTAAGCCAGCCAGTAATCGTCCAATTGATATTTCCTTTTTTATGATGTACAAATACACCTCCCATTTTAGTAAAAGCTGCATATAGTAAGTCGGTTCCAACTGCTGTTGTTGGTGGAATTCCGAAATATAATAAGATTGGAGTCATTAAAGAACCACCTCCAACACCTGTTAATCCAACAACAAACCCTACTACTAAACCGGCAATTACAAGACCTATTTGAAAATCCATGAATAAATATTTGCTGTAAAAATAAGAACAATTTTATAATTATCCGATGGATTTGGTAGACTTTAAAATGTTATATTTGCAAATGAATATTTTTAACCATTTATTTCGTTGTAATACAGGTCTATATGATTTTTAACTTAAGAAGCTAATTTGTTATATTATTGTAAGTTGCTTCATTCTTAACCAAAAGAGAATTAGAGTTGTAAAAAAATTAAATAATGTTTTGATATTTAGAAATAAGTACTAATTTTGCATAGTAATCTATTAAGCCGATAGGGTAATGGATTTAAAGCTCGAAACCAAACCAAGGGTATGGAAAAAGAATTGAAAATAAATAATTATGATGTTAGATCTGATGCATCAATAAAAGAAAAGTTGTGGGTTGTAATTCCCGTGATCTTGTTAGTAGGTTTATTGTCTACATTAGTATACAATCATTATACTGAGTTTTCTGTAGAAGGATTAATTTCAGGATTTAATAATGATTTTTTAATCTTTTTTGCCATCGGAGTTTTTGCTCAATTGGTAGATGGAACATTAGGAATGGGTTACGGAGCAACTTCAACTTCGTTTTTATTGGCTTACGGAGTTCCGCCGGTAATTAGTAGTACAGGAGTTCACGTTGCAGAAATGTTTACAACAGGAGCATCGGCAATTTCGCATCATAAATTCGGAAACATTAATAAAAAGTTGGTAAAACATTTATTAATTCCGGGAGTTTTAGGTTCGATTATGGGGGCTTATTTATTGTCTGATGTTATTAATGGTGATGTTATCAAGCCATTTATAGCGGTTTATATGATTGTTTTGGCAGTTATTATTATTCGAAAAGCATTAGCGAAAAGCATCATCAAAAAGAAAACTAAAAAACTTGGATATTTAGCCACTTTTGGTGGTTTTATGGATGCTGTTGGCGGTGGAGGCTGGGGTCCAATCGTAACATCAACATTGTTAGGAAGAGGTAGAAATCCAAGATATACAATAGGTTCTGTGAATGCCGCTGAATTTGCAATTTCATTTGCAAGCGGAATTACATTCATGCTTTTTGGAGGAATTCACGGTTGGCAGGTTATTATAGGTTTGATTTTAGGAGGTGTAATTGCAGCGCCATTAGGAGCTTATTTTGTAAATAAAATCAAAAGAAAACCAATGATGATTGCTGTTGGAGTTTTGATTATATTATTGAGTTTAAAAACATTATCTAAATTATTGTAATATTTTTTAGAAGGAAAGAAAGAGAATATGAGTGCGACTATTATACAATCATTATTAGATAAAACAAAGGATCTTTCGCTTGACGAAACATTAGCTTTTTTAGCAAATGAATATCCGGGGAAGGTTGTTTTTTCAACATCTTTTGGTCAGGAAGATCAGGTGATTACAGATTTTATTGCAAAAAGCAATCAGGACATTACCATCTTTACATTAGATACTGGAAGACTATTTCAGGAAACTTACGATGTTTTTCATAAGACATTAAAAAAGTATAAAAAACCAATTGAGGTTTATTTTCCTGAAGCAACGGCGGTGGAGAATTTATTGAAACAAAAAGGACCAAACAGCTTTTATGATTCAGTCGAAAACAGAAAAGAATGTTGTTTCATCCGAAAAGTTGTTCCGTTAAGAAAAGCTTTGGCAGGAAACTCAGTTTGGATTACAGGTTTAAGAGCAGAACAATCGGAGAATAGGCATGATTTGAATTTGTTTGAATATGACGGAGGTTTTGAAATCATCAAATTCAACCCATTATTAAAGTGGTCTTTAGAAGAAGTTGAAACGTATTTATCAGAAAACAATGTCCCTCAAAATGCTTTACACAAAAAAGGTTTCGTAAGTATTGGATGTGCGCCTTGTACGAGAGCAATTTTCCCCGGAGAAGATATCAGAGCGGGAAGATGGTGGTGGGAATCAAGTCATAAAGAATGTGGGTTGCATAGTGCCAAAAAAGAATAAAGAGAATAGAGAAAAGAATAAAGAGCAAAGAGTCAAGAATATAGATTTTGAGTTCCGGAGGAACGGTTCATATTGTAGCGTCGGGTTTTAACCCGATGGATAAGGAGGAACGATTTATATTGTAGCGTCGGGTTTCAACCCGATGGTGGTGATGTAAAAATGTAACGAGGTTTTGGGATTAAACCGATGAATTTAGAATATAGCAACGGATTAAAATTCGTTGAAAAACAACAAACAAAAAACACAGAATAACGATAGTTTAAAGGTTTTAGATTAAACTCACACCGATCTAAAACTAAAAAAATTGTCAAGCATTAAACAAAATATCAAATGAGTTCAGTATTAAAAACAAACGCTTTAGAGAGTGAAGCAATATACATTTTCAGAGAAGTAATTTCACAGTTTGACAAACCGGTTTTACTTTTCTCTGGAGGAAAAGATTCTATAACATTAGTACGTTTGGCGCAAAAAGCCTTTTTCCCTGCAAAAATTCCGTTTCCTCTATTGCATGTTGATACGGGACATAACTTTCCTGAAACAATTGCTTTCAGAGATAAATTGGTTGAAGAATTAGGATTAGAGTTAATCGTTCGTAATGTTCAGGATGCTATTGATGAAGGAAAAGTAGTTGAAGAAACCGGAAAATATTCTAGTAGAAACAGCTTACAGACAACAACACTTTTAGATGCTATCGAAGAATTTAAGTTTGATGCTTGTATTGGTGGAGCGCGTCGTGATGAAGAAAAAGCAAGAGCTAAAGAACGTATTTTTTCAGTTCGTGATGATTTCGGTCAATGGGATGAAAAAAATCAACGTCCGGAGTTGTTTGATATTTTGAACGGAAAAATAGAAAATGGACAAAACGTACGTGTTTTTCCAATTTCAAACTGGACAGAATTAGATGTTTGGAGTTATATCGAGAAAGAACACATCGAAATTCCATCAATCTATTTCTCACATAAAAGAAAAGTTTTTTTGAGAGACGGTTTAATCTGGTCGCATTCTCCTTTTGTGTATCAGGAAGAAGACGAGCAAATCGAAGAAAGAATTGTTCGCTTCAGAACCGTTGGAGATATGAGTTGTACAGCTGCTGTAGAATCGTATGCAGCAACAATCCAGGAAGTTGTTGGAGAAATAAGAACTTCAACTATTTCTGAAAGAGGAGCCAGAATCGACGATAAACGTTCTGAAGCTGCAATGGAGAAAAGAAAACAACAAGGGTATTTTTAATTAATTATTAATTGTGGATTGTTAATTATTAATGCAATTCGGAAAGTAATTAAAAACGAAATCAGAAAAACAAAAAACATACAGATTTAGATTTAGTTCAAAGGGAAGCAACTTTAAACTTGAAACAAAAAAATTTAAACCTGAAACAAAATATAGAAATGGAAGTTTTAAAAATAGCAACAGCAGGAAGTGTAGATGACGGAAAAAGTACTTTAATCGGGAGATTATTGTACGATACAAAATCGTTGACTACAGACAAAATAGAAGCAATCGAAAAGAGCAGTAAACAAAAAGGATATGATTATCTTGATTTTTCTTTGGCAACTGATGGATTAGTAGCAGAGAGAGAACAAGGAATCACAATTGATGTTGCGCATATTTATTTTTCGACTGCGAAGAAAAGCTACATTATTGCCGATACTCCTGGTCACGTAGAATATACGAGAAACATGGTTACAGGAGCTTCGACTTCTCAGGTTTCTATTATTTTAATTGATGCCAGAAAAGGAGTAATCGAGCAGACGTACCGTCACTTTTTTATCAATAATTTATTGAGAGTAAAAGAGGTAATTGTTGCGATTAACAAAATGGATTTAGTTGATTATTCTGAAGAAGTTTACAACAAAATCAAAGCCGATTTCCAGGCATTAAATGCAAAAAGTACTTTCAAAGAGCAAAACGTAAGTTACATTCCGTTAAGTGCAATCAATGGCGGAAACGTGGTTGATCAATCTAAAGATATGCCTTGGTATACGGGACAAACTGTATTGGAGCATTTAGAAGGATTGCATTCTTCAGATGTTTTTGAAGCAGGGAAAGCGCGTTTCCCGGTTCAAACAGTTATTCGCCCAAAAACAGAAGAATATCACGATTTTAGAGGTTACGCCGGAAAATTATACGGAAACTCTATTAAAGTTGGAGATGCTGTTACAGTTCTTCCTTCTTTAACGGAATCAAAAGTTACTAAAATTCACTTTTTCGATAAAACATTTGATGAAGCCGTTGCAGGTTCTTCAATCACAATCGAATTAGAAAATGACATCAATGTTACAAGAGGCGATATGATTGTAAAATCATCAGAACTTCCAAAAATTGAAAAAGAAATCACAACAACAGTTTGCTGGATGGACAGCAAAAAGCTGGTTGCAGGTACAAAATATATTGTACAACACAACACAAACTCAGTTTTGGCAAAAGTAGAGAGTATCAAAAATACTATCTCAACAGATTATTCAGGTACAAAAGAAGCATCGCAATTGGCGATCAACGAAATTGGAGAAGTAAGTATCAAATTAAGTAAACCTTTATATTTTGATGCCTATAACGACAATAAATCAAACGGAGCTTTTATCTTAATTGATACTGCAACCAATACCACAGCAGGAGTAGGATTTATTCGATAAATGCATTAGGCTTTAAGCAATAAGCCTTAAGCAAAAAAGAAAATTAAAAGACAGCTTAAAGCCTAAAGCTTAAAGCCTAAAGCCAGAAATAAAATGGAAAGTTTTAGAACAGAAATAGAAAATCCGATAGTTCAGAAAGAGATTATCGATTTAGAAAAAAAGATTCATTTATTCCGTGGAGGAAAAATTGATGATGAGCGTTTTCGTAGTCTTCGTTTAGCACGTGGAATTTACGGACAACGTCAGGAAGGCGTTCAAATGATTCGTATTAAATTGCCTTATGGTAAAGTAACCAGCGAGCAATTAGTACGTATTACTAAAGTTTCTGATGAATATTCTACCGGACGTTTGCATATTACAACACGTCAGGATATTCAGATTCACTATGTGAGTTTAGATAGAACTCCGGAACTTTGGGCAAATCTGGCAAAAGACGATGTGACGTTGCGTGAAGCTTGTGGAAACACCGTTCGAAATATTACAGGAAGCGAATTGGCAGGTGTAGATGTAAACGAACCATTTGATGTTTCGCCTTATGCACATGCTTTATTTCAATATTTATTAAGAAATCCGATTTGTCAGGAAATGGGACGTAAATTTAAAATTTCGTTCTCATCATCTGATGAAGATACCGCTTTGAGTTATTTGCACGATTTAGGATTTATTCCGAAGATTGTTGATGGCGTTCGTGGTTTTAAAATCATGTTTGGTGGAGGTTTAGGATCTCAGCCAGCGCATGCCGAATTACTTTCAGAATTTGTACCGGCAAACGAAATCATTCCAACAGCAGAAGGAATCATCCGTATTTTTGACAGATATGGTGAGCGTGCAAAAAGAATGAAAGCACGTATGAAATTCTTAATCAAAGAAATGGGAAGAGATGTTTTCCTTGATTTAGTTGAAAAAGAGAAAAAAGCAATCGCTTTTGAAACATACGAAATTGACACAACCGCTTTTGACGGACCAATTGCAGAGCCTTTGTTAGAAGCTCCAAAAGTTGCAATCGAAGATACTGTAGCTTATGAAGCCTGGAAAAAATCGAATGTAATTGCTCAAAAACAAGCAGGTTATTATGCGATTGGAATCAAAGTTTTATTAGGAGATTTTTATACTGATAAAGCGAGATTATTAGCCGCTTTAATTAAAAATTACGCAGCAAATGAATTACGTTTTTCATTGCGTCAAAATATTGTAATACGTCACGTAAAAGAAGAGAATTTACCTTTCTTTTATCAGGAATTAGCTAAGCTGGACTTTGTTCATTTAGGATATAATTCTACAGCAGATATTACAGCATGTCCGGGTACAGATACTTGCAACTTGGGGATTGCAAGTAGTACCGGTATTGCAGAAGAACTTGAAAAAGTTTTAAATGCAGAATATCCACAGTACTTAAACAATCAGGAAATCGAAATTAAAATTTCTGGTTGTATGAATGCTTGCGGACAGCATAATATGTCGGCAATTGGTTTTCAGGGAATGTCAATCAATTCAGGAAAATTAGTAGCTCCGGCTTTACAGGTATTATTAGGCGGAGGAAGATTAGGAAATGGTGCAGGACGTTTTGCAGATAAAGTAATCAAAATTCCAAGCCGTAGAGGTCCGGATGCATTGCGTACAATCTTAAATGATTTTGACAAAAATGCAAACGGAGAAAAATTCCTGAATTACTACGATTTAAAAGGAGAGAAATATTTCTATGAAATCTTAAAACCTTTCGCAGACGTAACCAATTTAACCGAAGCTGATTTCGTAGACTGGGGTAACGCAGATAATTACGTAAAAGCAGTTGGAGTTGGAGAATGTGCCGGAGTTGTGATCGATTTAGTTGCTACATTATTATTAGAAGCTAAAGACAAATTGACTTTTGCTCAGGAATCTTTTGACGAAAACAAATGGTCTGATGCAATCTATCATGCTTACGCAGGATTTGTAAACGGTGCAAAAGCATTATTACTTGCAGAAAACGAAAAAACAAACAATCACGCAGGAATTGTTGATTTGTTTGATACTGTTTTCATTGCAAGCAGTAAAATCGAATTACCAACAACATTTAGAGAGTTGGTATATCAAATCAATCAAACAGAGCCTTCAGAAGCGTTTGCAAAACAATACATTCAAGAAGGAATTGCATTTTTTGATACAATAGAAAAATACAGAGCTCAAGAATTAGCAAATGCTTAATATCAAACCCAAAGTAACTTTAGTTGGTGCAGGTCCCGGCGATCCGGATTTGCTTACGCTGAAAGGTGTAAAAGCACTTGCTGAAGCAAATGTGGTTTTATACGATGCATTGGCGAATGACGAAATATTAGCACACGCTCCTAAAAATGCCATCAAGATTTTTGTTGGAAAAAAAATAGGAAATCACGCTTATACGCAAGATCAAATTAATCAATTGATTGTTGATAATGCATTGACGTACGGAAATGTAGTGCGTTTAAAAGGTGGTGATCCGTTTATTTTTGGACGTGGAAGCGAAGAAATAGAATTTATTGAGAGTTTCGGAATCGAGACAGTTGTAGTTCCAGGAATATCCTCTGTAGTGGCAGTTCCGGCAAGTCAGGGAATTTCGATTACAAAAAGAGGCGTTTCAGAAAGTTTTTGGGCGATTACAGGAACAACTTCTGATAGAAAATTATCTTCAGATGTGGCTCTGGCGGCTCAATCTTCTGCAACGGTTGTTATTTTGATGGGAATGCACAAATTACCTCAGATTATCGATTTATTTCAAAAAGAAGACAAAGGAGATTTACCCGTTGCAATCATTCAAAATGGAACAACTTCAGAAGAAAAAGTAGGGGTTGGAACAGTAAATTCGATTATAGAAATTGTAAAAGAGCAAAAATTGAGCTCACCAGCAATTATTGTTCTTGGAAACGTTGTTCGCGAAAGCAATAAGTTAAAAGGATTTTACGAAGAATTTCTATCAAAAGAGACAATTCGTTAGAGTTATATTCCGTCAGGAATAGCTAATCAATAGAAATAATCCATGAATGTTCCGTTAGGAACAATTCCTCGGTAAAAAAAATGTTATCAATAAAATGTTCCGTTAGGAACATGTGATTGGTAAATCATCTAATTTTGATTAGATGAAATTAAATTAAAATGGAACAGAATGAATTATATCCAATATTTTTAAAACTTCACAATCTAAATGTATTGATTGTGGGCGGAGGAAATGTTGGTTTAGAGAAGTTGTCTTTCTTATTAAAGTCAAGTCCAAATGCAAATGTTGAGGTTGTAGCGCCAAATTTTCATTTAGAAATTAAGGTCTTAGCAGAGCAACATCCTTCGATTACATTAACAAAATCGAAGTTCAAAAAGAAAATGCTCAAAAAACGTCACATGGTAATCGCTTGTACCGATGATTTAAAAGTCAACAAAAAGGTATATGAATTGTCACGAAAGCGTTATTTGATTTGCAATATTGCCGATACGCCAGATTTATGTGATTATTATTTAGGCGGAATTGTAACGAAAGGAAATGTAAAAATTGCCATTTCGACCAACGGAAAATCGCCAACAACAGCCAAAAGATTACGGGAGTTTTTTGAAGAGGTAATTCCGGATGATATCAACAAAATGGTCGAAAACCTGAATGAATATCGAAAGACGTTGAAAGGTAATTTTGAAGAAAAGGTTAAAAAGATGAACGAGATTACGGCTTCATTAAAAAATAAAGAGTAAAAAATTGCACAGGGAAATCAATGATAAATATCATTTGATATTAGAAGATATTATTCGTTTCTTTGTATTATTAAGAATGATTATAAACAACAAGCATAATGATTAAAACAGATATACTTATAATTGGAGCAGGACCCACAGGTTTATTTGCCGTTTTCGAGGCAGGATTATTAAAATTAAAATGTCATATTTTAGATGCTTTACCACAAGCAGGAGGACAACTTTCAGAATTGTATCCAAAAAAACCTATTTATGATATTCCTGGTTTCCCTGAAGTTTTAGCAGGAGATTTAATTGATAACCTACAAGAGCAAATTAAGCAATTTGAACCAGGTTATACATTAGGAGAACGCGCTGAAACCATCGAAAAACAAGAAGACGGAAGTTTTATTGTAACATCAAACAAAGGAACTAAATTTCACGCACCGGTTATTGCTATTGCAGGAGGTTTAGGAAGTTTTGAGCCACGTAAGCCACTTATCGAGGATATCGAGTTTTATGAAGATAAAGGAGTAAAATACTTCATCAAAAATCCGGAGAAATTCAGAGACAAAAGAGTTGTAATTGCCGGAGGAGGAGATTCAGCATTAGACTGGAGTATTTTCTTGGCGAATGTAGCTTCAGAAGTAACTTTGATTCACCGTAGAAATGAATTTAGAGGAGCTCTTGATTCTGTAGAAAAAGTACAGGAATTAAAAACGTCTGGAAAAATCAAATTAATCACACCTGCAGAAGTAATCGGAATCAATGGTGCTGAGCATGTTGAATCATTAGATATCGAAGAAAACGGTGCACACCGCAAAATCGAAACAGATTTCTTTATTCCACTTTTCGGATTGACGCCAAAATTAGGACCAATCGCAGACTGGGGATTAGATATCGAGAAAAATGCAATCAAAGTAAACAACGCATTAGATTACCAAACTAATATTCCGGGAATCTTCGCAATTGGAGACGTTAACACCTATCCGGGAAAATTAAAATTAATTCTTTGTGGTTTCCACGAAGCAACTTTAATGTGTCAGGCGGCATACCAAATCATTAATCCAGGTAAAAAATACGTATTGAAATATACAACAGTTTCTGGAGTAGATGGTTTTGACGGAACTCGTAAAGAAGCACCAAAAGCGGTTGTTAAGGCAATACTTTAGTTTTTAAGCTTCTAAGCTTTTTATATTAAGTAAAGCTCAAACTTGTTATCAAGTTTGAGCTTTTTTTATTCGTACCTTTGTGATACATAAATTTTGAATATCATGGATTTAGAGGCTAGAAAATATCAATTTATTCAAAAATTGGTGAAGGTAGAAGATGAGAGCGTTTTAGAAAAACTGGAATTGATTTTGAATGCAAATCAAAACGATTGGTTTGATGAATTATCGGATTCGGAGAAAGTTGAAATTCAAATAGGTTTAGATCAAGCTGAAAAGGGCGAGTTTGTAAGTCATGAAGAGGTTATGAAAAGATTTTCGAAATGGCATTAAAACTTATATGGACGACGCAAGCTGTTAAAGGTTTTAATAAAGTTGTTGATTATTTGGAAGCAAAATGGACAGCAAAAGAAATTCTAAACTTAGAGTATAAAATTCAGCAAGTCATTGATCAAATTAATCTTAATCCAGAACAATTCCCTAAATCTATAAAAAGTGAGTCTTTGTATAAAGCTATTGTAGACAAGAATAATTACTTGGTTTATAGGATAAATAACGAATCTAAGATTATAGAAATAATCAATTTTAGAGGAACAAAACAAAAGCCAAAACACTAAAGCCAATTTTAAACTTAGATATTCAGAACCTCAGAACCTAAAAAAAAATGGCTTTCGACGAAGACAACGCACAAAGAATCCGAACGTTTCTACAATATAAAGAAGCTGACTTTTTCGAAAAGAAAATGTTTGGCGGACTTGTTTTTATGGTAGACAATAAAATGTGCTGTGGAACCCGACTTGACAAACAAACAGGAGAAAATCTTTTGCTTTGCAGAATTGATGATAATGCCTATGCAGATGCAATAGAAAGAGACGATATAATACCAATGTCAAGCCCTGAAAGACCAATGAAAAATTACATTTTCGTCACTGAAAACGGTTGGCAAAGAAATAAGGATTTAGAATTTTGGTTACAGCTTTGTTTAGATTTTAATCCGCTTGCAAAAGCAAGCAAGAAAAAATAACAACCAGAATTTTAATGCGTATAGAATGTATAAATACTAATTAAAATTTTAAACTTAGAACCTCAGTCCCGAAGCTTCGGGATTGCAACTTAGAAACTTAAAAAAACATTTGCAAGTCGCAAGGCTATTTCATACCTTTGCACTGTTCTTAAAATTATTGAAAGTTATCACGAAAGGCGGAGGGAAAGACCCAATGAAACCTTAGCAACCCTTTATCATAAAGAAGGTGCTACATTCTACTTAATACGAATTCATTGTATTTAAGATAGATAACACAAAATACATAAAGTATTTTCCAAAACTCTTCCTGACAACCATACAATATTATTTTACTGAATTCAGTATTATGAGCGAATCATTGACGCATTTTTTGCTGTCATTAGTTCCCGCTGTACACAATATCTTTTTATCCGCCGCGGCGGATAAAAAGGATATTTGCTTCCATCGGGGCTAGTTAGCTTACAATAGTGAATTTTTGGAATTAATGTGAATCAAAACGCGTATCCTAACAGGTTTTCAAAACCTGTTAGGTATGTTTTAATAATAGAATAAAAAACTTAGCAGCTTAGTGTCTCAGCACCTTAGCAGCTAAAAGAAAAAAGTCATGGCAATAACAATTCAGGAAGCAATAAAAAAAAATATCCTAATCCTTGACGGAGCAATGGGAACAATGTTGCAGCGCTATAATTTCTCAGAAGAAGATTTTCGTGGAGAGCGTTTCAAAGATTTCCCACATCCCTTAAAAGGAAACAACGATTTACTATCCATAACACAACCACAAGCAATCCGCGATGTCCACGCCGCTTATTACGAAGCGGGTGCAGACATCGTAGAAACCAATACTTTTTCAGGAACTACGATCGGTATGGCCGACTATTTTCTGGAAGATTTGGTTTATGAATTAAACTACGAATCGGCTAAAATTGCCCGAGAAGTAGCAGATGGGTTCACCGCTAAAAATCCGGACAAACCACGTTTCGTTGCCGGTTCAATTGGACCAACAAACCGTACGGCAAGTATGTCGCCAGATGTAAATGATCCGGGTTACAGAGCCGTAACGTTTGATGATTTGCGTATTGCCTACAAACAACAAGTAGAAGCCTTAATGGATGGTGGCTGCGATTTACTTTTGGTAGAAACGATCTTTGATACTTTAAATGCCAAAGCAGCACTTTTTGCAATCGAAGAAGTAAAAGACGAACGTAATCTGGATATTCCAATTATGGTTTCAGGAACGATTACCGATGCTTCAGGAAGAACACTTTCAGGACAAACGGTTGAGGCATTTTTGATTTCGGTATCGCATATTCCGTTATTGAGTGTTGGTTTTAATTGCGCTCTTGGAGCCGATTTGTTGAAACCATACTTGAAAACATTAGCACAGCATACAAGTTTTAATGTTTCGGCGCATCCAAATGCAGGTTTACCAAACGCATTCGGACAATATGATGAAACTCCGGAACAAACTCAGGCATTCATTAAAGAATATTTAGATGATAATTTAATCAATATCATTGGCGGTTGTTGCGGAACAACTCCGGATCATATTCGATTAATTGCGGAAGTTGCAAAGGATTATAAGCCGAGAGTGGCGCCGGTTTTTGCGTAAAGTTTTCATTTGATATTAGATGTAAATTGTTGAATAATCAAGAAAAAAATATATGGAAGAGTATAGATTTGAATATATAGATCAGATAAAATCAATATTTCTCTGTATAAGCCTGCCTTTTATATTTTATTTAGTGTTTTCTGTAATGAATTCAATCGATGGAAATATTTTTAATGTCTACATCATTATACTAATACCATTAAGCGTTTCATTTCTTTTTTATTGGTTAAATAGAAATAGGATTAAAATTCAATGTATTGCTAGAATAGGAGTTAAAAATACTGAAATTGAAAGCTTAGGAAAATTAAGAATCGTTTGTTTTGAGGAAATATCGAGTTATAGAATTCAAGCAAATAATAGTATTTCTAGTGTATTGATTAATTTAAAAGGAAGTGAAAAAATTAAACTTTCTACATATTCACAGTTTTTTCATAAATCTAATACATTCAATGAATATTGTTTCGATTTAGAAGATGCAATTGACAGTTATAAAAATAAATATAATATTGAAATTAAAAGAGAAAAAACTCTTTTTGAGAAAAAGCGGTTTCTACCATTTTTAATAATTTTTTCAATCATTTGTGGATTATTATTTATCATAAACACAAGGTATGAAAATTATAATTTATGGCCATTTATCTTTCCAGTATTGTGGCTTTGGGCAGGGTACTTGGAGCAGATCAAGAAAAAGGCTATGTAATTTAGATGCTTCTAAAAAACAGAAAGTAATCATAAAACGGAATATCGCGTGAGTGATAGAAGTGGATAGCCCGATTCGCCGCGGCGAACACGCCCAAAATAAGATTATAAAAAACGAATATACCTACAAGGTTTCGAAAACCTTGCAGGAGAACAAAGAATAAAAAAAACTCAGAACCTAAGCAACTTAGGAACTCAGTAACTTAGAAAAAATGGCAGAAAATAGAAGAGACCTTGTATTAGCAGGATTAGAACCGTTAATTATTACGCCAACCAGTGTTTTTGTAAACATTGGGGAACGTACGAATGTAACAGGCTCAAGAAAATTCCTTCGCTTAATCAAGGAAGAGAAGTATGACGAGGCGCTTGATATTGCAAGACAACAAGTAGAAGGTGGAGCACAGATCATCGATATTAATATGGATGAGGGAATGCTTGATGGTGTTCAGGCAATGACAAAATTTTTGAATTTAATTGCATCAGAACCGGATATTTCGAGAGTGCCGATTATGATCGACAGCTCGAAATGGGAAATCATCGAAGCGGGTCTTAAAGTAGTACAAGGAAAAAGCGTTGTAAACTCGATCTCTTTGAAAGAAGGTGAAGAAGCCTTTATTCACCACGCCAAATTAATCAAACGATACGGAGCTGCGGCGATTATTATGGCTTTTGACGAAGTTGGTCAGGCGGATAATTTCGACCGAAGAGTGGAGATTTGTCAGCGTTCGTATGATATTTTGGTTGATAAAGTTGGATTTCCTCCACAGGATATTATTTTCGATTTGAATATTTTCCCAGTTGCAACCGGAATGGAAGAACATCGCTTGAATGCTTTGGACTTTTTTAGAGGTACAAAATGGGTTAGAGATAACTTGCCACACGCACATATTAGCGGTGGAGTAAGTAACGTTTCATTCTCTTTTAGAGGAAACGATCACGTTCGTGAAGCAATGCACTCGGTATTTTTATACCACGCAATTCAGAACGGAATGACAATGGGAATCGTGAATCCGGAAATGCTTTCGATTTATGATGATATTCCAAAAGATTTATTAGAACACGTTGAAGACGTAATACTGAATAGACGTGATGATGCAACTGAAAGACTTTTGGATTTTGCTGAGAACGTAAAAGGCGAAGTAAAATCAGATGAAAAAGCGATTCAGGAATGGCGTTTAGGAACAGTTCAGGAACGTATTACACATTCATTAGTAAAAGGTGTTGACGCATTTATTGAAGAAGATGTTGAAGAAGCGCGTCTTGCTGCGATAAAACCAATCGAAGTTATCGAAATCAATTTGATGACGGGAATGAATGTCGTTGGAGATTTATTTGGAAGCGGAAAAATGTTCTTGCCTCAGGTAGTAAAATCGGCACGTGTAATGAAAAAAGCCGTTGCTTATTTGTTGCCATATATTGAAGCAAGCAAACAAGCGGGAGACAAACAAGGAAACGGAAAAATATTGATGGCAACCGTAAAAGGTGACGTTCACGATATTGGTAAAAATATTGTTTCGGTAGTTTTGGCGTGTAATAACTACGAGATTGTAGATCTTGGTGTTATGGTGCCTCCGGAAAAAATTATTGCGGCAGCCATTGAACATAATGTTGACATTATTGGTTTAAGCGGATTGATCACACCTTCGCTTGACGAAATGGTTTATTTAGCAAAAGAATTAGACAAACAGGGAATTAAAATTCCGATTATGATTGGTGGAGCAACGACTTCGCGCGCGCATACAGCCGTGAAAATCGCACCACAATATAGAGAAACTGTAATTCACGTAAACGATGCTTCTAGAGCTGTTACCGTTGCAGGAAACCTTTTAGATCATAACCGAAAAATATATGCAAGCGATATTCGTGCTGATTATGATGCGTTTAGAGAAACGTTTTTGAATCGTTCGAGAGATAAAAACTTCCTGACAATTGAACAAGCACGTAAAAATAAATTACAATTGGACTGGGCGGAGTATACGCCTACAAAACCAAAAGTAATTGGTAAACAAATCGTCGAAGTAGATCTTGATGTTTTGGTTCCGTATATTGACTGGACACCCTTTTTTAGAACTTGGGAATTGTTCGGGAAATATCCGGCAATCTTAACGGATGAGGTTGTGGGTGAAGAAGCAACGTCGGTTTTTGCAGATGCTCAGGAAATGCTGAAAGTGATTTTGGCAGAGAAAAAATTAACCGCTAAAGGTATTTACGGAATTTTTCCTGCGAATCAAATTGATGACGACGATATCGAATTGCGTGATGAAAACGGAAAAGTTTTGGAAAAATTCTTAACGCTTCGTCAGCAATCACAAAAAACAAAAGGAGCGCCAAACATAGCTTTATCTGATTTTATCTTACCAAAAGATTCAGGAATTACAGATTATATTGGAGCTTTTTGTGTAACAACAGGTTTTGGAGTTGACGAATGGGCAGCTGAATTTGAAAAAGACCTTGACGATTATAATTCGATTATGGTTAAAGCATTAGCGGATCGTTTTGCTGAGGCTTTCGCCGAATATCTTCACGAAAAAGTACGTCAGGATTTCTGGGGTTATGATGCCGAAGAATCTCTTTCGACAGAAGATTTGATTGAAGAAAACTATAAAGGAATTCGTCCAGCGCCAGGATATCCTGCTTGTCCGGATCACTTAGAGAAACCAACAATCTGGAAACTCTTGAATGTCGCAGACGAAATTGGAGTAACATTAACGGAAAGTATGGCAATGTGGCCAGCTTCATCGGTTTCTGGGTATTATTTCGGAAATCCGAAAAGTAAATATTTCGGACTTGGAAAAATAAAAGAAGATCAGGTGGTAGATTATGCCAAACGACGCAATGTACCAACAGATTACGCAATGAAATGGTTAAACCCTAATATAGCAGACTAAAAATAGTTTCAGGTTTTTTTAGTTTCATGTTTCAAGTTATCCAAAGCAACTTGAAACATGGAACTTGAAACATGAAACAAAAAAAGATTATTTGATTACGTTTTTTGATTTCAGATTTTTTACATGAACTAAAACTCAAAACTCATAATTCATAACTCATAACTTTAATAATGAAAGTAACAGAACATATAGAAAACGCCAAAGGAAAAACATTATTCTCATTTGAACTTATTCCGCCTCAAAAAGGGAAAAGTATTCAGGAATTATACGATAATATTGATCCGTTAATGGAGTTTAATCCGCCATTTATTGATGTAACGACTTCTCGTGAAGAGTATATTTATATTGATAAAGGCAACGGGCTTTTGGATAAAAAGTTAACTCGTATGCGTCCGGGAACACTTGGAATTTGCGCTTCTATAAAACATAAATATAATGTTGATACTGTGCCACACTTGCTTTGCGGTGGTTTTACACAGGAAGAAACAGAATATATGCTGGTAGATTGTCAGTATTTAGGAATCAACAATGTAATGGCGCTTCGTGGCGATGCAATGAAAGATGAACAATCTTTTGTGCCAAAAAAAGGCGGAAATAGTTTTGCAATCGATTTGGTAAAACAAATCAACAACTTAAACTGCGGAAAATACCTGCATGAAGTTATGGATGCAGATAATAAAGCTGATTTTTGTATAGGTGTTGCCGGATATCCGGAGAAACATTTAGAATCACCATCTTTACAATCAGATTTAAAAAGACTAAAAGAAAAAGTAGATGCGGGAGCTGATTATGTGGTTACGCAAATGTTTTTTGACAACGCTAAATATTTCACATTTGTAGAGAAAGCCAGAGAAATGGGAATTACAATTCCTATTATTCCCGGAATTAAACCAATTGCTGTTCAAAGACATTTACAGATTTTACCACAGATTTTCCGTATTGATTTACCGGAAGATTTAATCGATGCTGTTGATAAATGCAAGAATAATGCAGAAATCAAACAAGTGGGAATCGAATGGGCAATTCAGCAATCATTAGAGTTAAAAGCTGCTGGAGTTCCTGTTTTGCATTATTATTCAATGGGAAAATCAGAGAATATTCGCCAGATTGCGAGTCAGATTTTTTAAGATTTTCATCCTTACTAAATTATAATCTTTGTCAAAGTTTTAAACTTTGACAAAGATATCCACGATTGGAATTTGGAATTTAAAGTTTGGAATTTTGTAAATTTACGATTATGAAACAAGAAGAATTACAAGCAATAGCTTCTCAGCTAAAGCATCCAACGGGAGAAAAAGGAATTGAAATGGCGAATATGATGCATGAAACAAACATCAATATGACGCATCATTCGGTTCAAAATCTACATATAGAATCAGGGAATACAATTTTAGAATTAGGTCATGGAAATGCGGGTCATGTAGAATTTATATTCGAACAAGCCAAAAATCTGAAATACTACGGACTTGAAATGTCTGAATTAATGTTTCAGGAAGCATGCCAGATTAATCGAAATTTTGTTTCTCAAAAGCAAGCTTTCTTTTCGCTTTATGATGGAACTGAAATCCCGTTTCAAGATTCATTTTTTAATAAAATATTTACGGTAAACACAATTTATTTCTGGCAGGAACCTGAAAAGTTGCTTTCGGAAATCTATAGAGTTTTACAGCCAAAAGGTATTTTATGCATCACTTTTGCCGAAGAAAGTTTTATGAAACAACTTCCTTTTACCAAGTATGAATTTGAACTTTATAGTACTGAAAAAGCGGAGAAGTTGATTGAGAAAACTGCTTTCAAAATCATAAACAAAGAAACTTTAACCGAAAAAGTAAAAAGTAAAACAGGAGAATTGGTCGATAGAGCTTTTACTACTTTGGTTTTAGAAAAATAACAAAAAATTCCCCAACCAATTTTAGTGCTCTTTTTTTGAGTAATTTAATTGATTTTTATTTCACATTTCTATTTCCAAATTGCAATACGATTAAATTATGGAGGTTAAAAAAATCAATTTTCTAAAAAGTTACAGTAGTGTCTTGCTACTTCTGGGCGGAATCACAATTGGAAGTATTTTTGGATTAGTTTTTAAAGAAAAAGTTGCCGTTATAAAACCTGTTGGAGATATATTCTTAAACTTGCTTTTTACAGCGATTATTCCACTTGTTTTCTTTACAATAACTTCCTCCATTGCCAATTTAGAAAAAACAGAAAAGTTAGGAAGATTATTCGTTATCATGATAGCGGTCTTTTTAGGGACACTTTTGATTTCGGCAGTTGTTATGATTATAGCGGTTTATCTTTTTCCCATTCATGAGAATATTATAATTACTAAAATTCCGATGGAGAATATCCAATCCGGAAGTGTTGGCGATCAAATAGCACAATTGCTTACAACCAATGATTTTTACGAATTGTTATCAAGGAAAAGTATGTTGGCGCTTATTATATTTTCATTTTTAATAGGATTTGCAACTTTGCAATCAGGTGAGAAAGGAAATGCCTTCAAAAGTTTTCTGGATTCCGGAAACGAAGTCATGAAGCAACTTCTGACTATGATTATGAAATTAGCCCCAATAGGTCTAGGCGCTTATTTTGCTTATCAGGTTAGTTATTACGGTCCACAATTATTTGGAGTTTACGCCAAACCATTAGGTGTTTATTATGTAGCTTGTGTGTTTTACTTTTTTGTCTTTTTTAGTTTGTATGCTTTATTAGCGGGAGGTAAAAGAGCTTTTGTCGTTTTTTGGAGCAACAATATCACACCTTCATTAACAGCAATTGGAACTTGCAGCAGTATCGCAACCATTCCTGCAAATTTAGACGCCGCAGAAAAAATGGGAATTCCCAAACATGTTAGAAATTTAGTTATTCCGCTTGGCGCACCTTTGCACAAAGACGGTTCGAGTATGTCATCCATCTTAAAAATAACCTTTCTTTTTGCCATGTTTGGTAAAGATTTTACAGAACCATCAACAATACTTTTAGCATTAGGAATTACAATAATCGTTTCGATTGTCGAAGGCGGAATCCCTAACGGAGGTTATATAGGCGAAGTTTTAGCCATTACAGTTTATGGATTACCTATGGAACAAGCTTTGCCGGTTGCCATGATTCTGGGAACTCTCGTGGATCCAATTGCTACTTTATTAAATGCCAATGGCGATGTGATTTCCTCCATGATGGTTTCGCGATTCTCTGAAAAAACCAAGTGGTAATTAATTCTAAATCAAACATCAATTTTAATTAAATCAGCATTAATCCGCATAATCAGTACAATCTGTGGGCTTTTTATGCTATAGATTGAGCAAATAAATAATATATATGAATTCAATACTTCAGCAAGATTTAAACGATATCGAAAATATCCTTAATCAGGCAAAACAACAAGGAATTGATTTTTTGAATAATCTTGAAAACGTTCCAACTTCTAAAAAAGAATCGATCGACCCAACTCGTGAACTAAACGAATTAGGTTTAGGATCAATAAAAACTTTAGAAGAATTTAAAGAACGATTGGCACCTTTAATGGTTGCTTCACCCGGACCAAGATATTTAGGTTTTGTAACCGGAGGATCTACACCAGCTTCTCTTATGGGAGATTGGTTGTCTTCGGTTTACGATCAAAATACACAATCGATAAAAGCACAAGGAGGAAATTCGGCTTTGATAGAATTTGAAACTATCAATTTGTTGTTACAATTACTAAACTTACCTGATTCTTTTTTGGGCGGATTTGTAACGGGGGCAACAATGTCCAATTTTACCTGTTTGGGAGTAGCAAGACAATGGTTTGGGAACCAACTTGGGAAAGATTTTGCCAAAAACGGAATTTCTGAAACTATAAATATTTTGACTGCAACACCACATTCTTCTTCTGTAAAAACATTGGCGATGTTAGGTATTGGAAGTAATAATTACACGACAATCAAAACTATTGAAGGCAATCGTGAAGCAATTGATATTGCAGATTTAGAAAAGAATATTCAGAGTTTAAACGGAAAACCTTTTATCTTGATATCAAGTGCGGGAACGGTAAATACCGCTGATTTTGATGATTTTGGTGCTATTTCGAAGCTAAAGGAAAAATACAAATTCTGGTGGCATATTGACGCTGCTTTTGGCGGATTTGCCGCTGTTTCAGATAAATATAAACATTTTGTAGAAGGTTGGGAAGGAGCGGACAGTATTACGGTTGATTGTCATAAATGGCTGAATGTTCCTTATGAAAGTGCTTTTTATTTGATTAAAAAAGAACATACAAGTTTACAGATTGAAACTTTTCAGAATTCGAATGCACCATATTTAGGAAATCCGTTAGAGAATTTTAATTATTTAAATGTATTGCCTGAAAATTCAAGGCGACTTAGAGCTTTGCCTGTTTGGTTTTCTTTGCTGGCTTATGGAAAAGATGGTTTTCAGGATATTATAGAAAATAGTGCTTATTTGGCTATGCATTTTGGAAACGCACTTATCGAAAATGGTAATTTTGAACTTCTGGCTCCAATTCGTTTGAATAATGTTTGTTTTACCTTGAAAGGAAATCATAATCAGGAAAAAGTAAGTGAGTTTTTGACAACTTTAAACGACAGAGGAAAAGTGTTTATGACACCAACAGTTTATCAAAACCGTAAAGGAATAAGAGCGTCTTTTGTGAATTGGCGTACAACAGAAAATGACATTAAAATCATTATAGAAGAATTAAAAGAAACGATTTTAGACTTAGAAATTTAATACAATCTTATACTTTTTAAAAGCCCGCTTATCAAATAAGCGGGCTTTTTTTATGGACTCTTTTTATTTTTTCATAATGTCTCGTCCTGAAATAGCGATACACAAAAAGCCATCGTTATGGAAGATCAAATAAATTATGTAAAGCGTAGTCAACGAGATTACAGTATGTCACTAAAACTTCAAATTGTTAGTGAGATTGAAAAAGGAAATATTTCTATTACTCAAACAAGAAAACAATATGGTATTCAGAGTCATGGAACAGTTTTAAATTGGTTAAGAAAATTTGGTAACTTTGATTGGGAGAACCAAACCCCAACCCAAATGGCAAAAACACCTGAACAGAAGATAATGGAACTCGAAGCCCAAGTGAAATTATTGGAAAAGCAAAAAGCATTATTGGAAAGACAGGCTTTTGTTGCAG
>NZ_FZNL01000023.1 GCF_900187965.1 Flavobacterium sp. ov086 | reverse complement strand
TTCGCCTTTACTTTGGATTAGATAAAAAACTTTAATTTTATTCAAAGGAAAGCAGAGGTGAACTTTAGACTTCGCTAGTTAAGAACCATGCTGTGCATTAGTCCTCTGCCTTCTCCTTGAATCTCGTTGAATTGCTTCAAATAGAATGATAGACATGACGGTCTAATAAAGGCTCTAAAGAAGTTCAACATTTTTATTCATCTTAAATTCAAAGTTATGAAAAAGTATTTATTTTATGTTGGTATCGATGTATCAAAAGCTAAATTAGACATTAATATTCTTGACGCTTTAACTCTTAAATCAGAGCATTTTATCATAGAAAACAATATTAAGAGTATTTCTATTTTTATTAAAAAACTGGATAGAAAAGTTGATAAAGAATGTACTCTTTTTTGTTGCGAGAACACAGGTGTTTATACTAATCATTTATCAAGTGTTATAGTAAAACTTAATTTAGATTTATGGATTGTTCCCGCTATTGAAATAAAAAAATCTAAAGGAATTTCAAGAGGAAAAAATGACAAAACTGATGCTAAAGATATTTCTTATTACAGCTATAGAAACATAGATAAATTAAAACTATTTACTTTATCAAGTAGAGATATTCAGAAATTAAAAATCCTTTACACAGAGAGAGAAAAAATACTAAAAGCCCTATTGCTTATACAAACGACTAAGGAAAGCAAAGCTTTTACTGATAAAATAATTTTCAAAGAAGTATCTCAGGTCAATCAATCGTTAGTCAAATCTATTAAAAATTCAATAAGTAAAATCGAATTAAAAATCAAAGAAGTAATAAAATCAAACGAGCAATTAAGCAAACAAGCTCAACTTATTAAATCAATTCCAGGGTTGGGGGAACAAACTAGTGTGTATTTGATAATTGCTACAAAAGGATTTACGGCATTTAAAAATTGGAGACAATTTGCCTGTTATTCAGGTGTTGCTCCTTTTGAATATAGTTCGGGTTCCAGTGTAAAAGGAAGGACGAGAGTAAATCATATGGCAGATAAAAAAATGAAGTCATTATTGCAAATGTGCGCTATGACAACATTAAAATATGACCCTCAATTAAAAGAATATTACAATAAGAAAAAAGCGGATGGTAAAAACTCAATGTTGGTTTTAAATAATATTAGATGCAAACTTATAAGCAGAGTTTTCGCTGTTATAAATAGAGAAACTCCTTATATCAATACTTATAAATTTGCATCTTGAATTTTAACCTTATTTATTTGTTTTTTATCATAGAATGCAGAGCGGGGATTATAAAAAGGAATTTCTTTCATAAGATATTTTAAATGTCTCAACTAGTGCGCGGGTTATTCGGTATGATATTTTTTTAAACAATCCTGATAAATTTCTTCCCTCCATTCTTCAAAAAGAGCAATTAAAGTTACAAACAATTCTTCGGATGAGTTTTCGGGTTGGGGATTTTTTAGCAAAGTTCCAATTCCAATATTGTGCGATTTACCGGAATGATTAATAGCATAATGCTGCTTACTCATATCTTCCATAAAGATATCGGCATAATGATATTTTAAAGTTAAAAGATCTAGATTTACTATTTCTGAAATGATATTTTTAATCTCAGAAGGTATTTCGCATTCAAATTGTTTTTCAAATTTGTCAAAATTTGTGGTGTAAAAACGTATCTGTACTTTGCACTCAAAAATCAAATCAATATAGATTCCTAAACTTAACAATCGTTCGCTCCAACCATCAGAATGATCATAAGACAGAATATAATCTTCGTTTAGTTTGAAATTTCCGGTATCGTCTATTCTTCTTATATCAAGTACCTCGAAGTTCATTTTAATTTTTTAATCAATTTGTATTTACTCTTTTTAAATAGTGTTTAATTCCATTTTCCAACTCCCATTTCCGGGACGATAAAGAATAGGAATAATACCAAATAAAAAAGCAATTTTTCGTTTAAATTTCCAGGTTCCAATAATTTCCGTTTTATTATCAGATAAAGTTCCGGAATAATATAATGTTGGATGTTTTCCTTCGAGACTTATTCTTTCTCCATTTGGATTTATCTGAATACGTTTTGGCATTTGTTTTATGAACGAAACTTTGTTTTTTATAATTTTCCCTGTAACTCTTCCTGTTTCTTTCATTCCGCCGGTTTTGATATCATCATTTACAATTCCGTTAAAATTAATGCCATCAAATTGTTCAATTGTAATATCGAAATTGGTTTTTTCAAAACCCATTGCTTTTTGTATTCTTTCATTTTCAAACTTATAGTAACCGCCCCAATTTCCTAACATTTTTATTTTATTTTCGATTTATAATTGCAATGTAAAATTTCTTGACTTTGTATTCGTTTTAATATTCTTTTTGAAATTAGACTTTATTTAAGAAGCCATATTTCGCTTCCGCCTGTTGGAAAATAAATTTTATTATTGTCAACAATTGGATTCAATATACCATAATTAAAGGGCTGAATGAAATTTGTTTTCCCGGTTTTGTAGTTTATCGAATATAGATTTCTGTTCATAGTTCCAAAATATAGATTTTCTTTAAAACTTATAATAGTAGTTTCTGCTGCATCTTCTTTTAAATCTAATGTCCAATTTTTTTTTCCGTTTTCGATATTCAAAGAAACTATTTTGTTGTCATATGTGCTTAAAATAACGTTTCCGTTTATAATACAAGGTTCATAATACAAATCGCAATTTAGAGATTTTGACCAAATTTCATTTCTGCTTTTATCATTTAACATCAGAATTTTTCCGCTTTTTAAATCTTTGTTTAGACAAACTAAAAGCCCATTTTCTGTTTTAAATTGTGTGATTTTTGAGAAATTTTTGTATTCATTTTTCCAAATAATTTCGCCGTTTTCGGTATTAATGGCTAATAGATTAGCAGTATGTTCTGATAAACCTAAATAAATATTATTTTTAAAAAACGCAGGTTTATTTGTTTCTGTAATAATTGAATTTTCAGGTAAAAACCAAATTACTTTTCCGTCTGTTTTGTTTAGTTTGCTAAATCCATTTCCCAGAACCGAACCATAAATATAATTTTCATATTGAGATAAATCAGTTTTTAAATTTGTTTCACTATTTATTTTCCATTTTAACTTCCCGGTTTTATCAAGATGAATTAATTCATTTCCGTATTCTGTTAAAAGCAGATTTTGATCACTTATTAATGGTTTTTGAAAAGGATTATAATCCGTTTTTATTTTGAACTTTACTTTTGCATTTTCTAAATTTATAGCATAAAAATCCCGATTTAAATTTCCGAAATATAACATTTTGTTTTTAGCAACTAAAGAAGTTGGTATCCATTCAAATTGTTTATTTCTCCAAAGTAATTTTACATATTTCTGATTGTCACCAATTGCATTTTTATTGTCGTTTTTACAACTTAAAAGAGAAAATAAAAAAGTAAAGATTATAATTTTTGTTATTTTCATTTTCAGATTTTCATTCACTAGAAATTTTGATTTAATTTTAAGAACAAAATGCTCTATAATTGATTTTATGAGATGCTTACCGAGTGATACCGAACAGGCGAAGAAAATCATAGGAAATACAAAATTTTACTTTTGATTCTTTAATTTAGCGATATTTTTCATCCAGTTAATTGCATCATTCATAGGCTCTTCGGAGTCTGAAAATGCTGTATTATGCCCCAGGTTTGGAAACAATTTGTGCTCATAATTTTTTCCTTTACCCTTTAATTTATTAAGATTTTCTATGGATAGATTCACAGGAACCTGAATGTCTTTGCCTCCATAAATCCAGAGTCCAGGAATCGATAATTTAGAAAGAATATCATTGGGATTTGTATCCGTAAACTCATATTTATCCGGGTCATTGAATACATGTTTTCTGGCATCTTCTTCTGTATGTGTCTCCCAAAATTTTTTATCTCCATTGGTATAAAATTGGAATCTCAATTGTTCTTTAACCGTTATAAGTGCTCCGCTAAATATAGTCATAAATTTGACTTTCTTATTTTTCTCTGCAGTCAATGGAATTATCCATCCAGCTTGACTACCTCCTATTAAACCTATTTGTATTTTATTATTAGACAAAGATTTAGATAAAGCATTTACAGCGGCACTAGCGTCCAGAGACAAAAGATTTAGGTTTGAGAAATCAACATTGTTAGTTCCTACTTCAGGTCCGGCATATAGACCGCTAGATTCTCCAACGCCGCGTTTGTCATAGGTTAAAACTGCAATTCCGTTGTTGGCCAGGAGTGTAGCAAATTTTGTCATTCTCTTTTCTTGTCCTGATCCATGAATAATCACAACGGCTGCCTGTATGTTGTTTGGTGTAAAAATAGTTCCTGCGAGTGAATTTCCTTCGCTAACAAATTTTATTTCCTTAGTAGTAAAATTTGGTGGGATTGCTGATGCATAACTAGTAACAAAAAAAAGCATTAAGAAAGAATACTTGCATAATTTTTTTGCTTTTAGAATGCTTTTAAAAATTGTCAATTTATTTTTATTTTTCATTTTTTCCAAATTCTTTCTAATTGACTAATGTTATAATTTAGTTCTTCTATATCAAGCTAAAATATTCATTTTTTTCTTATAAATTATCAAAGGAACTGTCTTTTATTATGAAAACGTTTTTGCGTCAGGGATCGAGGCGTTATCCTTTTGTGAAGTGGAACGAAGCAAAAGATATAGCCGAAAGCCCGACCCGCCTTTTTTCGGCGGGAGACGCCCAAATGATTAAAATTCAATTTTTCTAAATTCCAAATTCCAATTCTAAAGATTGTAGTTATTTTGTTTTCGCATTCAATAAAACAGGATCTTGAAGATTAATAAATGTTGCTGGATATTTTGGTTCTAATTTTGTTAGTTCGTCAATTTCACTGATCTCTTTTTCGTTCAGTTGAATTTCCTGACAGGCTAGATTTTCTTTTAGCTGCTCGGTTTTGCTAACGCCAATAATAACAGAAGAAACTACTTTTTTTGTTAATAGCCAACTTAAAGAAATCGCTGTAACGGTGGTATTATGACGTTTTGCAATTTCGGTTAATTTGTCAATAACAGTATATCCAAGTTCTCTATCAAAAAGTCCAAGGTCAAAGTTGTTCAGTCGGCTGTCTTTAGGAGTTGGATTGTCTCTTGTATATTTTCCGGTTAAAAAGCCACTGCTTAAAGGTGACCAAACCATCATTCCTATTCCATAATGCAAACTCATGGGGATTGTTTCACGTTCAACCTCTCGATTCAAAATGGAGTAGTGCATTTGTGATGCTACAAATGGGCTGTAATGCAGGTCTTTTTGTCGCTGTGTCATGGCAGCTGCTTTCCAGGCTTGATAATTAGAAAATCCAATATATCGAACTTTGCCTTGCTGAACTAAGTTTTCTAAAGCTTTCAAAGTTTCATCAATTGGGGTAATGGGATCATCATTATGGAGTAACAAAACATCAAGGTAATCAGTTTGCAAATTTTTTAGACTATTGTGGCATTGCTCAATGATATGTTTAGAATTTACGCCAGCATTAAATGCCTGTTCTCCGGTTCTAAAAGATAACTTGGTGGTAATTAATACATCTTTTCGTTTTTTGTTTAAAACCTTTCCAAGAATAATTTCACTTTGTCCATTTCCGTAGCCGTCTGCGGTATCAAAAAAGTTAATGCCATTATCAATAGCACTATCGACTAGCTCGGCTGCTTTTTTTTCGTCTATTGTGGATTGAAATCCAAAATGTTCTCCTTGTCCAAACGTCATTGTTCCAAGGCAAAGCTCAGATACAATTAAGCCAGAATTTCCTAATTGTTTGTATTTCATATTTAAGTTTTTAAGATTATGAATTTATTCAAAAAAATGAAGTCAAAATTCTGTATTATAATTAGTTGTGTAAAAGTAACTTGTGTTTTTTCTGACAGTTTAAAACGAAATTATAAAAAAATAAGATTGATTTTGCAAAGAAAGACACAATTACGGAAACCATTTTTTAGGATCCTTTTGAATTGTTTTTTTTAGAAAAATTCAATAGATTTTCTGAATTTTTGTTGTAGTAAAAAAAATCATGCTTCATAAGAAACGGGATTTTTACAATAGATATTCTCTTTTTTTTTTATTTTAAACTGTTGCAGCAACTTCTTGTGGCAACGGAATTTGATTTTTAAGCAAATCTTCGAATGTTTCGTGTTGACGAATTAAGATTCTTTTTTCAAAGTATTGAACATTGTTTTTTTTGTGCGATTTTTTCTATAAAAAAATAAAATAGTTTGTATCTTGGAAAACAATAGCATATTTTCTTATTATTGAAAAAAGGAAGGAAATAATTAAACACAAATTAGAATATAATGGATTTAAAAACTCTAACAGAAAAAGTGGTAATGGTATCTGATCAGTATGAAAAAAACTGTAATATAAAAAGAGATGAAGATTGGTATATTTTAAAACTGCATGAAGAAGTAGGGGAATTGACGCAAAATTATCTTTCGTATACACTTAGAGGAAGGGATAGGAATTTAACAAAAGAAGAATTAAAAAAGAATATCTCGAATGAATTAGCCGATGTTTTTGGGCAAATTTTATTGTTTGCGAATTATCACAATATAGACTTAGATAAGGCTATGGAAGATAAATGGTTTTCATATCTCAAATAGATTGGCAATAGGTTCGTTCTGTTATTTGATTCCCTAAAATATATTTGAGTTGTGAGTGCGTCAGGGATAGAGGCGGTATCCTTTTGTGAAGTGAAACGGAACAAAAAATATAGCCGAAAGCCCGGCCCGTTTTTTTCGGCGGGAGACGCCATAAAAATAAGTTTCAGGTTTTAAACCCCAATTATCCACAATCTTATCATTTCTGAAATGACGAACGTGGTGGTAGACCTTGTGGATTCTAAGATTTTGTAGCCTGACAATCCGGAATCTAAAATCTAAACTCAGAAATCTACAATAAAAAAATCCCGTCTCAATTAAGAAACGGGATTCAATAGATATTCTCTTTTTTTTTATTTTAAACTGTTGCAGCAACTTCTTGTGGCAACGGAATTTGATTTTTAAGCAAATCTTCGAATGTTTCGTGTTGACGAATTAAGATTCCTTGTCCGTCTTTCCATAAAACCTCAGCTGGTTTGTATCTTGAATTGTAGTTCGAAGACATGGAGAAACAGTATGCTCCAGCGTTTCTGAAAGCAAGAATATCACCTTCGGTAATTTCCGAAATCTTGCGGTTGTTGGCAAATGTATCTGTTTCGCAAATGTATCCTACAACAGAGTAAAAACGCTCTTTTCCTTTTGGATTAGAAATGTTTTCAATATAATGTTGTGAACCGTAAAACATTGGGCGAATTAAGTGGTTGAAACCACTGTCAATCCCGGCGAAAACTGTGGAGGTTGTTTGTTTTACTACGTTTACTTTTGCTAAGAAGAAACCTGCTTCGCTCACCAGGAATTTTCCTGGTTCGAAAATCAACGTTAAATCTTTACCGTATTCTGTACAGAAAGCATTGAATCTTTTTGATAATTTTTTACCTAATTCTTCAATATCTGTTTCGATATCGTCTTTTTTGTAAGGAACTTTAAATCCGCTTCCGAAATCTAAAAATTCAAGATCTTTGAAGTGTTTTGCTGTATCAAACAAGATTTCGGCAGCATACAAGAATACCTCGATATCAAGAATATCAGATCCTGTGTGCATGTGAATTCCAACGATGCTCATTTTTGTATTCTCTACAATTCGCAAGATATGCGGTATTTGATGTACCGAAATTCCAAATTTACTATCGATATGTCCTACCGAAATATTAGCATTTCCTCCCGCCATTACGTGTGGATTGATACGAATACATACCGGAATTTGTGGATATTTTGTTCCGAATTGCTCCAGAATAGATAAGTTGTCAATATTGATTTGTACACCCATTGCGGCAACCTCTTCGATTTCTTCAAGAGAAACTCCGTTTGGTGTAAAAAAGATTTTGTCAGGATCATAGCCAGCATGAAGTCCCAATAAAACTTCTTGAATTGATACAGTATCTAAGCCAGACCCCATGTTCTTTAGTAACTGAAGAATCGCAACATTTGACAATGCCTTCATGGCGTAATTAACTCTCAAGTTTTCTACCTTAGAGAAAGCTTTAGTTAACCTATTGTACTGAGATTGGATTTTTTCGGCATCATAAACATATAATGGACTTCCAAATTGGTCTGCTAACTGCAGTAAATCTTTTGCTTGCATTTTTTAAACTATTTTGGACAAATTTATTATTCTTTTGAGTAACCACAAATTTTTTGTAGAAAAATAACAAATTATAACAAATTGTTTGTTTTTAAACAAAAAGTGGTTTATTTCGAATTTTTGTAAAATTCTCTTTAGGTTCTAAGTTGCTGAGGTTCTAAGGTACTAAGATTTTTTCACAGGTTAAAGGATTAGCGCAGATTATTTATATTTTTCGCCACGAATTTGCTTCGCCTGTTCGCTATCGCTCGGGTCACGAATTTTCTCTAATTAAACTTGCGCATAGTAAAACTCTAACAATAAAAATTAGAGAAAAGTCGTGAAATTCGTGGCGAAAAAAAAGCCCCTGAATTAATTCAGGGGCTTCTGTTAGTTGTGTGTTATAAGGTTTAAAGACTACCTGATAATTTTTGATCTTTTAAGTTTTTTTAAGATGAAGGAAGTAAGAAAAACTTAGAACCTTAGCAACTTAGTATCTTAGTAACTCAAAAACTAAAGACTCGGTAAGTCTCCGTTTCCTTTGGTTGGCAAGTTGGTAGAGCCCATTAAGAACAAATCTACTTCTCTTGCTGCTTCGCGACCTTCTGAAATAGCCCATACAATTAACGATTGTCCTCTTCGCATATCACCAGCGGTGAAAATATGCGGAACATTCGTTTGATAATTTTTTGCTTTATAGTTGCTTCTCATGTCAACTTCAAGACCTAATTGCTCGCTTAAAGTTTTCTCGGGACCTGTAAATCCTAAAGCTAATAAAGCTAAATCGCAAGGCCAGATTTTCTCTGATCCTTCTTTTTCGATTAATTCAGGACGTTGACCAGGAGTCATTTTCCATTGAACCTCAACGGTTTTTAATCCTGTTAATTCTCCTTTATCATTCGCGATGAATTCTTTAGTATTGATTAACCAGTTTCTGTCGCAACCTTCTTCGTGAGAAGACGAAGTTTTTAACTGCAATGGCCAGAAAGGCCAAGGAGTAGACTCGCTTCTTCCAACGGGAGGTTTTGGTAAAATCTCAAAGTTAGTTACTGATTTTGCTCCATGTCTGTTTGAAGTTCCAATACAATCTGAACCTGTATCTCCACCACCAATTACGATTACATCTTTTCCAGTAGCTTTAATTTGATCTGGAATTGACTCTCCATATAAAACTTTAGTTTGTTGTGTCAAGAAATCCATTGCCTGAACAACACCTTTGCTTTCGATTCCTTTAGTTGGCAAACTTCTTCTTTCTGTTGCTCCACCACATAATACGATAGAATCAAAAGTATTTAGTTCTTCAACACTAAAGTTTACACCAACATTTACATCAGTTTTAAAAGTGATTCCTTCAGCTTCAAGGATTGCAACACGTCTGTCGATGATTCCTTTTTCTAATTTGAAATTCGGAATTCCGTAACGTAATAAACCTCCAATAGCATTGTCTCTTTCAAAAACAGTTACCGTGTGACCGGCTCTGTTTAATTGTTGAGCTGCTGCTAAACCTGCAGGACCTGAACCAATAACGGCAACAGTTTTTCCTGTTCTCTTTTTTGGTGGCTGTGGTTTAATCCATCCTTCGGCAAAACCTCTTTCGATAATGTTTTTCTCGATGTTTTCGATTGCAACCGGTTCTTTAATGATTCCTAATACACATGATTTCTCACATGGAGCAGGGCATAAGCGACCTGTAAATTCAGGAAAGTTATTCGTAGATTGTAATATCTCTAATGCACTTTGCCATTCTTCCTGATGCACCATGTCGTTGAAATCAGGAATTAAATTTCCTAATGGACAAGAACTGTGACAAAAAGGAATTCCACAATCCATACATCTCGAACCTTGTTCTTTTATTTTATCTTTTGCTAACGGAATAGTAAATTCGTTGTAGTTCGAAACACGTTCTGCAACTGCTAAATTACTTTCGTCGGCTCTGTTATATTCTTTAAATCCGCCTATTTTACCCATGACTTAAAATTTATCCTCCCCTCAGTCCCCTCCAAAGGAGGGGAAGCTAAAATGGGAATGAAATTATTTATTTTTTTACTATTTTAATTGTTTGCAAGTTCTTCCACAAGCTCCCCCTTTGGGGGCTGGGGGGATTTCTCTTCTGCAATTCGTTGTAATGCTTTTTTGTAATCAGTTGGCATCACTTTTACGAAATTGTTTTGTTCATTTTCCCAGTCTGCTAAAATTCTTTTTGCTAATGGACTGCTGGTATACAATGAATGGTTTTTGATCAATCGTTTTAGTTTTGTAACGTCTTCCTCTTCCATCGGATCAAATGCAACCATTTCCATGTTACATAAAGTTGAATCGAATTTTTGATTTGGATCATACACATAAGCTACACCACCGCTCATACCAGCTGCGAAGTTTCTTCCTGTTTTTCCTAAAACAACGACTGTACCACCAGTCATGTACTCGCATCCGTGATCTCCAATTCCTTCAACAACTGCTGTTGCTCCAGAATTTCTCACACAAAAACGCTCACCGGCCATTCCATTAATATAAGCCTCTCCGGTAATAGCTCCGTAAAGGGCAACGTTACCAATAATGATGTTCTCTTCAGGTTTGAAGGTTGCAGTAGGAGGGACTTTGATAATCAATTTTCCTCCTGAAAGACCTTTTCCTAAGTAATCATTACAGTTTCCGTGAATCTTAAACGACAATCCGTTTGTTGCAAATGCACCAAAACTTTGTCCGGCAGAACCTTCAAAATCAACTAAAATAGTGTCGTCAGGTAAACCTTGTGCGCCATATATTTTTGAGATTTCATTACTCAAAATGGCACCTACAGAACGGTCTGTATTTTTAATTTTAAACGTAACTCTTGTTTTTTCTTTTCTATAAATAGACGGAATCGCTTCTTTGATAATCGCAAAATCCAATACGTTTTCTAAATCGTGATCTTGTTCAGTTGTATTGTGATTTGGTACAGTTTTCGCTTTTTCCGGTTTGTATAGAATTGATGATAAATCTAAACCATTGGCTTTGTAATGTTTGATCGCTTTATTCACATTTAATTTTTGTGATTGACCTACCATTTCTTTTAAGGTTCTGAAACCTAATTGTGCCATGATTTCTCTTAATTCTTCGGCAATAAAATACATGAAGTTGATTACGTGCTCTGGAGTTCCTTTGAAATTTTTTCTTAATTCAGGATCCTGAGTTGCAATACCAACCGGACAAGTATTTAAGTGACAAGCTCTCATCATAATACAGCCAGAAGCTACAAGAGGAGCAGTTGCAAAACCAAACTCTTCGGCTCCTAACAATGCAGCGATAGCTACATCACGACCTGTTTTCAATTGTCCGTCACATTCCAGAACTACACGGCTTCTTAAATCATTTAAGATCAAAGTTTGTTGTGCTTCTGCTAAACCAAGTTCCCACGGAATTCCTGTGTGTTGTAATGAAGTAAGTGGTGCAGCACCAGTTCCTCCATCATAACCAGAAATTAGGATAACGTCAGCTTTTGCTTTGGCAACACCGGCAGCAATAGTTCCAACTCCAACTTCAGAAACTAATTTTACGTTGATACGCGCTTCACGATTCGCATTTTTCAAATCATAAATCAACTGAGACAAATCCTCAATAGAATAAATATCGTGGTGAGGCGGAGGCGAAATCAAACCTACATAAGGTGTAGAGTTTCTGGTTTCGGCAATCCAAGGCACTACTTTTTCTCCAGGAAGCTGTCCACCTTCACCAGGTTTTGCCCCTTGAGCCATTTTAATCTGAATTTCTTTAGCGTTTGTCAAATAGTTGATCGAAACACCAAAACGTCCAGATGCAACTTGTTTGATGGCACTATTTCTAGAATCTCCGTTAATTTCTTTCTGGAAACGTTTTGGATCTTCTCCACCTTCTCCAGAGTTACTTTTTCCGCCAATTCTGTTCATTGCAATCGCAAGATTCTCGTGTGCTTCTCTACTGATAGATCCGTAAGACATCGCACCCGTTTTGAATTTCTTCACAATTTCGGTCCAAGGTTCTACTTCATCAATAGAAATCGGATCTAAATTATTGAATTCAAACATTCCTCTAATAGTCATTAAATTTGAGCTTTGCTCGTTAACCATATTAGAGTATTCTTTATAACTTTCAGGACTGTTTAAACGAACTGCCTGTTGTAATTTAGAAATAGTTGTTGGATTAAACATGTGTTTTTCTCCACCACGTCTCCATCTGTAAATACCTCCAATTTCTAAAGGAAGCAAGTTGGCCACTTTTGAATTTGGAAATGCTTTTTGGAAACGTTTCTTCACTTCTTTTTCTACTTCGATCAAACCAATTCCTTCGATTCTTGAAGGTGTGTAAGGGAAATATTTAGAAGTAAATGTTTTGTTTAAACCTAAAATCTCGAAAATCTGAGCAGCTCTGTACGAATGTAAAGTAGAGATACCAATTTTGTTCATGATTTTAACGATTCCTTTTGCGATCGCTTTGTTGTAATTTACAACTGCATAATCAGCTTTTACGCCTGTGATGAATCCTTGTGCTACCTGATCGTAAATGATTTCGTTTACCATGTATGGATTGATCGCACTTGCGCCATATCCAAACAATAAAGCAAAGTGATGCGGTTCGCGAGGTTCTGCAGATTCGATTATGATTCCGAATTTAGAACGAACTTGCAAGATATTCAAAGAGTGGTGAATGTAAGAACAAGCCAATAACATAGGAATTGGAGCTAATTCTTCGCTTACACCTCTATCAGAAAGGATAATAATGTTACATCCTTCAGAAACTGCTTTAAAAGTTGCCTGAACACATTTTTCAAGCGCACGCTCTAAACCATTAACTCCTTTTTCTATTTTGTATAAAGTAGAAATGGTAGCCGATTTGAAATCTACGTGATCAATGTTTCTTATTTTATCTAAATCCTCGTTAGAAATAACAGGGTTCTGAATTTTTAGTTTTTTACATTGTTTAGATTCAATTTCAAAAATATTGAAATCTCCCCCAATTGCTAAACTGATATCAGTAATGATTTCTTCACGAATACCATCCAAAGGAGGATTGGTAACCTGAGCAAATAATTGTTTGAAATAGTTGTACAACAACTGTGGTTGGTCTGATAAAACAGCCAAAGGCGTATCGTTACCCATAGAACTGATTGCTTCAGCTCCCTGACCTCCCATTGGGTTAATGATGGTTTTTAAATCTTCAATCGTATAACCAAATAAACGTTGTCTTGTTAAGAAATCAAGTTTCTCAACCGGAGTAGGATTATTGGTATATGGAATTTTAGATAAAGGCAACAAATTAGCATCGATCCATTCTTTGTACGGACGTTTGGTAACAATTGCTTTTTTAACTTCTTCGTCTTCAATAATACGACCTTCGTTCATATCAACCAAGAACATTTTCCCTGGCTCTAAACGTCCGTGCTGAATTACATCTTCAGGATCGATATCCAATACACCAATTTCTGATGACATGATTACGAATCCGCTTTTTGTTAAGGTATAACGAGAAGGACGCAAACCATTTCTGTCTAGTAAGGCACCAATTACGTTACCATCTGTAAACGGAATAGAAGCAGGACCATCCCAAGGTTCCATAATACAAGCGTTGAACTCGTAGAATGCTTTTTTCTCCTCAGACATTGTCTGGTGTTTTTCCCAAGCTTCAGGAACTACCATCATCATCGCTTCAGGTAATGAACGGCCTGTCATTAATAAAAGTTCTACAACCATATCCATAGAAGCAGAATCTGATTTTCCTTCTAAGATAATTGGGAATAGTTTTTTGATATCATCGCCAAAAACCTTGCTTTGCATAAGCTCTTCACGAGCACGCATACGGCTAACGTTTCCACGAAGTGTATTGATCTCACCATTATGACACATGTACCTAAACGGTTGAGCTAGCTCCCATGAAGGGAAAGTATTTGTAGAGAAACGTTGGTGAACTAACGCCAAACGAGTCACTAAATCTGGATCTTTTAAGTCAACATAATAACGGCTGATGTCTTCCGGCATCAATAGACCTTTATATATTATGGTAGTTGTCGATAAACTAGAGAAATAAAACATGTGACTTTCAGAGGTTTTTGATCCTCTTACGGCATGTTCAGCAATTTTTCTAGCTGCAAAAAGTTTTGCATTAAATTCTTGTTCAGTTAAATCCTGACCGTTTTTGCTAACAAAAACTTGTTTAACTGTTGGTTCTTTTTCTGCGGCAATCTGCCCTAAATTTTCAGCTTCAACAGGTACATCTCTCCAACCTAAGATCTTTAAATTTTGATCTTTGATAGTCGATTCGAAAGCGTTCATGCAAAAAGAAACCTGGTTTTTACTTTTTGGTAAAAAAACCATTCCTACTGCATACTCACGCGTTTCAGGGATTTCAAAATCACATACTTTTTTAAAAAAAGCGTGTGGGATATCGAATAAAATTCCAGCCCCGTCTCCAGTTCTTCCATCAGAACTAACGGCACCACGATGTTCCAATTTTATTAAGATATCCAATGCTTTGTGAATAATATCGTTTGATTTAATACCATTCAAATTACAAATAAATCCTGCACCACAATTGTCGTGTTCAAATTCAGGCAAATAAAGCCCTTGTTCTTTAACTTTCATTCTTGATATTTTTTCTACAAAAATAAAGATTTCGTTAAACATAATGTATTGAAATTATAATTTGACTTACATTTTTATCGTAATATTAGAAAAACGCTTCTTAATTGATAATAATATTATATTAAGCATTGCGAATTGCCAAAATCATAAAGCAGATTGGAATATATTAAGAAAAATCGCCGCAAGGCTAATGAATACGGTCATGTTTTTGTTAAATATCAAACGTTTTAGTGGTTTTGAGTTAATATTAACAAATCGTTTTGTTAACCTTTTCTTCGCATTAAAAATCAATAAACGCTTTATGGATATCTCACTCGTTTTTTAATTGAAAAAGATTTTACTTTTAAGTTGAATTTTGCTACTTTTGTCGCACTTTTATTCTGAAATAAATTCAGAACCAGACAAATTCTATATTATGAACATACACGAATATCAAGGAAAAGAAATTTTAGCAAGTTACGGAGTACGCATTCAACGCGGAATTGTGGCTAATAATGCGGTTGAAGCTGTGGCTGCTGCAAAACAATTAACTGCCGAAACTGGTACAGGATGGCATGTGATAAAAGCACAAATTCACGCAGGTGGACGTGGAAAAGGTGGTGGAGTGAAGTTGGCTAAAAACTTGCAACAAGTTGAAGAAATTGCTGAACAAATCATCGGAATGCAATTGATTACTCCTCAAACTTCTGCTGAGGGTAAAAAAGTAAACAAAATTTTGGTTGCCGAAGATGTTTACTATCCTGGTGAAAGCGAAACTTCTGAATTTTATGTTTCTGTTTTATTGAATAGAGGTACAGGACGTAACATGATCATGTATTCTACTGAAGGTGGAATGGATATTGAAGAAGTTGCTGAGCATACTCCACACTTAATCTTCACTGAAGAAGTTGATCCTAATGTTGGATTACAAGGTTTTCAAGCAAGAAGAATTGCCTTTAACTTAGGTCTTTCTGGAAATGCTTTTAAAGAAATGGTCAAATTCATCGATTCGTTATACAATGCTTACATTGGTTCTGATGCTTCTATGTTTGAAATCAACCCGGTTTTAAAAACATCTGATAACAAAATTTTAGCTGTTGATGCTAAAGTTAATATCGACGATAACGCTTTATACAGACAACCAAAATATGCTGAGATGAGAGATATCCGTGAGGAGAATCCAATCGAGGTTGAAGCTAAAGAAGTAGGTTTGAACTATGTAGATCTTGACGGTACTGTAGGATGTATGGTAAACGGAGCGGGTCTTGCAATGGCAACTATGGATTTAATTAAATATGCTGGTTTTGAGCCTGCTAACTTCTTAGACGTTGGTGGAACTGCTGATGCAAAACGTGTTGAAACTGCTTTCCGTATTATCTTAAAAGATCCAAACGTAAAAGCAATTTTGATCAATATTTTTGGTGGAATCGTTCGTTGTGACCGTGTGGCGCAAGGAGTTGTTGATGCTTACAAAAATATGGGTGATGCTATTAAAGTGCCAATTATCGTTCGTTTGCAAGGAACAAATGCTGAAATTGCAAAAGAATTAATTGACAATTCAGGTATGCCAATCTTATCAGCTGTTCAATTTCAAGAAGCTGCTGACCAAGTTAAAGCTGCATTATCTTAATAATACATATTGTAGAGAAGCACAGCAGTGCATCTTTTCATTAATATATAAAATCCCTCCGATCATCGGAGGGATTTTTTTTGAGCCTAATTTAACCGCAAAGGGCGCTAAGATTTTTTACTTATATGACTTTATACAAACGCAAAGTTCGCAAAGCTTTATCAATTACAGCTTTGCGAACTTTGCGTTTGTGAGCATAAACCAGGATAAAACCTTCGCGCCCTTTGCGGTTAAATTTTCTACTATTTCAAAACAGTCGCCAATTCTACAATTTCAAAGTCAGGATTATGTTCTACAAATTCTCTAATCATGGCTGTGTGTCCTGCTCCCAATAAAACCATTATTTTGTCATCTTTACTTTCTGTCAGTTTCTGAATCAAAGCATACATATAAAGGTTTCTTCGGTACCATTCTGAAACTAAATAAGCACCAACAAAATTATCTGTTTTTCCACCTTTAATCGCTGTTTGAAGATACCAGCTAATATCTTGTTTATTAACATCCAAAAGTAATTGGGTCAAAGAATACTTTGTAATTTTTGTATTGAAATCTGTTTCATAATGTTTCATTGTTTCTTCATTCTTCTTGATTAAATCAAACTGATTGGCTGCTTTCATTCCATTTACCAAACTATCATATGGAAAATCAGTATCATTATAATCAATTGCATATAACTTTTTATGACCTAATTTTTTAGCTGATCTTAATGCTATTTGTACTATTTCGTCTGAATCTTTCTTTAGTAAGCTATCTGTATTTTTATTGTAGAATTTGTCTAATTTATCCTGTTTCTGATAATTCCATTCTATGAAAATTTTATCAGGACCAAATTTTTTAATTTTATCAGTAATGTTTTCCAATTCTTTCTGACTCTTGTCTGACATAACATTAAAGGTGTTTACTTTAGCAACATCAAGTCCGGGATTTTCAAAATGGAAACTTCCAAATAATAATATTTGTTTCTTTTTTGTTTGAGCAGATGATAGATTAAATGTAATAAGCACTAGTAATAAAATAATTTTTTGCATGGTGATTTTGTGTTTAAATTCATTGCAAATGTACAGGCAGATTAGAAGCGTTTTTTCCGTTTTTGACAAAGACTATATTCCGTTTGACAAACACTTGAAATTCTTCATTCAAATTTTACGTGTAAAGTTTTTCATAGTTCATCATTAAAAAATGAAGTTTCATATAAATAGAGTATTCATGTAAAGTCATAGTTGTATTTTTGAAATAACAACAACATATTATGAAGCTAAAAATTCCCTTTTATTATCATATTCTTCTTTTCTTAGGATTGTTTTTTACCTTTTATCTCTGGGATATTGGCGTGAGTAATCGAAAATTAGATTCTGTTTTCAGTAGAATGTATTTCTTTTTTAATACAGGTTTTGTTCTGTCCATTTTTGTCGTTTATCTTTTAAATTTTTACACGTTTTGTGACTGGTTTTTAAATAAAAAAAGGATATTATTTTATTTTTTGAGTGTTCCTGTTTCATTATTAATTTTTGCAGGAGTACGTTATTTTTTGCAGGAAGTAGTTGTGTTTAAAATTACCGGAATTCATAACTATGGTGAGGAAACACGTAAAATTGGATATTATATTCGGGATAATTTTTTCTTCGGATTACCGTCTATAATTTTAAGTGCTTTGAGTTATTTATTCTGGCAATTTCAGAATGCTTATAAGCAAAATCAGGATTTGTTATTAGAAAATAAAAAAGCGCAACTTCAAATGCTTAAATCACAGGTAAGCCCGCATTTTTTATTTAATACTTTAAATTCGTTCTACAGTCAATTGATTTTGAAAGATGACGAAATGGCTTCAGATATTTTAGTATTGTCTGATTTATTGCGTTACGTGATCACAGAAACTGAGAAGGACGAAGCGATACTTTCTAAAGAAATTCAGTTTATAGAAAACTATATTCATTTACAGAAAAAAAGATTTGAAGATCAGCTTTATCTCGATTTTTCTGTTGAAGGAAATTATGCAGAAGAAAAGATTTTATCATCGGCATTAATTCATTTTATAGAAAATGTTTTCAAACATGGAAAATTGAATAATCCGGAGCAAAAAGCAGTTATTTCGATACATATAACAGAAGACTTTCTGGAAATTTCGACTTTTAATTATATTGCTAATGGCGAACATTATTCTTCAACCGGAATTGGATTTGAGAATTTAACTAAAAGATTGGAATATACCTATGAATCTAAATTTAAGCTTGAAAAAACAGCAGAAAATAATACCTTTAAAACGTATTTGAAAATTCCTTTAAATAAATAATATGAAGTTTAAGTGTATTATTGTTGATGATGAACCGCCAGCAACGCGAGTTTTAAAAAGCTATGTAGAGAAAGTATCTTTTCTCGAAGAAGTTGGAATTTTTAATGATTCATTAAAAGCTTTGGAATTTCTAAATTCGAATAAAGTAGATCTGATTTTTCTGGATATTCAGATGCCGCAATTAACAGGATTGCAACTTTCAAGAATTATTTCTAAAGATGTAAAAGTCATTTTTACAACGGCTTATCCTGATTTTGCATTAGAAGGTTTTGAATTGAATGCGATTGATTATTTGCTAAAACCAATTTCGTTCGAACGTTTTTATCAGGCAGTTTCTAAATTAAAATCTGAACCCAGAGCAGAGATTTCATCAAATGATAATTCGTCTGATTTTATATTCGTTAAAACAGATGGTAAAAATAAGTTCCAGAAGTTGTTTTTGGATGAGATTTTATATGTCGAAAGTCTTCAGAATTACGTTTGTATTCATACTTTAAAACAGCAGATTATTACGCATTCTTCTCTAAAAAATGTAATAGAATCATTGCCTGAAAAAGATTTTATCCAAATTCATAAATCGTATGTAATTGCATTAAAACAAATTGAATCAACAGATAGTTTTTTAGTTTTTATAAATGCAAAAGAACTACCAATTGGAGCAACTTTTAAAGATGCCTTTTTTGAAAGAATTGATCAGAATAAAATCTAGATAAAGATTTATATTTTTACTAATTCGAGATTTAATTCCGCTTCATCAATTTTGAAATAAGCCTTATTGTTTTCAACTCTTACAGCAATTGACATAATTGTATAATGATCTTTGTCTGTACCAATTTTAAATTTTTTGTCTCTTTCGTCAAAAAGCCATTTTTCATTATTTAAACTTGAAATTAACATATTTATTACCCTGTTTTTTTCTTTAGACGTAACAATAAAATCACGGTTTTCTCTAAATGAAAATATTGCATTTTTGAAAGATCTTGCCATTTCTAACATATTTTTATCAGTAGATTTTATAGTAGAATTTTCTACTTTCCAGCTTCCAATAATTTGGTCTTTTATGTGATTTTGACTTTTAGCATTTATTGATAAAAAGAAAAGAGTGATAAAAAGTAGTTGCTTCATAATAGATTTGGTCTGATTTAAATTTGGATTTTTTTGGAATTCATTTTAACTGTAAAGAACGCAATTTTTTTATTTATTAAGGTTTTATACAAACGCAAAGTTCGCAAAGCTTTATCATTATAGCTTTGCGAACTTTCTGTTTTCTAAGCGCAATCTAAGGAAAAAACCTTAGCGTACTTTGCGGTAAAACTTTTGCAGTGCGGTAAATTATTTTTTATTTTTCCCGTTTTTGTAAACTACTTTTTCTACAACAGATGTTTTTCCATTTCCTTTAGGGAATTCTTTCTTTTTAGGTTTTCCAGCTGCCGGACCAGATTTAGAAGGTGCTTTATCACCTCTTCCTCTTTCAGAATCTTTAGCGCTTGCTTTGAATTCAGGTCTTTCTTTGGTATTGTCTTTTTTAGGAATTTCAGCTTTATGCTTAGCCAAAACATCATTCGGGTTTTTAGGATTTTCTTTCGTTCCTCTTAAATGAATTACTAATCCGTTTAAGAAATTACGCAAAACCTGATCACCGCATTCCATGTAATTTTCATGATCTTCGGCTCTAAAAAAAGCTCCCAATTCTGATTTTGTAATTCTAAAATCTACTAATTCTAAAATTTCAACTATTTGGTCGTCACGGAGCATCAAAGCCACGCGAAGTTTTTTTAGGATATCGTTGTTCGTCATCGTTTAATTTTTTACAAAGGTACGTTTTAAAACTAATTTGAATACAATTTATTGAACTGGCGGAAGTTTTTTTGCCACGAATTTCACGAATTTTCACTAATTGCGTTGGGTTTAAAATTTAATTCGTGAAAATTCGTGAAATTCGTGGCTAACTTTTTTCACTTCTTATCTCAACTATGATCGTTTAAAACACTTATTAGCTTATCTAAATCTTCTTTGATATGATTAGCAGTAATTACAATTCGGTTTAGATTTTCTGCGTGTTCTTGATATTTAAAACTGGCAATAATGATTTTATTTGCTTTCAATATTTCGATAAGATTCCCATCTTTTAAATAAATTAAAGGATACGTTTTGTTGAATTTGACAGCATCGTTTTTAGTTAATATCGTATCAATATAATTTAGATTCTCGAGCAGTTTTTGATGTTGTGTTTTATAAATATCGGTAGCATCAGCCAATGTTTGCACGAAAGCGGGATTCATTCCGGCAGCAGATACAAAAGTGCTTAAATGATGCATTTGATTGATAAAAGAAGCGTCACTTGCAATTACTCCACCAGTTAAACCAAAAGCCTTTCCCAAAGAAGAAACCATAATTTTTCTCTTTATAGGAAGATTGATTTCCGAATAAATTCCGCAGCCATTATTGCCTAAAATTCCAAGAGAATGAGATTCATCAATGACTAAAGTGATTTCTTTATGATTTGGAATTTCCTTCAATATTGATAAATCAATTGCCTGAGTTTGAAAACCAGTAACCGCATCGGTCAAAATGGTAATTTTCTCAATTTTAGAATCTAATAATCGTGGGTTTATTTTATCGTTTATAAATACAGGTAAACTATTGTCTACTTGAATAGCAGGATGATTGTCTGGAAAATGAAAGAACAAATCTGTTTGTTTTTTCAATTGCTCAATTACCAATTTTCCAGCCAGCATTCCGGAGGAAACGGTAACGGTACTTTCTGCTTTTGTGTATTTGGATAAAAAAGTTTCGCCATTTTCAAAAGCAGTAAGTTTTATATTAGCACTTCTGGAACTTCCGTAAGTCGTTCCCCAAGTCTGAATATTTTTGATAACCAATTCCTGAAAAGCCTTATTTGTTGGTAATCCTAAATAAGCCGTTCCGCCAAAATACAGATACTGTTCCTGGTCGATTTCAATAATTCTATCCGGAAATTGATTAACATTCATAAGGTTTAGATTAAAGTAACTCCAGTTCCATTAAGTTCAGAATAATGGATAACACCATTTTTGATCGTTACACCGGTTGCAATATCTTGCGCCAAAAGCAATGCGCCATCCATATCAACATAATCCAATTGAGGGAGTAAATGCGCAATTGCAGAAATCCCAACTGTTGATTCTGTCATACAGCCAACCATGGTTTTCAGACCTAGTTTTTTGGCTTCTTCAATCATCCGTTTTCCCGGAGTTAGTCCGCCGCATTTTACCAGTTTTACGTTTACACCATGAAAATGATTGTGACATTTTGCAACATCTTCTTCAATAATGCAGCTTTCGTCTGCAATTATGGGTAAAACCGAATGTTTGAAAACTTCTTTGTGTGCTTCCCAGTTATCAGCTTTCATGGGTTGTTCCAGAAATTCAACGCCTAATTTTTTTAATTCAATGGCATTATTTATCGTTTCATCAACGCCCCAGCCACAATTAGCATCAATTCTAAAAATGGCATCGGTATGTTTTCTCAGTTCTTTTACGATTTCGATATCTTCTTTGGTTCCAAGTTTTATTTTATAAATAGGCCAGGGAAGTTCCTGCATTTTCGAAACCATTTTAGCTATAGAAGCAATTCCAATCGTATAATCTGTAAGCGGATTTTTTTCTGTAGTATAACCCCAAAGGTCATATAGTTTCTTGCCTTTTTTACGAGCATACAAATCATTATAAGCCAAATCTAAAGCGCATAAAGCAAACATATCATCTTTTAAATATGGATGCATTTTTGCCCAAAATTCATCAGGAGTTTCATTTTCTGTAGCTTCAATAATGCTTCGGATTTCTTCTAAATCTTCCATCATCATCGGAACCGTAGTTTTGTAATACGGATTTGAAGTTGCTTCTCCAAACCCTGAAAAACCATCACTTTTAAGCTCAACAATTAAGGAAGGCTGAAAATCAATCGATTCTCTCGAAATAGTAAAAGTATGTTTTAGTTTTAGATTGTATTCTCTTAAAATAAGTTCCATAATAAATTCAATTTAATATTTAATAACCCAGCCAAAGCACTGCTTTTACAAAACCATCACGCCAAAGTTTTTCGTTATGTTCGCCACCTTTTACAATTTTAGACTTGGTAAGATGCAAACAATAACACCGTTTTGTATCTAATAAACGTTCCATTTTGGTCATGTCTTTTACCATATCATCACTTTCTTTATCTCCACATAAAAAATAAATTTTCGTTTTGATTTTAGGCGCTTGTTCTGTTAAGGTATATATGTCATTTGAAAACCAAAATGAAGGGGAAAAAGCTCCAACTTTCCCAAAAACATCCGGATATCTCAAAGCAGCATAATAAGAGACTAATCCGCCAAGCGAACTTCCCAGTACAGTCGTGTTTTTGGCTTTTGGTTTGGTTCTGTAGTTTTTATCGATATAAGGTTTTAATGTTTTTACAATAAAATCTACATAATCATCGGCTTTTCCACCGCCATATTTTTCGTTTTTATAAGGCGTTAATTCGTCTATGCGTTTGTCGTTTCCATGTTCAATTCCTACCACAATTACTTGTGCTTTCAGACTGTCCAGTTTTTCGTCGACGTTCCATTCGCCGACGTAGGAAGTTTTAGCATCAAATAAATTCTGAGCATCCTGCATATAAATGACGCTGTATTTCTTTTTGGCTGTAGCCGAATAATTTTCAGGAAGATAAATCCAGATTTTTTTGGTTGTGTTTAATTGAGGAGCTTCAATAGAAAAACTTGATACGTTTTTTGAAGCTGTACTTTGCTGTGCATTTCCAGCAAAAGTCACCCAAAGAAAAATAGAAAATAAGAATACTCGAATCATGAGTTCTTTTGCGTTTTAGATTTAAAAACAATAATTTAGCTAAAAATAATAAATTGATGAATACCGAAACAGAAAAGAGAAGTTTACTTTTAGAAATGATTGCTTTTTCTACCGTTGACGGCAAACTGCATAAAAGAGAATATGATTTTTTGTGGCTTGTTGCGCAGGAATTGAATATAGAATTGTCTGTTTTTAAAGATTTATTCCATCAGGAAAATGAGTTTGTAATTATAAAATCAGAATTTCAGCGTATTCAGCAATTTTACAGATTGGCTTTGATTATGCATTGCGATGGTGTTTTGCATGAAAAAGAAGCAACAGCAATTCAACAAATTGCAATTGAAATGGGATTAAATCCTGGTGCTGTAAAACGTGTTTTAAATTTAATGAAAAAAGCTCCAAACGCAATGATTGACCCTAAAGTTTTATTGAAAGTTTTTCAGGAACAGCACAATTAAGGTAATTGTTCCTGAAGTTTTTTAATATCGTCACGTAATTTTGCAGCTTGTAAAAAGTCTAATTCTTTCGCCGCTTTTTCCATTGATTTACGTTTCTCGCGAATCATTTTTTCTAAATCACCTTTTGATAAATAAGCAGTTTCCGGTTCGGCAGCTATTGCTAAAGTATGTCCTAGTTCATATTCTACCAACGGATTTTTAGTAAATGCACTATCGATTTTTTTGTTTAAAGCTTGTGGCGTAATACCGTTTTCTACGTTGTAATTAATTTGTTTTGTTCTTCTATAAGTAGTTTCGTCGATTGTTTTTTGCATACTCGCCGTAATTTTATCGGCATACATAATCGCTTTCCCGTTTAGGTTTCTTGCCGCACGACCAATAGTTTGAGTCAAAGATCTATGACTACGAAGAAAACCTTCTTTATCGGCATCCAGAATCGCAACAAGCGAAACTTCTGGTAAATCAAGACCTTCACGAAGTAAGTTTACTCCAATTAAAACATCAAAAATACCTTTTCGTAAATCCTGCATGATTTCGATACGTTCCAGTGTATCAACATCAGAGTGAATGTATCGACAACGAATATTTACTTTAGTTAAATATTTGGCTAATTCTTCGGCCATTCTTTTGGTTAAAGTTGTAACCAAAACTCTTTCGTCTAATTCACAACGCACCTGAATTTCCTCAATCAAATCATCAATTTGATTCAAACTTGGTCTGATTTCTATAATTGGGTCTAATAATCCTGTTGGACGAATTACCTGCTCGACATAAATACCATCTGTTTTTTGCAATTCATAATCGGCAGGAGTTGCAGATACATAAATCACCTGATTTTGCATGGCTTCGAATTCTTCAAATTTTAAAGGTCTGTTGTCCATTGCAGCCGGTAAACGGAAACCATATTCTACCAGATTTTCTTTTCGGCTGCGATCGCCTCCATACATGGCGTGAACTTGCGAAATCGTAACGTGACTTTCGTCAACTACCATTAAATAATCATCAGGAAAGTAGTCTAACAAACAGAATGGTCTTGTGCCGGCTTCTCGTCCGTCAAGATATCTTGAATAGTTTTCGATTCCGGAGCAATATCCTAATTCGCGAATCATTTCTAAGTCAAAATTGGTTCGTTCTTCCAAACGTTTTGCTTCAAGATGTTTTCCTATTTCTTTAAAATAATCGACTTGTTTCACCAAATCCTGTTGAATTTCCCAGATAGCACCTTGTAGAACATCCGGAGAAGTCACAAACATATTGGCAGGATAAATAGTCAGTCTTTTAAATTTCTCAATAACCTGAGAAGTCTTTGCGTCAAAGGATTCTATTTCTTCGATTTCATCTCCAAAAAAGTGAATTCTAAAAGCATCGTCGGCATAACTTGGATAAACTTCGACGGTATCGCCTTTTATTCTGAAGGTTCCGGGCGTAAAATCGGCTTCAGTTCTGGCGTATAAACTTTGTACTAAACTGTGTAATAATTTTGTTCTGGAAATTACCTGATCTCTTGAAATTTCAATTACGTTTTTCTGAAATTCTACAGGGTTTCCAATACCATACAAACAAGAAACGGATGCGACAACCAAAATATCTCTTCGTCCTGAAAGAAGGGAAGAAGTGGTGCTTAAACGCATTTTTTCAAGCTCTTCGTTGATAGATAAATCTTTTTCGATAAAAACCCCTGTTACAGGCATAAAAGCTTCGGGCTGATAATAATCGTAGTAAGAAACGAAATATTCAACAGCATTATTCGGGAAAAATTGTTTGAATTCCGAATACAATTGTGCCGCCAAAGTTTTGTTGTGAGCCAAAACTAAAGTTGGTTTTTGAACTTCCTGAATGACATTGGCAACAGTAAATGTTTTCCCGGATCCGGTAACTCCTAATAATGTCTGATATTTTTCGCCGTCTACAATACCTTGCGAAAGTTTTTCAATAGCTTGCGGCTGATCACCTTTTGGACTATACTCTGAGGATACTTGGAAATTCATTTTTGACTGATGAAAAGATTAGTTTTGTAAAGATACAAAGTTTGAATTCTATAAAAAAGATAAAAAAGGGTTGCCACGAATTTCACGAATTTTCACTAATTGTATTGCGTTTAAAATTTAATTTGTGAGAATTCGTGAAATTCGCGGCAAAAATCACCGCTCTTATTTTACCTAATCTAGGAAATCAATCATTGCATCATTTACAATTTTTGATTGATCAATGGATAAAAAATGTCCTGCGTCTTTGATTATTTTTGTTTTACAATTTGGTAGATATTTTTGTGCACGCTCCAAACTATCGTCAGAATTAATAACATCATGATCTCCAATTAAAACCAAAACAGGATTGTTAATTGATTCCAGTTCTTTATCTGAAAAAGGAGTCATTTTAAGCATGCTTGAATTTGATTTTGCATATTTATTGGCGAGATAAAATTGCCTTCTATAAACAGGACTAATTTTTTCGGGATGTGTAGAAAATGTTACTAATGTTTTTACGAATTTCTTTTCGCTTGGAAATAGTTTTAGCATTAATGCAGAGGATGATTTTCTTACTTTATCAATAAATTTAAAGGTTTGAGCAGGACTTAGTAAAACTACTTTGTTAATTGAGTTGGTTTTTTGAGTAGCCAATAAAGTCGCAATCCAGCCGCCGCGGGAAGCGGCCACAATATCAAATTTCTTTAATTTATAATGTGTAAAGATTTCGTTGTAGTAAATTACTATTTCGTCTGATGAAAGTGGTTTTGAAGTTAGTGTCGATTTGTTGGGTTCCATTATAAAATCAATAGCATAAATGCGATGATTTTTGGCTAAAGCTTTAATGTTTGGATACCACATTGTTGAGCTGGCGTCCATTCCGTGGAGTAGAACCAAGTCTTTTCCGTTTTGTGGACCTGCAATTATAATATGTGCCGTTCCGAAGCTGGTTTTTATATTTTCTTCGGAATAGGGAATATCCCAAAGTTTTAAAGCTTTGTCGTAAGAACTTAAATAAGTTTGTTTTTCGGATTTTGTTTTGAAAACGTAATCCTCAAATTTTGCTTTTTTAGATGAAGCACAACTCACAAGTATAAGAAACAGTAAAATCCTGATAAATATTTTTGGCGTACTCATGTAATTCAATTTACCTTAAAGGTACTGAGAATAATGCAGATAGAGTATCAGGATTTTGTTTTAAAATATCAGAATTACAATCTCTTAGGATCTTTTACGGTCAGATGATAGATTTGTACGATTGCTAAAATAGCATTTGGAATAATAACAGGTAAAAGCCATTGACTGAAATCTTCATAATCTTTTAAAAAGATACCGTAAAGCACAAAACAGATGCATCCAAAAAGGTTAATGAAACGTATTGTTCTGAGATCTTTCAACAGAAAACCTCCGACTATAAAAAATGATGCGAGGTAACCAATATAATCAGCCATAATTTATTAATTGCTTTTATAGTAAATTTACCAAAAATAATAATAAATAAATGATTTGATTCTGAAAATCAGTTGTTTGGCAAAGTTTGGATAAACTTCGAAGGTGTTTTATAAAGTAGAATTATAGTTTTTTAGGATTTCGACTTGTATGTCTAATTCTTAAAATATGAATTTCTTTAGATTTGACTTTATAAGATATTCTATAGCTGTAAATTTCGTAAGCGCGATAATCTCCGTTATTTGAAATTTTCATTTCATCTAATTCGTAAATTTCCCAATTGGTACTTAAAATGCTGACTGAATTATAAATAATATCAATTACTTTATTGGGAATGTTTTTGCTTTTAGTTTCTTTAAATAAATGGAAGTAAATTTTTTCAAGCTGATTTTGAGCAGTAATAGACCAAATTATTTCTTTTTCCATTGTTCTATTTTATCCTTAACATCATTATGACTATAAAAATTGCCGCTTTGAATATCTTCTTCAGCAACTTTTAGTTCTTCATTATATTGTTCTGAATAATTTTTAGGAGAAGGTTTTCGACTGTCCAAAATAGTTTTTAATGCTGATAAAAAGCTATCATCATCGATTTTTTCAATTTCAGAAATCAAAATATTTCTAAGTTCAAGAGTGTTCATATTCACTTAATTTGCACGAAGTTACAAAACAATAAATTAAAATATCGTTTAAGAATCTTAAAGTTTGAATGATTTTTGCTGACTTTCGCTCATAAAAGTCCAGGCTACAACACGGCTTGTTTTTTGACCTTGCGCCATATCGATTGTTTTGATGGATGCTGCATTTATTTTATTTAATGTTTTATAAATGCTTGACAAATTATCTCTTTTCGAAACCAATGTTGTGAACCATAAACATTGCATGGCAAATTTTGCACTTTCGTAGATCATTTGGGTTACAAAGCCAATTTCGCCACCATCGCACCATAATTCGGCATTGTGACCGCCAAAATTTAAAACCGGATTTAGTTTTTTCTTTTCTTTTGGATTTAAGTTAGAAACTTTACGAACAGTGCTTTGGTTTGCATCTTCGGCAGAAGAATGAAACGGAGGATTACACATCGTGAAGGTGAAACGATCTTCGGGCGTGATGATGTTTTTGAAAATAAAACGGGATTCGGTTTGTTGCTGCAAGCTTATAGCGTCAATCAATTTTGGATTGGCTTCGATTATTTTGCTGCAATTTTCAATTGCTTTTTCGTCAATATCGGTACCTACAAAACTCCAATCGTAAATTGCATTTCCTAAAATTGGATAAATACAATTTGCGCCTGTTCCTACATCCAAACCTAAAACTGCTGAACCTTGCGGAATAATTCCGTTGTTGGTTTCGGCTAGTAAATCGGCTAGATAGTGGATATAATCTGCTCGGCCGGGAATTGGCGGGCAAAGGTAATTTTGGGGAATATCCCAATTTTGAATATCGTAGTAGGTTTGTAATAATGCTTTGTTAAGTAGTTTTACCGAAATAGGATTACTGAAATCAATAGTTTCAATTCCGTGAACATTTACGGCAACTTGCGATTTTAATTCTGGACAATTTGCAATAAGAAGTTCGAAATCATATCGGGAACGATGAAGATTTCTAGGATGTAATATACTTTTTTCGGAATTGTCTATTTCTTTCATTTTTCTGAATTTCCGTGCAAAGATAGTCATTCCTTTTGGAGAAAGAGGTAATTATAAAAACGATCGCTCTAGCCCTGATGGGAACGGCATCCTTTTTCTGGCTCCTTTAGCCAGGAAAAGATATAGTGGACAGCAGGAAATAGCTCCTAAAAATTCCAAATTTTAAATTCCAATAATCCTTCTCCCGAAGCCTCGGGACGCTCAGGATGACAATTCGTTAATCCATACATTCCATTAGCAATAAATCTCCGTGAGTGTGTGTGATGGTAACAAGACCATCTTGTGCGACTGAATTGCTGCTGCCGGTTCTGTAGCCAATTGTCAAGGTGTCGTTTTGAAGTGGATATTCTAAATTGGTGGAATTAATACCGCTTACAACTCCTATTGGAATTAGGGAAATTGGTGTTTTTGCCGTATACCATTTCTCAAATTTATTAGGTAATAAAAATATTTTTGAGTGATCGTCGAGAATTACAATTTTTAGTAAATTACGGTAACGAACAATATTAGTTAGGTTTGTAATGGTATGATCGGCGCGTTTTCCGGTTGCCCAAACTACGTTTACAGCTGGAATTTTTCGTTCGATTAAATAATCGAAAGCTTTTTCCAGATCGGTTTTGTCTTGGTCTGGGGTGTGGACAATTTCTATAGGATATTGTGATGTTTTGTAAATTTCAGGATCAAAACCACGGTCGAAATCTCCTAAAAGTACATCGATCTTTATGTCTAATTCTATGACTCTTTCTATGGCGGAATCGAGTACAACTACCAATGGCGACCATTCTAACAATTGTCCTAATAACTCTGGATTACAGGCTGCTCCGTTGGCAATAATTAAGGCTGGTTCCTGGTCGTCGCGTACGATATGGTGTGAAGACATTTGATGCTTGATTTGAAATGTGCTGCAAATGTACGAAAGGAAAGGATTGTAGATGTTAGATTTTAAATTTTAGATTTTTTTTTGACGGAGATTATTAAGATTAAAGGATTTATTTACGTTGTCTTTGTTTTTTACCATTAAGATATTAAGTTTCATTAAGCCCAAACTTAATTTGCTTAATATCTTAAATGGCGAAAAATCATTTTGCTTTGAAAGCGGTTGCATCGACTTCGATTAACATTCCGTCGATGGCTAATTTTGAAACGGGTATTAATGTGCTTGAGGGAAATGGTTTGTTTTTCCAGACTTTAGTGATTTCTTCGTTCCAAATTTTTAGTTTTTCAGAGGAATGGTCTACAATTAGAATCGTTATTTTCATGACATTCTCTGGTTTTAGGCTGTAACTGTCAAGAACTGTTACGATGTTTTGCAAGGCGATTTTTGTTTGTTCTCTAAAGTCGTTGCTTAATATGTGCTCTTTTCCTAATCCACCGCTTTGTCCGGAAATATAAACAAGTTCGCCAGGAGTTGAAACGGATGATGCGTGACTAAAACCGTAAGGTGTTGGATCAAATAATGACAGAGGATTTTTGAAAGTTTGTGCTTTTATAGCAAATACAGAAAGGGAAAGTAAAGTAAGAAGTAAGTGTTTCATGTCTCTAAATTTTGAATTAAGTACTGGCAAAGGTTGCTTAATTCTAAATCTTTAACATTTACATATGTTGAGGTTTGAGAGATTTTTCTTTTACCATAAAAAATGCCCTCAATTTAAGGGCATTTATAAGTTAGTTTACAAAATCTAACAATCTTCTGTGATAGTTGATTTGCCCTAAATGATAGGCTAAATGTGTAGAAAGATGTACAAGAAAAAAGCCTGTTGTCATTTCTTTTTCGAAAACAATTAAAGGATAAATCTCTTCTAAATCTTTAACAGATAAGCTGTCAAGCGTTTTATCAACGACTTGTATGGTGTCTTCTATTTTTGCAATTAATTCTGATTGTGGAACATTTTTAAGAGAAAATTCTAAAGGGCGATCTCGGACATAATCTGTTTTGCCAAGTTGATTTCCTATATAAAGATTGATGTTTCCCATAAGGTGTAAACAAAGATTTCCTGCTGAATTGGAAATTTGTTTATCAATTGCCCAAATCTGACTTTCATTTTGATAGGATTCGATTTCGAGTTTTAATTTGTTGAGATCTCGATCAAAAAGTGATTTTAAGGTTTCGATTAGCATGATTTTTTTGTTTTTTAAACGTAGATTAGTTTTAATTGAGATAAGATATTAATCTTTATTTTTTATAGGAATCCAGATTTCTTCTTCAGAATCAGGATCGTCTTTTTTGTGTTTTTCATCCATTACGGCAAAATGTGGTCTTTCGTCAATTGTGTAATCAGAGTTTGGGAGCCATTCTACAAAAATGGAATGATAGGTTTTGTGTCCTTCGCTTGCGGGGCCTTTATGAATAAAAACGGCATATAATCCGGTAGAAATTATTAAGGTTTCCATGTCTTTGGGGATTATATCAAAATCTGAAACTTCTACTGCTGCCCATTTTTGGAAAGTGTTACTTGCTTCAAAATTATCAAAATGTCCAACAGGAAAAACTTCAAGCGAATACAAATTCGAATTGAGGACATTTTTAATTTCTTTTCTTCTTGGCATAAAACTATTCCATAATTGAAAGGTTTTATTTTCTATAAACGACATTTCAATGTGTTTACCAAGAAGTTTTTTTTCGGTAAAAATTTTGATTTGGGCTTCCATTTTTTTTCTTAATTATTCGATTTTGTATTTTTTTGTAACGGTTTCACAAAGGGAAAAATACCCTAAAGGATAATTTGCTTTATCGGTTGTATTGATAATGTTTCCTTTTACGGTTGCAGGTGGCGACTGAAACGGCCCACCAACATTACTTCCGGCAATACTAACCAATATTGTCATGTAATTATAGTATTGTTTTGAAATTCCATAATGGGTTATTTCAATGGTATTTCCAATCTCTAAATCATCGTCATTTGATTTACTAAAAAACTCATTTCCCTGATAGAACTTGTCTTCATCAGCATAATAGGTAGAAGTTACTTTATTGGAGTATAAATATTTGTAAAGATAATAATTGTCTGCATCACCCGGATCATTATAATAGGCTCTAATTTCAATATCAGTTCCTGCAATTCCGCCTTCATTATTTTGTTCTATTCGCGTTATTGGAGCGACAGATTTTAGGGTTTCACTGGCGGTATAAGTGTTTCCCTGACTAATTACCGTGAGTGTGTATTGCTCGTCTATTTTTGGTTCGAAGTTCTTACATATATATTTACCTGTTTTAGGAACTTCAATAAAATTAAATTGCTGATTTGTGCTGTTTTTGATAAAAACAGTTGCTCCAGTAACTATCGGAATTTTGTTTTCAAAATACCCTGTAGTCGTAGTTAATTTTATGACTTGTTGGTTTCCAACGGTTCCTTTTTCCCAATTGATGGCGGCTTCGATTACTAATTTTGGCGGTGCTGTGTCTAAATCTACATCTACAACCTCTTCACAACTTGCGAAGAAAAGTGATATAAAAAATACGATTAATAAGGTTGCTTTTTTCATGGTATATTTTTTATTTCTTTGAAAGAAAATGGTTTTAAAATTTAAAATTATAACTAACAGCCGGCACAATTCCAAAAATTGAGGTTTGTACTGCTTCATTTGCACCGGTATCGATATTCTGGCGGAAATTTATAGAAGCTGCATTATGGCGATTGTATAAGTTGTAAATACTAAAAACCCATTCTCCTTTCCAGTTTCTGCCTTTGTTTGTTCGAGGTGTTAAAGTTGCCGAAATATCTAAATGGTGATAAGCGGGCAATCGATTTTCGTTTCTCAATGCATAACTCGGAACTGTGATTCCCAAATATTCGTATTGTGAGTTTGGGTATGTAACCGGCTGACCGGATTGCAAAGCAAAGTTAGCACCAAAAGACCATTTTTCGTTTAAATTATAAGAAGATGTTACAGCAAGATTATGTCTTTTGTCGTAAGGAGAATTATACCATTGACCATTATTTATCCCAGTTTCTTCAGGCGTTCTTCCCGGAGTCTGTTGTTCTGATTTTGATAGGGTATAAGAGATCCAGCCGTTCAATTTACCTTCGTTTTTCTTCAGCATAATTTCTAAACCGTAAGCGCGCATGTGTCCGTTTAAAATGACTTGCTCAATGGCTTCATTTGCAATTAAATTGGCACCATCAATATAATCGAGTCTGTTTTGGATTTTTTTGTAATAGGCTTCTGCTTCAAATGAATAAGCTCCGTTATTAATATTTTTGAAATAACCCAACGCAACCTGATCTGCAATTTGCGGTTTGATATAGTTATCACTTGGCATCCAGACGTCCAGCGGAGTAGGAGATGAGGTATTCGATATTAATTGAAGATATTGTGCCATGCGGTTATAGCTGGCTTTTATGGACTGGTCATCATTTAGCTGATATGAAACGGCAAATCTAGGTTCTAAGTTGTTATAGCTTTCAATGACTTTGTTTTTACTGTAATATTTAGTAGAAGTTGGTATGCCTTTTTCGTAAATCTGCATGTCTGTATTGAAAGTTACAGGCTCATTATTATCATAATAATTAATAGTTGATGCACCTAAACGGTAAAATAAACTATAACGCAATCCATAAGAAACGGTGATTTTTTTTGAAAGTTGATTCTCGGCTTCAATATAAGCGGCGGGTTCAAAGGCGTATTTTTTATCTAATTGATCCGGATTTATTCCGGATTTAGCATTTGTTGGTTTTATAGTTCCCGGATTGAATTCGTAATAAATTCCGTTTATACCATAATTCAGTTTGAATTTATCTGAAATGTAGTTCTTGAAATCGTATTTAATATTGTAATTTTTAATTCCGGAATCCCAATTGAAACCTACAAAGTTTAGGTCAAGTCCGTAATAATAATCACTGTAAATCAAAGATAAATTGGCAAATAATTTATCAGAATACAGGTGATTCCAACGCAGGTTTAAAGTTGAATTTCCGTACGTATTCGTAAAACTTTTATTCAGGCTAAAAACATCACGACCAAAATAACCGGATAAATACAAGCTGTTATTATCATTTAGTTTATAGCTTAATTTGGTGTTTAAGTCATAAAAATAAGCTGAATTGTCTTTATTCTTTTCGGACAGTTTTAAGAATAAATGGGCATAAGAAGCTCTTCCGCCAATTAAAAAAGAGCCTTTATCTTTTACCAAAGGTCCTTCGGCAAGAATTCGGCTGGAAACCAGACCAATTCCGCCATTTACATGAAATTCTTTACTATTTCCGTCTTTTTGGTAAATATCTAAAACAGAAGAAGCTCTTCCGCCATAGCGAGCGGGGATTCCGCCTTTATACAATTTTAAATCCTTAATGGCATCCGGATTAAAAACAGAGAAAAATCCAAAAACGTGCGATGAATTAAAAATCGTAGCCTCGTCTAATAAAATCAGGTTTTGATCTGCTCCGCCACCTCGTACATTGAATCCTGATGCGCCTTCGCCAGCATTTGTAACTCCGGGAAGCAATAAAATAGATTTTAAAACGTCGACTTCGCCCATAACCACCGGCATTTTCTTGATAGTAGCAATAGACAGTTTATTGGTACTCATTTCCGGTGATTTGATATTGATTTTTCTTTTGTTGTCCGTAATTACAACTTCTTGCAGTTCTTCGCCGCCTTCGTTAATGGCAAAATTATTTTTTGTATTTTGATTTAAAACAATTGTTTTCTGAATGGTTTTATAGCCAACATAACTAATTTCGATTTCATATTCTCCTTTGGGAGCTGTAAGCGAATAAAAACCGTATTCGTTTGTCGTGGTTCCAATTTTTAAAGACGGAATATAGATATTTACTCCAATTAAGGTTTCATTGTTTTTATAATCAGTTATGGTACCGCTTAGGGTGAATTTTTCCTGAGAGAATGAAGTTAAGGTTATGAAAAGTAGAAAAAATAGAAGCCCAATTTTTTTAGTAATCATTGTCTTGGTTTTGAAACACATAGTTAACAATTCTTGCTAAATATAACTACGGAACGTTTGTTAAACATTAGTTAAGAATAATTTGTTTTTTAAAGATACAGAGGTTCAAAGATACAGAGGTTCAGAGTTTTTGGTTTAAAACAAAAAAAAGACAACTTTATAAAAGTTGTCTTTTTTTTATAATATCGTAGAGACGCACAGCGGTGCGTCTCGTAACTTATGTATTATTTTATTTCAGCAATAATAGAGTTGAAAGTTGCACTTGGACGCATTGCTTTGCTTACTAACTCGGGAGTTGGTTGGTAATAACCACCAAGAGTTTGAGGTTTTCCTTGTGCACCAATTAATTCAGCATCGATTTTAGCTTCATTAGCTTCAAGTTCAGCAGCGATTGGAGTAAAGATTGCTTTCAATTCTGCATCTTTGTTTTGAGCTGCCAATGCTTGTGCCCAATATAAGGCAAGGTAAAAGTGAGAACCGCGGTTGTCAATTTGACCTACTTTACGAGCTGGAGATTTATCGTTAGCAAGGAATTTATCATTTGCTTCGTCAAGAGTTTCAGATAAAATAATTGCTTTAGAGTTGTCTAAAGTTTGTCCTAAATGCTCTAAAGAAGCACCAAGAGCTAAAAATTCTCCTAATGAATCCCAACGTAAATATCCTTCTTCTGTAAATTGCTCAACGTGTTTAGGAGCAGAACCTCCGGCACCAGTTTCGAACAATCCACCACCATTCATTAACGGAACGATAGACAACATTTTAGCTGAAGTTCCTAATTCTAAAATTGGGAATAAGTCAGTTAAGTAATCACGTAAAACGTTTCCTGTTACAGAGATAGTGTCTAAACCTTTGATGATTCTGTCTAAAGTAAATTCTGTAGCAGCAACTGGGTTTAAGATACGGATATCAAGATTTACGGTATTGTAATCTTTAAGGTATTTTTGAACTTTTGCGATCAATTCTCTGTCATGCGCTCTGTTTTCGTCTAACCAGAAAACAGCAGGAGTATCAGATAAACGAGCTCTGTTTACAGCTAGTTTAACCCAGTCCTGAATAGGAGCGTCTTTTGCCTGACACATTCTGAAAATGTCATTGGCTTCAACGTCTTGCTCCATTAAAACAGTTCCTTTATTGTCTACAACACGAACAACACCGTCTCCTTTTACCTGGAAAGTTTTGTCGTGAGATCCGTATTCTTCTGCCTTTTGAGCCATTAAACCTACGTTAGGAACACTTCCCATTGTTTTAGGATCAAAAGCACCGTGTTTTTTACAGAAATCAATAGTTGCAGTATAAATTCCAGAATAAGCACGATCCGGAATAAGAGCGATTGTATCTTGTTGTTTTCCGTCTTTGTTGTACATCTGTCCAGAAGTACGAATCATTGCCGGCATAGAAGCATCTACAATAACATCAGATGGAACGTGTAAGTTTGTAATTCCTTTATCAGAATTTACCATTGCTAAAGCTGGACCGTTTTCGATCGCTTTAGTAATATCGGCTTCAACTTCAGCCTGCTCAGGTCTTCCTGCAATTTTTGCATAGATATCACCTAAACCATTTCTTGTATCAATATTTAATTCAGCAAATAAAGCTTCGTATTTTTTGAAAAGATCAGCAAAATAAACTTCAACGATAGCGCCAAAGATAATTGGATCTGAAACTTTCATCATAGTAGCTTTTAAATGCACAGAAAGTAAAACACCTTCTTTTTTAGCATCTGCAATTGCATCAGCAGCAAAAGCTTTTAATTTTTTTACACTCAAAACTGAGCTGTCAATTATTTCACCTGCTTTAAGCGGAGTACTTGCTTTAAGAACAGTTGTTGTGCCGTCTTTTGCAACAAACTCGATTTTTACATCGTCAGCGTCTGCAACAGTAAGTGATTTTTCACTTCCGTAGAAATCACCGTTTGGCATTGAAGCAACTTTAGTTTTTGAGTCAGCAGACCAAGCACCCATTGAATGCGGATTTGCTTTTGCAAAGTTTTTTACTGCTCTTGGTGCTCTACGATCAGAGTTTCCTTCACGTAAAACCGGATTTACAGCAGAACCTAAAACTTTAGCATATTTTGCCTTAATTTCTTTTTCGGCATCGTTTTGAGGATCTTCAGGGAAATTAGGGATTTTGTAACCGTGAGATTGTAATTCAGCAATAGCAGCTTTCAATTGCGGTACAGATGCCGAAATGTTTGGTAATTTGATGATGTTAGCTTCAGGTTGTGTCGCTAATTGACCTAATTCAGCCAAAGCATCTCCAGTTTTTTGAGCATCGGTTAAAAGCTCAGGAAAATTCGATAAAATTCTACCTGCTAAAGAGATGTCTCTAGTTTCAATAGCAATACCAGCAGTAGCAGTAAATGCTTGAACAATAGGTAAAAAAGAATAAGTCGCTAATAATGGCGCCTCATCAGTTAAGGTGTAATAGATTTTTGAATTCTGTGTCATTTCTTTTTTTTTTTTTATAATCGTATCGCCGAGATTAAGCGATGTAAAGGTATAGTCGGCTCAGAATGAGCGGAGCAAATATAATAAAATCAGTCCGAAAACGGTGTAGTTTTGATGAGAAATGCCGAAATTATCAGATTGTTATTTCGGACTCATTAAATTGCTAAATCGATTATTTTGATATTAAAAAATTGCAGTTTTGATGAATCAGAGTTAAAAGTGAAAGCTTCCGAAAAAGGAAAACGCCAGAAGTTGTAGAAATCCATTTTAGCTTTGATAGTTTTTGTCTGAAAAGTTGTATTTTTGACTAAAATGCAAGAGACATATAACAAATGTAAGATACATTGTTTAATATGTTTTTTACTTGTTGGTTATTATTACGCTTAATCATTATCTTTGAATTATGAGCACACTTACAAAACCAAACCATATAGGGCGAAAAATAAGCTGTATTCGTGAACTTCGTGATATGAAACAGGAAGCTTTGGCACAGGCTTTAGGCATAAGCCAGCAAACTATTTCTACTATTGAAAACAGTGAAACTATAGAGGAAGAAAAACTTGCAGAAATTGCAAAAGCGCTTGGTGTAACTGTCGAAGCAATCAAAAGTTTTTTAGAAGAAAATATGATTAGTTATTTTAATAGTTTCCACGACAATAGTATTAATAACGGTCATTTTGGAAATAATAATCATTATACATTTAATCCATTGGATAAATTAATGGAGACTTTTCATGAAAAAGAAAAGCTTTACGAACGTTTGCTACAAGCTGAAAAAGATAAAATCGAATATTTGGAAAAACTATTAAATAAATAGAATACCAATTTTCATTAAAATACAAACCGATGCTTTATGAGTGTCGGTTTTTTTATTTTGGGCGTGTTCGCCGAAAAAGGCGAACCGGGATATCCGTTTCAAGTCCTCGCAATATTGTTGTTTTGTTCCATCGGAACATTTCATTGGTAGTCCAATAATACGGCGTTTTTTCACGTTCCGTAGGAACGTTTGATTTTATAAATAATATTGGTAAAACATATACAGATTGCCTGTACAATTTCTCAAACGTCCCAATGGGACGATATTTTTCACGATGCATTTTTTTTCTACCGATGAGGTGTTCCGATGGAACACAATCTAAAATATCTTAACTTAATGGCATTGATTTTTATCCCTCACGCAAACCATAAAACAAGAACTTTTGTTTACTAAGCGCAATTATCACTACAATCTCAGAAACCCGACAGGTTTTAAAAAACTGTCGGGTTTGACGTAAACTAGATTCAGGATATTTTAAAAATTAGGCACAAAAAAAAACTCGTTTCAAATAAATGAAACGAGTTTTTTTATAACAAAGAGATAAATGATTATCTTCTTTTATCTTTAATCTTAGCTTTTTTACCAGTAAGTTCTCTGAAGTAGAAAATTCTAGCTCTACGTACAGCTCCTTTTTTGTTGATTTCAATTTTCTGTAAAGCTGGTAAGTTTACTGGAAAGATACGCTCAACTCCAATTGCACCTGACATTTTACGAATAGTAAAAGTTTCTGTGTTACCAGAACCTCTTCTTTGAATAACAACTCCTTTAAAAAACTGAGTTCTTGTTTTTTCACCCTCTTTAATTTCGTAGTAAACTGTGATAGTATCTCCAGCTCCGAAAACAGGGAAATCTTTTTTAGCAACTAATTCGGTTTGAACGAATTTCATTAAATCTGCCATGATATCTTATAATTATGGTTTTTATAGAGCAACATTCACGGATCTCGCCAGAGGTTAGTCTAATTCGGGTGCAAATGTAGAAAATAATTATGAATTATAAATTGTAAATTGTGAATTATTTTAAGTTGCTGATAAATTGAGGGTTAAGGGTGTTTTTTTGTTTGCTTCGCCTGTTCGGTTTTCAGCCTCGGGTCAGGTTTCAAGTTTCAGGTTGGATTGCGCAAAATTGGAACTTGAAACAAAAGAAACCTGAAACAAATTTTAATGTCCCTCCAATAAATCAGGACGTCTGTTCTTCGTATGTTCATACGCCATATCTTCGCGCCATTTGTCAATTTTAGCAAAATGACCACTGGTTAAAACATCTGGAACTTTCCATCCTTTGTAGTCTGCAGGTCTTGTATATATAGGTCCTGAAAGTAAATTGTCCTGAAAACTATCTGTTAATGCCGAAGTTTCATCACTTAAAACACCAGGAATTAACCTAATCAAAGCATCAGATAAAACTAAAGCGCCTAATTCTCCTCCTGATAAAACGTAATCACCAATCGAAATTTCTTTCGTAATAAAATGATCACGCACACGCTGATCTACACCTTTATAATGTCCGCATAAAATGATTATGTTTTCATACATTGACATTGTGTTTGCCATTTTTTGGTTCAGTGTTTCTCCGTCAGGCGACATATAAATGATTTCGTCATATTCACGTTCGCTTTTCAAATGCGTAATACAAGCGTCAATTGGCTGAACAGTCATAACCATTCCGGCGCCACCTCCAAACGGATAATCGTCGACACTTTTTTGTTTGTTCGTAGTATAATCACGCAAATTATGAAAATGAACTTCTACCAGACCTTTGTCTATAGCACGTTTCATGATCGAAGCCTCAAAAGGACTTTTTAATAATTCCGGCAAAATCGTTATAATGTCAATTCGCATTTTTTTTCTTCAATAGTTCTAAGCGGCAAAGATACAAAGTTAATATTTGAGAATTTTAAGATTTTAAAATTGAAATAATTGCTTTTATAAGAATGTTAGAAATGTAATGTTTTGGCTTGTAATTTATTTAAAATCAATGTAATGAAAATTTGGTTATTGGAATTCTTGTACTGATTTTTATTATATTTAAATCATTTTAGAATAATTTAAACTCAAAAGAAGATGAGAAAATTAACAATAATCGCAATTGCAGTTTTTATGTTTATTTCCTGTAACAACCAAAATCAACCAAAAATTGTGGATACAACTCAAAATGAAAAAGTGGTAAAAGAGTACTTTGATCATTTTAATAATCATGATTGGAAAAAGATGTCGGAAATGTATATAGAAACTGCTGATTTTAAAGACCCTTCTTTCGGAAAAGGAATTGTAAAACAAACCCGCAAACAAACTGAAGATAAATATGCGGAGTTAAATAAGATTTTCCCTGATTTACATGATAAAATTATCCAGATTTACCCATCGGGAGAAAAGAATATAATTGTCGAATTTGTTTCAACAGGAACTGCACCGGATAATTCAAAATTAGAACTGCCTATTTGTACCGTTTTCACAATCGAGAACGGATTAATTGCCAAAGATTATACATATTTTGATAACTTTGAAGCAGATACAAGTAAGAAGTAGAAATCTTACCAGGTGTAGTCCCAGAGGGTAATGTCATTAAATTAAGGAAAAATCCAATAGAACAATTTGTTAAGGATAATATCTTTTTGTTTCATCGGAACATTTGGTTGGTAGTAGCCCATTAAACACGACGTTTTTTCACGTTCCGTAGGAACGTTTGATTTTATAAATAATAATTGGAAAAACATATCCAGATTACATATACAATTCCTCAAACGTCCCAATGGGACGATGCTTATCACGATACATTTTTTTCTACCGATGAGGTGTTCCGATGGAACAGAATCTAAAATATCTTAACTTAATGATATTGCCCTACGGGATAATTGTACTGCGGTGTTGATTTTTTTTGAATAATTTGAATAAAAAGTTTAAAAAAAAATTGATAAAAAAAATCAAAAAGAAAAATAAGAATAGCTGTTTTTTGAATATATTTAACAAAAAGTATATGAAGAAAATAGCTATTCTTATTTTTATAATATTTTGTTCCTGTAGCAAAAACAAAGAAGATCAGTATTTTGATTCGATCAAAAATAACGATGTTAAATTATCTACACCCGTTGATGGAGAATGGTTGTTTTCTCATAAAGAAAACGGACAGAGTTTTGAACAGTATAAAGATTCCAAACATATTACTCCAACAAAAGATTCAAATATCATTTATATAAGACCAATTGGGAACTTTAATGTTTTGCAAAAGAAACAAATTGAGTTGATGAATGAATATTTAGAGGTTTTCTTTCAGTTAAAAACAAAAACATTAGAACCTATTTCTAATGATATTGTGCCAATTTCAGCTAGAAGAATTGGGAATGAAGGCAATGAACAATTTTTAGCAGGATATCTTTTAGATAGTATTTTAAAAAAAGAAAAACCCTTGAACGGAATTGCCTTGATGGGACTTTCAGAAGTAGATTTGTTTCCAAAACCGTCATGGAATTATGTTTTTGGTTTGGCGTCTTATCGGGATAAAGTAGGTGTAAGTTCTATTTACAGGTTTCAAGATGGGGAATTAACTTCTGAAAATTTTAATTTATGTTTATCCAGATTATTAAAAACAAGTTCTCATGAAATTGGACATATGTTTGGTTTGCACCATTGTATTACTGCAGATTGTGTCATGAATGGAACTATTAGTTTGGCTGAAACAGATAAAAGTACCATAAGATTATGTTCTGTCTGCCAAAGAAAATTGAATTCCTGTATAAAATATGACAATAAAAAAAGGCTTTTAGATTTAGAAAAATACTTTAAAAAGAATAATTTAAACGACGGATTTGAATTAATGAAAAAAGATATTGACATTGCCGCTATTCGATAAAAAATGAAAACAATAAAAATCCTTGCTATAACTGGCAGTACAAGAAAAAACTCAAGCAATTATAAAATCTTAAAATACATTTCAGAAAAGATAAAACCTGAGTTTGAGGTTGAAATTTTTGAAGATTTGGCTGATATTCCACATTTTAATCCAGATTTAGATAATGAAAATCTGCCCAAAGAAGTCAAAGATTTCAGGAATAAAATTACCTCTGCGGATGGAGTCATAATTTGCACTCCGGAATATGTTTTCAGTTTACCCGGAAGTTTAAAAAATGCTTTGGAATGGTGCGTTTCAACGACTATTTTCTCGAATAAAAAGACAGGTTTAATTACTGCTTCGGCTTCGGGAGAAATGGGACATGAACAGCTGATATTGGTGATGAAAACTCTGGAAGCTAAATTTGATGATTCTACTAAACTACTGATACAGGGCGTTCGTGGAAAAATTAATGAGGAAGGAAAAATCATTAATGAAGAAACGGAAATTGCTCTTCTAAGTTTTATAAATAGTTTTGAAAGACAATTTTTAGTGCCGTAATGAAAAAGTTTTAATTAAAAGATTAGTTTTACTATTCTCAAATTTCAAAGCAAAAATGACTACAAGAAGAAACTTTATCATAAATACCAGTCTGGCTGCAACCGCAGTTTTGGCTCTTCCATCATTAGCCTTTAGTATGAATAAAAAAGAAATTGGATTACAGTTATACACTTTACGGGATGAACTTCCTAAAGATATAAAATCGACTTTAGAAAAAGTTGCTGCAGCGGGATTTACAACTGTCGAAACGTATGGGTTTTCTATCAAAGATCAGTTTTGGGGATTGTCACCAATCGAATTGAAGAAAATACTAGACCAAAACGGACTCAAAGCAGTAAGTGGACATTATAATTTAGGAAGCTTTTTAGAAGACGGAAATACGGCAGAATTACTTCCGGCTATTGAAGCAGCAAAGGTTTTGAATAGCGAGTATTTAACAATTCCGTGGATCAATGAACCTTTTCGAAAAAATATCGCCGATTATAAAATAATTGCCAGCCGTTTGAATCAAGCGGGTAAAGCTTGTACAAATGCAGGTTTAAAACTGGCCTATCACAATCATGATTTTGAATTTCAAAAGCATGACGGAATCACAGGCTATGAAATTCTATTAAAAGAAACCGATAAAGACCTGGTTTATTTTGAGTTGGATTTATACTGGGTTGTTCGCTCAGGAAATGATCCGCTTAAGTTATTTACGGCAAATCCGGGACGTTTTAAAATGTGGCATGTAAAGGATATGGATAAGAAAAATCCAGCTTTAAATACAGAAATAGGCTCCGGTTCTGTAGATTTTAAGAGTATTTTTAAGGAAGTAAAACTATCCGGAATGAAACATTTTTTTGTAGAACAGGAGAATAATTATAATCCAAATCCTTTTGAATCTATTAAAAACAGCTGTGATTTTATTTCTAAAAACTTGATTTAAGCAGAAGCTGGTTTTTTAAAAATAGTATATAAATTCAATTAAAAACAGATATGAAAAGTTTCGGGACAAGCAAAGAATTTATAAAAGGAGATGAACTGGAGTGGGAAGTTGTTGAAGAAGGAATCAAACGCAAAATAATGGCGTATGATGATCGTGTGATGTTGGTTAATGTTTATTTTGAAAAAGGTGGAATTGGCGTTCTGCATGAACATTATCACTCACAGGTAACTTATATTTCCAGCGGAAAATTTGACGTTACGATTTCGGGTGTTACACAAACGCTAAAAGAAGGGGATAGTTTTTATATTCCACCTCATGCAATTCATGGTGTGGTTTGTTTAGAAAGCGGACTTTTGACGGATGTTTTCAGTCCAATTCGGGAAGATTTTATGTCATTATAAGATTTTAAAAATCAGTATAATCCTTAAGAAAAATGTCTAGTTTGTTTCCGAATTTGAAAAATTTATAGATTTTTTAAACTTTTGATAAAGATTAGATTGGTATTTTTGCAAAATGAATTTATCCAAAACGAATGTCTTATTTATGGCAGCTTGCACTGGACTTATAGTTGCAAATCTGTATTACTGCCAACCTTTAATTGTTTTAATTGCCAAAGAATTTAAAATTCAAGAAGATTTCGCAGGTACAATAACGTATCTTACGCAAGCTGGTTATGCGATTGGTCTGTTTTTTATGGTTCCATTAGGCGACAAACTCGAGCGTAAAAAGCAAATTCTAATGACAACTTTTGCCTCCGTAATAGCATTAATCTTAGCGGCAACGGCAAAAAGTTTTTTTCTGCTGCAAATTGCTTCTCTATTAATCGGAATTACTTCAATCGTTCCACAACTAATTTTACCTTTGGCAGCTTCGTTAAGTAGCCCTGAACAACGAGGAAAAGTTATTGGAACCATTATGAGCGGTTTACTTGTTGGTATTTTATTATCACGAACTTTAAGCGGATTTATTGGTCAGATTTTTGGCTGGAGATCTATGTTTTATATCGCTGCAGGAGTTTGTTTGTTGATCTTTTTTGTGATTCAGAATAAATTTCCGGTCAACAAACCTCAGTTTCAAGGAACTTATGGACAGTTGATTCAATCCCTTTTTACGCTTATAAAAACACAACCAATTTTACGTGAAGCTACAATAATTAACGTGTTTAGTTTTGCACAATTTGGAGCTTTCTGGGTTACTATGGTTTTGTTGCTTTCAGGAGAGCCTTTTAATTATAATAGTGCAACAATTGGTTTGTTTGGGATTGTAGGTGCTTCAGGAGCTTTAGCAGCGCCTTTGGTTGGGAAATTAGGAGATAAAGGAGGTTCAAGAGTAGCCGTTGGTTATGGCTGTTTATTGATATTAATTAGTTTTATAATATTTTATTTTTCAATAGAAAGTGTCATCGGAATTGCAATCGGAATTGTATTTATTGACGTAGGAATTCAGGGAGTTCACATCTCTAATCAAACCCGAGTTTATTCGTTGCTTCCCGAAGCCAGAAACAGACTAAATACCGTATTTATGTCATTCAGCTTTTTAGGAACTGCAGCCGGATCTGCTTACGGATTATTATTATGGAAACTGGGCGGATGGCACGCTGTAACTATCGGATGTGTTGGTTTGTCAGCATTGTCATTTGTAGTTTACGGTCTTACTTATAAATCAATCCCGAAGCCTCGGGATAAAAAATAGAAAGCACAAATTGATATAAAATTAATTTGTAAATTTGCAATCAAATTAAAAATAATAACAATGGAAAACGGAATATACGCTAAATTCAACACTAGTAAAGGTTCGATTTTAGTAAAACTTACACATGATTTAACACCAGGAACCGTAGGGAATTTTGTGGCTCTTGCAGAAGGAAATATGGAAAATAAAGTAAAACCTCAAGGACAAAAATTCTATGACGGATTAACATTCCATAGAGTTATTCCTGATTTTATGATCCAGGGTGGTTGTCCAAAAGGAACAGGAACTGGAGATCCAGGTTATAAATTTGATGATGAGTTTCACCCAAGTTTAAAACACGATCGTCCGGGAGTTTTAGCAATGGCAAATTCTGGTCCTGCAACTAACGGTTCTCAATTTTACATTACTCACGTTCCAACTTCTTGGTTAGATGGAAAACATACTGTTTTTGGTCACGTAATCGAAGGTCAGGATATCGTTGATGCTGTTGCTCAAGGTGATTCTCTTGATAATGTAGAAATCATCAGAGTAGGTGAAGAAGCAGAAAAATTCAATGCTATTGAAGCTTTCATCGCTTTAAAAGGTGCTCGTCTTAAACGTGATGCAGCTTTAAAAGCAGAATCTGAAGCAAAAATGGAGCAATTAGCTGCTGGTTTTGATAAAACTGATAGCGGTTTACGTTACAAGATGATCCAAAAAGGAGACGGTAAAAAAGCGGAAGCTGGAAAAACTGTTTCTGTACATTACGAAGGATCTCTTGAAAACGGAAAAGTTTTTGATTCTTCTTATCCACGCAAAAAACCAATCGAATTTAGATTAGGTCAAGGTCAGGTTATTGAAGGATGGGACGAAGGTATTGCTTTATTGCAAGTTGGAGACAAAGCTCGTTTTGTAATTCCATCTGATTTAGGGTATGGAGCTTCAGGTGCAGGAGGAGTTATTCCGCCAAACGCAACTTTGATTTTCGACGTTGAATTAATGGACGTAAAATAAGACTTTTAGATACAATTTAGTATTATTTTAAATAACAATCCCATACGCTTCGGCATATGGGATTTTTTTATATTTACTTAAAAATAAGTAAAGTAATGAAAACAAAAATCTTAATCCTAGCAGCAGTAGTTCTATTTGTAGTATCGTGTGGTACTAAAAAATCAGCTCCTGCTACTCCGGCAACTCCAGCTGTAACTGAGGCTGTAAAAACTACAGAATTAACGCCAGAATTGGCAGCTGGCAAAAGCATGTACGAAAACAATTGCGCAAAATGCCATAAATTATTTGACCCAAAGAAATTTAGTCAGGAAGATTGGAAACCAATTTTAGTAAAAATGCAGAAGAAAGCGAAGTTAGATGATACTCAAATGGCTTCAATATCAAATTATATATCTTCTCAATTGTAAGAAGTTGTTATTGTAGACTTGTAAAAACTATTCAGTAAATTTTTATTGGATAGTTTTTTTTGTTTAAAACAGGATATAAAAAAACACCTTCACGAATGAGGTGTTTAAAAAAATTAAGAAATGCTTTCAGAAGTATTGCTAACCGCAACTATTTTTAAAGTTTTTATTCCGGCTGGCAATTCCCAGTCAACTTCATCATTTTCTTTAAAGCCAATAATAGCAACACTTAAAGGTGCAAGAATTGAGATTTTACTTTGCTTTACATCTGCAAATGAAGGTAAAACGATTTGAATTTTCATTTGTTTGTTTGCTTTTACATCTTCGATAGTTACATAAGAATTGATCCTCACAATCGAGTTGTCTAATTCGCTTTCTTTACTAATAATCGCGCGATCTAATTCTTGCGAAAGCTGATTGGCTTCCTTTGTATTTGTTGAATTTTTACTTTTTAAGATTAAGTCTCTCAAAAACTGATAATCTGTTTTACAGAAGGTGGGTGTTGGTTTCATAACGAGTGTTTTAATTTATATTGTTATTAATTTATTTGAATTTCAATGTTTGTATGATTTCTTTACAGGCTTATAAAAGCATAATTGCTATTCCAAATTGTATAGATACAGATTGGAGTTTTGAAAATAATTATGTTTTGGAAATTTTTGATTGAAAAAACCAAAAAAATATTTGAGAGAGTATTTACTCTTTCAAATAAAATAAATGATTAAATCTTGGTATAAATCCTCCGCCTGAAAGAAGAAATTGAAATAGACGGAGGCCTAATTAATAAAGGCCTTACTATGTGAAATAAATACAGCAGTAAGTGGTTTTCTCGTAAGAGAAAACAACAACATAGAAACTGTAAATATAAGTATAGTGCTCACAATGAGAATTTTTATTAATCTGCAAAGATAGGAAAAGTTTTCGGAAAACCTAAGAACTTTATTTCCATTTGATGTTACAGCCAATACTTGGTTTCTGAATTTCGTTCAGACTTCTATTGTAAATCAGGCCATCAATCGCACTTCGAAGATCACTTCCGCTTAGCGGAATTCCATTTCCTGGTCTCGAATCATCAAGCTGACCACGGTAAAATAAGCGATCCTGACTGTCAAATAAATAAAAATCCGGAGTGCAAGCTGCTTCATAAGCTTTTGCAACTTCCTGAGTTTCGTCAAACAAATAAGGAAAATCGATTTTGTTCTGGAAAGCAAATTCCGTCATTAATTCCGGAGAATCCTGCGGATATTTTACAACATCATTACTTGAAATAGCAACAACACCAATTCCCTGAACACGATAATCATTGGCAATCATTACAATTTCCCTAATCACATGAAGCACAAACGGACAATGATTACATATAAAAATTACAAGTGTACCTTTTGAACCCCTTAAATCTTCAAACGAATATTCATTATTAGAATTAGTGTCTTTTAGTTTGAAGTCCGGAGCAATTGTTCCAAGCGGAATCATATTTGAAGGTGTGCGTGCCATTTTACAGAATATTAGTTACTCAAAAATAACTTTAAAATTCTGTAAAAGAAAGGGTATAGCGGTAATTATTATTAAGTACCTGTTTTATTGGTGGGTTTTAGCTTTTACCACAGATTTTATTGATTTTGGCAGATTGAAATTTCCGTATTTAAGAGAATACGGAAATCTTTATAATCATAAAAGGCTGTGACATTTTGAATTATTTAAGCATTCAAAAATTCTAATAAGTCTTTGTTTAGTTTGTCTTTGTGGGTATAAAATAAGCCATGCGGAGCGCCTTCATACACGATATAGGTGTTTTCACGAATAGCTTTAGCCGCTTTTTTTGAAGTAAGTTCGATAGGAACAATTTTATCGTCGTCGCCATGAATTATTAAAGTCGGAACTTTTATTGAATCCAGGTCGGCTCTAAAATCTGTAAACGAAAAAGATTCGGCACATTTTAAAGTAGCTCGGGGAGAAGCAAAGGAACACAACGTTCTGTAATATTCTAATAATGGAGTACTCAATGGTCTGTTGATGATGTTGATTCCGAAGAAAGTCTTTCCAAAATTATCCATAAATCCTATACGGTCCGTTTTAATTGCATTTGCGGTATTTTCGCTTTTTTCTTTTGGATGACCGTCAGGATTATCATTGGTTTGCAATAAAAAAGGAACTATTGAAGAAATTAAAACTGCTTTTATAACGCCTTTTCCACTATAACGGCTAAAGTAGCGAACAACCTCTCCGCCTCCCATGGAGAAACCTACAAGAGTTGCATTTTCTAGTTGAAGCAGCTCGATAATTTCTTTTAAATCATCGGTTAAAGTATCATAATCATATCCGTCATAAGGCTGTGATGATTTGCCAAATCCACGGCGGTCATAAGCAATTACACGATAATTATTTTGAACCAGAAAATCGATTTGGTATTCCCACATTTCATTAGAAAGTGGCCAGCCATGAATTAAAATTACCGGTTTTCCTTTTCCGTAATCTTTGATATAAAGTTTTACGTTTTTATCTGTTTCAATGTATTTGTCTGTATTTAAATGTTGAATATAAAAGTCAAAATCTCTAAGAGATGAGCTGGTGTTTACAAGACTATTTTCCATTTTGTATATTTTTTTTTGTGTTATTTTCATAAGTTGCTGCGTAAAATTAGAAGCTGCATTAAAAAAACGGTTACAGAATTAGCGGTAATAGTTACAAAATTTATAGGTTTGTAAATGAACAAATATTGAAATAAGAATGGATTTAACCTGGAATGAATTTGAGAGAACCGATATGCGTGTCGGAACCATTATAGATGTAAATGATTTTCCCGAAGCAAGAAAACCTGCCTACCAGCTTACAATTGATTTTGGTGTTGAGATTGGAATCAGAAAATCATCGGCACAAATAACAGTGCATTACAAAAAAGAGGATTTATTAAACCGACAAATTATAGCGGTAGTAAATTTCCCGAGAAAACAAATCGGAAAATTCATGAGCGAATGCTTGGTTCTTGGTGCAATAGGCAAGGAGGGAGATGTTATTTTATTAACTCCTGATTTTAAAATAGAAAATGGACTTAGGATTGGATAGTTTTTTAGTGTTCAGTTTTCAGTTTGCCATGAATGGACACCAATCTACACGAATTCTTTTTAGATTCTAGCTTTGCGAACTTAATTGGCTAAAAACTTTGAAAACTTTGCGTAAAATCTTGGTGAACTTTGCGGTTAATTTTCGCCAAGAATTCACGAATCTGCACGAATTGATTTTTACATCTGGCTTTGTGAACTTAATCAAGCAAAACCTTTGCAAACTTTGCGTAAAACCTTTGTGAACTTAGCGGTTAATTTACGCCCAGACTGAAAACTGCGACTGAAAACTAAGAAATTTTCTCAATTAACTGCTGTAATATCAATTGTCCTTCTTCCCAATATTTTAAATCAGAATCTGAGTTGATGTGTCCTTGCTGTCCGACATTTACAAAATCGCTTCCCCATTTTTCTGCAAAATATTGTTTTCTTTCGAAGGAAGCATAAGGATCATTTTCGCTTGCTACAACGATCGACGGAAAAGGTAATTTTGAAGTTGGAATTGGTGAAAAATTCCTAATAGATTCTGGTGTGTGTTGAGGTGAATCAACATCGGCAGGAGCTACCAGTAATGCGCCAACAATATTTTTGTTAGTATTAGCTTCAGCCCAATGTAATACGAGTGAAACGGCTAAGCTATGTGCAACCAGAATAGTTGGCTGATTGAGTTTAGAAACTTCTTCGTTTAATCTTGCTAGCCATTCTTCACGAATAGGTTCGTCCCAATTGTCCTGAACCAATCGAATTGAATTTTCGAATTTTTTATGCCAAAAGGTTTGCCAGTGTTTTTCGCCGGAATTTCCTAGCCCGGGTAATATTAAAATTTGTGTTTCCATTGCCGTGGATTTTATTTAGTGATTAATTTTTTAGAGGAATGTAGTTATGTTTTAGAATTGTCGTCTAAAAAAGCCCTTTTTGCATTTTTAAATATATAAAAAAAGTCCAAAATGCGGGACATATTGGACTTGTACTTTTAAAAAAGTTATTTTCGACTAAATATCGTCAAAATCAATATCAGTAAAACTAGTTCTTTGACCTTCAGGTTTATCAGAACCGTATTCTTTTTTGAAATCTTTTTGGTGTCTTTCAGAAATTACTTCTTCGCCTTTGTGGTTCAAGACATATGAAGTCATTTCTTCTAGTATTTCGGCAAAAGCACTAAAATCTTCTTTGTACAAGTAAATTTTGTGTTTTTTAAAATGAAAAGAACCATCTTCTTCAGTAAATTTTTTACTTTCTGTAATCGTGATATAATAATCGTCAGCTTTAGTAGCTCTCACATCAAAGAAATAAGTTCTTCTTCCTGCTCGTAATACTTTAGAAAAAATCTCTTCTTTTTCTAACATGTCATTTTCTCTCATAATACGTTCTATCATTTTTTGGAATTAATAGTACTCAAAAATCATAAAAATTTATCGATTACGCAACAATTAAAGTAATTCTTTTTCCGAAAGTTGTTTTAAATATAACGATGAATAATAGCCTTCCTGATTTATTAATTGATTATGAGAGCCTTGTTGAATGATCCTGCCGTCTTCAAGAATGATTATCTTATCAGCATTTTTAGCAGATGAGACACGATGGCTTACTATTATTGTAGTCTTATCTTTACATATTTCAAATAAATTGCTCAAAATTGTTTCTTCCGTTTCAGTATCTACCGCAGACAAGCAATCGTCGAAAAGTAAAATTGCAGGGTTTTTAATAATCGCACGCGCAATAGATACACGCTGCTTTTGCCCGCCGGAAAGTGTGATTCCTCTTTCACCTAAAATGGTATCATATTGTTTGTTGAAAGCGATGATATTGTCATGAACCACAGCGCTTTTGGCAGCTTCTATTACTTCATCATCTGTTGCATTTTGATTGCCAAATTTGATGTTATTTTTAATGGTATCCGAGAATAAAAAAGCATCCTGAGGCACAATTCCAATGTTGTTTCTTAAGTCATTTAGGTTTAAAGTACTTATTTCGTTTTGGTCAATTGTGATTCTTCCTTCAGTAACATCATATAAACGGGAAATCAATGATAATATTGTAGACTTTCCGGAACCAGTCTTTCCGAGGATTGCTAATGTTTCTCCTTTTTTTACAGTGAAAGTTACATTTTTCAGCGCTTCAATGTTGGTGTCTTCATAAGTATAACTCACATTTTCGAAAGCAATAGACCCTTGAATATCCGAGTGATTTTCATTTTTATTTTCGATTTCAGGTTCAATTTTCAAAAATTCATTCAAACGTTTCTGAGAAGCTTCCGCTTCCTGAACCATAGACGAAACCCATCCTAAGGACGCTACAGGCCAGGTAAGCATGTTTACATATAGAATAAACTCTGCAATTGTGCCAATGTTAGCAATCGTTCCGTTGATGTACATAACACCTCCAAAATAAATTACCACCAAGTTACTAATCCCGATTAAAGCAATCATCAAAGGGCCAAAAAGCGATTGCACTTTGGCAAGATCCAAACTTTTCTTTTTGCTCTCCTCGGCAAGAGCCACCATATTATTCTGATGTTGATTCTCTAAAGAATACGCTTTTATAACACGAATTCCTGAAAATATTTCCTGAGTAAAACTGGAAACTTTCGATAGATATTGCTGGAAAGTGGTGCTTCGTTTATTGATTTCTGAACTCAGTTTAAAAATACAATACGAAAGAATTGGCAATGGTAAAATCGTGTATAAGGTCAATAAAGGCGAAACATTATACATATATATAATAACGATGGCAAAACGGATAAAAGTATTGATGGTGTACATAACTGCCGGACCAACATACATACGAACTTTTGAAACGTCTTCGCTAATACGGTTCATTAAATCTCCGGTACGGTTTTGTTTGTAGAAATTCTGTGAAAGATTCTCGTATTGCTTAAAAACTTCATTTTTTAAATCAAATTCAATATGGCGTGACATTACGATTAAAGTCTGACGCATTAAAAATGTTAAAAAACCTGCTACGATCGTAGTAGCTATGATTAGCAGTACGTTATGAATTAGACCTTCACGATAAGTATCGATAATTACCTGCGATGCCTGATCTGATTTTGGCAGTTTATCAAACTTTTCGATCGCGTTTAAAGACTTGCTAATGAGCTTTGGAGTAAATAAAGAGAAGATTTGTGCGATTATGGTGATTAAAATTCCCAATGAGAAACTATATTTATATTTGATGAAATATTTGTTTAAATAGCTTAATTCTTTCATTTTTTTAAGAGATTCAATGTTGAATTGTTTTGATTTTGTAAATTATTATCAATTAAAAGTAATGGAATGTATAATTTTATCAGAACAAATTGATTGTTATATTGTTATTTTAAAGATAAAAAATTAGCACATGTGTATTTTTTATTTAAGTTTGAGAAGTCTTTTTGACAAATTCATAATTTTAACTAACAAATACTATCGCTATGGATGCAACTTTCGCAACTGGAAAGGAACTTCAAAAAATGGATCCTGTTTTTGGTCAATTATCTTTTGACGATCACGAACAAATTGTTTTTTGCAATGACAAAGATACAGGTTTAAAAGCAATTATTGGTATTCATAATTCGGTTATGGGGCCAGCTTTGGGAGGTACTAGAATGTGGAATTATAATACTGAATGGGAAGCATTAAACGATGTTTTGCGTCTTTCAAGAGGTATGACATACAAATCTGCAATTACTGGGCTTAATATTGGTGGTGGTAAAGCAGTAATTATTGGTGATGCTAAAACGCAAAAAACTCCTGAGTTAATGCGTAAGTTTGGTGAGTTTGTTCATTCTTTGGGAGGTAGATATATCACTGCTGAAGATGTTGGAATGGAAACTAAAGACATGGACACTGTTAGAGATGTAACGCCTTATGTTACGGGTATCTCTGAAGAAAGAGGTGGTTCTGGGAATCCTTCTCCAATAACGGCTTACGGTGTTTATTTAGGAATGAAAGCTGCTGCTAAAAGTCAGTTTGGTACTGATGTTTTAGACGGTAAAAAAGTTTTGGTTCAGGGTATTGGTCACGTTGGTGAAGCTTTGGTTGAGTATTTGACTAAAGAAGGAGCAATCGTTACAATTACTGATATCAACGAAGAAAAATTATATCAGGTAGCTCAAAAATACAATGCAACGATCTATACAGGTGAAGATTTGTATACTGCAGATGTTGATATCTATGCGCCATGTGCAATGGGAGCGATCATTAATGATAATACAGTAGACAAAATTAAGGCTAAAGTTATTGCTGGTGCTGCCAACAATCAATTAGCTGATGAAAATGTTCACGGTCAGAGATTACAAGAAAGAGGTATTTTATATGCACCTGATTTCTTGATCAACGCTGGTGGAATCATCAATGTTTATGCTGAATTAGAGCATTATGGTAAAGCTGAGATCATGTCTAAAACAGAAAATATCTATAATACTACTTTAGAAATTATCGATTATGCTGTGAAAAACGGAATGACTACACATAAAGCTGCTCTTACAATTGCTCAAAATCGTATTGATTTGAGAAAAATTGAAAACAGCAAAAAATAATATTTCTTATTCTTATAAAAAAGCCTGATAATTCAGGTTAGTTTTGAGTCAGAAACTATTCAAAATCACAATAAAAGGCCTGAAAAATCTATAAAAGTATTTTTCAGGCTTTTTAAATTGTAAAAACTTATCAAATTGATATACTTTTTATCACTTTAAATTTTATTATCACCTGTTAAATTCTTATTTTTGCAGACTAATTTTTAAATGTTCTTACAAGGTGGTAAATAGAAGACACATACGCGTTAAAGTAATGCAATCCATTTATGCAATGCATCAAAGCGGTTCTGATAATATGGAAAAAGAAGAGAAATTTCTTTTTTACAGTATTGATAATATTCAGGACTTATATCTTATAATGCTTTCTTCATTGATTGAGATTTGTAAAAAAGAGTCTGTTTTTTTACATCTTTCAAGTAAAAAACATCTTGCAACTGCTGCAGAACGTAATCCGAATGAAAAGTTTGTCAAAAACAAAATTTTTCAACTTCTTGCCGAAAGTAATTCTTTAAGTATTGCTTTAGAAAATCGTAAAATCAACAACTGGTCTTTAAATGATGATTATATCATTTTGCTTTTAAATGATATTAAAGCAAGCGACTTGTATGCAAAATACATGAGCACTACCACAAATACTTTTGAAGAAGACAGACAATTTGTAATTGATTTGTTTGCAGAAGTAATTGTTCCTAACGAAAAATTATATGAGTATTTAGAAGACGATAAGTTAACTTGGGTTGATGATATTCCGGTTGTAAATACACATATTATCAAACAATTGAAAGCAATCAAAACAGAAGATCCTGACGATTTTAGAGTGCCAAAATTGTATAAAGATGTTGAAGATAAAGATTTTGCTAAAGACTTGTTCAGAAGAACAGTTTTAAACGAATCTGTTCTTGCAAAAGAATACGATGATAAAACTCCAAATTGGGACAGCGAAAGGATTGCTGAGATTGATACTATTATCTTGAAAATGGCAATTTGCGAATTTTTAAAATTCCCTTCGATTCCAGTAAAAGTAACTCTTAACGAATATTTAGAAATTGCTAAAGAGTATTCTACACCAAAAAGTAGTATTTTTATCAACGGAATTTTAGATAATCTTGTTAAAGAGCTTACGGCTAATAAAAAGATGATTAAAGTTGGACGTGGGTTAATGTAATTGAGAAGAAATTCCAATTTTTTAATCCCGAAGCTTCTGGACCAAATTCCAAAGAAAACATAAATATTAATAACAAAAATAAAAACTGAATACTATGCAAGATTTATTAAAATTTGCCCCTTATTTACTAATGTTTGTCGTGTTGTATTTCTTCATGATCAGACCACAACAAAAAAGAGCAAAAAACGAAAAAGAATTTGAAAGCGGCCTAAAAGTAGGTGATAAGATAATTACAAAAAGTGGTTTTCACGGTAAAATTGTTGAACTTGCTGAAACAAGTGCAGTAATCGAAACAATGTCTGGAAAATTAAAAATCGAACGTTCAGCTATTTCTATGGAAATGAGCGCTGCTTTGGCTAAAAAAGCGTAATTTTTTTTAGAAATTCCAATAAAATATAAATTCCAAATTCCAATGTATAATTGGAGTTTGGGATTTTTTTTTGTTTTGAAATTAGGCGCATTGTGTGTCTTTGCCTTTACTTTGGATTAGTTTTAAAAAAGAGTAAATTTATTCAAAGGAAAGTAGAGGTGAACTATAAAGTAACCCCAAAGTATGTCATCCCAAGGAGCGAGGGATCTCCGCAAGAAACTCTGTATAGTAATTCTTCAATCTTTGTCGAGTTACTTCGTGAGATTGCTTCGTTCCTCGCAATGACGCGCTTTGTGTAATAAAAAAACCTTTGTCAAAGTTTTAAACTTTGACAAAGGTTTTTGTCCAGAATTGGAATTTAAAAAATTGGAATTTACTTCCTGTATTTATCATTCAATCCAATATTCTCTAAAATCATCGGAATCACTTTTTCGATTCTCGTTAGTTTAGTTTTCTCTTGTTTGGCAGTTTCAATATATTCCAGAAACTCATATTGTTTATATGGAGCGAATTTTTGAAAAGCTTCTGCTAAAGCTGGGTTTTTATCCATTTCTTTTTGAAGAAGTTCAGAAACAATCGCTTCTTTTTTAGTTGCTTTTATGACTTTTCCCTGCTTCTCGTTTTCAATTGCTTCATTGATGTATGCTAAAACTTCTTTTTCGTTTACTTCTTCTTTTGAAGTAAAACGCCATTGACGCAAGGATTTCGTTTTGTCTTCCTGAGCGTTGATTAGTCTCTTTTTCTCGTCTTTTAAGAATACTCCATTCAGAAACCAAATAGCAAAATAGTTTTTGAAACCTCCAATCCCGATAACATTCTTTTTGTCGTAAACATAGATTGGTCCGCCCCATTTTATGGTTTCAATCAGTTCAGTTTTATCAATAATCGATTTAAGGAAAAGAAGTTCTTCTTCCCAATTATTGATTTTGTCCCAAAAATGTTTTTTATCAGAATCAGGTTCCATTTTATTTTTTCTTTGTTGGTTTTTCAGGTACATCAAAAATGCCTGGAATTGCAGTTAATTCGGCAATTTTTACAATAACATCAGTTGCTTTTTGAATACTTTCTGCAGGAACATATTCGTATTTTCCGTGAAAGTTATGTCCACCAGCAAAAATATTCGGGCAAGGTAGTCCCATAAATGATAATTGAGATCCATCAGTTCCGCCACGAATAGGTTTAATGATTGGTTTGATGTTTAATTCTCTCATTGCTTTTTCGGCAATGTCAACAATATGTTTTACAGGAAGTACTTTTTCTTTCATGTTGTAATACTGGTCTTTTACAACGGCAGTTACAATATCTTCGCCAAATTGTTTAGCATATTTCTTGTTGATTTTCTTGGCAATTTTACCAATTAAATCTTTTCTTTTTTCGAATTTAATCTTGTTATGATCGCGAATAATTAATTCTAAAACGGTTTCTTCGATGCTTCCGGTTAAGTGGTGAACGTGAAAAAATCCTTCGTAGCCTTTAGTTTCCTGAGGCGTTTCTCCTTTAGGAAGTTCGTTGATAAAATCGTTCGCAATCAACATCGAATTGATCATTTTTCCTTTGGCATAACCCGGATGAACGCTTTTTCCTTTGAAAGTAATTTTGGCTCCAGCCGCATTAAAATTTTCATATTCTAATTCACCAATCTGGCTTCCGTCCATTGTGTAAGCCCATTGTGCACCAAATTTTTCTACATCAAAATGGTGTGCCCCACGACCAATTTCTTCGTCAGGAGTAAAACCAATTCTGATTTTTCCGTGTTTAATTTCAGGATGCTGAACAAGATATTCCATTGCTGAAACAATCTCTGTAATTCCGGCTTTATCATCGGCACCTAATAGAGTAGTTCCGTCAGTTGTGATGATCGTTTGTCCTTTATATTGTAATAAATCTTTGAAATAATTTGGAGATAAAATAATGTTTTTCTCTGCATTTAAAACAATGTCTTTTCCGTCATAATTTTCGACAATTTGTGGTTTTACATTTGCTCCACTAAAATCCGGCGAAGTATCAAAATGCGACACAAAACCAATTGTTGGTACTTTGTGGTCTACATTACTTGGCAAAGTTGCCATGATGTAAGCTTTGTCGTCTATGGTAACATCAGCCAGGCCAATTGCTTTTAGTTCTTCGACTAATTTATTGGCAAGATTCCATTGTTTTTCTGTGCTGGGAGTAGTTTGTGAATTTGGGTCTGATTCGGTATCAATTGTTACATAACTGATAAAACGATCTATAATATGTTGCATTTGTTTATTTTTTAGCAAATATAAACAATTATTTAGGCGTTTGAGCGATGTAAATTATGGAAATCGGAAAAAATATAGATTGAAAAGTTTGCCACGATTAGAAGGTATTCTGAAAAAAAGTTTGCCACGAATTTCACTAATTTTCACTAATTAATAAGTGTCTAAAAAAAATCCAATTTCACGAATTTACATTCATAAAATTGGATTTATAAGTTATGTATAGTATATTTAATTCGTGCTAATTCGTGAAATTCGTGGCAAAAAAAATATTACTGTACACATCTAAAACCAATATGATTGGCTGGTGATTGATAATCTCCTTTTCCTCTTGTACCTACCATATAACGGGTACAATATTGGTCTGTACATAAAAATGATCCACCACGTTGTACTTTTTTAGGTAAATTAGGTTCTCCCGGATCATAAGAAGATTCAGGACCTCGAGGGTTTTTAGTAACTTGCCCGTTTTCGCTTATCACAGTATAATAATCTGCCGTATACCAATCATTTGTCCATTCCCATACATTTCCTCCAATATCATAAAGTCCATAAGAATTTGCTTCAAATTGTGCAGTAGGAGCGATGCCAATGTAACCGTCCTCGCCTGTATCTCCTTTTTCTATCGGAAAGTGTCCCTGATAAATATTAGCCTGAAATTTTCCTTTAGGTTTTAATGTATTTCCCCAAGCGTATAATTGACCTGTTTTTCCACCACGAGCTGCAAATTCCCATTCAGCTTCTGTTGGTAATCTTTTGCCTGCCCATTTTGCGTAAGCAGCGGCATCATCATATGAAACTTGTACAACAGGATAATTGCCTCTTCCTTTTATAGAGCTGGTTGGGCCTTCAGGATGTCTCCAGTCTGCACCGCCAACATAACTCCACCATTGCATGTAGTTGTTTAGGTTTACATTTGCCGGAGTAGGGGTAAATACGGCCGATCCTGCAATTAGATTTTCTAATGGAGCATCAGGGTAGTCTTCGTGTTTTGGTTTTTTTTCGGCCAATGTTACATAACCGGTGGCTTTTACGAAGGCTTCAAATTGGTCATTTGTAACTTCGGTTTGATCCATATAAAAACCATCTACATAAACTCTGTGTATTGGTGCGGCATCTTTTGTCACGCCTTTTATGCTGCATAAGCTTTCGTCTTCGACATTGCTTCCCATAGAGAATTCTCCACCGGGAATCCAAACCATTCCTTTAGGAGTTTTGCCTGTTGGTTTGTTTTTGTTTTCTATTGTTGGTTTAAACAAAGAAGTTTCTGAAGCGTTTGGAGTTTCGGCACAATCCATTGCAGTCAATTTATCTTTTGGAACTATAAATTTTGTGTAGCCGTAAGCTATTGAAATAATGGAGATTGTAAGTATTGCAAAAATCCAATAGGTCTTATTTTTCATTATGGTTAATTTTAATCGGGTAGAGGTTATTAAATAAGGATAAAGTTAAAAAAATAACTTTATCAAATTCTATTTATTTGATAAGGTTACTATGGTTTTATTTATCTTCTTGAACATCAACAACTTCGTATTTGTTTTTTCCGTCAACCTGAACTGGTTGGTAATAAGTTTCTCCAAATTTTACGTATTTAGCGTCTCCTATCGTAACTTCTTCACCACCTTCTGGTAAGTTGTCTACAAGAGTTCCTGCTGTTGGCGGTACTACTTTATACGAACTTCCGTCTTTTTCATAATAGGTTCCTCCGTAATAATAGTTATTGACGGTTCCAGTGTTGACCGTTTCTGCTCCGCTTGGGATATTGTTTACGGTTCCTCCAACGGGCGCTGGCACGGCTGTATAACCTCCGCTTGACGAGGTATACCAAACTCCCTGATCATAGTGATATTGAGTACTTTCTACGCTTACTACGATTGCTGTTACGGCCAATGTTGCTACGAAGAATCCCCATGGATGCCAAACTGGTCCCCAGTAAAATGGGTGGTAAGGACGTGGATAATAAGGATGGTAACAATTGTATCTATAACCTCCATAACGGTAAGGAGGACGTGCATAAGGTCTTACACCTGGTCTAACGACTGTGTTGCGATTGTTGCGGACATGTACACTATTGTTTACATTGATATTTACATTGTTTCTATTTCTGTTTACTGTGTTACCGCTAATGTTGTTGTTTCTATTGCCAACGTTATTTCTATTTACAGTGTTTGTATTTCTGTTATTGACTGTTTTATCTCCAATTTTTGAGTTTGTAGATGGTCTGGTAACTTTATTATTAGTTGCAGGTCTTGTAGAAGTAGTTGATCTTTTAATTCCTGAGCCGCCAGATCCTGGTCTGCTGACTTTTGCGGCACCTCCACCAGCTCTGTGCCCACCTCCACCATGACGTTGTGCAATACTATCAATTGAAATCAAAAAAAATGATCCCATTAAACACATAAGTGCTAATTTTCTAAGAGTTTTTTTTATGCTTTTCATTTTCAGTGTTTTATGTTCATTAAAATTATTAAAAAAAAATAAGAATAGTAATAAAAAGTTAAAAACATTTAACTTCAAAAATATCTAAATACTGCAGTGATAATTTTCACAGAAATACGATACCTTATTTTGTAATTTGCTGTTTTTCAGTGTTTTTTTTGTTATAATGAGATGTCCCATTGTACTCTAAATCGCCAACCTTGTTCTAGTGGTAAAGACTTATCCTGAAAGCTGAAATAGCTAAACTCTGAGGTAAGTTTGTTTTTATGTCCTTTAAAAAACCAGTTAAAAGCAATCGTTGTTTCGTCTTGCAAATTTTGTCTAATTGCATTATCAGGACGATATGCGGCATGTCTTGCTGCCATTTCTAAATGTTTTGGCCACCAGTCAAAAGCATTATGGAAAAAATACCCCGCCTGAACATAGTATCCCTTTAAGGTTGTTGTGTCGTCATTATTTAGCTTGTCTATAATCTCCTTGGTATGCCACTCGCTTTGCCATGAAAATCCGCGATACATAAAAGCACTTTCCAGATTCCATTGATTTACCCTATATTGTCCCGGAGCTCCATTTTCATACCCTTCAAGAGAGCCTCCGCCGGATTGCGAAAATCGGGTATAAGGGCTTCGGTTTGTAAGTGCCGAAAAGGCAATAATAGGTGTTGGTTTTTCATGAAACTCTATATCACTGCCTTCAAAATCAAGAAATCTTCCCAGAAAATTCCATTGAGCCCTCCCGAAATACATTAAGTTGTTATCATCGTTTGTTGTATTACCACGTCCGGTTCCGGTAAGAGCGGCGGCCCAATAATTAAAATCAGCAATTCCTTTACCTTTAAGATGTCCGTAAACTTCCACTCCCATTTGTCTGTCTGCCGTAAAAGGCCTATTGATTAAAGATCTGTCTACGGTTTGCTGCTCGCCTGAGCTTATAAAACGTTCTCTTGTAAATTCTACTTTCCATTGTCCAACTTTAAAACTTAACCATTTCCATTTTTCAATCATAAGCCTAAAATCCAATAAATTAGATTGGCTCAATTCATATTCCCAATAATACTTCAGCCAAGGTTCAAAAGCATGGCCACCGACTTTTAATCTGGCGCGATTAATTTTGAAAGTAGTTTCCTTGTTCTGGCTATAATCATCATAAGTCAATGGATCCTGATCGTTTGGGGTAGAAAAACGAAACTGTAAACGGCTTTGCAATTGAAAAAGAAACTTATTGTCTTTCGTTCTTAATTCAATTCCCTTATTGCCATAACTTACATTAATCAATTTGGTAGTATCTTTTATTTGCTGCGCAGTAACAGATAAACCAATAAGAAAAAATAAAGGCAGGAACCAGTATTGTATAATAGGATTTATGATTTTGATTCTGTGCATAGGCTTTGTTGTAAATGAAACTTTTTTTTGGTCAGCTTGATTATTTTCTGCCAAAGTTTTTCGCAATTCCTAGTCCGATTCCTCAACTATCATAAGCATTCCGTTTAAAATCAAACAATTCCGAATATTTTGAAACAAGAATTTTCTTAATATTCATTCAATAACTCAAAAATAAGTATTAAATGATCTAAAAAGTCTTCTGGAAGCCGTGACGTTGTTTCATTTTATAATTTGGAACGTTAAAAATTAGTTTTTGCGTAGGAGATTATATTTATAAATGTGCCAAGTTTTTTAAAGATTACTAAACTTGATTTTATAATCGTTTTATTTTTAGTGCTTTATAAGGCTCCTAAATTTAGATACGTTGATTTAAGAGGTCTAATGATTTGTTTCTTGTAAAAATGATTCATTTACAAGTATTATAATTAAATTTGCAACCGAAAAAACAACAACACAACTCTTATGTATAAATTGATAATTCGTCCGATACTTTTTTGGTTTGATCCAGAAGAAGTACATTATTTTACTTTTTCATTTGTTAAATTCATTTCAAAAATTCCGGGAGTTTCATCAATAATCAGATCAATTTACGAAGTAAAAGACAGTCGTTTAGAGCGTGAAGTTTTCGGAATTAAGTTCAAAAATCCGGTTGGACTTGCAGCAGGATTCGATAAAGATGCAAAACTATACAAAGAGCTTTCAGATTTTGGTTTTGGATTTATAGAAATAGGAACCGTGACTCCGGTTGGTCAGGAAGGAAATCCTAAAAAACGTTTGTTTAGATTGAAAGAAGATCAGGCGATTATTAACCGAATGGGGTTTAATAATGGTGGAGTTCTGGAAGCTGTAGAACGTTTGAAAAAGAATTCAGGTGTTTTGATTGGAGGAAATATTGGAAAAAACAAAGTAACGCCAAACGAAAATGCGGTTGACGATTACATCATTTGCTTTGATGCTTTGTTTGATCATGTAGATTATTTTGTTGTGAATGTAAGTTCTCCAAACACTCCAAATTTAAGAGCTCTACAAGACAAAGAACCTTTGACAGCTTTGTTACAAACACTACAAAACAGAAATGTAGAAAAGCAGAAAACAAGCACTCAAAAAATAAAACCAATTCTTTTAAAAATTGCTCCGGATCTTACAGACGAGCAATTGTTAGATATTATTGATATTGTAAAAACGACTCAAATTGCGGGTGTAATTGCGACCAATACAACTATTTCAAGAGACGGATTACAATCTGTAAATCAATCTGAAATGGGTGGATTATCAGGAAAACCATTAACAAAACGTTCGACTGAAGTGATTCGTTTTCTTTCGGAAAAAAGCAATAAAGCATTCCCAATTATTGGAGTAGGAGGAATACATTCTGCAGATGATGCGATCGAAAAACTAAATGCAGGAGCTAGTTTAGTGCAATTGTATACCGGTTTTATTTATGAAGGTCCAGCTTTGATAAAAGCGATCAACAAAAAAGTTTTACAGCAATTGTAATAACAAAACCTGCACGATTAATCCCGTTGCAATAGCAGTCCCAAAACTTATCAGAGTACCAATTAAAACGTATTCGGTAAGTTTTCGGTCTTTGGCTTCTTTTAAATCTCCAAACCTAAAAATAGATTTAGCTGCCAATAAAAATCCGATAGCTTCAAAATGTCCTGTTAGGATAAAACAGAATACAAACAAACGTTCTAATACACCAATGTAGTTTCCTGCCTTGGCAAGAGAATTGTCATCGTGGCTGTTTTGAGTTTCCGGATTCCAGATCGAAATAATTGTTTTAATGATAATAGAAGTTGGTTTTGTGATGAATAAAACTCCCGTAATCAAAATCCAAAACTGATTATTGAACCAAAGAAAGTTTATCGTTTCGCCTTTATACAGAAACACAACCCCAACTAAAACTAAAACATGCACCATTTGGTCTACAACAAACCAGGTACGTTTTGTGCTTTCTTTTTGAAAATTTAGTTTTATTAAATCAATAATTCCGTGTGTCACGGCAATCAATATAGCATAAGGGATAAATTGAATTTCTCCAACCAAAATTGCGGCCAAAACGCCATGCAGAAGTATATGGAGATACAAGTAGATACTTTGGTGTTTTTTGGATTCTTTATCAGCCACCCAGGAATTGGGCTGCCAGATAAAATCTCCCAGTAAATGTGCTAAAACTAGTTTTATAAATAAAATCATGTGGCGGTAAGTTGTTTTATTTGTTTTCTAAAATAACGATCTAAATTCAGTATCAAATCAAACTGAGCCCGTTTTTGTCTTCGGCTTACGGCAGCTTGGTTAATACCTAATTTTTGACCTAATTCTTCTTGTGATAAAGTTGGATTTTCTATGGCAACAGCTACAAATTCTGCCGATTGTGCAAGCCAATTATCCATAAATGTCAAAGCCAATTGTATCATCAAATTCAATTTCTCATCAATAGCAACATCACCTGTTCGCATGGCAAGAGTTACTTTTTGTTTTTTTAAAGTCTCAAAAAGCTCTCCCGAATGTATAAAAGCGAAACCATTGCTTTCGGATATTTTTTCAGCATCATGGGTTTTATCTCCAAAACCAATACTCATTCTCGCATCTAATTTTATAGCTCTTAAATGTGCTTTTATTAAAATAGCAGACCATAAAGCATCTTCGGGATTTTTAATTTCAACTTGAAATTCGTCACCTCTGTACACTTCCCATTGGTCTGGCGTTTCTCCAAAACGAGCTAAAATATTCTTCAAGCCTTCAACCCAATCCTTAGAATTTTGTTGTCTCGAATCAATTATATCACCTGTAATTACACTAGTCATAATAATTCAAATATAATTAAAAATAAATAAACTTAATATTACAAATATACGTAATGTTTTTTGTTATTACGTTTTTCGGTAATATTTATTATTATTACGTAATTGGGTAATAATTTAAAGTATTACCTTTTTTAGTAATAGAAAAATTAAAAGAAAATTATAACTTTTATTTCTTTAAAAAAGAAACTAACTTAGCCATTACAAAAGAATAAGCTTTGAATAAAAAAATCAAAATTATCGAATGTCCACGTGATGCTATGCAAGGCATCAAAACTTTTATTCCCACAAAAAACAAGGTCACATACATACAGGCTTTGCTTCGTGTAGGTTTTGATACCATTGATTTTGGAAGTTTTGTATCTCCAAAAGCTATTCCGCAAATGCAGGATACGGCTGAGGTTTTGGCACAGCTAGATCTTTCGCAAACTAGCAGTAAATTGCTTGCTATAATTGCCAATACACAAGGAGCACAATTAGCGGCAGAGCATGAGCCTATTCAATATTTAGGATTTCCTTTCTCTATATCTGAGAATTTTCAGATGAGAAACACTCATAAAACCATCGCAGAATCATTGGTAACACTCGAAGAAATTCTTGAAATTGCCGATAAAAAAAATAAAGAAGTCGTAACCTATCTTTCAATGGGTTTCGGGAATCCTTACGGAGATCCGTGGAATGTTGAAATCGTAGGCGAATGGACCGAAAAATTGGCGGGAATGGGAGTAAAAATATTATCGCTCTCAGATACCGTTGGTACTTCTACGCCGGAAGTAATCACTTATCTTTTTTCGAATTTAATTCCAAAATACCCACAAATCGAGTTTGGAGCACATTTACATACCACTCCAAATAGTTGGTTCGAGAAAATAGAAGCTGCATCAAATGCCGGTTGTACACGTTTTGATGGCGCTATTCAGGGATTTGGCGGATGCCCAATGGCAACCGATAAACTGACTGGAAATATGCCTACAGAAAAGCTGATTTCATATTTTACAGCCAATAAAAAAGTAACAGGTTTAAATTCTCTAAGCTTTGAAAGTGCTTATAATGAAGCTTCAAAATTGTTTGGGAAATTTCATTAGAAATATAATCTAAAATACTAGTTTAATGAAGGATTTCGAACTTTGGTTAGAATTTGAAGCAGTTGATCCTGGAAATTGGGACGTGACTAACGATTTTTGCAATATTCATGTTCAAATGAAAGATGGAAGAGAATATGGGATAAATGTGTGGACTTATAATGTTTTAACTAAAATTGTTGAATTTGATCAAAAGAATGGAAATAATCTTAATGGTTTATACCAAATCCCGCCTGATTTATTCGTAAAAGAACTTACTAGAGATTGTATAGAAAAGACGATTCAAGACTTATTAGATATTGATGATCTTGAGAAAGTATTAAATACAAGTATAATTTCGAGAACTGATATTTAACAGAGGTAGTACTAGTTTATCATGTAATAAAAAACTTATATTTACTAACGAAAACAGATAATAAGTAATTGTAAAATAACGTTACTTATTATTTAAATATAACTTAGTCATGAAATTAAATTTCACCCATACGATTTCTAAAGTTTTACTTTTAGTTTTTGTTTTCTCTTCATGTTCAAGTAATTTGGATTTTGATCAGGTTAACGATCTCAAATTAAAACCCGTTTTTGTAGCAAACTTGGCTTATTTTAATGTTCCGGCAAATCAATTGATAAATGACGGAGAATTAGAGCCTTTTTATGATGTGAGTGAGTTTAATGCTTTCAAGGATAAGTTTTTCAGAGATAATCTGGTAAAAGCAGAGCTAAATTTTGAGGTTGAAAATACTATAATCAGGTCTTTTACAATACAAGTAATGTTGTTGGATGCTAATGATCAGGTACTTGAAACAGATTCTTATAAGGTTCCCGCTTATTCCGGTACTTCAAATATTATAAAATATCCAACCGAAGTATTCGAAAATCAAAGATTAGATCTTTTAAAAAAAACAGCTAAACTTGGTTTTGTTGTGATAATGGATGCCGGACCTCCATTAGACGCAAGTAGCAAAGGAAGTTTAAAATTACGCTCAGGAGCAACTATTTATATGGAAATAGAATGAGAAAAGGATACCTGATTTTATTCGTAGTTTTTCAGCTTTCTTGTTTTGCTCAAAACAAACAAGTGTTGTATAATTTTACCTCAATTCCGCAATCTTCATTAGTAAATCCGGGAGCTGATGTTTCGTATAAATTCTATTTTGGAATCCCAATTTTGTCCGGGATTTCAGGAAATCTAGGTTCAAGTAGTTTCTCTGCCTATGATTTGTTTGCTAATAATGGAGTTGATTTCAATGAAAAAGTTCGGAATGTTATTAATAATTCTTCTAATAAAGATAAAACTCAAGTCAATCAGCAGCTCGAAATTTTCTCAGGAGGTTTTAGAGTTGGCGGGCGGGAAAGTCAATCTTATATTTCGTTTGGAGTCTATCAGGAATTTGATTTCTTAATGTATTTCCCCAAAGACCTTGCTATTTTGGCCGTTGATGGAAATCAAAAATATATAGGAAAATCATTTAATCTGGCTGATCTGAATTTAAGAGCCGAGGTACTTTCTGTATTACATGTAGGATTTCATAAAAAACTAAGCGAAAAATTAGTCTTAGGCGGACGAGCAAAAATTTATTCTAGTGGCGCCAATGCTACATCAACCCGAAATTCAGGATTTATTTACACCGGACAAAATGCCAATTCACCAAATCTTTACAACCAGGTAATATCATCAAATCTCGAATTAAAAACATCAGGTATTAGTAAGTTTACAAAGGATGAATATGATGGCAGTATTCCGAGTGATATTGCTCGCAATACTTTTTTTAACGGAAGTCTTGGTTTGGGTTTAGATGCCGGAATTACTTATTATTTCAAAGAAAATCTACAATTTACAGCCAGTATAATTGACTTTGGATTTATAAAACAATCAAAAGATGTTGAAACATTAACTTATAAAGGAACCTACAATTATAAAGGAGCAAATCCAATTTTTACCACAGTAGACAAACCAGAAGATGTTTTTGATGAATTCAATAAAGCCATTCCCCGTGACACTTTATACAATAAATACACCACCTGGCGTCCAACAAAATTATATTCATCGATTCAATATTCTTTTGGAGAATCCAGATCTGATGAAGAGTGTAATTGTAAAGGAAGCGTAAATAGAAGATATGTTAATGCAATTGGAGGGCAGATATTTGCCATGACAATGCCAAAGGAACCGTATGTTGCCCTAACAGCTTTTTATAAACGAAGTATTTTCGAAAAATTAGATTTTAAAGCTACTTATACAATCGATCCATATTCAAATAAAAATATTGGATTGGGACTTTCGGGAACACTCGGTAAGTTAAATATGTATCTTCTTGTTAATAATGTTCTGGAGTATAAAGACGTGTCCAAAGCCAATAGTTTGGCATTTCAATTTGGTTTCAACTTTGTTTTTCAGAATTCCGAAGACTGATTTTTTACCATGTAAGTTATATAAGTTCATTTAATATTGTTGTCGAAAAAAGTCAATTGTCAGTTCGAGCGTCTCGAGGCTTCGGGTAATATCATTAAGTTAAAGAAAAATCCAATAGAACAATTGTTAAGTACAATATCTTATCACTTGTTTTGTTCCACCGGAACATTTCATTGGTAGCCCAATAAATAAGGCGTTTTTTTACGTTCCGTAGGAACGTTTGATTTTATAAATAATAATTGGTAAAAACAAAAAAAGATTACATATACAATTTCTCAAACGTCCCAATGGGACAATGTTTCTCACGATGCATTTTTTTTCTACCGATGTGGTGTTCCGATGGAACACAATATCTTAACTTAATGACATTGGGCTTCGGGAGAGAACCTTCATCTTATAATTTCTTATATAACTTAATATGGTGAATTTTTTTAGAAGCAATTTCCAGCTGTCCATTACAAGCACTCGAGCAGAACCACTTTTTTCTAAGGTTTTAAAAGAGCTTCCGTTGGTCGCTTTTTAAACCCATGAAAAAATGTAGTTTTGCTTCTCGTGGCTTTCCATTTTCATCTGGGCTAGGCTTTATATATTTATAAGATCTTTCTTGTAAATACAAATTTATGAATAAGTTAGTGTCCAAGTTTCCAATTTATTCACTATATTTGCACGCAATTCAACTAGAAATTGCACCATGATAGCACACAACTCCAAGATTATCGGCGAAGGTTTAACTTACGACGATGTATTATTAGTACCTAACTACTCGAATGTGCTTCCTCGCGAAGTGAGTATCAAATCAAAATTTTCACGAAACATAACGCTAAACGTTCCAATAGTATCAGCTGCTATGGATACCGTTACCGAAAGTGCAATGGCAATCGCTATGGCGCAAGAAGGCGGAATTGGTGTTTTACATAAAAACATGACCATCGAGCAACAAGCTGCGAAGGTACGAAGAGTAAAACGTGCTGAGTCTGGAATGATTATCGATCCGGTAACATTACCAATGAACTCAACTATTGCAGACGCAAAAAATGCAATGAAAGAATTCGGAATTGGTGGAATCCCAATCGTTGACGAAAACAAAATTCTAAAAGGAATCGTTACAAACCGTGACTTACGTTTCGAAAAAAACGGAGCAAGACCAATTGCTGAGGTAATGACAAGTACAAACTTAGTAACTGTTGCCGAAGGAACTTCATTAGAACAAGCCGAAGTAGTTTTACAAGGTCACAAAATTGAAAAATTACCTGTAGTAAATGCCAATTATGAATTAGTTGGTTTAATTACATTTAGAGATATCACAAAACTGACTCAAAAACCAATCGCTAACAAAGATGTTTTTGGTCGTTTAAGAGTAGCTGCCGCAATTGGAGTTACTGGTGACGCAGTTCAAAGAGCAGAAGCATTAGTTGCTGCAGGTGTAGATGCAATTATCATTGATACCGCTCACGGACATACAGAAGGTGTTGTAAATACCTTAAAAGAAGTAAAAGCAAAATTCCCACAAATAGATGTAATCGTTGGAAACATTGCAACTCCCGAAGCTGCTAAATATTTAGTAGAAAATGGAGCAGATGGAGTAAAAGTAGGGATAGGACCAGGTTCTATTTGTACAACTCGTATCGTTGCAGGTGTTGGTTTCCCACAATTCTCAGCAGTTCTTGAAGTAGCAGCAGCTATTAAAGGAACAGGAGTTCCGGTTATTGCAGATGGTGGAATTCGTTACACTGGAGATATTCCTAAAGCAATTGCAGCAGGAGCAGACTGTGTAATGTTAGGTTCATTATTAGCAGGAACAAAAGAATCACCGGGAGAAACTATCATTTTTGAAGGAAGAAAGTTCAAATCATACCGCGGAATGGGTTCTGTTGAAGCTATGCAAACAGGTTCAAAAGACCGCTATTTCCAGGATGTTGAAGACGATGTTAAAAAATTAGTTCCGGAAGGAATTGTGGGTCGTGTCCCTTACAAAGGAGAATTAAACGAAAGTATGCTTCAATTCATTGGAGGTCTTCGTGCCGGAATGGGATACTGTGGTTCAAAAGATATTCCGACTCTACAAGAAACAGGACGTTTTGTTAGAATCACGTCAAGCGGAATTACTGAAAGTCATCCACATAATGTTACAATTACAAAAGAAGCTCCAAATTATTCAAGATAATTTTAGTTTTCTACATAAAACAAAAGGCATAAGATTTAGTTCTTATGCCTTTTTTTGTATTTTTTAGGAGCTAATCCCGCTATCCGTTACAATCTTTTTATTTTTAAAGAAAAAATAAAAAGGATTTCCACTTTTATCGGGGCTAGGGCAATGGTTTTCATAATAACACTTTCGTTTGCTTTGTCATTTCGATTACTATGATAAAAGCTACAATGAAAATAATATTTATTCTAACTACAATGAACTTATATCACTTATATGGTGAAAAACAAAATCTTTTAAACTCCACCGCGGCTGTTTCGGATTTTTTCAGTTGTAACATCTGAGTGTAACAGTTCTTCCATTTGGTATGTTGTACGCTGAGCTTCTAAGGCATAACCAAACATTTTTTGTTCATAATCATCAATTGCATCCTGAAGGTTTGTAAACTCTCCGTTAGTCAGATTCTCCGTTAATTGATAAGCATCCATTAATCCCATATTGACACCTTCACCTGCAAATGGAGGCATTAAATGTGCTGCATCGCCTATAAGCGTAATATTTGAATGTTTTTTCCAAGGCTCTTCCAGAGAAAATAAGCGTAATGGTAGTCCTGAAAAATCTGTAGAAGCATTAAAAAACGTTTTAAAATCGTCATTCCAATTCGCAAATTTTTTGTTTAAAAATGCTCTTATAGCTATATTATCTTCAAAATCGAGACCGTTATTCAAAACCCAATCTTCATTTGCTTTAAACGAAACTCCAAAATGCACAGAACCATCGCGTAAAGTGTGGGTATAAAACATCTTTTTTTCTCCCATTGCCATCACATTTCCATCGCCGTATTTAGGTTTGAAAGCAGGGTAATCAATATTTGGATTTTCAATTTCGCCCTGAATAATGTAAGTTCCTGAAAGTTGAGGTTCTTTGTCTGTAACAAATTTTCTTGCATTAGATCTTCCGCCATTTGCTACGATAACAAAATCGGCAATTGTTTTAAAACCATTTTTAAATTCTAAATGATAATGTTCTCCAATTTTTTCAATGTCTGTTAAATGACTGTCCCAAACTACTGTGTTTTCGTGGAGATTTTCCAACATAATTTTTCTTAAATCATTTCGGTCAATTTCGGGGCGTGAATAAGCATTTTTTTCAGTTGGCATTTCGCTGGACGTTATGTTTCCATGCATATCCGCCATTTTTTCGCCAGTTGGTCTTGCGTATTTATAGAACTCGTCCATCAAGTCCGCTTTTTCAATTGCTTTTTGTCCGGAATCTGAATGTATGTCTAATGTTCCGCCCGAAGTTCTGGCTTCTTTATTTAGGTCTCTTTCATAAACCGTTACATCAGCACCATTAATTTGTAAAATTCTAGCCGTTGTTAATCCAACAGGACCACCGCCAATGATGGCGATTTTTTTGTTTTTTATAAGTGAATTATTCATATGATTTTATATTTAGATTGCTATTAAATTTTTGATGTTTATCAGGGAGTCAAAGCTTTTATAACCAAATTAAATGCTTCATCTCTAATATCATCAGTAAAGACAAAAGGTTTTCCGGACATTGATTTTCCTTCTCTATGAAGTTCTATAAGAGAATAAAGAGATCCATAAGCAATACTCCAAAAGACTTCGAAAGTAACAGGGAGAAGCTCTTTTTTTTCGATGGCTTTGGTAATGAATTTTGTCATTTGATCTTTAAAATCAGAAGTAATTTCGGATAAAATGGCGTCACCGTAACTTGAATGTTTTAAGAGTTCTAAACAGGTGGTTTGCAAAGAAAAATTGATTGCAAATTTAGACCGGTTTTCCCATTGTTTTCGCAAACCTTCTACGAACGACATTTCTGAAGAAAATCCAACAAGCATTTCTTCAAAGAAATTTTTGCCAATTTCGATTCCAATTTTACGAATAAGATCTTCCTTGTCTGAATAGTAGATGTATAATGTCGCTACAGAAACGCCGCATTCTCTGGCTAGTCTGTTCATTCCAAAACCTTCTACGCCTTGTGAAACAAGCATTTCGATTGCTTTTTGTTTGACAATTTCTTCCTTATTTGTATCTCTTGTTCTCATAATTTGAATTAATTATGGTACAAAGATATTAAAAATAAATGAACGTTCACTTAGTTATGTGAAAAAGGCTCAAAGTTGCAAAGGTTTAAAGGGACAAAGGTTTAACGTAGAGGTGCACAGCAGTGTGTCTTGTGCGGGGGATGTTTCAGATGTGTAATTGTTTATTTTCATTGTGAAGGCTCTGAGTTCTTTTATGTAGAGACGCACAGCAGTGCGTCTACCTTATGGTGTGTAATATTAAATCTAAATTATTGAATAGCCTTCAGCTTTAGCTGGAGGTTTAAAAAGGTATTAATATTGGCTTTAACCAAATTATCTTCAATAAAAAATCAGCTAAAACATGTTTAAATATGCTTTAGCTGATTTTATAAATGTTTATATATATATTCTTAGAGAGTGGTCGTTTGCTCCGCTTCTCTGACTTTTTGATTGTCTAAGATTTTCTGTAAAAAAGGTTTTACTTGATTTTCAATTTCGGCTTCAGATATATCTAAAGCCTTTGGATCATTAACTAATGCGAGCCAGGGTTTTGGACTATCAAAATTGTAACTTCCAAAAACAATTACCGGAGTTCCTTTTACTTTTACATTTTCACTGTCTTTCAAAATCCATTCATCGGCCCATTTATAAAGATATTTTGCATCTTTTTCTTGTAGTCGTAAGCAGGAATGTGAGGCGGGATAACCTGGTAATTCGTATTGGTGAAAACCAACACCGAGTTTATTTTCGATATTAAAATTCCATTTTAAGTCCCATTCGTCATTAAAAGTACTGGTTGTTTTTTCGGCTTTCCAATTGGTGAAAAATAATCCGGTTGGAGTAGGATCTTTTTTTCTTCCCATATTGGTTGGTCCTGTGTAAACCAATTCACCATTTTCGTAAGCTGCAAAAGCCTGAGCGGGATAGGAGAAAATTAAAACTTTTGAAACTTCTGCTAAAGCTTCGACGTGCAATGGAAATGGAAGGTAATAAACCAAATCTCCGCTAAAATCAGCAGGAATAAGTACTGAATCTATTTTAGCAAAATTTGCTTTATCGGTTCTGTTTATAGCATAAGCTATAGTAAGTTTAACTGAGTCATCTTTATTGATTTTAAGCCATTGTTTGGTGTTTTCCAGATGAAAGCCAATAGATTTCGGTTTTTTGTATTCAATTGTTTTTTTTGCTTTCTCGGGTTTACTATTTTCTTGTTTTTTACAAGAGAATAAAACTAAAATAGCCAAAATAAAAATCGTTAATGTGTAATATAGCTTTCTCATAATAAGATTTTATACTAGTAAAGTTATCTGTTTTATTACAGAAGTAATTACACAATTTCCTTATTTGGTTGTTGGATTTTCATTTAGCAAATGGCATTCATCCGATATAAATCATCTAAAATCAATTTAAAAAGCTCAAGTAATGATTTTAAAGTTTCAATATCTTTGATTTCGTCATCGATGAAATAAGATAATTCAAATTCATTTTCTGGTAATTCTTTCTCCCAAATTCCTTGGTAATTGGAGATTTGAATGTTAACCTCTGTTTGAGAACTAATAAGATTTCGGATTTCTTTGTTTCGTAATAGCGTTTTTATTTTAGATTCATTATTACTTTTAATTGTGAATGCTTTATCAAAATCAGGATAACCGATTTCTATATCTTGTGCTCCGAAAAGTTTTTCAATTTTCCGAACAAATCCTTCACGATAGATTTCAAATTTAAAATTATCTTTCAGAGTAATTGGAGCAATTACTCGAGTCATTTGGGAGGAATGTTTTCCTGACCATAATCTATAGTGGTCGGAAACAATTGTCCAATTTTTGTAATTAATAGTGTTCGAGTCAGATCGCCAGGAATAACCTTCTTTAAAAGTTCCGTTAGTTTCTTCTGCGAGTTCTTGCCAGATATTGATTTTGTTTTTTAAATTATTAGGCATTTGTTTTATGTTAAGAAGGGATTTTACTTTAGGATTATAAATTTTAAGGGAAACGTTTGATTGCGAATAGTTGCAGTTCCATAAATAACATCATTTTTTATTTGTTCAAACTTTACATTCATGATTTCTCCCACTTTAAATGGAAAATCCGGTAAAGTGATTTCTGTTATTTTAGCATTATATTCACAATCGCTTAACCATTCTAAATCAGATTTAATGTAATATTTTCCACCTTCTAAATTCTCAATATGTTTGTTGTCTTTGATAATAATATAATCAGTATTGTCTTGCCTGTGTGCGTATTTTAATTTGATATCCTTAAGGATTTTGCAGTCAAAGTTTTGATTGTTCTGAGCCATTGAAATTGTTGTAGTAAGAAATAGATTAAAAGAGAAAGTAAATTTAATAGTTTCATTTTTGTAAAGATTAGAATGTTTTTTTATTTAGAAGGAAGTCAGAGACATTTTTATTCCAATCGAGTTTATTTTTTATCAGGTAATTTTCATGTCCTGTGTTTTTAAAAATATTTATTTTTTTTGGACCTTTCAAATTCGTATAAATTTCATCAATTTCTTTTAGGCTAACACTTTTATCTTTTTCTCCATAAAGCAATAAAGTTGGGCAATTTACATTTTTTGCATATTCCGTTGGATTATGACTAAATCCCCAAAATCCATTTTGGATTCCGCCCCAAAAGAGTAAAATTCCAGCCATTGGAAAAGTTGGTGCATTCATTTTTTTAAATCTGGTACAAACCGTTGTATACATTGACCCAAATGGGCATTCGATTATAATTCCTTTTGGGGTTATTTTATAATCATTAATACACTTCATGATGGCAACTGCTCCCATTGAAGTTCCAAATAAGTATATATTTTTCTCTCCGTTTTGTGTTAAATAGTCAAATGTTGTTTTTACCTCGTCAGCTTCTTTATAGCCAATTGTAGTTTGATTTCCTGCTGAGTTTCCGCTTCCCATAAAGTCTACAAGCATTGTGTTGAAACCAAGTTTTACGAATTCATTTGATTTATCAATCATTGAAGATTTCTCTCCGCCGTAACCATGAAATAGAATAATTGTTCCTTTTGAGTTTTTGACTTTTATTAACCAACACTCAATTTCTTTATTGCTTTTTAATTTTATGGTTTGATATTTTTGAGTAGGAAACTTTGTGTTTTTGGGTTTAGGATTATTAACTCCAACGAATAAGGTTTTTACTTTTTCAAATGAAGATAGTTTTTCGGGGCTATTTGTTTTTACAGATTCGTTTTCTGTAAAATGTGTGAATTTGTAAGCATGAAAAAAAGCTATAATATTGATCAATAGAAAAAGTAACAGTATTACTGTAGCGTATTTTCTCCAATTTTTAAATAATTTCATTGAGAGTTTTGTGTAATAAAAAGAACTATTATTTAATAGATTTCAAGCTATGCTCAAACTGAGTATATTTTTGAATCTAAAAATACTTAAAAAAACTAAATCAAAAGGATTCTGTTTTTAAAAGAATCACGTAACTTTTAATGTATTGAAAAGTTATGTGATTTTGTAATAGGTTTTATTTTCTCCAGTAGTTATTTGCGGCAGCAATAGTGGCAAATTCTGTAGCTACAGTTTGTCCAATAGCAATTAGAATTGTAGCATCTTCTGCATAAATTGGACGTAATTTTTCTCTTACTGAAGCGTCCGGTTGTGTAATTTTGATAATTAAACGAGCCATTTTTACAGCCAACTGACGGCCTTCTTCAGGAGTGTTTGTAAGGAGGGAATCATTAGGGATTAATTGAACTTGATCAGACATAATTGTTTTGTTTTTTGGGTTACTTTTCTTTAATTAAAATTAAATAAAAAAATAATTAGAAAAACAGTAATGTGTCTGATAATCAATACTTAGTACAGGATGAATACTAATTCTAAATTAGTGTTTTTGTTTTTAGATGTTGTAACAGTATAATTGTTTATTTGATTTTCGTTTCAAAATAATAACATTATTTTTCGTGATTTCAATTATTCGATATTGAAAAATTTTGCGGCGTTTTTATAGAAAATTTTATCTTTTTGGGAATCGCTTAAAAATGGGGCTTCTTCAATAGTTTTGATCGTTAAAGGAATTACATCTTCCCAAATCATTTGGTCTGAACCATACATAATTCTATTGTCGAAACCTGCGTCTACTAGTGATTTTAGATAATTGTAAAATTCTTCTTTTGGTACTAACCAATCAATAGCGGATACGTCTGCGTAAACCTGTGGATATACGTACATCAATGCTTTTGTTTCGTCTAAGAATGGAAATCCCATGTGCATTAATTGAATTTTTAACTTTGGATATTTTATTAAAATGGGTTCGAGAAGCAGTGGTCTCCCTGCTTCAATTCTAAAGTTAGGACAACAGGTGTAAGGTGTATTTGGTGCTGCGATTCCGGTATGAATTGCTACTGGAATTCCGAATCTTTCACAAATTGCTAAATAAGGCTGATACTTTTTATCATTTAAAGTTTGGCCTTCATATTGCAATCCAAGTTCCCCGAAAGCTACAATTTTATGTTCCTCACATAGTTTTTTAAAAGCTATGGTGTCCGGTAAAGCATTATTTTGGTGATCAGGATATTCTAAAGAGCTTAGGAATCTTGTTGGATCTTTTGAAATGTAATCAGAATTTCTTTTCAGTGTTCCGGAACAGATTGCTTTTACAACATTATATTTTTTAAGGAGCGCAATATTACTATTGAATATTGCCTCATTAGTTTGTGCTTCAGGCGTTTTTCCTGTTATGGGATTTGGAGGAGGGATTTTTCCATAATCTCCGGCAGAACGGGTATGAAAATGTACATCAATTATTTTTCTGTTTTGAGCAATTATATTTTGAAGAAATAAAATAGGAAGCAAAAATAATAATATACGTTTATTCATTTTGGCCTGTTTTAATTGTGATTACTTCGTCCTGATTTAAGAATCAGGACGTTATTAGTAATCTAAAGTACTAAAAAAGAATTATATAAGTCCTTTTATCTTTGCATGTTGCAACAACATAATAGTTTTGGCATCTGTAATTTCACCAGATTCGATCATGGCATACGCTTCATCAAAAGTATATTCCAGAACCTCAATATTTTCCTGCTCAGCATCTAATCCGCCGCCATCATTTACTTTCATGGTTTCGTCATACGCTCCAACAAACAGATACAAAATTTCAGTTACAGATCCCGGAGACATATAGGTTTCTATAACTTTCTGAACTTTGCTTAAACGATAACCTGTTTCTTCTTCGGTTTCGCGAATGATTGCTTTTTCAGGATTATCCTGATCAAGAAGTCCAGCGCAAACTTCGATCATCATTCCGGTTTTGTTTCCGTTAAGATAAGTTGGTAAACGAAATTGTCTCGTTAGAATAACTGTTTTTTTAGATGAATTATATAGTAAAATAGCAGCTCCATTCCCACGATCATAAACTTCGCGAATATGAGATTCTACTTTACCATCCTTCTTTTGGTAATCAAAAGTTACTTTGTTGAGTATATACCAATTGTCTGATAGTAACTTAGTTTCGGTAACTTTGATTTCTGGATTTTTCATAATTTGAAATATTTTGTATAAAAAAAACGCCCTGGTTATCAGAGCGTTTAGTGTTTATTATTTTGTTATTGTTTGCTTTCTGTCTGGTCCAACAGATACAATCTTAATTGGCACTCCAACTTCTGTCTCAATAAACTCAATATATTCTTTTAGCTCGATTGGTAATTGATCATATGTGGTCAATCCAGTTAGATCAGCATGCCATCCTTTAAATTCTTTATAAACTGGAGTTACATTTTCTGGCTCGATGTTATAAGGAAAGTGAGAAATGTTTTGACCTTTATAGTTATATTCAGTACAAACTTTCAAAGTTTCAAATCCTGAAAGAACGTCGCCTTTCATCATCATTAATTGTGTAACACCGTTTACCTGAACAGCATATTTTAAAGCTACTAGGTCTAACCATCCACAACGTCTTTGTCTTCCTGTAACAGATCCAAATTCGTTTCCAACTCTTGCCATAGTTGCACCAACTTCGTCAAAAAGTTCAGTAGGGAATGGTCCACTACCAACACGAGTTACATAAGCTTTAAAAATTCCGTAAACTTCTTTGATTTTGTTAGGAGCAATTCCTAAACCAGTACAAGCTCCGGCAGCAGTAGTATTTGATGAAGTTACGAAAGGATAAGTTCCAAAATCAACATCTAATAAAGATCCCTGAGCTCCTTCGCATAAAATAGATTTACCCGCTTTTTGAGCTTGATAGATATATTCTTCACTGTCAATAAAATCTAATTTTTTTAATTCTTCAATAGCTTCAAAGAACTCTTTTTCAAGTTCAGCTAAGTTGTATTGAATCGCTACATCATAAAAAGCAATCATTGCTTCATGCTTGTCAGCTAACGCTCTGTAGCGTTCTTTAAAGTCTTCTAATTCAATATCTCCAACACGTAAACCGTTTCTACCAGTTTTGTCCATATAAGTTGGACCAATTCCTTTAAGAGTAGAACCAATTTTCGCTTTTCCTTTTGATGCCTCAGAAGCTGCATCTAATAAACGGTGCGTTGGTAAAATTAAATGTGCTTTTCTTGAAATGATCAATTTACTTTTGATATCAAGGTTAAATTTCTCTAAACCTTCAATTTCTTTTTGAAAAACTACCGGATCTATTACAACACCATTACCAATGATGTTTATTGATTTTTTATGAAAAATTCCAGAAGGAATGGTTCTAAGCACATGTTTGATTCCGTCAAATTCTAATGTATGTCCTGCATTTGGTCCTCCTTGAAAACGTGCAATAATATCATAATTAGAGGTAAGAACGTCAACAATTTTCCCTTTACCTTCATCTCCCCATTGTAATCCTAGTAATAAATCTACGGTCATTCTGTTTTAATTTGCGTTGAGGCAATCTCAATTGCCCTACTGATTAATGTAGTTAATTTTCTTTTTTTTATTTTCTAAATAATTCCCTTTCCGGATTATTGTTTTTGCTTTTTGTTTCCGTAGAAATAAAGTGAATGATTCGTAATTTCGATATCAAATATTTCTTCGATTGTTTTTTTGATGGTCTGAATTCTTGGATCGCAAAATTCAATTACTTCGCCAGAGTCAGTCATGATAATGTGATCGTGCTGTTTGTCGAAATACGATTTTTCGTAGTAAGCCTGATTTTGTCCAAATTGATGTTTTCTAACCAAAGCGCAGTCTAACAATAACTCGATCGTGTTGTATAATGTAGCTCTACTCACACGATAGTTTTTGTTTTTCATTTTGATATATAAGTTTTCTATGTCAAAATGCTCTTCGCTATCGTAAATTTCCTGAAGTATAGCATAACGCTCAGGAGTTTTGCGATGCCCTTTTTGCTCAAGATACATTGTAAAAACGTTTTTTACAATTTCTTGATTTTTAGTGTTGTCAGTTGAAATGAGTGTCATATCCGGCAAAGATAATTTTTTATTTTTAATGAATAAAAGTTTCGGGTTTAAAGTTTAACGTTCCTGTTTAGATTTGATCAGCAATAATGTACCAATTTAAGGCTTTTGCGGTGACAAAATTTAAAGAACCCGAATGAACTTAATTAACATAATTATTTTTATTTATGATAAAACTAACAAATTTTTAACTAGTTTTAGACATATACATGTACCAATTCCATTCCCAGGTTTTTCCTTTGTCGTCTGACATTGCCTGGCTCCAAACTGGATTATTTTCATTTCTGGCATCCCAACGAAATACTTGCAATACATTTTTTTCTTCAAAAATATCTTTAGAGAAAAAATGGCCAACTTTGTTTTCAAAAGAGCCAATTACAGGTTTGTCTAAAGTTCCTGTATTTGAATCTGCCCAATAAATGCTCCACAATTTTGTTACAGGATTAAATAATCTAACGGTCATTCCTTCGAAAGGTTCACCGTCAAAAGTGGCCAGAAAATTATCGATATTTCCAATTCCGTTCAAAATCTTGTACATTTCCTGAGTCGAAGGAAATTCGATCCATTCTGTACAATTTGCAAATCGTTGTTTTAATTTCTTATTTCGAATAACCGATTTCCCTTGAAAAAAATCAAAATCATCTTTTGAAGAAGATTCAGAGGCAACAATCAAAAGTTCGCCGTTTTCATCAAAATGTATTTGAGGTATTTCCAAAGAATCATTTTTCATTATTAAAAATATTTACGTTTGAATTATTTTAAAAGAAGTTAAGTCCTGTATTCACGAGTAACTTTGTCAACACCGTCGATTTTTTTGATGGCATTGATCATTTTCTTCAAGATCGTATTATTTTTTACAATAACAGCAATTTGTCCATGGAAAATTCCGGCATCAGTACTCAAAGAAATACTTTGAATATTCACACTCATATTGTTCGAAATTACCCTTGTCAATTGGTTTGTAAGCCCTAAAACATCCATTCCGGTAATGTTGATAATAGCTTTGAATTCTTCTTGCGAAGAGTCAATCCATTTAGCACTCATAATTCGGTACGCATAATTCGACTGCATTCCAATCGCATTAGGACAATCTTTTTTATGTACTTTGATTCCTTCGTTTATAGTTACAAATCCAAAAACATCGTCTCCCGGAATTGGGTTACAACATTGCGAAAGTTTGTAATCGAGTTTGTCATGTTCAGTTCCAAAAACCAACATATCATAATTACTGCTAATAACAGGTTTATGAATATCATCGGCAGCGGTATTGTCTTTATTTCGTTTAATTTTATTTTTAAAGAAATTGATAAACGTATTACCTTTTTGAGCTGCGTAATCTTTTAATTGCTGATTTTCGATTGCACCGATACCAACTCTATAAAATAAATCTAAACTTGTTTTAAGTTTGAAAAAGTTAACCAATTCATTGATAACTTGCTCATTGATAGTTATTTTAAGGTGTTTAAGTTTTCTGGTAAGTAATTCTTTTCCTTCCTCGGCAATTTTTTTGGTGTTCTCGTTAAGAACGTTTTTGATTTTATTTTTGGCTCTTGAAGTAGTTACATATTCCAACCAGTTTACCGTTGGTTTTTGATTTGCAGAAGTTATAACTTCGACCTGATCACCACTTTTTAATTCGTGATTTAATGGAACCAAACGTCCATTTACTCGGGTTCCTCTGGTTTTTATTCCAATTTCTGAGTGAATACTAAAGGCAAAATCAAGTGAAGTAGCCCCTTTTGGAAGTGATTTAATTTCTCCTTTTGGAGTAAAGACAAAGATTTCTTTCGAATACAAATTCATTTTGAAATCTTCGACAAAATCAACCGCATTGGTTTCCTGATTTTCCAGAGCTTCACGAAGTAAATTCAACCAAACGTCCAGACCGCTTTCTTCAGTTGCACCGTTTTTGTATTTGTAATGTGCTGCATAACCTTTTTCGGCAATTTCATCCATACGCTCGCTTCGAACCTGAACTTCGACCCAACGGCCTTTTGGTCCCATAACGGTAATGTGCAAAGCTTCGTAACCGGTTGATTTTGGAGATGAAATCCAGTCACGCAAACGACTCGGACTCGGTCTGTAATGATCTGTTACAATAGAATAAATTTTCCAGGCAACGAATTTCTCATCATGCGGATCTGATTTGTAGACAATTCTAAGTGCAAATTTGTCGTAAACTTCATCAAAACTCACATTTTGAGCACGCATTTTTCGGCGAATCGAATAAATTGATTTCGGACGCCCTTTTATGATGTAATCAATATTTTCTAAATCCAAAGACTTCTTTAAAACATCCGAAATGTCTTTGATGTAAGCATCCTGTTCTTCTTTTGTTTCCCGGATTTTACTTACAATGTCATTGTAAACTGCTGGTTCGGTATATTTTAAGCCTAAATCTTCAAGCTTCGTTTTAATGTTGTAAAGTCCTAAACGATGGGCGAGTGGGGCATAGATATAAAGCGTTTCTGAGGCGATTTTGGTTTGTTTGTATTCCGCCATCGAATCCATGGTTTGCATATTGTGGAGACGATCTGCCAGTTTGATCAAAATTACACGAACGTCATCGTTCAGTGTCAGAATCATTTTTCTGAAATTTTCTGCTTGCATTGAAGCATTTAAATCTTTTTGAACTAATGATATCTTAGTTAAACCTTCAACCAATTGTGCTACTTTTGGGTTGAATAAACGCTCAATATCTTCGACCGTCATTGGAGTATCTTCAACTACATCGTGCAATAAGGCCGCAGCGATAGAGGTCGCTCCCAAACCAATTTCTGAGGCAACAATTTTTGCAACTGCAATAGGATGAAAGATATATGCTTCGCCAGATTTACGTCTTTGTTCTTTGTGTGCATCAACAGCAACATCAAATGCTTTACGGATAAGTTTTTTGTCGGTTGGACTTAAAGTCTGATAACTAATTCGAAGTAATTCTTTGTACTCTTGCGCAATTGCTTTGTTTTCTTTTTCAATATCTATTTCTATCATAACGGCATGGTTCAAGTACTAAAAATAGGAATAAGTTTGAACATACGCAAGGTTTTGGATTGTTGATTTCTGAATTTAGATTTTAGATTTTAGAAGGTAGATTTTGATATGTAAAATCAAACGGAGTCGAGATCCTTTTATGATAAAAAGGACTTCGACTCCGCTCAGTCTGACAGTGTATTTTTTTAACTGTTGATGTGTTAATCGCGTAAAAAAAAAGCGCTTTTAAGAAATAGTTAAACTATTGTTTACTAACATCTTTGTTAAAGTCGAAGACTTTGACAAAGAGAGAAAATCTAAAATCTAAAATTACTCTTTCGAAAAATCCAAATCCTGGAAATCATAACTAAAATCAGTTAATTCAGAAATTGGAAGCATTTTTAAATTAGCGACCTTTCCACTTTCATCGTATTTAAAAAGTAAATGCGCATCAGCGTGGAAGAACGCATTATTCCATTTCACTACATAGTTTCCATCTTTATAGAAAAAGACTTCACCAGCAAGTTGCGGAGAGCGTTTTGACACAAAATAGGCTTTTCCTTTTTTCTCTGTTATGGTGATTTCTCCAAACCAATTGTCTTTGTAAGTTCCTGTGATCTTAGAAAAATCAACTTTCAGTTTGTCTTTTTTGTTTTTGACAACAGTTGCCCAAACTTCATCGGTTACTTTATCAGCTGATTCTTCATAGGCTTTCGTTCTATTACTGTAAACTGTTACATAGTCATCAGATTTAATGCCTAAATAACTGTCTTTTATCGTGTTTGTAATGGCGCTAAATGCTGCTCCTGATTGTTGGTTTGTCAAAACAATAATTCCTAAACCTAGTTCCGGAATCAAGGTAGTTTGCGTTACATTTCCTTCTAAACCGCCTGTATGCGAAACTTGTTTGTATCCTTTTACATCATTAAGAAACCATCCTAAACCATAACCTGAAAAATGAGTGTTGTACGGTGGTTTTGTTGTCGCCGGAATAATAGTTTGCAATTGCCACATTTCGTTGTGTTCTTTCTCGGAAAACAGTTGTTTATTATCTCCGTATTTCCCGTTATTGATTTGCAAAATAGCCCATTTACTCAAATCATTTACACTCGAATAAATTCCGGCTGCACCATCAAAAAGATTATTTTCATAACGTTTTATAGTTTTCAGTTTTCCATCAATAGGAACGTGTGGAGTGATAACGTTACTAGTATCTTTTAATCGTTTAATCGAAGCAACACTATTATTCATTTCCAGAGGTTTCATGATACGTTGTTCAACAAAATCTGCCCAGGTTTGACCAGTTACAACATGCACAATTTCGCCGGCGATGATGTACATTAAGTTATCGTAATCGTATTTAGTTCTAAAACTGGAAACCGGTTTTAAATATCTTAAATTATGAATGATATCCTGCGCTTTAAAGTCACTTCCGTCAGGCCAGATCATCAAATCTCCGGCACCAAGTCCAAGACCGCTTCTGTGTGTTAATAAATCACGAATTGTAAATTCACGAGTTACATAATCATCAGACATTTTAAAATCCGGAAGATATTTTGTCACTTTATCATCCCATTTTATTTTGCCTTCGTCGACTAACATTGCAAGAGCAGCAGTTGTAAAAGCTTTACTGTTTGAAGCGATTCCAAAAAGAGTGTTTTCATCTACTTTTTGTTGAGTTAGTACTGATTTTACACCGTAACCTTTTGCCAGAACTACCTTTCCGTCTTTTACAATGGCAACGGCAATTCCGGGAACATCGAATGCTTTTATGGTACGATTTACTAATTCATCGACTTCCTGATTGGTTATTTGCGCAAAAGATTGGATGCTAAAGGCAAGAAGAAATAAAATGCAAGCGTTGATTTTTTTCATGTATTCAATTTAATTGGGTTCTATTTTAAAATCTATATTTCTTCTCTGAGTTTAAAAAGTGATTAACTTTTATTCTTATCAAAGTTTTCTGTAGTTCCGTTTACATTTACTATTGTGATACCGGAGATTTTATTGTTCACTTTTTTAAATTCTACTCGTAACATTCTGTCTTCTAAGTCAAAAATATCCTTTTTTAGTGGTAACATTTTGAGTTTACGAACTGAATTTACCTGACAGTATAAATTTCCGTTTTCATAGGTAATAATTCTTGGACCAAATATACCAATATAACTTTCATATTCCTTTTTTTCTAATACTAAAGGATGTTGTTTTGCTTTTAATGATGTCAATAACCATGAATATTTTTTAATTGGATCTTTAGTTTCGTTTGCAGCCAGTTTTTCCAAAGCTTTTATTTGTGCGGTATACAATGCATCATCTGCTGGAACTACTATATCAGGTTGTACACCTGTTCCTTCCCAATTTGTTTTAGTTATTGGGTTAATTGCTCTTCCGGTTGGTATCCAGACAGTGAATCGGTCTGTTGCAATATTATCTCCACCAGGATTTGCGCCACCTCCGGTAACTTCACCAATAATGGTGGCACGATGCAGGTTTTTTAGATTGTAGGTAAATTCTTCTGCCGCAGAGAATGTGCCCCTACTTGTTAATACATAAAGATCTATTTTCGGCATACGTTTTCCATTTACATAAGGCAAAGTCCATGTTTGAGTATTGGAATCGTCTGGTCTGAAATAGAAATTATTTAAATGAACAGGTTCTGAATCATAAAAGTAACTGGTAATTAATTGAATCATTTGTGGTGAACCGCCTCCGTTTTTTCTTAAATCAATGATCAGAGCATTCGCATTAGCGAAAAAATTCATAGCGGCAACGGCAGTTTCACCTCCAACCGAAGGATCCATAAAGTTGCGCAAATCAAGATACCCAATATTTCCGTCCAGTATTTTAATTTCCTTAAAACCATAGTTACTGGATTTCCATTGGTCAAGCACAGATGAAGGTATTTCTTCATGATCTGAATTTTTATTTGTTTCTCTTATTTCTTTTATAAAAGCAGGATTAAAAACAACACGTATGTGTTTATCATTGCTTATAGATAAAAGATCTGCAGTTAGTTTTTCAGAGAACATAGTGGGATCTGTAATTGAAGCGTATGAGCCGTTTTTCAAATTTGATGCAATTAAGTCGCTCATTTTTTTTGCCACTTCCGGAAATACATAATTTTTGTTTAGTAATAAACTAACGGAATCAATAACTTGCTGTTGTTCTGTTTTTGTTACAGGATCTGGAGTAGTGTTTTGATTCGCTACAGATTGTGCCATTGATTTTATTGGAATCAGCAGCAAAAAATAAAAGAGGAGTAAAACGTTCTTTGTTTTCATTTTTTTAAAGTTTAATTGATTGTTCGTGATTTAATTGATGTTTGATATTATTTTTGAAAGAGTTGAATGAAGATTCTTTATCTCTTCATCAGTTATATTTTTTAGTGCCTGAGCTCTGTTGATTTGAATATAGGGTTGCATTTTTTTAATAATGTCATTGCCTTCATCTGTCAAAGTCAATTCAAATCTTCTTCGGTCTTGCGATTTTAATTTTCTTGACAAATATCCTTTCTGTACTAATAGTTCAATAATTCGGGTTATTGAAGCAACGTCTTTAAATGTTTTTATAGCAATATCTTTTTGTGCTATCGAATTATCTTCTTCAATAGTTTTCAATACAAGCCATTGATCGATTGTTATTTCGATACCGGCTTTAGAAATGTTTTTCTGGGCGAATTGCCTATATGTTTTTATTGATTTATCAATTGAATAAAAAATTATATCACTTAGTTTTTCCATCGTTTTTATAGATTGCTGATACAAATATAATTGATATATCAATTAAAATAAAAAATATTTTTGGTTTATTTAAGTGTTTGATTTTTAGTTTTGTTTACGGGTATTTTGTGTCCAAATCAAACTTTGTCGATTTAGGATTTAGATAGCTATTTTACCGAAGTTGTATTGCAATAGCATAATATCCCAAGATTGAGGGATTGTTTTTTTATTTTCGATTATGGAACAGAAACTTTTAAGAAATGGATTTTTTTAATTTTATTGTTTAAAACCTCTTTGTCTTTTGGCTTCAAAAATTAAAATAGCCGCCGCAACCGAAACATTCATGCTGTCGATTTCGCCTTGCATCGGGATAATGATATTTTGTGTAGCAGCATCACGCCAATCTTGTGTTAATCCTGTGGCTTCTGTACCAACGACCAAAGCGGTTGGAGTTGTAAAATCCTGTGTGTGATACGATGTTGAGTTTTGTAACGTAGCACAGTAAAAATCAATCTTTTTTTCTTTCAAAAAAGCAATGATTTCGGCTGTGGTTCCTGTTGCAATTTGATTGGTGAATAAACAGCCAACACTAGAACGCACAATATTTGGGTTGTATAAATCACTTTTGGGATTTGCGATTAAAACAGCATCTAAATTAGCCGCATCTGCCGTACGTAAAAGCGCACCAATATTTCCCGGTTTTTCAGGCGCTTCGGCCACAATAATCAACGGATTTGCAGATAATTTTAAATCAGATAATTGTAATGATTTTGTTTTGGCTATAGCCAAAATCCCTTCTGTAGTGTCGCGATAAGCTAGTTTTTGGTAAACTTCTTTATTGATTTCGATTAATTGAACTGGCGAATTAACCAATTTATTAATCTGACTTTCAGTAACCAATTCCGGTAAAAATAAAACCGTTTCTATTTCGTAACCGCCTTTTATAGCAAGAGAAATTTCGCGTAAGCCTTCAATTAAAAATGTTCCCGTTTGTTTGCGATTTTTTGCCTTTTCCTGTAATAAAACAAGTGATTTTATAAACGGATTTTGTATTGAAGTAATTTGTTTCATTTTTTTTAAGGCTCAAAGTTGCAAAGGGGCAAAGGTACTGAGTTTTTTTTAAAATAGGAACAAAGGTTGAGAGGTTCAAAGTAGCAAAGGTTTTCAAAACTTTCTAGGTTTAACTACTTCCATAATTTTATAGCTTCTTTTTTTGTCAATGCCTTTATTAGTTTTTTGGAGAAATCTACCTCAATAAGAGGGAATTCCTTCTGATTTTCACCAGTTAGAATTAAAGGTTTGCCTAGAATTTGACTAATTTGATTCATAAAGTTTATGACCTTAATATAATCTTCGAAAGAATTTATTTCTCTCAGATCGATGTCAAATTCAATTTCATTTACGGAGAAAAAATGGTTATTTATAATAATACCGTCAATAATTATAGAAACGGTTTTGCATTCCATTTTCCCCGTTTCATCATTCAACATTTGAATTAAATATTCCTTATTAAGCTTATTTATTATTTGATTTTCTCCTGTAGGACCATATTTAATAATGTAATTAAGGTTTAAATAATCCATTAAAACTTTCCAATCTTCAATAGTTATATTTTCAATATAAATATCTCTTAATGCTCCATCGGGCTCAAAAATCCAATTTATTTCATCCCAATTATTAGTCATTTTATTAGTTTATGATATTTCCTTACTTCAAATAAAAAAGTTCGCCATGAATTGCCCGAATTTTCACGAATTAATATTACATCAATGCGAAAAAAAAATTAGAGAAAATTAGTGTAATTCGTGGCAAAAAAACTATTTCTTAATTACTTCTGAAATTTCTTCTGCAACAGGATGTGATGTTGTAAAAGTGTAGCCCATGATTTTTGCGATGGTTTGTGCAACTTGTTTTTGATACAATTGAGAATCTGTTTTTACTTCGCCTTTTGGTGCGATTTCAGGTCCCATTGCGGCAAACCAAATTTGTGAAGCACCTGGAACATCAGCACCGTGATCTGTCCATTGTGCTTTTTTTTCGTCACCGCGACCGTGATCTACCGTGATTATCAAAGTCGTTTTGTTTTTGTATTGCGGATCATTTTGTACAAAATCCCAGATTTCTTTAATCCATTTGTCTACTTGATTTGCAGCGTCAAGATATGATCTGTAATGTCCTGCATGCGCCCATTCATCGGTTTCTCCGTAAGCGATATAAAGTACTTTTGGTTTCTTGGTTTTCAGCTCATTCAAAGCTTGATAATGTGTAAAAACGTCCAGACATTCATCTTCATGAAAAGGCTTAAACGAATTATTGCGCATTTCATTTAGTAGTTTTTCTGTTTCAGTTGGTTTATTTCCACCCACATTATCAAAAGCAGAAATTACAAGAAAACCACTTCTTTTTTCATTTAAAATTCGGTCGAAAGCATCCCAAGCACCAAAAGCGGCAACTTTTCCTTTTAGTTTAGATTGTTGATTTAAAAACTCCAAAACATTGACATTCGGGTTTGCTTTATAATGATTTGAATTTACGGCAGTGTCAACATTTCCGGTCATAATCTCGCTATATCCGGGATAACTAAACCAATACGGATTCGAAACATCGACTTTGTTTCCTAAGTCACGATTGCCATAAATTTGCCCTTTCGTTGCTATTTCTGACCATAAAAAAGGCATGATTTTTTTGCGTGATTCTTTAAAATCTGAACTGGAATATTTTTTATAAATATAAGTACTATCGCCTTGGTTAAATTTTTTATCATTGGCAATAGCTGAATCCATTCCTTTAAAAATTTCCTGCCATCTAAAACCGTCTGTGGTTATAATGATAATGTTTTCTGTTTTTTGTGCATTGGCAAAGAAGCTTGCGAAAACGAATAGAAGTAGAATTAGTTTTTTCATTTTATGAGTTTCAAAAGTTGAGACAAAAAAGTTTAAATTTTATTAATCGAATATTCAGATTTTTTTATTCTACATCATTAAACGAATTTACTTTGTAAAGTAATCGCAGTTTAATAGGTTCCTTTTTTGAATTAGGATAGACTTCGCTGTTAACTCTTTGTTCAAAGACTTTCATAATGTCTAAATCTAAATCATCTTTAACAGCATAAGTTATTTCGTTTTTTTTCTTTTTCAACTCAAATTCAACCATTATTTTTCCTGATTTCATTGAGTTTTTAAACAATTCGTCAAATATTTTATTTGTTTTTTTTAGGATTAATTCCAGATCTTCCATTGAAGTGTTTGCTTTTAACTCTTCGTCACTATTTAAAAAGATAACCTTTTCTAAAGCGGTTCCTTTTTCTCCTTTATAAATAGAATCAATTTCTTTTCCGTCTTGATATTGTTTGTAGGCAACTTGATTTGTATTATTTTGTTTTGGAGCTTCATCTAACCACAATAATTTTAAATCTTTTTTTAACAGATTTAAAATATAATTATGCTCTTTAGTTTCCACAATTAATAATGGCTCTTCAATGTCAAATGATATAACAGACCAATAATAATTTAATTCTTCTTGGTTGGCTTTTCTAATAATGTAATCGTTAGAAACTTCATTTTTAAATTCATCCCACACTATTCTAGAAGCAGCTATATCTTGGCTCATTTTACCATCTAATATTGCATTATCTACATGAAATTCAACTTTTCTACCTTCTATATTTTGTATTTTGGAGTTGTCTTTAAATCTTTTCCAGAGTTCAGGACCAATAATAAGATTGTCTTGTAATATTTTGTAGTCGTTGTTAGAAGATAAATTGTCGCTAATTAGTTTTTTAGCTTTTTCAATTACTTTAGCATCAGCATATTTATAAACTACACCGTTAGGAATTGTTATAGTTTCGCTTTTTTGTGCATTAGACAAAAAACTTGTGAAAAGGAATAGGAGTAAAATTAGTTTTTTCATTATTTTTGAGAGTTGCAAAGATTCAAAGATTTTTGATCATTCTTAAATTTAACTTATGAAATTGATATCTAAATAATATTCATTTTACATTTTCACAACATAGGACTTCTTACATCTACAAAATCCCTCTTGCTTTAATTTCGAGATATTTATTAATAGTATCCAAAGTCAGGTTTTCAGGTTGTGTTAAAACCGAATATATTCCATATTTCTTGAGTTCGTTGGCAATGAGTTTTTTCTCGAACATGAATTTTTCGGCAATTACTTTATCGTATATCTCCTGAATAGTATTTGTTTTTCGGTTAATGATCTGATTCAATTCGGTATTACTAAAGAAAACAACCACTAATAAATGGCTTTTTGCAATTCCTTTTAAATAAGGTAATTGACGGTTTAAACCATCCATTGTTTCAAAATTAGTGTATAAAATAATCAAACTTCTCTGATTGATATTTTTTTTAATATCGACATACAAACGGCTGTAATCACTTTCGAAAAAGTCAGTTTTGATGTTGTATAGCGTTTCGAGAATTTTCTGCATTTGCGAAGATCTTTTTTCAGCAAAAACTCTGTTTTCTACTTTTTTAGAGAAGGCAAAAATCCCTGCTTTGTCGTGCTTTTTCAGAATTACATTTGATAAAACCAAAGTTGAATTAATCGCATAGTCCAATAAACTCAATCCGTCAAAAGGCATTTGCATGACTCGGCCTTTATCGATTGCCATATAAACCGATTGTGATTTTTCGTCCTGAAATTGGTTAACCATTAAAGAGTTTTTCTTCGCAGTAGCTTTCCAGTTTAAAGTTCTAAGATCGTCGCCCTGAACATATTCTTTAATTTGTTCAAACTCCATAGTGTGACCAATTCGGCGGATCTTTTTGATTCCGTATTGGTATAAATTATTCGAAAAAGCCAATAAATCATATTTTCTCAATTGAATATAAGAAGGATATGTTGGCACCATTTGATCTTTATCAAAAGTAAATCTTCTAGAAATTAATTTTAAAGGCGAAGAAACATAGAGATTTAAATTTCCAAAATAATATTCTCCACGTTCTGTTGGACGCAAATCGTATCCGATTTCTTTTTCGGCGGAAGCCTTAATTGTCTTCACAATTTTGAAATCACGAACCTGAAACTGAAACGGAATTTCGTCAATAATTTTTACTGAAATTGTAAAGGTATAATGGTTTTTAATACTGATACTTATAGGATTCAAATCACCATTCGAAAGTTTTTCAGGAGTATTTCGAGTTGCCTCAATTCCAGTTCTTGCAAAATATAAAAGCAAAATATCAAGTCCTAGAAATGTGATTAAAATCAAAACAAGAAACCAGACAGCATTATATAAATTCGGAAAAATAAAAGCACAAACAAAGAGTCCTATAATGCTCAAAAGCACATAGAAAAAGAAGTTGTTTAAGTATAGACTTTTTATGAATTTCACGATTTTAAGGTTTCAGGTTTTTCTTGTTTCAAGTTTCAGGTTCTCAGTTGATATTAACAATTAATCATTAACAACTACCTTGGTATTTCGACAGTTTCAATAATTTGTTTAATGATTTCGGGACTTGTAATTCCTTCCATTTCGCGCTCAGGAGTTACAATAACACGGTGTTGTAAAACCGGAATTGCAGCTTCTTTAATGTCTTCTGGCGTGACGAAATCGCGTCCGCGAATGGCTGCAAAACCTTTGGCGGCATTTAGTATTGCAATCGAAGCACGAGGCGATGCACCAAGATATAAAAAGGCATTTTCGCGCGTGTTAACTACAATTCTGGCAATGTATTCCAATAAATTTTGCTCTACTCTAATTTGTTTTACCAACGCTTGGTAACCTTTAATTTCTGCTGCGGAAAGTATGGTTTTTATAGCTTCTAATTTTCCGTGATCCTGCAATAAATGCTCTCTTTGGATAATTAAAATCTCTTCGTCTAATTTTGGATAATCAATTATGATTTTGAATAAAAAACGGTCTAATTGTGCTTCCGGCAAACGATACGTTCCTTCTTGCTCAATTGGATTTTGTGTTGCAATAACCAGAAACGGGGTTTCAAGTTGATAAGCAGAACCATCAATTGTAATTTGACGCTCTTCCATAACTTCAAAAAGAGCTGCTTGTGTTTTGGCAGGAGCACGGTTGATCTCGTCAATCAAAATTAAATTTGAGAAAATTGGCCCTTGCTTAAACTGAAATTCAGAAGTTTTAAGATTAAAAATCGAAGTTCCTAAAATATCTGATGGCATCAAATCTGGTGTAAACTGAATTCGGCTAAAGCCAATATTCAAAGTTTTGGACAATAATTTGGCGGTAATCGTTTTGGCAACTCCGGGAACACCTTCAAGCAAAACGTGTCCGTTTGATAGAATCGCAACCAAAAGCTGATCGATCATTTTATGTTGCCCTACAATTACTGTTTCAAGCTCTTTTTTGATGCTGTTAACGTGCTCTAAAAGTGGGGCTAAATTTATTCTGGTCTCAAAATTCACATTTTCATTAGTGATTTCAGTTGTCGGTGTATTGATATCGTCCATAATTGGTATATTTTCTTTAGATTGGTTGTTTTTTTGCCACAGATTTAAAGTTTTTTTGCCACGAATTTCACTAATTTTCCCTAATTCTAATTCAAATTGAACCAACTTAATTGGTGTAAATTAGTGAAATTCGTTGCAGTATTTTTTTTAATCTGTGTCAATTTTTTTTAAAATATTAATTTAATATCTTTTCGATTGCATTATTAATTCTGATTAGATCTTCTTCAAGACTTCCGTGATAACTCTTTCTGTGTTCATTAATTAAGAATACAAGTTCCTGAATATCGGTTTCGTTTTTCCCTGTTTTATAATGCAGTTTTTTGATAAAATCGTCGTCCAGTTTTGTTGTATCCATTAAATATTCATTTCGGATTCGCTCCAGAAAATAAATGATTTTTTTATCGATAATATTGTCGTGATCGCCTTCCTGATAATATAAATTCCCGATGGTTTTTGTAAAATCAACGGTTAAGTTTGGTAAAGGTTTCAGTATTGGAACAATACGTTGTTTTCGTTTAGCATTAAAAATTATAAAGATTAATATTCCAATCAGGGATAAATACCAAGCCCATTTTAAAGCTGGCTGACTAAAAATATAACGCAATGGCGATTGCGAAATTCTCTCGTCATTTATCGCTTTGGTGTACCAAAAAACACCATCTTTTGGTAAATAAGACAATACATTTTCGGTGTATTGATAATGATCTTTTTTTAGCAAATGAAAATTGCTAAAAGCGGCCGGTTGAGTATGCAAATAAAAAAAGCCCTTTTTGTATGCAACTTTTATAAAGTTAATATGTTTTTGCTTAGGCTGATAGCTTTGATAACCTAAAACGGTACTGTTTAAAGTATCAATTTTTGAAAAGTAAGAATCTCCAACGCCTTCTATTAAATGATATTTTTTGTTACGTACTTTTTTATTAGCAAGCCAAGTGGAGTTGCTATTAGGAATTCCAAAGCTAAAAATACTTTTAAGTTTTAGACTGTCTAATAGAACTTGTGGAAATTCTTTCATGCTCAAAAAAGCATTATTTCCGTGTGATACAAAATAAAAAAGCTCCGTTACAGATTGGTCATCAATATTGTTGGCTTCTGATATGTTTAAAAAAGTACCTTTTATTTTATAATTTTCTACTAAAGTATCGTCATCATATTTAGAATCCAGAAACTCGTACGGAGTTATAGTGGCAATTTTTTCAACTTTTTGATGTTTTAAAATACCATGAATTTCTTTGTCAAAAACATATAATCCAAGTGGAATTTTGTCATTAACAGAATACGTTGGACTCCAATCAATAGGTTTTGCCTGATCACGATCGGCAATTAAAGTTAATGCTAAAACAAAAACCAGAATAGCGATATAAATTTTGATATTTTTATCCATGGTTAAACATTTTTAAGGCATTCTTAAATCTATTTTCTGCTTTACTGAAAGAGGTTTCGTTAATTTCAAATTCTCCGTACCAAATATAATTGTACAGGTAAGATAAATAGGTGAATTCTTCTCTATGTGCAGGTTTTTGAAGCTCGTATAAATAATCTGAATTTGTTTTTTCGATATCCCATTCTATGTAATGGTTTTGTGCCATGACTTTTAATAACCAAAGATAATAATACCGAATTGCGATTCTTTTTTCGCCGGAATTTATGCTTTCTTTTATTAATTTTTCGAAATCTAAAAGATGTATGTTTTTTTCAATATCCGTATAATAAATGGTCTTTTTTTGTGAGTTTTTGCCAAAAATCCATTGCCCTTCTTTATTGATCAACGCTTTTGCAATTAGATAAATCACAATGATAATAACTATTACTGCAATAATTCTCAATAGAATTGCTACAAATTTGATTGAGTTTTCTGTATTTTCAAAACTAAATAGCTCTCTGAAAATGCTTGCTAACCACTCTTTAAAACGATCCCACATATTTTTTTCGGGCGTTTTATATTCATATACAAAATCTGAATCAGTATATTTTTTTTTGAAGTTTTTCTCAAAGGTTTTGGCTTCAACTGTACTCGAATCGATCTTAATGTCTTTCTCGGTATATTTTATCGAAGCAACTTTTGGAGGTTCGGCTGTAGCCAAAGAATCCTGAGCATGCGAGATACCGAAGAAGAAAAGGAAAGATAAAATAAAGAAAATTCTATTCATTATTGGTTTCAATTAATTCGATTGGCTGATAGTTGTTGCATTTTTTTGTGGACTATAAAAGGATAAACCAGATAATAGAATGAAATTATTGCTAACGTAAATAATATAATAAAAGAGCTTAACCAGTTTGGCATATCTATAGAATATCGGGTAATAAAACCTTCAAGAAATCCGGCGCTAATCGTAAAGGGAAAAGTACTCAGGAATATTTTGAAACTATTTTTAAAACCAATTTTAAAAGAGTTCATTCTCGAAAAAGTTTTAGGAAACAAAATCGAAGCCCCAAGAATAAATCCCGCAGTAGTTTCGATTACAATTGCAAATATTTCCATAGAACCGTGAATCCAGATTCCGCGAACGCTTTTCCAGAAAACTCCCTGCTCATAAAAAAAGTATTGAAACGATCCCAGCATAATAGAGTTTTGAAGGAAAATATAAAAAGTCCCTATTCCGCCAAGAATGCCATAAAAATAACATTGTGCACCTACTTTTAAATTATTGAAAGTGATGCCAATAAAACTTCCCCAATTGCTTCCGGAACCATAAACGGCCATTGGATTTCCTTTTTTGATGTTTTCCAAGGTCATATTAACATACGAATCTCCCAAAATTAAGCGAACAAAATTAGGATCGTATTTTGCCGAAACAACACCAATTGCAACAGTGACAAAAAATAAAATAAAAGCATACATCAAGTATCTCTTGTATTCGTAAACAAGCAGTGGAACTTCAATTTTGAAAAATTCTACTAATCTGTTCTTTTCCGTTCGTTTTGTTTTGTAAATTTTTTGATAAATCTGCGATGCCAAATGATTTAAGTAAATAACCGTTTTACTTTTGGGATAATAAGTTTGGGCATACGACAAGTCATTCATCAATTGAATGTACAAATTAGCTAACTCATCAGGATTTTTTTTAGCTTTACCAAAAATAGCTAGTTCAAATTCCAGCCATTTTTCTTTATTTTGTTTTATGAAGGCGACTTCTCTCATTGTAGGCTAAAATATAAAATATGTCAGAATTATCTATTAATACAACACAAAATGTTAAAATAAATTTTATATCGGCATCAGTTGGTGAACGATTAGGCTCCTATTTCATTGATTTACTTATAAAAATCTCTTATGTAGTAGTGGTCTTATTAGTGTTTTTTTACTGGCTGCATTTCGATAAATTGTTCAATAAATTAGATTCCTGGTCTGTAATGTCGATCCTTTTGGTTTTTTATTTACCAATTATGTTCTATTCGATCACTTTAGAAAGTGTTTTTGAAGGACAAACGATTGGAAAAAAGCTTGTAAAAATAAAAGTGGTAAAAATTGATGGTTACCAAGCCGGTTTTGGAGATTATTTGATTCGATGGTTTTTTAGAATAATAGATTTTACATTATTGTATGGACTTGTTGGTTTAATTGCCGTTGTTACAAGTAGAAAATCACAGCGATTAGGTGATATGGCAGCAGGAACGGCAGTGATTACCTTAAAGAATAAAATTGATATCAGTCATACGATTTTAGAAGAAATAGGAGATGCTTATGTACCAACTTATCCTTTGGTAATTAAGTTATCTGATAATGATATGCGAATTATTAAAGAAACGTTTCAAAAAGCAGAAGCTAAAAATGATCATGAAATGATTTATAAGCTGGTTGCGAAGATTGAAAAAGTTACAGGAATTAAAAATCAATCAGGTAACAACAATGATTTTATTCGAGTTATTCTCAAAGATTATAATTTTTATACGCAAAATATGTAATTAAATTGATTTTACAGAGGTGTTGATTTAGGATTTCGTAACTTTGTGTATGCTTTGAAAGGTAATAAATTTAAAAGCTGAATTTTTGTAAAAGGCGTAACCGAAAAGCCTAAGAGTAGGAAAATTTAATTTAAATACCATGAAAACTAATAAAGTAATTGTTGTATTAGTATTGTTGCTTGTTTCTGTTTTTTCTTTTGCCCAAGGAGGAAAAAAATTAGATAAAATAATTAAAAGAGATTACCAGATAATAGAATGTACAATTGCAAAAATGTCTGATAAGACAGTTGAATATTCTTTGCCGGGAGAAACACTTCAAATTTCGCTTGATATTTCTCAAATTGCCAGAATAGATTTTGCCAGCGGACGTTCACAAACATTTGATGTGTCTGCAAGTACAGCTCCTTCAAATAATGTTGCCACAAATAATTCAGATCAGGTTATTGCCTCGGCAGATATGAAACCAAATACGATTGCGGTATTGCCAATTCCGTTTTTGAATTCAGCTACTCAGGAAAGTTCTGAAGAAATGGCGAAGTTTGCACAAAACGATATTTATAACAAATTGTTAGACAAATCTGCTAATATTTTCCCTCTGACTGTTCAGGATTTAAGAGTAACAAACAGTTTGTTGCACAAAGCAGGAATCGATTATAAAAACATTGATGAAACCCCAATCGAAGATCTTCAAAAAATCCTGGGAGTTGATAATGTTATAGCTTCAAAAGTTTCGTATACCATTACCGAAGGTTCAACAGCCTCAACATACAATAGCGGAAATGCTAAAGTGAGTAACGATAACAAAAAACTAAAAACAAACGATTATTCGACCACAAATGCCAGTACACAAACCTATTATAACTATATGGTTTATTTTGATATGTACAAAAACAATACAAAAATCTACTCACAAAGCCGTAAACCATTCTTAAATATAAAAGATAGTTGGGTAGATGCCATTTCGTATTTATTAAAAAGAAGTCCGATTTACGTAAAAAGATAATTAGAGTTACCTTTGTATCTCTGCAACTTTGAACCTTTGCACCTAGAAAAAAAATGTTTCATCTATTAGATCTTATCGGTACGATGGCCTTTGCCATGTCCGGCGCTTTAACGGCAATGCACAAAAAACTCGATCCGTTTGGGGTTTTTATCATAGCATTTGTAACAGCCGTGGGTGGCGGAACATTGCGTGATGTATTAATTGGCAGAACTCCGGTAGGCTGGATGAAAGATTTACAGTATGTTTACGTGATTATTTTGGGTTTTTTATTGGCTATTCTTTTTAGGAAAAAATTTAATAAACTAAGAACTTCCTTGTTTCTATTTGACACGATTGGACTTGGAGTTTTTACCTTAATAGGACTCGAAAAAGGGATTTCGATTGGTTTACATCCCGTTATTTGTATTGCGTTAGGAACCATGACGGCTTGTTTTGGAGGCGTTACAAGAGATATTTTATGTACCGAGATTCCAACAATCTTTAGAAGAGAAATATATGCCACGATATGTATCTTTGGCGGAGTTGTATTTTTTGCCTTAAGAAAACTGAATTTAGATAATGACCTTTTATATTTGGCAACATCAGTTGTAATAATCACGGTTCGATTAATGGCCGTAAAATTCAAATGGTATTTACCGGCATTTGATCATAAATAATTATATTTAGCAATAGTAGCTGAAATTTTTCACCATAACCCGACCGTAGGGAATAAGCGAAGCAATTCCCGAGTTTATTGGTCTCAGATCGGAGTTTAAAACCCTGCAATTTATTGCAGTACTTTAGTAATGCGAAAAAATATAATCTTTTGACTTTTTAGTATTGATAATAGTTTTCAAAGTTAAGAGGCTTTCAGTCTCTCGTCAAATAAACCTCTGCACTTTCAGTGCAGAGTGGTTTAGTTGTTTATATTTAACGAAAATTCGAGAATTCGTGGCGAATTTTTTAATTTAGAATAAAGGAAAATAAGTAGCCAAAAAAATGACAAAATTCATTGTAAAAAAATACCACCAAAACGATTATAGCATTTGGAACGAGTTTATCACTCAGGCAAAAAATGCTACTTTTTTATTTCATAGAGATTTTATGGAATACCATCAGGATCGTTTTGAAGATTTTTCGCTTTTGATTTTTGAAGATCAGAAACTAAAAGCAATTCTGCCGGCGAATAAACAAGGAAATTCTGTCTATTCACATCAGGGATTAACTTATGGAGGTTTGGTTTTTTCGAATAAACTGAAAGCTGAAAAAGTAGAATCAATTTTAGAGGAGATTTTATTTTTTCTAAAAGAAAATTCCATTGAAAGCTTTTATTATAAACCAATTCCATGTTTTTATTTTCCCAATGGGAATAACGAAATGGACTTTTTTTTATTTAATAGAGGAGCCATTTGTGAACAAAAAGAAATGAATTTGGCAATTAATCTCGAATTACCTTTGCGGATTTCTAAAAGCAAATTAAAACACTTTAGAAGAATCGAAAACCTTGATTTGGATATTGTAGAGGAAAAGGATTTTGAGCCCTTTTGGGAATCAATTTTAGTTCCAAAATTGCTAGATAAATTCAATGCAAAACCAGTTCATACTAAAGAAGAAATTTCGCTTTTAAAAGATAAATTTCCAGAAAAAATCAAGCAATATTCCGTTTATCAAAATGATGAAATTATTGCTGGAATCACTATTTTTGAAACCAAAAATGTAGTCAAATCACAATACGGCGCAACTTCGGAAAAGGGAAAAAAAGTAAGAGCACTAGATTTTTTATTCATTAATTTGATTCACAAATACAAGCGTAAAGGGAAACTGTTTTTTGATATGGGAATTGTGGGAGAAGATAATGAAAGTGGTTATAATGAAGGTCTTTTAACACAAAAAGAAGAATTAGGCTGTGCGGTTTACAATCAGGATTTTTATAAAATTGATATAAAATGATACTATTTCTGGATCTAAAAAAAATCAATGCACGGTATGAAACTGCATTTCAGGAAAAACTGAAATTGGTTTTAGATAATGGCTGGTATATTTTAGGGAAAGAAGTTGAAAATTTTGAAAAGGCTTTCGCCGAATATTGCCACACAAAATACTGCATAGGAGTAGGTAATGGTCTTGATTCTTTGGTTTTGATTTTTAAAGCCTATATTCAGTTAGGAAAGCTCCAAAAAGGTGATGAAGTTATCGTTCCTGCGAATACTTACATTGCCAGTATATTGGCTATTTTACAAGCAGATTTGGTTCCGGTTTTGGTTGAGCCAAAATTAGAAACCTACAACATCAATCCAGATTTAATTCAAGAGAAAATCACTCCAAAAACAAAAGCCATTTTAGCTGTTCATCTTTACGGACAATTGGCTGAAATGGAAAAGATAAACGAAATTGCAATTCAAAATAATCTTTTAATTATAGAAGATGCAGCGCAATCGCATGGAGCGGTTGCAAATTCCAATAATTTTATCCCGAAGCATCGGGACCAAATTCCAAATACTAATGATGACACAAACGAGAATCAACAATTAACAATTAATAATCAACAATCAGCAAAGGCTTATAGCTTTTATCCTGGAAAAAATTTGGGTTGTTTAGGCGATGGCGGTGCAATTACCACAAATGATTCTGAACTTGCAAAAGCACTTTTCTCGCTTCGGAATTATGGCTCTGAGAAAAAGTATTACAACAAATATATTGGTGTGAATTCAAGATTAGACGAACTTCAGGCTGCATTTTTAAATCTGAAATTACCAAATCTAGACGTAGATAATGAGAAGCGAAGATCAATTGCAAAACGATATTTATCTGGAATTAAAAATGATAAAATCAAACTTCCGTTTTGGGATTCGTCAAATAATCATGTCTTTCATTTATTCGTTATTCGGACTCAAAATAGAGAAGGTTTACAAGAATATTTAACAGGGAATAATATTCAAACTGTAATTCATTATCCGGTTCCGCCACACAAGCAAAAAGCATTTCCTGACTGGAATAATTTGTCATTTCCAATTACGGAAAAAATCCACAATGAAGTTTTGAGTTTGCCTATAAGTCCTGTTTTGACAGAGACTGAAGTTAATTTTATTATTGAAATTTTAAACCAATATTAGTTTGAGTTTCTTTAAAAAAATAATAGGAACTACTTTGTTTAAGATTACTTCATTAAACAGTTTTAGCGTTGGATTAAAAATTGGAATTGGGATAATTACCTCTAAAATTCTTGCCATATTTGTAGGTCCCGGCGGAATGGCTTTGGTTGGAAACTTGCGTAATTTTTTGACTTCTTTAGAAAGTATTTCAACATTAGGTTTTCAGAATGGGGTTGTGAAATATATAGCCGAAAATCAAAAAAATGACGAAGAATTAAAAAAGATAATCGCAACGGTTTTTATTAGTTTAATTTTTATTGTCCTTGTTTTAAGCGGCGTTTTATTCTTTTTCGCATCTTATTGGAGCAATGAAATATTAGGATATCATTCGGATTATTCAGTAGTATTCAAAGTTTTATCATTGGCTTTGCCTTGGTACGCGGTGTCCGTTTTTTTATTGTCTGTTTTAAATGGCTTATGTCAATTCAGAAAAGTTATTTGGGTCAATATATTTGGAAATTTAATTGGTCTTTTGATTTCCATTTTAATGATTCTAAAGTTTCGCACATTAGGAGCATTATTGGCTATTGTAATAACGCCTTCGTTACTTTTTTTTGTAACGTTTTACTTTGTGCAGAAAGAGATTAAGTTTCTCCAGACAATTCGGTTTAATTTATATGATTTTAAAATTATTAAAAACCTGTTGCCTTATTCTTTAATGGCATTGGTTTCATCGGTTTTAGGATCAATCGTTTTGCTGGCAATCCGTAATAATATTATTAAAGAGTTAGGGGTAAATCAAGCTGGTTTTTGGGAAACAATGACCAGGATTTCTTCTTATTATATGCTTTTTATCACTACAATTTTAACTGTTTATTTTCTGCCAAAACTCTCGCAGGCAAAAGATAATAAGGAAACTAAAGCATTATTTTGGCAGTTTTATAAATCTATTTTACCTATTTTTTGCATTGGTTTAGTTGTCATTTATTTTTCTCGTTATTTTATTATTCAATTATTATTTACCAAAGAATTTTTGCCTGTTACCTCACTTTTTCTATGGCAATTATTAGGAGATGTTTTTAAAGTAGCTTCACTAATTTTAGGGTATCAATTTTTTGCCAAAAAGCTCACTAAAGCCTTTATAATTTCGGAGTTATTCTCGCTGGCAGTTTTATATTTTTCAACACTTTACTTTGTTGATTTTTTTGGATTAGAAGGTGCGGTAATTGCGCAGGCATTTGATAACTTACTTTATTTGATTGGGTTGTTGTTTTATTTTAGAGATATACTGACAAACCGCTAAAGACTTTTATTTTTTAAATTCCTTGGCTTTTTTATTGTTAATAAAATCTTAATAAGTATGTTTTTATATTTAGTAAGAAAAGGTCTTTTTGTTAATTTTGTACGGAAAATAATAATAAATACCATGCAGAAAATTAAAAATAAAATTTATCCAATCTTTCTTTTATGTAGTGTTATAAACTTAAACGCTCAAATTAGTACAAGTACGGGTGGGGCAGCAAATGTTTTAGCAAATTCTCCCACTTCTAATACCAATGTAGGAATAGGGACAAATAATCCGACAACTAAATTAGAAGTAAATGGTGATGTTAAAGCAAAAAGTGTCATTTTTTCAGGAACTAGTCTTCCCGATGGGCAAACTTTTGTTGATTCTAATGATCGAAATCAAAAAAGCAAAGTTTTGCAGGCTGGTAGCTTTGTAAACGCAACTAGTAGAATGATGAATTTTAATGATTTTCCAGCTTCAAATATTAATGTAAAATCTATGTTTTGGTTTTCAATCGACGACCGAGCAGATAATCAACGATTTAGATCATATGCAGAAACAGGTGGTTATGGAGGTTTCGAGATAAACGATAGTAAGCAACGCAATGTATTTAAAGTTTCAGAAGAAACAACAACAGATGGCTGTAATTTTAGCCATATTTCCTTTCCACAAGCGAACACAAAATTAATAATTGGTACAAGTTATGAAAGCTTAACATCTGATGAAAATGTAAAATATAAGTTAATCATTAAGGCGGGTAAATGCGGGGCAACATTTTTAGATGGTTCTGGTAGTGCATTTATCGAAGGGAATACTGTCGTAATGGGTAATATTGGTATTGGAAGTTCAAATTTTACAGATGGAGCAACTATTTATAAACTTTCTGTTAAAGGAAAAATTAGGGCAGATGAAGTAAAAGTATATAATACCTGGGCAGATTATGTGTTTGAACCAGCCTATGAGTTGCCAAGTCTAAAAGAAGTTGAAAGTTATATCAAAAAAAATGGTCATTTGCAAAATGTACCATCTACAAAAGAAATAACTGAAAATGGATTAGAACTTGGAGAAATGGCAAAAATTCAACAAGAAAAAATAGAAGAACTTACACTTTATTTAATACAGCAAAATAAAGAAATTGAAGAGTTAAAAGCCCAAGTTAAAGCACTATTACTTAAAAAATAAAGACCCAATTTCTGTAATTATTACATTATGAGATATTATATAACTTTCCTCGTGTTAGGATTTTCACTCTTAACAAAAGCACAAACGAAAATTGGCTTTGAATATGATACAGCTGGAAATCAGATAAGACGTTATTTATGTGTAAACTGTCCTCCATCAACAGGAAAGACTGCTGATGTCAAAGAAATAGACTCACTCGAAGAAAAAGATTTGCAAAAATTTTTTAGTGAAGATGTGATTTCATATTACCCAAATCCCGTAAAAGAGGAATTGTATTTAAAGTGGGAATTGTTAAATAATAACACAATATCCTCTATACAAGTAAGTAATATGAACGGTCAAATTTTAAAAAAGATATCTAATCTTCAACAATTGAATACTCAAAATCTTGCTTTTGGAGAATATGCCTCAGGCTTATATTTAGTTGTTTTGAATTACAGTAATGGTGAGCAAAAAACGATTAAAATTATTAAGCGATAAAGGGTAGTTAAAATTTTTAAGTTCTTAGCACTCTGAAAAAGAGTGTACTTAATTTATTAAGAATTAATAATATCACTTTAAATAATAATCTTCAGTTCCTGTTTCATTTTCTAATGAAGTTAGAGAGCGAGGTAATAAAACATCATAATGAAACAATATTACATTTATTTTTCCTTATTATTTATAAACTTAAGTTTTTCTCAGCAAATACTTAATAAACCCGAAACAGCGGCAAGAACGATTTCTGATCCTAATGTGATTATTTTATCGAATGGCTTTAGTGCTAATTCTGCAGTAGCGAGTCCTTTTGTAGCAAAGATTGGAGCGAGCTCAGATCCATTTACAAGTGGAGGAACAACAAATTCTACGGCAGGCGAAAGTAATCTGTCGGGAGAAGTAGGAACTGGCAATTTTCATGATACGAAAGGTGAGATTACCGTGGGAGGTGATGGGCAACTTCAGTTTAACTTGCCAATTGCATTGCCTCCAAGTATTAATGGAGTTGCTCCACAAATGAATTTGTTTTACACAAGTGGTTTTGGTCCTGGTATTGCAGGTATGGGCTTTTCTCTTTCGGGTGTTACCAGTATTAAAAGAGTTGGTAAAAATATCGAGAAAAATGGAGAATCTAAAGGGGTGCAACTTGACTATACTGATTTTTATGAATTTAATGGACAAAGGCTATTGCTAAAAACACCTGGTGATGCAGCAACATATGGAAAAGATGGTACTGAATATGTTACAGAGAAATTTTCAACACTAAAAATAAAATCTGTTGGTGCAATTAGTGGTCAAACTTACACTGGACCAAATTCATTTGAAATTACTTTTGATAATGGATCTCAGGCATGGTATGGTATAAGCGCAGATTCCCAAACTCCGTTGGAATATAATATTGTAAAATGGAAAGATCCTCAAGGTAATTACATAACGTACAATTATAAAAAAAACAATAATGTAACAGTAATTACTAGTGTGCAGTGGGGGGGAAATGAAACTTTAGGGAAACCGCATTTCAATTCTATTGTTTTTAATTATGTTGTGCGTGATCAGCAAGAAGTATCTTATGTACATGGAATTAGATTTTTGCAAGACAAAATACTTTCAGAGGTTGTAGTCAATGCTAATAGTAAACAATTTAAAAAATATATAATCGCTTATGGTAAAGATGCAAATGGAACCAACTACCAATATGTTACTAATATAACCGAATACAATTCTCAGAATAAAGCTGCAAACCCAGTAGCCATGAGCTACGAAGGGTCAAGTGCGTCGGCTTGGGCTGCTAAATCATATGCAGATAACGAGAATAATAAAATTGTAGGAGATTTTGATGGAGATGGAGTTTTAGATTATTTAAAGTACTTTGATGCAACAGTAGCGACTTCAATATGTACTAAATGGGAAAGGCAAGACCATAGTTATAATTGTGTAAAATATGAGGTAACACCTGCCAAACCTAAATCGATACGATTTTTTAAATCGTTTATGGATGATACAATAAATGGAGATTTGACTGTGATGAGTTCTCCAACATTCACTAAGGAAGAATTTAATAAAGCTGTAGTTATAACATTTAAAAACAGTAATAATGAAATTAGTTCCAGGCAAGGTATCTTTATAAAAGGTCAGATCTATTCTGTAGATGGAAATAACCAATTAAAGTTAGAATATAGTAAACCAATAACAAATGACAAAACTTTAAGGAATGTATTTTCGGAATCCGGTACAAGGGGAACAGGTGATTATCAAAGCTATCGTATAGTTACTACTGTTTTAGATCCTATGCAAATGGATTTAGACGGTGATGGATTATCGGAAATTATTATTCAAATTAAAGATAATACAACATCTGTTTATGAGACTCTTGATATTAACAATTTGGTAAGTCCATTAAACAAAAGTGCAATAATTCCTCCAGTAAAAGGAAATGTAATAACGAACACTAATTCTGTAGATCAATATAGATATATGATATTGAATCTCGATAATAATGTTGGTGACGCAGATTCTTTTTCAGAATCCCCTTATAATAGTACAATTTTTCAAAAACCAATATTTGGAGATTTTAAAGGAAATGGAAAAATCTCAATTCTTAATATTGAAGCAGGTAATTCATCAACTATAACCTCGTTTAAAAAAGATAAAACTTCACAAAAATTCATTGCAGAAACCAGCTTGATTTCATTTGCTTTTAGTGGATTACTGGAGAATGCCGTCGTGGGAGATTTCAACGGAGACAAAAAAACTGATTTGATAATTCCAGTTGCTTTGGGTACTCCAGTATCGACAATGAACATGCAAACCAACTATAAAGCAGATGCTCTTGCGGGAGACTGGAGACTTTATCTATCTACAGGTACAGGGTTTAAAGAAGAATATAAATCGGGATTAGGCAAATGGTATCCTTTTCAGCCTTTAAACTTATCAAATGTAACCGCGTCAAGAAGAATAAATTATCAAGCTTTAGATCTTGATAAAGATGGGAAAAGTGAATTGATTCAGTTTGATTATTACACGATAAATTCTGAATTATCTGCTGGAGTATATTCAGAAACTACTATTACTGTTATGAGCGATAGCGGTGCGAACAGTACGATTGATGTTAATTTTAAACGCGGCTATAATTCCTCGTTCAAAAATGATGGTTTATTCGATTATAACGAACTTGTTGGGGATTTTTATATCAATCAAATTAACAATAACATTGTACTTTTAGGTAAAAACCGACAGGATGTTTCTAAAGGTTTTATGTACACCTTTAGTCTTTATGATACTTCAAAAACATCAAGGATCAATACAATAACGCAAGGTAATATCCCTACCGCAATTGAATATAAGGAGTTGGATTCACAGTTGGATTCTGATTTTTATGCTTCCTCTAAAAAAGAAAAATATCCTTATGTAGAATTAGACAGAGTATCGAAATCTTTTGTAGTAGCACAATTGCGTCAACTTGAAAGGAAGCAGGACTTTAAATACCGCGGACTTTTAGCTCATGTAAATGGTAAAGGAATGATTGGTTTTCGTAAATCTGCGCGTACTAATTGGTATGCTTCGGGTTTTGAAAATACTAAAATCTGGTCTGGTTTAGAAATTGATCCATTGCAAAGTGGTTCTGTAATTAAAGAATGGAGTACAAGGGAAGATAGTGCTGTTTTTCCGACAGATGTTTCTGTAAATAATTCACAGCTCTTATCATTTAAATTTTTAGAATATACAACAGATAAGTCGGTAACAACAGGAGTAGAGACAATAGTGCCGTATCGATCTACTGAAAAAGATTTCTTAAAGAATAGAACTGAAATCACTACTATGACGTATGGAAGTTTTTATTTGGTTACAAAAATAGAAACTAATATCAATAATGGTTTTGCGACAATAACATCTAATACGAGTTATCTGGACAATGCTACTGGTACAGGAAAAGATTATTATGTCGGGAGAGTTAAAGAAAAAGAAGATATCGTAATCGCGTACAGCGATACTAAAAAGAGTAAAACGGCTTATACTTATGAAAATGGTTTACCTAAAACAATAACAACATTTAATCAGGATTATTCAAAGTCTGTTACTGATACTTACACTTATGATGGTTTTGGTAATGTTATTGAAAAAAAGAAAGCCAACAATCAGGACAGTCAAGCTCAATCCCTCAAAAGCGAGTATGACGCAAAAGGATTATTTGTTGTAAAAAGCACTGATAATTTAGGCTTGATTACGCAAAATACCAGTAATGACTGGGGGCAAATACTAACACAGACAGATCCGTTAGGAAACACTCTTACTAATACTTATGATGGATGGGGAAAACTGACTAAATCTAAACAGAACTTAACAGGTACCACCACCTATACATATGAAAAACAAGGAGATGATATAGTTGTTGCCGAATACAGTCCAACAGGTAATATAAAAGAAACACGTACCAACAAAAAAGGAGAGCAATATCTTATAAGAACCAAAGGATTTGAATCAGGATCTTATATTGCGCAGCAGGTAGAGTACGATGCAGTTGGTAGAAAAATAAAAGAAAGTGAACTCTATGATCAGGCTGAAACACCAAAATGGAATGTGTTTAGTTATGATAGCTCTGTTTTTCCTGCAAAAGTGACTGTAACAGGCTTTAATGGAAAAATTTTAGAGACACAGGTTATAGGGCTTACGACAACTGCAAAAGAGTTAAATGGCTACAATAGAGTCAACCGAAAAACTAGTGATGTATTGGGTAATACTATAGAATCTGAAGATAAAGGAGGTGTTATAAAATTTGCATACAACGCTGCAGGTCAAAATGTTTCGGCAACTTATGGTCAAAATATTGTAGTGACAAAGTATGATTCCTGGGGAAGGAAATCAGAATTTACAGATCCATCCAACGGAACTTATCGATATGACTATGATGGGCTTGGTAAATTGTTAAAAGAAACTAGTCCAAAAGGAACAAAAGAGTATGTATACGATCCCAAAGGACAGTTGATTACTCAAAAAGAATTATCAGTAGGAGATAATGCTAAGGCAACAAATAAATCCATTAGTTATATTTATAATAATTTAGGAATGGTAACCGATAGAAAAGGTACAACTAATGGAAAAAGTTATCTAACTTACCTGACCTATGATGCAAATGGACGTGTTCTAACCACTAGCGAGAATAGTAATGGCAAGTTATTTTTTAAAAAGAATATAACGTATGATGATAAAGGACGAGTAATTAGTTATGACAAGGGACTATACTCTTCGGGATTGATGACACAAACGAGTCTCCAAAATGTTTATAATACATGGAGTGGTGATTTATATCAGATAAAAGATAAAAATACAGGTAAGGTATTATCACAAATTAATAAAGTGAATGCCAATGGCCAATTACTTAAAGTTAATTTAGGTGCAGTAACTATTGATAATAACTATGATGGGAATAATTTTCTAACGTCAACAGCACATATTTCGGCAGTACAGCCTAATGTGTTGCAAATGACTTACTCTTTTGATGCTATTAAAAATGAACTAAAAACTCGTTCCAGAAAGGGAGGAATAGTTGTTAATGAAGTATTTACTTATGACGATAATAACCGATTAAAAAGCTGGACAAACCCTAAAACAGGGATTTTATCGACTAATACTTACGACGATAAAGGTCGTATTGTAGAAAATGATCAAACAGGAACAACGACTTTCAGAACAGACAAAATATATCAAGCGGACACTCAGGTTCTTAATGCTGTGGGGGTTCAGAATTATAATAATAATATACCATTAACCATAAGCTATAACGAAAATAATGATCCTATATATATAGATGGTCAAAATGGTGATGCTCAATTTAGTTACGGGCTTACTGAAATGAGGCAAATGGTAACTTATGGGGGTAATTTTGCAGAAGATAAACAGGGAAAATTTACTAAATATTATAGTGAAGATGGTAGTTACGAAATTACAACAGACAATACTACGGGAAAAGAAAAACATATATTATACATAGGAAATCCTTACGATAGCGATATTATTTATGCGAAAAATTATACTGATGCTAATGCAAAATATCTATTTTTACATAAGGACTATTTGGGAAGTATACTGGCAATAAGTGATGAAGCAGGTAATTTGGTAGAACAGCGTCATTTTGATGCGTGGGGTAATCTAACAAATGGCGTATTAAGTATATTAGACCGAGGATATACAAGTCACGAGCATTTTGCAGAATTGGGTATTATACATATGAATGGAAGATTGTATGATTCGATGCAAAGACGTTTTTTGAATGCCGATGAAAATATTCAGGACCCTTATAATACTCAATGTTACAATAAATATGGATATGTAACGAATAATCCACTACTATTTAATGATCCAAGTGGGGAAATTTTTGGTTTAGGTGAAGGGTTACTTGCTGCTGTTATTATAGGAGCAATTATAGGAACGGCAAGTTATATGATAGGGGTTACAGCTGCCATAATGAATGGTGCTGATGCCAGTTTAAGTTTATCCGGAATGCTTAAATCAGCATTTTGGGGAGCGGTATCAGGCGCTGTGACTTTTGGTATAGGGAGTTGTTTTACTGCCGCAGCAACAGGAGCTAATGCGACATTTGCATCAAGTATGCAAAGTACAAAATTTTTGATTCAGGCAGCGGCACATGGTGTAGCACAAGGAGTAATTGCAATGGTGCAATCTGGAGGATCTGGTTTCCTAAGCGGTGCAGCAGCTGGATTTTTTGGAAGTTTAGGAGCAACGGCCTGGAGTGCAGGTGCAGGTAACTTTGCAAGTAGTAAAGTAGGAACTATTGCTTTTGGAGCACTAAGCGGAGGTGTCGGAGCTGAACTTACAGGAGGGAATTTTTGGCAGGGAGCAATTACTGGTGGTATTGTTGCCGGATTGAATCACGTTCTTCATGACCATCAAAATAAAGCACTTATATCAAAATTAAAAAAAGAAATAAGGGCATTAGGTTCATTCGCTGGTGATAATTCTGCAAGATTAAAAAAAATACTCAGTTTGGATACTTTTAAAAAATTACAAACTAGGGCTGGAGGAAAAGTAGATGTTAGATATATTTATACAGAAAGTGGTTTAAGTTCTTCTGGTGATGAAGCTTATTATACGACAATTAAGAATGCGGCAGGTGAACGCTATACAGGTTCTGATGGTGGGTATATAAATGTATATCCAGCGTCATTTTATGATGGTTGGTCTAGCTTGGCTAATAATTTAGTGCATGAGTTCGGACACGCAATCAATAGATATATTGGAGGTTTTGCAAATAATTATTTATCAAATAAAAAAAATTGGGCAGTAACAATAGCACTTGATGAAGTATTTGCATATGATTTTCAATCTTTTTATGGTTTTTCAAAATTTCCTTTAACAACAGGATTTCAAGATTCATTACAAATATTGAAAAATAATAATATAACAATTAAAGAAAAATAATATTTATGAAAATAGTATTGAATTATTTACTTTATACTATCATATTTTTTATGGTAGTGTCCTGTAAGAATGAAATGAATGATTGCAATTTAAATAAAGATAAATATATAAAAAATCTTGTGTTTTCAGGTGATAAGAATCGGATTGTATTTTATAAAATAAAGACTAAAAAAATATTAAATAAAAATGACATTTCATTTGTTTACTTTGAAAAGCATGAATTTCAAACTTTTGATACTTTAATGTTTAAAAAAAATGAAATTTATTATAGAGGAAATAAATTATTAAAAATTGACTCAATGAACGTTAATTTTAAAAATAAAAAAATAACAATTAATAAATTACTATATCCAGATATTTACCCACAGAAATATTTGATTTTTTACGTAAGTAAAGAAATTGGTATAATTTCAAATAAATCTAATTATAATAATGTTCATATTTTTTATGATATAGAAAATAATTATGATCTAAACAATAAAGTAGTAAATCATAATTTTTTAAAACATGATCTAGAAAAATAAGAGATATTTTGTTAAAGCTTGATTATACGGAGCGTGTTGAATGACTTTTGCAAATTTTGTCTTTCCTCACTGTTGCAAATGTCTAGCCAGTGAACGCAATGAAAATCAATAAAGCAAAGCCATTCATTACGGGATGGTTTTGCTTTTTTAAATAAAGTTTTTCTTTGCTAGCGTATGCGTGCTCTAGGAAGTATTATCATAAAAACACACAGCTTTTCATAAGAAGACTTCGGGGTGGCACAAATATATCTAGCGAATAGAATTAAAAACAAAAAACTCCAGATTTCTATAATGATTTGTTTTAATATTTCGACGTGACGAAGACCCGAAACTATGTCTGCAGTTGTGGGCATAAGTCCAACGAATCTTATTAAATAAAAGAGCCCCTCTCTTCAAAATATTCAAATAAAAAAACTGCGCAAATATTACTCTAGACTGCACCCAAAAGTTTAGACGAATTTATAATTAAGTTTGATAATAATGAGCTCGATATTGTATCGGGCTCATTCCTTTTAGATTTAGTTTTATTCTATCGTTATTATAGTAATTTATATATTCAATTATTTCTTGTTTTAATTCACTAACTGAACTGTATTTCTTAAGATAAAAAAGTTCTGATTTTATTATTCCGAAGAAATTTTCTATTACAGCGTTGTCAAGACAATTTCCTTTTCTTGACATACTTTGTCTGATTCCTTTTTGTCTTAATAAATATTGATATTGTTTCATTTGATACTGCCATCCTTGGTCTGAGT
>NZ_FZNL01000003.1:368996-421735 GCF_900187965.1 Flavobacterium sp. ov086 | reverse complement strand
AAAAATACCAGATAATACAAATTTAATACTTCATTCAGACCAAGGCTGGCAATACCAAATGAATCATTACCAACTTTTATTAAAACAAAAAGGAATCAAACAAAGCATGTCAAGAAAAGGAAACTGCCTAGATAATGCAATTATTGAAAACTTCTTTGGAATATTAAAATCTGAAATGTTTTATACCCAAAAATTTAAATCAATAGAACAATTAAAAAAAGAAATTAATAAGTATATAATATATTACAATAACGAAAGAATTAAATCAAATTTAAACAAAATGAGCCCGATAAAATATCGAGCTCATTATTATCAAACTTAATTATAAATTTGTCTAAACTTTTGGGTGCAGTCTAATTTCTAAGATGGCTTTTGAAACTGTGTTTACTTGGAGAATTTTTTAGTTTTCATTCGTAGCAACTACAAACTTCGAATGAAAATGTACAATTATAATTAAATAATGATTCGAAGAACTTCTCCATTTTTATTTATCATTTCAAGACGTATACTTTGTCCTTCGTCTTTTTTACTTAAAAGTTTAGAAACGCTTTCAATATTTGTTGCTTTAACATTATCGATACTTAAAATAATATTGCCTTGTAATTCATTTTGATATTGCATCAGGTTTTCATTATTGATGTTTTTGATTTTTACACCATAATCAATTCTGAATTTCTTTTTATCGGTAGCATCGATATTTTCTAATTCGATTCCTTTAAATTCAGTACTATAAAACTCGTTTTTACTTAAAGTTACCGGAACTGTTTTAGTTTTCCCATCTTTAACATAAGTTACTTTAATAACATCATTTGGGCGTTTTGTATTAATGTATCCAGAAAGATCTGCATAAGTTGCGATATTTTGTTCATCAAGTTTTACAATAATATCTCCTTTGGCAAGACCTGCTTTTTCGGCCCCTGAATTTTTAGAAACTTTACTAATATAAAAACCTTGTGTTTCAGTAATTCCTAATTCTTTTGAAGCAGTACTGTTTAATTCACCACCTTCAACACCCAGAATTCCTCTCTGAACATTACCAAATTCCATAATATCTTCGATTATTTTTCGAGCGATATTAGAAGGAACAGCAAACGAATATCCAACATAAGAACCTGTCATTGACGAAATCATAGTATTAATACCGATTAATTCTCCCCTTGCATTTACCAAAGCACCACCACTGTTTCCAGGATTTACCGCAGCATCAGTTTGAATAAAAGACTGAATTCCCTTTGTGTCTAAATTTCTGGCTTTCGCCGAAACAATTCCCGCAGTTACAGTCGAAGTCAAATTGTATGGATTACCAACAGCCAAAACCCATTCGCCCACTTTTACGTTATCAGAATTGGCAAAAGCAGTGTAAGGAAGTTTTTCGTCGGCATTAATTTTTAGTAATGCAATATCCATTTTAGAATCTGTACCAATAAGTTTTGCCGGATATGATTTTTTATTGTTTAATGTAATTTCAATCTCGGTCGCATCCTTAATTACGTGATTATTGGTTACGATATATCCATCTTCAGAAATGATGACTCCAGATCCCGTACCAACCTGCTCTTGTTGTTGCGCACCTCCATAACCATAGAAAAATTCCATCATAGGATTACTGACTGTTCTGCGCGAAACATTTTTTACGTGAACAACCGTATGAACTGTTTTGTCTGCGGCAGCTGTAAAATCAACAGTTTCGGCAGCTAATCCAACATTTTTACTGAATGAATTGGGGGCAAGAGTAACAACAGAATTTCCTCTTCCAAAAAAAGAATTGTTGCTGTCAAATAATAACTTGTAAGCACCAAGGGTAGTTGCACCACTAAGGAGTGAAACTAAAAATAAGGTTGAAAATCTTTTCATGATTATAATTTATGTTTAAGTTATTTAAGGTAAAAATAATTCAAAAATTTAACAGGTAAAATGGTTTAACTCTCTTTAACATTGATTAACATTTCATTAATTATTTGTTCGTACTTTTGTGTTTCTTAATGTAAAAAAAATGCAAATAGAATTTTATAAATATCAAGGTACGGGAAACGATTTTGTAATGATTGATAATCGTTCAAATTTCTTTCCAAAAGAAGACATTAAATTAATTGAACGTCTATGTGACAGACGTTTCGGCATTGGAGCAGACGGACTTATTTTGCTGGAAAATGATACTGAAACAGACTTCAAAATGGTCTATTATAATTCAGATGGAAATCAGAGTTCGATGTGCGGAAATGGCGGTCGTTGTCTGGTTGCTTTTGCCAATCAATTGGGAGTAATTGAGAACAAAACTACCTTTATTGCAACAGATGGTTTGCATCATGCCTCAGTAGGAGGTGATGCTATAATTTCGTTGCAGATGATCGATGTTGATGAAGTACAAAAGAAAGATTCGTATACATTTTTAAATACCGGTTCACCACATCATGTTCAAATTGTTGAAGATTTAGAACATTATAATGTAAAAGATAATGGCGCCGCAATTCGTTATGGCGAATTATATGGTGAAAAAGGAAGTAATGTTAATTTTGTAAAAAAGATTGATGATAGCACTTTTTCACTTCGTACTTATGAAAGAGGTGTTGAAGACGAAACTCTGGCTTGCGGAACTGGCGCAACAGCGGTTGCGATCGCTATGAATGCAATTGGTGAAACGGATAAAACTTCAATTAATTTAAATGTTGAAGGAGGAAAACTTGTAGTTTCTTTTGATAAAATGGGAGATCATTTTACTAATGTTTTCCTGACTGGTCCTGCTAAATTTGTTTTTAAAGGAACAATAGAGATATAATGTTCAATTCTTAAATTGCTTCGCCTGTTCGCTAGTGCTCGAGTCCAAATTCCAAAAACTACGTTATAAAAACTAAAATTAAAAATGATAACACTCAAAGGTGATTCTGTTTATTTGCGTGCTTTAGAGCCCAATGATTTAGAGTTTGTCTATGCAATGGAAAATGACGAAAGTATTTGGGAGGTTAGTAACACTCAAACACCTTATAGTCGTTTTCTGGTTCGTCAATATCTCGAAAATGCGCAGCAGGATATTTATGAGGCCAAACAATTGCGTTTAGCGATTTGTCAGGATCAGGATTTTCCCGCCATTGGATTGATTGATTTATTTGAATTTGATCCTAAAAATAATAGGGCAGGTATTGGAATTGTTATTCAAAAAGAAGAAAATAAAAGGCAAAATGTAGGTTCTGAGGCATTAGAACTTCTAATTAAGTATTCTTTTCATAATTTAAATTTACATCAATTATATGCAAATATTGCTGTAGGAAATGTAGCAAGTATAGCTCTTTTTACTAAATTTGGCTTTGAGAAAATAGGAATTAAAAAAGATTGGATTTTGCTAAATAACCACTATCAAGACGAAGCAATATTTCAATTAATTAACAAACAAATTTAAACTTTATACTTTGAGCCTAAAAAAAATAATCACAATAACAGCTGTTGCCATAATTTCAGCTTTAATGGTTTACGGATTTGTTTTAATTAGCAAAATCTTCAGCGCAAATACTAAATTCGAAGAAAAAGAATTGTACGTATATGTTCCAACTGGAGCCAATTATACCGATGTTAAAAAGATATTAGAACCTTACATCAAGAATTTCGACAATTTTGAAATGGTGGCAAATAAAAGAGGCTATCCTGAAAATGTGAAATCTGGGCGTTTCTTACTTAAAAAAGATATGAATAATATCGATTTGGTTCGTGCAATGCGCTCAAATGTTCCTGTAAAATTAGCCTTTAACAATCAGGAGCGCTTAGAGAACTTTGCCGGAAGAGTTGGTTCAGAAATCGAAGCAGACAGTTTATCATTGATGAAAGCTATTAAAGATTCAACTTTCTTAAAAGAAAATGGTTTCAATGAAGACAATGTTTTTGCGATGTTTATTCCAAATACTTATGAGATTTATTGGAATACTTCTGCAGAGAAGTTTCGTGATAAAATGATCAAAGAATATCATAATTTCTGGACTCCTGAAAGAATTGAAAAAGCTAAAAAGCAAGGTTTAACACCAGTTCAGGCTACAATTTTGGCTTCTATTGTTCATAAAGAATCAGTAAAGAAAGATGAAAGACCTCGTATTGCCGGAGTTTATTTGAATCGTTTACGTTTAGAAATGCCATTACAAGCAGATCCAACAGTTATTTATGCTTTAAAATTAAGAGACAACAATTTTGATCAGGTTATTAAAAGAGTTTTTTATAATGATTTGATTATGAAATCTCCATATAACACTTACGTGAATGTTGGACTTCCTCCAGGACCAATTGCAATGCCTGATATCACAGCTGTGGATGCGGTTTTAAATCCTGAAAAAAACGATTATATTTATTTCTGTGCAAGTATCGATCGTTTTGGATATCATGAATTTGCATCAACTTATGAGCAACATCAAATAAATGCAAAAAAATATTCTGACTGGATCGCCACTCAAGGAGTGACAAGATGATTTTTTGAGTATTAATTGATTAAAATAGAACAAAAAAACCGAAGCTTTAAGCTTCGGTTTTTTTGTTCTATTTATTATTTTAATTTTCTACAAATTCGAAAGGATTATTTAATTGAATGTTTTACCCATTTTTCGTTCCCATTCTAAATAATAATCAAAAAAATACGTATTACAATTCTCTAATTTATTTCATCTGAAAAAATGAAATTTACAAAAGATTATATTTTAGTTTACATAAATTTAATGATAAAAACAAATTTTTACGACATAAATTTTGTTTAAAAATCTTGAACATTTGGTAGGTTTAATCCTGCTATTTTAACTAAATTGCTAAAAATTTGATAAAAATTGCATTTTTTAAATTTATATTTTGGTGGTTTTATAGTAAAATCAAAGTCTTTGATTACCGCTCGAAAACTGCATCAATAAAGGGATTGAAGCATATATTTGTAATCTTTAAATTATGTAAAGCGTTGATTTTCAGTGTTATTTTGTATTTCTTATCTTTGCACCGTAGAAATTTCAAGAGGGTGACAGCGTTTTGAAGAAAAACAATTTATGATAAAGAAATGGTATTTTTATGCGAGTTTGATCGTTATTATTACATTTTTAAGTTTGGGTTTTAAACCCTTTAATCTAGAAACCAAACCTTGGTTTTTAATAGAAAAAACAGATGGGTCTGAATACTTGTTTCCATCGCTCGAAGAGGATGATTATCCTACTTTACACAAGTTAAATGCCCCATTTACAGGAAAACGTCTTATAGGTTTTAAAGAAGCAGTTGCCTTTAAAGAATCACAAGGAAAATACCGATTGGTAAATTCACTTGGTTACATGGGAAAATATCAATTTGGGACTCAAGCCCTGAAATCTATTGGTATTCAAAATAAGAAAGCATTTTTAAAAGATCCTGCCTTACAAGAAAAAGCATTTATTGCGTTGTTATCCAAGAATAAATGGATTTTACGTAATGAAATTGAAAGGTATGAAGGAAAAGTTATCAATGGTATTGCAATTACCGAATCAGGAATTTTAGCCGCCGCACATCTTGGAGGCGCTGGTTCAGTTAAAAACTTTTTCAAAAACAAAGGAAGTAGACATTTTAGAGACGCTTATGGAACTTCATTAAAAAGTTACCTAAGAGCCTTTGGAGGTTATGATCTTTCTTATATTGTAGCAGACAGTAATGCTACGATACACGATTAAGTATCGAAAGAAAACAAAAAAAATCCCGATAATTCGGGATTTTTTTATGCTCTTTTTTAGTCAATTAGAATTTCAAGGATTTTAATAGCTGCTTCACTGATTTTAGTTCCGGGACCAAAAACGGCTACTGCTCCGGCATCAAATAGAAATTGATAGTCTTGCGCCGGAATAACACCACCTACAATAACCATAATATCTTCGCGACCGTGTTTTTTAAGTTCTTCAATAACTTGTGGGACTAATGTTTTATGTCCTGCCGCCAATGAAGAAACACCTAATATATGTACATCATTTTCAACAGCTTGTTTTGCTGCTTCTGCCGGAGTTTGAAAAAGTGGGCCGATATCTACATCAAAACCTACATCGGCATAACCGGTTGCGACTACTTTCGCACCACGATCATGTCCGTCTTGTCCCATTTTGGCAATCATAATTCTAGGACGTCTTCCTTCTTGTTTTGCAAAGGCGTCTGCTAATTGTTTTGCCTTTTCAAAGTTCTCGTCGTTTTTTATTGCTGCACTATACACACCGCTAAAGGATTTAATTTGCGCTTTGAATCTGCCAAAAATACTTTCCAGAGCATCACTAATTTCGCCTAATGTTGCTCTGTTTCGAGCGGCTTCAACAGCAATTTCAAGTAAGTTTCCTTGTCCGGTTTTTGCGCAAAGTATTAGTTTTTCCAGTGATTGATTTACTTTTTCAGTATCTCTTGTTGCTTTTATATGTTCAATTTGCTCTAATTGTTGCTTACGAACCATTTGGTTGTCAACATCTAAGATATGCAACGGATCTTCTTTTTCTAATCTAAATTGATTTACACCCACAATAATATCTTGCCCGCTATCAATACGGGCTTGTTTTCTTGCCGCAGCTTCTTCAATTCTTAATTTAGGAATTCCTGCTTCAATAGCTTTGGTCATTCCGCCTAATTCTTCAACTTCTTCGATCAGTTTCCAAGTGCTTTTAAGAATTTCATTCGTCAGGCTTTCAACATAATAACTTCCTCCCCAAGGATCAACAGTTTTAGTAATTTTAGTTTCTTCTTGTAAAAAGATTTGTGTATTACGTGCAATTCTTGCCGAAAAGTCTGTTGGTAAAGCAATAGCTTCGTCAAGTGCGTTGGTATGCAAAGATTGAGTTCCGCCAAAAGCTGCAGCAGTTGCTTCAATACAAGTTCTCGCTACATTATTGAACGGATCTTGTTCTGTTAAACTCCAGCCACTAGTTTGACAATGTGTTCTTAAAGCTAACGATTTATCACTTTTAGGATTGAATTGCTGTACTAATTTTGCCCAAATCATTCGACCTGCACGCATTTTAGCGATTTCCATAAAATGATTCATTCCAATTGCCCAAAAGAAAGAGAGACGAGGAGCAAATTCATCAATCGTCATTCCTGTAGAAAGTCCGGTTCTGATGTATTCTAAACCATCCGCCAAAGTATAAGCCAATTCAATATCGGCGGTTGCTCCGGCTTCCTGCATGTGATATCCTGAAATCGAGATAGAATTGAATTTTGGCATTTTCTTGCTCGTAAATTCAAAAATATCTGCAATGATTTTCATCGAAGGAGTTGGTGGATATATATAAGTATTACGAACCATAAACTCTTTCAGAATGTCATTTTGGATTGTTCCTGAGAGTTTTCCAATCGCAACACCTTGTTCTTCGGCTGCAACAATATAAAAAGCCATAATAGGTAAAACGGCACCGTTCATGGTCATTGAAACCGACATTTCATCTAATGGAATCTGATCGAACAATATTTTCATGTCTTCAACAGAATCTATTGCAACTCCGGCTTTTCCAACATCTCCAACAACTCTTTCATGATCAGAGTCGTAACCGCGATGCGTTGGTAAATCAAAAGCGATTGAAAGCCCTTTTTGTCCAGCAGCTAAATTTCTTCTGTAAAAGGCATTGCTTTCTTCTGCGGTAGAAAATCCTGCATATTGGCGAATTGTCCATGGACGTCTTACGTACATTGTGGCATAAGGTCCGCGTAAGTTTGGTGCAAATCCAGCTCCAAACTCAAGAAACTCCAAATCTTCAATATCTTTTTCAGAATAGGTTTCTTTTAATTCGATTCCTTCTGCTGTGAAGAAGTTTTGAGTTATAGGTTCAGAATTATTCATCAGTTCATCTGACGCTTCACTTTTAACTTCTAACTTTATATGTTTAAGGTCTTTTCTCAATTGTGAAAAATGTTATTTAAAATAAATTTAATTCGCTGTTTCTGGATGTGTGAAAAATGGATTTTATTACGATACAGTTTTCATAAATAGAATAATGTATTGCATATGGAAAAGTTTTAAAAAATATGATTCTAATAGTATCATATTTAATTTGGAATAATAATGGATCTTTCTTAATAATAGCTAAACTTTTTTTAAATGAATCATTAAACCTAATGGCTAATTTTGGATGTATATTTTTATAATAGAGAAGTGATTTTTTATAATCAATTTTAGCTTCTTCAACAATTACTATTTTATAAATCATTTTCGATTTCTTTTAAAAAATCATCAATGTCAGTAACATTTTTTGGATTTTTTAAATAAGTCTCTGTTCTTTCTCTAACTTGATCAATTTGCCATTGCGGAATTTTATATTCATCATTTTGAATAGGTAAAATAATTACTTCTACTTCATCTGCTGTAAAATCGTCTGGCAGAATAACTGTTACAGAGCGGTTTTTCACGGATATTATTTGTCTAATTGCTTCCATAATTATTTTAGATTTATATTTAAATATAGCTATTCGATATCAATATTATTCAAGTTCAAGCCTTTCCTGCTCCAGTTTTTCGGCTAATCTTTTTTCGATTATTGGTGTAATTAATGTTTTTCTTGGTTTGATTTTTACAAAAGGAAACAATTCTAAATCGTGTTTCATTTTGTCATCTTTGTTCGGATATTTATTCGTTCCTAATAAAACTTCTTTTCTTGAGTCAAATAGTTCCTGTTCTTTAGTGGCGCTTTCCTGGATTTTCTTTTTGATGGTTCCATCATTCAAAAGTTTCAGAAATCCGCCGTTGGCTTCAATATCTTTAAAAAGAGTCAAACTTTTTTCTGCCAATTGCATGGTCAGACTCTCAATATAATAACTTCCGTCAGCAGGATTGTTTACTTTATCAAAATAGCTCTCGTGTTTTAAAACCAACAATTGATTTCTTGCAATTCGGTCGCCAAATTCATTGTCTTTATGGTATAAAGCATCATAAGGCAAATTGGCAACAGCATCTGCACCACCTAAAATAGCTGACATACATTCGGTTGTGGTTCGAAGCATGTTTACGTTGTAATCGTATATTGTTTTATTGCGTTTGGTTGGCGTTACCAAAAAGTGACATTCTAAATCTGGATTATATTCTGAAGCTATTAATTTAAAAAGCATTCGTAAAGCACGAAGTTTTGCAATTTCAAAGAAATAATTGGTTCCAACCGAAATTTGAAAAACAATTGGTTTCGATATAGTTGGTAAACGATTCAAATATTCGTTTACATGACCTAAACTATACGCAATTTGTTGTGTAATATTGGCACCTGAATTTTGGTATAAACCTAAATCTACACTTAAAAGAGAAAGATTTGTGGTTGCTTTTGAAATGTTTTCTATCGTTTCAAAATTATTTTTGTCTGATGTTGGAAACCAATTTCCTTCTCTGGCAAAATGTCCAATTGGATCAATATTGCAATAAAAAACAGCTTTTTTCTGGATTGAAATGGTGTTTAATAGTTTTACGAAATCGATTGAAATGAAATTCAAATTAAAGTAAACGATTCTATTCTCTAAAGGAAGAGTTTCTAATAATTTTTGAGCATCTATTTTTTCGTTTTCAATAGTAAAACGTAAACTTTCTGCACCTCTTTCAATAGTATTTATCGCTCTTTGAACCGATTTTTCGATATCGTATACAAAGATGTTTTGACAAATTTTGAAATTTGAAGCGTTGGTTTTTACTGGTGCCGATTTTGAAAATTCGTCTATATGATAAAAAGGTTTTACCTGAATATCTTCTGGAGAGTTCCAGATTATGGTTTCGTTATAATCAGCGCCATCTAATTCAAACTGAATTTTTTGTTTCCATTGTTTGGATGAAATCGGATTAAAATCGTCGAATAGGGTAGTGGCCATTGGGTGCTTTTTTCTGATTATTCTTTAGTATCTTGAATGGTGTCTCCTTCAAATTGGATGATGTAAATATCTTCGCTGTCTTTTTTCATAAAGTACTTTTCGCGAGCATATTTTTCTATTTGTTCAGGATTTTTAAGTTGTTTGATCTGTTCTTGATCTTTTTTTATTTCGTCCTGATAATATTTTTTATTGTCTTGTAATTCTTCTATTTGATTGTCTAAAAAACGATGATCAAAATAGGAGTAATTGTCTAAAAATAACATCCATACTACGAAAAAGAGTAGTACCCAAACATATTTGTTGCTTAGGAGTTTAAACCATCTTTTGTCTTTATATGGGTTTTTCATTTTCATTTTTTATTTAACCGATTACTTCTTTTAATTTCGATTGGTGTTCTAGCCCCGATGGAGCCGGTATCCTTTTTATGTCTGCCGCGGCGGACATAAAAAGATAAAGGCGAGAGCGGGAAATAGCTCCTAATTTTAATGCAATAAATTTACGATAAAAATTATGAAATTCGTTGATTAATTACGGCACGAACTACATCAATTGCCACGGTATTATATTTGTCGTTAGGGATAATAATATCTGCAAAAGCTTTTGATGGCTCGATAAATTGCTCGTGCATAGGTTTTAAAGTGTTTTGATAACGTGTTAAAACCTCGTCGATATCACGTCCGCGTTCTGAAATATCTCTTTTTAAACGACGAATTAATCTTTCGTCAGAATCTGCGTGAACAAAAATTTTGATATCGCAAAGATCGCGTAGCTCTGGATTTGTTAAAATTAAGATTCCTTCAACAATCATAACTTTTCTTGGGTGTGTCGCCACAGTATCGTCAGTTCTGTTGTGCTGAATGAAAGAATATACAGGCTGATCTATCGTTTCGCCTTCTTTTAATGCTTTTAGGTGTTTTACCAATAGTTCAAAATCGATTGCACGTGGGTGATCAAAATTGATTAATGCTCTTTCGTCAAATGACAAATTGGTTGTTTCTTTATAGTACGAATCCTGAGAAATTACACCCACTTCAGTGTCTGGTAATTCGTTCATGATTTGGTGTACTACTGTCGTTTTTCCACTTCCTGTTCCTCCTGCAAGTCCAATAATGAGCATATATTTTTTGTTTGATATTTGTTTGGCAAAAATAATAATTTAAGTGGATTGATAATTGAATCCGAACTTTAAAATTGAATTTATAATAAGAAGTTTAAATAACATTCAAGATACAATAACAGAATTACGAATTGTTTAAACTTAAAGGATGAATTTTTACCATATAAGTTATGTAAGTTCATTTAATTTTTTACGTAAATAGTACGTACACTTATATTTACTTATACCACTTATATGGTAAAAAAATATTTGTATGTTAAAATAAAAAAAATCCCGACAGCTATGCTATCGGGATTGGTGCAATCAGTATAGTTTTAATAAAATATTCTGAATTTAGTAAGCACTTGTAATTATTTATTCTTTTTTGCTTTTATCATCATTTCAAGCTGATCCCAAAGTTCTTCCGGAATTGCTTCTAATAAGTTGAATTGTCCTGCACCTTTTAACCATTCACCACCATCAATTGTGATAACGTCTCCGTTTACATAAGCTGAAAAATCAGAAACCAAATAAGCCGCTAAATTGGCTAATTCCTGGTGATCACCAACACGTTTTAAAGGCACTTTTTTTGCCATATCAAATTTTTCGGCAAGATCTCCGGGTAACAATCTGTCCCAAGCACCTTTTGTTGGGAATGGTCCCGGTGCAATTGCGTTAGAACGAATTCCGTATTTTGCCCATTCTACAGCTAAACTGCGTGTCATAGCAAGAACTCCGGCTTTTGCAGTTGCACTTGGCACCACATAAGCAGATCCTGTCCAGGCATAAGTTGTTACAATATTTAAAATTGTTGCTGATGTTTGTTTGGTATCGATCCAGTGTTTTCCAAAAGCAAGCGTACAGTTTTTTGAACCTTTTAATACGATATCTATAACAGTATCAAATGCATTTGCAGATAAACGCTCTGTTGGAGAAATAAAATTTCCGGCAGCATTGTTCAAAAGAACATCCACTTTTCCAAAAGTTTTTAAAACTTCCTGAAGCATATTTTCTACTTCTTCATAATGACGAACGTCACATTGAAGTGGTAAACATTTTCCGCCGGTTTCAGCTTCAAGTTCTGTAGCAGTGTTTTTAAGTTTTTCTAAATCTCTTGAAGTAATTGCTACCTGAGCTCCTAATTCTAAGAAGTATTTGGTCATAGCTTTGCCTAAACCACTTCCACCACCTGTAACAACAATGACCTTACCTTTTAAAGCGTCATCTCTTAACATTTTATCTGTATAGCTCATATTTTTTTCTTTTTATTACAATATTAAATAAATAAATAGGATGCACGCATAATAATGTTATAAAATTTTGATAAACTTTATATATCACATAATTTTTTTGCTGCAGATTCTAATGTGAAGCCGTCTTTGGCGAAGCAAAAACGTATTAATTTTTGGTCTTTATGGTCAGAATAAAAGGTAGAAATAGGAATTGCAGCAACGCCATGATCTGTAATTAGTTTTTTGCAAAATGTCACGTCGTCGTCATCTGAAATATTAGCATAAGAAGCTACTTGAAAATAAGTTCCTTCGCAAGGTTTTAATTCGAATCGGCTGTTTTGAAGGAGTTTTTGAAAATAATCTCGTTTTTCCTGATAGAATTTTCCAAGTAGATTCACATCAACAACATTTAAATACTCGCTGATAGCAAATTGGGAGATACTATTTACACTAAAAACCAAAAACTGATGTACTTTTTTAATTTCTTTCATTAAATGTTCCGGTGCCACAGTATAACCAATTTTCCAACCGGTTATGTGAAATGATTTTCCAAAAGAAGAAACCATAATGCATCGGTCTAAAAGAAAATCTTTTGTGTGTGCCGAAATATGTTTTTCTTCGAAAGTGATGTATTCATAAACTTCATCAGATAAAACCAAAATGTCAGGATATTTTGAAAGTAATTTTTCCAGTTGAAGAAAATCGTCTTCCGTTAAAATTTTCCCAGTTGGATTATGCGGATTATTAATGATAATCATCTTGGTTTTTGATGAACACGCTTTTTCAATCGTTTCCCAATTTGGTGTATAATCGTCGTTTAAAGCAACGCGAATGGGTTTTGCATTACACAATAATACAGGAGATTCATACGAATCATAACTTGGATCCAGAATAATTACTTCGTCTGCCGTTTTTATTAAAGCTAAAATTGTGGTAAAAATTCCCTGAGTTGCTCCGGCAGTAACCAGAATTTCGGTTTCAGGAACAATTGTTCTATTGTAGGAACTTTGAACCAATTTTGCAATTTGATTCATCAATGGCGGAAAACCTGCCATTGGTGTATATTGGTGTACATTTTCTTTAGCTAATCTTGCAATAATATTAGTTAATCTTTCGTCAACGGGGAAATTTGGAAATCCTTGCGAAAGGTTAATCGCATTATATTCGGCTGCCATTTTTGACATTACCGTAAAGATGCTTGTTGTTATATTTGGAAGTTTACTCATATAAAAGTCTGATTTTGGGAAAACTTGTGAGTAATTATTTTGTAGAATTATTTACAGAAATTGGCATAGAAAAAAGAACCCTAACTAATTTGTTGTCTTTTTTTCCGGGTGTCCATTTCGGAGAAGTCTTTAAAACGCGAATAGCTTCCGCTCCCGTTTCATATCCAATATCTTTCAAAACTCTAAAGTCACTTAATGAGCCGTCTTTTTCAACTATAAAAACTACATAAATTTTTCCTTTTAATGCAGGATTGTTATTTGGAATTTTAAAATTCTTCTCAATAAATTTATCAAATACCAGCATACCTCCAGGAAACTCAGGTCTGACGTCTATTCCTGCTGTATTGTAAACACTATTATCATTATTAGGAATAGTGCCTTGTGGCGGAATTGTCTCATCGATACTAATAGTGGGGGTTGCATCTATGAGAAGTTTGTCACTTCCTTTGGTGGTTTCTGGAAATACATTTTGAGAGAAAATATTTTGTACCGAACAAATCAAAATCAGAATTAAAAACTTTTTCATTTTAGATGCTTTAGATGTTAGTTTTACATTTTATGAATAATGAAAATTGTCGGTCGATTATGAAGATCAACTTTCAATTTTTTCCAATCTGCAACACGCAATGTTTTAATAAATTCTGTTGGTAGTGTAATATCAGTTGCAATACAAAGATGTGTTGAAGGATTTACAATTTGCAGAATATCTTCGACCAATTTATTATTTCTATATGGAGTTTCAATAAAAATTTGAGATTGATTTTTATCCTGAGATAATTTCTCAAAATGTTTCAAAGCTGATTTCTTTTCGTCTTTATCAATTGGCAAATATCCGTTGAAAGTAAAACTTTGACCATTCATTCCCGAAGCCATCATGGCTAATAGGATAGAAGATGGACCAACCAAAGGTACAACCTGAATTCCTTTTTCGTGCGCCAATTTTACAATCACAGCACCTGGATCGGCAACGCCCGGACAACCGGCTTCGCTCATTAAACCTACATTTTTTCCTTCTAATAAAGGTTTTATAAAGTCTAAATGTTCACTTGGTTCAGTGCGTTTATTTAGTGTGAAAAGTATAAGTTCTGATTGTTTTTTTTCTGGAGAAACTGCTTTTATTGATTTTCTGGCTGTTTTTTCGTTTTCAACAATATAATGATCTATAAAATCAATACTTCTTTTTACTGTTTGCGGCAAAACATCCATTGGATCGCTTTCGCCCATTGTTGTTGGAATTAAATATAGTTTTCCTAGAAGTTTCATTTTATGATATTTTAGAGTTTAAACAAAAAAGTATTTTAATTATCAGTGAAGTAATTAAAATACAAATTAAGTTATGAATGTTTTTCGATAAGTTTTTGTGCAATGATATCAGCGACTTCATCCAGCATTTGATAAACAGTATCAAATCCATTTGTTGATCCGTAGTAAGGATCTGGAACATCTACATTTTCATCCGGAAATAATTCGTTTAAAATAAGATGAACTTTGTTTTTATGTTCTGAAGTTTTAGCCAGATGTATGACGTCGCGGTAATTGGAATTATCCATGACATAGATATAATCGAATTCATCAAAATCTGAAGTTTGAAATTGTCTTCCTTTTTGACCGTCAATACATAAACCGTTTTTTTGGGCAACATCAATAGAACGTTTGTCTGGTGCGTGACCAATATGCCAGGATCCTGTTCCGGCTGAATCAACCGTAAATTTGTCCTGAGGTAATTTTGAAGCTAAAATCCCTTCCGCTAAAGGTGATCTGCAAATATTTCCCAAGCAAACCATTAAAACTTTTACTGGCATGATGCGCGTTTATAGCGTTAATTTTTTGTTGATGTCCTCGACAAATTTCTTGAATTGTTTGTCTGTAGAAACTAAATTGTCTACAGTTTTACAAGCATGCAATACGGTTGCGTGATCGCGATCTCCAATTTGTGAACCAATGTTTGCCAAAGAAGCTTTAGTAAATTTCTTTGCAAAAAACATGGCCAATTGTCTCGCCTGAACAACATGCCTCTTTCTGGTTTTAGATTGAAGGGTTTCAATATCCAACTGAAAATAATCAGACACAATTTTTTGAATATAATCGATAGAGATTTCTCTCTTTACATTTTTAACAAATTTCTCTACAACGCTTTTTGCTAACTCAATTGTAACTTCTTTTTTGTTGAAAGAAGATTGTGCGATTAACGAAATAATAGCGCCTTCAAGTTCTCTTACATTAGATTTGATATTGCGGGCAACATATTCAATAATGTCGTCGGGCATTTCAACACCATCACGATACAGAATGTTTTTTAAGATCGAAATTCTGGTTTCGTAATCTGGCTGGTGTAATTCAGCAGATAATCCCCATTTAAAACGAGATAATAAACGTTGTTCAATATCCTGCATGTCAACTGGTGCTTTGTCCGAAGTCAAAATTACCTGTTTGCCATTTTGGTGTAAATAGTTAAAAATATGGAAAAATACGTCTTGAGTTCCTGATTTTCCAGATAAAAACTGAACGTCATCAATTATTAAAACATCGATCAATTGGTAAAAGTGAATGAAATCATTACGATTATTCTTTTTTACAGAATCGATATATTGTTGTGTGAAAATTTCGGCAGAAATATATAAAACCGTTTTTTCAGGATATTTATCTTTTACCTCTACACCAATAGCGTGTGCTAAGTGGGTTTTTCCTAAACCAACTCCACCAAAAATCAATAAAGGATTAAATGATGTTCCTCCAGGTTTATTAGCAACAGCCATACCTGCAGAACGAGCCAAACGATTTGAATCTCCTTCTAAGAAATTGTCAAAACTGTAATTTGCATTTAATTGCGATTCAATTTTTAGATTTCTAATTCCAGGAATTACAAAAGGATTTTTAAGTTCAGGATTTAAGTTTTTAAACGGAGCATCAACCTCTTGCGGTTTCATAGGCACTCTGTTGGCACTTGGCAACTGTTCGGTAAATGGTTGTTTATTGCCATAAGTGTTCTCCATTTTAATTTTATAGAGTAACTTTGCGTTTTTTCCCAGTTCTTTGGTAAGCGCAACTTTCAATAATTTTACGTAATGCTCTTCGAGCCATTCGTAGAAAAATTTACTTGGTACTTGAATATATAACGCGTTGTCGGTTAGCTCAACTGATTTGATTGGTTCGAACCAAGTTTTATATGCTTGATCTTGAATATTGTCCTTTATAAAAGACAAACAGTTTTCCCATACCGATTGAGCAGTTTTAGTCATAGATTCAGATAAATTTTTTATTATTGATAAAGATTCTCCTAATAAAAAAGGAGCAATTTTATTCCGTATTTCGGGATAACAAATATGTGAACAAATTTCTGTAAAAAAAAATATTTTGGACTCTAATTTTATAAAAAAAAGTTGTAAGTAAACTTTTTGAAGTTAATTTTTTTTAATCAATAAATAATGAAAAATCATCAAACGCAAGTGCGTGTTCGTTACTCAGAAACGGATCAAATGGGAGTTGTTTATCACGGGAATTATGTCCCGTATTTTGAGATAGGACGCGTGGAATGGCTTAGGAACAAAGGGATTTCGTATAAAAGTATGGAAGAAAGCGGAATCGGATTGCCAATTGTTTCTATGCAAATAAATTATAAAAAATCAGCGCGTTACGATGAGCTGTTAACGATTCATACAACTTTCAAAAGTCAATCATCTGTTAAGATCGAATTTGACTGCGAGATCTATAACGAGGCAAATGAGTTATTAACAACTGCAGTGTTTATTTTAGTATTTATTTCGTTAAAAACGGGTCGACCAACAGCACCTCCGGATTATATTTTAGAATTGTTTAAAACTCTTGTATAATTGTTAAAACGAGGTACGTTTTAATGTTAATTCATATAATTTTAATATCGATTTCAAACATTAAATCAAAAATGTCGAATATAGATTCGGCATTTTTTTTGCGTGTTTTTGTCGATATTTTACCAATCGGAAGACCGGAATCTTCATTAATTTCCATTTCCTGAGACGTAATTTCTAGTTTTTTTTCTTTAATAACCCTCATTACTTTATTCATGTTTTTATAATCAAAAGAGATTAAAAACTGAATATCAATTGTTTTTTCGACAATTTCGCAAATTTCAAGAGTCATTTGCGCAGTAGTTTTGTAAGCGGCAATCAAACCGCCAACGCCAAGTTTAACGCCTCCAAAAATACGAACTACAACAACTAAGACATTTGTTAGGCCAAAAGATTGAATTTGCCCATAGATTGGTGCACCTGCAGTATTGCTGGGTTCGCCGTCGTCGTTAGCTCGATAAGAGATTTTTGGAGCTGTGCCTAATTGATAAGCATAGCAAAAATGTACCGCATGCGGATGTTGCTTCTTTAGATTTTCGATGATAGGTTTTACTTCCTCTTCATTTTCTATAGGAAAGGCATAGCCGAAGAACTTGCTTCCTTTTTCCTTAAAAAGCACTTCTTCAGATTCAAAAGCAATGGTTTGATACGTATCGTTATATTCCAAAAGTAAATTTCTAAATTATGATTAATGTTTTCTTTGATACAGATTAAAAAGATTAATGTGATTTTTTTTGCCACGAATTTCACGAATCTACACGAATTATTTTATTTTATCACAAAGCTTTGGAATATTGCATCCTTTATAAAAGGTAACAGCTTTGCGTAAACCTTTGCGCTCTTTGCGGTTAAAATACGCCACAATTATAAAATCATTTTAATCTGTGAATCCCGATAGCTATCGGGAGTGGCAGAAACATGCGTTAGTTACAATATTTTTTTATCAAATAAATCAACAACATCTTCCTGACCAACTTGCAAATTCCAAACATGAAGACCTAAAGCAGCGGCAGCATCTGTGTTTTCTTTTTTATCATCCACAAATAAAGTTCGTTTTGGAGATAATTCGTGTTTGTTTATTACATATTGAAAAACATCAGCGTTTGGCTTTCTCATTCCTATCTCAAATGAAAAATATACTTTTTCAAAACATTGATAAAAATCGCTGTAAAATGAAATTCCGCTTTTATTCTCGAAAGTTTCAATATGAATCGAATCGGTATTACTCAATAAAAACAATCGGTATTTTTGAGAAAGCAATTGTAAAAACTCTAATCGATACAACGGGAAATCTGCTAAAATAGCATTCCAGGCTTCAAGGATTTCTTCGATAGAAGCGTTTGGAAGCTCTTTCTGGAAACCTGCCAAAAAATCAGCATGCGAAATATCTCCGGTTTCAAACAAAAGGTTCAAACGATCAAATTCTGAATTCCATTCTGTCATTCCTAATTTCTGCAATCCAGACATAGTTGCTTGTTTGTCTAAATTGATAAAAATATCTCCAAAGTCAAAAATTATAGTATCAATCATGATTTCTAACATTTATTAATTCATCATTTTGAATGTAGGTTTTTGTTACATTTTTCATTTGAAGAATTGGTGCTTTTGTTCCGTTTCCGAAAATTGTTTTTCCAACAAAAATCCGGGCTTCGTCCCAAATATTCTGATCTATAAAAGATTGTAAAGTTTGTAAGCCGCCTTCTATAATAATAGACTGAATCTGATTTTGATATAAAACTGCTAAAATCTGCGGTATTATATTTTCATTAAAATCAATTACTTCAAAGGTAGTGTTTTCTGCTGAAAGGCTAATTTCAGATTTCGTAAATATGATGGTTTTAATGCTGTCATCAAAAATAAAACTGTCTTTTGAGATTCGGTTGTTTTGGTCTAAAACAACTCTCACAGGATTATTTCCGGACCAATCCCTAACATTTAATTTAGGATTGTCGTCAATAACAGTTTTTGTTCCAACTAAAATTGCCTGCTCTTCACTGCGCCATTTATGAACCAATTGTCTGGAATATTGATTGGTAATCCAAACCGGTTTTCGATCCTGATTAGTCTCTTTTTCGGGAGACAAAAAGTCGTCCTGACTTTGAGCCCATTTTAATATGATATAAGGTCTTTTTTGCTGATGAAAAGTAAAGAAGCGTTTGTTGAGTTCATAGCATTCTTTTTCTAAAACACCAACAACAACATTTGCTCCTGAAGCAATTAATTTTTTGATTCCGTTTCCGGCTACTTTTTCATTAGGATCAACGGTTCCAACAACTATATTCGGAATTTTGTGCTCTATAATTAAATCGCAGCAAGGAGGTGTTTTTCCAAAATGACTACACGGTTCTAAACTCACATAAATTGTAGCTTTTTTTAAAAGCGATTTGTCTTTTACAGATCGAACAGCATTGACTTCGGCATGTGGTTCACCGGCTTTCTTGTGCCAGCCTTCACCAATGATTTTGTCTTCATAAACAATTACACTTCCAACCATCGGATTTGGATATGTAGTTCCAAACCCATTTTGTGCCAATTCGATGCAGCGTTTTATATATTTTTCATGTATATTCACGGTACAAAAGTAGTTATTTTTGTTTAGTTCATAATTGTTATTGGAGTAGTTAAGGAACTATCAAAAAAGTATTTTTACTTTTGTATATAAGTCGCACGAATAAAGAAATATGGAAAATTGGATTATTAGAACAATTAAAAAAGAAGACAATCAAGCAGTTGCGAAATTAATACGATCGGTTTTTGACGAAATGGAAATTCCGAAAGTTGGTACAGCATACGAAGATCCGTGTTTAGATTTAATGTTTGAAGAATATTGCAAGCCAAAATCGGCTTATTTTGTAGTAGAAAGCGAAGGTAAAATTGTAGGTTGTGCCGGAATTGCGCCTTTAGAGAATGGAGATCCTAAAATTAGTGAGTTGCAAAAAATGTATTTTTTACCGGAAACCCGCGGTTTAGGAATTGGAAGTAAAATGATGGAAAAATGTTTAGATGAAGCAAGAAATTTTGGTTTCGAAAAATGTTATATCGAAACAATGCCTTTTATGCACGCCGCTCAAAAATTATATAAAAAATCAGGTTTCGAATATTTAGATGCGCCATTAGGAAATACGGGACATTGTTCTTGCCCGGTTTGGATGTTGAAATTGTTGTAAAAGAAAGTGTAACAAACTTGGTTTTATGATACTTATTGGAAATAAATTAACTTTTGCTCAAAAGTAATACTCAAACACACGGAATGAAAATCAAACAATACCGTACTCAATTTATAAAAGAATTATCGCCTTTTTACGATGCATACGAAGCAGAAAGTTTTTTCTATTTAATTTTAGAAGACAAACATCAATTACGACAAATTGATTTGGCTCTAAATCATGAACTGAGTTTTTCTGAAGATGATTTTGTGGTTTGGGATTCATTTTTAGCGCAATTAAAACAAGAAGTTCCGATTCAGTATTTACTTGGGAAAACTAATTTTTATGGATTGGATTTTGAAGTAAATGAGAATGTTTTAATTCCTCGTCCGGAAACAGAAGAATTAGTAGAATGGATTATCAAGGAGAATACCATAAATGATCAATCAAAAAAAATAAAAATTCTGGATATTGGAACGGGTAGTGGATGTATAGCAATTTCATTGGCTAAAAACCTTCCAAATGCTGAAGTTTATGGTTTTGATGTTTCTAAAAAAGCGATCGAAACAGCCAAAAAAAATGCAATAAACAATAAAGTAGATGTTACTTTTATGATTCAGGATATTTTAGAGTTAGAACAATTGAAATATAATTTTGATATTATTGTTTCGAATCCACCTTATGTTCGCAATTTAGAGAAAGAAGAAATCAAAAAGAATGTTCTGGAATATGAGCCACATTTGGCACTTTTTGTAGATGATAATGACGCTCTGATTTTTTATCGAAAAATTGCCGAATTGGCTAAAAATAATTTTGTAGAAAACGGACAATTGTATTTTGAAATTAATCAGTATTTAGGCAAGGAAACAATTGATTTACTTGAAAATATGGATTTCAAAAACATCGAATTAAGAAAAGATATCTACGATAACGACCGTATGATTTCCTGCAAGGTTTAAAAACAATACATTTAAGGAAATTTGAAAAAGCATTTTTGCATTCCGATTTCCTGTGATCCTATTAATTTTTTTTAGGAGCTAATCCCGCACCCGAGCCTGAAAGTGCGAACTGGCGAAGCAATCCGTTTCAATCTTTTATGCCTCCCGAAGCCTCGGGGGGCATAAAAGATTGTAGCGAATAGCAGGAATAAAGTTCTTTATAAATGATTAAGTTCTGCTTCAAATATTTACGATTAAACACTGATAACTGTAACTGAAAACTAAAAATTATTCATAACGTAAAGCTTCAATAGGATCAAGTTTTGAAGCTTTTATTGCAGGATATAATCCAGAAACCAAGGCTACTATAAAACTGGTCGCGAAGGCGGCAAAAATTGCTACCCACGGAATCACAAAAGCAAAATTCATTACTGCTGCAAAAGCTGAACCTACAAGAATTCCAAATACAATTCCGACCAAACCGCCAATTTGTCCAATCAATAAAGTTTCTATAAAAAACTGGACTGAAATCGTGATTTTTGTAGCTCCCAAAGCTTTACGAACACCAATTTCTCTGGTACGTTCCGTTACCGAAACAATCATAATATTCATTAAAGCAATCGATGATCCTAAAATTGTAATAACACTGATGATCCATGCAGCCCAGCCTAAATATTGCGTAATTCCAAGGATTCTGTTAATTAAATCATCGCTTCGGCCAATGCCAAAATTATTATCGCGAACAGGACTCAGTTTACGAACTCTTCGCATGGTACTCGTTGCATTATCAACGGCTTCATCCAAGAGTTCTTTTTTAGAAACCATCACACTCATCGTATAATTGATGTTTGGTGCTGTAAATAAAGATCTTGCTACCTGAATAGGAATCAAAACTCGTAAATCCTGACTGTGACCAAACGTTGAACCTTTTTCTTTAAGAACGCCAATTACTTTAAAACGGGCACCGCGAATCGAAATTATTTTATCAATTGGGTTGACGTCTTTCAGTAAGCCTTTTTCAAAATCAGAACCAACAACACAAGAATAGGTGTTATTGTCAATGTCAAACTGATTGAAGGAACGGCCAGATGTAGTTTCTAAACCTGAGTTTGAAATATAATGTTCGTCGACTCCAAGAATTGTAATTTCCGGATCTGTTTTTTGATCTAAATATTTTACTTCTGCGGTTGATGTTGCAGTAAATGAAAGTGAAGTTTGCGTAAACGGATATTTGTATTTGTTTTTGAAAGCTACAGCTTCAGGATATGAAATGATTGGATTAATGACTTCACGCTCATTTCCGCCACGATTTTTAACCGTATTTTCGTATTGATTGATATTGAAAGTGTTGGCTCCCATTGAAGCAAAATTGGTCGAAACAGTGTTTTCAAGCGCCGTTACAACCGTAAGGATTCCTACCAAAGCAGTAATCCCAATTGCGATAATTAATACGGTAAGAATGGTTCGTAATAATTGTGTTTTGATTGAACCAAAAGCAATTCGAATATTTTCTCTTAATAATTTTAGCATCATGACCAATTTGTCACGAAAATACGTTTTTTGTTACAAGTTTGTTTTCGAACTGGCATTATTTATTTTAAAAAATAAGATATTTGCAGACGATTTACGGTTTTTTACAAAATCAATAATCAATAAGAAATTAATGTTATGATTTTTTGAGATAAAGATTGGAAAATAATCTAAAATCAGAAATCTAAAATCTAAAATAAGAAAAATGGCTTCAAAACCAAGTATTCCACAAGGAACAAGAGATTTTTCACCTGCAGAGGTGTCAAAACGTCAATATATTATTCAGACCATAAAAAATAATTTTGAAAGGTTTGGTTTTCAGCCAATTGAAACGCCATCTTTTGAAAATTCAGATACTTTAATGGGGAAATATGGGGAAGAAGGTGATCGTTTGATTTTTAAAATATTAAACTCAGGCAATTTTTTCTTCAATAAAAATAAAATTGAATTACCGGAATCTATCGAATCTTTACAAGTTAATTCGGCTGAAACAATTGACCTTAATCAAAGAATTGAGCTGAATAAGTTTACAGGGAAAATTTCTGAAAAAGCTTTGCGTTACGACTTAACAGTTCCGTTTGCGAGATACGTGGTACAGCACCAAAATGAAATTGAATTTCCATTTAAAAGATATCAAATTCAGCCGGTTTGGAGAGCTGACAGACCGCAAAGAGGGCGTTACAGAGAGTTTTATCAATGTGATGCTGATGTTGTGGGTTCAAAATCATTGTGGCAGGAAGTAGAATTGGTTCAATTGTATGATACTGTTTTTACATCTTTAGGATTAGAAGGTGTTACAATTAAAATCAATAATAGAAAGATATTATCAGGAATTGCAGAAGTAATTGGCGCTTCTGATAAATTGATCGATTTTACGGTGGCTCTTGATAAACTGGATAAAATTGGTGAAGACGGAGTTAAAAAAGAAATGATCGAAAAAGGTATTGCCGAAGAAGCTTTGGTTAAAGTTCAGCCGCTTTTTAATTTTACCGGAACTTTTGCAGACAAAATAAATCAGCTTTCAGAATTATTAGCTGAATCTGAAGAAGGAATGAAGGGAGTTGAAGAACTGAAATTTATTTGTGACAATGTGGCAACTTTAGGTCTGGCAACTGCGACATTGGATCTTGATGTGACTCTCGCGCGTGGATTGAATTATTATACAGGAGCTATTTTTGAAGTAGCTGCTCCAAAAACTGTTTCAATGGGTTCTATTGGGGGCGGTGGAAGATACGATGATCTGACAGGGATTTTTGGTTTAAAAAACATGAGCGGTGTTGGAATTTCTTTTGGTTTAGACCGAATTTATCTGGTTTTGGAAGAATTGCAATTATTCCCGGAAACTGTTGCTGCAACATCAAAAGCATTGTTTATTAATTATGGAGATGCAGAAGCTTTATACGCTTCGCAAGCGATTCAGAAATTAAGAAAAGAAAATATAAAAGTAGAATTGTACCCAGATAATGTAAAAGTTGGGAAACAATTTCAATACGCAGATAAGCGTTTGATTCCTTTTGCGGTGATTGCAGGTGATCAGGAAATTGCTTCAAATTCGTACTCTCTTAAGAATTTAGTTTCAGGAGAACAAATTTCAGTTGATTTTGAAGGATTGAAAAATGCTTTATTGGCTTAAGATTTTTAAAGCAAAGCTTAAATTTGTGACGAAATTAACCGCAAAGTACGCTAAGATTTAATTTTACTTCACGTATAGAAAACCCAAAGTTCGCAAAGCTAGATTAACACAAAGCTTTGCGAACTTTTTGTTTTTATAAAACTATACTATTAAAAATCTTAGTGCACTTTGTGGTTATTTGACAAAGTTTTTGTTTTGATAGAAAAATGTGAAATTCGCAAAGCTTTGGGCGTGATTGTGTTAGTGAAATATTGGCCTTTTTGAGCTTAAATCTTTTTTAAATTTGCTTGAAATAATTGCTAGGAAAGAAAAAAAGCTTTTAATTTGTGGCCTTGATACGGGCGTAGTTCAAGGGTAGAATAGCGGTCTCCAAAACCGTTGATGGGGGTTCGAATCCCTCCGCCCGTGCAATATTTTTACCGCAAAGACCGCAAAGATTTCTATCTAAGGTGCTTTCAAAAAAAAAACAAAGTTCGCAAAGCTAAATCAATACAAAGCTTTGCGAACTTTGTCTTTTTATAAAAGCTGAGAGTAAAAAAACTTAGCGTTCTTTGCGGTAATTTTTTTGCTTTACAATTTTTTAGCATTGATTTTTTTAGAGGTAAAAAAGCATAAAAAAAAGCTTCGTCTGAAATAGGCGAAGCTTTTTTTAATATAAGGTAAAGTTGAATTAATAATTATTTATAAAGCCTAGGCTAACCCTTAAATTCAATTTTGATAGGTAATAATTTAGATTCTAATTTTAGTATCTCAAATATAGTATAAACTATAACGTAATAGTCTTAAAATTATACTAAATTTTGTAAAGGCTATTTCGGTTTTTAAAATGCTCATTGTTAATAAAGTGACAATTTGACATTTTAGAAGATTTGGCAGTACTTTTGCAATCCAAAAGAAAGAATAAAAAATGAAGTTTAAGAATATTTTTAAAAATAAAAGTAATATGACTACGGAAAATACAGAATTCGATCAGGAATTAGATGAAGTAACGTTAGAGAACAATGCCAACGGAGAGCAATTGATTGTTGAAGAATTAAGTGTTGAAGAGCAATTGGCTCAAGACTTGGCAAAAGAAAAAGATAAGTTTTTGAGATTATTTGCCGAATTTGAAAATTACAAAAAAAGAACTTCAAAGGAACGTATCGATTTGTTTAAAACAGCAAACCAAGAAGTTTTGTTAGCAATGCTTCCTGTTTTGGATGATTTTGACAGAGCGACTGTAGAAATCAACAAGTCTGACGATGAAAATTTGAAAAAAGGAGTTGAGTTGATTTACGAAAAATTAAAAAGCACTTTGGTTTCTAAAGGTTTAGAGCAAGTTGAAGTAAGAGCAGGTGATGCTTTTAATGCTGATTTTGCTGAGGCAATTACCCAAATTCCAGCTCCGTCTGATAAATTAAAAGGGAAAATTGTTGATGTTATTGAAAAAGGATACAAATTAGGAGACAAAATTATCCGTTTCCCTAAAGTTGTTATCGGAAACTAAAAAATGCAAATAAATATTCTGAAAGTCAATTTTTTAAGTATTGGAATTTGGAATTTTAGATTTGGAATTTAACCTAAATTATGAAAAAAGATTTTTACGAAATACTAGGCATTTCAAAAAATGCTGACGCTGCCGAAATTAAAAAAGCTTATCGAAAAAGTGCTTTAAAATACCACCCGGACAAAAATCCAGGCGACAAAGAGGCAGAAGAAAACTTTAAATTAGCGGCAGAAGCTTACGAAGTACTAAGCGATCCTAACAAAAAAGCGAAATACGATCAATACGGACACCAGGCTTTTGACGGTTCTGGAGGTTTTGGTGGTGGCCATGGCGGTATGAATATGGATGACATTTTCAGCCAGTTTGGTGATATTTTTGGAGGAGGATTTGGTGGTTTCGGCGGAGGCGGAGGTGGCCCTCGTCGTGCTAAAGGAAGCAATCTTCGAATTAAAGTTAAATTGACATTAGAAGAAATTGCAAATGGTGTTGAGAAAAAAGTAAAAGTAAAACGTAAAGTTCAGGCTAAAGGTGTAACATACAAAACGTGTTCGACTTGTAATGGTCAAGGGCAGGTAATGCGTGTGACAAATACTATTTTAGGAAGAATGCAATCTGCGTCAACTTGTCCTACTTGTGGAGGGTCTGGTCAGATTTTAGATAAAAGACCTTCTGAAGCAGATTCGCAAGGAATGGTTCAGGAAGATGAAACGGTATCAATCAAAATTCCTGCTGGAGTTGTTGATGGTATGCAATTGAAAGTTTCTAACAAAGGAAACGACGCTCCTGGAAATAGTATTCCTGGTGATTTAATTGTGGCTATCGAAGAGTTAGAGCATGAATTCTTAAAACGTGAAGGCGAAAACATTCACTTTGATTTGTATATCAGTTTCCCGGAAGCAGTCTTAGGAGTTTCTAAAGATATTGAAGCAATCAACGGAAAAGTTCGTATTAAGCTGGAAGAAGGTATTCAATCCGGAAAAATCTTGAGATTAAAAGGAAAAGGAATTCCAAGTATCAACGGTTACGGAAGTGGTGATTTACTAGTTCATGTTAATGTTTGGACGCCAAAAACGTTGAATAAAGAGCAAAAACAATTTTTTGAAAATGCTTTAGCAGACGAACACTTTGTGCCAAGTCCTGAAAAATCAGAAAAATCATTTTTCGAAAAAGTAAAAGACATGTTTTCATAAACGGAATTTTTTCTGAAATGTTGAAATAATAAATATAAAAACCCATTCTAGTGTAAATTAGAATGGGTTTTTTGCATTAATAATGTAAAGTTTCGCTACGAATTATTTACTTTTACAGGCGCAATACCACAAAGGTCAAACTGACGCAGAAAATCTTAAAAACAGCATGAGCAACTTACTCGAAGTACATAAAGTCGTAAAACAATACGGTGATTATGTAGCGCTTAACGAAGTTTCATTAAATGTGCCAAAAGGTAGTATTTACGGACTATTAGGTCCAAATGGGGCCGGAAAAACTTCTCTAATCCGAATTATAAATCAAATTACCTTGCCAGATAGCGGCGAAGTGATTTTGGATGGAGAAAGATTACATCCAAAACACGTGCAGACTATTGGATATCTTCCTGAAGAAAGAGGATTGTATACTTCTATGAAAGTGGGTGAGCAATGTTTGTATTTGGCGCAAATGAAAGGACTTTCTAAAGCGGAAGCTAAAATACAACTGGAATATTGGTTTGATCGTTTAGGAATTCAGGGTTGGTGGAACAAGAAAATTCAGGAACTGTCAAAAGGAATGGCGCAAAAAATTCAGTTTGTAGTTTGCGTATTGCATAAACCTAAATTGCTGATTTTTGATGAACCATTTTCAGGATTTGATCCAGTAAATGCAAATGTCATAAAAGATGAAATTTTGGCATTAAAAGAACAAGGAGCAACAATTATATTTTCGACACATCGAATGGAAAGTGTTGAAGAACTTTGTGATCATATCGCCTTAATTCATAAATCGAATAAATTAATTGAAGGTAAACTAAGTGATGTAAAGCGTCAATTTAGAACTAATAGTTTTGAGGTGGGAATTTTGACAAGCAATGTAGAAGGTTTGATGTATGATATTACACAAAAGTTTACTGTTTCTCCGGCTAGTTTTAAATCGCTAAATGATGACTTGAAATTAAATATCCAAATTGGAGATGCAACACCAAATGAGTTATTAAATATGCTGACACAAAGAGGGCAAGTAACCCATTTCGTCGAAAAAATTCCAAGTGTAAACGATATATTTATTCAAACAGTTACTGGATAGATTTTTAGATCGTTAGACTTCTTAGATTCGTAGACTGAATCTGGAAATCTAAAAAAAAATCTGATAATCTAAGAAGTCTAAAAATCTAATTAATCTAAAAAATGAGTATTATTTCGTTGATTATAAAAAGAGAGTTTATTGCAAAAGTTCGCAATAAATCTTTTGTTGTCATGACTTTTTTGAGTCCGTTATTGTTTGTAGCAATTGCTGGATTTATTGGTTATTTGAGTTCGATGAAAGCCGAAACCAAACAAATTGCTATTCATGACGAAACGGGTTTGTTTGTAAATGATTTTGTAAAGGAGAATAAAAGTCAAGCAGAGTTTAAATATCTAAATTTATCTGAAATTGATGTTACTGCTTTAAAAGACAGTATTACCAAAGAAAGTTTTGACGGTTTAATTATTATTCCAAAAACAAGTAATTTAAAAGAATTAGAAAGCAAAATTGAGTTTATTTCGAACAACAGTCCGAGTATTTCTTTTATCGAAAAAACACAAGATGTAATTGCAGAAAAAATTACGAAGATAAATCTCGAAACTGCAAAATTGGATACTTTGGCAATCCAAAAAGCACAATCTGCCGTTAATATTCATTTGGTAAAAGCTTCGGGAGAAGAAAGTTTGAAAGGATTAAATGAAATAAAAATTGGAATTGGCGGCGCATTTGGATACCTGATTATGATGTTTATAATCATTTACGGAAATATGGTAATGCGAAGTGTGATCGAAGAAAAAACGAATCGTATTATCGAAATCATTATTTCGTCAGTAAAACCATTTCAATTGATGATTGGTAAAATTATCGGAACTTCGCTTGCGGGATTATTGCAATTTTTGATTTGGGCGATAATTGGTTTAGGATTAATGTTTGCAGCTTCAGCATTTTTTGGTGTAAACGTTGGTCCAACAGCTAGGATTTCGCCAGAATTGATGCAATCAGCTCAACATGAAATGTCAGGAACGGCACAAATGTATATTAGCGAATTATGGAATTTGCCTATTGCAAGTATCTTAATTGGTTTTGTGATTTATTTCATTGGAGGATACTTTTTATACAGTTCATTTTATGCTGCAATTGGAGCTGCGGTTGACAATCAAACCGATTCTCAACAGTTTCTTTTGCCAATTATTATGCCGCTTATTTTAAGTGTTTATATAGGATTTTTTACAGTTGTAAATGATCCACACGGAACAATTGCCGTGGTATTTTCGATGATTCCGCTTACGTCGCCAATTGTAATGTTAATGCGACTTCCGTTTGGCGTGCCGTGGTGGCAAATCGCAATTTCGGTATCATTATTGTTTGCTACCTTTTTCCTTGTAGTCTGGTTCGCTGCCAAAATTTACCGAATTGGTATTTTGATGTATGGCAAGAAACCAACCTGGAAAGAATTGTATAAATGGTTGAAGTATTAGTTTTGAAGTTGCAGAGGTTCAGAGGTTCAAAGTTGCAAAGGTTTTATTTGTAGCTTAGAATAAATATCTTTAAGTCTATGCAAAACAATATAAGAAATGATAATAATAAAGGTTAAAAGGTACAAAGCGGCAAAGATTTTAAACTTTGTATCTTTGTGCCTTTGCAACTTTGAACCTTAAGAAAAAAGAATGAGTAAAATACTAATTATAGAAGACGAAGCATCGATCAGAAGAGTTTTGGTGAAAATTTTATCAGAAGAAAATGATACGTATCAGGTAGATGAAGCAGAAGATGGCGTTGCGGGTCTTGAGAAAATAAAAAACAACGATTACGATTTGGTTTTGTGTGATATCAAAATGCCAAAAATGGACGGTGTTGAGGTTTTAGAAGAAGTAAAAAAAATAAAGCCAGAAATTCCGATGGTGATGATCTCTGGTCATGGCGATATGGAAACTGCAATTCATACGATGCGTTTGGGAGCTTTTGATTATATATCAAAACCACCAGATTTGAATCGTTTATTGAATACGGTTCGTAATGCTTTAGATAAAAAACAACTTGTAGTCGAGAATAAAATTCTAAAGAAAAAGGTAAGTAAAAACTACGAAATGGTAGGTGAGAGCGAAGCTATTAATCATATTAAAGTGATGATTGAGAAAGTTGCGCAAACAGAAGCGAGAGTTTTGATTACCGGGCCAAACGGGACCGGAAAAGAATTAGTGGCGCATCAATTGCATGAAAGAAGCGAACGCGCTAATTTTCCAATGATTGAAGTAAACTGTGCTGCAATTCCGAGTGAATTGATCGAAAGTGAATTGTTTGGTCACGTAAAAGGAGCCTTTACATCAGCAGTAAAAGATCGTGCAGGAAAGTTTGAAGCGGCTGATAAAGGAACTATTTTCCTGGATGAAATTGGAGACATGAGTCTTTCGGCGCAAGCCAAAGTTTTACGAGCTTTGCAAGAAAGTATGATTACCAGAGTGGGAGCCGAGAAAGATATCAAAGTTGATGTGCGTGTTGTGGCTGCAACTAATAAAGATTTAAAAACAGAAATTGCCGAAGGTCGTTTCCGTGAAGATTTATACCATCGTTTGGCTGTGATTTTGATTAAAGTTCCGCCATTGAATGAAAGACGTGATGATATTCCGGCGTTAATTACTCATTTTACAGAGAAAATAGCTTCGGAGCAAGGAAATGCTGTGAAAGTATTTTCGGCGCAAGCCATAAAATTATTGCAAGAATACGATTGGACAGGAAACATCCGTGAACTTCGAAATGTTGTCGAAAGATTAATCATTTTAGGAGGAAACGAAATTTCTGAAACTGACGTGAAAATGTTTGCAAGTAAATAATGATTTTAATTTTCAATCTGAATTCTAAAATCTAAATTCTAAAATTAGAAGATGAAACTAAAAAAAATAAACGAGAAATTACAAGACGCTTTAATTGAAAATGGTTTAACAGAAGCAAATATCTTGCAGCAAGAAACTTTTTCGACGATAAAAAGTGGTGCAGATTGTATTATTCTTTCTCCGGCAGGAACCGGAAAATCGACAACAATTGTATTAAATGTGATTCAGCAATTAGCTGGTCATACAGAAGAATCTCCACGTGCTTTGATTTTTGTAGAAGATAAAGCTAAGGTATTAGAAATGGAAGCGCTTTTTGAGAAATACGGGAAATATTCTAAACTGGAAGTTTATGGCGTGCATGACAAAGGTGATATGGATTATGATAAAAACTATATTTCTACAGGAATTGATGTTTTGATTGGTACGCCAAATAAACTAAGCGACATGTTTACAACGGCAGGCTATAATGTAAACCGTTTAAAAATGTTCATTCTGGATGATACTGATCCTATATTGAAACTACGTAATGAAACTAAAATTATGCGTATTTCAAACAGTATCACAAAAACACAGCGTATTATTTTTGCTGAAACATTGACAGAACGTATTGAAATTCTGGCAGACAAAATGTTGTTGGAACCTTATTTGTTTGATATGGACGAAGAAGGTGAAGAAGAGCTTGACGAAGAAGAGGATCAAATCGAAGAGGAAGAATAATTGATTTAAAAAGCATTTATGGAGATATTGAAAACCTTTAAATTTTTAACGATTGTTCTTTTAGCATTTTTCGTTGTAATTTATGTGGTTATTGTTTCCTATGTTTATTTCAATCAGGTTGGAATGGTTTTTCAGAGTGCAGCTCTTTCGAAAGATTATCAATTTGAGTATCAGCAAAAGTTTGAAGAATTAAATATAAAGTCATTTGATGGAATAAACCTGAATGGACTTTTGTTTAAATCGGAAAAATCTAAAGGCCTTGTTTTTTATCTTCATGGAAATGCGGGAACACTAGAAACCTGGGGTAAAATAGCAAAAACATATACCAGTTTAGGGTATGATATTTTTATTTTAGATTATCGAAGCTTCGGAAAAAGTGAAGGTATAATTGAAAATGAAGAGCAGTTAAATAAGGATATTTCTATTGTCTATAAAATATTAGTAAAGCGATATCCTGAAAATAAAATCATTATTGCGGGTTATTCGATTGGTTCGGGACTCGCAGCAATATTGGCTTCAGAGAATAAGCCGAAAGCTTTAATTCTGCAGTCTCCGTATTATAGTTTTGCAGAATTATCGAGTACAAAAGTTCCTTTTTTTCCTGATTTCATGAAAAAATTTGATTTAGAAACGTATAAATATTTGCCCAAAATTAAAATGCCAATTTATATTTTCCATGGAATGGAAGATCAATTGATTCCTTATGAAAATTCAGTTCGATTGAGTAAAGAATTAAAATCAAACGGGCATTTTTATCCTTTAAAAGCGCAGGGACATATGGGAATGAATGAAAATAGTGATTTCCAAAAGCAGTTAAAAATAATTTTAGAATAAGAATTAAATAATTATAAAAAATAGAATGTCATGGGATTAATGAAGGTGTATTCAGGAAGCGAAGTTTTAGCACTTGCATTGCAAGAAAGATTAGAAGAAGCTGGAGTAGAGACAGTAAAAAAAGATAATATCCAATCTGCACGTTTAGGTGGTTATGGAGGATCAGATTTAGCGGTTGAAGTATTTATTCAGGAAACAGATTTTGCAAAAGCAAATCCGGTTATTGAGGATTTCAGAATGAGTATTTAAGCTCTGTTTTTTAATTAGAAAAAAATATAATGCAATATAAAATGCTGGTGCTCGACATGGATGATACCCTGTTGACAGACGATCATAAAATTTCGGAGCTTAATAAAAAAGTGATTCTTGAAGCTCAGGCAAAAGGGGTTTATGTGGTTTTAGCTTCAGGCCGACCAACATCGGCAATGACTGCTTATGCTAAAGAATTAGAACTGGACTTGAACAATTCTTATATAATTTCGTTTAACGGTGCTATAATTAGTAGTGCTAAAGACGACACTGTTTTGTTTGAACAGAAATTAACGCTAGAGCAAATTCGTGATTTATACGATTATAGTGTAAAAACGAAAACGCATATTATCACGTATGTAGATGGTGAAATCATAAGTGAAACAGATTCTGAGTATATCGAAATCGAAAAAGAAATTACGGGATTACCACACAATAAAGTGTCAAGCTTTAGAGATGCAGTAACAGAACCTACAGTGAAATGTATTTTATTAGCTGAGCCTTCTTATCTAAAAGAATTAGAGAGCGATTTAAAACAAGCAATGCCATATTTGAGTATTGCAATGTCAAAACCTTTTTTCTTAGAAGCGGCACAAAATGGAATCGATAAAGCAGCAAGTATAAAAATCTTAGCAGAGAAATTAAACATTCATCAAAGTGAAATTATTGCCGTAGGAAACGCAGGAAATGATTTAACAATGATAGAATATGCCGGACTTGGAGTTTGGGTTGATAATGTAACGCCTGAATTGCGTGACCGAGCTGATATAATTGTAGCGTCAAACAATGACGATGGAGTTGCTGAGGTTGTACAACGCTATATTTTAAATTAATTTTTATGAAAGGACCAATAGAAACAGAACGTTTATTATTAAGAGAATTTCTCCTGACAGACGATATAGGACTATTTGAATTAGAATCTAATCCGAATGTGCATCTTTTTGTAGGGAAGAAGCCGATCACGCATATTGACCAAAGTCGGGCTTATATTGACTTTTTACATAAACAATATGCAGATTTTGGTACTGGTCGTTGGGCTGTTATTCTAAAAGAAACTGGTGAGTTTATTGGCTGGTCCGGAATAAAATTTATTACAAATGAAATCAATAATCATAAAGATTTTTATGAAATAGGATATCGTTTTATCGAAAGACATTGGGGAAAAGGTTATGCGACTGAAGCAGGAAAAGCCTTTATAGATCAAGCTTTCAATGTAATGAAAGTAGATGCGGTTTACGCTTACGCGGATCCAGGAAACGAAAACTCAAGAAAAATTTTAGAAAAGCTAGGTTTACAGTATGTAAATGCTTTTGAATATGAAGAAGAATTAGAAGTTTGGTATGAAATGAGAAATCCAAACTTATAAGTAACTAAGAAATGCGTTCCAAATCTTTGTAAACTTAATCTCGTTTAAGATTTACAAAGATTTGGAAAACAGCTCGTAGTTTTAATACTTAAATATAATTTAGGTATTGGATATTATTTTTTAGCTACAGAAACAAAATATTTATTTCCGTCACCCATTGTCAATTTTACACGCTCGTCGCAAAGATCGATTGCAAAATTTGCACTTTCATAACAGCTGCAAGTTGTGTTTTTGTCTTTAGACATTTCAGTTTTACAATTGTTATTTTTGAAAGTTGCCAATTGCGGAGTGTACAAACTTACTAAATCAGTCGAAGCAGTTACCAATGAAATAATACTTGCCGAATTATTACTGGTAATTCTGTAAACGATTCTATCCGTATAATTTACTTCATTTACCGTTACTTTACGAATATAAGTGTAAGCAGTTGAGCCTTCACCCGGTTCTTTTACTTCAAATTTAAATCCAACCGCACGAATTGCAATATCAAATTGAGATTGAGAGTTTAAGCTCGCCCAGTTTGTCAATGTGCTAATAGATGGAAATGGATTAGCAGCTGGAGCAGCAGTTTGCGCCTGAGAGCTAAAAATGGTTAAGAACATCAAGCAGATTGTGGGTAAAAATGCTTTCATATGGAGTTTTAATTTATAATTTTTGCCTACTCTTTCTGGTTTTCGGCTTGCCCATTTTTTCTAATAACAAAACAACAACATAACGAGGGAAAATCAAAATTGTTATGCGTGAATTATTATTTAAAATAATATAATTTTAGTTAACCGTTTTTGAGAAGTGAAATTACTTCGAAAAACTAACTTAGCAAAGTTAAATGTAAGAAAATTTGAATTTAAAACTCGGAAAAATGCGTTTTATCGATATTATTTGCGTTTTATCGATTATTTTGTCGTTTTATTCTTATTGAAACAATGTTACATTTTCGTGAATATTGAATTTATGAATAAGCTGTTTACTATAATTTATGATTTTTTATGATGACTTGAAATACTGGTTTAGTGCAAAATGTTGATATATAGTGCATTATTGATTTTATTTTAAAGAATATTGTACGTAAATTTGCAAACTCTTCAAAAGAGATGTAAATATAATATCTTACTACTTAAAACGTAGTTTATTCCCATGGAAAATAGAAAAAAAGTTGCCTTTTATACGCTTGGATGCAAATTGAATTTCTCAGAGACTTCTACAATTGCCAGAAACTTCAATGATGAAGGTTTTGATCGTGTTGATTTTGAAGAAGTAGCTGATATTTATGTAATCAATACCTGTTCTGTCACAGAGAATGCTGATAAGCAATTTAAGCAGGTTGTAAAAAAAGCAATGAAACTTAATGATAAAGCTTTTGTCGCTGCCGTGGGTTGTTATGCACAATTGAAACCTGAGGAATTAGCAGCAGTTGATGGTGTTGATTTGGTTCTTGGAGCTACAGAAAAGTTTAAAATTACCGACTACATTAATGATTTAAGCAAAAACGATATGGGTGAAGTTCACTCTTGCGAAATTGCCGAAGCTGATTTTTACGTTGGAAGTTATTCTATTGGAGACAGAACTCGTGCTTTCCTGAAGGTTCAGGATGGTTGCGATTATAAATGTACCTATTGTACAATTCCCTTAGCAAGAGGAATTTCGAGAAGTGATGCTTTAGAAAATGTATTGCAAAATGCTAAAGAAATTTCGGCTCAAAACATTAAAGAGATTGTTTTAACGGGAGTAAATATTGGTGATTACGGAAAAGGAGAATTTGGAAATAAAAAACACGAACATACATTTCTTGATTTAGTTCAGGCTTTGGATAAGGTGGAAGGAATTGAGCGTTTGAGAATTTCATCAATTGAGCCTAATTTATTGAAGAATGAAACTATAGAGTTTGTTTCTAAGAGCAGAACTTTTGTTCCTCATTTTCATATTCCGCTACAATCAGGAAGTAATGATATTTTAAAATTAATGAAACGTCGTTACTTACGTGAAGTTTACACCGAAAGAGTAAACAAGATTCGCAAAGTAATGCCACACGCTTGTATTGGTGTTGATGTTATTGTTGGTTTCCCTGGAGAAACTGACGAACATTTCTTAGAGACGTATCATTTCCTGAATGAAATGGATATTTCTTATTTGCACGTTTTTACTTATTCTGAAAGAGATAATACAGAAGCTGCAGATATGGTGGGAATTGTTCCTGCAAATGTCCGAGCAAAACGTAGTAAAATGTTACGTGGTTTATCAGTTAAAAAACGTCGTGCTTTTTACGAAAGTCAATTAGGATCTAATAGAACGGTTTTGTTCGAAAGTGAAAATAAAGAAGGATACATTCACGGTTTTACAGAGAATTACGTAAAAGTAAAAACTCCTTGGAATCCGGAATTGGTAAATACATTACAAGAAATCAATTTGACAAAAATCGACGAAGACGGAAGCGTTCGTTTAGAGTTTTTAAATAAATTGACAGAAGCATAGATTTAGATCTTGCCAAAGTTTTAAACTTTGACAAAGATTGACAGTAAAGACAAAAAATAGAAAAGCCCTCTGTAAAAAGGGCTTTTCTGTTTTTTAAATAATTATTTCTGATCCTCAGGAATCACCAATTTCAAAGAGTTGATATAATCTGTATCAAATTCGATAACTCTAATTTTCTGCGGATTAAAGCTTAATTCTCCTCCAAATTGACCTCTTATGTCCAGGAAATCAATTGTAAGTTCTTCATCGTTTAATTCAATCAATTTTCCTAGATAAGCTGATTTTGCTGATTTTTTTGAAATTTGAAAAATACCGTATTTGCTATTTACATAATTGAGAATCGAATTCAAATCCCGAATCGGAATAATGTCTTCGGCATTTGTCTTTAAACCTTTTAGGCGAATTACTTTTTCGGTAAATTCCAAATCGTGATCTCTGTGAACCGCTTCGATGTTTTTGTTTTTCAGAATCACAAAACCATCCAAAATAAAATCTTCAGGATTGTTTCGTAATAAAATCCAGTCATCAGAGTAATCAATCAGAAATCCCGTAAAAAGTTCTTTTTTATCTGTAAATTCTATTGAAATTAATTGTCTTAAATATTGTTCCATCATGTGTTTTTTGAAATTCCAAAAATTAAATTGCTTCGCCAGTTCGCTGACGCTCGTGTCCAAATACCAATTCAAAAAACACTTGGAATTTGGGATTTTAAAAGATTGGAGTTTATTTTTTGTTTTTAAGGATTCGTAGACCAGATACTACTGTTTTTAATAAAGACCCTACGGCTTAATTTCAGTTGCGCAATGATTAATTCAGCAATATCTTCAGATTGCATTACTTTATCCGGATTACCATCTGTCAGGTTTAGATCTTTTGCCATATCAGTCGCAACCGTACTTGGTGTAAGCGCTGTAACGCGAATATTATATTTACGAACTTCCTGCATTAAAGAATCTGTTAATCCTAGAACCGCAAATTTAGAAGCACTGTAAGCACTTGTTAATGCGTTTCCGTTTAATCCTGCAGTCGAAGAAATATTGATGATATCACCTGTTTGTCTTTCGATCATATTAGGTAAAACAGCACGGGTTGTATAATATGTTCCCATTAAATTTACCTGAATAATTTTTTCCCAAGCAGAAGGTTCTAGTGCAAGGAAATTTCCAAAAGCGGCAATACCGGCATTATTAATTAAAATATCGATAGTTTTAAATTCGGCGAAAGCTTTTTCTACAGCACTATTTATCGAATTAATATCAGAAACATCGGCAGCCAAAGCCAAAGATTTTACTCCTAAATTGCTGGTTTGATCCGCAAGCTGATCAACGTCTGCCTGAGTTCTTGAAACTAAAATTACGTTTACACCTTCTTTAGCCAGTGCAATGGCAATGGCTTTTCCAATTCCTTTTCCAGCACCTGTAATTAGGGCATTTTTATTTTTTAAGTCTGTCATGATTTATTTTTTAGAAATGCAAAAGCATCATTTTAGTAACACAAAAATACAGTTTTTGCTTCCTAAAATGATGCTTTCAGCTATTTTCTTAATCTAAGTTTAACAAACTTATTATTCTTTCAGAACCATATCGATACACATTACAGCAGCAAGAATTAATTGTCTAAGCGGACTATCCTGTGCTACATTTTCTTCAATTTGAAGAACATAATTGTCTGCACTTGTAAAAAACTCTTTGCCCATTCCGGCCCATTTTTTACTAACCTGAGCAAGTTGTTTATTTTCATGGCTGAATTTAAAATCCCAACCTGTCCATTTTCCTTGTAATGTAGCAACAGGTTTTTCGTTCTTATCCAGAATTTCAAATTTACCGCCAATCGAAAAGAATTTTTGTTTGAATGTTCCAACAAGACGATCTTTTTCGTCAAAAATTTCAACCGTCGAGCGGAAGATTGCAACTCCTCTTTTTACAGAAATTATTTTCTCGCCAGAAGCAGTTGTGATTTCGATATCAAAAGGTGTGGCTCTTTTATAATCTGTAAAACGGAGAATCTTGGTGAAAAATCCCAGATTATTTTCTCTGCAATTCATTATAATCTGATTGCTTTCAGGATTATAAATATCATAATTGTTTGCGGCTTTAAACATTCCAATGTGTTCTTTGACAAGAAATAGATTCTGATTTAAAATAGGATTCATGAAAATTTGTTTGAAAATTGATTTATATAGGGCTTTTAAATTATTCTAATAAAAATTTGGACTGAACAGAACTTGAAATTTTTATTTTTTCAAATTCCATAGTAGGTTCGTAATTTTCTGCTACAGATTCTTTTGAAGAAATTCCTCTTATTGCTATACCACTAACCATTCCTGCCAATTGATTTGACATAATTTCAAAGTTACTTATTTGTATGGCATTTCCAATTTTTTGATTTAAAGGTTTTGCAAAACTTTCGGCAATTTGTTTTGCATTTAATATTGCTTTTGCATTTATTAAAAGTTTAATCTTTTTTTCTTCCGTATTTTCTAGTTTACTAATTTGAACATTAGAAATTCCGATTTCTTCTAACCTTATAAAAACTTTTGCAGTAGTATTTGCATCAGAAACCAGAATAGAATATGATTTTGATTTGAAAATATCAGTTTGTTTCAAAAGATAATTCCTGAAATTACTAGACATATAGTTTAGACTTAGATCCTTTTCAGTATTAATGCCAATTGATTGTAATTTCTGGATCATATCTTTTTCTAATTCTTCGACAGATTTTTTTCCTTTAGAATCTTTTTCCATTAAAATTACGTTGATCCAGATTTTATTCGGTAAAACTAATGTATCGGCTTGACCAGAAACTTCAATAAAGGGTTTTTCAGTTGTACTTTTGTTTTGAGAAAAAGTATTTGTTGTTATGAATATCAATAGCGCAAAAAGTAAATTTTTCATTGTATAAAAATTAAGTAGTATCTAAATGTGTTAAGTAATCGATTAAAGCACGTTTTTAGCACTTTCAACAAGACGAATAAATTCAGCCTTATAACCTTCAGAATCTCGTGATAATCCTTGTTTTGCTAATTTTAAAATATCAGTAGTTGATTTATTAGAAATTAGTTTTGAATCTCTCAATTTCAATCCAAACCACGCAACAGCTGTACTGAATTTAAAATCGTCTGAAGCTTTGTTTAAAGCAACAGTTTTGTTCGGGATTACATTTACCATTTCGATACTTTTGTCGCCATCAGGTTTTTTGTAACGGAATTTTATTGTGGCGAGTTCATCATTATAATTATTTGCAGTTTCCTGTACTTTGGTATATTTTAAAGCATCTGGCTGTTGGTTCAGATAATCGCTTTCAACACCCGCCGGAATAATCTCGTATAATGCTGTCACAGTGTGATTACTTCCTAATTCTCCCGCATCAATTGCATCATTTTTAAAATCTTCCGGACGTAGTTTTCGGTTTTCATAGCCAATCAATCGATACGCCTGAACTTGTTTTGGATTAAACTCGATTTGGATTTTTACATCTTTGGCAATTGCAAACATCGAACCTTTGAATTCTTTTCCTAAAAAACGATTCGCTTCCTGAATATTATCAATGTAAGCATAGTTTCCGTTTCCTTTATCGGCTAAAGTTTCCATTTTACTGTCTTTATAATTTCCCATTCCATATCCTAAACAAGTTAAGAAAACGCCGGTTTTTCTTTTTTGCTCAATCAATTTTTCCATATCTGAATTAGATGAACTCCCAACATTAAAATCACCATCAGTTGCCAGAATTACTCTGTTGTTTCCATCTTTAATAAAATTTTCAGCAGCGATTTTGTATGCTAATTCAATTCCGGCGCCACCGGCAGTACTTCCTCCGGCTTGTAAACTTTCTAAAGCGTCATTTATAGTTTCTTTTTCATCACCCGAAGTTGGAGGTAAAACCAAACCAGCTGCGCCCGCATAAACTACAATTGCAACGTTATCTTTTGCTCTTAATTCGTTTACCAAAATTTTCATGGATTGTATCAATAATGGCAATTTATTATCGTCTTCCATAGAACCGGAAACATCAATCAAGAAAACCATATTGGATGCCGGTAAATTCTCTGTTGCGATATTTTTTCCCTGCAAACCAATTCTAAGAATTTGATTTTTGGTATTCCAGGGAGAATCACTTAATTCTGTATTGATCGAAAAAGGATGCTGATCTTTTGGCTGTGGATAATTGTATTTAAAGAAGTTTACCATTTCTTCGACACGAACAGCATCTTTAGGAACCGCTTGTCCATTATTGATAAAACGTCTGATATTAGTGTAAGAAGCATTGTCAACATCGATTGAAAAAGTAGAAAGTGGTGCTGTTTTAGGGCTTTCGAATGCATTTTCTACAAAAGCATCATAATCTTCCTGATTTGGTGTTGGAGCAGGATGTACAATGTTCAATTTAGCATCAAGCTCTTTCTCTGTAAGATTTTTGTAAATTCCGTTTTTAGTATCGATAACAACAACTCCATTTGAAGCTTTACTTCCGTAAGTTGATGTAGCATCTTTATCTTTTAGAACTTTTACATCCTGAATATCATTTGGATTGATTTTAGCAAATTGGTCAGATTTTACAGGAACGCCATCGAGAATATATAAAGGTTCATTTTTAGGAGAAAGAGATACAACGTCTCTCACTACTATACTTTGACTTGGAGCATACTGAACATATCCAGACGAAATAGCGACTCCGGCAACTTTGCCTTGTACCATTTGTGTGGAGGATTTAGTTGCTTTTCTTTTTTTTGATGCCATTGCGGTTGTAACAACTACTTCTTGGAGTGATTGATTGTCTTCTTGTAATACAACATTGATAATGTTTTCGTCACCAATAGTTTTTGTTTGATTTTGATATCCAATAAAGGTGATCAATATAACATCGCCTTTTTGAGCCTGAATGTTATATTTCCCATCAAAATCTGTAGTTGCTGATTTTTTGGTTTTCTGAATCTGAACGTTTACACCCGGAAGTGCCTGACCACTTTTATCTGAAATAGTTCCTGTAATTGTTCTTTCCTGTGCTGATACTACGAAACATATAAGCATAGAAAGGGCTAATGAAATAAGTTTTACGTTTTTCATGATAGTAATTTTTAAGTAAATGTTAGAGATTATCTATGTCAAAATTTAAAACTTTGACATAGATTCCTGAAATTAAGTTTTAGATTTTAATCTAGTTTTTACCGGCTGGTTTTCCTGTTTTAGTAGTAATAATTACGACTCCTTTTTTGCCTTTTTCGCCATATTTTGATGTGGCTTCCAGATCTTGAAGTACAGTTATGGTTTTAATTTCCTGTTTATTCAAAGGTGCATAAGGACTTGTAGGGTTTGGACCAAATAAGTCATTTTCTGAGTAATAAATGCCGTCTATTATATATAAAGGCTGCTCTAATACAACCAGAGAATCTACATTTTCGGGTTGTAAATTAGGAATTTCCTTTTGCATCATTTTATCTCTTTTCTGATCGTCGCTGTGAGATAGAGGATTTCCGTTTATAACAATCAAAGGAGCACTTTTTTTAGCCAATGAAGTTTGTTTATCAGCATAAGTAACTTTGGCAGATTCTCTTTGTACAGTTCTTCCGTAACCAAAATTTTGTACATCTTTATCTTTTTCAACGGTGGTTTCTTCCTCCATATTAGAAAATCCGGATTGTTCAGCTATTGGTGCAGCAATTTGACCGGCAACTGGCGCAGGGCTTGCTTCAGCCGCCATAGCATCATTTGTGGCGATTTGAACTTCTTGTAATACTACTTGCGGCTGCTCTTTAATTTGTTGATCTATAATTTTTGTTGCTTCTGTTTTGGAAACTATTTCTGAATCTGAAGAAACTAAAGCTTTGTTCTTTTCTAAATTAGAATTCGGATTTGCATTTTTTTCTTTTTCATTTACTACAACTTTAGATGTTGGGGTTGTAGAAATTTTATCAGATTTTAAGAACTGAGCTCCTAAAGAGATTAATAATAGTAGAGAAGCAGCAATTGCAATTTTCTTCCATAATGTAATTGCTTTTTTGTCTTCTTTTTTGTCGAGTTTGTCTTCGACGCGCGACCAGACTTTTTCCATTCCAGGAAAATCTTTTGACTCCGAGTTGTGCGCGGCTTCTTTAAATTTATCGAATATTTTATCTTGATTGTCCATGACTACTTTGCTTTTTGGTAATACAATTTATTTACTAATTCCTTTAGCTTGGTTTTTGCGGCATTCAATTGTGATTTCGATGTGCCTTCAGAAATGTTTAGCATTGCGGCTATTTCTTTATGTCCAAAACCTTCTATAACAAAAAGGTTAAAAACAGTTTTACAGCCGTCTGGAATATGGTTTAGTAAATTCAGTAAATCTTCTTCTTCTAAAGCGTTAACTTCTTCGGTAAAAGGTTGTGAAAGCAATTTGACATCATCAAGATACATATTAAAATTGGTGTTTTTCTTGATGGTTGCCAAACAATGATTGACGGTTATTTTTCGCGCCCAAGCTTCAAAAGCCAGAATTTCTTTGAGTTGTTCCAGTTTTGTAAATATGGTATAGAAAGCGTCAGCCATAGCTTCTTCAATTTCTTCTTCCTTTTTTAGGTATCGTTTGCAAACGCGATACAATTTTGGAGCCATATGCTCATAAACCTGACGCTGAGCATCGCGGTTCATTTTTTTGCAGTTAGAAATTAGAGTTTCGTTTATCACAATTGTTGTCTTTATACTAAAGAGAGATAAAAAGATAAAAAGGTTGGGAAGGCAATGAAAAAAAGTTTAAAAAAGGCGTTTATTTTTTTTAATAGATGTTTTTAAAGGTACGATTTTCTGGGTAAAAACACATTTTGTAGAGATGTAATACATTGAGTCTTTATATTGTTGTATTTATAAATAGAATGTTTTATTCTCCTAAACAAATATCATTATAAAATTCAACGATTTCTCTAAGATCTTCAAAAACCCATTTATCCCCTTTTAGATTTTTGACAATAAAATCGCAATCTGCGAAAAACTTAGAAGTGTTTTTTCTCCATGTACTAATAACCCCGCAATTTAAACACGTTGGATATTTATCTTTTTCTTTTTTAAGATAGTAAAATTCGGGAACCTCTCTTGCTTGAGGATATTGACCTGGAAATTGCGAGTTAAATTGTGAGTTAAGTTGTGAATTAATATTTGGATTATTAGAAGGCAGTTCATCATATGGATTTGATATAAGATCAAAAAGACTGTAATCTGAACCTAGTTTTTTATACAAAGAAACTTCGCCTTTAGTAATCGTCTCGACCAGTTTAGGTTTGTCTAGCGAGTTTAAAGTAACATATTCAAAAGTTCTTCTCATTTCAAAACCAATGAACGTAATTTTTTTTACGTATTCATAATCCCATGTGTCAGTTTTATCATCAGGAGATATTTTAAATTTTATTTTATTGAATTTTAGAGCAGCAAGACCTTCAATAGAATCACCGTCTTTAAAGAAAATTATTGCTTCTTGTGTTTGAGAGTAACTTTGAAAAGTTATAAATAGTAGTATAATGATAGTTCTTTGGTAGATTTGTTTCATATTTAAAAGCAGATAAGAAATTTATTTTTTATGAAGTTTTCGACTATATTTTGTAAAAATCCTGTCATTCCGAGGAACGAGGAATCTCCACAAGTAGCTCTATAAAGATTGGCGATTTTCATTGTAGAGTTTCTTGTGGAGATTCCTCGTTCCTCGGAATGACAAAATACGAGCAAGTTTTACTTAACCGGCAAACTCAATTTAAAAATCTTCGTTTCCAGCAATTCAGTATCATTATCCTCGCAAAGCAAAAACTCTATTTTGTCATTTTCTTTTTTGTAGAATGTCAAACCTTCGAATTTATTGGTTGAAGTTATTTTTTGTGTGAAATCAATTTTCATGGTTTTAAGATCAATTCTTCCAATGAAGCTTCCAAGGATTTCGCCATCGTCGTAGGTTGATTTGGTGTCTTCGGCAGTGGAAAGGAAATAGATTTTGTCTTCGACCAAAATGGCATCGGTAAAACTGGAACGAACTCCTTTTATTTTTGGAAGTTTATAATTGGTAGCTACAAGCGCAAATTCTTCTCCCAGATTTTTGGCGTGAATAGTAAAAATGGTGTTTTTGTTTGAAACTCCATTTCCACGATTGAATAAATACCAGTTTTCTCCATCGAAAATCGCTCCTTCAAGATTGAAATCTTCAGGTTTTATAGCACCAAAACTTTGCATTACGGCATATAAATCTACCAGATTGTTTTTTTGTAAAATGGTTTTATTCTTTAAATCGAATTCAATCATTTTATTTCGGTTTTCGGTTGAGCCGGAACCAAAAACATATAATGTATCGTTGTGATGTGTCAGCGATTCGAAATCGGGTTTTAAGTTTTTGGGAATATTTTGCGTTGGATTGTCAATTAAAGGATGTTGGTTTAATTGCTGATTCGTCATATTATATTCATATAAAAATCCGCTGTTATCGCCAATGATATAAAGGGAATTGTTATTAAAAAATAATCCTGATGCTGATCCGATTCCGATGATTTGAAATAATATTTCTAATGTGAATTTTTCCATGAATTTTGTATTGTAGATCTTAAATTATCTTGACTTTATCTTTTTAAATGTATTATTTTTTTCTGCTTCTGAAGTTACTTTTTCAAGAAGGTCTATCAATCGTTTACTTTTTAAATTGGTATTGTGATTGTAATTAATATTTACTTTTGCATCTTCTTCTTTTATCAAATTGAAAAAATCGAAACGTTTTTCAATAATTTGGTTGCCTATTATAAATTTTAAATTTTGATGACATGAGTGATCTCGCATCATTGTGTAGATTTCTTTTTTAGAAGTTTTATACTGAAAACGCTTAATTTCTTCTTTTTTAATGATGTCTTTGTTTGGGAAATACATATGCCAAAAAATGTTGTCATCATCTAAACTTTCAGCGTATTCAGAACATATACTTATTTTTGTCATTTTTTTTCTTCCATTATCAATCCAAAAAATATAAACTGGATCATTTGGAAAATCTTCCATGCAAAAATCTTTACTATCAAGTAAGCTAGCTTCATATATTTTTATGCTTCCTACACAATAATTCTCGTAAACACACATTGTATCTATTTTTCTAGAGTTAAGCTGTTTTATATAATTAGAAACTAAATCTTCTACATTAACTTTAACTTCGGGATTGTTTTGTGCTTTTCCAAGAAGTGTTAAGAAGAAGAAAAATAAAAATAGAATTCTTTTTGTCATTATGAATTTTGAAATTGCTGTTTTGAAAACCAATGCCTAGCCCTGATAGCAATGAAAATACTTTGAGAAGAAATTGTGGTTTTTTCTTGACAGAACAAAGCGACCAGCGGAAGCTCTTGGTATGTTTTAGAAAAATACAATTTATTGAAAAAGTATTGTAATGGATAGCAGGAATATGCTTCGTAAAATTAGTATATTTATATTACAAAACTAAGGTATATGAAATCGCCATGTTAAGAGTTGTACTAAAACATCAATGTGTAAAAGGCGATAACATATATGACCAATAAAAAATAAAATCAACATATATGAAATCGATAGATCCGAAAAATTTTAAAGTTACAGATAAAATAAAATTATCAAAGATTCCTACTTTGCTTGATATTGATGCTGACAGCGACGAAAAAGAAGCCAAACTGGATAAAGTACAGGCGAAACTGAGTGATTTGCAGGATGTAATGTATGCACATAATAAATATGGTGTTTTGATTTGCCTGCAAGGAATGGATACTTCGGGAAAGGATAGTTTAATTAGGGAAGTTTTCAAGGAATTTAATCCGCGTGGGGTTGTGGTGCACAGTTTTAAAACGCCAAATTCGACAGAATTGGAACATGATTATTTATGGAGACATTATCTTGCTTTGCCGGAAAAAGGGAAGTTTGCGATTTTTAACCGTACGCATTACGAGAATGTTTTGGTAACGCGTGTGCATCCGGAATATATTTTGGGAGAGAATTTACCGGGAGTTAATTCAGTTGATGATATTACACCGACTTTCTGGGAAAACAGAATTAAGCAAATCAATAATTTTGAAAAACATATTTCGCAAAACGGAACTATTGTACTTAAATTCTATCTTCATTTGAGTAAAGAGGAGCAAAGGGAACGTTTGTTACGCCGTTTGGAGGAAGGAAAACACAATTGGAAGTTTTCGCCCGGTGATTTGAAAGAACGTGAACACTGGAACGAATATCAGCAGTATTATGAAGAGGCAATAAACAAAACCTCAACAGATTATGCGCCTTGGTATGTCGTGCCTGCTGATGATAAAGAAATGGCTCGCTATATTGTAGCTAAAATTATTTGGGAAGAAATGCAAAAACATACTGATATAAAGGTTCCGGAACTGGACGAAAAGATTAAAGCCAATATCGAAATGTATAAACAACAGTTGAAGAGAGAGCCTTAAAAGTAGGGCTCTTTTTTTATGGGTATGTTACTGGTACTTTATGAATGTTTTGTATTACTAATTTAATGTTAATTTTTTTTGGGTTTTAAGTAGCTTTTTGGTCAGACTCTTGTTTTTTTGTTAATATCGAAGTGATTTTAAGTTAAAGAGTAAGGGGTTACTTTGTAAAAAAATAAAATTAAACATTAAAGTGAGATGAAAAGAATTATTTTACCCCTATTTATTCTTGGATCATTGATTACATCATGTAATAATGACTCTAAAGATCAGGATGAAACAAAAACAACAAGTGTTGTATTAAAAGACCAGTCTGTAACGCCAAGTTTATTGAAGGCAAAACCAGGTTTTGAAAATTTAAAAATTTATTCTCTTTTTGGCTCAGATGATGTTCTTATAGAGACTCCTAAATTTGTTTTTGGAGGTTCTGCTGACGGTTCTGGTTTATTAAAAAATACTAACGGAACTTTTACTTTTTTAGTAAATAATGAAGATAATTTTTCGGTTGCAAGAATTACATTAGACAAAACATTCAAGCCTACTAAAGGGGAGTATTTGTTAAATTCAAGCGGAGGAACATGGAGACTTTGTGGTGCTACTATGGCAACACCGGCTGAACATGGTTTTGGACCTGTTTATTTGACTTGTGGAGAATCTGGAGAAGAATCTCGTACACATGCTTTGGATCCTTACGGAAGCGCAGGTTCTGCATCTGTGTCTAAAGAATTATCAGGATTTGGCCGTTTAAGTGCTGAGAATGCTTTGCCATTACGCTCTTCTGCTTATAAAGGTAAAACCGTTGTCGTAATTGGTGATGACGATTCTGGAACTTATGGAGGTCAGGTTTTTATGTATGTATCTAATACAGTTGGTGATTTAACTAACGGTTCTTTGTACATGCTAAAAAGAAATGATGACAATCAAAGAGAAAAAGATATGGAAGTTAGTAAAACTTATCCTGTATCTTTTGTAAAAATTGACAATCATACTACTTTAACAGGAGCACAAATTAATGCGTCTGTAAATACTTTGAAAGCGATTAAATTTGGTCGTGTAGAAGATTTAGATTACCGTAAAGGTGGTAATACTGCAGATCGCGAAGTATATTTTAATGCAACTGGACAAAATACAACCGGAACAAATGCTGATGGTTCAAGAACTAAATATGGTAGAGTTTACAGATTAAATCTTGATGCTGCTGACCCATTAAAAGGAACTCTTGAGGTGATTCTTGACGGAGATAACCGTTCTGGAATTGCTGGTAAATTTCAAAATCCGGATAATATTTGTGTGACTAAAAACTACGTTTACGTTGAGGAAGATGCTAACGGATACGGAGATGAAACTCATGATGCTTACATTTATCAATACAATATTGCTACAAAAGAATTAAAAGTTGTTGTAGAATTAGATCACCGTCGTACTGCAACAGATGCTGCAAAATATAACGTAGGTGGAATATCTAAATTTGGAGATTGGGAATATGGTGCTTTAATCGATGTTTCTGAGCAAGTTGGTATTCCTGATACTTTTATGCTAAGCGTTCAGCCACATACTTGGACTGGTGCAAAATATAAAAGTCCTGACGGAGGAACAAACCGTCCGAATGAGCAACAAGCAAGTCAAATCGTAGTAATTAAAGGTTTAGCAAGATAAATTTTTAAAATAGTACAAAACAGCAATCCACTACTTCAGTTTGAGGTGGTGGTTTCTGTTTTTCTAAATATTCCTCTTTATAATTGGTATTAAATCATGAAAAAAATATATTGTTTGTTGTTCTTGGTAACGTTTGTTGCTTGTCAGAAAAAAAACAAACATCAGGAGATCAATAAATTGTTTCAGGACGATATTACTTTATTGATCGAAAAAGTAGCTAAACTTAAATATTCGGTGCAAGAAGATTCTACTGAAGCACAAATCCAGAGACAATTTCTCGAAGCACATCAGAGTTACAAAAAGGTCGAAATGATAAGTGAGTATTATTCGCCTACAGTTTCTAAATCAATCAACGGACCTGCAATACCTGAGTTCGAAGAAAATGATAAAGTTACGGTTGCGCCTGAAGGTTTTCAGGTTGTTGAGGAATTGGTTTTTCCGAAATATAACAAAACGAGTAAAAAAGAACTAATTCAGGAATTAGGCGTTTTGTCGGCAAATTTAACCCGATTAGAAAAAGTGTCAAGTTCGAATGAATTGACTGATGCGCATGTTTTTGACGCCATGCGATTAGAAGTTTATAGAATTATTACTTTAGGAATTACCGGTTTTGATTCGCCTGTGGTGCTAAATTCACTTCCTGAAGCATTGGTCTCTCTAGAAACAATCGAAAAATATTATCAGGTTTACACCGAGAAGAATTCGGTTTCGAATGCTAAACAAGTACTTGCGGTTTTAGAAAAAGGAAAGAAGTATTTGCATACAAACACAAATTTTAATGCTTTTGATCGCGCTTATTTTATCAGAGAAATAGCGAATCCTTTAAGTAAAGGACTTTTTAAAACCCAATCAGAATTAGGAATTTCACTTATGAAAGAGCAAAGAGGTCTCAAAGTAACATCGCAAACTTTATTTGACAAAGATGCTTTTGATGCTGAAGCTTTTTCGGGTTTCCCCGATTATGAAACAACGCCTGAAAAAATTGCTTTGGGCAAAAAGTTATTCAATGATCCTATCTTATCCGGAAACAATACTCGTTCTTGCGCTTCTTGTCATCATGCCGATAAAGCTTTTACAGACGGATTAGAAAGAGCAGTTTCATTAGACGGAAAATCAATGATTCATCGCAATACGCCAACATTAAATAATATCGCTTTTCAGCGTGTGTTTTTTGATGATTCGCGTGTGAGTTATCTCGAAGATCAAGCGGTAGCGGTTATTAAAAATGAAAACGAAATGCATGGTTCTTTAGAGAAATCAGCTTTGGCAATTCAAAAAAAGGCTGATTATGTTAAGGAATTCAAGAAAGCTTTCCCGAAAGGAGAAATAAATGAATTTGCAATCAAAAATGCTTTAGCTTCTTATATTCGTTCGTTAAGTCATTACGATTCAAAATTTGACGGCTATATGCAAAACAAAACAACGTTTACAGCAGATGAAAAAGCAGGATTTAATCTATTTGCAGGAAAAGCCAAATGTGCCACTTGTCATTTCATTCCGCTAACAAATGGAACAGTTCCGCCAAATTTTGACAGATCTGAAAGTGAGATTTTAGGTGTTCCGAATAAAAACAAAAAACTCGATGGCGATTTAGGAAAGTTTGTAATTACGGGAGCGGCAATTCATAAATATTCGTTCAAAACTCCAACCATTAGAAACATAGAACTTACAGCTCCTTATATGCATAATGGTGTTTATAAAACTTTAGAAGAAGTAATAGATTTCTATAATGAAGGAGGAGGTTTGGGTTTAGGATTCAGTCTTGATAATCAAACATTGCCAGAAGACAAATTAAACTTATCCGATAAAGAAAAAAAGCAGCTCATTGCGTTTATGAGAACTTTGACGGATAGTAAGTATGTGGAAAATGTGCCAATTAGAAAATGAGTTAATTAGATAATTTTTTCGCCACGAATTTTTGCAAATTTTTAATTTTTTCGCATCGCTTTGTGAACTTCGCATTCTTTTCAAAAGTTAAGAACTTTGCGAATCCTTTGTGAACTTTGCGGTTAATTTTTCAGTCACTCCCGATAGCTATCGGGATTCAGAGATAAAAAAGATTTTTTGCAACGAATTTCACGAATTTTCGCAAATTTTATTTGTATTAATTCGTGGCTAAAAAAACTAAAAATTCCCGTTGGTCAAAAGCCTAATGCAGTTCATCAAACTAATTTTAATAGCGTTTTAGGTTTGTGCTTCTTTGTATCAAATTAATAAAAACTATTATCATGAACATGTACAAATTAGTATTACTGACTACTATTTTCTTAGTAAGTTTAATTTCTTCAAAAGTTAATGCGCAATCCCCACTTCCAATTCATGTAGGTATTAAAGGAGGTTCCAATTATTCTGAATTACCGGTTACAGATGGCTTTAGTTCCAAATATGCAGCAGGATATTTTGCCGGAGCGATGGCGCGATTTGATTTCAAAAGATTCTATATTCAGAATGAAATCTTATATAGTGAGAAATCTTCAAAAATTGAAAAGACTTCATTATCAACTTCTAAAAATGCAAAATGGAGAAGTCTCGAAATGCCTTTGCTTATTGGTTATAAAGTAATTGATCTTTCGACTTTAAATGTGAGAGTTTTTGGAGGAGGAGTTTATTCGTATGTTCTGGATGAAAATATTTCGTCATTAAATCAGCTTAAAAACTCCTATAAGAAATTTGATAAATCCAATATAAGTTATCAGGTTGGAGCAGGAGTTGAGATGTGGAAATTTACCCTGGATTTCACTTACCAAGGCGGATTAAACAATGTCAGTAAAGAGTTTAGTTCTAAACCAAATTCCTTTAATATTGGAGTTGGATATTTTATTTTCTAGCCTTTATTTTTCGTCTAACCTTTATAAACAGCAAAGAATCTTTTTGGTTCTTTGCTGTTCTTTTAGAAATATAAGGTTATTTTTGAATACAAAATTTCTCACAAATCACTTATTCTTTTTTTAGATGATTATAAAAAATAAAAACCGGCATTGGATATTTTTAATCTTTTTCTGGTTCATACTTGGTATTACGATTTGGGCACAACTGATAGCCGATTATGGAATAATTTCGGCTGTACGCCAGTCAGCTTTAATATTATTAAGCTCCATTGTTTTGGCGCATTTTCTTAGTGATGTGATGCTTCCTAAGGCATTACGCAAAAACAAAATGACATTATTTGCGGTACAGGCTTTTGCAGTAGTGCTGCTTTTGTCACTTTGTCTGGCTGTGATTTATGCCGTTTTCTCCGATTCGCGCACACGTAACCGATTGTATCCGGACGAAGCTAATATGGCTACGATAGAGTTTTTATGGGCTCGGTTTTGTGGAAGTATTCCCGCTGCACTTTTGATTTGTGGCACCGCTTGCGGACTTCGTTTTTATCAGGAACATAATGTCATTGAACAAAATCATGCTCGATTGCAGCAAGTGCATTTAGAAGCCCAAATAAAAATTCTGCAAGATCAGATTAATCCGCATTTGATGTTTAATGTGCTCAATCATATTCATATTTTAATGCAAAGCAATGTTGAATTAGCATCGGTGTTATTAGTTCAGTTCTCGGATATTTTAAGGTATCAATTGTATGAATGTAATAAAGAATATGTTCCGTTGCATCTCGAAATTAAATACTTGAAAGATTTAATCGCGGTTGAAGAAACCCGTTGGGGAAATGAATTAGAAGTAAAAAGCAAATGGAATATCGAGGACGGTCGGCTTCAGATTGTACCGTTGCTTTTGGTTCCTTTAATCGAAAATGCCTTTAAACATGTATCAAGACTTCCAAACCAAAAAGGATATGTGCATTTGTCCTGCAAGCAAGTCAATAAACAATTGATTTTCGAAATAGAAAACTCTTATACCGAACAATATAAAATTCCATCAAAAAGTCAGGGATTAGGACTTGAAAACGTCAAGAAAAGACTGGCGATTCAATATCCTGAAAAACATCAATTAAGTATCAATAAAACCGATTCAGATTTTACAGTGAAAGTAGTCTTAGATTTGAAATAGAATTTTTTTGCCACGAATTGCACGAATTAACGCGAATTTTTAGTCTGCTAAATTTTAGCATACTGCTTTGTGATCTTTGCATCCTTTCAAGAGTTA